>CAWIAC010000059.1:0-28829 GCA_963833935.1 uncultured Actinomycetota bacterium | reverse complement strand
CGTCGTAGCTAGCCGCTGCGCTGGAAGAGGTAGTACCGCGTCGGGGTCTGTTCGCCGTCCAGCTCGCGTTCGTCGCCGGTGGACACCAGCGTCCAGCCTTGGGTGAATCGTCTCTCCATCTCGGCGGGTTCGACGCCGCGCACGCCGAACCTGCCGCCGGGACGGAACGCTGTGATCAACAGCCGCGCATCCGGAGCCGCGATCGCGCTGACTTCGCGGACGTACGCGTCGCGGTCGGAGTTGCTCATGTTGTGCAGGCAGCCGTTGTCGACGATCAACCCGAAGTTGTCGCCGAGGCCGGCTGAGCTCAAGCGGGTGACGTCAGCGCGGGCGAAGTTGACGACGGCGCCGGCAGCGTCCGCCTTCGCGCGAGCCTTGTCCAAGGCTTGCTTCACGTAGTCGACGGCGGTGACCTGCCAGCCATGCTCGGCGAGGTAGATCGAGCAGTCACCGGTGCCGCAACCGAGTTCGAGCGCTCTCCCGGCGGGCAGAGCACCGTCGCCTTCGACCAGGGATCGCAAACTTCGCGCGAGCGGATGACCGTCCCACGGGGTGAAGCCGAACCGATAGAAGATTCGAAACAGCGTGTGCTTGGAAGACATGGCTCTACGGTATGCCTGATTGCCCTAGTCACATCCGTCACTCGGGTACGTGCGAGGAAGCGGCACGGGCTCTCCGAGTGGCGGATGTGACTTGCTAGGTCGCGGCCGCGGCGATGCGGCGCCATTGCTCGCGCGGAAATGCTCTCGGGTCGCTCAGCAGCACCTGGACGCACACATGGTCGGCGCCCGCCTCGAAGTGTTCCGAGATCCGGCGCATGATGGCATCTTCGTCGCCCCACGCGATGATCGCGTCAAACAGCCGATCAGTGACCTGCGCCAGGTCGTCTCCGGAAAAACCGCTGCGCAGTAGATTATTGGCGTAGTTTGGCAGCGCCAAATATGCGCGCAGCCAGTCGGTTCCGATCTCGCGGGCCTCTTCGGCGCTGTCGCACAGGATGACGGTCTGCTCTGGCAGCAGCAAGGGCCCCTCGCCCAAAGTCGAACGGGCAGCAGCGGTGTGGTCAGGGGTGACGAGGTAGGGATGCGCTCCCGCGGCGCGGCTCGCGGATAGGGACAGCATCTTCGGGCCGAGTGCCGCCAGCACCCGACGCTCGCGGGGAACCGGTCGCGGTGCGGCATCCAACCCGTCCAAGAACGAGGCCGTCGCTGCCAGAGGTTTGCGGTACCGCCCGGGTTCGCCGGCGTCGATCAGCGGAGCGTGGCTGACCCCGATTCCCAACAGGAAGCGGTCGCCGTGCTCAGCCGTCAGGGTGGCAAAGGACTCAGCGACGTCGCCGGGTGCGTGCATCCACAGGTTCAGAATCCCTGTGGCGATCACAGTCCGCGTGGTCGCGGCCAGCAGGTGACCCACCGCGTCGAACACCGGGCCGCCCACGTCGGGTATCCACAGAGCCTGAAAGCCCAGCCCGTCCAATTCGGCTGCTGCGTCAGCGGATTCGGACGGGTCTCCGTAGCGCAGCTGGCTACTCCAGATCCCGACACCGGTCAGTTTCATTGGCGATTGTTCCTCTCGTGGCATGGCCATTTGGCGGACAGCGTCAAGGTTATGGTGTCAGATGGCGGTAGTCCTTGACCCGGATCGAGTCGTACATCCGCACACCCTTGGTGTTCAGCTTTGCGACCGTTCTGGTGAGCGCGCTGGGCAGCAGCGACACCAACTGGGCGCCACGGGTGACTGCCCAAACCGATGCGGCGGACCCGGGAATGACGGTCTTGGCGGCCCCGCGCGCGAAGGCCCGGCTGCGCAGTACTGAGGGTTTCATCTCCCGCTCATACGTCGCGAACGCCTGCGCGTAGTCCCCGTTCGCCGCCGACAGCTCGCCGGCGAGCACGTAAGCGCCCAGCACCGCCAGGCTGGTACTGCCGCCCACCGCCGGCCCGGGGCAGTACCCCGCGTCGCCGACCAGGGTGACCCGCCCGCTCGACCAGGTGTCGAGTTGCAACTGTGTGATCGAGTCGAAGTAGAACGCCGGTGTCCGTTCGAGCTCGTCGAGCCAACCGTCGACCTGCGGATCCATCCCGGCGAAAGCATCGCGTAGCAATTCCTTCTGCCGCAGGATATCTCGGTGGTGATACTGAAGTTGCTCCTTGGTGCGAAACATGAACAATGCGCGCGCGTCGTCCAGGTGGCGCGCGCTGTAGATGCCCGCAAGACGACCGGCGCCGGCGTGAACCACCATCTCTCCGTCGACCGAGAGTGCTTTTGGTGCCGACAACACCGCCAGATACCCCCCGATGAACCGGGTGAGATTTGCCTCGTCGCCGAAGATCAGGCGCCGCACATTGGAATGCAGCCCGTCCGCGCCGACCACGATCTCGAACCTGCGCGCTGCTGTCCGCTCGAAGCTCACCTCGCCGTCAGGGGAGATCGCTGTGATCGAATCGCCGAACAAATACTCGACATGGTCGCGGCCGGCGTCGTAATAGATCTCGCTCAGGTCGTCGCGCATGATCTCCACGTGTCGATCAGAAGCTGCGGCAACGATTTTCGTGAGGTCGATCCGCGCCGGCCGAGCCGTGCCATTGCGGTACAGCGTGAGTGTGTCCGTTCCGGTGGCACGTTCCTCGATACGCGGCAAGACGCCCATCTTGGCCGAGATTTCCATGGTGGGACGGAACAAGTCGACGGCGTGGCCGCCGGTCTTGCGCAGCGTCCGCGCGCGCTCGACGACGGTGGCCTCGAACCCGGCTCGGGTCAGCCAGTACGCAAGCACCGGCCCGGCGATGCTGGCACCGGAGATGAGTATCCGCATCCTGCACCTCCTCCGTGCCTCCTCAATCATCACCGGGCTAGGCTCTGAAACCATGCGATTCGGATTCTTCATCCCCCAGGGCTGGCGGCTGGACCTGGTCGGCATCGACGCCGCCTTGCACTGGCCGGTGATGCGCGATCTCGCTGCCTATGCCGACGGAAGCGCGTGGGATTCGGTGTGGGTCTACGACCACTTCCACACCGTGCCGATGCCCACCGACGAAGCGACCCACGAGGCATGGTCGCTGATGTCGGCCTACGCCGCGACCACGTCGCGGGTCAAGCTCGGCCAGATGTGTACGGCGATGAGCTACCGCAACCCCGCCTACCTGGCCAAGGTGGCGGCCACCGCCGACATCATCGCGGGTGGTCGTATTCAGATGGGCATCGGCGGCGGCTGGTACGAACATGAATGGCGCGCTTACGGTTACGGCTTCCCGTCCGCTGGCGAGCGATTGGGCCGACTCGACGAAGGTGTCCAGATCATGCGCGATGCCTGGCGCGACGGGAAGGTCAGCTTCACCGGTAAGCACTATCAGGTCGATGGCGCGATTGTGTCACCGAAGCCGTTGCAGAACAACGGGATTCCGCTCTGGATCGCCGGCGGTGGCGAGCAGAAGACGTTGCGCATCGCGGCGAAATACGCGCAGTACACCAATTTCACCGGCGAGCCCGACGGCTTTGCGCACAAGTCCGACGTCCTTGCCGGTCATTGCCGTGACGTCGCCACCGACTTTGACGCCATCGTCCGTTCCGTCAATGTCAACGCCGTGGTGGACACCTCAGACAAAGGCGTCAAAGACCGGATGCAGCGTATCCGCGATCGCCTGGTCGGCTATGTCCCGGAGTCGGCAGCCGACGCGATGCTCGGCGGAACCAGCGGACCGGATTCGGCCACCGGCACCACCGAGCAGGTCGTCGAGCGGCTGCAGCGGCTGCGGGATCTCGGCTGCGAGTATGTGATCTGCTACTTCCCCGAGGCCGCATACGACCGTTCCGGCGTGCAATTGTTCGAGCGCGAAGTGATCCCGGCGCTGAGCTAGACGTCGCTGGTGGTGTAGCGGATCTTGACCGGGGGCGCGGCCAGCAGGGGAGGCAGCTGCGTGATCTTGCCCTCGCCGGCGCGAAATTTGCGGTACGCCTCGTCGCTCTCGACTGAGTCCCACAGCTCGTAGATCAGCCAGTGCGCTTCGTCGTCCTCGTCGATGAGCACGTCGGTTCGAATATTTCCGTCGAATGCCCGGGTGTCTTGCAGCACCCGTCCCATCAGTTCGCGGCCCGCGGCCACCTCGTCGGGCTTGAATCTGAGTTCGAGCGTCACTGTGACCGTCATCGTCATCTCCTCGTGTCGTCAGGTCGTGCTGCCCGCCGGGAGCACACCGTTGAACCTACGGTCGACCCATTTGACGAAGTCGGGCGCCTCCGGAATCTGGTCGGCGGTCGCGAACAAGTTGGCCAGCCTTTGTTCGGCGGTCACGACCTCGTCGTCCAGCGCCGCGAACATTTGTGAGAATGCGGTTTCCGCTTTTGCGGAACGCTGTTGTACGGTCTGGTGAGCGCATTATCTTTTGGGCGGATGACGGAGGACCCGCGGTGCAGAAGGCAATCGATCCCAGCATCTCTACCTGGCCTAACGACAATCCGCAGCTCATCGGCAGCCGGTGTGGCGACTGCGGTGCCACCACCTTTCCGGTGCAGGACCTTTGCCCGCGGTGCAGCGCCGCGTCGATGACCGACCTCTTGTTGCCGCGCAGCGGAACCCTGGTGACCTGGACCACGCAGGGCTTCCCGCCGGGGGCTCCCTACGCCGGTCCGACCGGCGACGACTTCGTGCCGTTCGGGGTGGGCCTGGTGCAGTTGGGTTTGGGAGGAGACGCGGTCATCCGGGTCGAGGGCCGGCTGACCGAAAACGACCCGGCCAAGCTCGAGTTCGGCCAGCAGGTCGAGCTCACCATGCTGCCGTTCGCCACCGACGCTGACGGCGACGAGATCGTCACGTTCGCGTTCCAGCCGGTCTAGTGGCGATCGCGGGTCTTGCCACCATCTACCAAACGAGGAGCTCGACATGAGTAATGATGTGGCCATCATCGGCGTGGGCCTGCATCCCTTCGGCAGGTTCGATAAGACCGCGATGCAGATGGGTGCGGAAGCCATCCAATCTGCGCTGGCCGATGCCGGTGTCGGATGGAAAGACATCCAATTCGGCTTCGGTGGCAGCCACGAGGTGTCCAATCCCGACGCGGTGACCCGTCTGGTCGGGCTGACGGGCATCACGTTCACCAACGTGTTCAATGCGTGCGCCACCGCGGCCAGCGCGATTCAGCAGACCGCCGACACCATCCGGCTGGGTAAATACGACATCGGCATCGCCATCGGTCTGGACAAGCACCCGCGCGGTGCGTTCACCGACGACCCCGCCAAGCTGGCGTTGCCGCAGTGGTACGCCAACAACGGCCAGTTCGTCACCACCAAGTTCTTCGGCATGAAGGCCAACAAGTACCTCCACGACCACAACATCTCCCAGGCCACCCTGGCCAAGGTCGCCGCCAAGAACCTCCGCAACGGCGCAATCAATCCGAATGCTTTCCGCCGCAAGGCCATTCCCGAAGACCAGATCCTGAACTCGCCCGTGTTGAACTATCCGCTGACGCAGTACATGTTCTGTGCCCCCGATGAAGGCGCCGCGGCCCTGGTCATGTGTCGGGCCGACATCGCGCACAAGTACACCGACAAACCGGTGTACGTGCGTGCCACCGAGATCCGCACCCGCCGCTACGGCGCCTACGAAGTGCATGCCACGTTCGCACCGTTGGACGAGGACGTCTCGCCTACCGTCTACGCGGCCAAGGCCGCCTACGAGGCCGCGGGTATCGGGCCTGAGGACGTCGACATCGCCCAACTGCAGGACACCGACGCCGGCGCCGAGGTGATCCACATGGCTGAGACGGGTTTGTGCGCCGACGGCGAGCAAGAAAAGTTGGTGGCCGACGGCGCCACCGAGATCCACGGTTCGGTCCCGGTCAACACCGATGGCGGGCTGATCGCCAACGGCGAGCCGATCGGTGCATCCGGCCTGCGGCAGATGCACGAGCTGGTCCGTCAGCTGCGTGGCGAGGCGGGCGAGCGTCAGGTGCCCGGCAACCCGCGCGTCGGGCTGGCGCAGGTGTACGGCGCACCCGGCACCGCGTCGGCGACGATCCTGTCGCTCTGAGTTGGATGAAGGCGACCCGCCGCGCGCGGGAGAGCGCCGCGCTTGCGATCGCCTTAGACGGCCGGCCCCAGCAGGTCGTCGGCGTCGCGGATGACGTAGCCGTAGCCCTGCTCGGCGAGAAAGCGCTGCCGGTGTGCGGCGTACTCGGCGTCCAGGCTGTCGCGGGCCACCACCGAATAGAACACCGCGCCGCCGCCGTCGGCTTTGGGGCGGAGCAACCGGCCCAGTCGCTGCGCCTCCTCCTGCCGTGAGCCAAAGGTACCCGAAACCTGCACCGCAACAGCAGCTTCCGGCAAGTCGATGGAGAAGTTGGCCACCTTGGACACGACCAGGGTGTTCACCTCGCCGCGGCGAAACGAGTCGTACAACGCCTCGCGTTCGGCGTTCTTGGTCGACCCCTGAATTATCGGGGCGCCCAACACGCTTCCGAGCTCCTCGAGCTGATCCAGGTACGCGCCGATCACCAGGGTCGGCTCGCCTGCGTGACGGCTCAGAATCGACTTGACCACCGCGATTTTCGAATGCGCTGTCGAGCACAGCTTGTAGCGCTCTTCGGGCTCGGCGATGGCGTACGTCATCCGCTCGCTGTCGGTCAGCGTGACACGTACTTCGATGCACTCGGCCGGCGCGATCCAGCCCTGGGCTTCGATGTCCTTCCAGGGCGCGTCGTAGCGTTTTGGGCCGATCAGCGAGAACACGTCGCCCTCCCGGCCGTCCTCGCGGATCAGCGTCGCCGTCAATCCCAGCCGGCGCCGAGACTGCAGATCGGCGGTCATCCGGAACACCGGTGCCGGCAGCAGGTGCACCTCGTCGTAGATGATCAACCCCCAGTCGCGGCTGTCGAACAGCTCCAAGTGGCGGTACTCGCCCTTGGTACGACGGGTGATCACCTGATAGGTCGCGATGGTGACTGGCCGGATCTCCTTGCGCTCACCGGAGTACTCGCCGATCTCGTCTTCGGTCAACGACGTCCGGGCGATCAGTTCCCTTTTCCATTGACGGCCTGCGACGGTATTGGTGACCAGAATCAGCGTGGTCGCACCGGCTTTGGCCATGGCGGCCGCGCCGACGAGCGTTTTGCCCGCGCCGCACGGCAGGACCACGACTCCCGAACCGCCCGCCCAGAATGAGTCCGCCGCCATCTCCTGGTAGTCGCGCAGCTGCCAGTCGTCCTGGCGCAGGCTGATCGGATGTGCCTCGCCGTCGACGTAGCCGGCCAGATCCTCAGCCGGCCAGCCGATTTTGAGCAGCATCTGTTTAACCCGACCGCGCTCGCTGGGGTGCACGACGACGGTGTCGTCGTCGAGGCGGGCGCCCAGCATCGGCGCGATCTTCTTGTGGCGCAACACTTCCTCGAGCACAGCGCGGTCCAGACTGACCAGTGTCAGGCCGTGCACCGGGCTCTTCACCAGCTGCAGCCGGCCGTAGCGGGCCATGGTGTCGACGATGTCGACCAGCAGTGGCTGCGGAACGGCGTAGCGGGAATAGCTGACCAGCGCGTCGACGACCTGCTCGGCGTCGTGGCCCGCGGCGCGTGCATTCCACAGTGCCAGCGGCGTGATCCGATAGGTGTGCACGTGCTCGGGCGCACGCTCCAGCTCCGCGAACGGCGCGATGGCCGCCCGTGCCGCGCCGGCAAGCTCGTGGTCGACCTCGAGCAGCACCGTCTTGTCGGACTGCACGATCAAGGGTCCGTCAGTCATCTAGTGCCGCTCCTCCTCATCACGTCGTTCTGCATCGTCGCCGGCACGCATCTAGCACCACTCCTCCCCATCACGTCGTTCTGCATCGTCGTCGGCGCGCATCGTTCCATTATCTGTCGTCCGCTGACACGACCGAGGTGATGCGGTGGATGGCGAACTCACGAGCCCGGCTGGACGCCGAATCGAACGCCACCAGCTGCCCGCGGGTCACCGTGATCGGCGACACCACCCGCTGGGTGGCCACTCCGGCAGCGTCGACGTAATGGATCAGCACCGTGTCCTGTTGATGCGCGGCCCGCTGCAGCAGCGACATGGCCACCGCCGGATCGATCCGGACACTGCCGAATGGTGCCGTGGTCACTTTGCGCAGCACCGCGACGACCGCGCTGAGTGTCTCGCTGCTCGGGTGAGTCATCGGCCGGTGTGGCCGATGGCGCTGCGGCGCGGGAACCCGCGCTCCGCGGGCCCGTATGTCGACGATGGTGCCGGTGGCGTCCTCGGCGGCGGGTGCGAAACCGGCGTCCTGCAGGGCAGCCAGCACTTCGCTGATCGGTGCCTGCGATATCGCCACCGTCGGTGCCAGCACCCGCAGGCCGAGATGCTCGGCGCTCGCCGCCGCCTGGGCGAGCAGCGTCGGGTCCTCGCAGCGCACGAAGGACGAGGCCATACCGATCCGCAGTTGCCCGTGCCGACGTGCGACGTCGTCGATCAGGTATGTCAGGCCTTGCGGCACCGGTGTTTTGGAGTGCCGCTCGAACAGGGAATGCAATGCGTTGGCGGTTTTGCCGATATCCAGGGCGTGCCGGATCGACTGTTCACTGACGCGGTAGACCATGGCCGTTCCGGCGGACTCGACGGTGGCCACTGCCGACAGTTCTTCTGCGAGATGACGTTCCAGCGGACCGGGCACCACGACGGTCAAGTCGGCTTGCACCAGGAAGTGGTCGATCGGCGCGGGCAGTGCGCGCGCCATCGCGTCGATGGCATTGCCCTTGTTGGCCTCGCCGTCGCCGATGAGCGCCCGGCCGGGCGTGCTGATCGCCCCTCGGCCTACCAGGCCCAGCAGGCGTGCCTCGTCGAGGAGGTCGGCGACCGGCCCGGGCTGGAGCCGCCTGGCCCACCGTGGCCGCCGCCAGATCAGCGCCGCCGACGCGGTGTTCGTGTCCACTCCCGCACCCGCCGGAAGATGGGCGAGCATGTCAAGCAGTAGTCGGCGGTCCAGCGGCGCGGCCGTCGAGTACAGCGAATCTGACAGTGCAGCATAAGGTTTGGCGTCAGGGCCGCGAGTCCCGACCAGCGCCGGTCGGGCCGCGAGGTCGAGCCAGGTAGTGGCCAGCAGCTGCCAGCGTTCGGCGGTGGACGCCTCGGTGAATCGATCGGCGGCCACGGTCGGCGCCCAGTACGGTGGCTCACCGGTGTCCGGCGGCGGGTCGGGGATGCCGCCGGCGATCAGACCCGCGGCGGCGGCCAGTTCGAGGATCAGACCCAGCCGAGCCTCGTCGATGCCGGTTGTCTTCGCCAGCCGCCTGATCTCGCGCACCCCTAAGCCGCCGCTGCGCAGCTCGGAAATCGGTGCCGCGCTGAGCGTTTCGAGAAGCACATCGAGCTCTCGCAGTAGGTCGATGATGGCGCCGGCGGCCGCGGCGTCGGCGTCGGCGGACGTCGTGGTGGACACCACCGGGTCGGGTGCCGCCAGCTGCTGCGGTCCAGGATCCTCACCGCGCAGCACCTGACCGACATGGCGCGGCAGGATCACTGTGTCGGCGTCGATTCGCCGCAGCAGTCCGACCGCGAGCAGTTGCGGCACTGGGCGATCCCCGGGAGCACCGGGTGCGGCGTCGCGGGTGCGGCCCAGCGGCGAGCCTTCCAGCAGCCTGTCCAGTACCTCGCGTTGCGGCTCGTCCAGCCCGTCGATCAGCCCGGCGATCTGCTCGGGGTTCTGCGAGGCATCTTCGAGGGTCACTTGCCCGGGATGCCAGGGCAGGCCGCCGCCGGCGTCCGAAGCCACTCGCAGCTCGAGGTCACCCCAGACCAGCGCCCGTGCCTTGAGGTCGTCGAGCGCGTCGAGTACATCAGCCTCGGGTGCGCGATCGCCGATCAGCGTGAGCAGCTTGGCGACGGGTACCGGCGCTGTGTCCGCTTGCAGCACCAGCAGCGCATCGATGACCGCCAGGCGCAGGAAATCCAGCTCGTCGGTGGCGGCCTTCAGCGACTGACGGGCCTGGGCGCGCGCGGCCAGAGCGGCGATGCTGCCCGGTGGCGGCTGGGCAAGGTCGGGCCGCAGCTCCAACAGCCGGATCAGCCGCTCGTCGGGCAAGTCGGCCAGCCAGGACCCCAGCGGGATGCCCTGGGAGTGTTCGGTCATTGCTGACCAGCGTAAAGCAGTCTGGCGAATCAGCCTTACCGCGCGGCGGCGAATGGACGGTGCCGACGGAAATCGTAGAGCCGGGCCGTCAAGACCGCACCGGACCTGTCAGAATGGAGCTCGTGGCTGACAACGCTGGCAAGAAGGCGCAAAAGACCCGGTACGTCGACAATGGCTGGCCGACGACCAACCCCGACGATCACGCGGTGAGTGAATTGGCGACCGATCGGACCGGCGCACTTTCACCCTTCGGCGACGTGATCTTTCCGCTGCCTGCCGATGAGTTGCCGTATGTCCATCCAGTCACCGACATCAACCGCTAGGTACAGCTAGCAGGCCCGCCGCGCGGCGGGATCCTCAGCGGCGCCGCTAGGCGAGCGAGGACAGCGCCGGGTTGCCGGTCACGCTCTGCGACTGGATCGCTTTCAGCAAGTCGTTGACGTAGCTCGGGTCCAGGTTCTGGGGCGGCGCGGTCGGCAGGCCGGGGAGCGGTCCCACGTCAGCTGGCGCGGGCGCTTGGGACACAACGGTCCACTGCGCCACAGTGCTGGCCTCGTGGACATCCCGCGGTGCCTGCTGATGGACGGTGACGGATTCGGCCTGCGGCGCGGGCGCCGGCGGCGCGTCTGATGCGGGCGCGTCTGGTGCTGGCGCGTCTGGTGCCGGTGCGTCGGCGGAGACTTCCTGCACTGGCGCGGCCGGGGCTGCGGGTGGCTCGGGTGGCGGAGGTGCGTCGACCGCGGCCGGCTCGGCCGGTGCTGGACCGATGGGGGGTGCGGGGTCCGGCGGCGGCGGGTCGGCCGGCGGAGGGGGCATCGGAGCGTCGAACGCCGCGGGCTCGACAACCGGTGCGGGGTCCGGCGGCGGCGCGTCAGCTACGACATTGCGCGGAGTGGCGCCCGAGAGCCCGCGGCCGCAGACTGGCCAGGCACCGCGGCCCTGGGTGGCCAGCACCCGCTCGGCGATGGCGATCTGCTGGTCCCGGGTGGCCTGGTTCGCCGATGTGGCGAATTCGCCGCCGCCGTGGGCGGCCCAGGTGCCCTGCGAGAACTGCAGCCCGCCGTGGTACCCGTTTCCGGTGTTGATGCCCCAGTTGCCGCCCGATTCGCAGGCGGCGACGCGGTCCCATTCGCTGTCGGGAGCCGCGGCAGCGTGACCGGCGAGTGCGATGCCTCCGCCGCCGATCACTGCGCCGGTGAAGGCCAGTTTGGCGACGCCGACGGTTGACGTGGTGGGCTTGCGGTGACGTCCACTCATACCCTGTTGCTTCCTCTCGTAAAGCGCCTGCGAGGTCAGCTGTCGGGTTCGGACGGAAGAGGTCGCCCGGCCATCGGCGAGTCCCATGGGAAACGCGTCGGCTTCACCCCAAGGAGCCGCAAACGGCTCCAGATCCAATACGGCGGACCATTGGGTCCCCCGCCTCCATCCACGGGTTGGTGTTGTGCTCGCCTACTGGATGGAGCTCGGCGCTATAGGCGAGAAGGCCCGCCGCTCAGGGAGACTCGGCAAGCCCGCGCCCGACGCTAGCTGGTGTCAGCGGCGCAGTCATGTTTTGGCGAAAACGGCGTTTGGCGTGTCACGGACGCGCAAAACGCCAGGAAAGCTCGCTGTTTGCGCTGGTTGAGAGCTCCGCAATCGGGCCGTTGTCATGCCGTGATCAATCCGTTATGTGACTTATCTCACATCGCTGCGGCGATTAAATGGGGGTCACACGGGCAACTCGCGTGTTCCGAATCCCCGCTTTCAGGTTCGCAGCGCGCCGGTTCGAGCCCACGGGGTCTGGTGGTCTACCGGCACGATCTCCTTGCCCAGCGGCAGCAGCGACACCGGAATCAGCTTGAGATTGGCCAGCGCCAGCGGAATACCGATGATCGTTGCGGCCATCGCGACCGCGGTCACCAGGTGTCCGATCGCGAGCCAGATCCCGAACAACAGCACCCAGATGACGTTCCCGATCAGGGCGCCCGTTCCGGCGCCCGGCTTGTCGACGATCGTCCGGCCGAACGGCCACAACGCATAGGAGGCGATGCGCAGTGCGGCGAATCCGAACGGGATGGTGACGATGAGCAGGAAGCAGACCAGCGCGGCCAACAGGTAACCGAGGGCCAGCCACAGGCCACCGAAAATCAACCAGATGACGTTCAGGATCAGCCGCATTGTCTCCTCCAGCGCATGCGTCAGCCTACCGAGAAACTCTGGTGCTCAGGCCGGTGCGTTCCGAGTAGGATCGATCGTCATCGCGTCCTGCGCCGGCGGGGCGCTTCATTGTGTTATCCGTCAGACAAGCAGGTGAGACCGGTGCCGACTGGCAAGGTGAAGTGGTACGACGCTGAGAAGGGATTCGGTTTCCTATCTCAGGAGGACGGCGAGGACGTCTACGTCCGCTCCTCGGCGCTGCCTGAAGGCGTTGAAGGCCTCAAGGCAGGGCAGCGCGTCGAGTTCGGCGTCGCGTCCGGCAGGCGCGGCCCGCAGGCATTGAGCCTGAAACTGATCGACCCGCCGCCTACCCTCACCCGCCCCCGCCGCGAGGCTCCTGCCGAACACAAGCACAACCCCGATGAACTACACGGCATGGTCGAGGACATGATCACCCTGCTGGAGAGCACCGTGCAGCCCGAACTGCGCAAGGGCCGCTACCCGGACCGCAAAACCGCGCGCAGGGTCTCCGAGGTGGTCAAAGCAGTGGCCCGCGAACTGGATGCCTGACCCGGAAGGGTGTATCTCGCAGCACAGAGGGGCACACTGGAATCGAATTGCCACCGGAGTCGATTCGAGTGAGGAAGTCCCATGGCGCAGCAGGTACAGGTCACCGAGGAACAAGCGAGAGCCGTCGCTGAGGAATCTCGAGAAAGTGGTTGGGACAAACCGTCCCTGGCCAAGGAACTCTTCCTCGGTCGCTTTCCCCTAGAACTCGTCCATCCTTTCCCCCGACCCTCGGACGCGGAGGCCGCCCGGACCGAGGAGTTCCTGGGCCGGTTGCGGGCATTCCTGGACACCGTGGACGGCAGCGTCATCGAGCGCGACGCGCAGATACCCGACGAGTACGTGAAAGGCCTTGCCGAGCTCGGTTGTTTCGGTATGAAAATCCCGTCCGAGTACGGCGGGCTGAATCTGTCCCAGGTCGCCTACAACCGGGCGCTGATGCTGGTGTCGAGCGTGCACGCCAGCCTCGGGGCGCTGCTGTCGGCGCACCAGTCGATCGGCGTCCCGGAACCGCTGAAGCTCGCCGGCAGTGATGCGCAGAAGCGGAAGTTCTTGCCGCGGTGTGCCGCGGGGGCGATATCGGCGTTCCTGCTCACCGAGCCGGACGTGGGCTCCGACCCGGCGCGGCTGGCCTCGACGGCCACCCCGGTCGACGGCGGAGCCGCCTACGAACTGGACGGTGTCAAGTTGTGGACCACCAACGGCGTCGTCGCAGAACTGCTGGTGGTGATGGCCACCGTGCCCCGCAGCGATGGGCACCGAGGCGGAATCAGCGCGTTCGTGGTCGAGGCCGACTCGCCCGGCATCACGGTGGAGCGGCGCAACGCGTTCATGGGATTGCGGGGGATCGAGAACGGTCTTACCAGGATGCACCGCGTCAAGGTGCCGGCCGAGAATCTGATCGGCCGGGAAGGCGACGGCCTGAAGATCGCGCTGACGACGCTGAACGCCGGCCGGCTTTCGATTCCCGCGATCGCGGCCGGCTCCGCCAAGTGGTCGCTGAAAATCGCGCGCGAGTGGTCCCGCGAGCGGGTGCAATGGGGCAAGCCCGTCGGCGAACACGGGGCCGTCGCGGAAAAGATCTCGTTCATGGCCGCTACGAGCTACGCGCTGGAATCGGTGTTGGAACTGTCCGGTCAAATGGCCGATGAAGGCCGCAACGACATCCGGATCGAAGCGGCGTTGGCCAAGCTGTGGTCCAGCGAGATGGCCTGCGTGATCGCCGACGATCTGCTGCAGATCCGCGGCGGCCGCGGCTACGAGACCGCAGAGTCCCTTGCCGCGCGCGGCGAGCGGGCGGTGCCGGTGGAGCAGGTGGTCCGCGACCTGAGGATCAACCGCATCTTCGAAGGGTCGAGCGAGATCATGCGACTGCTCATCGCCCGCGAGGCCGTCGATGCCCACCTGAGCGCCGCCGGCGATCTTGCGAATCCGAAAGCCGATGTCCGCCAGAAGGCGAAAGCAGCGGTCGGTGCAAGTGGATTCTATGCAAAGTGGCTGCCGCAGTTAGTGTTTGGTGAGGGGCAACGGCCCACCGCGTATCGCGAGTTCGGCAACTTGGCGGCCCATCTCCGCTTCGTCGAGCGCTCCGCGCGCAAGCTGGCCCGCAACACCTTCTACGGGATGGCCCGTTGGCAGGCCGCGATGGAGCAAAAGCAGGGATTCCTCGGGCGGGTGGTGGACATCGGTGCTGAGCTGTTCGCGATGGCAGCCACGTGCGTGCGGGCCGAGGCTCAGCGAGTGGCGGATCCGGCCCGGGGTCAGCAGTCTTACGAGTTGGCCGAGGCGTTCTGTGAGCAGGCCACTCTGCGGGTGGAGGCCCTGTTCGAGAAGCTGTGGACCAACACCGATGGCACCGATGCGGAGCTGGCGCGCAACGTGCTCAAAGGGCGCTACACCTGGCTGGAAGAGGGGATCGTCGACCAGTCCGAGGGCACCGGGCCGTGGATCGCCCATTGGGAAGCCGGTGCGTCGACCGAATCCGATCTGGCTCGCCGATTCTTGACCGTGGCGCGGACCTGACCGACGGCGACATGGCGTCCTACATCGCCGGCGCCGGCGAATTCACCCGCGACACCAAGTACATCGAAACCCGGATCACCGCTGACGGCCGCGACGGCTACCCGGTGCAACCGAACCGGTACCGACTGATCGTCGCTCGCGCCTGCCCCTGGGCCAACCGCGCGATCATCGTCCGGCGGTTACTCGGGCTGGAAAGTGTGATCTCCATTGGGTTTTGCGGTCCGACTCACGACGAGCGCAGCTGGACTTTCGATCTCGACCCCGGCGGTGTCGACCCGGTGCTGAAGATCCCCCGGCTGCAGGACGCGTACTTCACACGCTTCCCCGACTATCCGAAGGGCATCACCGTGCCCGCGATGGTCGACGTGCCGACGGGCGCGGTCGTCACCAACGACTTCGCCCAGATGACGTTGGACCTGTCCACCGAATGGACGACCTACCATCGCGACGGTGCGCCGCAGCTCTACCCGGAGTTACTGCGCGACGAGATCGACGACGTCGACAAGCGGGTCTATAGCGAGATCAACAACGGGGTGTACCGGGCTGGCTTCGCCGGCTCGCAGGAGGCCTATGAGTCGGCCTACGACCGGCTCTTCACTGCACTGGACTGGGTAAGTGGTCGACTGGAAAAGCAGCGTTATCTCGTCGGCGAGACGATCACCGAAGCCGATGTCCGGTTGTTCACGACCCTGGCCCGCTTCGACCCCGTCTACCATGGCCACTTCAAGTGCAATCGAAGCAAGCTGTCCGAGCTGCCGGTGCTGTGGGCATACGCGCGAGACCTGTTCCAGACGCCGGGTTTCGGTGACACCGTCGACTTCGTCCAAATCAAACAGCACTACTACATCGTGCACGCCGACATCAACCCAACTCGGATCGTGCCGAAGGGACCGGAGCTGGCCAACTGGCTGACCCCGCACGGCCGGGAAGCTTTGGGCGGCAGGCCTTTCGGCGACGGCACACCGCCCGGTCCGCCGCTGCATGGCGAACTCGTGCCCGCCGGCCATGGGCCGACCTAGCCCGACGCATACGCAGGGGCAGCCCCCGCCGTATCGGAATTACGCGCTGGCGCGTCCGGCAGTCCGGTCTCCGCGTTGGCAATCAAGTAAATCGAGATAAGCCTCTGAGAAGGCATGTAGTGCAAAGTAATCAGGCCATGCCCCATACCGTTCGGACCGACCATTCGGCGTGCGGGACGCCATGCAGTTCGCCGGCCTGGTCGACCACCACTGTCATCAACTGGACGGCGATCCCGGTCAACCGCCCATGTTGCGGATCGACGGTGGGGATGGTGACGGCCAGGCGGCTGCCTGGACGGAAGAACGTCGTCTCGGGATTTGCGGAGTCCTCGTAGACCCGTAACAGCCACCAGGGCGCCCGCCCTATCGACGGCGGTACCGAAAGCTGCACTGGGTCAGACGAATTCACCTGCAGCTCACCTTGCTCCTGCTGGGTTTGGCAATCGTTCGGGTTGAGCACGTCGCAGTACCGGTAGGGCCCCACCCGGGTCAGGTGGCCGCGGGTATACGCGCTGATCTCGGGGAGTAGCGCGCCTCGGTGGCGCGCGAGTGCCCGCGCGCCGACTCCGGAGGCCGCCGCCGCCAAGACCACCACGATCGCGAGCAGCACGGCGAAAGCGGACTTTCGCGTCGGCTTCACCGTCGCGGCACCGTCGCGGTGCTCTGGTCGCCTTGCTGCTCGACCATCACCGGGCGGTTGCCGCCCAGGCCAGGTATCAGCGAGTCACCGCGGAAGCTGAGGATCGTCTGCGCCAAACCCGGAATCAGCACGGACCCTACGACGCTGAAGCCGACCCACAGGTTGGTGTAGAGCAGCACACCGAGGGCGCCACCGAGAACCCACGCCAGTTGCAGCGTCGATTCCGAACGCCCGAATGCCGATGCGCGTGACTCCTCCGGCAGATCGTCCTGCAGCGACGCATCCAGTGCCGCTTTGGCGATCGCGCTCGACCCCGAGGTGACCAACGTTGCGACAGCGGCCATCAACAGGTTGCCGGCCACCGCCGCGGCGAGGGCGATGCCGGTGACCGCCACGGTGCAGCGCACCACCAGCACCGCGGGCCTGCCCAACCGCAACCGGGCGCTGGCGAAGTTGCCGGCGAAGTTGCCGACGGCTGCGGCCGCGCCGATCAATCCCAGGATCCCCAACTGCACCCACCCGCTGGCTTGATGCGCCTTGGCGACGAAGGCGGGATACAAGAACAAGAATCCGACCATGACCTTGATTGTGCAGTTGCCCCACAGCGCGGTGATGATGTTGCGGCCCAACGGTTGTCGAAGGGCTCCACTTGCCCGCCGGACCTCCTCGGGCCAGCTTCGGCGCCGTCGGCCCTGTCGATAGCTCAACGTTGTGGGCACTTCGCCTGCGGTCACTTCGACCCAGCGCGGAATCCGCATGGAGAGCACGGCGCCGGCCACGGTGGCGGCAATGACGACGAACAAGGCGCCGGGCAGGTGCAACAGGTGTTCGCAGGCATACTCGATTCCGCTGGCGATGCCGCCGCCCACGATGGTGCCGCCCAGCAGACCGAACATGGTCAACCGGGAGTTCACCCGCACCAGGTCGATCGTCGGCGGCATCACCCGCGGCGTCACTGCACTGCGCAGCACGCTGAACGATTTCGACAGCACCATCATGGCCAGTGCACACGGATACAGCACCCAGGACGGGAAACCGCCGGTGGCGCCGTCGTAGTTGGTGATCAGCACCACCGCCAAGCCGGTGCGCAGCGCGAACGACGCGGCGAGCGCGACCCGGCGGCCGTGCTGCAGCCGGTCGAGCGCCGGACCGATCAGCGGCGCGATCACCGCGAACGGTGCGATCGTGATCAACAGGTACAGCGCGACCCTGTCCTTGCTCTCCCCGGTGGCCGCGGCGAAGAACAGCGTGTTGGCCAGCGCGACGGCCATCGCGGCGTCGGTCGCGAAATTGGCCATCACCGGCCAGGTCAGCGCCGTCAGCCCGGATTTGTCGGCGCCGTCGGCGGTGGCGGCCCGCTGCACCAGCCAGTACATCCGCGAACCCATCTCGCGACTGCGCTGGGCAGCGGCGCGCGTGACGGTGACCCGCTCACCTTCGGGGCCACTGCGCGGGGGTTCACGGCGAGGTGCGGCTTCGGGCTCACGGTCCAGCGGCGGCAGGTACCGGTTGGCGCTTGGCATCGGCGGCGGCCGGCGCGGCCGGCGGTAATCCGGGTCATCGGCCGGATAGTTGGCCATGCCGGGGTGCTCGGCCGCGGGCCCGCTACGACTGCGGCGACGGGGAGCCGGCGATGGGCCCGAATCCGGGTGATCACGGCGCCGTCCAGACATACACCGATTCTCACCCATGCCGGCTGCGGTCGTGCGCAGGCGACCGGTGTGGTCATGGGCCGCGATTGTGCGGCAGAATCAGAGGCCCATGGAAACAACGGACAACGTGACCGAACCGACCGCAGACCCGGCAGCGACCCTGACGGAGTGGTCGCCTGAGCTGGCGACGGTCCTCACCGGCGCGGCTGAGCAGGCGCGGGCGGCCATCGTCGAGTTCAGCGGCGACGACACGGTGGGTGATTACCTCGGTGTCGGCTACGAAGACCCGACCAGTGCCACACACCGTTTCCTTGCCGATCTGCCCGGCTATCAGGGCTGGCAGTGGGCGGTCGTCGTGGCCAGTTATCCCGGGGCCGACCATGCGACGGTCAGCGAGGTGGTGTTGGTTCCGGGGCCGACGGCGTTGCTGGCGCCGCAATGGGTGCCGTGGGAACAGCGGGTCAGGCCAGGTGACCTCAGTCCCGGGGACCTGCTGGCGCCGGTGCCCGACGACCCGCGGCTGGTGCCCGGTTTCCTGGCCTCCGGCGACCCACAGGTCGACGAAACCGCCGCCGAGATCGGGCTGGGACGGCGCCGGGTGATGAGTGCCTGGGGTCGTGCCGAGGCAGCGCAGCGCTGGCACGACGGCGACTACGGCCCCCGTGCGCAGATGGCGCAGTCCACCAAGCGTGTCTGCCGCGATTGCGGCTTCTTCCTGCCGCTGGCCGGTTCGCTGGGCGTGATGTTCGGGGTGTGCGGCAACGAGATGTCGGCTGATGGGCATGTCGTCGACTTCGAATACGGCTGCGGCGCGCACTCCGACACGCCCGCGCCGGCGGGCGGCGGCTCGGCGATGTACGACCCCTTCGACGACGGCGTGCTCGACGTCAGCGAGCAACCCGCGGAGTCCGGCTAGCTGTCAGCGGCGCTGCCATTGGCGCATACCTGCTTCTCAGTCGGGATCGCGCGGCACGGTGAGTCCGGTTTGGGCACCTCGCGCACCCCGGCGGGCAGCATCACGTTGCCACAGAAAAATGCTGGTGCCCAGTAGCCCAACTCCGAGACCGGCCAGCGTCATCGGCCGCCACGTGGCAAGCGCCGGCAAGACGAATGCCGCCACGGTGGCCACCAGCCAGGCCAGTGCGCCGATGCCGATGATCGGCCACGGCTCCAGCAGCGCACGGGGCAATGGCGGCGGTTCGATCCTCTTGCCAGTCTCGTCAGACATCACGGCTAACTTAGCCCGCCGACGATGCGGCCGCGTCGCGGCCGGGGAGGAGCCGGGCATTTACTTAGCCTGATGCCTCCGACTCGGTGATTCGTGGCTGATGGTGGGGCTTTCTGTCGTACCCTTCGCGCTGTGACGGACGGCGATAGCGGGTTGGCCAGCGACCTGTCGTTGGCGGTGATGCGGCTGTCCCGGCAGTTGCGGTTTCGCCGCCCGCAGTCCCCGGTGTCGTTGTCGCAGCTGTCGGCACTGGCGACGTTGTTCAATTTCGGTCCGATGACGCCGGGCGCGCTGGCGATCAGGGAGCGGGTTCGCCCGCCGTCGATGACGCGGGTCATCGCCTCGTTGGCCGATTTGGGTTTCGTGGACCGCGTCGCGCACCCCGACGACGGTCGCCAGGTGTTGGTATCGGTGTCCGCTGCCGGTGCCGAACTGCTGGAGGCTGAACGTCAGGCCAGTCAGGAGTGGCTGGCGCAACGACTCGAAAAGCTGGGGGTCTCCCAACGCGATACGTTGCGCGTGGCGGCCGACTTGATCTTGGCGCTCGTCGACGAAAGCCCTTGACCGCAAACGTTGTTGATATCAGCGATCCTGACGACCCGCGGCTGGACAACTTCCGGGACCTGAACAGCATCGACCGTCGACCCGATCTGCCCAGCGGCAAGGGGCTGGTGATCGCTGAGGGTGTGCTGGTGGTGCAGCGGATGCTGGCATCACCGTTCACGCCGTTGGCTTTCCTCGGCACCGACCGCAGACTCGCCGAGCTGAGCGCGGATCTGGCCGGCAACGCCGCCCCCTACTACCGGGTGTCAGCTGAGGTGATGGCCCAGGCAATCGGCTTTCATCTCAACCGCGGGGTGCTCGCCGCCGCACGCCGGGCGCCCGAGTACAGCATCGCGCAGGTGGTCGACGGCGCCCGGACCGTCGCGGTGCTCGAGGGCGTCAACGACCACGAGAATGTGGGCGCCATCTTCCGCAACGCGGCCGGCCTTGACGTCGACGCGGTCGTGTTCGGCAGTGGTTGCGCCGATCCCTTGTACCGGCGCGCGGTGCGTGTCTCCATGGGACATGCGCTGCTGGTGCCCTTTGCCCGCGCGACCGATTGGCCGGCGGAATTGAAGACGTTTCATCAGTTGGGGTTTCGCTTGTTGGCGATGACCCCCGGCTCCGACGCCGCGACACTGCCGGCGGCGATGTCGGCGGTGCACGCCGAGCGGGTCGCAATTCTCGTCGGTGCCGAGGGGCCGGGCCTGAGTCATGCCGCGATGAAGGCGAGCGATCTGCGGGTGCGCATCCCGATGTCGCGCGGCACCGACTCGCTCAACGTCGCCACCGCAGCGGCGTTGGCGTTCTACGAGCGGGCCAGGGTCTGAGCTAGGCTCGGCTGGTGAACGACGAATCCACCCCTTGGGCAACGGGTTTGACCGTGGCCGGATTTGTCGCCGCAGTCACCGCAGTAGCGGTCGTGGTGCTGGGTGTCGGACTGATCCGGGTGCATCCGATGTTGGCCGTCGGGCTGAACGTCGTCGCGGCCGGCGGCCTGGCGCCGACGCTGTGGGGCTGGCGGCGCACACCGGTGTTGCGCTGGCTGGTCCTCGGTGCGGGAGTGGGCGTGACCGCTGCGTGGCTGACGCTGGTCTTGATGACGCTGTTCACATAACGGGTCGACGCCGGTCAGCGTTGGCCGCTGGAGCGCACACCCAGCAGAACGTCTTCCCACGCCGGTACCGTCGGCTTGCCACGTCGGCTGCGCGTCGGCTCCGTCTTGGTGTCACCGGTCGCACTGTCCACCGGCGCGGGTGCGGGCTCGTCGAAGTCGAGTTGGGCGACCGGTGCGACGGGCCGCAACGGACGGTCGAAGTTGGGGTCTATCAACTCACTGGCTGCGTCGTCGACGGCGGTGACGGTTCCGCCGTGAGCCCCCGGGCAGAAGCGGAAATGCGCGAGGTTGTCGGAACGGCCCGCCTTCCAGCCCATCTGGACCGTCCAGCGGCCATCCTCGTTGCGCCAGGCGTCCCACGTCGTGTGGTCCGGGTTCAGCCCCCGTGCCACCAGCGACGAGATGACGGTCTCCAGCAGCGTCAGCACCGACGGGCCGTCGGCAAGAACGGGATGCGCGGCGGTTGCCAGCTCGGCTGCCCGCGAGCGCTCCAGCAGCACCGGGTGGGCGAAGCGTGCAACCCGGTCGATATCCACTCCGGCAGCCGTCGCTAGCTGCTCGACGGATGCACCCGCCCGGATGCGGGCTTGAATCTCCTTGGGGCTCAGCATGTTGGTGACCTCGATCTCGATGTGAGTTTGAGCCACCCGGGCCCCGTTGCCGCGCAACGCCGCACGCAACCGGTCATCGACGCGGATCTTGAACTTGTCGACGGGGTTGTCGCCCTCGCAAATGATGTGTTTGCCTTCGAGATCGAGTCCGACGATCTTGAGTTCCCGCATGGTGTCTCCTCGCAGGCTGCTCGCAGACCAGCGCGCCAGGCCTGTCAAGGCGCACTGTAACTCAGGGGGCGGCCGCAACCGTGCTGACACGCTGGGCAGGATGGGCTGGGCTCGGGTAGACGGTCCTAATCGTGGTGCATCAGCACGAGGAGCTAGTCGGCAACGAACATTGGTCGAAAACGGAATTAACACCGTGCCAAGAGGCGTTGGGTTAAATTCCACGGGTGCCCCCGTCGGTTGTCGTCCTGGGCGGTGGCCTGTCGGGCTGCTCGGCGGCATACGCCCTGGCGCAGGCGGGCCTGTGCGTCAGCGTTGTTGAGCGCGCCCCTACCCTGGGAGGCCTCGCCGGCAGCTTCGAGCGCGAGGGCCACTTCTACCCGCTGGGCTACCACCACATCCTCCACCGCGATCGGACTCTGCTCTACTTCCTTGAGCGGATCGGCGCCCTCGAACAAGTGCGCTGGCGACGCATCCGGATGTTCTTTCGGGTTGGCGGCCGGCTGTACGACCTGGCGAACCCGGTGGACTTCCTGCGTTTCCCGATGTCTCTCGTTGACAAGGCACGTTTCATCTTCCTGATGCTGCGCGCCTTCCGCATGAGCGACTGGAATGACTGGCTTGACAAGAGCGCCGAGGACTTGCTCGACGCCTGGGCGGGACCTCGCGTGCGCCGAGCGCTTTTTGAGCCGCTTACCCAGCTGAAGTTCGAGCTGCCTTGCTCGGAAGTGAGTGGCGCCTGGCTGGGAGCGCGGCTCCACTTCCGCGAGGGCTCGGCGCCCCTTGGTTACATCCCAGGTGCGAACTGGACGCAGGTGCTGTGCGACGGTGTGGCGCGGCTTCTCCAGGAGTCCGGCGTCGAGGTGCGCTTGGGCACGAGCGTCGCGAAGCTGCATGCGGACGGTGAGCGTGTGCACCAGGTCGAGCTGGACAGCGGCGATCGCCTTCCCGCGGACTTGGTCGTGAGCAGCATCCCCACGGAGGTCTATCGCGGCCTCGCCCCCGACGACGCCACGCGGCAGCTTCGGGAGATCCGCTACAGCGCCCTGCTGTCGCTGGTGTGCGCCTCGAAGAAGTCAGTCGGCCCCGACTTCTACTGGATGAACCTCGCCGACCTCGACCGCGCGGCGTCGGGGATCTTCCTGCTCAACTCACTCAACCCCACGGTCGGGGCCCCGGGCGATTCCTGCGTCAACTTCGTCACGCACCTCAACAGCCGGACTCGGCCGTTCTTCACGAAGTCCGAAGAGGAAATTCTCGGGGCCTACCTGGAGGACTTCAGGGCGGTCTTCGGCTTCGACCTCGACCCCTTCTGGGTCAAACTGTCGCGTATCCCGATGTACTCGCCGATCATCACCCGCTCCTACAGGAACCCGCCCGTGCGCAGCGCACGCTTCGGCAACCTCTACTTCGCGGGCAACTACCGCACCTTCCCCTCGGTCATCTCAACCGGTACGGCCCTCGCGTCCGGCCTCGAGGCGGCTAGCGCCCTGCTGCGCGACCGGGGCGCTGACACCCCGCTGCCCGACGAGGTCATCGCCTTCCGGCGTTAGAGTTCTTGGGCGCGTCAGCGAAGCCCACACAGTCATCCCCACGGTTTGTGCCTCATCGTGGGGTAAGTCCGGCGCGAACGGCGCATGAATCGCGCTACCCGCACCCGCTACATTGCGACAGTTCGATTCACCGGCGATTGCCCTGGACCAGGCTGCCGGTTCGGTTCGCTTGATGCCGACCTGCTGGAGGCGCCCGCCGAGGTGCCAGAAGCCGGTGTTCGTGCGTAGGAGACGATGATCGACGCGCACGCGATCAGCCAGAGGACTGGCACCAGGTCCGCCGTGCTAGGGACGACCGGCGTGGTGCCGATGACTCCTGTGACGCCCAACTGCCCTGGGATGTCTACCTGGGTCGGTGGAAGCGGCAGGACGATCTGGGCGATGCTGAGCGCCGCGGTCAGGCTCAGGCAGACACCGAGCGCGCGACGGCGGTCGCCGAGGATGTCGAGCCGGTCGAAGATACCCAAGCCGGGTGGGCCGTCGGGGTCGCGGGCCACCAGCGCGGCGACCGGTAACGCGAACAGCAGGTAGTAGCGGTACGACAGGCTCGGGAAGAGTGAGGCGGTGGCCAGCAGCGCGATGCCGACCATGACCGGGGGGATGCGCCGCCCGAGAGCCATGACACAGACGACTACGACGACGAGCACGACATACCCGATCAGCGATCGCGGGCCATCGAGAAAGCCGCTCGGCAGAGAGCCCCTCTTATGGGTTTCGATCATGTCCGGGATGAAGAAGATTCCCCTCCCGAAAGACGCGTTTTGCAGCCAGACACGCTTTACCGGCGAACCGTGGTGCAGGGTGTTGTGGATCGACTGCACGATTGTTCCCGGAAAGCCTTGTGGCCATAGCAGATACGCGGCGAGATTGGACACCACGACCCCACCGACCGCAAGGCCGCCCAACCGCCACTGCCGGGCCGCCAACAACGCCACCGCCAGGATGGCGAACTGTGGTTTCACCAGCGCAGCCAGGACCACCATGATCGCGACCAGCTCCCACCGCTGTCGGCGCAGCGCCACCAGAAAGACCAGTGCGATCGGCGCCGCGAACCCCGCCGAGTTGCCCCGATCGATCACCGTCCACGCCGGGATGGCCGCGGCGCCTAACGCCACAAACACCACCACCCGTTCCAGACCGCGAGCGCCCCGCGCCGCCCAGACCGCGGGAGTGAGAACCGCGATCAGCAGCGCGAGCAAGTAGGCGATTAGCCCAAGTCGCGGCGCGCCGAGCCATTTCGCGGGAAGCCCGAACAACAGTTGCGGCACCATCCCCGCCGCCACGTAGTCGTTCTGGTCCGCCCGGTAGTTGTTCCAGGGCAAAAACAGCGAATAGGGCTCCCAGGGATTGGGCCGCATCCCCACGCCCAGCGACCATGGGTAGTCGCCAAAGCAGTGCCGGCCGATCTGGGTGCCCCAATCGAGCCAGCAATCCTCGGCGGGGTTAGCCATCAGAGATGACAACACGTCGACGCCGTAGTATTGGGCGAGGACGAAACCCGTCGCCGCCGACACCGCCGACCCAAGCAATATGGTACCGAGCAGGAGCGTGCGTTCGGACTGGCCGGCGACCACCAAGAGCTGCTCCCGGATCGCCGCGACCGCACCCTCGAGCAGCTCGACAGGTCGATTCACGGACGTTTCCCTCGGTTCGGATCGCAAGTCCGGCACGTGCAGGTCGCCAAGCTCAGTCGCCGGGAGATTACCAGCTCGCCGGCAGCCTCGTGGCCGGTCGGCGGGCGGCGAAGAGTTCGAACAGCACCTCAGTGCGCGCCGAGCGCGCCGATAGCAGGGGCGGCGGCCTGGAGTCCGCCTGGAGGGCCCCATGGCCTGGTCGACCAGAGCGGATCTCGAGGCTTAGACCCTGGGCTAAAGCCGCTCGACCACCCAGTCGATGCACTCGGTGAGCGCGCTGACGTCGTCGGGTTCGACGGCGGGGAACATCGCGACCCGTAACTGGTTGCGCCCCAGTTTGCGGTACGGCTCGGTGTCAACGATGCCGTTGGCGCGCAGCACCTTGGCCACCGCTGCAGCGTCGACCTCGTCGTTGAAGTCGATGGTGCCCACTACCTGGGAGCGCAACTTCGGGTCGGCAACGAACGGCGTCGTGTACGGGCGGGCCTGCGCCCAGCTGTACAACCGCTGCGAGGAGTCCGCCGTGCGCTTGACCGCCCAGTCCAGACCGCCGTTGCCCAGCAGCCAGTCGATCTGCTCGGCCAGCAACACCAGCGTCGCGATCGCCGGGGTGTTGTAAGTCTGGTTCTTGAGGCTGTTGTCCACCGCGATCGGCAGCGACAAGAAGTCGGGCACCCATCGGCCAGATTCGGTGATGGCCTCGATCCGGCTCAGCGCCGCGGGGCTCAAGATCGCCAGCCACAAGCCGCCGTCACTGGCGAAGTTCTTCTGCGGCGCGAAGTAGTAGGCGTCCGTGTCGGTGATGTCGACCGGGAGGCCGCCCGCGCCCGAGGTGGCGTCGATGACGATCAGCGCGTCGCCCGAGCCGTGCGGTCGTACCACCGGCACCGCGACACCTGTCGAGGTCTCGTTGTGCGCCCATGCGATCACGTCGGCCGACGGGTCGCTCAGCGGTTCGGGCGCACTGCCCGGCTCGGCTTTGACGATGATCGGGTCACCGACGAACGGATTCTTGGCGACCGCGGAGGCGAACTTCGCGCTGAATTCGCCGTAGCTCAAGTGCAGTGACCGCTTGTCGATCAGCCCGAAGGCCGCGGCATCCCAGAACGCCGTCGCTCCGCCGTTGCCCAGTACCACCTCGTAGCGGTCGGGCACCGAGAAGAAATCCCGCAGCCCGGTGCGCACCCGGCCGACCAGATCCTTGACCGGGGCCTGCCGGTGTGACGTGCCGAAAAGTGGGGCGGCGCTGGTGGAAAGGGCCTGCAGTTGTTCGGGCCGTACCTTCGACGGGCCGGACCCGAAGCGCCCGTCACCGGGTTTGATGTCGTCCGGAATGGTCAGGGAGGTCGCGAGCTGCTCAGCCATGATCACCAGGCTAATACGCAGCATCCTGTGAGCTAGACCACACCAAAACCGCCGATCCCGGGTCGGCCACACCAGTTGACGGGGTCTAGTAAGTTTGCGATACCTCCGGTACTGTGTTGGACATAAAGCGTCCAAATGTAAACCTCGTCAGGAGGCAGGAAATGGGCCAGAAAACGGCTCGGACGAAGTTGGTGCGCCGCTGGCGTCGCAACATGGATGTTCAAGATGACATCCAGTACGTGGAGATGCTGAACACACTGTCCGAGGGGTCGGTGCGGCGCAACTTCAACCCGTACACCGACATCGACTGGAAGTCCCCCGAGTTCGCGGTCATCGACAACGACCCGCGCTGGATACTGCCGACCACCGACCCGTTGGGTCGACACCCCTGGTACCAAGGGCAGCCGAAAGAACGTCAAATCCAGATCGGCATGTGGCGACAGGCCAACGTCGCCAAGGTCGGTCTGCACTTCGAGTCCATCCTGATCCGCGGCCTGATGGAATACGCGTTCTGGGTGCCCAACGGTTCACCGGAATATCGGTACTGCCTGCATGAGGCGGTCGAAGAGTGCAACCACACCATGATGTTCCAGGAGATGGTCAACCACATCGGGGCCGACGTCCCGGGCATGCCGCGGATGCTGAAGTGGATTCAGCCGGTGATCCCGCTGGTGGCAGGACCGCTGCCGATCCCGTTCTGGTTCGGCATCCTGGCCGGTGAGGAACCCATCGATCACACCCAGAAGAACGTGCTGCGCGAGGGCAAAGAGCTGCACCCGATCATGGAGCGGGTGATGGCCATTCACGTGGCCGAGGAAGCTCGCCACATTTCGTTCGCGCACGAGTATCTGCGTAAGCGCGTGCCGCATCTGCCGCGCCGCAAGCGATTCTGGCTCTCGTTGTTCGTGCCGCTCACCATGCGGATCCTGTGTTCGGCGATCGTGGTGCCGCCCAAGGCGTTCTGGCGGGAATTCGACATTCCGCGTGAGGTCCGCAAAGATGTGTTCTTCAAATCGCCGGAGTCGCGACAAATGCTGCGTGACATGTTCGGCGATGTCCGGATGCTGTGCCGCGACACGGGTTTGATGAACCCCCTGGCCAAGCTGATCTGGCGGATCTGCAAGATCGACGGCAAGCCGTCCCGCTACCGCAGCGAACCGCAGCGTCAGCACCTTGCTGTCGCGCCGGCCGCCTAGGAGACGCATCTGCTATGCCGCACGTTATTACCCAGTCGTGCTGTAGCGACGGGTCCTGCGTCTACGCGTGCCCGGTGAATTGCATCCACCCGTCTCCGGACGAACCGGGCTTTGCCGCCGCTGAGATGCTCTACATCGATCCGGTGGCCTGCGTGGACTGCGGCGCCTGCGTCAGCGCCTGCCCGGTGGGCGCGATCGCACCCGATGCTCGGCTGACGCCGGAGCAGCTACCCTTCGTCGCGCTGAACGCTCTGTTTTATGAGCCGGCCCATGCGTCGCGTCCGGCCGGACAGAAACTGCCGCCGACATCCAAACTGGCGCCGGTGATTCCAGCTCCGGAGGTGCACGCCGGTCATGGGGGCCCGCTGACTGTGGCCATCGTCGGGTCCGGGCCGGCCGCGATGTACGCCGCCGACGAACTGCTCACCCAACACGGCGTGCGGGTCAATGTTTTCGAGAAGCTGCCCGCCCCTTACGGTTTGGTGCGTGCCGGGGTGGCACCCGACCACCAGACCACCAAGCGGGTCACCCGGCTCTTCGACCGGATCGCCCGTCGCCGCGAATTCCGGTTCTTCCTGAATGTCGAGATCGGCAAGCACTTGAGCCACGACGACCTGCTGGCGCACCATCACGCCGTCATCTACGCCGTTGGCGCGCCCAATGACCGCCGGTTGGACATCGACGGGATGGGCCTGCCTGGCACCGGGACCGCCACCGAGCTGGTGGCCTGGATCAACGGCCACCCCGACTTCACCGATCTGTCAGTCGATCTCGGCCACGAGCGGGTCATCGTCGTCGGCAACGGCAACGTCGCCCTCGATGTGGCCCGCGTGCTCACCGCCGACCCCGACGAACTGGCCCACACCGACATCTCCGATCACGCGTTGACCGCGCTGCGTGCGTCACGGGTGCAAGAGGTTGTCATCGCGGCCCGCCGCGGACCGGAGCATTCGGCGTTCACGCTGCCGGAGTTGATCGGTCTGACGACGACCGCCGAGGTTGTGCTCTCCGACGCCGACCGCGAAGCGGTGTTGCGCGACCTCGCCACCGCCTCGGACACCGTGACGAGGCAGAAGCTGGAAATCCTGAGCGAGCTCGGCAGCGCGTCGACCGTGAGTCCGACGGCGCGGCCGCGGATTCGGCTGGCCTATAACCTGACGCCGCAGCGTATTTCGGGGGAGCAGCGCGCCACCGGGATGGAGTTCGTCGTCACAGGCACCGACGAGGTCCAGACGATCGACGCCGGACTGGTGTTGACCTCGATCGGCTACCACGGCAAGGCGAT
>CAWIAC010000058.1:0-46276 GCA_963833935.1 uncultured Actinomycetota bacterium | reverse complement strand
CCGGTAGGCGGGCGGATCGCCAATAAGGCGGGGCCTGCCGGTCCCGCCCGTCAGAACGCCTGAAGGCCGCCCCCAAGAGCGTCGATCAGGGGGGTGTATATGTCGGTGACCAGGAGGGTTTCGACTTCGATCGCGTCCGTTCCGCCGCCGCCGCCTGGCAGGAGGCCAAGCAAGTAGTCGGTGAATTGGATGTCGGGACCCGCGAGGGATGGATCGCGTATCTCGCCAGCGAGGGTAGTTATATCGCGGTTGAGAACCAGCTCCTCCGTGACCTTCGCTGCGGGCACGGCGTCCGCCGCGGCCGCGTCGAGCATCCGCATGCCGCCGCCCCCTAAAGCGTCGATCAGGGGGGTGTAGATGTCGTTCACCAGGAGGGTCTCGACTTCAGTCGCGTCCGTTCCGCCGCCGCCGCCTGGCAGGAGGCCAAGCAAGTAGTCGGTGAATTGGATGTCGGGACCCGCGGCGGATGGATCCTTTAGGGCGTCAAAGAGGGCGACTATATCGGTGTTGAGAATCTTCTCCTCAGAGACCTGCAACGCGGGCAGGGCGTCGTCCGTGGGGTCGGCGAAGGCGGGGGCCGCCGGGATCATCGCCGCGGCCAGCGCAGCGCCCACAGCCGCGCTGAGGCCGGCAGCATAGGCGCCCCACCGGCGGCGCGGGCGAACATTGCGGTCACTGCGGTCGTCGTGATTCATGGCCGAGCCTCCAATCGTCGCGGGTGCTACGCGTTCGGGGCGAGCGAAAATCACATTAGGCTTGCGTAGAAAACTGATAAGAAAAAACTGATAGAGTGATTAAAACGATGCACAGTTGTTATGTGAACGTGACTTTCTGCCGGTGCTGTTCCGCCGACACGAGCGGGACGGCCACTCGAAAGCTTCTCCGCCCTACCCTCGATCTCGCTCCAAACCAAGGCCGGTAAAAAGAACCCATGACAGATCTGTGGGTGGAGCGCACCGGCGTCCGCCGCTACACCGGCCATAGCTCGCGGGGTGCGCAGGTGCTCGTCGGCTCCGAGGACGTCGCCGGAGTCTTCACGCCCGGTGAGCTGATGAAGATCGCGCTCGCCGCGTGCAGCGGGATGTCCAGCGACCAGCCGCTGGCCCGCCGGCTCGGCGACGACTACCAGGCCACCGTGCGGGTATCCGGTGCCGCCGACCGCGACGAGGAGCGCTATCCGCTGCTGGAAGAGACTCTCGAAGTCGACCTGTCAGGTTTGGACGACGCGGAGAAGGCACGCGTGCTCACGGTGGTGCAGCGCTCTATCGACCAGGTCTGCACGGTCGGGCGCACGCTGAAATCCGGTACCAAAGTCACCTTCGAAGTTGTCGATGTCGGAGCTTGACGACGTCCGGCTCACCGCGTGGGTGCACGGGCGGGTGCAGGGCGTCGGATTCCGGTGGTGGACCCGTTCGCGTGCCCTCGAGCTGGGCCTGACCGGGTATGCCGCCAACCGTCCCGACGGCCGGGTGCTGGTCGTCGCGCAGGGTTCGCGTGACGCGTGTCAACAGTTGTTGCAGTTGTTGCAGAAGGGTAAAGCGCCAGGTCACGTCGACAATGTTGTCGTCGATTGGTCGCCGCGCGGCGAACCCATCAGCGGCTTTTCTGAGCGATAGCCCGGCTTGCCCCCTCGCCGCTACGCGGCTGGGAGGTGCCCCCACCTGCGGGACGCTGCGCCTCCCGCCATCGTCGCCGGGCGGCGGTAGTCTGGCACGTCGTGTACCTCAAGAGCCTGACGCTGAAGGGCTTCAAGTCCTTCGCCTCACCGACGACTCTGCGGTTTGAGCCTGGTATCACCGCAGTGGTCGGGCCCAACGGGTCGGGCAAATCCAACGTGGTCGACGCGCTGGCGTGGGTGATGGGGGAGCAGGGCGCCAAAACGTTGCGCGGCGGCAAGATGGAGGACGTCATCTTCGCGGGCACCTCGTCGCGGGCTCCACTGGGCCGCGCCGAGGTCACCGTCACCATCGACAACTCCGACAACGCGTTGCCGATCGAGTACTCCGAGGTGTCGATCACCCGGCGGATGTTCCGCGACGGCGCCAGCGAATACGAAATCAACGGCAGCAGTTGCCGTTTGATGGATGTCCAGGAGTTGCTGAGCGACTCGGGGATCGGCCGGGAGATGCACGTCATCGTCGGGCAGGGCAAGCTCAACGAAATCCTGGAATCCCGGCCGGAAGATCGTCGGGCATTCATCGAAGAAGCCGCGGGCGTGCTCAAGCATCGCAAGCGCAAAGAAAAAGCCGTCCGCAAGCTCGAGGCGATGTCGGCGAATCTGGCCCGGCTGACCGACCTCACCACCGAACTGCGCCGCCAACTCAAACCGCTTGGCCGCCAAGCCGAGGTGGCCCGCCGAGCCCAGACCATCCAGGCCGACCTGCGCGACGCCCGGCTGCGGCTGGCCGCTGATGATGTGGTCATCCGGCAGTCCGAGCTCAACAACACCAACCAGGCCGAGGCGACGCTGCGCCGCGAGCACGACGAGGCCGCGGCCCGCCTCGCGCTGGCGTCCGATGAGCTGGCCGCCCACGAGGCGGCGGTGACGGAACTGTCTGAACGAGCTGAATCAGCGCAGCAGACCTGGTTTCGGTTGTCCGCCTTGGCCGAACGGGTGAGCGCGACCGTGCGCATCGCCAGCGAGCGGGCTCAGCACCTGGACATCGAGACCACCTCGACGGGCGGCCCGGACCCCGACGAGCTGGAGGCCGAGGCGGCCGAAGTCGCCGCCGCCGAGCAGCAACTACTCGGCGAGCTGGCCGCTACCCGCACCCGGCTGGAGGCCGCACGTGCCGACTTGGCCGAGCGCGAGCGCGCCGCCGCCGAGGCAGAACAGGCTCACGTGGCGGCGGTGCAGGCCGAGGCCGACCGCCGCGAGGGCCTGGCCCGGCTGGCCGGTCAGGTGGAGACCATGCGGGCGCGCGTCGAGTCGATCGACGACGGCGTGGCCAAACTGTCGGAGCGCATCGAAGAAGCCGCCGCTCGCGCCCATCAAGCTCAGGCCGAGTTCGAAACGGTGCAGAGCCGGGTCGGTGAGCTCGACCAAGGCGAAGTGGGTCTCGACGAGCACCACGACCGCACCGTGGCCGCGTTGCGCTTGGCCGACGAGCGGGTGGCCGAACTGCAAGCCGGCGAGCGCAGCGCCGAACGCCAGGTGGCGTCGCTCCGGGCCCGTATCGACGCGCTATCGGTGGGGCTGGAGCGTAAGGACGGTGCCGCCTGGCTCACCCAAAATCGCAGCGGGGCTGGGATTTTCGGGTCAGTCGCGAAGTTGGTGAAGGTGCAGTCGGGTTACGAAGCTGCCCTTGCCGCGGTCCTTGGCGCTGCCGCCGACGCGCTGGCCGCCGACAGCTTTAGTGCGGCCGCGGATGCGGTGAGCGCGCTGAAGCACGCCGACGGCGGCCGCGCAGCCATCGTGCTGAGCGACTGGCCCGCAGACGAGCCGGCGGCCAGGGGTGCACTGCCCGACGGCGCGCGGTGGGCCCCCGACCTCGTCGAGGTGCCGGCACGGTTGCGCGGCGCGATGGTCGCGATGCTCTCCGGCGTCGCGGTCGTCGGCGGTCTGACCGAGGCGATGAGCCTGGTCGCCGCGCGCCCGCAGTTGCGCGCGGTCACCCGGGACGGCGATCTGGTGGGTGCCGGCTGGGTCAGCGGCGGCTCGGATCGCAAACCGTCGACCCTGGAGATCACCTCCGAAATCGCCAAGGCGCGTAGCGAACTCGCCGCTGCCGAGGCGCAGGCCGATCAGCTCGGCGCAGCACTGTCCGGAGCGATGGGCGAGCAAGCCGCCCGCCAGGACTCCGCCGAGCAGGCTCTGGCCGCGCTCAACGAATCCGATGCCGCCATCTCGGCGATCTACGAGCAACTCGGGCGGCTGGGTCAGGACGCCCGCGCTGCCGACGAGGAGTGGCGCAGGCTGCTGCGTCAGCGCGAAGAGCTGGAGACCGGACGCGCGGACACCCTCGGAGAGCTCGGTGAACTCGAGACCCGGCTGCGCAATGTCGAACAGACCCAACAGGTCACAGCCGAGCCGATCGACCGGCAGCAGATCGCCGCGGCAGCCGAGGCCGCCCGCGGCGTCGAAGTGGAAGCGCGGCTGGCGGTGCGTACCGCCGAAGAACGCGCCAATGCTGTTCGCGGAAGGGCAGATTCGCTGCGTCGTTCTGCAGCCGCGGAGCGGGAGTCGAGGGTGCGCGCCCAGCAGGCCCACCTTGCACGCCAGCACGCGGCGGCGGTGGCCGCCGCGGTCGCCGATGCCGGGCGGCGGCTCGCCGAGCGGCTGGGCCAGGTGGTCGGGGCCGCGTCGCGCAACCGCGACGTGCTGGCCGCCGAACGCCGGCAGCGCGCCGTCTCAATGGCGGCGGTCCGCGACGAGGTGAACGCGCTGGGCGCGCGCATCGGCACGCTTACCGAGTCGCTGCACCGCGACGAGGTGGCCAAGGCGCAGGCGGCCCTGCGCATCGAGCAGCTCCAGCAGATGGTGCTCGAGCAGTTCGGGATGGCGCCGGACGTCCTGGTTGCCGAATACGGCCCGGACGTCTCGCTGCCACCGACGGAGCTCGAGATGGCCGAATACGAGCAAGCCCGTGAGCGCGGCGAGCAGGTGACCGCGCCGGCGCCCATGCCGTTCGACCGGCCCACCCAGGAGCGTCGCGCCAAACGCGCCGAACGAGAGCTGGCCGAGCTGGGCCGGGTGAACCCGCTGGCGCTCGAAGAGTTCGCCGCGCTGGAGGAGCGCTACAACTTCCTGTCCACCCAGCTCGAGGACGTCAAGGGCGCCCGCAAAGACCTGCTCGACGTCGTCGCCGATGTCGACGCGCGCATCCTGCAGGTGTTCGCCGACGCCTACGCCGACGTCGAGCGGGAGTTCGTGGGGGTGTTCGCGGCGCTGTTCCCCGGCGGCGAAGGCCGGCTCCGGCTCACCGACCCCGACGACATGCTCACCACCGGCATCGAGGTGGAGGCGCGTCCGCCCGGCAAGAAAGTCAAACGGCTGTCGCTGCTCTCCGGTGGAGAGAAGTCGTTGACCGCGGTGGCCATGCTGGTAGCTATCTTCCGGGCCCGCCCATCGCCGTTCTACATCATGGACGAGGTGGAGGCGGCGCTCGACGACATGAACCTGCACCGGCTGATCGGTCTGTTCGAGCAACTGCGCGCGCAGTCGCAGCTGATCGTCATCACCCACCAGAAGCCGACCATGGAGGTCGCCGACTCGCTCTACGGCGTGACGATGCGCGACGACGGCATTACCACGGTGATCTCTCAGCGGATGCGCGGCCAGAACCTCGTCACGGCCGCTTCATAGCCTTGAGAGCCGTCGGACTTCGGCCCGCATCAGGCGGCGCTAGGGTCGACATCACGCCCCTGGGAGACTGTCGGGGTGTCTGAACCCCTCTGGATCGCGCTCGCGGTCGTCGCCGCACTGATCGTCGTCACCGCCCTGGCCCTGGGTCTGGTCCGCTACCGCCGTCGGCGCATCACGCTGTCGGCCCCCGCACAAACCGCCACCCTCGATCGCTCGGGCGGCTACACCGCGTCGTCGGGAATCACGTTCAGCCGTATCGAAGCGCAGGACCGGATCGATGTCGCCGGCGCGCCCGGCGTCGGTGATGAAGCGAGCATCTCGCGCGATGCGCCGAAGCCCCCGATCTCCGAAGTCCGACTGCCCGTTCCGGATACCGGCACACCGCCGTCGCCCGCGACCGAGCCGGCTCCCGCGCCGGAGGTCGAGTCCATCGAACCGCCCGAAGGACGACTGGAGCGACTGCGCGGCCGGCTGGCCAGGTCGCAGAATGCGTTGGGCCGCGGCCTGTTAGGCCTTCTCGGCGGCGGCGATCTCGACGAGGATTCCTGGGAGCAGGTGGAGGACACCCTGCTGATCGCTGACCTGGGCCCCACCGTGACCAATTCGGTGGTGGCTCAGCTGCGCGCCCGGCTCGCCAGCAAAGACGTGCACACCGAGGCCGATGCCCGCGCGGTGCTGCGCGAGGTGTTGATCGCCGAGCTGCAGCCGGACCTGGACCGCTCGGTGCGGGCGCTGCCGCACGACGACCACCCATCGGTGCTGCTGGTCGTCGGCGTCAACGGCACCGGCAAGACGACGACCGTCGGCAAACTGGCGCGGGTGCTGGTCGCCGACGGGCGGCGGGTGGTGCTGGGTGCCGCCGACACCTTCCGCGCCGCCGCTGCCGACCAGTTGGAGACCTGGGCCGCGCGGGTGGGCGCCGACGTGGTGCGCGGAGCCGAGGGCGCCGACCCGGCTTCGGTGGCGTTCGATGCCGTCGACAAGGGCATCGCAACGGGCGCCGACGTCGTGGTGATCGACACCGCGGGCCGCTTGCACACCAAAACCGGGCTCATGGATGAGCTGGGCAAAGTCAAACGCGTAGTGACGCGCCGTGCCGCGGTCGACGAGGTGCTGCTGGTGCTCGACGCCACCATCGGGCAGAACGGGCTGGCGCAGGCGCGGGTGTTCGCCGACGTCGTCGACATCACCGGCGCTGTGCTGACCAAGCTGGACGGAACGGCCAAGGGCGGCATCGTTTTCCGCGTCCAGCAAGAACTTGGAGTGCCGGTGAAACTGGTCGGGCTGGGGGAGGGGGCCGACGACCTCGCGCCGTTCGAGCCCGCCGCCTTCGTCGACGCACTGCTCGGTTGATCTGGCGGCGACCCGCTGCGCCCGGCTCCGCCGCGCTTGCGATCGCCGCCGGTTGAACCGCTTACTCGCCCGACTACTACGTTAATCCTGCCGAAACACAGTGGCCCCATTGCCGAAACAACCATTGCGCAAGGTTCTGGATCAGGCCACAGGCACATGTCTGTGGCCATTCATGGCCGACCGGAGGTGATAGCGAGTGAGTTTCCCGATACTGGGCCAGCCCAATACCGGCGACACCGCCTGGATGCTGGCAAGTTCCGCGCTGGTGCTGTTGATGACGCCAGGTCTGGCGTTCTTCTACGGCGGCATGGTCCGCGCCAGAAGCGTGCTCAACATGCTCATGATGAGCATCAGTGCGATGGGCGTGGTGACGGTTCTGTGGGTGCTCTACGGCTACTCGATGGCATTCGGCAACGACACCGACAACGTCATCGGCGACCCGACCGAATACTTCGGTCTGAAGGGTCTCATCGGTGGCAACTCGGTGGCCGCGGATCCCACCAAGGGCGTTGCGGCGACTGACATCCCGCTGGCCGGTACGCTGCCGGCCACCGTGTTCGTGGCGTTCCAGCTGATGTTCGCGATCATCACGGTCGCGTTGATCTCGGGGGCGGTATCCGACCGGCTGAAGTTCAGCGCCTGGCTGGTATTCGCCGGACTGTGGGCCACTATCGTCTACTTCCCGGTCGCGCACTGGGTCTTCGCATTCGACGGGTTCGCCTCTGAGCACGGCGGCTGGATCGCCAACAAGCTGCATGCCATCGACTTCGCCGGCGGTACTGCGGTCCATATCAACTCCGGTACGGCCGGTTTGGTGCTGGCGATTGTCCTCGGCAAACGCAAGGGCTGGCCCACCACGCTGTTCCGCCCGCACAACGTGCCGTTTGTGATGCTCGGTGCGGGCTTGCTGTGGTTCGGCTGGTACGGGTTCAACGCCGGTTCGGCCACCAGCTCCAACGGCGTCGCCGGGTCGACGTTCATGACCACCACCATCGCCACGGCCACGGCCATGCTCTTCTGGCTGCTCACCGAGCGGATCCGCGACGGCCATGCCACGACGCTGGGAGCGGCGTCGGGCATCGTCGCCGGATTGGTCGCGATCACGCCGTCGTGTTCGTCAGTCAACGCGTTGGGCGCCTTGGCGATCGGCGCGGTGGCCGGGGTGCTGTGTGCGCTGGCGGTCGGGCTGAAATTCAAGCTCGGCTTCGATGACTCGCTGGACGTGGTCGGTGTGCACCTGATCGGTGGTCTCGCGGGCACGCTGCTGGTCGGTCTGCTTGCCGCGCCGGAGAGCCCTGCCATCAACGGCGTGGCCGGTGTGTCGAAGGGCTTGTTCTACGGCGGTGGCTGGAATCAGCTGGAACGACAGGCGGTCGGCGCGTTCAGTGTGCTCTTCTACTCCGCCACCGTCACCCTGATCCTGGCTCTGATACTGAAATACACCATCGGGCTGCGCCTGAGTCCTGAGGCGGAAGCGACTGGTATCGACGAGTCTCAGCACGCGGAGAGCGGTTACGATTTCGCAACCGCAACCTCGACCGGCTCGGTTCTTCCTCATGCGAGCCTGCCGGCGCCGGATGAATCTCACGACCTGGATGGGCGAGCGGACGACAAAGTAGAGGCGGAGCACAAATGAAGCTGATCACCGCGATCGTGAAGCCGTTCACGCTCGAGGACGTCAAAGCCAGCCTCGAGCAGGTCGGCATATTGGGAATGACGGTCAGCGAGGTCCAGGGGTACGGCCGGCAGAAGGGGCACACCGAGGTCTACCGGGGCGCTGAATATTCGGTCGACTTCGTGCCGAAGGTCCGGGTCGAGGTCTTGGTCGAAGACTTCGACGCCGACAAGGTCCTGGACAGCATCGTGCGATCCGCCCGCACCGGTAAGATCGGTGACGGCAAGGTTTGGGTCAGCCCCGTGGAAACCGTGGTGCGGGTACGTACCGGTGAGCGCGGAGCCGACGCGATTTGATATCCGCCATGTGAATACTCCTTGGGAGTAGTCGATCCGACCCTGGACGGGAATGAGACAGCGCGAGTCAGATTCACCCGATCCCACACGGCCGGAGGCTGCGGCGGGCATAAATTCCGTTGCGGCAACCGATTTGGCTGCTGCCAAGGAAAAGTTGCTTGCCCGCGGGCCGGATGAACTCGACTCGGCCGCCCTGCGGGAAGCGTGGGGCGAGCTGCATGAGTTCTGGTTGACCACAAAGGCTTCGGAGATCGGCATTGCGGCCGGCAGCGGCTTCGCGATCGTGGCGACCGGTTCGCTGGGCCGACGTGAGTTGGTGCCCTACTCGGATCTGGACTTGCTGCTGTTGCACGACGACATGCCGACCGAGGTCGTGCGGGAGGTCGCCGATTCGTTATGGTATCCGTTGTGGGACGCCAACATTCGTCTCGACCACAGCGTTCGAACCGTGTCCCAGACGCTGACGGTCGCAGGCGCGGACGTGTCCGCCTGCATGGCCATGTTGGATGCCCGGCACATCGCCGGCGACGAGCAGCTGTCGGCCCGGCTCATCGAGGGAATCCGGCGCCAGTGGCGGGCCGGAATCCAGTCCCTGTTCGGCGAACTCGTCGACGAGACGCACGCCCGGTGGCGCCGTAACGGCGAGATCGCGCACCGCGCCGAACCCGATGTGAAGATGGGCCGCGGCGGCCTGCGCGATGTCCAACTGCTCGACGCGCTGGCCGTCGCTCACCTCGCCGACCGAGGGGCCTCTGGCCAAGCGGACGACCCGCTGGGTTCGCTCATCGGCGCCCACCTGACGCTGCTCAACGTCCGCACCGAACTCCACCGGGTCTCCGGCCGTGGACATGACCTGGTGTTGGCTCAGTTCGCCGATGAGATCAGTGCTGCCCTGCAGATCGGCGACCGCTTCGACCTGTCCCGGACGTTGTCCGACGTCGGCCGCACCATCAGCTACCGCGTCGACGCCGCGATGCGGACCGCCGCCAACGCGCTGCCGCGGCGCGGAATGTCGGCGATCCGGCGGCGTCCGCGCCGCCCCCTGGACGAGGGAGTGGTCGAGTACGGGGGCGAGATCGTGCTCGCCCGCGACGCCCGGCCGCAAAGCGACCCAATACTGTTGCTGCGCGTCGCGGCGGCATCGGCCGTCACCGGATTGCCGATCGCGATGTCGACGCTGAGCCGACTGGCTGACACCGCACCGGAACTCCCGTCCCCATGGCCGCGCGAAGCGTTGGACAACCTGCTGGTGCTGTTGACCGCAGGCCCGGACACGATTGCGGTCATCGAAACGCTGGACCGCACCGGGTTATGGGGTCGGCTGTTCCCGGAGTGGGGCGCAGTCCGCGACCTTCCGCCCCGCGACGTCGTCCATATCTGGACGGTGGATCGGCACCTGGCCGAAACCGTCTCGCGGGCTAGGATTTTCACCACTCGCGTCGCCCGTTCCGACCTGCTGATCCTCGGCGCGCTGCTGCATGACATCGGCAAGGGACGCGATGTCGACCACTGCGCGCTGGGGGCTCAGTTGGCCACCCAGATCGGCACCAGGCTGGGTTTGTGGCCCTCGGATGTCGAGCTGCTTTCCAAGCTGGTGTTCCACCACTTGTTGTTGGCGAAGGTCGCATTCCGTCAAGACCTGAACGACCCGCAGACCATAGCCACCGTTTGCGAAGCGCTGGACGGCGACCCGGTGCTGCTAGACGTGTTGCATGCGCTGACCGAGGCCGATTCGCTGGCCACCGGGCCCGGGGTGTGGAGCGACTGGAAGGCGTCGCTTGTTGGTGACCTCGTGCGGCGCAGTCGTATGGCGATGAACGGCGAGGCGTTGCCGGAAGCCGACCCGCTCGACCCGGAGTACCTCGCGCTCGCGGCCGATCGCAAGGTGCATGTCGAGTTACGGCCCGGCAACGACCAGCGGCTCTACCAGGCGGTGGTGATCGCCCCCGACCAGCGCGGGCTGCTGTCCAAAGCGGCCGGGGTGCTGGCGCTGAACTCGCTGCGCGTGCATTCGGCCTCGGTCAATATTCAGGACGGCATCGCGATCAGCGAATTCGTCGTCTCGCCGCATTTCGGCAGCCCGCCCGCGGCCGGCTTGTTGCGGCAGCAACTCATCCGTGCGCTGGGCGGGCAGACCGACGTTCTGGGCATGCTCGAGGAGCGGGCCGGCGCCGCGCACCCCAAGCCCGTCGGCGAGGCGCCGACTGCGGTTCCGGTTCATCATTCGAGCGCCCCGCCGCGGATTTTGTGGTTCGACGGCACGCCTGGTCGGTTGATCATCGAAATTCGCGCGAACGACCGCCCCGGACTGCTGGCACTGCTCACCGGTGCGCTGGAGCGGGCCGGGGTTGACATTGACTGGGCGAAGGTCAGCACGCGCGGATCGATGGTGGACGACGTGTTCTGTATCGCGTTGCCGGCGCGAAGTGCAGCCGCCAAGGCGGCCGGTGAGCCCGGCTCGAGCACTCGAACCGCGATCGAGCACCACCTGTTGTCGATGTTGGAAGTGCCCGCCGACGCTCCCGCCGTCTAACCAAGATCGCGGGTTTGCAGCCACGCGTGCACTCGTTCGGCAACGCCGGCCCACCCGGGTTCGAGCATCATGTTGTGTCCCATGCCGGTGAAGAACTCGGCTTCGGTCTGGTAGGCGCGAGCCGTCGCGCGCACCTCGGCGTCGGTGACCATGCCGTCGTCGGCGGCACCTAACACCAGCATCGGGGTGTTGATCCGCTTGGACTTGACCCGGCGGATCAGCGGGTCGATCAGAGAGGCGCGTACCGCCTCGGATTGCACCGTTGCCGCGCACGATTCCACGATGTCGTCGGGCGTGTGTGCGCTGAAGAGGTGCTCACGCACCAGCTGCGGGGTACCGATGAACCCGGCCAGGTTGCCGACCGGGAGCGACCGCATGGAGATCCACGGGTGGCGGCTCCAGATGCGCGTCGCCAAGCCGAGCACGCCCTGCGGCGGCACGGACGCCAGCAGGGCAGCCGCCGGCGCGTCGTGGTTTTCGAGGTATCGCTGCACGACGAATCCGCCCAGGGAATGGGCGATGAGCACCGGGTGGCCGCCGAGGCTGTTGGCGGTGGCGTGGACGTCGTCGACGTAATCGGCGATCGAGCAGGCGTGAAAAGGCTTCGCGGTGGCGCTGCCGCCGTGCCCGCGCAGACTCAGCGCAACCGCGCGGTAGCCGGCGTCGGCAAAGAAGTCCACGAAGTTGCGCCAGCACGACGCGGAATGCCAGCCACCGTGCACGAACAACAGTGGTACCGGATGCGCTTTGGTGCAGGTTCCTTTGTCGATCACCTCGAGCATGCCCCAATCCTCTGCCACTAGGCCCGATGGTGGCGACCCGCCGCGCCCGGCTCCGCCGCGCTTGCGATCGCCACGGCCCGATTGCGACGCCGCCCGTGCCGGGCTCCTTTCCCGCCGTTTCACGGCGGGCATCGTTACCCGGCTAGGCTTGGCTGCGTGTTTGAATCGCTATCCGATCGGCTGACCGGAGCACTGCAAGGACTTCGCGGCAAGGGCCGGCTGACCGAAGCCGATGTCGACGCCACCACCCGTGAAATCCGGTTGGCCCTCCTAGAGGCCGACGTCTCGCTGCCCGTGGTCCGGGCGTTTGTCAGCCGAATCAAAGAGCGCGCCAAGGGTGCGGAGGTGTCCGGCGCTCTCAACCCGGCCCAGCAGGTCGTCAAGATCGTCAACGAGGAACTGGTCACCATCCTGGGCGGGCAGACCCGCCAGTTGGCGTTCGCGAAAACGCCGCCGACCGTGCTGATGCTGGCCGGTCTGCAGGGCTCCGGTAAGACCACGCTGGCAGGCAAGCTGGGGTTGTGGCTGCGCAACCAGGGCCACACTCCGCTGTTGGTGGCCTGCGACCTGCAGCGGCCCGGCGCGGTCGACCAGTTGCGCATCACGGGGGAGCGGGCCGGTGTCGCGGTTTTCGCGCCGCACCCCGGAACCTCGGTGGGCACCGATGCCGACTCACCGGCCGGCCCGGGTGATCCGGTCGCCGTTGCGGCGGCCGGCCTTGCGGAGGCCCGGGCCAAACACTTCGACGTCGTCATCGTCGACACCGCTGGACGGTTGGGTATCGACGAGGAGATGATGGCCCAGGCCGGCGCCATCCGCGCCGCTGTCGACCCCGACGAGGTGCTGTTCGTTCTGGACGCCATGGTCGGTCAGGACGCGGTGGCGACCGCGCAGGCGTTCGGCGAGGGTGTCGGCTTCACCGGTGTCGTGCTGACCAAGCTGGACGGCGACGCCCGCGGTGGCGCGGCGCTGTCGGTTCGCGAAATAGCCGGTGTTCCAATACTTTTCGCGTCTGCCGGCGAGAAGTTGGAAGACTTCGACGTCTTCCATCCAGACCGGATGGCCAGCCGCATCCTGGGCATGGGCGATGTGCTGAGCCTGATCGAGCAGGCCGAGCAGGTCTTCGATGCCCAGCAGGCGGAAGCCGCCGCGGCCAAGATCGGATCCGGCGAGCTGACGCTGGAGGACTTCCTCGAGCAGATGCTGGCAATCCGCAAAATGGGCCCGATCGGCAATCTGCTAGGGATGCTGCCCGGCGCCGGCCAGATGAAAGAGGCCCTGGCCGCCGTCGACGACCGACAACTCGATCGGCTGCAGGCCATCATCCGCGGTATGACGCCGCAGGAGCGGGCCGATCCGAAGATCATCAACGCGTCCCGCCGGCTGCGCATCGCCAACGGCTCCGGCGTGACGGTGTCGGAGGTCAATTCACTCGTCGACCGTTTCTTCGAGGCCCGCAAGATGATGTCCTCGATGGTGAGCAGCATGGGCATACCCGGGCTGGGTCGAAAGTCCGCGACGCGTAAGAACGCGAAAGCCAAGGGCGGCAAGGGGAAGAAGGGCAAGAAGTTCGGACCGACACCGCCCAAGGTTCGCGGCCCGCTCGGCGCGGGCATGCCGGCCGGGTTCCCCGACCTGTCGAGCATGCCGCAGGGTCTCGACGAATTGCCTCCCGGGTTGGCCAATTTCGACTTGTCCAAGCTGAAGTTCCCAGGCAACAAGTAGTGCCTCAGCACGTCCCAGTTCATCTCAAGGGAATCGGGCTGCCCGACGAAGGACCCGTCGAGATGTGGATCGTCGGCGGCAGGATCAGCCGCGAACCGGTCGGCGGCGCGGACACGGTTTTCGACGGCGGCTGGATCCTGCCCGGGCTGGTGGACGCGCACTGCCACGTCGGTCTGGGGTCGCACGGCCGCGGTATCGAGATCGACGAAGCAGCCGTCCAGGCCGAGACCGAACGCGAGGCCGGCGCGTTGTTGCTGCGCGATTGCGGCTCGCCTACCGACACCCGCAGTCTCGACGACCGCGAGGATCTGCCGCGCATCATCCGCGCCGGACGACATCTGGCCAGACCCAAGCGTTACTCGCCGGGTTTGGCGATCGACCTCGAAGACGAGTCGCAACTGCCGGATCGGGTAGCCGAACAGGCACGCTGGGGTGACGGCTGGGTGAAGCTGGTCGGGGACTGGATCGACCGCGAACAGGGTGATCTCGCCCCGCTGTGGTCCGACGACGTCCTCTCAGCGGCGATCGAGGCTGCCCATCAGCACGGGGCACGGGTGACCGCCCATGTCTTCGGCGAGGACGCGCTGCCCGGGCTGATCAACGCGGGTATCGATTGCATCGAACACGGTACCGGGCTCACCGACCACGCCATCGAGTTGATGATCGAGCGCGGCACCGCCTTGGTGCCCACGCTGATCAATGTCGAGAACTTCCCAGGCATCGCCGATGCAGCGGCGAAATACCCTGTCTACGCCGCCCACATGCGTGACCTCTACGCCAAGAGTTCAGCGCGGATGGCGGCAGCACGAGACGCCGGCGTGCCGCTGTATGCCGGTACCGACGCCGGGAGCATGATCGCCCACGGTCGCATCGCAGACGAGGTCGAGGCCCTCAAGGGCATCGGGATGAGCCCCACCGACGCGCTCGGCGCGGCATGCTGGGACGCCCGTCGCTGGCTGGGCCGGCCGGGCCTGGACCACCGCGCTTCGGCAGACCTGTTGTGCTACAAGGACGATCCACGTCACGGGCCGGCCGTGTTGAATCGGCCTGACATGGTCATCCTGCGCGGGCAAGCGTTCTGACCCGAAGGTCGACCATGTCGATTCCCGAATTCATCGTCGAGCTTCGTCGGCACATCGGACACGCACCATTGTGGTTGCCTGCCGTTACCGCTGTCGTGATTCGCGATCAGCAGGTGCTCGTGGTTCAACGGTCAGACAACCGGTCATGGACACCGGTGACCGGGATCGTCGAACCGGGCGAGAACCCAGCGGACTGCGCTGTTCGAGAGGTGTGTGAAGAGGCCGGCATACACGTAGTCCCCAGAAGGTTGGCCTGGGTACACGTGACCGGTCCCATGGTTCACGCAAACGGCGATCATGCGCAATACCTCGACCACGTGTTCCGGATGGATTGGGTTGACGGAGAGCCATTCCCCGCCGACGATGAAAGCCTCGACGCCCGCTGGTGTGATCTCGCGGAGCTGCCGAGAATGTCTGCCGACATGCGTCAGCGCATCGAGCACGCCGAAGCCGGCAGCCCGGACGCTCCAACGGTTTTCGACTCCAGCGGTTGAGCGTGGACACCGAGAAAGTGAACTGATCGTGACGCACGAAAGCCCCGCACACACCGTCGACCAGTTAGCGGAGTTCGTGGTCGGCGCCGATCAGGCCGATCTGCGCGGAGACGTGCTGGCGACGCTGAAGCGCAACGTCCTGGACAGCATCGCCTGCGCGCTCGGTGCCCTCGACGGAGAACTCATCCCCGCGATCCGCGCTCACGCCGAGCAATTCAGCAGCCGCCCGACAGCGACCTTCGTCGGGGGTGGACGCGCGTCGGTGGATCAGGCCGCCTTTTTCAACGCGGTGCTGGTGCGCTACCCCGATCTGCTCGACACCTACCTGACCCCCGGTGGTCTGTGCCACCCGGCGGACAATTTCGGCGCGGTGTTCGCGGTTGCCGAACACGTCGAAGCGCGCGGAGCGGACTTTCTGCTGGCCCTTGCGATCGCCTACGAAATCCAATGTCGTTTCAGCGCAGCGGTTCCGGTTATGGCCCACGGCCTCAACCACGCGCTGCAACTGGCGATCTCGGCGGCGGCCGGTTCGGCCAAGCTGCTCGGTCTCGATGCTGCGGGCACCGCCGATGCCATCGCCGCCTCCGCGGTGGACAACGTGTCGCTTGCCGCCGTGCACGCCGAACCCGTGTCGGCCTGGAAGGGCATCTCGCCGGCGATCACTGGGATGCGCGCCGTGTATGCCACGATGCTCGCCAGTCGCGGAATCACTGGCCCGCGAGCACTTTTCGAAGGCCCCAATGGCCTCGACCGGCTGTTCGGCCAGCCGGTCGACTTGCGAACATCCGACCGGTCGCTGACCGCCGTGGAGCAGACCTACCTCAAGCAGTACTGCTCGCTGATTCACGGTCAGGTGATCATCGCCGCAACACTGGCACTTCGTGACGAATACGCCATCACCGGCGCCGACGTCGCCACGGTGGCCCTTGAAGTCTTTCAAGGCGCGTTCGACTTCGCCGGCGGCGGCGTGTACGGCGCCAAGGATCACCCCCGGACCAAAGAACAAGCCGACTACAACCTCAAGTACCTCACCGCGGTCGCCCTGTTGGACGGCCAGGTCGGCCCCGAACAGCTGGAGACCGCGCGGGTGGACCGCGCCGATGTCCAGGACCTGCTCGCACGCGTTGACGTCACCGTCGCGCCCGACCTGACCGAGGCCTACCCGGAGCGGACGGCGGCTCGCGTCCACATCGCCCTGCGCGACGGCCGGGACTGTCATCGCGAACAATCCGATTTCGAAGGATCGCCGACGCAACCGATGTCGTGGGGCCGCGTCACCGAAAAGTTCCACTGGCTCGGCGAACCGTTCGCGGACGCCGCACAGCGCGCCGAGGTCATCGACGCCGTGGCACGTCTGGACGAGATCTCGGTCGCCGAGCTCGCCCGGCTTCTCGGCGCCGTCAGTCCTGAGCCGCGTCGTCGTCGAACCCGGGGAAGGCTCTAACGAGCCGTGCTAGAAAGATTGCGAGCGCTCACTATCTATGCTAGCTTCTCACCACCCCAACGACGCGGAGGACGACAGTGGCTTACGACGTGATTGTTCGCAACGGATTGTGGTTCGACGGCACTGGGAGCGCGCCGCAAACCCGCACGTTGGGCATCCGCGACGGTGTCGTGTGCACGGTTACGTCCAGCCCGCTGGACGAGACGGGCTGCCCCGAGATCATCGACGCGAAGGGCAAGTGGGTCGTCCCCGGCTTTGTCGACGTGCACACCCACTACGACGCCGAGGTGCTGCTCGATCCGGGACTGCGGGAGTCGGTGCGCCACGGTGTCACCACTGTGTTGTTGGGCATGTGCTCGCTGTCGACGGTGTATGCGAACACCGACGACGCCGCTGACCTTTTCAGCCGGGTGGAGGCGGTGCCGCGCAAGTTCGTCTTGGGGGCGCTGGAAGAACACAAGACATGGTCAACACCTGCGGAATATGTCGACGTCATCGACAGCCTGCCGCTGGGCCCGAATGTCAGCTCGCTGCTGGGTCATTCGGATCTGCGGACCGCGGTGCTGGGCCTTGATCGTGCCACCGACGACACCGTGCGGCCCACCGATGCCGAACTCGACAAGATGGCGACCCTGCTCGACGATGCGCTCGATGCGGGAATGCTCGGCATGTCCGGAATGGACGCGGCGATCGACAAGCTCGACGGCGACCGCTTCCGCTCCCGCGCGCTGCCCTCCACGTTCGCGACGTGGCGAGAGCGCCGCAAGCTGATCAAGGTGTTGCGGAAGCGGGGCAGGATTCTGCAGAGCGCACCCAACGTGGCCAAGGCGGAGTCGGGATTGTTGTTCTTCCTGGCCAGCAGCCCGATGTTCGGGCTGCGCAAGGGAGTTCGCATGAGTCTGTTGGTATCTGCCGACGCCAAGTCGATGCCGTTGGCCGTGCACTTTTTCGGTCCGGGCACCCGGCTACTCAACTTCGTGCTGCGCTCCAAGGTGCGCTTCCAGCACCTGCCGGTGCCTTTCGAGCTTTACTCCGACGGCATCGACCTACCGGTGTTCGAAGAGTTCGGCGCAGGCACCGCGGCGCTGCATCTGCGTGATCAGCTGGAGCGCAACACGTTACTGGCCGACACGGAGTACCGTCGCAGGTTCCGCCGACAATTCGACCGCGTCAAGCTTGGTCCATCACTGTGGCACAAAGACTTTCACGAAGCGGTGATCGTCGAATGCCCCGACCGGACGTTGATCGGCAAGAGCTTCGGGGGGATCGCCGATGAGCGGGGGCTGCATCCCTTGGATGCGTTCCTCGACGTCCTCGTCGAAAACGGTGAGCGCAATGTTCGCTGGACCACCACCGTCGCCAACCATCGGCCCAAGCTGCTGAACAAGCTGGCAGGAGAGCCGAGCATCCACCTGGGCTTCTCCGACGCCGGCGCACATCTGCGCAACATGGCCTTCTACAATTTCTCGCTGCGGTTCCTCAAGCGCACGCTGGACGCCTACCGGGACGGCAAGCCGTTCATGACCGTCGAGCGCGCGGTGTATCGGCTGACCGGCGAGGTGGCCGAATGGTTCGGCCTGGACGCCGGCACGCTGCGCGAAGGCGACCGCGCCGATTTCGTCGTGATCGATCCGGCGGGTCTGGATGATGCGGTGGACGGTTATCACGAGGAGAAGGTCGCGTTCTACGGCGACCTGAGCCGGATGGTCAACCGCAACGACGCGGCGGTGGTGGCGACGGGTGTGGGCGGTGCGATCGTGTTCCGCGACGGCCACTTCCGCGAGGGTTACGGCAAGACGGTGAAGTCGGGTCGGTACCTGCGGGCCGGTGCGGGCCAGCGACAGCTCGCCGGCTCGGGCGTGTAGGTCTTCGCATGGCCCGGACCCAGCAGCAGCGCCGGGAAGAGACGGTGGCGCGCCTGCTCGAGGCCAGCATCGCGACGATCATCGAGGTCGGATATGCCCGAGCCTCCGCGGCAGTGATCACCAAGCGCGCCGGGGTATCGGTCGGCGCCCTGTTCCGGCACTTCGACACGATGGGCGACTTCATGGCCGCCACGGCGTACGAAGTGCTGCGGCGGCAACTGGACACGTTCACCAAGCAGGTCGCCGAAATACCCTCTGACCGGCCGGCTTTGGAGGCGGGTCTGACCATTCTGCGGGACATCACCAGCAGCCCGACCAATGCCGTGCTCTACGAACTGATGATCGCCGCGCGCACCGACGAAAAGCTCAACGCGACGTTGCACAACGTTCTCGAGCAGTACACCAGCAAGATCTGCGACGCCGCGCGCGCGTTGCCCGGCGCGGACGGCTTCCCGCAGGAAACGTTCCCGGTCCTGGTGGCGCTGTTGACCAATACCTTTGACGGAGCGGCGATCCTGCGCGCGGTGCTACCGCAACACGATATCGAGAACCAGCGGATTGCCCTGCTGACGTCGCTGCTGAGCGGGGTCGGCCTGCCCGCCTGAAGTCAGCTGTCAGTGAGTTTGCTGATGGCGTCATCCAGCCTGCGGGACAAGTGCATCAGCTCGTTGATCCCCAGCAAGGTGAGCGGTCGGTGCGTGGCAGGCCCGTCGGCGACCACGCAGAACGGGGTGGATTCGCCGAGGTTGTCGCGGGTTTTCATCAAGACGCTGATGCCGGCCGAGCCGAGGAACTCGACGCTGGTCAAGTCGACGATCAGGCCTTTGGGTTCGTCGGCGAGCGCGGCATCGATGGCTTCAGCCAGCCCGGGGGCGGTGAGCATGTCCACACTTCCGCTGACCGACACCACGGCCAGCCCGTCGACCACCGACTGGTGGGCGTTGAAATCGTCTTTGTCAGATTGAGGAGGTGAGCCAGATGCAGCGTGCTGGTTGTCGGCCATCATCGATCCCTCATTCGTTACGGGCACCTGCGTTGGCTGCTTGCGACGCAGACGTCGTTGGTAATGGCTGTCGGACTCAACCCATGGACGGTGTCGACGCGTGTCGACAGGGCGTCGCGGCTACCCCTATTGGACTCTTGCCCGACAGAGTGCCACGGCACTCGAAGACTAGCCCAAACCTCCGCGAGTGTCGTCAAAGACCTACAGGGCGCCGATCGCCGATTGTGGGTTCAGGGCAAAACCCCAGTCGAACAAGCTCGCGGCCTGATCCCAGTAGGTGGGTCCGCCCTCGTGCACCAGCCCGTACATCATGGCGACCACCAGGTGTCGGCCGCCGCGGGCCGCGGCACCGACGAACGTCTTGCGCGCGGCGTCGGTGAAGCCGGTCTTGCCGCCGATCGCGCCGGGATAGCGCTGCAGCAGCTCGTCCTGGTTGGCGATTTGGCGCTCGCCGCCATGGGTGTCGTCGGGGAAGGTCGCGGAGGGCTCGGCGGTGATCTGTGCGAACACCGGGTTGGCCATCGCCGCGCGGAAGATGACCGCGAGGTCGTGGGCTGTGGACCAACCCGATCCGCCGGGGCCGTCCAGACCTGACGGGGTCGACGCGTGAGTGTTCACCGCGCCCAGGGATGCCGCCTTGGCGTCCATCTTGGCCACGGTCGCCTCCGGGCCGCCCAGCATGTGCGCCAACGTGTTGGCGGCATCGTTGCCCGATACCAGCAGCAGGCCGTCCAAGAGTTGGCGTGCCGTGTAGGTGCGGCCTGCCTTCACGCCCACGCAGTTGCATTCGACGTGGCTGTCGGCCGCGTCGGCGACGACGGTGGAGTCCAGGCTCAGCTCGTCGAGGGCCACCAGCGCCAACAACACCTTGATGGTGCTGGCGGGCGGGTGGCGCACGTTCTCATCGCGCGCGGCCAGCACCTGACCTGAATCGAGATCCGCGACCAGCCAGGTCTGCGCCGGGCCAGCGGGGATGGGTACCGAGCCGACCGGCTGTACGCCGGCGTCAGCCCCCGCCGTGGTAGCGGCGCCGACAAGGGAGACACCTATGAAGGAGAAAAGAGCCGCGACTGCGGCGAGAAGCACCCGCATGGCCGGTCAGCTTACCGGCCCGTTACCGGGCCGCGCCGCCTGTCGGTGGGTTCAGAGGTGTTCAATCGACCCATGTTGAGCCATGCCGAAATCTCTGACCGGTTGGAAATCCAGCAGCTGACGGTTGATTACTCGACGGCGATCGATACGCGTCGCTTCGACGACCTCGATGCGGTGTTCACCCAGGATGCGTACATCGACTACACCGCCCTCGGCGGCATCGAAGGCCGCTACCCAGAGGTGAAGGCGTGGCTGGCGGAGGTGTTGCCGAACTTCCCGATGTACGCCCACATGCTGGGTAATTTCTCGGTGCGTATCGATGGAGACACCGCGGCGTCGCGGACCATCTGCTTCAACCCCATGGTATTGCCCGGGGCGACGAAAGAAGACAACGCCCAGGTGATGTTCTGCGGACTGTGGTACGACGACGAATTCCTGCGTACCGCGCAGGGTTGGCGGATGACCCGCCGGGTCGAGACGAAGTGCTTTCAGAAAATCCTGTAGCAGCCCGCGCCGGCGAATTTCCGACTTCGGGCCTGGTTCTGGCACAATGAGCGGCTGTCTGCCGCGCGACCCACCGTTACCGAGGTGCTTGTTCGGCGGTCACACGCGCAAGGCAAAACCGGATTCCGGCATCCCGCCCGAATCGCTGAATTGCAGCGTGACACCCGTAGGAGAAGTTGCTCAACCATGGCTGTGAAGATCAAGCTGACCCGGCTCGGAAAGATCCGCAATCCCCAGTACCGCATCGCTGTCGCCGACGCGCGCAACCGGCGCGACGGCCGCGCGATCGAGGTCATCGGCAGGTACCACCCCAAGCAGGAGCCGAGCCTGATCGAGATCGACTCCGAGCGCGCTCAGTACTGGCTGTCAGTGGGCGCCCAGCCCACCGAACCCGTTCTCAAGCTGCTCAAGATCACCGGTGACTGGCAGAAGTTCAAGGGACTGCCCGGCACGGAGGGCAGGCTGAAGGTCGCCCCGCCCAAGCCGAGCAAACTCGAGCTGTTCAACGCGGCCCTTTCCGCTGCCGACGGTGCTCCCGACACCGAAGCCGCCACGCCGAAGAAGAAGAAGGCTCCGGCGAAGAAGGCCGCAGCCGAGAAACCCGATGTGGCAGACGTTGCCCCCGAGCCGGCCGCTGAGGCCGAGCCCGCCGCTAGCGCCGAACAGGCCGAGAGCTGACCACCGCCATGAGTACCGTCGTCGTCGATGCCGTCGAACATCTGGTCCGCGGGATCGTCGACAACCCCGACGATGTGCGCGTTGATCTGGTGACCAGCCGGCGCGGCAGGACCGTCGAAGTGCACGTCCATCCCGATGATCTCGGCAAGGTCATCGGTCGTGGTGGCCGCACCGCGACCGCGCTGCGCACACTCGTTGCCGGTATCGGTGGGCGCGGCATCCGCGTCGACGTGGTGGACACCGACCAATAGCGGGAGCCCAGCCGATGGAACTCCCTTGGAGTTGACAGTCGGGCGCGTGGTCAAAGCGCACGGCCTCACTGGCGAACTCGTCGTCGAGGTTCGCACCGATGACCCCGAGCTTCGGTTCGCACCGGGTGAGGTGTTGCGCGCCAAGGGATCTGATCGTCGTGAGCGCAGCTACGCCGTCGAGACGGTTCGCGCGCACGGCAGCCGCCTGCTGGTGCGGTTGGCAGGGGTGGTCGACCGCGACGCCGCCGACGCGCTCCGGGGCAGCCTGTTCCTCGTCGACTCCGCGAACTTGCCGCCCATCGACGAGCCGGACACCTACTACGACCATCAGCTCGAAGGTCTACGCGTGCGTACGACCGCAGGCCGCGATATCGGCGTCGTCACCGAGGTTCTGCACACTCCGGGCGGTGAGCTGCTGGCGGTCAACCGTGATCAGGCAAGCGAGTTGCTGGTGCCGTTCGTCAGCGCGATCGTCACATCGGTCTCGCTGGAGGATGGCACCGTCGAAATCGATCCGCCCGAAGGTCTGCTGGAACTAGAGCACTGAGGGCGCGGCGTGTTGAGAATCGATGTCGTGACGATCTTCCCGTCCTATCTGGATCCGTTGCGACAATCGTTGCCGGGCAAGGCAATAGAATCCGGTCTGGTCCAGTTGGACGTGCACGACCTGCGCAGCTGGACGCACGACGTGCATCGCTCGGTCGACGACGCGCCGTATGGGGGCGGTCCGGGGATGGTGATGCGGGCGCCGGTGTGGGGTGAGGCGCTTGACGAAATCTGTTCGCCGAAAACACTTCTCGTTGTTCCGACACCCGCGGGTACATTGTTCACCCAGTCGACCGCACAGCGGTGGGCCGGTGAAGCGCATCTGGTATTCGCCTGTGGTCGTTACGAGGGGATCGACCAGCGGGTCGCCGACGATGCCGGTCGACGGATGCGCGTCGAAGAGGTGTCGATCGGAGACTACGTGCTGCCGGGGGGAGAGTCGGCGGCCCTGGTCATGATCGAAGCGGTGCTGCGGCTGCTGCCGAACGTCTTGGGCAATCCTGCGTCGCATCAGGATGATTCGCATTCATTGGGTGTGCTCGAGGGTCCGTCGTACACCAGGCCGCCGAGCTGGCGTGGGCTGCACGTGCCGGAGGTGCTGTTGTCCGGCGATCACGCCCGCGTCCAGGCTTGGCGGCGACAGGCCTCCGAGCAGCGCACCCGCGAACGCCGCCCCGACCTGTGGTCCGGGGGCCAACCGTAGAGCCGATCGGGTCAGCCGCTGCCGCCGGCGGCCGTGCTCGCGTGGCACGCACTGCCGTCCGTCCCCGCCGTCAGACCCCGCGGACCTTGGCAGCACTTCTGCGAGCCATCCGCCCACGTCACGGCAGGGTAGGCAGCGACGGTGATGTGCCGTGATTTCGCTGCGTGGTCCCGATCTGGCACAATTGACCAGTTGTCTCCAGCGGCTCTCGGCCGGCCGATGTGCCCCCGCCTGCTGCGAGACGGACAGCTGCCCGAATCCATCGGCTGGGTTACTGCTCATACGCCCACAGCGCTGAGCAGCAGCACGCAGCCGCGACCGCAAGGAAGTGCCTCGGAATGAACACGCTGGACTTCGTCGACAAGACGTCGCTGCGCGACGACCTCCCGGCCTTCAGCCCCGGCGACACCATCAATGTGCACGTGAAAGTCATCGAGGGTGCCAAAGAGCGCATTCAGGTATTCAAGGGCGTGGTGCTGCGCCGACAGGGCGGTGGGGTCCGGGAGACCTTCACGGTCCGCAAGGAGAGCTATGGCGTCGGCGTCGAACGGACCTTCCCGGTGCATTCGCCCAACATCGACCACATCGACGTCGTGACCCGGGGTGATGTGCGTCGCGCCAAGCTCTACTACTTGCGCGAGTTGCGCGGCAAGAAGGCCAAGATCAAGGAAAAGCGCTGACTTTGCGCGACCCGTCGGCGATTCTGCGGCGGCCGTGCCTAGTTGCGCGTCGATGCTGGCTACGCTGAAGCCGTGACTGAGACGACCGACTCGCCTGAGGGTCAACCCGATTCCGATCCGGCCGATCCAGAAGTCGCGACAAGCCCGCCGTCCATGCCCCAGCCGGGCGCGGCCGACGCCGACGAACCGCACGGCACGAAGCGGGCGGCGCTGCGGGAGACCGTAATCTTGGCCGTGATCGCGCTGGTGCTCTATTACGTCATGCTGACGTTCGTGGCGCGGCCCTACCTCATTCCGTCGGAATCCATGGAGCCAACCCTGCATGGATGCTCGGGTTGCGTCGGCGACCGGATCATGGTGGACAAGCTCACCTACCGTTTCGGCACGCCGCACCCCGGCGACGTCATCGTGTTCAAGGGACCGCCCCCGTGGAACGTGGGTTACAAGTCGATCCGCTCCCACGACGCCGTGATCCGCTGGCTGCAGAACACGCTGTCGTTCATCGGCTTCGTGCCACCCGACGAGAACGACTTGGTGAAACGCGTCATCGCGGTGGGCGGACAGACCGTGGAGTGCCGAAACAGCACCGGGCTGACGGTCAACGGCGTCCGGTTGAAAGAGCCGTATCTGGACCCGGCCACCCTGAACGCCGACCCTTCGATCTACCCCTGCCTGGGGCCCGAGTTCGGGCCGGTCAGCGTCCCGCAGGGCAGGTTATGGGTGATGGGGGACAACCGCACGCATTCGGCGGACTCCAGAGCCCACTGCACCAGCACCCCCGGCGACGCGATGAACGGACTGCTGTGCACCGGTGATCCGATGGCGGGCACAGTGCCAGTCGACAATGTCATCGGTAAGGCGAGGTTCATTGTGTGGCCGCCTTCGCGATGGGGTTCTGTGCGTTCGGTGAATCCGCAGCAGAATCATTAGGCATGGCCACCACCTGGCCGCCACGGACGGTAATCCGTAAATCGTCGGGCTTGCGCACTCTGGAGGCTGCGCTGTACCGCAACGGCCTCGGACCGGTGGCCGGGGTGGACGAGGTCGGCCGCGGGGCCTGCGCCGGGCCGCTGGTGGTCGCCGCGTGCGTGCTGGGGCCAGGGCGGTTGGAAAGCCTCAGCGCTCTCGACGATTCGAAAAAGCTCACCGAAAAGGCGCGGGAGAGGCTGTATCCGCTGATTCGCCGGTATTCGTTGGCCTACCACGTGGTATTCATCTCGTCGGTCGAGGTCGATAGGCGCGGCGTGCACGTGGCCAACATCGAAGGCATGCGCCGCGCCGTCGCAGGGCTGTCGGTACGTCCCGGATATGTGCTCAGCGACGGCTTCCGGGTGCCCGGGCTGCCGGTGCCCTCGCTGCCGGTGATCGGCGGTGACGCTGCGGCGGCGTGCATCGCTGCGGCCAGCGTGCTGGCCAAGGTCAGCCGGGACCGGTTAATGGTGGCGATGGAGACCGACCATCCCGGTTACGGCTTCGCCGACCACAAGGGCTACAGCACCGCTGCGCACTCGGCGGCGCTCAACGCGTTGGGTCCCTGCGCGGAGCATCGACACTCGTTCATCAACGTGCGGCGGGTGGCGTCCGGGTCAGGCACCCGGTTGGTGGCCGAGTGCCGGCCTGGTGAGGAGTCCGGCAATTTAGCCCAGCCGGGCGACGATTCGGGAGCACCGGATCGACACGCGAAAAGTCGGTGGGGAAAGATGGGGCCGGGCTATCAACTGTGGGACGGAGAAGGACGGCTGAGCAGATGAGTGCCGAGGATCTCGAAAAGTATGAAACCGAGATGGAGCTCTCGCTGTACCGCGAATACAAGGACATCGTGGGCCAGTTCAGCTTCGTGGTGGAAACCGAGCGCCGGTTCTATTTGGCAAACAGTGTCGAGATGCTGCCCCGCAACGCCGACGGCGAGGTCTATTTCGAGCTGCGGCTGTCTGATGCCTGGGTGTGGGACATGTACCGGCCGGCCCGGTTCGTCAAGCAGGTGCGGGTGGTCACTTTCAAAGACGTCAACATCGAAGAAGTCGAGAAACCCGAGTTACGGTTGCCCGAGTAGCCGCGGGCCCTATCGCTGACCGGATAACTGGCCACCCTCGCCGAACATCGGCTTGCCGCGGTTATCGATGACCGACCGCGCCACGTCGGCGAGCTTGATGTTCAGATCCTGCGAGTACCGGCGCAGCACGTTGAACGCTTCTTGTTCGTCGACGTTGTTCAGCATCATCAGCATGCCGACGGCCTTGCCGATCTCGCGGTTGGACAGCAGGCCGCGGCGCAGGGTGGACACGTCGTCGCCCTGAGCGACCGCGTTGATGGCGACGCTGGCGAAGGACGCCAGCACGATGGCTTGGCCGGCGGCCTCGGTGTCGAAGACGCCCGGCGTGTCGCTGAACAAGTTGAGCGCCCCGGTTTTGCGACGATCGACCAGGATGCGGAAACCCATCGCACCGCGCACGGGTGTCTCGGCGACCATCTTCGCCGCCAGGTTGGGCCAGTGATTCGGCGTGGTCAGGTCCGTTTCGATCTGCGGCGTCTCTTCTTCGATCGCGTCGACGCACGGTCCGTCGCCGGCCTGGCGTTCCATATCGTCGATCCGCTGCGCAATGCGGTCACTGGCGCCCACGGTGATAAAGCGATTGTCGTGGCGCACCAACAAGCTGGCGTGATCGCATCCCGTTACGACCAGCGTCGCGGCGACGCAGATGGCCGCGTAGACCTCGCTCGACTCGGTGCCCTGATAGATGATCTCGGCCAGGGCCGAAAAAACCGTGGCAGGGTCTGCCGCCGGTGATTGCCCGGAACCGTTGTTCGACTCGTTTGCCACGTCGTCCATCATCTCAAGCGAACTTCCCCGTTGACCACCGTATCGACGTCTTGCTTCTGTCGGGGGTCAAGGCGTGCACTTTGAACCGCGGTCTTCGGCTTGGCCTGGACTCGCAAGGTGTCAAGATCCCGTAAGGAGGACGGCGGGGCAGCCAATCATCGGTTAGGAATGGCTCGTGACAGGTTTAGCACCCGAGTACCGGATTGCGCCGTCGTTCTTCGACGGGTGGAAGCGGGTCTTCCTCGGTAAGCCCATGATCACCGATGATCTTCAGCACGAGAAGCTGTCGAATCCAGTTGCACTGGGTGCGCTTTCGCCGGATGCGATCTCGTCCACCGCGTACGGTCCCGAGCAGATCATGGTCGAGTTGCTGCCCGCTGCGGGGATGGCGGCGTTTGTGCTGCTGCTTCCACTGATCGGTGTGATCCTGCTGATCCTGTTGCTGGTCACCGCGTCGTATCGGCAGGTTGTGATGGCCTACACCCGGGCCGGCGGCTCTTACATCGTGGCCCGGGAGAACTTCGGGCCCCGGGTGGCGCAGATCGCGGCGGCGGCGCTGTTGATCGACTATGTGGTCACCGTGGCGATCCAGTGTGCGGCGGGCACCGTGGCGGTGGCGTCCGCGATACCGGTGCTGGGCCCTTACAGCCTGGAAATCTCGGTCGGTGCGGTGCTCATCTTCTGTTACGCGAACCTGCGCGGGTTGCGGGAGGCGGGCCGGACGTTCGCGGTGCCGACGTACTGGTTTATCGGCATGCTCACGCTGATGATCGTGGTCGGCATAGCTCGCGAAGTGCTCGGGAATCTGCCGGTCTACGACCCGCAGCACATTGACGGCGCAGTGCCGATCCAGCAGGGCAACGGCCTGGTCATGGGGGCGACGATCCTGGTGATTCTGCGGGCGTTCGCCAACGGCGGCTCGTCGCTGACCGGGGTGGAGGCGATTTCCAACACGGTCAACCTGTTTCGTAAACCGGAAGGCCCTAACGCGCGCCGGGTGCTGACCCTGATGGCTACGGTTCTCGGGCTGTTGTTGGCCGGTGTGGCCTGGCTCGGCTACGCCACTCATTCCGTGCCGTTTTCTGCCGGATATCCATCGATGCTCTCCGAAATCGGCCGCGCGGTTTTCGGTAGCGGGCTGATCGGCAACGTCATGTACTTCCTGTTGCAGGCCGCCAGCGCAGCGATTCTGTACAACGGTGCCAACACCAGCTTCAACGGCTTTCCGGCGCTGACTCACTTTGTCGCCGAGGACAGCTTCCTGCCACGGCCACTGATGAAGCGCGGTCATCGGCTGGTGTTCTCCAATGCGATCATCCTGCTGACCGTGCTGGCGGTGGCACTCCTGGTCGCCACCGGAGGCGGGGTCAACGCGCTGGTACCGATGTTCGCGATGGGCGTGTTCACCGCTTTCTCGATGGCCGGCTACGGCATGACCAAACACTGGCTGAGCCATCGTGGGCCCGGCTGGCGCTCCAAGCTGGTGATCAACCTGTCGGCGGGCATCTTGTCGACGAGTGTGGTGGCGATCTTCGCGATCGCGAAGTTCACCGAGGGCGCCTGGCTGGTCGTGGTGGTCTTTCCGATTCTGGTGTTGGTGTTGATGCGGCTCAACAAGCAGTATCGCGCCGAGGCCTCGGTGTTGGAGATGTCGCGCACCGAGCTTCCCGACCTGGCCAAGCATGAGCGTCATCGGGTGTTGGTCTTTGTCGACTCCGTCGACCTGGCCGAGGTCGAGGCCATGCGCTACGCCAAGGGATTGCACGCCGACGGGCTGACCGCCGTGCATTTCGTGTTGGACGAGGCCCGAGCCGCGCGGTTGCAGGTGCGCTGGCGGCACTACGGCTATGACACCCATTTGCGGATGGTCGACTGCAAGGATCGACAACTCAGCCGCGCCGCCCAGCAACTGGTCGCGCAGGTCAAGGACGACCATCCCGACAGCACCGTAACCGTGTTGTTGCCCCGTCGGATGTACTCACCGCTAGCGGGCCGGCTGCTCCATGATCGCACCGCAGACAAGATCGCCCAGGTGGTCAGCCGGATCCCGGGCGCAAGCGCCCAGATTCTGACTTACGACGTGGGGTTGAGGGTCGCGCAGGCGCTCCGCGGTGAGGACGGTGAAGAGCCTGGTCGATCGCCGGAGACCGCCGGAACGGCGCAGTCGGCGACGCCGACGTCCTGAGCACTCGCGCGCGTTCGGTGTGATCCCGTCTGCCAGGGGGTGTTTTGCGGCCCAGCTGCGCTCAATTATGATAGTTGGCTGAGAATCGACGGTGGTGACCCCCTCTAGGGTCAACGAATAGTCAGCAGAGCCGCTAACGTCGCGTTCATATGTTTTCGGGGCGTGACGAGCGGGGAAGAGCATCACCTTGACAGATTCGGCCGATGTGCAAACGGTCCCGCCAACGTTCATGGATTCGTGGAAGCGGTTCTTTCTCGGAAAGCCACTGATCAACGAGAATCTGGAACACGAAAGTTTATCGAATGTCGTTGCACTGGGCGCGCTTTCACCGGACGCGATCTCATCGACGGTCTACGGTCCCGAACAGATCATGGTCGAACTGCTGCCGGCGGCGGGACTAGCTGCGTACGTATTGGTGCTTCCGATCGCCGCTGTGATCCTGTTGATTCTGGCGTTGGTGACTGGGTCGTACCGGCAGGTCGTGATGGCCTACACGCAACGGGGCGGCTCGTACATCGTCGCCCGGGCCAACTTCGGGCCCCGCTGGGCGCAGCTTTCTGCCGCCGCGCTGATGATCGACTATGTGGTCACCGTGGCGGTGCAGTGCGCGTCCGGCACGTTCGCGGTGGTCTCGGCGGTACCGTCGCTGGGCCAATACCATTTGGAAATCACCGTCGCCGCGTTGCTGATCATTTCGTACGCCAACCTGCGCGGATTACGTGAGGCAGGCCGGATCTTCGCCGTGCCGGTCTACTCGTTCATCGTCATGCTGACGCTGCTGATCGTGACCGGTGTGGTTCGCCAAATATTCTGGGGTTTACCGCAATACGATCCAGCGCACATTGCCGGGGCGGTGCCGGTGCATCAGGGCAACGGGCTGGTGATGGGCGCGTCGATATTGATTTTGTTGCGGGCATTCGCCAACGGCGGCACGTCGCTGACCGGGGTCGAGTCGATCGCCGACGCGGTCAACATCTTCCGCAAACCGCAAGGCCCCAACGCGCGTCGGGTACTCACCTCGATGGCCTGCATCCTCGGGTTCTTGTTGGTCGGTGTCATCTACCTGGTGCACGCCACCCACGCCACTCCCTTTGTCGCCGAGTATCCGTCGATGCTTTCCGAGGTTGCCCGTGCGGTTTTCGGCCAGGGGTTGATCGGCAAGATCCTGTACATCTTTCTTCAGACGGCGAGTGCGGCGATCTTGTTCTTCGGCGCCAATACCAGCTTCAATGGCTTCCCCGCGCTGACGAGCTTCATCGCCGAGGACAGCTTTCTGCCGCGGCCGCTGGTGAAACGCGGTCATCGCCTGGTGTTCTCCAACGCCATCATCACGCTGACCGCGCTGGCGCTGATACTGCTGCTGGTGACCGGCGGTTCGGTCGATGCAATCGTTCCATTGTTCGCGATGGGCGTGTTCACCGGATTCTCGATGGCCGGTTACGGCATGACCAAACACTGGCTGATGCATCGTGGGCCCGGTTGGCGACGCAAGTTGGTGATCAACTTCTCCGCGGGGGTCCTGTCGACGATTGTTGTCGGGATTTTCGCGGTGGCTAAGTTCACCGAGGGGGCCTGGCTAGTCGTCGTGGTCATGCCGACCCTGATGTTCGGTTTGATGCGGCTCAACCGCCAATATCGCGCCGAGAACTCCGTTTTGGAGAATCTGGTGACCGAGCGTCAGGACGTGGCCAAGCATCCGCAGCATCGGGTGTTCGTCTTCGTGGATCACTTCGACCTCGCGTTGATCGAGGCGCTGCATTATGCAAGCGGGCTGCACGCTGACAACCTGAGTGCTGTGCATTTCGTGATCGATGCGCTGCATGCCTCGCGGCTGCAGCAGCGCTGGGAGCACTTCGAGGATGAGATTCCGCTGCAGATGCTCGACTGCCCGGACCGTAACCTGAGTCGCGTGGCACAAGAGCTGGTAAAGCAGGAGGTTGACGACCATCCAGGCACCCAGGTGACCGTGTTGTTGCCGCGCCGGACGTATGCGCCGCTGGTGGGTCGATTGCTCCACGATCGCACCGCCGACAAGATGGCCGGCGCCATCAGCCGGGTTCCGGGCGCCACCGCGCAGATTGTGGCCTACGACGTGGGATCACGGATCGCGCAGGCGACGGAGGTCGCGCGTTCGCAGAAAAGCTAGGCAAAAGCGTTGAGAGAGTTGCCAACCCGCGGGTGACGCGCTCACGAGCCGCTGAGCCGGGCCTCCTCGAGATCGAAGTCGCGTTCGATGGCACGCAGGACTGTCGCATTGATGCGGCCGTCGCGTCTCAACGCCAACAGCTCTGAGCGCTCAACGCCGAGCAGTTTCAGCCGCAACCCGCGATACCGCTCAATCTCCGCGGCATCAGCTGACTCCGCATCGCTCGGCGGGCCGAGCTGCAGGCGCCGCACCTTGGCCTCATACAGGGAACGCGCCGATGTGGTGGCCTCGTCGGTAGCGTCCGCGTGGCGGTGATCGTCCAGCCACTCCAACGCGGCACGGGCCGCCTTGAGCCGCGCTTTGTTCTCCTCGGTTCCGAAATCCTCAGCCCGCAAGCCGAGTCGGCGTAACAGCCAGGGCAGGCTGGTGCCCTGCAGGAGCAGGCTTGCCACGATCACCGCGGCGGCCACCACGATCACCAAGTCGCGGTCGGGAAACGGCGTCCCGTCGGCGAGCTGCAGCGGGATGGCGAGCGCAGCTGCCAGCGACAAACCGCCCCGCATACCGGCCCACGCCACGACCAACCGTTCACGCCACACCGTGTCATCCGTTGCGCGCCCGGACAGCCTCGCGGTGGCCGGCCCGGACAGCATCCACACCAGCCGCGATGCGAATACCACAGCAACCACGGCCGCTATCACCGCGACGACCCGCCCCCCGGACATGCCCGGCACCCAGTGCAGCGAGCGCCAAAGTTCCATGCCGACCAAGGTGAACAGCACGGCGTCGAGCAAGAAGACCAAAACGTCGAGAAAGGCGAAGGCCTGCAATCGCGCACCGGGGGCCAGAATTGCGCTCAGGTGAGAGCCGACGTACACGCCTGCGGTCACTGTCGCCAGGACCCCCGAAACATGGGCGCCCTCAGCGAGCACATAGGTGAGATACGGTGTCGCCAGCGAGAGGGTGATCTCCAGCAACGGGTTGTGGATTCGACGCCGCACCTGTACGGCCAGCCAGGCGACGGCGAGGCCCAGTGCGGCGCCGCCTGCTGGAGCGGCAAGCAGCGTCACCGCGAGCGAGCCGGGCCGCACCGCCCCAACCATGACGGCGCCTACGGCACCGGTGTAAAGCACCAAAGCACTGCCGTCGTTGGTGAGTCCCTCACCCTCGACGATGGTGACCAGCCGCTCCGGCACGTCGAGGCGCGCGAACACTGAAGTGGCCGCGACCGCGTCGGTCGGCGCCACCACCGCGCCGGCCACCAGAGCAACTGTCAACGGCAAGCCCGCGATGCCCACCAAGACGCCGGCGACGGTCGCCATGGTGACGATCACCAGCCCCACCGACAGCAGGCCTATCGACCGGGCATTAGCCCGAAGATCATCTGGCGCAATGAAATACGCCGCGTAATACAACAGCGGCGGCAAGAACACGTAGAACACGACTTCGGGTGCCAGCGTCGGCACTTTGACCCACGGCAGCCAGGCCAGCACCGCCCCGACACCCACCAGTAGGACGGGATACGGGACGCCGATCCGGTCGGCCAGCCACACCGCCGCGATGACCGCCAGCGGTCCGCATAGCAGCAGAACGCCGTAGCCCGCCGGATTCACAACCGCACCTCCCGGAAGCCAGCCTAAGGGGCCGCCGCCTCAGCCAAGGAACCGTCGCTTCTGTTCGATCACCTCGTCGGCGGTCACGAGGCCGGAGTCGGCCAGCTTGGCCAGCAGTGAGTGCGCCCTGCTGGCGAGCTCCTGCAATTCGGTCGCGATCGCGGTCACCGCCTCGCTCGGCGGCTGTTGCGGCGGTTTCGGGCTTTCCCGCGGTGTCATCCTGATCCGGTGATCGCCCCGTCCCGCGGAAGCGGTGCTCCCGACGGCGCCGCCGGCCGCGCCGGCCAGCCCCATGTTGCTGAACAGATTGTTCGCGCCACCCACCTCCGGAGCCGCCATAGCACTGGTGATGGGCAGGGTGTAGGCAGCCGGGCGAATTTCGGGCGCGGCCACCGTCCACGCCGACGGCACCGACAGTCGGCCGACGGTGGTTGCCTGGCCCAAGCCGGCGCTCACGGATGCCGTTGCCGCGTCCGACGGTGCGGCCACGCTGCCTTGGCCGTTGAAGAACCAGTTCGGCAGGTTGGCAGCACCTGGACCATAGCCCGTGAACGGGCCCTTTCCGGCGTAGTAGTCGCGGTCGGCGTTGATCGAAAAGCCGCGGAAGTTGGTGTAGATCCCGGTAAACCCCGTCGAGATGCTCGTCGCCGCGGTGCCGATAGAAGTCACGCCGATGGGGATTTCGATGAGCGCCAGGGCTGGCCCGATCGCGCTCAGCAGATCAGACACCGGGCCCGCTGGAGTCGCCGCCGCCGACGTCGCGAGGCCCTGCAACGCCTGGGGGACCGCGCTGATTACCCGCGAACCAGTCGACACGAGCGACTGCGACACCGCGGCGCCTTGTCCGGACGGGTTGGTGGTCGGCGGTGGCGACGTGAACGGCGTCAGTGTCGACGCCGCTGCCGACGAGCCGGCATAGTCGTACATCGCGGCGGCGTCCTGGGCCCACATTCCGGCGTACTCGGTTTCGTTGGCCGCGATCGCCGCGGTGTTCTGCCCGAGCACGTTGGTCGCGATCAAGGCCATCAGGGCGCTACGGTTGGCCGCGATCACCGCTGGGGGCACCGTCATCGCGAATGCGGCCTCGTAGGCCGCTGCCGCTGCTTTGGCCTGTGTGGCGGTGTGCTCCGCCTGCCCGCCGGCGGTGCTCATCCACGCCAGGTACGGTTCGGTCGCCGCGGCCATCGACGCCGATGCCGAGCCCAGCCACGGTCCGCCGGTCAACTCGGCGATCGCCGAGCGATAGGACGCCGCCGTGGATTGCAGTTCGGCGGCCAGCCCGTCCCAGGCCGCAGCCGCAGCCAACATCGGCCCCGAACCGGAGCCGGCGTACATTCTGCCGGAATTGACCTCTGGCGGCAGCATTGCGAAATCCATTGCCGTGTCCAGTCTTAACTCGCCGCGATGGCGTTGGCGGATTCGGTGGCCGCATAGGACGTGGCGCTCGTTGCGAGCGTGCTGACCAGTTGCTGATGAATCGCCTCGGCTTGGGCGCTGACCGCCTGGTACATCTGCGCGTGAACGGCGAACTGGGTGGCCGTCAGCGCCGACACCTCATCGGCGGCGGCCGGTGTCACGCCCGTCGTCGGCGCCGCGGCTGACGCGTTTTCTGCGCTCATCGTGGTGCCGATACCGGCCAGGGTGGTGGCGGTGGCGCTGAGCGCCTCCGGTTGTGTGCTGACGAATGACATCGGTATTCCTTTCCATAGAGTTATGACATGAGTTGACAATCAGCCCTGAACGGCATGCGACGGCGCGAATGCCGTTCGTGACCAAGGGAATTCATCGAATGCGCCAGGCCGCTATGGGGATCTCGACTCACTGATCCCACCCCACCTTCTAACCCAGAGTACTTCGGGCAGAAGCCGTCAGCCGGTGTGGCAGTTAAAGGCGAGCTTCATCGCCTGAACGCGATGTTAACGGCGTCTGAACTGCAGATGCAATGCCGCGCGCGAACCGATTGTGGATCGCCGCGCAACTGGGGATAACCGGTGGCCGTCCCGCAGCAACGGCGGCGCGGCGTCTGTCCGCGTCGGTGCTCTGCCGCAGGGTGGCGGCATGACGATGTTGACGCGCGCCGAGATCGGAGCGCTCGGTGAGCGGTTGGCCGCCGATCACCTGACCGGACTGGGGCTGCGGATCCTCGATCGCAACTGGCGCTGCCGCTATGGCGAGCTGGATGTGATCGCCGTCGACCCGATCACCGACACGGTGGTGTTCCTCGAGGTCAAGACCCGTACCGGCGACGGCTTCGGCGGGCTGGCGCAGGCGGTGACCGCGCAGAAGGCGCGCCGGCTGCGTCGGCTGGCGGCGATCTGGCTGGCCGCTCAAGACCGGCGTTGGGCGGCGGTCCGCATCGACGTGATTGGTGTCCGGATCGGCCGACGCCGCACCCCGGAGATCACGCACCTGCAAGGCGTCGGCTGATGGCGCTCGGGCGCGCATTCTCGGTTGCGGTGCTGGGTTTGGACGGCCAGATCGTGGAAATCGAAGCCGATATCACCTCCGGTCTCCCAGGTGTGCATTTGGTGGGCTTGCCCGACGCCGCATTGCAGGAATCCCGGGATCGGGTCAGAGCCGCGATCACCAACTGCAACAACCGATGGCCGATGTCGCGCCTGACGCTGGCGCTTTCACCGGCAACGCTGCCGAAGATGGGGTCGGTGTATGACTTGGCGCTTGCCGCCGCAGTCCTGTCGGCACAACGAAAGAAACCGTGGCGGCAGCTGGAAACCGTGGTGGTGCTGGGCGAGTTGGCTTTGGACGGACGGGTGCGGCCGGTGCGCGGGGTGCTGCCAGCGGTGCTGGCGGCCAAGGTTGCGGGCTGGGGGGCTGCGGTGGTTCCGGTGGAGAACCTTCCAGAGGCCAGCCTGGTCGACGGCATCGAGATCTGGGGTGTGCGCACCCTGGCGCAGTTGCAGGGCTGGCTCAGTGGTTCGGCGCGGCTCGACGAGCGGATCAGCGCGACGGTTCCGCCCGACGAGTCGGCTGCCGATCTGGCCGATGTGATGGGGCAAGCGCAGGCGCGCTTCGCCGTCGAGGTGGCCGCCGCCGGGGCCCATCATCTGATGCTCACCGGTCCGCCGGGCGTGGGCAAGACCATGCTTGCGCAACGACTTCCGGGAATCCTTCCGCCGCTTTCGGACGGTGAGTCGTTGGAAGTGACCGCGATTCACTCAGTGGCAGGGCTGTTGTCGGATTCCACGCCGCTGATCACCCGTCCGCCGTTCGTGGCGCCGCATCACAGCTCCAGTGTCGCGGCACTGGTCGGTGGTGGTTCGGGAATGGCCCGGCCCGGCGCCGTCAGTCGGGCGCACCGCGGGGTGCTGTTTCTCGACGAATGCGCCGAGATCGGTGTGAGTGCACTGGAGGCGCTGCGAACACCGCTGGAAGAGGGGGAGATTCGCCTTGCCCGACGAGACGGGGTGGCGTGCTACCCGGCCCGCTTTCAACTCGTGCTGGCCGCCAACCCGTGTCCCTGTGCGCCGGCCGACCCGCGTGACTGCATCTGCGCGGCCGCGGTCAAACGACGCTATCTCGGACGGTTGTCCGGGCCGCTGCTGGACCGCGTCGACTTGCGCGTGGAGATGCATCCGGTGCGGATGAGCGCGTTCGCGACGACCGACGCCGAGTCGACGGCACAGGTCCGTCACCGGGTGACGGCGGCGCGTGACGCAGCTGCGCAGCGTTGGCGCTCGCACGGATTCCGCACCAACGCCGAGGTCAGCGGCACGCTGCTGCGCCGTCGATTCCGACCCAGCAATACGGCGATGCAGCCACTGCGGAGCGCGCTGGACCGCGGGCTGCTCAGCATTCGCGGCGTGGACCGCACCATGAGGGTCGCATGGACGCTGGCCGACCTGGCCGGTCGCACGTCACCCGGGCGCGACGAGGTGGCCGTGGCGCTGAGCTTCCGCCAGCCGGGGGCTTCGCGATGACCGAGGTGACGACGCGGGCTTGGGCCTACCTGTCGCGAGTCGTCGAACCCCCATGCGCCGAGCTTGCCGCCCTGGTGGACCGGGTGGGACCGGTCGAAGCGGCTGAGCGGGTGCGACGGGGCTGGGTCGACGACGATCTGGCTCGCCGTACTGAGGCAAGGCGTGAAATCGACCGGACCACAGAGGATCTCGAACTGCTCGCTCGCCGTGGTGGTCGACTGATCACGCCTGACGAGGACGAATGGCCGACGCTGGCGTTCTTGGCATTCGGCGGCGCCACCGCCGCGAAGCCCCAGGGAAGGCCGCCGCTGGCGTTGTGGGCACTGGGCCCGGCGCGCCTCGACGAGACGGCACAGCGGGCAGCTGCCCTCGTCGGGACGCGGGCGGCGACGACCTACGGCGAACAGATCACTGCGGACCTGGCGGACGGACTGGCCGAGCACGACGTCGCCGTCATCTCCGGCGGGGCCTACGGCATCGACGGCGCGGCCCATCGCGCGGTGCTGGCGGCCGACGGCATCACCGTCGCAGTGTTGGCCGGCGGACTTGATATTCCCTATCCCGCGGGACATTCCGCCTTGCTGCATCGGATTGCGGCGGAAGGGTTGTTGGTCACTGAATATCCACCGGGGGTGCGGCCGGCCCGGCACCGGTTCTTGACCCGCAACCGCTTGGTGGCCGCATTCGCTGGGGCGGCGGTGGTGGTGGAGGCCGGTCTGCGCAGCGGCGCAGCCAATACCGCGGCGTGGGCGCGCGCCTTGGGCAGAGTGGTCGGCGCGGTGCCCGGGCCGGTGACCTCTTCGGCATCGACGGGTTGTCATGCGCTGCTGCGTACGGGCGCCGAAGTCATCACCCGCGCCGAAGACATCGTCGAATTGGTAGGTCGCATCGGGGAGTTGGCTGCTGAGCAGCCTCATCCGACGACCCCGCTCGACGGGTTGGATCACGACGAGCGCCGGGTGTACGAGGCGCTGCCGGGTCGCGGGGTTGCCACGGTCGACGAGATCGCCATTGCCGCCGCGGTGGAACCGGCGCGAGTTTTGGCGCCGCTGGCCATGCTGGAAGTCGCCGGCCTGGCTGAGCGCCACGACGGTTGCTGGCGAATCGTCCGGGATCGTCGCCAACCGCCGTGACTCGTATAGTCGAATTGGTCAACGCAACGGAGAGGAACCAGGGTGCCCGGTCGACCACTGCATACTTTCGAAGTGGTGCGCAGCGAACACATCACGTCCCACATGGTCCGAATCGTGCTGGGCGGCAGCGGTTTCGACACGTTCACGCCCAGCGAGTTCACCGACTCGTACGTCAAACTGGTTTTCGTCGCCGACGATGTTGACATGGCCGCGCTGCCGCGGCCGTTGACGCTGGACAGCTTTGCCGACCTGCCGGCCGCCAAGCAACCGGTGGTGCGGACGATGACCGTGCGGCGCGCCGACCCGGTCGCCCGCGAGCTCACCCTCGATATCGCCGTGCACGGCGAGCACGGGACCGCCGGACCGTGGGCCGCGACGGCCGAGCCGGGCCAGCCCGCGTACCTGATGGGGCCCAGCGGGGCCTACGCCCCCGATCCGGCAGCCGACTGGCACTTGCTGGCCGGCGACGAGACGGCGCTGCCCGCGATCAGCGTCGCGCTGGAAGCGTTGCCCGCCAACGCGATCGGCCGGGTGTTTATCGAGACCGCCGACCCCGCCGACGAAATCCCGCTGACCGCCCCGGCGGGCGTCCAGATCAACTGGATCTACCGCGGTGGCCGAGCCGATCTGGTCGGGCAAGAGCGAGCCGGCGATCATGCACCGCTGATCGAGGCGGTCACATCCTCCCTTTGGCTTCCCGGGCAGGTGCACGCGTTCGTCCACGGTGAGGCGCAGACGGTGATGCATAATCTTCGGCCGTATATCCGCAAAGACCGCGGGGTCGAGGCGAAGTGGGCGTCGATATCGGGTTATTGGCGGCGCGGTCGCACCGAAGAGACGTTCCGCCAGTGGAAGAAGGAACTCGCCGCAGCTGAAGCGGGGGCCCAGTAAGGCCTCGTCAGCCCGCCGGCCGGCTGGCATGCTCATCGCATGGCATTCGGCGACTATCAGAACGAGATCTACTTCCATGGCCTGGCCGGAGTCGTGCCGTCGCTGCCGATGATCTTCGCGGAGCTGGAAGCCAAGGCCGAAAAGGCTTTGCCGCCGTCGGTGTGGTCATACGTTGCGGGTGGCGCCGGCGACGAACGCACCCAGCGAGCCAACTGTGAAGCCTTCCAGCGGTGGGGTCTGATACCGCGCATGTTCGTCGGCGCCGCACAGCGCGACCTTTCTGTCGACGTGTTCGGGTTGACCTTGCCCAGCCCGCTGTTCATGGCGCCGATCGGAGTGATCGGGTTGTGCGCTCAAGACGGCCATGGCGACCTGGCCACCGCGCGCGCTGCCGCCCGCACCGGGGTGCCCATGGTGATGTCGACGTTGACGGCCGATCCGCTCGAAGACGTCGCCGCGCAGTTCGGTGAGACGCCCGGGTTTTTCCAGCTCTACACCCCAACCGACCGCGAGCTGGCCGCCAGCCTGGTGCATCGCGCCGAGGCGGCCGGCTTCAAAGGCATCGTCGTCACCTTGGACACCTGGGTCACCGGCTGGCGGCCGCGCGACTTGAGCACGTCGAACTTCCCGCAACTGCGCGGACACTGCCTGACCAACTACACCAGCGACCCCGTCTTCCGGGCGAGCCTGGCGCAAACACCCGAGGAGAACCCGCAGGGCGCTGTGCTGCGCTGGATTCAGGTCTTCGGTAACCCGTTGACGTGGGATGACCTGCCGTGGCTGCGCTCGCTGACTACGCTGCCGCTGATCGTCAAGGGCATCTGTCACCCCGATGACGCGCGTCGCGCGAAGGACGGCGGTGTCGACGGCATCTACTGCTCCACCCACGGCGGCCGCCAGGCCAACGGCGGGCTGCCCGCGCTGGACTGCCTGCCCGGCGTGGTGGAGGCCGCCGACGGATTGCCCGTGCTCTTCGACTCGGGAGTCCGCAGCGGCGCCGACGTGGTCAAGGCCCTGGCGCTCGGCGCGACCGCGGTGGGCGTCGGGCGCCCCTACGCTTACGGCCTGGCGCTGGGCGGCGTCGACGGGATTGTGCACGTCCTGCGGTCGCTGCTGGCCGAAGCCGACCTGACGATGGCCGTCGACGGATATCGGTCACTGGCTGATCTCACTCCGGACACCCTGCGGCGCGTCAACTGAGCCACAACGCGGGTCTCTGCGACCGTGAGGTTGTGGAGGCGATCCTCGGCGAGTTCGACGACTACCTGGCGCTGCAGTGTGGTCGGTCGGTGCATACTCGACGCGCATATCTGGGCGACCTTCGGTCGTTGTGGGCCTTCCTCGACACCCGCGCCCCGGGGACCAGCCTGCAGGAATTGAGCCTGCCGGTCTTGAGGTCCTGGCTCGCCGCGGGCGCCGGCGCCGGTGCGGCGCGCACCACGCTGGCGCGCCGCACCTCGGCGGTCAAGGCTTTCACCGCATGGGCGGTGCGACGAGGGCTGCTGACCGGCGACCCGGCCGCTCGGCTCCAGGTACCCAAGGCGCGCCGCGCGCTACCGGCGGTGCTGCGACAAGACCAGGCGCTGGCCGCCATGTCGGCCGCGAAATCCGGCTCTCAGCAAGGCGACCCGTTGGCAATAAGGGACCGGTTGATCGTCGAGTTGCTGTATGCCACCGGCATCCGGGTCAGCGAGCTGTGCGGCCTGGACATCGACGACGTCGACACCGGACACCGGCTGCTGCGCGTACTCGGTAAGGGCAACAAGCAGCGCAGCGCCCCGTTCGGGGAACCGGCCGCCGAGGCGTTGCGCGGCTGGCTGGCCGACGGGCGCCCCGCACTGGTCACCCCGGAGTCCGGGCCCGCGCTGCTACTGGGGGCCCGGGGCCGCCGGCTTGACGTGCGCCAAGCTCGCACGGTGGTGCACCAGACCGTCGCTGCGGTCGACGGCGCACCCGATATGGGGCCGCACGGTCTGCGGCACAGTGCGGCCACCCACCTGCTCGAAGGCGGGGCCGACCTGCGCATCGTGCAGGAACTGCTGGGTCATTCCAGCCTGGCCACCACCCAGCTCTACACCCATGTCTCGGTGGCCCGGCTGCGGGCGGTGCACGACCAGGCCCATCCACGGGCCTGAGCGCACACGTCACAGTCCACCCGATGTGCCCACCCCTGAGGGAATTCTGCTGCGGCTCGATGTCGACTCGGGCCCGGTTCAGCCGAACTGTCTAGCCCCGCAAAGGTTTCAGCCGAATAGGCGTGGACACCAGCAGCCCCAGCGGATCGATGTAGTCGGCACCGGCAGCCGGGCCCCACATCGCTCCCCAGTGCAGGCACGCCGCGACCGGGCAGCCTCGGTGGCCGGCCAGCAGCTCACCGATCACCGTCCCGGCGTTCAGCGCCTGCCCGACCCGCACGGTGGCCCGCACCGGCTCGTAGCTGGTGTGCAATCCGCCGGGGTGTGCCAGTGACACCAGCTGACGGCCGGCCAGCACTCCGGCATAGACCACTGTCGCGGCACCCGCGGCGTACACCGGCTGGCCCGGGGCGCCGGCCAAGTCCACCCCACGGTGGCCGCGGTGCCAGTCCGGCGACGGCGCGTCGAAGGTTCGCACCACCGCGGGCGGCGGCCGCAACGGCCACTGCAGTCGGTCTACGTTCCCGTCCGCCGGGGACGCGCAGACCAGCGCCGCGGCCGAGATCGTCGCCGTCCATCGCATCTCGTCAGTTCACCGCGGCACCCGCAAACCGGCCAGCCAGCGCTGTGGACAAAGCACCTGGGGAGAACCGTGTAAACTTCCCTGCGCAGCCCGTAATTCGCGAGCTGACTTCGCGCGTCTGCTCCGCGTCTCCCGTTCCACCAGGAGTTCGCACCGCATGCCGGGCGGTCCCGTCTCACGACGGGTCCGGCATCGCCGCAGCCGCCAGGGTCCGGCATCACCCGACGCCGGGCGACAACCGACAAAAAGGACATGGGCCACAATGGCTGTTGTAACCATGAAGCAGCTGCTCGACAGCGGCACCCACTTCGGGCATCAGACCCGTCGCTGGAATCCCAAGATGAAGCGGTTCATCTTCACCGACCGCAACGGCATCTACATCATTGACCTGCAGCAGACGCTGACCTTCATCGACAAGGCGTACGAGTTTGTCAAAGAGACCGTCGCCCACGGTGGCACGGTCTTGTTCGTCGGCACCAAGAAGCAGGCCCAGGAATCCGTCGCCGCCGAGGCGACCCGCGTCGGCATGCCGTACGTCAATCAGCGCTGGCTGGGTGGCATGCTGACCAACTTCTCCACCGTGCACAAGCGCCTGCAGCGGCTCAAAGAGCTCGAGGCGATGGAGCAGACCGGCGGGTTCGAGGGCCGCACCAAGAAAGAAATCTTGATGCTGACCCGCGAGAAGAACAAGCTGGACCGCAGCCTGGGCGGTATCCGCGACATGGCGAAGGTCCCGTCGGCGGTCTGGGTCGTCGACACCAACAAGGAGCACATCGCGGTCGGGGAGGCCCGCAAGCTGGGCATCCCGGTGATCGCGATCCTGGACACCAACTGCGACCCCGACCTGGTCGACTACCCGATCCCGGGCAACGACGACGCGATTCGCTCGGCGGCTCTGCTGACCAAGGTCATCGCCTCCGCGGTGGCCGAGGGCCTGCAGGCGCGCGCCGGTGCCGGCCGCGCCGACGGCAAGCCCGAGGTGGACGCCGCCGAGCCGCTGGCCGAATGGGAGCAGGAGCTGTTGGCCTCGGCGACGGCAACAGCCGCGCCGGCAGAACAAGCCGCCGCGGTCGCGGCAGAATCAACCACTGACCCCTCATAGGAAGGCTGAGCATTGGCGAACTTCACCGCTGCCGATGTCAAGCGGCTTCGGGAGCTCACCGGCGCTGGAATGCTCGACTGCAAGAACGCGCTGGCCGAAACCGACGGCGACTACGACAAGGCTGTCGAGGCGCTGCGGATCAAGGGCGCCAAAGACGTCGGCAAGCGCGCTGAGCGCGCCACCGCCGAGGGCCTGGTTGCCGCCAAGGATGGCGCGCTGATCGAGTTGAACAGCGAAACCGACTTCGTCGCGAAGAACGCGGAGTTCCAGAAGCTCGCCGAAGATATTGTCAGCGCGGCGGCCGCATCCAAGGCAGCCGACGTCGATGCCCTCAAAGCGGCCAGCGTCGGTGACAAATCGGTCGAGCAGGCAATCGCTGAGCTGTCCGCCAAGATCGGGGAGAAGCTGGAACTGCGCCGCGCCGCGTTCTTCGACGGCAACGTCGAGACCTACTTGCACAAGCGTGCGGCCGACCTGCCGCCGGGCGTGGGCGTCCTGGTGGAATACACCGGTGGCACTTCAGGATCCGGAGCAGACGCTGCGCACGCCGTTGCGCTGCAGATCGCCGCGCTCAAGGCCCGCTACCTGAGCCGCGACGACGTGCCCGAAGATGTGGTGGCCAGCGAGCGGCGCATCGCCGAAGAGACCTCCCGCGCGGAAGGCAAGCCCGAGCAGGCGCTGCCCAAGATCGTCGAGGGCCGGTTGGGCGGCTTCTTCAAAGACGTCGTGTTGCTCGAGCAGGCGTCGGTGTCGGACAGCAAGAAGACCGTCAAGGCACTGCTCGACGAGGCCGGCGTCACCGTGACGCGGTTCGTCCGTTTCGAGGTCGGCCAGCACTAGCATCAGCCGGATGCGACACCTGCACGCATTCGGTGACGACGCGCTCGGCCACCTCGACGCCGTCGGTCTGATCGATGCCATCAACGATGGCACAGTAGGCAGGGTCGAGGTCGTCGAGGCGGCCATCGCCCGCACTGAAGCGGTCAACCCCACGCTGAATGGCTTGGCGTTACAGGCATTCGACCGCGCGCTCGCCCAGGCGGGGAAGCCGCCGGGGCCCGCCGACGATGGCTTCTTCAGCGGCGTGCCCACCTTCATCAAGGACAACGTCGACGTCGCCGGGCTGCCGACGATGCGCGGCACCGACGCATGGGCGCCGCGGCCGGCGGCGTCAGACGGCGAGTTCACCCGCCTGTACCTGGCCACCGGGGTGATCCCGCTGGGCAAAACCCAGATGTCGGAGTATGGATTCAGCGCCTCGGCCGAACATCCCCGCCTCGGAGCGGTGCGCAATCCGTGGAACACCGATCACACCGCGGGTGCGTCGTCGTCGGGGTCCGGTGCCTTTGTCGCCGCCGGCGCCGTGCCGATCGCGCATGCCAACGACGGCGGCGGCTCGATCCGAATTCCCGCGTCCTGTAACGGACTCGTCGGCTTGAAGCCTTCCCGTGGCCGGCTGCCGCTGGACAAGGAAGTGAGGCAGATGCCTATCCGGCTTGTCGCCAATGGGATACTCAGCCGATCGGTGCGCGACACCGCGGCGTTCTATCGGGAAGCCGAGCGCATCTGGCCCGTGCGGAAGCTGCCGCCGATCGGCGACGTGCGGCATGCGGGCAAGCAGCGGCTGAGAATCGCCGTCATCACCCGCTCGCTGCTGCGGGAGTGCAGCCCCGAACTGCGCGAGCTGACACTGAAGTCCGCCGGGCTGCTCGAAGAGCTCGGACACCGCGTCGACCGGCTCGAAAAGCCGCCGGTCCCTTCGAATTTCGCTTCCGATTTCGTGCTGTACTGGGGGTTGCTGGCGATGGGCCAGATCCAGCTCAACCGGCGCGAACTTGGGGATGCCTTCGACGTCACCCGGCTGGACAACTTGTCGCGGGGCCTGGACCGGCATGCGCGTCGCAATCTGCATCGCATCCCGCTGGCGTTGGCACGATTGGCTCGCGCGCGGCGACACACTGCGCGGCTGGCTCGCACCTACGACGTGGTGCTGACACCGACGGTGGCCGACGAGACGCCGCGGATCGGTTACCTCGATCCGACCGCGGATTATCAGCAAATCATCGATCGCCTGGAAGATTGGGTCGCGTTCACGCCGTTGCAGAATGTCACCGGGGAGCCCGCCATTTCGTTGCCGTTGGCATTGTCCGCCAACGGATTACCGGTAGGCATGATGTTCTTCGCGCCGATGGGGGAGGAAGCCCGGTTACTGGAACTGGCCTACGAGCTCGAAGACGCCCGGCCCTGGGCGCGCATCGATGATCAGGTCTAGTCGGGTGCCAGCTTCTCCAGCATCCGTTTGAACTCACGCTGCTCTGCTGCTGGCAGCTTGCCCAGCACGCGGGCGTCGGCCTCCCGCACCGCAGACTCGGCCCGCTTCAGCAGCGTCCGACCTTCGGGGGTGAGCGACGCCGGCAGCGCACGGCCGGACGCCACCGACGCGGGCCGGGTCACCATCTGCGCGTTCTCCAGCTTGTGCAAGACCGTGTTCATTGCTTGCGGCGAAACGTTGCCGAGGCGGGCCAGTTCCGCGCTGGACGCCCCCGGTGCCATGGAAAGCATTCGCATGCAGACAAATTCGGGCAGTGTCAGGCACAGCGGGGTCAGCGCCGCGGCCACTTCGGGACGCAGCGTCGACATCACCTGGTGCAGCAGGTATCCAAGTGGCGCGTTCTCGCTAGTGCCCATATCAACCATCTTGACACATATCAGTTAGGTTGATATACCTGGGGTATGACTGAAACTCAGAACTTCGATTTCGATTTTGATCCGGCCTACCGGGGTGAGGCCGCCGACTTCGCGGGCAGGCGACCGCCGTGGAGTCTGGGCGAGCCACAACCGGAGATCGCCGCGCTCATCGACCAGGGCAAGATCAGAGGCGACGTGCTCGACGCCGGCTGTGGCGAGGCGGCGTTATCGCTGCACATGGCGGCGTTGGGGCACAACACCGTCGGGCTGGATGCCTCGCCCACCGCGATCGCGCTGGCCAAGGCCGAGGCCGCTAGGCAGGGGTTGACGACCGCCTCGTTCGAGGTGGCCGACATCTCTGACTTCTCCGGATACGACGGCCGGTTCGACACGATCGTCGACAGCACGCTATTTCATTCGATGCCCGTCGAGCTGCGGGATGGCTATCAGCGCTCGATCGTCCGGGCTGCAGCACCTGGCGCGTCGTACTTTGTGCTGGTCTTCGATCGAAACGGGATGCCCGATGGTCCGGCCAACCCGGTCACCGAACACGAGTTGCGCGATGCGGTCTCGCGGTACTGGGTCATCGACGAGATCCGGCCGGCCAGAATTCACGCCAACTTCCCGGACGGGCATCTTCCCGAGTTCCCCTCTGCCGACGTCCGCGACGAGGCCAACGCGCGCAAATCCGTGCCGGCTTGGCTGCTGCGCGCACACTTGGGCTGATTGGCAAGCCGCACAAGTCTTTGTCCCGAAGAGTTCGTCAACGGCTCGAGGTGTGTGCACCTCGGGCGGTTTCGCGTAGGCGGCGCTGGATGTGGCATCGGTTCCGCCCGAACAGGACTAAACAACGCGAGAGCCGGGTAATAAAAATGTCGAAGTTCTACCTGTTGCCTACGCAGTGGGGACGTAAAGGATCGAGGGTTAGCAGTGCCGAAAACAACAAAGGGCGGCAAGTCCAAAGAGGACGAGCTACCGAGCACTTTGAAACGGTCAAGCGGCAAAGCCCAGCGCACGTTCACCAAGGCGT
>CAWIAC010000057.1:0-29950 GCA_963833935.1 uncultured Actinomycetota bacterium | reverse complement strand
TGGCGATGAACTCCCAAAGCTACTTCGAAAATCCCTGCCGACGAGGACAACCGCGACGACGTACGTTCTACGTGTTGTCTCAGGGAGACTCCAACGAGAGCCTTTGTGGCGTCGATTAATTCGAGCGGCGATACTTCTATTTCCACGCCGAGCGCGCCAGCTCCCACCAGGACGGACTCATATCTGAGAAGTTCGCGGACCACCACGACGGAGACCTTCGAGTCGAGCCGAACGGCGACACACCGTGTCGCGGATATCCGGTGATCTGCTCTAGCTCTTCGGGGACTCGCGACTTCCAACCGTCCAGCATCGAGTGCTTGCGGCCCCGTTGAAATCGATGCGCTGATCCATCGGGGCGACCAGGACGGCGACGAACCCTTCCATTGCGCGCGACAGAAGACGGATTTCGTTATCGGCTAGCTCATAGCCGAGCGCATCAGCGAAATCCGCTGGTGTGCGGATATCTGCAGGGAATCCCGGTGATATCGAATTGTGCACAGAGACGTCGAGGATTCAATGTGGCGCCGAACCCTATAATCCATTGTTGTCATAGTGCCGCTGGTACGGACCGGCGGGGGTGGCATGGCCGAGCGGTGTTGTCGCCTGATCAGGCCGCCAGACCTCTTGACGATCTCGAAAGGACAGGTGACGGACGTATCGAGTGCAAATCGCGCGACGTAAGCATCGATCCACTCCTCGTTTTCGCAGAGGAACTGATAGTGAGTGATCACCATGTGCCGCGCCGTGAGCATCGCGAACGGGCCGTTGAACGCCTTGAAGTCCGGGTTGCGCAACCCGCCCTGCGGATGGCCGGGTAAAACTGCCCGACCATCAACCCACGCTCCACGAACGTATCCTTGCATCGTCTTGACGGTTTCGATCTGCTCGAAGTCCGTCACGTCGGGGAACACCACGACGACGGCTTTGTAGATCGATTCCGGGCCGTCCACCGGAGGAAGCACGGGGAAAGCCGCCGCGATCTCGTCGAGCAGGCCGACCAACATGTCGTAGTCAAGGTTGTTCCCGCGCACGAAGGCCACCCGGAACAGATTCTTCTTATCCAGCGGTGATGTACACCCGCACGTTCGGCAAGGGTTTGCCCACGGTGACGGTATCTCCCAGGGCCAGCCGCGCGATGCTGGTGCCGGCCGTGGCCTCGGTGGGACCGTAGCCGTTCCAGACCGCGCCGCACCGTTGCAGCAGCGCCTCGGCCAGCCCGTCGGTGAGCGTTTCGCCGCCGGCCGCCGCCCTGAGACGGCGGTCGCCACGCCAGCCGGCGGCGATGAGAGCCCCCCAGGTTGTTGGTGTCGCAAACATGTAGGTCGCCCCGCTCGCCGCGATCAACCGGCTCAGCGAAGCGGGGTTCACCGCCTGCTCGGCGGTGGCGAGCACGACGCGTGCCCCGCACACCAACGCGCTGAAGATATCGAAAAGCGCCATATCGAAACTGATGGACGCCACCGACAGCACCGTGTCGCACGCTCCAATGCCGAACTCGCGACTCAAGTTTCGCATCAGGTTCGTGACACCGCGATGCTCGATGAGCACCGGCTTGGGGCGACCGGTCGAGCCGGACGTGCAGATCACGTAGGCGAGATCGGCCGACGACACGCCCGTTGAGACCGCACCCCCGCCAGGCGCGTGCGGGCCGAGGTCGGCGAGGTTGACGACGGCCGCCGTGATCGCGTCCCCGCCGGGCGGCAGCTGACGATCGGTCAGAACGATATTCGCGCCAACGTCGTTGATGCAGAGGGTGTTCCGGGCGGCTGGCTGGCGCGGATCCAATGGCAGAAATGCCGCACCGGATTTGAGGACCCCCAGAATGGCCGCCACCACCTCGGGCGTGCGTTCCAACAGCAACGTCACCACCGTGCCGGGCCCGGCGCCCGCCTGCACCAACCGCGTCGCGATCACCGCCGCGCGGTCGTCCAGCTGCCGATAGGTCAGTGTGGCGTCGCCGACCTTCACCGCCACCGCATCAGGCGTACGTTCGACCTGCGCGCTGACGACCTCATGCACGCATTGCGACGAACTCCCGTCTTCAGTAGTCCTATTCCAGCTCAGCTGACGTTGGCGTTCGTCCGGGGTGACCAGATCATGTTCGACCATCGGTATTCCAGGCTCCGCCGCGACAGCATCGAGCAAACGGCACCAATGCGATGCCATCTCGCGTGCGGTCTCACGATCGAACAAATCCGCACTGAAGGTGAACCCTCCCAACACCTTTCCGTCAGGCCGCTCGTCCAACTCAATGCTTATGTCAAACTTCGCCGATCCCACGGCGTCACGAACATCGGCTTCCATCGCGTGCAGCGACCACCCATCGGGCGGCGACGTCAGCGGCGACTGAAATTGCAACAGAGTTTGGAAAAGGCTGTTGCGCGGATCCCGCGGTACGCCAAGCCCATCCATCAGAGTGTCAAACGGCACCGCATCGCTCAGCGCCTCGGTGACCACCCGACGGACTCGGCCGACGAGCGCGGTGAACGGCTCGTCGCCCGACACGCCCCATCGTAGGACCACCGGGGTCACGCAGTTGCCGGCCACTGACAGCAGGTCCTCGCGGTCACGCAAGTCGTGCGTGCTGCCGAACACGACGTCGGTCGAGTCGGCATACAGATGTAGCCACCACGCATAGGCGGCCGCGAGCGCGTGAAAAAGGGTGCCCTCGGCTCCAGCCGCTCGGCGCAGCCCCTCGACAGTGGTCGGTTCGATCGCCAGCGGAATCGTCCCGCCGGCAAAAGTCTGATGCGGCGGCCGTGGACGATCGAGCGGAAGCTGGCTGGGCGTGCTGCCAGCAAGCCTATTGCGCCACTGAGTAATTCGGCTGGCAACCTCCGGTCCGCGAACCCAATCGAGCTCCCACATCGTGTAATCGGCGTACTGCGCTTGTGGGTCGGGCAGCGACAACGGCGAACCCGCGGCGTAGTTGCGGTACAGATCCGTCAGCTCTCGGAACAGCACGCATTGCACCGTCGTCTCGTCACAAACCAGACGGTGCAGACCCAGCTGCAGCCGGTGGTCGTCCTCGGTGATGCGGATCAGCCGCGGACGAAACAACGGCCCCTCGGCCAGGTCGTAACGACGCAGCGTGTCGGCGGCGGCGATCTCGGTGGTCCGATGAAGGGCGTCTTCGAGGCTCAGGTGTGTCAAATCGACGAGAGGCAGCTCGACGTCCATCGGCTTACGGACGAACTGATGAGGTACGCCGTCAATGGCTCTGAACGTCGTGCGCAACACCTCATGCCTCGCGACCACATCGGTGAGCGCGCGGCGCAGCGCTTCCACGTCGAGCGGACCCGCCTTGCGGATCGTGACCAGCTCGTTGCAGGCGGGTGAGTACGGCGCGAGCTGGCTGAGATGCCACAAACGAGTCTGCGAAACCGACAGAGGCAGCGGTGCCGACTGCCATCGCCCGCCGACCAGATGCGTCTCAGTCATTGCGTGCTCACTGCCCGCGCTATCCACGCCGAGCTGACCTGCACTGGCCATGCGTCGCAAACCGCCGGCGTCGCAGGCGCTGCGGTCACGAACGACATGTGCTCCTCCTAGCCGGCGGAAGGTCGACCCGCGTTGGCTGCGGGTTTGGGGCCCTTGGACCTGGCCAGTACCTGCGTACCGAAGATATACTGCCGACGGCTATTTACGTACTGTATCGCGGTTAATGGGGCTTTGCGCAAACCGAGAGTATATTCTCATGAACAAAGCATTCATGAGAATCGAGGAAGCTCCGGCCGGGGCGGCTGGCGGTGGCCGGCTACGTCATCGCACCGGACAGCCGTTTGCGGCAGAAGAGGAAATCTACAGCTTGACCGTGACGGTCACCCGGCCGTGATCGTCGCGGGTCGCGACCGCATGCCCGGTTTGATCGGTGCCGTTGAGCCGCAGCGTCATTGGGCCGCCGTCGCCCAGGAAGTTTCGCCACCAGGTCTTGGCACCGGGAAGCCCGACGTGGATGACAACCTCGTCACCGACCCGCCGGTAATTCACCGGGATAGTGAACGTCTTGCCTGAGCGACGGCCGACGTAGGAAATCACCACCAGGTTTCGGCCCACAATGTTGCCCAACAGCGGCACATCGAGGAGCTTGGCCGCGACAGCGTTGAAGGCGGGCACTACCGGCGTACCGAATACTCCGCGGCTCACGACAACCTCCCAGGGCCGAGCGATGCCTGCCAGCTTAGCCGGGCATCAGGTTCTCGTTAAGGATCTGGACTGGACTGTCAAGAGACCGCTAGCGCTCGCGTCCCGATGGTTGTGTGGGCGCACGCTGCATTGGTGTCCATCATCCACACGGTCGTTGCGGCCGTGAGGCCGTGCCCCATGGCCCTATCGCGGTACCGCAAGCCGCCCTCTACCGCGGTCGGTGCCGGCGTGCCCGACGTGCGGGTGAAATAACGAGCCCGGAGGTCGTGGTGCAGGCAGGAGAGATCGACGAGGAGTTCCCGGTGGTGGACATCGACTCGCCCGCTCGGGAAGCCGCCCGGATGCTTGCCGAGAACAGCCTGCCCGGAATCGTGGTACTGACTGCAGGCGGCCAGCTGTGTGCGGTGCTGCCTGCCTCCCAAGTGGTGCGCTTCATCGTGCCCATTTACGTGCAGGACGATCCCGTGCTGGCCGGCGTGCTCGCGGAGTCGATGGCAGACCGGGCCGCGGAGAAGTTGGGCGGCAAGACGGTGCGCGAGCTGCTTCCGCAACATCAGCTGACGCTGCCCGCCGTCAATGCAGATGACACGATCATCGAAGTGGCCGCGATGATGGGGACGCTGCGTTGTCCCCTGATAGCCGTGATGAAGCACGGCAAGCTGCACGGCGTGATCACCGCGTCGCGGCTCTTGGCGATGGCACTGAAGTATGGGTCGACCGAACAGGAATTCTCGGCTGTGGTCACGGGTTTGAACACGGACTGGGCATCTGTGTCAACGTGGCAGTTTCTCGAACAGTCCCCCGACCAAACTCGATCTACGGCTTAGCACTAAGGGCTGGCTCAGACGTCGTCGGTTCGACTCGGCCGATCGTTCTAGAGCTGATTTCGCGCTGAACTGCGTTCACGTTCAACATGATTCACGTCCATGACAGCGGGAAGCCGATGTCCAGCCGCTCGGTCTGCTTGAATGCTGACCAGGCCGGCACGCCAGCAGGCTGCACGCGGTGAATGCCGCGGCCAGGACCCGGTCATGCTGCGTCAGCCACTTAATCTCGGATGCGATCTGCTCCGGTACGAATTGGGTTATCGCCCAACAACACCCGTCGCATTGCTTGCATCCACCACCAACCGGCTGCAACGCTTAACGACGGCGGGGCGACCTCCGTGTCGACCGCAAGGTCTGACTTCACTCGCGCCAACGAGCGTCTTGAGGCGCCCCGCCCCACAAATCCACCGGTCGGGTCCTGTCCCTTTTCACGCATCGGAGGTCGCCGGTATATATTCACAGGTCGCCGGTCCGCGCAAAACTGGCGGGACGAAATCGGGTAGTGCACGCAAATTCTTTCCCGGACAAGCAGGCCTGACGGTCGACGGGCCGGTTAGGCTTGACCCCCATGACAGGTGCCGACGACGCCGGTGAGTGGCGCGACTTGGCCGACCAGTTGACGCCCGAACAGGTCGCAGAATTGGAGCGCACGGAGCAGTCATGGGAGCAGATGGCTCAGTCGCGGTCGCCCTACTTACGCAATGCGTCTACCGGCGGGGACGATCGGCGGCGCGGCCTGCTGTCGATGGCGCGCCTTAGGGCAACAGAGAACAGCGTGAGGGCCAAGCTAGACAGGCTCGCCGCCATCGCCGCCCCGCCGGACATATCAAACTTGCAACCGTGGGACGAGCAGCATCAGGAAAACGGCGTATGGTTCCGCGACTTCAAAGCCGGCGCGTGGCCGGTCGAGTGGCGAAAAGTTGTTATCGAAGGCCGCCAGTATGAGGACGGCCGCTGTGAGCGCGCGATCCACCTGCGGCTGCGCATTCCCGATGAAATTCAGGGGGATCGGTTCGCAGGGATGCCGTTGTCGGATCCTCCTCTGACCCGGGCGCAGACCGGCGAGCTGGCGGACGCGCTGCGCACGGCCGCCGGGCGAGTGGAGGAACACTCGCACGTCGGCGTGCCACCCGACGCGCCGCAGGCGGTCCGGAGGCGGTGGCGAACTGGTGAATGGCAATCGGTCGTCGGTAAACGCATTATGATCGAGCCCGGGCAGGATCCCGTCGATCGCGATGCGCCGCAAATTTGGGTCGATGCTGGCACTGGACCCGGATGGACGCCGGCGCAGGCCCGCGAGCTGGCCACCGCCTTGGAAGAGGCCGCCGGGCAGAATGCCGCACCGGCAGCTGAAGCCGCGCCACGCCCAGCGGTGTGGGAGGCGACCCAGGCAGCATCGGTGTCCTCGTCGAACGGGCGGTACTCACCTCGGCAGCCGGCGGCGGTGCCGCGCCCGCCGACGACGGGAGTGATTGCGCAACTACGGGGAGGCTCGGCGTGGTGGCGAGCGCTTTCGATAGCCCTGGCATTCAACGTACTTACTCAATTCGGGTTACTGTGGCAAAGAGTCTCACGGTGGAATAGTGGCATCGCCGCGTGGGTTTTCATCGCCGTCGCATTCGTTGGTTTTGTACTCTTGTTCGCCGGAGAACGTCGGCCCGCTAAGGTGTTTAGCATCTGGGCTCTCATCATTCTGTTCGGCGGCGCCATTCTGGATCTTGTTCTCACATCGGTGTCCCCAAAGTAGCGGAACGACGGGTAGGCCCGCCGAGCTCACCCGGCGCGCGGGCGGTCCCCTGCGGATTAGCCTCGAACTCTCTGTAGAAGAGGAGCCGTTGATGGCCCAGGTGCCGGCAGGGTTGTCATCCGGACCCGTCGGGGGCGCCTGGGCAGCGCCATTTCGATGGGGCACAACGTGCGACTCGCATGCCGGAGGCCAATGCGGCCAGATGCCGGCGTCGGCATCCGCACCGTCCGCGTTCCGATCGCTGACCGTTCGATGAGGTTGTCCACCAAGGACATTGGTGATCAGGTCGCGCTAAGGCATGCAAGCTGACCGCAAGGCCTCAGGCGTCCATGCGGGCCAGATCGGCGAGCCGACGCAGAAGCCGTCGTTCATCTGAGCGACGATCCGGGGGCCTTTGAGCCCGCTGTTGTCGTACACGGTTGTCGAATCGCAACGGATGATCGCGGTGGCGACAAGTCCCCAAAGACGTTGGTAGCGTGCGCGAATCTTGTTCTCGGGCACATGATGTCCGCCAGCGCTGACGCGGTGCCGGACTCGCTCGACCGCCAGCCCCTCGGGGATCAGCACGACATGCAGGACGATCGTGTAGTCCGCTGCGCGGGCGGCATCGATCAGTTCCAGCTTTGACGGATGGGAGAACACGGTCTCGGCGATGAACGATGCGCCCAGTTCGACGAGCTTGGCTCTCGTCTCTGCCGCCACCCGCGCGGCGTCATACGCATGCGAGGCCACATCTTTCGGCCAGCGCTGTTTGGCGATCTCGTCGGCGTTGACGAAGGCGCTGCCGGGTAACAGCGGCGCCAGCGTGAGTTCGACGAACGTCGACTTGCCGGCTCCGTTGGGTCCGACGACCAGATCGAGCCGCTTCATCGGGTGGGCGCGGCGCTGGCCTTCTTGCGTCGTGGCGCTGGGGGTTTCGTGGTCAGCTTGACCGAGGACCCGTCAGGGCGGTGCTCGACGATGTCACCGTTTTCATCGAGAGCGACGGTGGTGATGCCGCGCTCGGCTAGCAGCGTCCCGTAATTCGATGCCGCGAGATTCTCTTGGACGGCCGCGGCGATCTCGGCATTGAACACCGTGCCCTCTTCGACGCTGAGTTCGCGCAGTTCCAGATCACCGGTCAACGCTGCCTCGACCCGCCGCCGGGCCGCCGTCTGCTGACTCGATACCGCGCGTCCCACCCTTGCCCAGTGGTCGAGCTGCTGCTTGGCCGAGCGGCTCTGTCGTGCGCCCTCGACGGCTGCACTGTCCATCAGGTCGGCGGCAACGCGGGTCACCCGATCAGCGGTATTCGTCATGAGAGCTCCAGATGTAGCAGTCTGTTACAAGAGTAGCAAACTGCTACATCAGCGGAGGCCGCTCAGCCATCGGACATTTCGGCCGAGGCCCGCTTCATGCCTGTCTGGCTGCGCGCACAGCCCTATCGAACTTGTGGTCCGCATTGCCTAAGCGATTCGGGGCGTTCCGTCCGGGTGCGTGAGTGTTTCGGTGAGGCCGGTGAAGAGCAGATCGAGGCCTCGGTCGAGTTCGGCGGCGCCGTCGTAGGAGGCGAGCACCGCTGCCAGGGCACGTAGGTGGGGGAATTCGGTGATCGACAGTCGGTGCAGACCGAGCCGCAGAACGTGGTCTGTTTCTTCGGGTCGTTCGACGATTTCCTGCAGTTCATCAATGACGTGGCCGTGCAGGTAGGCGAATAACACCCGATAGATGTGTAGGGCGTCCTCGCCCGGGAATCCGGCGGCGATGAGCAGGGTGAGGACGTCTTCGAGGGGCCGTAGCGTTCCGGGCGGTCGCTGGCCAAGGGGGGTGGCCAAGGGGCGGGTCACCAGCAACGGCACGACGTTGGGGTGTGCGAGCGCGAGCCGCCGGAAGTCGTGGGCGACGGTGCGCAGCTGAGCGGCCCAGTCAGGGTCTGTGGTGTCCACCGAGAGCTCGGTGAGAACGAGTTCGGCGACGCCGTCAAGCACGGCGGCTTTGTTGGGTACGTGGCGGTAAAGCACCGTCGGATCGCGATTCACCGCATCGCTGAGACGCCGCATGGAAAGTGCATCCACACCATCGCGGTCGACGATGTCCAACGCGGTCTGCAGGATGAGCCGACGGGTGATCGGGCGGCCATCGGAGCGGCCGGCTGTGACGAAGGGGCCTACACCGTCGGTGGTCATGTCAAGACCATTGGCTGTTTCACAGCAACACCTCCTTTGGTCAACACTGTAGACCGATGATGTACGTCAACGGTGTTGACAGTCGGTCTACCGGGGTGTGTACTGGGGTTCTAGCATCGGAATTAGAGGCATCGCCATGATGGTCATCGTCGGATTAATTGTTCTGTTCGTGGCGGTGATTGTCGGGACCGTCGGGGTGCTGGGCAATGCCGGGGCCAGTCACCCGCTGGCGGAGAACTTTTCCGTGCTCGGTTATCACGTGACCGGTTCGACCGGCGCAGTGTTCCTGTCTGGGATCGTGGTCGGCGCGGTGGGGTTGCTGGGTCTCAGTGTGTTGTTGGCCGGCGCCCGACGCAGTGCTGTGCGTGGGCGCGACGCCCGGCGCGACGTTGCACGTTCGCAGCGGGAGACGGCATTTGTGAACCGTCAACGCAGCCAAGAGCGTGAACATCAAGGCGGCGCCGACACCGACTCGACGGTGAATTCGGCAGCAGCTAACCCCCGCAAGCACAGGGTTCCCCTGCTTGGCCAGTGGAGGCGTCGTCGGCAAACAATCGACGCCAGCGGCGTCGACACCTCTGCGTAAAACAGCGCGCGTCGCCTGATATCGCGTAGCCCGCCCTCGCGGTCTGTGACCACCGAAGAAAAGAAGGAATCCGCTATGAGTATCGGTAAGAAGCTCGCCCACAAAGCCGAAGCCGCCAAAGGCGCCACCAAGAAATACTTCGGCCGCGCCACCGGCAACACCCGCCTACGCACCGAGGGCCGCGCCGATCAGGCCAAGGCCAACGCCAAACAGGCAGGGGCAAAAGTCAAAGACGTCTTCAAACACTGACCGACACTTCCCAAGTACCTCTCCAGAAACCCGTTGAAATAAGGATCCGAAATGACTACCAGCACAACCGTTTTGATCATCGTGGCCGCCATCGTACTCATCGCAGGACTCACCTGGGTGGCTCGCAACAAACGCAACCAACAGCACCACGTCGAGGCAGACAACATCCGCGAGGACGCCAAGCACGAAACACTGCTAGTCAAACGACAGGAAGCCCTCGCCGACGAGACTGCCGCCAAAGCTCGCGCGGCCCAAGCCGAAGCGGATGTCAACGCGGCACAAGCCGCCGGTCTGCAACAACAGGCCGCCCTCCACCGCGGTGAAGCGGTCGCCTCGCGCGATCACCTCAACGAGCAGTGGGACCGCGCCGACACGCTGGACCCGGCATCCGGAGCAGCATCCGACACCCGTTCGGAAGCCCACGACGAACCACAACCCACAGCCGGGTCCCGATAACCCCGTGGACCTCACCACTTTCCGATCGGGTGAGGGACGCGATGTGACAGACGCAGCGATACAGATCGCTCAGAACAGCGCCTTCGAGCGTGTCGCCCGAGCCGGGTACGTCGTCAGCGGCCTGCTCCACGTCATCATCGGCTACCTTGCGATTCGGATCGCTTTAGGTATCGGCGGCGGCAGCGCCGATCAGTCCGGGGCGTTGGCGGCGTTGGCAGCGAAACCGGGCGGCAACATCGCACTCTGGGCTGCCGCGATCGCACTGCTGATCATGGCGTTATGGCGGCTTGCCGAAACAGCGCTCGGCCGTTCCACCGACCCGAAAAGCCAGGGCACCATGGCTGAAATCCTGGATCGGGCGAAGGCTTTTGCGCTAGCCGTCGTCTATCTCGGATTCGCCTACTCCACTCTCGGATTCGCGCGCAGTGCGGGGAAATCCACCGGTCAACAGAATTCCGCGCTCAGTGCGCGGCTCATGCAATCCGCTGGTGGCACTGTCGTACTCATCGTCGGCGGCGTCATCATCGTCGCCGTCGGCGGGTATCACATCTACAAGGGCGCCAGCCGCAACTTTCTCGCTGATCTCAAAGGCACCTCCAGCGACCTCGTGCGACGGCTCGGCGTCATCGGCTACATCGCAAAAGGCCTCGTGATCGCCGGCGCCGGAGTGCTGGTCATCATCGCGGCAAGTCTTTCTGAGCCCGACAAAGCCACAGGACTCGACGGGGCGTTGAAAACACTCGGCGCCCAGCCCTACGGAGCGATACTTCTGATCCTCGCCGGCCTGGGAATCATCACCTACGGTTTTTACAGTTTCGCCATGGCCCGACACACCAAAATGTAGTCAACCCCGGCTGAATCACGCGCAAACAGCGTGCCAACAGCTGGGAATCTGTTGGTTGCCAAGCCAATGTGCGTAATCGGTTGGTTAGCAGAGCGCCTAGACTCTGAAAACCAATGAGACTGAGCAGCCGCCTGCGGCATCCCCCTCTGGTTCCGCGCGTCGAAAAGCCGCGCGCGGAAGGCCAATTCCATCTCTCCGACGGTCGCCGGCTGGGCTACGCCGAGTTCGGTGACCCGTCGGGTCCGGTGGTCTTGTGGTTCCACAGCACCCTTGGCGCGCGGCGCCAATTCCCGATGATTGGGCGGCGTGCAGCCGAGAAACTCGGCCTGCGGGTCATCATCCTTGAGCGGCCGGGTACGGGGCTGTCCGATTCCCACCGCTACACCGCGGTGAGCGACTGGGTCGCCGACATGGCGCAAGTGGCCGACGTGATCGACGCCGAGCGACTGGGCGTCGTGGGGCTCTCAGGTGGAGGCCCCTACGCGCTAGCCTGTGGCGCGTTGGCCCCCTTGGTTTCTCGGGTGGCCGCGGTGGCTGTCCTAGACGGCACCGTGCCGTCGGTCGGACCCGAGGCCACCAGCGGCGGCGTCACCGACATTGCCCGCCGGTACAACCGCGTACTCACGCAGCTGCGCAGACTATTGGCTGTGCTCAGCACCGTGCTGCTGGCACCCCTGATCCCGTTCGCACATCACGCCTACCGCGTCTACGCCAGCAGATGGCCAGAGGACGACCGACGAGTGCTCGCCGATCCGGAAGTCGAGGCGATCTTCGTCGACGACATGGTCAATGCCTTTCACGGTCGCTGCCTGGCCATGGTCGACGACGCCCGCCTGTTGGGGCGGGACTGGGGTTTCCGGTTGGCCGACGTGAAGGTGCCGGTGCGGTGGTGGCACGGCGACACCGACCACGTCGTGCCGATCGCCGGTGTCCATACGGCCGTCTCGCGTCTGCAAGACGGCGAGCTGACCGTGCGCTCCGGCGAGAGCCACCTCGGTGGCTTCGCCAAGATCGACGAAGTGCTCGAATACATGCGCGCATCCCTTTGAGCCCTAACGGCTTTCGTAACTTCTGAAGCCCGCAACGGTTGCGCGGCAAGCACGGTGAGCATGGCGCGGCCCAACGTCAAGTCGGGTTAAGACTCGCCGCCCCTCATGAAAGGATTGTGCGGTGATTCTGGCCGTCGACCTCGGCAAGACGTCCTGCCGGGCCGCCGCAGCCGGCCGGAGGGCCGAGGGCGCGGGCGCGCCGGGGCTCGCGACGCCTGGCGGCGTGCGGGCCGCGGAGGCGGCGATCCTGGCCGTCGCGCAGCGTCTCGGCCCCGTCGACGAGGTGATCGTGGGGGCTGCCGGGGCACTGGTGGCGCCTGAGTCGGCGCGCGCGCTCGGCGATGCGCTGCTGACATCGCTGCGGGCGGAACGCGTCGCGGTCACCAGCGACGCCGTGATCGCACACGCGGGCGCGCTGAACGGAGAGCCGGGCGTCGTGCTGATCGCGGGCACCGGCGTCGTCGCGCTCGCGATCGGCGAGCACGGCGCGCTGCGCACCGCCGACGGCTGGGGTTCGTGGCTGGGCGACGAGGGCGGCGGCGCTTGGATCGGCGCCGCCGGCCTGCGCGCGGCGCTGCGCGCCCACGACGGCCGCGGCCCGTCGACCACGCTGCTCGACGCCGCCCGCGCCCGCTTCGGCGCTCCGCAGACCTGGCCTGCGCAGTTCACCGATGCCGTGGCGCTCGCGTCCTTCGCGCCCGACGTTCTCGCGGCGGAGGGCGACGCCGCGGCGCTGGCGATCGTCACCGCCGCCGCCGAGGCGCTCGCCGCGACCACCCGCGCGGTCGGCGATGGCCCAGTGGCGATGGTCGGCGGATTGGCGACGGTTTTGAAGGGGGTCGACGTGCTGCGCGAGCAGATCGACCTCGTCCCGGCCGCCGGCGACGCGCTCGACGGCGCGCAGCGGCTGGGCGCGATCCACGAGCCGCACGTGATTCGTGTGCAGGCGATCTCCAAAGTCGTTGCGCCGCAAGGGCTCGACGCGCTCGCCACCGAGGCCGTGCGGCCAGACCTGGACGACCTCGACGCGCGGCCGATCGACGAGGTCGTCGCGCTGCTCGTCGCGGCTGAGGGCGAGGCGCACGGCGCTGTGGCGGCGGCGATCCCGCGGATCGCGGCAGCGGCCGAGGCGATCGCCGCACGGCTCGAGTGCGGCGGCCGCCTGGTCTACGCGGGCGCCGGAACGCCCGGGCGGCTCGGTGTGCTCGACGCGGCCGAGTGCGGGCCCACGTTCGGCACCGACCTCGTGCGCGGCGTGATTGCCGGCGGCCCGGCGGCGCTGACTGAGGCGATCGAGGGCGCGGAGGACGCGTTCGACCCCGACGATCTCGCCGGCCTGACCGCGGCCGACGCGCTGGTCGGGATCACGTCGTCGGGCCGCACGCCGTACGTGCTCGGGGCGCTGAAGCACGCGCGCGCGGTGGGCGCGCTGACCATCGCGATCGTCAACAACCCCGGCAGCGATGCGTCTGCCGACCTGGTGATCGAGCTGCTGACCGGGCCCGAGGTACTCGCCGGCTCCACGCGGCTGACCGCGGGAACGGCCCAGAAGGTCGTGCTCAATGCGCTGTCGACAAGCGTGATGATCGCGCTCGGCAAGGCCTACGGACCGCGGATGGTCGACGTGCGCCCGACCAACGCGAAGGTGCGCCGCCGCGCGGTGCGGATCGTCCGCGACGCTGCCGGCGTCGACGAGGAGGCCGCGGCCGCCGCGCTCGCCGCCGCGGGAGGTCACGCCAAGACCGCGATCGTCGCGCTGCTGGCCGGCGTCGACGCGGCCGAAGCCACAGTCCGCCTCGACCGGGCGCGTGGACACGTGCGCGCGGCACTTGGCTAGGAGGCGCCTTACGCAATCTGCCCACGTTGGTGGGAACTTTGTCGTAACTTCGGTTTTCGACTTGAGGGCTTGATCACTTGAGAGAGAGTCAGCCACGACCGATCGAGAAGCGATGGCCAACTCTCATCGGCCCGGAGCAGCGGTCGGCAGGCCGACTGCCGCTGCAGCGGCGAGGAGGCGCTCGTCGTAGCAGACGAACGCGGTCAACTTGGGGCCGAACACGGCGTCCCCGGTCGCGAGATGGATCGCATCCAGTGATCGCAGCGCGGGGTCCAGAAACGCTGCCGCGGCCGCCCGGACCACCTCGTCGATCTCGTATCGCGATATTCGAGCCACAATCGCGGGTACGTGCGGCAGCAGCGAGGGCTCTACCCGTCGGACGGCCCGAGGGAGTTCCATCTCGATCAGCATGGAAGACACCCAGGGCGCCGGCGCCTGCTCGTCAAGCCAGTCGGCAAGGGACTCGGTTTCGGGTTCCGGCCGTATCAGTTTCATCAGTGCCGACGTGTCGAGGTAAAGCACTAATAGCGCTCGGTATCTCGCAGCTCGCGCAGCACTTGGCCGGCCTCATGGTCGGTCTTGACGGGTCCTGACGGACGCGGCGCGGGTCCGCTGAGGGTGGCAGGACGAAGCCTTCCGGCGCTGATCATGTCGGCTAGGGGATTCTCCTGGGACGGCACCAGGCGGGCCACCACGACTCCGCGTTCAGTGATATCGATCTGCTCGCCGCGTTTGACTCGTGCGAGCACGCCGGCAGTATTTTGGTTGAGCTCGCGCACCGGAACTTCGGGCACACCAGCGACTGTACTACTTGAACGTAGTACATGGCGCTACCGGCGCGCTGGTGGGGAAAGGTGCCAGCAAGAATTTCGCTCGTAGGTGGGCACAACGAACATCCCAACCCGCAGAGACTTGTGTGACTGAAACGATTAACTACAGTTCGCCGGCGTAGCCACGCACGACGCTGTTGTAACGTGCGTCACAGTCGCTCAAGCAGGGAGAACGCCATGCCGGGCCGTGCAGCCAGCGCCGTCGCGATCACGGTCGTCGGCGTCCTCTTCGCCATCCCGCCCCTGCCGCACCACGCCAATATACGTCTGACCAGTGTCGACGACGCGGACTCGCCGCTCGGGGACGGCACCGCGTTGATCTTCGGCACCAGCGGGACGCCCGTCGCCAGCCCGGTATCCCGCAAGGCATCACCGCCGCCATTAACGACTTTGAGGATCCCGCCGATTACCAAGTCATTTCGTCCATCCTGGACAACCCGCTGACCAATCAGCTGATCAGCATTGCGAACACGCAGGGCTTCACCGACGCCACGAACCTGCAGTCGCTGCTGAACATTCCGTCGCTGCTCGGAGTGGCGCAAACGGCGTTGAGCGATTTCGCCAACTTCCCCGTGTCGGATGCGACGCTGCTCTCGTCTCCGACCGACCTGCTCAACGACCTCAGCGCCACCTTGTCGGCGGACTACGCGACGCTGGTACCCGTCGCAGACACCGTCGACGCTCTGCTGACCAGCCTGCCCGCCTACGACCTCAACCTCTTCACCGATCAACTCGATGCCCGGGAATCTGCTTGGCGCCATTGGTGATCCGATCGCTGCTGACTTAGCGCTGGTGCCGTTCGCGATCGGATACGGCGCAGCCGCGCCGATCCTGGAGGCGGCCGGAGGCACGCTGCTCAACCTCGTTGACCTGATCCCGGGGCTCTGACGCGCGCGCTCACGCAGGGTGGGCCGCGAAGAACCGCCAGATGGTCTGGGTGGCGTTCAGCACGTGCGACGTCGGGTCCGCTCGCTCGAGGTGGGTAGTACCGCCGGGCCACTGGTGCCGGCCGCCCTCGATGGTGATCAACACGACGCTCCGATTGTCGGCGCACGCGGCGGTCGATGTGGTGACCGGGGCGATGGTGGCGATATCGGGTGGGCCGCAATGGTCGACGTTGCGCCAGAACGCATTGACGTCAGCTATCGATGGCCCGTCAACGAAGCTCGCGCCTTGGCCGCCGTTGTACGGAACGAGTCGGTCGGCGGTGCCGTGGATGTGGATCACCGACGTCGGGTGCGGCGCGGCGCAGCCGTCGAGCTGGGTCGCCGAGTCCGGGCCGATGGCAGCGAAGATGCCGCTGTTGCAGGCCAGCGCGTAGCTCATGATGCCGCCATTGCTCATCCCGGTGGCATAGACCCGCGACTTGTCGATGGCCAGCGCGGCGCTGATCTGGCCGACCATCGCGGTGATAAACCCGACGTCGTCGATGTTCTCGCGGCCGGGCCGTCCGCAGCAGCCGTGCCCATTCCATGCCCGCCCAACGCCGTCGGGGTAAGCGACGATGAACTTCGCCGAATCGGCCAATGGGTCCCAGCCATAAGAGTTTTCGGCTTGCTCGCCGCTGCCGGACACCCCGTGCAGCATGACCACAAGCGGTGCCGCTGCCGCCAGGCCCGCCGGTTGGTAGATCCGGTAGCTGCGGTTGAGCCCGCCGAACGCCATGGTGTGCAGGCTTGTGCCGTGGGGGAATCCTGTTTGCGTTCGAGCCGCAGCGGAGCACCCCGACAGGGCCAGTAGCGCGCCGAGCAACGCGGTAAGCCGAACGAGCATGCGTCAAACGTACGGGTTGCGGGCGCGCGATGCGATGGCCGCGACATGAGCGGCCAGGATCGTTGCACCTAACTCGTGCAAGACCACACATGCTCCGTGCGTGCACGGTCGGTTTCGGCTGGCCTACATCCCGAGCATGGGACCATGTATGAGTGGCACAGACATCGGCAATGAGACATTGGGGGCGTGCACTTCTCGCGGCTACGACCGCGGCGCTGCTCATACCGGCAACCGCGTGTGGCACCAGTGCAACTCGGCAGTCGTCATCGGCCACCGCATCGCCGAGTCCATCAACCGCCGCGACCCCAGAACCAGAAATGGATGCAGGCACCGCGAAGCAGCTCGACGCCGCGATCAACCAGGCGATGACCACCGCCTCGATCCCCGGCGCGATCATCGGCATCTGGGGTCCCCGGGGTCGCTATGTCCGGGCGGTGGGAGTCGCCGACAAGGCCACCGGCGCCCCGACAAAAACCGACTTCTACAGCCGGATCGGCAGCCAGACCAAGACCTTCACCGTCACCGGGGTCCTGCAACTGGCCGACCAGGGAAAGGTCGGGCTCGACGATCCCATCGCCAAGTACATCGACGGTGTCCCACAGGGTGACAAGATCACGCTGCGCCAGCTGGCGCGGATGCAAAGCGGCCTGTTCAACTACTCCGCGACACGGGCCTTTCAGCAGGCACTATTTGCCGACCCGCGCCGCAGCTTCACCCCCCAGCAACTGCTGGGCTACGCCTTCGCCGAGCCTGCGGTATTCCCGCCCGGCCAGGGATTCCAATACTCCAATACCAACACTGCCCTGCTGGGACTGGTCGTGGAAAAGGTCAGCGGACAAACACTGCCGGACTACATTCGCGATCACATCCTTGCGCCACTAGGCATGAGCCACACGAGTTTTCCCACCACGAACGCCTTTCCGGATCCGCATCCGCAGGGCTACACCGACCAGACCCCAGACGGCAGCCAGACGACCGCCACCGACTGGAACCCGTCGTGGGGTTGGGCGGCGGGCGCCATGATCTCCACACTTGAGGACATGCACATCTGGGCGCCCGCCCTCGCCACCGGGAAGTTGCTCAGCCCGGCGATTCAGGCGCAACGGCTGCAGACGGTGAACGCTGCAGGTCTGCCGCCGCAGGACGGATACGGGCTCGGGATCTTCGATCTTGCCGGCTGGATCGGTCACAACGGCAGCTTGCCCGGCTATCAGACGGTCGCTGTGTATTTACCCGAGCAGCAAACGGCGCTGGTCATCCTGATCAACACCGACATCGACTACCACGGCAGCGAACCCAGTACCACGCTGGCGACTGCGATCACCAAGATCATTTCGCCCGAGCACGTTTACACCCTGAGCGGCACTGGCTAAGAGCTCGCGTGGTGGTTCGATCAGCCCGCCTCGGCCTCGTGTCCCGAATCCTCAACGCTCCGGTGCCCACGCCACTTCCGCAATCCGTGCCGCGCGGCGAACGCACCGACGATAGCGGTCACGCACCACACGCCGATCGCCACATATGCCAACGCCGGCGAACGGTTACCGATCGAGGCGCCCAGCGCGGTGTAGACGAACGCTCGCGGCACCGAACCAATAAGTGCGCCAACAGCCATCTGCCACAACGGAACTCCGAACGCGCCGAATGCGTAGGAGGCGAGCGCATCCGACAGCCCAGGGACGAAGCGCTGACCGACCACCGCCCACAGCCCGCCTCGCTCGATCAGCGCATCGATGCGCTCAGCCCGTGAAGCCCCCAGCAGTGCTCGCGCGCTGTCCCGGCCGGCCCGACGGCCGAGCAGGCTCGCGACGACCGCGGTACCCACCGTCGCACCCAACGTCACGAACACGCCCAGCACCGGACCGAACAGCAACCCGCTGCTGGCGGCCAGAATCGGGCCCGGCACGAAGATCGCACCGAGCACGGCGGACAGCAAGACATAGGTGAGCGGCGCAGCCGGGCCCGTCGCGGCGACCGTGCGTCGCACATCGTCGATGTTGACCACGTGCCGGACAGCCAGCAGATAAAACATCACCATCAGAAAGGCGGCGAACACGGCCAGTCGCACGACATGGCCTCGTCGGGACGGCGCTGCGGTGTCTTCAGTCATGATGACCGGGATTCTTCCGCACGCATCTCCACAACGACGTCGCAGTGCTCATTCCCGCGCCGGGTCGAGCTGACCGGTTCACGTAGGGTGGGTGGGCGTGAGAACTAACGACGACAGTTGGGAAATCACCGAGAGCGTCGGCGCGACGGCACTGGGGGTGGCGGCGGCGCGCGCGGCGGACACCGAGAGCGACAATCCGCTGATCAGCGATCCATACGCCCGGGTGTTTCTCGACCGTGTCGGCGACGGCGTATGGAACTGGTACGGAGCACCTGAGCTGCCCGCCGTGGTCCTCGAGGCCGAACCCGACATGCCGAAGCAGATGCGGGCGCTGGTCAACTACTTCGCCACGCGGACAAAGTTTTTCGACACCTCCTTCCTCGACGCCGCCAGTGCGGGGATCCGTCAGGCAGTGATCCTGGCTGCCGGCCTGGATGCGCGGTCCTGGCGGCTGCCCTGGCCCGACGGCACGACGGTCTACGAACTCGACCAGGACCGGGTGTTGGACTTCAAAGCTTCGACGCTGCACGAGCACGGCGCAGAACCGACATGCCATCGTGTGGCTGTTGCGGTTGACCTGCGACAGGACTGGCCAACGGCGTTGCGGCAGGCAGGTTTTGACCCGTCGGCACCGAGCGCGTGGTCGGTCGAGGGCCTGCTGATGTACTTGCCGGCGGCGGCCCAGGACCTGCTGTTCGCCCGCATTCAAGACCTCGCCGCGCCTGGTAGCCGGGTCGCCGTCGAGGGCCTTGGGCCCGACTTTGCCGACCCCGAGGTCCGCGCGCAGCGCCGCGAGCGGATGGACCGGTTCCGGGAACTCATGGCCAGGACGAACGCCCAGCTCGAAGTGCCCAAAACCGACGAGCTGTGGTACTTCGAAGAACGCGAGGACGTCGGCGACTGGTTGCGCAGCCACGGTTGGGACGTGACGACGACGCCGTCCGACGAGCTGATGGTGAGTTACGGCCGCGAACCCGCGAGGGAGCTCGAGGAGGCCTCTCCGACGCACTTGTTCATCTCCGCGCAGCGGAGCTAGCGCAGTCGCACCAACCGCGTCGTCGAACTCTCGTCGAGCTCGACCACGTCAGTGCGCGCACGCAGAAAGTCGCTGAAAGACCGGAATCCTAAGGCTTTTTCGCTGAACGACGGGTCCATCCGCTTCATCTGCGCCTTGACCGCGGAGTTGTGCAGCCAGTCGACGTCGTCCTTCTCCGTGCCGATCCGCAGCGCGCGGATCAACAACGCGGTGGCCGCGATCTGCGGATCGGGGGCGGGAGGCTCGTCGTCGTCAGACTTCGCGCGCCGTGCCTTCGGCGCTGGCTCCGGTTCGGGGGCGGGCACTGGGACCCCGGGCAGCGCGTCGTAGATGACGAACTCGTCGCAGGCCGCCGCCAGCGCCCGGCTCGACGAGCCGGCCACGCCGACGCCCACTACGTAGCGACCGAGCCGCTTGCAGCGCTGCGCCAGTGGGATGTAGTCGGAGTCGCCGGCCACGATCACCACATGGGTTAGGTCGGGCAGGCGGAACATGTCTTCGACCGCATCGACGGCCAGCCGGATGTCGGCGCCATTTTTGCCGTAGGCGGCGGCAGGGAACAGCTGCACCAAATCGACTGCGCGACCGACTAATTGCTCTCGGTAACCGGTGTTGACGTCGGCCGACCAGTCGGCGTAGGCGCGGGTGAGCACCAGCGTGCCGAATGAGGATGCGAAGTCGATGACGGCGCCGACGTCAACGGTGGCTCGCGCGAGCCGATCCGCGTGCTTGTCCAGGCCCTTGGCCTTGTCCTTCTGAAACGAGCTGCGCCCATTGACCTGGTCGTAGCGGGAGATCACGATGTTGTCGAAGTCGAGGTAGACCGCAACACGGCCCGCATCGGGATCTGTCATGACCACAGTCTTTACCATCGGTCGGCCGGCGAGCCCGGATTGCCCACATCTTCACCGACTTCAGGCATGATCGGGAGCGGGGCGTACGGAAGGAAAATGCATGATCGAGCTGCTGGCGGATATGCCGAAGGGAGTGACCGGCGTTCGCGTCTCGGGCCGGTTGGGCGGCGACGAGCTGCGCGAGCTCAAGCCCACCATCGACGACATGCTGCACACCGACGAGATCAGGATCGTCGAGATCATCGGCCCGGACTACGAGGGCTTCGGGCCCGGCGGGCTGTTCGAGGATCTGAAGCTGGCCTTCGGCACCGTCTGGCCACATCATTCGGCCTTCAAACGAATTGCGGTGGTGTCCGACAAGGAATGGGTCGCCTTGACCTTGCACGCGGTGGCCTGGCTGATACCCGGCGAGCTCGCCGTCTTCAAGCTTGGCGAGCTTGAGCGCGCGAAAGAATGGGCCGCGGGCTAGACCACGCAAGTAGCCAGGCGGCGGTGAGCATCTGCCACGTGGTGATCGGGTAGACGCTGCATCGCTCCCACACTCCGCGCGGCAGAAGGTGGACTGCCGACGTCCTCATCTCGATCATGAACACTGTGAAGCTGATCAGGCCGAACACGGCGAGCCCGGTCGATACCGTGCGATACCACCCCGGCCCACCGATGACGGACGAGCCCGCCAGGATCGCCGTGTTCCCGCCCACGATCGCCAATACCGCGCCGGTGGCATGCACCTTCGCGGTTCCGGTGGGTCCGCTATGAAAGGCCGCGATCAACAGATTGCCTACGGCGTTGGCGGCGGCAAGAGCCAGAAACAGCCGAGCCTTCCGCGTGTCGAGCGCTCGAACGGTGAGAACGGCGCCGACAAGAAAGAGAGTTCCCTGAATACAGAACGCGGTGTTCATCAGCCAGGCCAGCGGCGAGGTGGCTCCGAGATCACTGATGAGGTTGCGGGCGTAGCTGTAATGGGGCCGAAAGTTGGCGGCCGCCAAGGCTTCCAGGATCAGATACGCGAGTCCCGCGGAAATCCAGGCAACGGCTGCGCCGACCGCGTATGAGCGTCGCCTACTCGGTGCCATGCCTCGAGTGTGTCACCGTTACGGTGGCAGTGACCCTGGGAGGCAGCAATGAGCGAGCACGAAGTCAAGATGGTCATCTTGTCGACCGACGACCTCGACGAGTCGATCCGGTTTTATAGCGAAACCCTGGGCATGTCGCTGAAGTTCCGCGACGGCGCCCACTTCGCCGCCCTCGACGGCGGGCCGGTCACGCTCGCGTTGGCGACCGCGGTGGACCATCCCATCCCCGGGCAGGTCGTCGTCGGGATCAAGACCGCTGACGTCGACGCCGCGGCCAAGGCCATCGAGGCCAGCGGCGGTGGCATCGTGAAAGGCCCGTACGACGACGCCCACGAGCGCCGCGCCGTGGTCTACGACAACAAGGGAAACGGCCTGGTCTTCTACAAGCCGCTGGCGCGGTGAGCGACGTCGGCCCGATGGCCACCGAGGCGATGGAGTTTCTCGTCGAGGCGGTCGAGCAGATTGCGCCGGAGAACTGGCACCGCCCATCCAATCTCGAGGGCTGGGGTATTCCGGACCTGGTGGCTCATGTCACCGGCAGCGCGGCGAAGATCGTCGCGCTCGTCGAAGGCGGGGGTGGGCAGGAGCCGGTACAACCGGATGCCGGGGAGTACGCGGACCGATCCACACGACTTCGCGAGCTCGCTGACGAGTTGCAGAACGCCCTGGCCGACGCGGACATGACTGCGACGCGACCTTCGCCGCAGGGCCCTGATGTCCCGCTGCAGCAGGCGCTGACGTTTCCCATTTTCGGCCTGACGATTCACGCCTGGGACGTGTACCGGTCGCAGGCTCGGCCAATCGAATTGCCTGCGGACCTGCTCGCTTTCTGCCAACAGGTGCTGGATTCGGTGCCCGAAGAGCAGCTGCGCCGGCCGGGCATGTTCGGACCGGCCAGGGCCGCGTCCGAGGATGCCACGCCGACCGACTGCCTGATGGCGTTGGTCGGGCGCTCGGTCGACTGAACTTCGGCGACAGGAGAAGCCAATGAGCGAGCACGAAGCACTCGGTATCGCCGCGACGGCCACAGAAGCCTTGGACTTGCTTATCGAGGCGGTGGAGCAAATTCCTTCGGACGCTTGGGATCGGCCATCAAACCTCGAAGGTTGGAGCATCCGGGATCTGGTTGCGCACACCACTGGTAGCGCAGCGAAAATCGTCACGTTGGTCGAGGGTGGAGAGATTTGGGGAAAGCCCTCCGAGCCGGATGACTGGAAGTGCGAGGATCCGGCCGCGCGGCTTCGCGATCTGGCTGGCCGGTTGGATCGCGCCCTGCCCGGCGCGGACCTGGAGGCGTTACGGCCTTCGCCACAAGGCGAGGTCCCGCTGCGCCGTGCGCTGACCTTCCCCGTTTCCGACGTGGCCCTGCATAGCTGGGACGTGTACCGCTCACAGGGCCGGCTGTCCGAGCTGCCCGACGGCCTGCTCGGGTTCTGCCGTGCCTTGGTGGAGGCGATACCGGAAGACATGCTGCGGAGGCCCGGCGCATTCGGTTCGGCCCAACCTCTACCCGAAGGGGCGACGTCGACGGCACAGCTCATGGCCTATCTCGGGCGCTCGGTCGACTGAAGGCCGGACTAACCGGTCAAATGCGCACTGTCGTCGTGCAATTCATCGCGGCGTAAGCCCATCGGAGTCTGAGCCGGCACATCGCCACCGTCGACCACGGCCCGGGTGATCGGCGTCAACGCCTGGAATAGGGTCTCCACTTCGTCGTCGCTGAGCGTGTCGAGCGCCGACAACGACAGCGCATCGGTGGTCAATTCGATGTGGTCTTTGAGTTCCCGACCGGCCGTGGTGATCGACCCGTCTTTGGCGAGCAGCCCACGCGCGGCCAGGCGTTGCTCGTGGTTGTTCCACTCGTCGTCGTCGTAATCGCGGGTGCGGGCGATATAGTCGCGCGGGATGCCGCCCGCCGCGGCGTGCAGGACGTTGCTTTCCCGGCCGGAGACGCCCGCGGCGACCAGGGTGGCGGTGTGCGTATCGCCACGGTGCTCGCGCAGCAGTGTCAAGGCATGCCACAGCGCGGCTAGTGGTTCGTCCGGCCACGGCAGGGCCAGATTCGCGGCGAACAGCGGCCGTCCTTCCAGCGGTGCATGGCGCGCGGCCTTTCCTGCCAATTCTGCTGCAGTGGTGACGTTTTCGTCGTCCTTGAGTCCGTAGCGGCGCAGCGCCGCGACGGCGGAGTCCTGCCGGGCACGCAACGCGGCCTCCGGACCGGCGAACTGCCAGGCGGCCGGCAGCGCCTTGGCGACCCGATCGGGGGCGAAGTTGTAGAAGATCGCCGTCACCACCTCGCGGGGGACCGTGCCCAGCGGGGCGGACCGGGCGGCGAAGTAGCCCATCCAGTAGCCCTTGTAGCCGAGTCCGTCTAACGCCTCCCGCGCCTCCGGCGCGAAATACGTCACCCCGTGCACGGGCTCGAATCGATCGAGGAAGCGTCGCGCAAGCCTTGGTTCCCTGCCCATGGTTGCAGTTAACCAGCCGCTCGGACCATGACCAAGCACAGGATCGTCCATACGCGCGTCAGGCGCGTCAGCTGGCCATACCATGCGAGTGGACGGACTACGTTGCCTGGAAGGCGGCATGACCACACCACCGCAGCCAATTTGGCATCCCAATCGCGGCGACGTGCCCGTTATCGCGACGGTCAGTGCGCAGCCGAAGGACGATCCGTTTTACTCATACACTGGGTCCCTGGACAGCGTCGCGCCGGGAACGGTGTTGAAAAAGCGCAACTTTCAGTACCACATCTTCTGCTTCCCCACGCCGCTCAAGGCGACTCAGCTGCTCTACCGGTCGACCAGCCAGACCGGCAAGCCGACCGCCAACGTCACCTCGATCATTGCGCCACTGATCAAAGTCGATAAGACGAAAGTGATCTCCTACCAATCCGCCTACGACTCGCTCAACCGCAATGACGAACCGTCGTATGCGATTTCGGGTGGACTGAGGCTCGGCGGAGTCGTCCCTAATGTCGAGGTGGCGGTGTTCGGGCCATTCATCGCCGATGGATACACGGTCATCGTTCCCGACACCGAGGGCCAGCGGGCGGATTTCGCCGCCGGCCCTGAATACGGAATGAACACCCTCGACTCGATTCGCGCTGCGTTCAACTCTTCGAAGATCCCCAATGATGCGAGGGTGGCGATGCTCGGGTACTCCGGCGGCGCGATCGCCACCGAGTGGGCCGCCGAACTCGCCCCGACGTACGCGCCGGACGTCAACGAGCGGATGATCGGCGCGGCGATCGGCGGTGTGCTGGTGGACCCGGCGCACAACCTGCACTATGTCGAGGGCACCGGGTTCTGGGCGGGCGTCATGGCGATGGCACTGGTCGGGATCGCGCGCTCATTCGAGATCGAGACCGAGTTGGCCACGTACCTGAGCCCCAACGGCGCGAGGATCTTTCACGAGATGCAGACCGCGTCGATCGTCAACGTGCTCGGCCACTACCCCGGTTTGACATGGCAGGACCTGATCAGTGCCGAATTCCCGACTCCCGAGAAGCTGCCGCTCTTTGTCCAATGCGCCAACACACTGATCATGGGCACCGCGGGTACGCCGACGATCCCGCTGTTCATTGGCCAGGGCGCCAACGGAGAATTCGAGGGCACACCGGGCGACAAAGAGAACATCGGCGCCGGCGACGGTGTGATGATCGCGGGCGACGTGCGCACCCTCGCCCGTAATTACTGCGCGAAGGGCACGACGGTCTACTACGAGGAGTACAAGGACTTGAGCCACATTTGGAGTGTTCCGATCTGGTTGCTGAATTCGATCGGCTGGATCACGCAGCGCTTCGAGGGCCTGCCGGCGCCGGACAACTGTTCGTCGATCCCGAAGGGCAACCCGCTCACGCCGATCTCGACCCCAAAGTCCGCTTAGCGCTTCAGCATTCGGGCCAGGACCGGCAAGACCAACGGAGTCGGCACGTGCCGGGTGGACCCAAGCGTCAGCCGCACCTGCGGCCCGCCCGGGACCACCGACGCGCGACCGTGTTCTGCGGCCTTCAGCGCGTCGGCGACCACCCGCTCAGCGGACACCTGGGTGAACCCCGGCATTTTGTCGACCAGGTAGTCGGCGTCGTTGGCGGCCTGGAACTCCGTCGGCACCGGACCGGGGCAGACCGCGGTGACCGTCACTCCGTTGTCGGCGACCTCGGCGTGCACCGCCTCCGACAACCACAGCACGTAGGCCTTCGCCGCGGCGTAACCGGCATTGTATGGCGCGGGCTGAAATCCCGACACCGACGACAGATTGATGATCGCGCCGCGGCGGCGCTCGACCATGCCGGGCAGGTAGCGCAGCATCAGATCCGCCACCGCCACGACATCGACGTCCAGCATCTGCAGTTCCTTGTCGCGGCCTTCGGCGCCGAATTTCGTGTAGATGCCCAGGCCGGCGTTGTTGACCAAGATGTCCACGGTGACACCGAGCTCATCGATGCGTGCGACCAGCCGGTCTCGCTCCTCCGGGATGGCGAGATCGGTCCCCACCGCGACAGCGTGCTGCTCGCCCCCCAGTTCTTCACAAAGCTTGTGCAGCCGGTCTTCCCGCCGGGCGGTCACGACGACGCGGTAGCCGCGGGCGACGAGTTGACGGGCGAATTGTTCGCCGATGCCGGAGGACGCGCCGGTGACCAAGGCGACCGAGCCTGACGACGGGGGTGGAAGTGTCATGTAGCCCGAGCCTAGGTACCGCTAAGGGGCTGTGGCAATCGGGTCGTCGTCGGCCCGATCAGCATGGGGTGCAAATGTCCCGACGTCGTGCGCGCCGCCGCGCGCAGCCGAGCTACTTGCCGAATCTGACCGCCGAGCAACAACGGCTTAGCGCCCACCCGACCGACTGGACCACTCCAGCGTTGTAGCGGAGCAACCGCCATGGCACGCGGGGCCGGTCGCAACGGTGCGACGCGGCGGGCGCTACGGCGTCAGGCGAACGGGCCAACTCTCCCGTTTACGTCCCGGGTGTTGCGGGTGCAATGCCGGGCTGCTGTGCTCGTCCGCCGCTTTTGGGGCCTCCCCCGACAATCGGGGGGTCCACCGCTGGCCTACCCGGTGGCGCGGGTATCGCTCCGCCCGGACCCGGTTCACCCGGGTGACAGGTCGGGCATGGCGGGGGCGGATCCGACGGGGCGGCGTTAACAAGGCCTGTCCCAACCGTCAGTGCAGATAGACCGACGCCGAAAGCGGTCACCGCCGCACCGGCCCAGCGCTTCATATACATTTCGTGTTCCTCCCAGGCTTCGATATGCACCGGTGGGTTACCGGATACCCAGGCGGTCCGGGCCGAAACAATTGCCGAAACGCCGGATACCGGCGCCAAGTCGACGACGGGCTCGACGGTGGCGTGTTCTGGCTCGTCGCCGAACAGGCAACCGGCTGCGACTAAGTCGGTGGCCGACGAGATACGTAAGGCCACGGCTGATTTCGCTCCGGAATCGAATCTGCTCGTACGTGCTTCAGCTGCGTCCGCAGATGCTCGCGCAACTCGTGCAGGTCCGGATCGGTCCACCGGTTGCTGGCCTCGATCGGATCGCCGGTCAGATCGTACAACTCCCACTGGTCGTCCAGCGGGCTCATCCGATACGCCTCGCCGCCAAGCCCATTGGCTGCCAGGTGGCGAACACCCGGCTCGGTCCAGGTAGCTGGATCGTCGAACGTGCGCACCAGCTTCCACAGCACACCGTCGACGCGGATCACCAGGCCCTCGAAGTTCGACGCCACGTGCGCGGGCACCCGGATACGCAGCGGTGCAGGTGGTTTGACTATCCTGCGTAACCGCCGTGCCACCGCCGAGGCGCCGGTATCGCCCTCGAGAATGTTGTCGCGGGTCATCAGGTAGACGGCGCGGTCGTCGTCGGCCGCAGCGCCATCCACCACCGGCATCAAGTCGCGACCCGGCAGCGGGTGCACCTCGGAGAACGACTCGGCCAGCTTTGCGGCCACCGCCGTGACGTCGACACCCGCCGCGGCCAGCAGCGTGGGTACCACGTCGACATGCGACGTCGGCGCCGTCACCACCCGCGACGACGTTTCGCCCGCGCCGATCCGCGCCATCACGAACGGCACCCGGGTGGCCTCGTCGTAGAGGTTGAACCATTTCTGGTGCAGCCCGCCATGCGCCCCGAGCAGGTCGCCGTGATCGGAGGTGCGCATCAGCACCGCGTTGTGCGACCCGCCCTCGGTGACCGCCCGGCGGACCCGGTCGATCGGCCCGTCCACCTCGGCGTGCAGCCGGTAGTACAGGTCGCGGTAGCGCTGCGCGTTGCGGGTGTAGGCCCGATCGATCACCGGCGCCGGGCCGTAGCCGGACGAGTAGGCCTCCCGGAACGCGATCTGCGCGGCGGGCTTGCTGGCCAGGTCCTCGTCGGCGGTGGGTGCCGCGGGCACGTGTGGGGGATCCAGCGGCGAGGCCTTCAACGGGCTGCGGCGCAACCAACCCGGGAACAACACGATGTCGTGCGGGTTGACGAAGCTGGCTACCAACAGGAACGGACGCAGCGCAGCCGCATCGCCGGCGCGGCGACGCGCATAACGATCGTGCAGCCACGCTACGACCCGGTCGGCGACCAACGGGTCTCTGCGCACGCCCGCGTTGCCCGGCAACGCACCGTGCGGCTCCGGGCCCACCCACCCGGAGAAGCCAAACGGCGCAAGAGGATCAGCGTCGAGATACCGCTGTACCGCCACGGGGTCGACGACACCGGCGGCGTCGTTGGTCGCCAACACCTGCCCGTCGGCGTCGTGCAGATCGACATGCGAGATGTGCCACTTGCCGTCGTAGTGGGTGTCGTAACCTGCGGCGCGAAACCAGTTGCCCAGCGTCGGCACCTCGCCCTCGCGCAGCCAGCGCATGCGGGAGTCGTCCGGCATCTTGCCCAGGCCGTCAGTCTGGGTGACGCCGTGCAGGTCGGGGTACTGCCCGGTGAAAATGGTGGGGCGACTGGGCGCACAGGCCAACGAGCCGGTGTAATGCCGTGAAAAGTTGATGCCGTGATCGTCGAACCACTTGCGGCCGCGCAGCGTGCGATCGCGCCAGGCCAGCACCTCGGGTGACTCGTAGGGCGGGGTCGCGCGTTCCTCGTCGGTCATCAGGATGACGACGTCGGGTTGGTCAGTCACGGGATTTCTCCAATCGGTTCGCCAGGCCGGCGAGCATCAGTTCGGATTGCCGGACTTGCACGCGGCATGCCACCCGTTCGGCGAGCTTTTGCAGTGGGCCAGAGCCGATTTCGACTGTGCTGGTGAGGGTGACGATCGTTGTTCCGTTGTCGCTCGGCCGCAGGCTCCAGCGGTTGCTGAACCGGCGCAGACGCTTCGGCAGGCCCTCGACGTCGTAGCAGAGCGTCCGTGCCGGCTCGAACTCGGTGATCTGCTCTACCAGGGCGTTGCGGCCGATCTGGACGCGTCGGGTGGTGCCGATTGGCTCGTCGCCGTGACTGAGGATGCACGAATGGTCGATGTTGTCCGCCCAGGAACTGATCGAGCCGAAGTCCGCGAGAACATCCCAGACTGCGTTCGGGTCAGCCGCGATGTTGCGGCTGCGGTCAATGTCGGCCACCGCCTCACGCTACGCGGCGCGAAGGGCGGCGCCCGACAGATCTGCGGCCCCGTGGCCGAATTTGCGACTTTTCACCGCTGCGGGGCCCGCACCTGGCAGACTTCACTGATTAGCCGGTGAGCAGGTGAGATAGCACGAATGGATGCCGCGTTAGCTGGGAAAATCGGCCCGCGGCGGTGATGAGTGTGACGGTGCGCCTAGGACGCAACTCTCCCAACTCTGCGCTGACGCTGCCCGCGCAGGCCGACAACGCTTATATCGACACGCCCAACCAATCGATCCGCGCCTGCCGTTGGCGGCGCAGTGGCACACCAACGACGTTGGGCAGCCGCGCATTGAAGGGAGGCAGCGGATCGGTCGGATCAACACCAAAGGAGTGAAGCGATGTTAAAAAGCGTACCGATTCACAACGGGGCCCCTCAGCAGCGCGCGCAGGATGCCGAGCTGTTAAAGGAGTCAGGCGCTCACAAGCTCGTCATCACCGACCGCGACGGCAACTGCCTGGCATTCGTATTGGCATGGGACAGCTTCGACTACGACGCTGAGACCGACACCTATGTGTGCGCCGCCGCCAATGATGGCCGCGAACTCATGACCGTGTACACCACCGGTGAAATCAAGGCGGTGCCCGGAGCGAACATGTACGTCCTGACCGCCCCGAACGGGTTCAGTGGCCGCAGGGCGTTGTAAGCGCTTCTGACTCAGCGAACGCCAGGCGAGCACCAACCTTGAGAACACATTCAAAGCCTGGGTGAGAATTCCGCGTTGACCGGGCGGATTGGGGGAGCCGGCCGCGCACAGT
>CAWIAC010000056.1:0-126498 GCA_963833935.1 uncultured Actinomycetota bacterium | reverse complement strand
TTTGGTGGACGCGCTCGCCGAGTAGGCCGAATGGCCAGTTGTTGCGCGTGCCGCCGCGCTGCTCGGGGATGGCCAGGCCATAGATGCCGATGCGCTTCATCTGCTCGATCCACGCTTCGGGATACTCATTGGCGTGTTCCCGTTCGCGCACCGACGGCCTGACGTCTTTATCGACAAACTCACGCACCGTCGCGACCAGCATCGCCTCGTCGTCACTCAGCCCGCTGTTCATGTGGCCATGGAGGCACGCCGGGAAGCCGGGCCACGATGACAGGCGGCCCGTACTTCGACCAGGTGCACCCCGGCCAGGTCTTCGCCGGGGCGCCATCGATGACATTGACACCCGGGTTGGCCGCCGTGCACCAGAGCATCCTCGGCGACCGGTTGCGATTGCCGCTGGATGCAGAGCTTTCGATGGCGGTCACTGGCTCGCCGTCGCCGCTTGCTCACCCGGGCCTGGTATGCGACGTCGCAATCGGGCAGTCGACGCTGGCCACCCAACATGTGAAAGCCAATCTGTTCTACCGCGGGCTGGTGTTCTATCGCTTCCCGGCGATCGGTGACACCCTGTTCACCCGCACCGAGGTCGTCGGGCTGAAGAAAAATTCGTCCAAGCCGGGCCGGGCGCCTACCGGGCTGATGGCGTTGCGGATGACGACCATCGACCAAGCCGATCGGCTGATCCTGGACTTCTACCGTTGCGCGATGCTGCCGCTGAGTCCCGGCGCCGGGCCCGACGACGCGGACCACGCCGACGACCTCTCGGCGGTGGGTGCCGACCTGGCGCCACCCCCGTCGGCGGCCGCCCACTGGAACGGCGAGACTTTCCGCGAGCGGGTCCCAGGCCCACACTTCGACGCCGGCCTGGCAGGAACGGTGCTGCACAGCAGTGCCGATGTGGTCAGCAGTGCACCGGAATTGGCCCGTCTTACGTTGAATATCGCTGCCGTCCATCATGATTCGCGCATCAGCGGACGTCGTCTGGTCTACGGCGGGCACACTATCGGCCTGGCGTTGGCGCAAGCCAGTCGACTGTTACCGAATGTGGCGACGGTGCTGGGCTGGCAGTCCTGCGACCACACCGGACCGGTGTTCGAGGGCGACACCCTGTACAGCGAGCTGCACATCGAGACCGCGGAGCCGACCGACGGCGGCGGAATTCTGGGACTGCGGTCACTGGTCTACGCGGTGAGTGACGCTCAGGACGAGCCGCGCCAGGTGCTGGACTGGCGCTTCACCGCGATGCAGTTCTGAGGATGAAACCGTGAGCATCGCGTCCGACTGGGCCGCCAGCGGGCTGGCGTGTTTGACCGGCCCGTCCGACGGCGCGCCCGACTTCTCGCGTGCCGCCGTACTCGCCGAAGCCCGCAGGGTGACGGCCGATATTGCCGGCCTGCTCGGTGTCGAAGTCGACGCCGCCACGATGCTGGCGGGACGGGCGGCAATGCTTGGCCTGACCCGCCGGGGCCGCATCTCGGCGGGCGGCGCCACCCGACTGCTGGCCGCTGCCGACGGCTGGTGTGCTGTCGCGCTGCCGCGCGCGGACGATATCGCGGCGCTACCGGCGCTGATGGAAGTCGACGCCGTTGTCGGAGACTCCTGGACAGCGCTGTCACGTTGGGCCGCAACATATTCGACTGACCACGTGGTCACGCGCGCCCAGCTGCTCGACATCGCGGCTGCGGCGCTGGGCGAAGCAGGCGCGGCGGCACCGGCGGTACGGCGGTGCGGCGACAGCACCGAGGCGCGACGGGCCGACGGGTTATTGGTGGCGGATCTTTCGTCGTTATGGGCGGGGCCCCTGTGCGGGCAGCTCCTTGGCCGCGCGGGCGCCGTCGTCGTCAAGGTGGAAAGCCCGAGCAGGCCAGACGGCACCCGACGCGGCGGTGCCGGCTTTTTCGACTGGATGAACTCCGGGAAGCTCTCCTATGCCGTCGATTTCGATGACGACAGCGATGCGCTGCGCCGGCTACTCGCGGCGGCTGACATCGTCATCGAGGGCTCACGTCCCGCCGCGCTGCGACGTCGACGGCTGAGTGCTGAGCATCTACCCGGGAAGCCGGGACGAATCTGGTTGCGCATCAGCGGTTACCGCGAGCAGCCGCAGCGCCCGGCATTCGGCGACGACGCCGCAGTCGCCGGTGGCCTGGTCGGCGTCGGCGCCGATGGTCCGGTTTTCTGCGGCGACGCGATCGCCGACCCGCTGAGTGGACTGGAGGCGGTACGCGCGGTGGGGGAGTCACTGCGCCGCGGCGGCGGCGAGTCGATCGATGTATCGATGGCGCAGGTGGCTGCCAGATACGCGGCATTGCCGCGGTCATCGGGCTGTGCCGCCTCAGCCGAGCCGCCCCAGCCACCACCAGCCGTCCCGACGGCATCACCGCTGGGCGCCGACAACGCTGCGGTGCGGTGTCTCGTCGCCGAGAGATACTGCGCGACATGCTGATCCAGCGGGCGACGACGCTGGATGGCCTGGTGGTCGACCTTCGGGTGAGCGTGTGCATCGACGAGGTCGCCGACACGTTGGCCCCTCGGCCCGGAGAGGACGTGCTGGACGCCGCGGGCGGGACGGTGCTGCCCGGCCTGCACGACCACCACGTGCACCTGTTCTCCGCGGCCGCCGCGCAGACCTCGACGCGGGTCGGGCCGCCACAGGTACGCGACCGCGACGAATTCGCCGCCGCGTTGGCAGGCGCCGAGGCCGGCGACGACGGCTGGATCCGCGCTGTGGGCTATCACGATTCGGTCGCCGGGCCGCTGGACCGCGAGGCGCTGGACGCGCTCGCTCCGTCGACTCCGCTGCGCGTTCAGCATCGCAGCGGCGTGCTGTGGATCCTCAACTCGGCCGGTCTGGCCCGCGTCGGTCTGGCCGGGCATCCGGACGGCAGGGTGCGCAGTGCCGACGCCTGGTCGGATGCGCTGAGTCGCAACCAGACCAGTCTGACCGAACTCAGTGGCCGGCTCAGCAGCTACGGCGTCACCGGAATCACCGACGCCACACCTGATCTCGATATCGCCGATATCGTGCGGCTCTCGGAGCTGCATCGGCACGGCGAAATGGATCAACGCGCGCACTGTCTGGCCCCGGGCAAACGCATCCTGCACGACGACGACCTGAACCTCGAACAGCTCACCGACTGGATCACCGAGCGGCACCGTGACGGTAGCCCCGTCGCCGTCCATTGCGTCACTGCGGCGCAGCTCTTGGTGGCGATCGCGGCGCTGCGCGAAGCCGGCTGCCACCCGCGCGACCGCATCGAGCACGCCGCGGTCGTGCCGCCGGATTGCCTCGTCGACGTCGCCGACCTCGCGGTGACCGTAGTTACCCAGCCCAATTTCGTTGCCGAGCGCGGTGATCAGTACCTCGACGAGGTTCCCGCCGCCGAGCACGAGCAACTCTGGCGGGTGGCGTCGCTGCTGGAAGCGGGCGTGCCGGTGGCGTTCTCCACCGATATGCCTTTCGGCGAGGGTGACCCGTGGGCGGCGATGCGCGCGGCAGTGCATCGCGCCACGCCCAGCGGCGCCGTGCTGGGTAGCGAGGAACGCATCTCGGCGCGAACAGCTTTGACGATGTTCCTGGGCTCGCCGGATCAACCCGCGCGGCCGCGTACCATCGCACCGGGAGCGCCCGCCGACCTGTGCGTGTTGTGTGTGCCGCCGGAAACTGCGCTGGCCGAGCTGGATGCCGGAATGGTCGCCGCAACGGTTATCGGCGGCGAAATCACCTATAGGGCCAAGTGAATCAGGAGATCTCGCCGACGAGGTAGCGCTGCAACGTGGGTGCGACCGCGTCGACCAAGGTGTTGACATCCATGGAGTGGATCGGCTCGACGCGCACCCCGTACCGCATGATGCCCAGACCGATCACTTGCGAGGCGCACAGCGAGGCGCGGAATGTGATCTGGTCGGCGCCCAACGCCTTGAGTAGTGGGTCGAAGACCGGGCCGATGAACAGACCCTGTGCGACGTCCACCGTCTTGGCCAAGCCCGCCGTCGCGATCGCGCTGGCGGCGAACGGCCCACCGCCCGCGGCATCCCACGTAGTGATCAGCATGTGCAGCGTCCGTCGGCCGGCTTCGTTCACGCCCCCGCGGATGATCCGGTCGATGAACTCCGGCGTAGCGAAAGGCAGACGCAGCTTGCGTGCCACCGGGTCCAGTATCCCGCGCGAGGGCTTTTCGCCGGGGGCCACGGTGCCAGGATGGCCGCAACGCCGACGAAGTTCAAGTGTCAGCCCGGGCGCGTCGGCGCGAGCCGGATCAGTGCGGCAAGTCGCGGAACGGTGTGTCGCGGTACGGTTCAGGCTCTTTCGGCAGGCCCAGCACACGTTCGCCGATGATGTTGCGTTGAATCTGATCGGTACCACCGCCGATCGAGGTGAAGTACGCGTTCATCGTCCGGAACGTCACCGCATCGCCGGCAGGATTCTCCGGTCCGGTCAGCATGGCCTCAGCGCCGACGATTTCGGTCTCCACGCGGGCGGTCTCGTGCAAAATCCGTGACATTGCGATCTTGCCGAGCGCCATCAGCGTCGCTGCCTCGCCGCGATCGGCAGTGGCCCTCGAGCGCTGGGTGTTCCAGCGGTTGACCGTGGTCAACGCGTCGACACGGGCAATCTGCTGGCGAATGTAGGGGTCACCGAGCCGACCGGTATCGCGTGCCAAATCCAGCAGCACATGTGTTTTTTCGGCTCGTGGCCGTCTGCTGTCCCTGGCGGTACGGGCCAGATCGCCCATGAACCGACGCTCGTAGGCAAGCGCGGTCTGCAGTACCGACCAGCCGCCGTTCAGATCGCCGATAAGGTTTTCGGCCGGCACGCGGGCGTCTTCGATGAAGATCTCGTTGAACTCCGACTCACCGGTGATCTGGTGGATCGGCCGAATCTCGATGCCAGGTTGACGCATCGGCAGCATGAAGAAGCTGATGCCTTGGTGTTTAGGCACGTCCCAATCGGTTCGGGCCACCAGCATTCCGTAGTCAGCGGTCGCAGCGAACGACGTCCATACCTTCTGCCCGTTGATCACCCACTCGTCGCCGTCGCGTTCGGCGCGGGTTCGCAGGCCGGCCAGGTCGGATCCGGCACCGGGCTCGCTGTAGAGCAGACACCACTTGCTCTCACCGCAGATCGACGGCGGAATCAGTCGTCGCTTCTGCTCGTCGGTTCCGGCGTCGTGCACCGTGCAGGCGAACAGGTTCGCGCGGTCATGACCGGTGCCCGGTGCGCCGGCCGTAGCGAATTCTGCTGCAACGAGCCGAGATTGGGTGTCCGAGAGACCGCGGCCGTACCAATCCGGCTCCCAGCTGGGCACCGCCCATCCGGCGCCGACGACGAGCTCGGCCCATTCAGCGCGATCGACACCGGGAATCCAGTTGGCCGCCAGCCAGTTACGGACCTCGTCGCGAAGTTCATCGTCGGTCATGTCAAGCTCCGATCTGCTGCAGATAGCGTTCGCGGTGCCACGACGGGCTGCCCAACAACTGGGCGTCGCTGCGCGCCCGACGCAAATACAGATGCGCGGGATGCTCCCAGGTGAATCCGATTCCGCCGTGTACCTGGATGTTGGTCGCCGCCACAAAAACGAACGCATCCGAGCAATATGCCTGCGCCAGAGCAAGATCAGCGATGCGCGAGGGTGCTTGCTCGGCGAACGATCCGGCGACGAAACGCGCCGCCGACACTGCCGACTCAGCCTCTAGCAGCATGTCGGCGCACATGTGCTTAACCGCCTGGAAACTGCCGATCGCCCGACCGAACTGATAGCGGGTCTTGGCGTAGTCGGTGGCCATCTGCATCGCGCGCTGCGTACCGCCGGCCTGCTCGCTGAGCAGCGCCACCGCAGAGCGGTCCAGCGCCGCGGTGAATGCCTCCACGCCGGCGCCCAGTCGCCCCACCAGACGCGCCGGAGTGTCGACCAATTGCAGGCAGCATTGCTTACGGGTCAGGTCCAGCGTGGTCAGCGGGGTCACGTCCAGGCCGGGCGCATCCGCCTGCACCGCGAACACGGCGGGTCCGTCGTCGGTGTCGGCCAGGACGTACAGCACGTTCGCCGACTGCCCGTCAAGCACGAAACGCTTGTCGCCGTTGAGATGCCAGGCGTCACCGATGGCGGCCGCCAACGTCGCGATCCTCGTGGGCGGCCGGGCCGAGCCGTTCTCGGCGAAGGCGACGGTGGCGATCAGGTCCCCGGCCGCGATTCGGGGCAGCGCCGCAGCGCATTCGGCTGCGTCGCCAACCTCGGCCAGCAGGCTAGGTACCAGCACCGCCGTCGACAGGAACGGGCTGACCAGCAGGGCCCGGCCCATCTCCTCCATCGCGATGCCCATTTCAACCGGGCCCGCGCCGGCACCGCCGTGCTCTTCGCCGATCAGCAGTCCGGTCAGACCCATGGTCGCCAGTTCGCGCCACACCGCCGGATCGAAACCTGTGTCGGTGGCCATCAGCGCCCGCACCCGCGCTTCATCCGAATGTCGTGCGAGTACGTCGGAGACCGCGTTGCGCAACGCTCGCTGCTCATCGCTCGTCGAGAAGGGTGCGCTGCTGCGCATAGCCGCCGATCAGCCCTTGGCGGCCAGCGCGGCCCGCAGACTCGCGCATTGGCTGTTGAAGAACGCCCGTGACACAGCGGCTTTCGGCACCATGAGGTCGAAGCCGTGGAACGCTCCGTTGATCACCTCGACCTGGCATGGCACCCGGGCCGCGGTGAGGCGCTCGGCGTAAGCGACGTCCTCGTCATGGAACAGGTCGTCGGTGCCGACGCCGATCCACGCCGGGGGAAGTCCGCTCAGATCGTCGCGGCGCGCCGGAACCGCGACCTGCGGGTCGGCATTGCCGAGGTAGGCCGCCCACCCGAAGCGATTGCTCTTGGGCCCCCACAGCCGGTAGTTCGGATTGTTCGGCCCCGAGCTGCTGCGGTCGTCGAGCATCGGGTAGGCCAGCAGTTGCAGGGTCGGTGTCACCTCGCCGCGGTCGCGTGCCAGCAACCCCAACGCCGCCGCCAACCCGCCGCCGGCACTGGCCGCGGCGATCGCCACCCGCGCCGGATCCACTGCGGGCAGTCCAGCCAGCCAGGTCAGCGCCGAGTAGCAGTCCTCCAGCGGGGCGGGGTAGGGATGCTCGGGTGCCAGCCGATAGTCGACCGCCGCGACGGTGACACCCAACTCGCGGACGAACCGGCGGCACAACGCATCGTCTTGCTGCGCAGTGCCGATGATGTACCCGCCGCCGTGAATCCACAACAGCGCGGGACCTGGTTGCTCGACGCCGGTCGGGCGATGAAGTCGCACCCCGACACCGGAGCCCAGTATGAGCGATTCGACATCGCGACTGGTTCCGCGGCGTCCCGTCGGTAAGAGCGCTCGAAGCAGCCTCAGCGTCCGCGGGCCGACCAGCGTCCGCGGCGCGAGGCGGGCGACTCTGCGAAGGTCAGGCTGGAAATCGGTGCTCGGCATCGGTCTAGTATCGCCAACGCCGACCGGCGCCACGTCCCGGGCTCCCTCGTTGGCGGCATGTATTGGTCAATGCCATTGAGATGCGTGAATCCATAAACAGTCAATAATGACTAATTTGGCTTGACGACAGGACCTCTGCCGGTCAGTGCTCAGTTCAGCCAGTCGGCGAGCACCTCGTCGGTGTGCTGGCCAGGTACGCAAGGTGGACTGTCCACCGCTGCCGGGGTCCGCGAGAACCGTGGGGCCGGGGACGGCTGGGTTATGCCATTGCCGACGAAAAAGGTTTTGCGGGCCGCCAATTGCGGATGGCCGGGCGCATCTGCCATGCCGAGTACCGGCGCCACGCAGGCGTCGCTGTCGCTGAATATCTTTGCCCAATCTTGTTGAGGGCGTGCGGCGAAGGCGGCGCTGATCTTAGTTCGCAGCTGCGGCCAGGTGTGCCGGTCGTACTGCGCGGCGGGATCCGACGGGAGTTCGAGCAGGCGCAGGAACTCGGCGTAGAACTGCGGTTCGAGCGCCCCGACGGCCATGAACTTTGCATCGGACGTCTGATAGACGCCGTAGAACGGCGAGCCGCCATCGCCGAGGTTGGTGCCGCGTTCATCGGACCAGATTCCCGCCGCAAAGCAGCTGTAGATCATGGTCATCAGATGGGCGCTGCCATCGACGATCGCGGCGTCGACCACTTGGCCACGACCGCTTCGTCGGGCCTCGTCGAGTGCGGCGAGCATGCCTACCAGCAGGTACATGCTGCCGCCGGCGAAGTCGCCGAGGAGGTTGAGCGGGATCTGCGGGGGGCCACCGGCTTGCCCGATTGCGTGCAGCGCTCCGGTGGGTGCGATGTAGGTGATGTCGTGTCCGGCCGTATGGGCGATCGGGCCGTTCTGGCCCCACCCGGTCATGCGTCCATAGACCAATTGGGGTCGGCGCAGCAGGCAAGGTTCGGGTCCAATCCCGAGACGTTCTACCACTCCGGGTCGGAATCCTTCGAACAGCATGTCGGCATGCTCTACCAATGACAGCACCGTCCCGGCGCCGTCGGGCTTCGCGAGATCGACAGCAATCGACCGTTTTCCGCGGTTGAGTAGGTCGTCGGCCCACGGCACGAGTTGCATGCCCCCGCCACCGGGCCGATCGACACGCACCACATCGGCACCCAGATCCGCGAGCAGCATTCCGCAGAAGGGCCCCGGTCCGATCCCGGCTATTTCGAGCACCTTCACACCGGACAAAGGACCAGTCGTCATGTCTTCTCCGCTCGTCGCCAACTGCAATACTAGTCAATATTGACTATAATTGAAGGCGAGATATTTTCTGTAGTGTGTCAATTTGCCGCACGACGTGAGGAGTTCACCTTGACTGCAAGGAGTTCGACCGCGACCCCGCCCGTCCGGATCAGTCAGCGTGAGCGTCGTCAGGCCGCGGAACGGAAGCTGCTTGACGCCACCGTGTCGATTCTGATCGAGCGGGGCTACGTGGCCACCACCACGCTGGAGGTGCAAAAGCAAGCCGGCGTCTCTCGCGGGGTCTTGTTGCACTATTTCGGCTCCCGGGGCGAGCTCATCAGCGCGGCGGCACGCCGCTTGTATGCCACGAAGGTCGGCGAGGCGCGGCTGCGTGCCACCGAGGCGCTCAACGGCGAGGACTGGGCTTCGCTGCTCTGGCAGGTGGTCTCCGGCCCCCTGGGTGGAGCCTCCCTCGAGCTGCTCATTGCTGCCCGACACGATCCCGACATGCGGGACTACCTGAAGCCCCTGGAAAGCGAGTTCGCGCGCGCGAACCTGGACTTGTGCAAGGCGCTGCTGGGCGAGCGGCGCGCCGGCCACAAACGATTCCCCGAATTCTGCATGGTGGTGATCAATTCGATGTTGGGAGCTGCGGCCGGCAAGCCAGGGCACGGCAGCGCGGAGGAGAAGCGGCTACTCGAAGCGTGGCGGCGGATGCCGGACCTCTACTTCGCCCCGGAGGCAGTCGACGCGTGACCGTGGTTTCGACTACCGGCCCGCCATAGCCGCCGTCGGACATCGCGGGCCACAAACAGGCGCAGCAACCTGGCAACCGTGCGGCCACGCCGACGCGAGTACGGGTACCACAGCAGTTGGTTCTCCATCCGTGGCACGCGTGGTGTGGTGATGGCCTGCTGACGGCAGTACTTCCGGATGCCCTGTGCGCCGCCGAGTCGGGCCCCGAGGCCGGAGTTTTTCCATCCGCCCTGGGGTAGAGGGAAGCAGAACAAGTTCGAGTAGGCGTCGTTGATGTTCACTGCGCCGACCTCGAGCCGCTGCGCGATGTCGCGTCCGCGACCAATGTCCTTGGTCCACACCGTGGCCGATAACCCATACTGGGAGTCGTTTGCCAGCCGGATCGCCTCTTCTTCGTCGGCGACCTTCATCACGGGGATCGTGGGGCCGAAAGTCTCGTCGCGCATGCAGGTCATCGAATGGTCGACGTCGAGAAGAATGGTCGGTTCGAAGAACCCGCCGCTGCCGCTCGCCTTTCCGCCGGTCGCGATCGTGGCCCCGCGCGCCACTGCATCCTGGACATGGCTCTTGACGATTTCGACCTGCCGCTCGGTGACCAAGCTGCCGACATCCGTTGAGTACGAACCGTTGTCGGCCCCCTGCCTGATGGACCGGACCCGCTCGGTGAGCAGTGCGACGAATCGGTCATAGACCGGCGCCTCGACGTACACCCGCTCCACGGAGATGCAGGCCTGACCCGAGTTGAACAGTGCCGCCCACGCGATGCCGTTGGCGGCGCGCGAAAGATCGGCGTCGGCCAAGACGATGGCCGGGTCCTTGCCACCCAGTTCGACCCCGCAGGGAATCAATCGTTCGCCCGCCCGCGCGGCGATGGCCCGTCCGGTCCTGGTGGAACCGGTGAACTGCACCATGTCCACGGCGTCCACCACTGCTGCGCCCGTTGCGCCGAGACCGGTGACACACGCGAGAACTGGCGGTGCACCGATCTGTTCCCAGCCGCGGGCGAGTTCCCGCGCGGACAACGGAGTGACCTCCGAGGGTTTGACGACGACGGCCGCCCCGGCCAGCAGCGCCGCCACTGCATCGACGCCGGGAATGAGTAACGGGAAGTTCCACGGCGTGATCACTCCGACGACCTGATACGGGCGGTACACCCTGGTGAGTTTCTTGGTGGCGGTGAGCGGACCGTGCGGCCGCAACTTCTCTGCGGCGAGGAACTTTCGGGCCCGGTCGGCGTAGTAGTTGATCACGTCGCAGGTGACCATGATTTCGAATGCCCCCTCGATGCGGGGCTTGCCGGTCTCTGCGGTCACTATATCGATGAGCCGTGATTCGTTGTCCAGCAGCCAGTTCCGCAGCTTTCGCAGCCAGAGTCCGCGGGCGTCCGGCCCCAGCGCCTCCCAGGACGACTGGTGGGTGCGTAGTTCCTCCACGGTCGCGGCCACCGCTTCGTCGGATTGCACTGCAACGCTTCCGACGAGCTCACCCGTCGCGGGGTTGCGCACGTCGACGACCTCGGTACCCGGGGGCGACAGTTGATCGATACTCACAAGGCGCTCCTCGATTGGTGGATTGCGTTGGCGAACCGCCCTATTTGCTGCAACGCCTCGCGCGTCTCGGGAAGCCAGGTTCCGAGCTGATGCCAGGCGTGCGGAACCTCGGGGAAGACCTCGAGCCATACCGGGACCCCGGCCGCTCGCGCGCGCTCGGTCGCGCGCACCGAATCGTCGCGCAACACCTCGTTGTGCCCGGTCTGGAACAGCAGCGGCGGCAGGCCGGTGAAGTCGCCGAACACCGGCGAAATCAGGGGGTCCGTCGCGTCGACATCCGGTCGGTACCAACGCTTCAGGAAGGCCAGCCCACGCGCGCCCAGTGCGGTGTCACAGCCCGCATTGATGTTGATCGACGGACTGGACCAGGAGAAGTCGAAGCCACCGCTGAGCATGACCGCGCCCGCGGGCATCGGAAGACAGGCGTCTCGGGCCCGCTGCAACGTGACGAGGGCGGCGTTGGCGCCGGCCGACTCGCCCGCGATCATCAACTGACCCGGGTCCTGCCCGGCGTCCAGTAATTCCTCATAGGCGTGTAGACAATCGTCGATGGCCGCCGGAAACGGGTGCTCAGGAGCCAACCGGTAGGCCGGAGCGACGACTTGGGCCCGCAGGTTATTCGCCAGCCGCGAGAGGAATCCGGTGTAGAGGCTGCGGGGATACATCAGGAATCCCCCACCGTGCAGGTAAAGCACGGTGCGCCCGGGCTTTGTGGGAGCGGGGTGGAATTCGCGCGTGGGCAGGCCACCCAATTCCGCGTCGACGATCCGGCATCCCGACGCGGGCCGGTCGAGCAGCCCCGCTGCCGAGCCGGCGCGGTCGAAGAACGCGCGCATCCCGTGGAGGTCGTCGTGGTATCGGCGAAACGCCGATTGGGACGCCGCACGGATCACCGGATTGACCAGGCGCAGGGCGACACTTCCCCGCTGCCCATTCATCTAGATGTCGCGCTGAGGATCGTCACGACTGCCACCGCCGCATCGGGTCCCATATAGCCTCCCGCGTTTTCCGCCAAGGCGATCCGTGCGCCATCGACCTGACGCTCGCCGCAGCGGCCGCGGAGTTGCTCGGTGAGTTCGACGATCTGCGCGAGACCGCTTGCTCCGATCGGGTGTCCTTTACTTTCCAGGCCACCGCTGGTGTTGACCGGCAGCCTGCCCCCAATGCTGGTGTCGCCCTGGCGAATCATGTCCACGGCTCCGCCGGGTTCGGCCAGCCCGAGTTCTTCGATCACGATCAACTCGGCCGGCGAGGTGGCGTCGTGGCATTCCAGCATGTCAACCTCGGCTGGCTCGATGCCGGCCCAGTCGAACGCCCGCTTCGCCACTCCGGCAACAAGCTCCCCGCCGACACCGGGTTCCGACGCGCCGGTCATGGTGGCCAGCACCGTGACCGGCTCAGCGCCCCAACGCGCCGCGATGTCCGGCGTGGTGACAATGACCGCGGCAGAGCCGTCGCCGATGGGCGAACACATCGGCAGGGTTAGTGGACCGGAGATCGTGCGCGCAGCCATCACCTCGTCGAGGGTGAAACGGGTTCGATACTGCGCCTTGGGATTGAGCGCACCGTGGTCGTGATTCTTGACCGCAACGCGAGCGAAGTCTTCCTTGGTGGCCCCGGTGCGGTCCATATAGTCGGTGGCTGCTTTCGCGTAGACATCCATGAAGACCGACTGGTCCCTGCCGCCGACGCCGATTTCGGCGAAGATCTCTGCGAGCCGATCCTGGTCCAGCGCGCTGCCCATGGCGGCGAATGTCAGCTGCTTGTTGGGGTGATAGAGCTTCTCGGCACCCACCGCCAGCGCGACATCGACATAGCCGGACGCGACCGCGAGCCAAGCCTGATTGAGCGCTGTCGCCCCTGAGGCGCAGGCGTTTTCGATGTTGATCAGCGGAATGCCGTTCAGCCCCGCCTCACGCATGGCGTGCTGTCCGCGCACGGAGTGCTGACCCTGCAGAATCCCGGAGGCGGTGTTCGCGTAGTAGATCGTCTCGATGCCCTTGTCCGAGTCGCCCATTTCCGAATCTTTGATCGCAGCCTGAACCGATTCGGCGACAAGCGATTTGATGCTGCGGTCGAGGAATTTACCGAATGCGGTCATTCCGACCCCAGCCACCACCACGGTACGCAGCGAAGCTTCGTGATTGGTCATCGCGCCAGCACCTCCTTGCCGATAAGCTCGCGCGCTATTACGAGTTTCTGAATTTGAGGTGTGCCGTCGCCGATCATGCATCCCGAGACATCTCGCAGCATTGCCTGCAGCGGCATCTCATCGGACCAGCCGACTTGGCCGTGCAGCACGATGCAGTCGCGGATCGCGTTGTGCGCGACCAGCGGTCCCCACCACTTGAGCATCGCGGCTTCACTCGTGTGCGGCTGTCCCGCCATCCGAAGTCCGAGGGCGTGATAGCCCAGCGCACGCACCGCCGAGACATAGGTGCTGTGTTCGGCGATGACGAACGACACGCCCTGGTTGGCGGCCAGTGGCCGGCCGAATGTCTGACGCTGTTTGGAGTATTCGATCGCCATGTCGAGCGCCCGTTGCGCGGTGCCGATGTTCATCAGAGCGATCAGCGTTCGGCTCAAATCGAATTCGTGCATCACCATGCCGAATCCGCGTCCGATCTCGCCGAGTACATGGCTGTCCGGCACGAACACACTGTCAAGGAAGATCGAGCCGCGGCCCAGCGGTTTGAAGCCGGGATCGCGAGTGGGCTGCGTGGTGACCGCGAGATCGTCCATGTCGACGAGGAACATTCCGATGCCCTTGCCGCCCGACCCCGGTTCGGTCTGTGCGATGACGATCGCCACGTCGGCATGCACCGCCTGGGTGATCGAGGTCTTCTCACCTGAGATCCGCCATCCGCCCTCGACCCGGGTGGCGCGTGCGGAGAGATTCGCCGCGTCGGACCCCGCCCCGGGTTCAGTCAGCGCGAGGCAGATGACGGCCTCGCCGGCGATACCGCGGGTAACCCACCGCTGCTGAACCTCGTGGCTGCCGTGTGCGGCGAGCAGGGCATTGCTGACGTTTGCCGCGAACGCTAGGTACGCGATCGCGGGGTCGGCATAGGCGAGTTCCTCGACAGCGATGCCGACAGCCAGCGCGTCGCCGCCCTGGCCGCCAGCCGATTCGCTGATCAAGAGTCCGAGCAACCCCGCGGTGCCCAGTTCACCGAACTCGGCGGTCGGGAACTTCTCACTTTGCGACCGGGCAAGCATCGAGTCCGCGTAGCGCGATCGGGCCAGCGTCCGGACCGACTGCTGGAAGGCGAGGTGGTCTTCGCCGAGCGTGAAGGGCATTGTGGTGTGCACAGTCGAACTCCTTATCGGCCTTCGTAGATAGGTGTGCGCCGGGCAGCGAACGCCGCGATTCCCTCGGCGAAGTCCGCTGAGCGGCACTGCTCGCGAAGAGCCTGCTGCTCGGCCGCGAGCGCGTCCCGAAGAGATAGATCGGGTGCGTCGTTGATCAGACGTTTCATGCGACGCAGGCCCCGCGGGCTCTTGTCGGCCAAGGTGGTGGCGAGTTCGGCTAGCCGGCTCTCGAGATGTTCCGGATCGACGATCTCGCTGACTAGTCCCGCGAGCACCGGCGACGACGGGGGGAAGTGAGCGCCGGTGAAGGCCAGGTATTTCGCCATGTGTGTGCCAACGACCCGGGCCAGCCGAACCGAGCCGCCGCCGCCGGGAATCAGTCCGTAGTTCGCGTGCGCATCACCGATGCGTGCTGCGCTCGAAGCCACCACGATGTCGCTGGCGAGCAGCAGCTCGAGTCCGCCGGCCAGCGCCAATCCGTTGACACCCGCGATCACCGGTTGGGCAAGCGCGGCAAGCCGCTCGATGGTCCGGCCGGCGTAGGAGACGAATTCGACAACCTGGCTCGGATCGATCTCGCCGGCCGCGTTAGCGATGGCCTTCAGGTCAGCGCCCGCGCAGAATGCCCGGCCGGTGCCCGTCAAAACAACCACCCGAACGGATTCGTCGGATTCGATCGCGTCCAGCGCCACGTTCAATTCGTCCAGCAGGCCTGGGTTGATGGCGTTCATCGCGGCCGGACGTTGCATCCGTAGCCAAACGACTGCTCCCGCGCGGTGTTTCGCGAGGGTGGGAGATAGGGCCGTGTCGGTCATGTCAGTTGACCGCCCGCTCGAGGTCCGCCCAATAGGTGGCGCGAAGAACCTTCTTGTCGATCTTGCCGACTTTCGTCAGCGGAAGTTGGTCGACGACCTCGATGGACTTCGGGGCATAGTGCGGACCTTTTCGCTGTCTCACGCTCGCCATCAAAGCTGCGGTGTCCGGTGTGGCGCCGGGCCGGGCCACGACAAACGCCTTGACCGCCTCACCCCATTTCGGATCGGGTACGCCGATCACCGCGGCCATCGACACCGATGGATCGTCGGCGAGAACGTCTTCGATCTCGCGGGGATAGACGTTGAAGCCACCGGAGATCACCATGTCCTTCTTGCGGTCCACGATGTGGAAGAAGCCGGTTTCGCTGCGGAAGGCCATGTCCCCGGTTCGAAGCCAGCCGTTGCGCAGGACCTCGGCGGTCTCTTCGGGTCGCTTCCAGTACCCGGACATCACGGCTCGCGATCGCACGCAGAGTTCGCCGATCGTTCCGTTAGGCACTGGCTGCCCGTCCTCGTCGAGGACGTCGACGACCGCTCCGGCGACCGCGCGACCGCAGGAAGTCCAGTTCGCCGGATCATGTTCGGAGGGCCACAAACTGGTGGCCATGCCGACGCACTCCGTCTGGCCGTACCCCTGTAACAGGGTCGGGCCGAACGCCGTTTGCGCCTCGTCGATGCGGGAAGGCGACATCGGCGACGCACCGTAAACGACGGTTTCCAGCGAGCTCACGTCGAACCGGTCCAGACCGCCGTGATCGAGCAACGCGTACAGCACGGTGGGGATGGTGAAGACGTAGTTGATGCGATGGGCTTGCACCGCGGCAAGCCACTGCTCGGCATCGAAGCCCGCTTGGAGAACGACGGTGCCGCCACGCAGCAGCGTGGGGAGGATCGGCAGAACGCCGGCGTGGGTGATCGGAGTCGCGATGAGGGTGCGCGGGTCAAGCGGCAGTCGCCAGGAGGCGGTCAGCGAATACACCTCCTGGACCATCGCGCGATGGGAGATCATGGCGGCCTTGGGCCGCCCGGTGGTGCCTCCGGTGTACTGCAGCCAGGCGATGTCTTCTTCGTCTGCGCCGCCGCGGGTGAGCGGTTCCGGCGCGACTTGGGCGCACAACGCCAGCAGATCCTCGCCTACCTCCGCCGGACCCAACGTGAGCAGATGTTTCACGTTCTGGGCCCGCGCGACGATCGCAGCACCGACGTCCGCGAACTTGGGGTGGACGATGAGAATGTCGACCTCGGCATCCCGACACAGTTCGACGTGGTCGTCGACGGATCCCATTGGGTGCAGCCCGGTGTACATCGCACCGGACAGGCAGATCGCTGCCTGGACCATCCAGACCTCAGGGGAGTTGATGCTCAGTGCACCCACGCAGCTGCTCTTCGCGCTGCCCTTAGATTCCAGCACCCGACGGATGCGACTCGTCATGTCGGCCGCCTCGGCGTAAGAGACGGAGCAGTCGTCCTGGGTGAACGCCGTGCGACCGGGGTGCCGGGTCAGCGCCTCAACGATCAACGCGGAGTAGGAGATTCCGCTCTGTGGCTCAGTCATGGTTACCTCTCGGTCGTGGCAGTCGAGGTCAGACATTGGGTAGGCGGGCACCGGCGTCGATCGACAGTGTCGTCGCGTTGAGGTACCTGTTCTCGATGATGTGCATGACCAGAGACGCGAACTCGGTGGGGTCACCCAGTCGCGACGGGTTGAGGGCGGCTGAGCTGAGGGCTTGCACCACCTTGGGATCGACTTCGGCGAAGATGCCGGTATCGAACAGACCGGGCGCGATGGTCACCACCCGAATGCCGTACTGAGCCAGGTCGCGAGCTGCGGGAAGCATCAAGCCGATCAGGCCGGCTTTGCTTGCGCTGTAAGCGGCCTGACCCTTCTGACCTTCGAACGCGGCGCCGGAGGAGACGTTGATGATGACCCCGCGTTCACCGTCGAGCCCCGGGTCCGTGTTTCGGGTCATCAGGTCGGCGCATTGGCGCATGACGTCGAATGCGCCCACTAGATTCACATCGATAACCCGCTGAAATTGTTCGATGTCGAGGGGCCCACTCTTGCCAAACACCTTCCCGGGGTTAGGAATCCCTGCGGCGTTGATGCACACGTCGGCCCGGCCGAATGTCCCCGCGACTTCGGCAATCGCCGCGGTGACCGAGGCGCGATCAGCCACATCCACCGTTACCGGGACTGCCGGCGCGCCAGCCTCTTCGGCAACCACTCGTGCTGCCTCGGAGTTACGGTCCAGGACTGCCACCCGCGCCCCGGCCTTCGCCAAGGACAGGGCAGTGGCCCGGCCCAAACCCGATCCGGCGCCCGTCACGACTGCAACTCGATCAACGATGTCCACTGCTTGCCGATCCTTCCGTCGCGACTGCTGTGCGGCCGACTGTAAAGTAGTCAGAATTGACTGTTTTGAACACTAACATTAAAGCGGTTGCCGGTCAACGGCCGCTCGCGGCTCCTCCAGTGCCATATGCGTCGCTGCGTACGGGCGGGTATGCGGTGGTCGGATGGCCAAAGCGCCATCGCTATTGACCGAACGGCCGGACGCTGGTTAACTTGCTTATAATCTAGTCAGCAGTGACTAGTTTGTATAGAACGGATCGACGTGGACCTCTCGCATCGAGTGACGGCCCTCATGGAACATGTGGGATTGGCCAGACGAACCGACCAGCTCGGTGCCGTAGCAATGAACGCGGCACAGCTGCTCATGCACGGCGGGTTTGAGACGGGCGAGAAAGGCTCGCCGTTCGAGGTCGTCGCAAAGGAGCCGATGTACCGGCTGCGCCGCTACTTTCCGGACGGCGACAGCACCGGACGACCAGCAGTGGTCCTCATCCCGCCGATGATGTTCGTCGCCGACGTTTACGACGTGTCCTCTACTTCGTCGGCGGTGAGCGTGCTGCATGAGCACGGCATCGACCCGTGGGTGGTCGACTTCGGCGCACCGGAACATGAGCAAGGTGGGCTGCAGCGCACTCTCGCCGATCACATCGTCGCGACCAGTGAGATCGTCGACCGGGTCCGGGACCTGACCGGCAAAGATGTCCACCTCGGTGGATACAGCCAGGGAGGAGTGTTCGCGTACTCCGTCGCCGCCTTCCGTCACGGCGCAGGGCTGGCGAGTGTCATCTCCTTCGGAAGCCCGGTCGATACCAAGTCGGTGTCGATTTTTTCGTTGCCCGAACCCGTGATGGAATACGCGGCAGACGCGGTCGCCGCGTTACTGGACCGCACGGGACTGCCGGGATGGGCTACCCGCGAAGGCTTTCGACTGCTCGATCCGGTGAAGAATGTGCGGTCACGAGTCCAGTTCTTGCTGCAGCTGCACGATCGCGAAGCGTTGCTGCCCAACGAGCGCCAGCGGCGCTTTATCGAATCCGAAGGCTGGATAGCCTGGCCGGCTCCAGCGCTGGCCGATGCGCTGAGGCAGTTCATCGCGCAGAACCGGATGCTGTCTGGCGGCATGGTCATCGACGGGCGACCGCTGGCGCTGGCCGACATCGACAAGCCCGTCCTGTGCTTTGTCGGCGAGAACGACAAGATCGGACAGCCCGAGGCGGTCCGGGCGATCGGCCGCGCGGCTCCGCGTGCCGACATCCACGAGGTCGCAATGCCGGTCGGACACCTTGGCATCGTCGTGGGTTCGGCGGCAACAAACGGCACCTGGCCGCTGGTCGCCGCCTGGGCATTGCATCTCGACAACGGCACCGGCATGCCGGAGATCATCAAGCCGATGGTCACCGAACAGTCCAAGGTCGCTGCGGGCAGCGGAAGACGCAATCCGCTGATCTCCGCGGTGGGTAAGGGATTTCAGGCCGGCTGGCGTTTGGGCGCGTCGACGCTCGACGCGACGTGGGCCCTCGCGGCGGGCGCCACCACCACTCTGCCGCGGCTCCTGCGCCTGGAGTTGGTGCGCCCCGAGACGCGGGTGTCTCTCGGCCGCCTCCTCGACGAACGCGCCGAAGCCCACCCCGGTGCGGTTGGGTTCCTGTGGGAGGATCGCGCCTACACTCACGGAGCGTTGAGGCAACGCATCGACGCTGTGGTGGCGGGACTGTTGTCGGTCGGCGTGCGCCAGGGCGAATCGGTTGGGGTCCTGATGGATACCCGACCCAGCATGCTCATCGCCGTCGCCGCACTCAACCGGATCGGGGCGGTGGTCGTGTTGTTACGGCCCTACGGTTCCCTCACTGAGGAGATCAAACTTGGTGGCGCCGCGCGCATCGTGACTGACCCGGAACACGTGGAGGCCGTCCGCGTGCAGACCGACGCCGAGGTGTTCGTGCTCGGCGGTGGGGGAGGACAACGCGATCTCGGCGTCGACGGAGTGATCGACCTCGAGCGCATCGATCCGGCCGACGTCATCCCCCCGACCTGGTACCGACCCAATCCCGGCCTGGCGCGCGAGACTGCCTTTGTCTTGTTCACCGGGGACGGCCCCTTGACCAGGGCGCGAATGATCACCAATGCCCGCTGGGCCCGGGCCGCCTTCGGAACCGCGGCCTCGGCTGAACTCGGACCGCACGATACGGTCTTCAGCGTCAACCCGATTCACCACCCGTCGGGCCTGTTGATGTCCCTGGGCGGTGCCGTCGCCAGCGGTGCCCGCTTTTCGATGGCCAGCCGATTGGATCCCGACACGTTCTGGAATGAGGCCCGACGCTACGGCGTGACCGTCGTGTCCTATACCTGGACACAACTGCGTGAACTCGTAGAGGCGCCACCGCATCCCGGTGAGCAGCACCACACGATCCGCACATTCATCGGCTCGGGTATGCCGGTTGGACTGTGGCACAGGGTCGTTGAACGATTTGCTCCGGTACGCGTAGTGGAGTACTACGCGTCCTCGCAGACCGACGCGATCCTGGTCAACATGCCCGGCGTAAAGGTTGGCTGCATGGGCACCCCGCTTCCGGGCAGTCCCGAGCTACGCATCGCCCGCATCGAGGAAAGGACCCAAAAGCTGGCCCTTCGCGCCGACGGCTCCGCCGAGCAATGCCGGCCCAGGGAAATCGGTATGTTGCTCTCGCGGGTAGAGGCGGGAATGTCGCTGGCGGCGCGCCCACATCGGGGCCTCTTCGCTCCGGGAGACGCGTGGCTACTGAGCGGAGACCTGTTCTACCGCGACGAGGACGGCGACTACTGGCTCGCCGGAAGTGCCGACTCGCTCGTCACCACTGCTCACGGCGTGGTCGGCGGTTCCGCCGTCGAAGATGCACTCGGCATCCTCGACGCGATCGACATGAGCGTCACCTACGCCGTCCCGGGAGCTGACGGCGACGACCTCGCGGTCACCGCCGTCACGCTGCGGTCGGAGCGGTCGCTCGACGCCGAGGACCTTTCCACGGCGCTGGGCCAGTTGCCACCGGATCGGCGACCGCAGGTCGTGCGCATTGTCGAGCGCATTCCGACCAGCACGTCGCATCGACCGATGTCAGGCGCGCTCGCCGGAGACGGCCGACCCGCGCCCGGCCCAGGGGTCTATAACCTGGACCCGCTCTCCGGCGAGTACCGGACTTCCAACAACTCCCACGCGCTGCGGAGCAGATGAATGAGCCAGGCACACGACTACGACTACCTGATTGTCGGGTCCGGTTTCGGCGGCAGCGTATCGGCGCTGCGCCTCGCCGAGAAGGGTTATCGGGTTGGCGTTTTGGAGTCCGGGCGCAGATTCGAGGACCATGATTTCGCCGAGCGACTCTCGCAGCTGCGCCGGACGATTTTCGCCCCCAAGCTGGGTTTGAAGGGCATTCTGCGGGTCACGCCATTCAAGGACGTCATGGTCCTCAGCGGAAGCGGCGTGGGCGGCGGCAGCCTTGTCTACGCGCAGACCCTCTGGCGCGCCGGCGACGGGTTCTTCGAGGACTGGCGCGCGGTATGCGGAGACGCCCCGGAACTCGACAAGTACTACGAATTGGCCGAGGGCATGCTCGGCGTCGTGACGCAACCACGGCGCACGCCCGCCGACGAAGCCATCGAAGATATCGCCGTCGAGCTAGGTGTAGCTGACACCTTCCGACCAGTCCCGGTTGGTGTCTACTTCGGCGAACCTGGCGTGTTACGCCCCGATCCGTATTTCGGCGGCGTCGGTCCGGCCCGGTCGGGTTGCATTGAATGCGGGTTGTGTCTGTTGGGCTGCCGCAAAAACGCCAAGAACACCCTGCCGAAGAACTATCTGTGGTTCGCCGAGCATCTCGGGGTGCGGATCGAGCCCGAGCGCACGGTCACCTCGATCCGGCCGCTCGGGGCACCCGATGGTTCAGAGGGGTACGCCGTGAGCAGCGAACGCACCGGGGCCTGGATCCGCAAGGACCGCCGCACGCAGACGGCGCGTGGTGTAGTCGTGGCCGCCGGTGCGCTGGGCACCAATCAGCTACTCGCGCAATGTAAAAGGGACGGGGCGCTACCGGGGATCTCCGATCGGCTCGGTCAGTTGGTCCGCACCAACAGCGAGGCGATGACCGCGGTCACCACACCGGACGACCGCGGATGGGGTCGCAGCGTGTCGATTACCTCGAGCGTGCACCCGACCGGGGACAGCCACGTCGAAGCAGTCACATACGGGGCCGGGGGTAATGCGATGGGTCTGATGTTCACATTGCTGACCGGCGATGGCACCAGACTCACCCGCCCGCTGAAGTTGCTCGCCCAGATCCTGCGGCACCCGATTCGGTTTGTCCGCGTGACCAATCCGCGCGGGTGGTCCCAACGGTCGCTCATTACGGGCGTCATGCAGACCACCGACACATCGCTGTCGTTGGTGCCGAAGCGGCGGATACTGGGCCGGCGGCTGCGGCTCACCACGCGCCAGGATCCGGACCACCCGACGCCCACCTTCCTGCCGGTGGCCAATGACTTCGCTCGGCGACTCGCCGACCGGACCGGGGGGACAGCGCAAAGTTGGCTGACCGAAGCGCTGTTCAACATGCCGATCACCGCACACATACTGGGCGGTGCAGTAGCTGCACACGGCCCCGAGCATGGCGTTGTCGACCGTGAGCACCGAGTGTTCGGCTACCAGAACCTGCTGATCTGCGACGGAGCGGTCATCCCTGCCAATCCCGGAGTGAATCCGAGCCTCACGATCACGGCGATGGCCGAGCGTGCGATGGCAGCGATCCCGGTCAAGCCGGGTGCCCAAGCAACAACCCCGCGCGCGAATCTAATCAACGTGAAAACCGGCAACGGTGTGGGCGTTAATGGCACCCGGAGGCGTTGACCCACCGACCGTTGTAGCCCACACATCCGGTGACGTTCGGCGGCGGCGGTGGGTCGTCTGGCATGGGGGCGTAGTACGCCGGCGGCGGCGCGTACGGCGCAACGGCGTCGGCGAGGTTGGCGCAGCCACTCACCGATACCCGGCGGCCGGCGCTTGCACAGACGTCGGCGTTGGCGACCCCGGGTCCAGGGATGATGGCGACCGCCCCGGAGACGGCCGCGAACGCCAAGGTGGTCGCCACCGTGATAGTCCTTGACCGCAACCAATGACTCATCTTGCTCGTCTCCTTACCGGCGTGACCGGCTTGTCTGTATCGAAGGTGATGTTTCGGGCGTCACGGCACCAGGTGACTATTGACCCAGATTAGGGTGGTAATCGCAGCGATCGCTCAGGTCGGTAAGGGGTTGGCGGATCCCTTTGATTTCGGACTCAACCTGAGGGTTGGCGTTCATGTAATTCTGGACGTCGCCGCGAATCTCGTCGTTCGGCTGCCCACGAAGGCCGGTGAAGAAGTTGTTGACGTCCGGGTGGCTGAACATATAGTCCGCCATCGCGGTCCCGACGGTGCCCGACGCCTGCGCCAGGTCGGCCGCGGTGCACCCGGGCGCCGGAGGTGGCGGTGCGGGCGCGGGATCGGCAAACGCCGACGAGGCGCCTCCCAACAGCATCGCACCGGCCATCGCCGAAGTACCGATCGCTCCCACCAGTGCGCTACGCACGGCCTGCCTTAACAGCATCATGCTTGCTCCTTGTCATGCACCGTCCGAACGGCTATCGATACCGCTAGCTAAGCACAACAAAACAAGACATTGTGGCGAACGACAATTCGAAAGAGACCGCAACGAGCAAACCTTGAGAGCATCAGCGCCGAGCGCCAATCCCACGGCCCGGCAATGGGTATCGGAGACATCGAGTTCAGCGACCGGTCGAAGCCTCCCGTCAATGACGAATCCTGCAGTGGGCGTTCATATCTCACCCTTGGTGGTGCGCGGCGAATACTGAGTATGGGACGGAGTGAGGCGACCCCGCAGACCAGGACCCCGGAGGCGTTTCGTCGAGTGTCAGTATGGAGCCGACGCCGAGGCAGGAGCCGAGAATGCACAGTCAGACCGCGCTCGTCCTGACGGTTTTAGTGCTCTGCTACGCCGCCATCTCCGGGCTGGTGCGACGCTGGTACTTGGCGCCCGCGCTGATATTCGTCGTTCTCGGAATAGTTCTCGGCCCGTCGTGCTTAGGGTCGATCGGGGCGAGGGCCGACGCGAAGGGTTTCACGGTCCTTTCGGAGCTGGCGCTGACGGTAATTCTGTTCAACCAAGCCTGCACGCTGAACCAGCGGCCTGTCTTTCGGCGGGGCCATCTGCCGATGCGCCTGTTGGGGATAGGGATACCGGTGACGATCGCCCTCAACACGGCGATCGCCGTCTCTGTGCTGCCGGTGCTGCCGTTTTGGGAAGCGGTGTGCCTGGCCGTGATCGTCGCGCCCACCGAGGTGGCGTTGGTGGACGCCCTGCTCGAGGATCGGCGCATCCCCGAGCGTGTCCGTCGTGCGCTCTCGATTGAGAGCGGCCTTTATGACGGTGTCGCGCTGGCCGCTTTGCTGGCCGCACTGGCGCTCGCCTCCGAGCAGACCGATCACGCTACGGTCCACTGGGCCTGGTTCGCATTACGTAGCGAGTTCGCCTCGCTGGCGGTCGGTGTGCTCGTGGGCGTGATCGGCGGCGTGCTGATCGCACGATCCAGCGCCCGCGGGTGGATGAGTGACACCTGGGCGCAGCTGGCGACCCTGGCGCTCGCGCTCGTCTGCTTCGGGCTGGGCGAGCGGTTGCACGCCAGCGGGTTTGTCACCGCCTTCGTCGGCGGGTTGGCCTACGCAGTGGTTTCGCGTCTCAGCGGTACCCAGGCGGCGGCGACACAGGTCTCCGACGCGGCCGGTCAACTTCTCGAACTGCTGGTGTTCGCGCTTTTCGGCGCCGTGGCAGTCGTGCCGGCCTGGCGTGACGCTGGTTGGCGGGTCGTTGTTTTCGCAGCTCTTGCATTGATCGTGACACGTATCGCATCACTCGCAATTGCATTGGCTGGTAGCGGTTTGCCCAGGCGCAGCAAACTGTTCATGGGGTGGTTCGGCCCCCGGGGAATTGGAACACTGGTGCTTGGCCTGATCGTGATCGGGGAAGGCGAGATAAAACACGGCACGTTGATCACGCAGGCCGTGGTTGTGATCGTCACGCTCAGTCTGGTCCTGCACAGTCTCACCGCCGCGCCGGGGATTCGACTCTGCCAGCAAGAAGACGACACGCCACCCGAGAGCCCACCGGATGCCGAATAATGGTGTGAGCATGCAGACCGGACCTGAAATCGCATACGAGCGCGGCGGGTCTGACACGATGACGCGGTGTCCACCCCCAACGGTCCCGCCCACGCGGCCGGGCCAAACCTGCATCAATTGACGACGCCGCGAGCGGCCGCGATGGCCGGGGTTCTGTTCGCCCTGCTTTTCGGCGCCACGCTGATCCTGATCCGCGTGAAGATGCCAGAAGGAGTGGGTGAATCGGCGGAATGGCTCGACTCCCAAAAAGACGGCATTTCAACGGCGACGAAGCTGATGCCGTTCGCCGGCATCACCTTCCTGTGGTTCATCGGCGTCGTGCGGGACAACCTTGGGCGCTACGAGGATCGGTTCTTCGCATCGGTGCTTTTAGGCAGCGGTCTGCTGTTTTTGGCGATGATGTTCGTCTCGACCGCGGTCGCCGCCGCACTGGTGGCTACCAATGCGGGCGTCACCGATACCGCAGCGCATGTCGCGGTGACCGCGTTCGGCAAGATGATCCTGCTGTCGGCCGCCAAGACCTACGCGATCCGGATGGCGGCGGTGTTCATGATGTCGCTGGCCACCATTTGGCTCAAGACCGGTCTGATGCCGCGGTGGCTCGTCGCCGTCAGCTATCTCGTGGCGCTCGGGTTACTCATCGCGGGCGACGTCTCTATGTGGGTGACATTGGCATTCCCCGTCTGGGTACTGGTCGTGAGCGCACTGATTTTGTTCCGCGCGGGCTATATCGACGAGCAGCGTGCTGCCGTCGAGTGAGCGCGACTGTGCAAGGTCCTTATTGTGCGTTGCTATTCGCACGGTGAGTGCGAGTTGTGAACGGATAATGCCGCTTTCGCCCGTCGCTTCGTCCCGGCTCCGGTGCCCCCATGCGCACAAAGTCGGTGCGGCCGCGCCCATCGATGTGACGGTGGTCGAGGCCGCCGCGGTCAAGGTCGTGGTCTGATGGGTGCGGTGCTGATGAAGTGACGGAGGAGATGGGCGTACGTCTGGTCTGGCCGGACTTGCTTTGGGCACGGTTCCGATCGCAGCTGGGGCGCTGCTGGCAACGGCGGCCGGCCAATTGAACGGTCCGCTCAAGGCTCCGGACTTTCGCGGGCTCATCAAGCAGGATCAGGACCTGCTGAAGGGTATTCCGCCGGAGCAGACCGCGCGTCGGGCCGAACTGCAGCGCACAATCGACGTGCGCATCGATGACCTCATCGCTGCCACCGACCGCAGCCGCTCGCTACGTCAGGAGGCCAGCGGCTACCAGGGCAACTGGCGCGACGTGGTGCTGTTTGTCTGCCTCGTGCTGTTCGCCGTCATCTGGTGGAATGTGTCCCACAGCGGGACTAACTGGCTGCCGATGTTCATCGTGTTAATCCTGCTTGCGGTGATGACCGCCTTCTACGCTGCTCGAGGCTTCGTCATGAGCGTACGCAAAACCGTGCACCCGCATAAGCAGCACCCACACCACTAGTCCCGCCCCTCGATGCGAAAGCGCCCCACCCATGCTGGTCCGGCCGCGCACTGCCTCACAAGGAGGCGAAAGTCACCGGCCAGGGGACGAAAGCCTCTGGGGACAGTCGAAGTCGGCGGCGCCAAATGTACATACACCAAAGACTGCATAAGCAGCATGTTCGCTGCCCGACTGCGGACATACTTCGGCCCCCACCTTCGCCTCATCAGTCTCAACGTGATACGCGTCGCCGGCGGCCGTGACGATGAGGAGTTGAGGCAAATGAGTTACGTTGAGGCAAATGAGTTACGTTGAGGCAATGAGTTACTGGATGCGGTCTTGGACTGCGGCCCTCGGAGTCGTCATGACGCTCGCGCTGATTCCCGCGGCGATCGTCATCGGGACGCCCGGGGTCAGCAGGGCAGACGTGTGTGGAGATGTAGGGGGCCGACACGTCGACGTTGGCGGGTGCACCGACCCCGGCGCGGCGGTATACGACGCGCCCCCTCCACCGGAGGACGTTCCGCCTCCACCGCAGGACGTTCCGCCTCCGCCGCCGCCACCACCACCGGCTCCCGATGCGACCGCCTGCGCCGATGTGGGCGGCCGGCATGTCGACGTCGGCGGCTGCAACTAGCCAACTCATTCGACCTGGATCAGCCAGCCGGGGTCAGATCAGTGAAGTAGTTATCGACGGCGCCTGTACTTTCCAACCAATAATGGACACCCCCTCTGGCCCCCTTAGGCTTCCGAATGGCACCCTCAACGACGTTGTACCGTTCCTTAACCAAAGCCGGAGCGATCTCGGCCAAAGGGTGGCATCGCCTAAACGGAAAGGCTGGACAGTGGCAGAGCAACCTGTCGACGCCTCCACTCGTCTCGCGGTGCAACGCACCCGCTTGGCTCTGGAACGAACCCTGATGGCCTGGATCCGAACGAGTACGTCTTTGATCGCTTTTGGTTTCACAATCTTCAAATTTTTCGAGTATCTCGCAACGAGTGAGCGGCGTCGCCAACCGATCCTAAGTCCCTGGATCTTCGGGATGGTGATGATCCTGGTGGGCCTTACGGGCTTAACGCTGGCGTGGATTCAGCATCGCCAGGAGATGAAGGCACTAGGGGCAGACGTTGGACCCATGCCCTACTCCATAGCAAGCATCATGGCCGCCTTCATCGCCGGTTTGGGTGCCATCGCGCTGGCCCTCGTGGCCTTTAGGCTCTAGAGGAGGTAACCGGCTTCACCCGGCCGCGACTGGTTATCCGTTCGGCGGCAGCGCGATCTGAATGCGAATGCGCGCGATAGGTATCGATTCGGCAAATTGCGGATGTTTTGTCATCAACCGGGTATTGCCGGTGAGTCAGACAGCCTAGGGTGAAGTCTTGGGCCCAGACAGACGGGCTCAAAGCCAAGCCGCCCAGATGGCGGCCGTGCCGTCCACCGCCATCGATCGTCTTGGCCGCCTTGGGTAGCTCGAAACTATTGCGCCAGGTGGCTTTTCGAGGTGCTGAGCAGCACCTGACACCAGCAGTCCGGACGAAACTCCACGAGAGGTCCATTATGGCTGAGTCATCAGCACAACCCAACGGCCACAAGCCCGCTGCGTCTGACGACGAGGCTGGCGCCGCACCTGAGCAGGGCCAGGTGCGGCGGGACATCCTGCCCATCCCGGACGCCAAGCATGTCGGTCTGACGACGTATGACGCCAAGGACCCGGACACCACCTATCCGCCGATCACCGCACTGCGCCCGCCTAAAGGCGCACCGAACGTTCTTGTCGTGATGCTCGACGATGTGGGCTTTGGTGGATCGTCGGCTTTCGGCGGCCCGTGCAATACGCCGACGGCCGAGCGGCTAGCCGCGGGCGGGTTGAAGCTGAACCGCTTTCACACCACTGCGCTGTGTTCGCCCACCCGGCAGGCATTGCTGACCGGGCGTAATCACCACTCGGTGGGGATGGGCGGCATCACCGAGATTGCCACGTCGGCGCCGGGCAACAGCAGCGTGCGGCCCAAGGACAAGGCGCCCATCGCCGAAACCCTTATGCTCAATGGTTATTCGACGGCGCAGTTCGGCAAGTGCCACGAAGTGCCGGTCTGGGAAGTCTCGCCCGTGGGGCCGTTCAACCAGTGGCCCACCGGCTCGGGCTTCGAATACTTCTATGGCTTCGTCGGTGCCGAGGCCAACCAGTATTACCCGGGACTCTACGAGGGCACATCGCCGATAGAACCTCCGAAGTCACCCGAAGAGGGCTACACGCTGACCGAAGATCTCGCCGACCGCGCCATCACCTGGGTGCGCCAGCAGAAGGCACTGGTGCCCGACAAGCCGTTCTTCATGTATTGGGCCCCCGGCGCCACCCACGCGCCGCACCACGTGCCCAAGGAGTGGTCGGACAAGTACAAAGGCAAATTCGACGGCGGTTGGGATACGTTGCGCGAGCAGATCATTGCCCGCCAGAAGGAATTGGGTGTCGTGCCCGCGGACGCGGAGTTGACCAGACGCCACGACGAGATCCCGGCCTGGGATGACATGCCTGCTGACCTGAAGCCTGTGCTGGCCCGCGAGATGGAGCTCTACGCCGGCTTCCTCGAGCAGACCGACCACGAGGTTGGCCGCCTCGTCGACACCCTGGACGACTTAGGGGTGCTCGAGGACACGCTGATCTACTACATCATCGGCGACAACGGCGCCTCGGCCGAAGGAACCTTGAACGGCTCCTTCAACGAGATGGCCATGCTGAACGGTATGCCAGAGATCGAGACAACCGAGTTCCTGCTGTCCAAGATCGATGACTTCGGCACGCCGAAGGCCTACAACCATTACGCCGTCGGCTGGGCGCACGCCCTGTGCACGCCGTATCAGTGGACCAAGCAGGTGGCCTCACACTGGGGCGGCACCCGCAACGGCACCATCGTGCACTGGCCCAACGGCTTGGCTGACAAAGGCAAGATCCGCAGCCAGTTTCACCACATCATCGACGTCGCCAAGACCATCCTCGAAGCGGCCGGACTGCCCGAGCCCACCGTGGTGAACAGCATTACCCAGGCGCCGCTGGAAGGCGTCAGCATGCTGCCCACCCTGCGAGACGCCGATGCGCCCGAGCACCACGACGTCCAATACTTCGAGATACTCGGCAACCGCGGCATTTACCACAAAGGCTGGACTGCGGTGACCAAGCACCGCACCCCGTGGACCACCGAGGCGCCGCCGGCGTTCGACGACGACGTCTGGGAGTTGTACGGACCCGACGACTGGACACAGGCACACGACCTGGTCAAGGAGAACCCGCAGAAGCTGGCCGAGATGCAGCGCCTGTGGCTCATCGAGGCGGTCAAATACAACGTTGTGCCCCTTGATGATCGGACTTTCGAGCGCTTCAACCCCGATATGGCCGGGCGCCCCCAACTGATCCGTGGGAACAGTCAGCTGCTGTTTCCCGGGATGCGGGTCAGCGAGAACTGCGTGCTCACCCTGAAGAACAAGTCCTATTCGGTGACCGCCGACATCACCGTGCCGGAATCTGGCGCTACCGGCGTCATCATCACCCAGGGCGGCCTGGTGGGCGGCTGGTCGCTGTATGCGTTCGAGGGCAGGCTCAAATATTGCTACAACTTCCTGGGTATCGACCATTTCATGGTCGCCGCGGGCGAACCCATTCCAGCCGGGAAGCACCAGTTGCGAATGGAATTCAAGTACGACGGCGGCGGCCTGGGCAAAGGCGGCGACGTCACCCTCTACTATGACGGCAAATCTGTGGGCCAGGGCCGCGTCGAACGGACGCAGCCGATGATCTACTCCGCCGACGAGGCTTGCGACGTCGGTGCGGACACCGGCTCACCCGCATCCCCGGACTACGGTCCCACCGGCAACAAGTTCTCCGGTCAGATCGACTGGGTGCAGATCGACATCGGAGACGACAATCACGACCACCTCATCAAAGCCGAGGACCGGCTCACGATCGCGATGGCGCGGCAATAACACCGCATGCGCAAGCCATAACCCCAGTACGCAATCCGGCCGGCGCGTTTCCTGGTGCCCGTCCCCGATGGCGTCGACCCGGCCGAGGCGGTCTGTATCCCGTTGGCTTACTTAACCGCCTTCCAGATGCTCACCCGCTACCGCCAGATGCCCCCAGGTGCCACGATCCTTGCGATCGGGGCCTCGGGCACGGTCGGCACAGCACTGCTCGATCTGGCGCGGCACTTTGGTCTGAACGCCATCGGTACCTGCTCCGCCGCCAACATGGCCGTGGTCGAAAGCTTTGGCGCCAAGGCAATCGACTATCGCGACGGCGACTTCGTAAAAGCAGCGCGCAAGCTCACCGCCGCACAACCCAACGCACGCAAAGGCCGCGCTGGCGTGGACGCCGCCTTCGATGCGATCGGCGTCGCCCATTTCACTCGCTCGTTCGCCTGTCTGGCATCCGGTGGACTGCTGGTCGGCTACGGTCGCAGACCATGGCTGACGGCGCGACAGGCTTGCTTCGGCCCTTCCGTCTTCAACTCGGTCAGACGCCGCGGCGTGGTGCCAGAGGGCAGCGCCGAGTGGATGGCCCATACGGCCGCAGACTAAGCACACCGTGCGTTGGCATCTCGCGTATTGTCCGGCGTCTCTGCGGCTTGCGAGGGGAGTGCTGGCCGGTGGGGCTGTCCTTGGATGATCGCCATCGCCGCATCGACGGTGCTTGCGGCCGGTAGCAAACCCTGCGGGTCGCCGATCTTCAGCACCCGGGAGACTGGCTCGCTGGTTACTAATGCCCAGCCTATGCCCGGGTGTGCGCAGCAAACGGAGACCCTGTGCAGCGCCGAGAAACCCTCGATTGCAAAGAAATCCACGCCGCTCAGATCGACGATCAATCCGTGGCAACCCGTCAGCTGCCCCAGGGTGTATTCGGTCAGAGTGTCAGCGTTGGATGCATCGATGTGGCCGCGGGCGCTGATGACGGCTACCGATGAATTCAGTCGCCGATGGGCTAGTCGTGTGGTGCGACTCTCCGATGGCTGGGAAAAGAAGTCGCCGACCGGCGAGATAGAGGTATGAGGACGAGCATTCATGGTGATCCCCGATGTGGGTTGTCACCGATGTGTTCGGCGTGAGCTAACGCTCTTGCGAGGACAGCGGCGGACGGCTGAACCCATTCCGAACTGGTTGAGATTCTCAACCCAGTTGACGCTTCACCCCGCGGAAGCAATTGTCAAGACCAGCCGACGCGGATCGCCGCGCAGATGTCGCCGGACCCGACGATCAGTAATCCGAGCCGCTCGTTCTCGCTGCTGGGCGAGCCTTCTGACCAGTTTGCCGACTCGTCAGATCGACATCCCGCCGTGTCGTGGCGATGAAATCGTCAACGATGTCCACCACCGTATTCGGGGATTCGACATGCGGGAAGTGCCCGACGCCGGCGAGCACTTCAAGTCGACTACCCGGGACAGCATCGTGAGCGGCGTAGCCATGGGAGACAGGAATGATCCGGTCCTGGTCGCCCCAGATCAACAAGGTGGGCAGTCCGTAACTGACATGGATCTTGCCAAGTGCGCTGACCGCCTGGCCGCGGTAGTCCACCACCGAGCGCAACGTACGTAGGAATGCTTGTCGAGTTGGTCGATCCGACAATGAGCAATAGGCGCTCCACATTTCGCCGGCGCGCGGCGACTGGATTCCGGCCGAGGTGAGCCACGACCCGAGCCTGTTGCCGACGTTCAACACCGGCTGCGGAGCGACCACCGGCAGCACCAACTCGGCTCCGGGTGCCGAGAGGATCCGCAATATCCAGTTCAGGTCGGGGCCGAGGCCACCGCTGCTGATGAGAACCAGGCGCCGGCAGTAGTCGCGATGCTGATAGGTGAACTGCATGGCCACACCGCCACCGAGTGATTGACCGATCACCGTCGCCTGGCTGATGCCTAGCTCATCGAGCAGATCACGCAGCCACGCCGCGAACGCACCCAACGAGTAGTCACCGCGCGGCTTGGCCGATTCACCGTGCCCCAGCAGGTCCGGTGCCACCACTCGATACTTTTTCGCCAACTCAGGGATGACCGCTCGCCAGGTCGCCGAACTTCCCGCCATCCCATGTATCAACAGCAGAGCTTCGCCGGCCCCTGCGTCCCGATAGGCAATACGCTCGCCGTGCAAATCGAGATAGCGCATCTCGGTCACGTGAACTGGTCTCCGTCCAAAAGTGTTCTGGCATGCCGGCCTGCTATTAGCCAATGATAACGCAACCTACGGTCCCGTAGGTTACTGACCAGTAGATCGCGCTTATCAGCGCTGGTCGCGGCGCCATTGCCGGACCACCGCGATGGCCGTCTTGAGCCCGCGGCGGCGTCCTGTTGCCAGGTCGGTGCCGCCGAAGCCGGGCTGAAGTTCGGTGAACATTCGCTCGCTGCGGGTCTCCGGGGCGTTGTCGGCGGTGTCGCGCAAGTAGCGGTCGGGTAGTGACAGCTTGGCGATGGTGCGCCACGTCTTGGCGCACTGAACCAGGAATGAGCCTGTGGTGTAAGGCAAGTCGTACTTGTCGCACACCTCTTGCACGCGCAGCGATATCTCGTGCAGCCGATTGCTCGGTATATCGGGGTACAGGTGATGCTCGATCTGGTAGCAAAGGTTGCCGCTCATGAACCGCATCGCCGGACCGGCGTCAAAGTTGGCACTGCCCAGCATCTGGCGCAAGTACCACTGCCCCTTGGACTCGCCCGCCATGTCGGTCTTGGCGAACTTCTCAGCGCCATCTGGGAAGTGCCCACAGAAGATCACAGCGTCGGTCCAGATGTTGCGGATCACGTTGGCCACGATGTTGGCCTTCAGCGTCGATGTGAAGGTCGCCGCCGGCGACACCGAGGTCAACGCCGGGAACGCGACGTAGTCCTTGATCAGTTGCCGTCCGGCTTTGGTGGAGAATTCGCGGATCTGCTCCAGGGTTATTTCGCGGCCCGGGCCCTTTTCGAGGAGTTTGCCGAATTCGATGGGCTGCAAGCCAATTCCCCACTCGAAACCGAGCGCGAGGATGGTGTTGAAGAGCAGGTTGCCGAGGTTGTAGCCCTTCCAGGGCTGGTCACGGGTGACCCGCAGGGTGCTGTAACCCACGTCGTCGTCCATACCGAGGATGTTGGTGTACTTGTGGTGCTGAAAGTTATGGGTGGCTTTCCAGTGTTTCGACACCCCGCTCATGTCCCACTCCCACGTCGAGGAGTGAATCTCGGGGTCGTTCATCCAGTCCCACTGGCCGTGCATGACGTTGTGGCCGATCTCCATGTTCTCGATGATCTTGGCCACGCCGAGCGTCACCGTTCCCGCCCACCATGCCGGGCGTTTCGAGCTCCCGGCCAACATTAGTCGGCCGGCGAGATCCACAGCGCGTTGCGCGGCGATGGTGCGGCGGATGTAGCGCGCGTCGCGCTCACCAAGGGAGTCCTCGATATCCAGCCGGATCGCATCCAGCTCAACGGCCAGGTTCTCGATGTCGGCGTCGGTCAGGTGAGCGAAGGCTGGGACGTCAGTGATCGCCATTGTCCTGCTTTCTTTCGGGTTCGTATCACCCGGCCCGGCCAGCCCTGCTGGCCGAGCCGAGTAGCACATCGGGCCGGTCAGTAATAGTGGCGGCGGCCGCCGACGGCGTGCCCGCTCCGTCCCATCAGCATCAGCAGCAGGCCGACGACGAGCAGGATGACGCCGATGACCAAGCAAAGATGGGCGTAGGCGAAGGCAGGAAGGAGGGCAGGGAGGAGGAGCCCGAGGACGATGAGGAGGATTCCGAGACCGATCATGACGTGTACCTAGTTTCTGTAAATACGTGGGAGGAGGATGGTCGGGTCAGTTTCGGAGTGCGCCATTTAGCTTGGTGCTCAAGCGATTTGGTGGTGCCCCGCCCAGACAGCGCGTCTTTCGGTGCACGGCCGAGCATTCCCGGCATCATGCTTTCTGACCGCAAAGGATTGACTCAGAATGTGCGGCTCGAGCGATTGCTCATCAAGTTCGGCGGCGTACAGCCAAACCTGTTCCGTACCGGCTGAACGACTCAGCAACCTTAACGCTACACCCCTCGGGTACCCTCGGCCAGATTGTGGCTGACCTGACAGGTCAGCCACACAAGTAGCGGTGGTGGGGTGCCGAGTCCGTTGCGGCCGTGGGGATTGCGGGCGTGCAGCCAGGGGGTTAAGAGCCTGGCAGGGTTTGGTGTCGGGAGAGCGTCGGGCGCGCGGGTCTCGTGGGGGCTCAAGGACTCGTCGGGTCCTCGGCCGTGAGCGTGTCGAGGATGAACTGCGCGGCGGCGTATCGATCGGTGCGCGCGCCGTCAGCTTGGGTGTCCAATTTCGAATGTGCTTGCCGCGGAGTGTAGCCACGACCGATGAGTACCCCGATGGCCTGATTGATGACCGAGGTCGTTCGCAGATGCGTCGCGGCGTCGGAGCCGGCTGGGGCGCTCAGGTGCTGATCGAGCGCGAATTCGCTAGGCGGGCGGCCGGTTAGCCACGCCAGGTCGGCTGTGAGGTCGACAAAAGCTCCCGGTGTCGCCGCGTAGAAGATGAGGGCAACCAACGGCGCTGCCCGGCCGTCACGACACCGCCGGCAGTGTCAGCCGAAGCGAGGTTCGAACATTGTCGGCCCCGCCGTCCTCGAGGGTGCTGAACGTGAACGGCGGGTCACTTCCGTCGACGATCGCGCTCAGGCCGCGATAGCTCGGTACCGCCGCTCGGGCGTCAACCTCCAACCGGTGCAGACTGTGCAGCATGTCGGCGCCGGGCTCATCGAGGGCGGCGTCGAGGATGCTCAAATCGGCGGCCAGGGCCGCACTGATCTTCATGACGGCATTGCTCCGCTGGCGCGCCCGAGCGCAGATCGAGCCTGCCGGTGCCGAACAGGCGAGTCGCCTGCAGGGTGGGGAACGCGCGACGCAAGCCAGGACTCGTCGCGTTGAGTGTTTTCCCACCCTCCAACCTACGCGCGTCACACCGCACAGCGGCGGTTCGGTCGCAGGCAGACCTGTGGTTCGGGCTTAGATCGGGTCGCGTCGGGAGCGGGCGCGGCGCACGGCTTCATCGACCATGTGTTGGGCCACCTCAGCCAATTTGCGGTGTTCGGCCTGGCTGATCGCGCGCAGCTGAGTGAACGCCTCTTCGGCGCTACGCCCGCTGCGTCCCCGAATCAGGCCGATCGCCTGATCGATCACCGGGCGCGTCGACAGCGCCTTCTGCAACTGGGCGGTCAGCGCCATCGCGTGGGAGAGGACCTGTGCGTTATGCACTGCCACCGCCGCGGGTTTGGCGAACAATTCGCCCAGTTCTGCAGCGTGCTCGTCGAAGACGTCTTTACCGTGGGCGTAAACATTGATTGCGCCGATCACCTGATCCGACAGCAGCAGCGGCAGCGACAGCGCGCTGTGTACGCCCAAGCGGCCCACTCGCGGACCGAACCGAGGCCACATCTTCTCCCCGCCCAACGACCCAGACCGCACCGTGCGCCGCTCCAGCGCCGCGGTGATGCAGGGTCCCTCCTTGAGGGTCACGTACTGAATCTCGTCGATCTCGGCGACAAACGGGGCACTAGCGGCCAACGCCTCCACCATGTTGTCCACCCGGTCGAGCTGCAACAAGGTAACCCCGGCACCGTCGGCGCCCGGTATCGCGCGCACCGCGAACGTCGACACCTCAGTCAGCAGCTCGGGCAACCCCAGGCTGCCCGCCACCAAGCCCGCCAGGTCGTCGATGCCGGCCCGCAAGTCGGCGGCATCGGCGCTAGCTTGCTGCGGGCTCAGCGATCCCAACGGCAAGCCGTCAGCACCCTCGTTCAACTCCGGCATACCTGCGCTCAATAATCTTGGCGAAGCTGGGAATCGAGAATCGAAGCCCAGCGCCATCGTGGCGCAAGCGTCACTAGATGGTTGTCAAATAGATAGTACGCCGGTAGCGGCGTAGCGGATACACACCGTCGCGCCGGTCGTCCGCTACGCGGTCAACGCGAGCCGTCCAATGGGTGTAGCGTCGAGACTGCTGAGAATTTCAGCTGGTTCGGGATGAGTTCAGCCGTCCGCCGCTTAACTCAAGGAGCATCGGCTCCGAGCCCTCACAACCGGTGATCCAGTGCACGTCAGGTCACCATGACCACTTCACTTGCCCTTCTTGCCAACAACGGCATTTCCGCGCTTGAACACCTCGGCAGAACGAGCCGACGGTGATCCACGTGTACCGCGGATCGATCAACCCACTCGCTTTTTGGCGCAACAGATTCCCGTCTCGGCCGCCGCGTCCCCGACCCAACCGGTCACCACCGCGAATGGGCCCGGCACGCCAACGAGAACCGGGTAGTGCGCGTCGACCAAGGGAGTACCACGATGACGACCCAAACCCTCGAACCAGAACTGCTGCACAAGATGGATGCCTACTGGCGGGCCGCCAATTACCTGTCGGTCGGCCAGATCTATCTGTATGACAATCCGTTGTTGAAACGTCCACTGGCGCTATCGGATGTGAAACCGCTCGTGGTCGGCCATTGGGGAACCACGCCGGGGCAGAACTTCATTTACGTTCACCTGAACCGGGTGATCACGAAGTACGACCTGGACATGTTCTACGTTGCCGGTCCGGGGCATGGGGGTCCCGCGCTGGTCGCCAATACCTACCTCGAGGGATCGTATTCGGAGATCTATCCCGACGTCAGCCAGGACGAGTCCGGACTTAAGAAGCTGTTCACCCAATTTTCTTTCCCCGGAGGCATTTCCAGCCACGTAGCACCGACGACTCCGGGATCGATCCACGAAGGCGGGGAACTGGGCTACTCACTGAGCCACGCGTTCGGCGCCGCGTTCGACAATCCGGACCTGATTGTGGCGTGCGTTATCGGCGACGGCGAAGCTGAAACCGGGCCACTGGCGACGGCCTGGCATTCCACCAAGTTCCTCAACCCGATCGGTGACGGGGCGGTGCTGCCGATCCTGCACCTGAACGGCTACAAGATCAGCAACCCCACCGTGCTGGCCCGCGTCGAACACGAAGAGCTCGACCAGTTCCTGCGCGGCTGCGGTTGGGAACCGCGCTACGTCGAGGGTGACGACCCCGAAGACATGCACGAACTGATGGCCACCGTCCTCGATGAGACGGTCGAGGCCATCCACGGGATCCAACGCCACGCGCGCACCGCCGACGACACCACCCGCCCGCGCTGGCCGATGATCGTGTTGCGCTCCCCGAAAGGCTGGACCGGACCCAAGGTCGTGGACGGCCTGCAGATCGAAGGGACCTTCCGGGCGCACCAGGTGCCGCTGCTCGTCGACGAGCAGCATCCCGGACATATCGAACTCCTCGACAGCTGGATGCGTAGCTACAAACCCACCGAACTGTTCGACGTGGCCGGGCGTCTGCTGCCCGATCTGGCCGCACTGTCCCCTCGCGGGCAACAGCGGATGGGCGCCAACCCGCACACCAACGGCGGGGTGTTGCTGCGTGACTTAAGGATGCCCGATTTCCGCACCCACGCGGTCGCGGTGGCCGCGCCCGGCGCGGTGGACGCTGAAGACACCCGCGTGCTGGGCACTTTTCTCCGCGACGTCATCGCGCTCAATGACGAGGCGCGCAACTTCCGGATCTTCGGCCCCGACGAGACCCTGTCGAACATGCTCGGGGCGGTCTTCGAGGCCACCGACCGGCAGTGGGAGGCCCGCACCGTGGAGAACGACGAGTTCCTCGCTCCCGCGGGCAGGGTGCTCGATTCGATGCTCAGCGAGCACCAAAGCGAGGGTTGGCTGGAGGGCTATCTGCTGACCGGCCGGCACGGGCTGTTCAACTGCTACGAGGCGTTCATCCACATCGTCGACTCGATGTTCAATCAGCACGCCAAATGGCTCAAGGTCACTGCGCAACTGCCATGGCGCCGCGACATCGCGTCGCTGAATTACCTTCTCGCCTCACATGTCTGGCAGCAAGACCACAACGGCTTCACCCATCAAGACCCCGGCTTCCTGGACCACGTCGTCAACAAAAAAGCTGACGTCGTGCGGGTCTACCTGCCTCCGGACGCCAACTGCCTGCTCTCGGTTGCCGACCATTGCCTCCGCAGCCGCCACTACGTCAACGTGATCGTCGCCGGCAAACGTCCGATGCCGCAATGGCTGAGCATTGACGAAGCGGTGGTGCACTGCACCGAAGGCATCGGCATCTGGGAATGGGCCGGAAACGACCGCGGCACCGAACCGGATGTGGTCTTGGCGTGCTGTGGAGATACGCCGACCCTCGAAGTGCTGGCTGCGGTGTCGATCCTGCGGGAGTACCTGCCCGAGTTGAAGATTCGCGTGGTCAATGTGGTGGACCTGATGAAACTGCAGTCAGCCAGCGAGCACCCACATGGACTGAGCGATCGCGATTACGACACCCTGTTCACCACCGACAAACACATCATCTTCGCCTTCCACGGTTATCCCACCTTGATCCACCGACTCACCTATCGCAGAACCAACCGCAACCTGCACGTCCGTGGCTACAACGAAGAAGGCACCATCACGACCGCCTTCGACATGCGGGTGCAGAACCGCTTGGACCGTTTCCACCTCGTCATCGACGTCATCGACCGACTGCCCCAACTCGGCGCCACCGGCGACTACCTGAAGCAGACGATGACCGACCAACTCGTCGAACACAACCGCTACATCAACACCCACGGCCAAGACCTGCCCGAAATCCGCAACTGGACCTGGAATCCTGCGCCATGACGACATCTGAGGTGATCGAAATGACCATGCCTGCTGTCAAGGCGGCGGAGCCACACGTGACGTCGGAACCGAACTACTCTCCAGTGCCGATGCCCGCCACGGTATACCGGCGCATCGCCCAGCAGGCCCTGAAACTGACGGGCGCAGAAATGACCTTGGTCGCCGTCGCCATCAACCACGGCCTGGCCACGTCAGAGGTAGCCGATCTGATGATCGTAGAAACCACCTGTGCCGCAATGACATCGTCGCCGGTCCATGCCATCCCTCTCGCCGGCACCTCGATCGGGCAGGCCTTCGTGAAGCGGACCCCTCGACGACTGAACAATTTCGACGTCGCCATCGACGGCGTCCAACATGCCGGTCCAGCGCTGGTGCTTCCGCTGCGCACCAGCGACACGGTGGCCGGGGTGTTGGTCGCGCTGCGGTGTGACGGCGCGCGGACGTTCGGCGACGAGCAACTCGACATGATGGCTGCATTCACCGACCAGGCGGTCCTCGCCTGGCAGCTGGGGTCCACCCAGCGCTGGACGCGCGAACTCAACATTCTCGCGGACCGCGAGAGGATCGCCCATGAGCTGCACCACCACGTGATCCAGCAGATCTTCGCGGTCGAACTGGCTCTGCAGGGAACCATTCCGCGGGCGCGATCAGCTGAGGTGCAGCAGAGACTGTCGGGCAGTATTGATGATCTTGAAGGCGTCATTGCGCAGATCCGCACCGCAATTTTCGACCTGCACGGCACGCCGCCGGGCATCACCCGGTTGCGACAACGGCTCGACAACGCAGTCGCGCAGTTCTGCGGACCCAAACTGGGCACAACGGTCCAATTCGTGGGTCCCTTGTCGGTTGTCGATGCTGAACTAGGCGATCACGTCGAAGCCGTTGTGCGCGAAGCGGTCGCCAACGTCGTCCGGCATGCCGACGCGACCAAACTTGCGGTGACCGTCAAGGTCGAGGACAACGTGTGCATCGAGGTTATCGACAACGGCCGAGGCGTCGCCGGCGGCATCACCGGCAGGGGCTTGACCGATTTGCATCACCGCGCCCAGCAGGCCGGCGGTGCGCTCAGCATCGCGGATGCTCCCGGCGGAGGCACCGTGCTGCGCTGGTCAGCACCGCTACCCTGATCATCGTGCACGGTCTTCACGATCGCTGTATCACGCGGCCCCCTCGCTGACCGCCACCAAGCGGGCCACCGCGCGTGCAATACCATCGGCAAGCTCGTCGACATCGGGTACCGCGTCATAGTCGGCGGTGATACCGAACACCAGATCGTCTCCGTAACTGAGCATCGCGATTCCCGTGCGGAGGTGAAGTGCGATCGGTGGGATTGGTAGCAGGCGCAGCACATCTCGGCCCATCATGCGTAACCGACTACGGGGGCCGGGCACGTTGGTTGCCAAGGCGACGATCCCGAGTTGGGGTAGCCGGGTGAGTAAGCGAACCGCCCAAGCCGTCCAAGCGAAGGGGATGTAGTTGGCTGCCGAGAAGATCGCAGATCCGGCTTGTCGTTGCCCGCCGGACTTGGCTCTTGTCAATCGGCGGTGCACCGCTTGCAGCCTTTCTACGGGATCCTCGAGCTCGATCGGAAGGTAAGGCAGCATGAGCGAGACGCGGTTATCCACTTGGTTCGATGCGTCGGCCGATCGCACCGACACCGGCACCAATGTACGCAGCGAATTTTGTTGCGGCTGTTCGCCTCGGTGCATCAGCATTGCCCGGAAGCTATCGGTAATCGCCGCCAGTGCAACATCATTGATGGTCACGTCAAATTTATGGCAAATCGTGGCCACGTCGACAAGGAGGACTTGGGTTGCGCTGTATCGCCGCAGATTGCTGACCGGACCGATCAGCGAGGAATCCGCCGGACTCAGAATGCCGGCGACGATTTGAACGGCCCCGGCCGCAACGCGAGCAGCGGCACTCGTGACGGCGGTAGAAAGGTGCCAGATGCCGCCTGCCCAGTCCAGCGGATTCAGGCTCGGCCGGGACGGACGAGGCGCCGGCGACTCGGCGGCGGGACGCGTTGGGTTGGCGAACGTTTCTGCGTCCGCGCCGTCGCATAGTCCTGCGAGCAGGCGCGTCGCGGAGACTCCGTCCGCGATGCAGTGGTGCAGTTTAGTCAGGACCGCCCAGCGATTCTCGGCCAGTCCCTCGATAGTCCAGCTTTCCCACAACGGTCGATCTCGATCGAGGCGCCGTTCCATGATGTCGGCGACGACCCGGAATAACGCTGCATCATCGCCTGGCTGCGGCAGCGCAATTCGATGCACATGGTGGGCGAGATCGAAGTGCGGATCATCGACCCATTCCGGCGCCGCGAGGTCGAGCGAATGCGTGTGCACCACCTGCGTGAACCGGGGAATCTCGGACACCCGCTCGGCGAGCACCGAGACGAGCGAGGCGTGGTCGGGGGCAGGCCCCTCCATGACGGCGAGGCCGCCGATCGCCAAACTCACGTGCCGGTCGGAATCTTCGGCTTCGAGGAAGCCTGCGTCAAGTGTCGTCAAGTGCTCCACTAGCGGCCTCCAACGTGGTTTTCTTTTAACGGCATTCCGCCTCGTGTCGGTATCCCGGCAGAGGCTTCGAGCATCATGAAATGCAAGCCGCTCACAGGGTCGACGCCACCAGGCCGGTCAGGTCGGCGAGGCGGTGGGAGTAACCCCATTCGTTGTCGTACCAGCCGACGATCTTCACCAAATCACCAGTAACTTTGGTGAGTCCGGAATCGAAGATGCACGACGACGGGTCGGTCACGATGTCGGAGGAGACGATGGGATCCTCGGTGTAGGTGAGGAAGCCCTTGAGTTCACCGTCGGCCGCGGCCGCAAACGCTGCGTTGACCGCCTCAGTGGTCGCCGGCTCCCGGACGATGACGGTGAGATCGGTAGCCGAACCCGTGGGCACCGGCACCCGCAGCGCGTACCCGTCGAGCCGTCCCTCGAGCTGCGGCAACACCACGCTGATCGCGCGGGCAGCCCCGGTGGACGTGGGCACCACGTTGATTGCCGCGGCGCGGGCCCGACGAAGGTCCCGGTGCGGACCGTCCTGCAGGTTCTGGTCCGGGGTGTAGGCGTGGATGGTAGTCATGAGCCCGCGCTCGATTCCGAAAACTTCGTCGAGCACCATCGCCATCGGCGCCAGACAGTTGGTCGTGCATGAGGCATTGGAGACGACGGTCTGCGTGCCGTCGTACTCGCGGTGGTTGACACCCATCACAACGGTGAGGTCTGCACCCTTCGACGTCGCGGACACCACCACCTTCTTCGCTCCGCCGTGAAGGTGGCCGCGGGCCTGCTCCGCGGCGGTGTACCGACCGGTCGACTCGATGACGACATCAACGCCGAGATCTCCCCACGGCACCGCCGCCGGCCCGTCGGCGATGGACCATGCCTTGATCCGCTGGTCTCCCACCACGAAGTCCTCGCCGTCGACCGATACGTCGTGTGGGAAGCGTCCGAGGACGGAGTCGTATTTGAGCAGGTGCGCCAGAGTTTTGTTGTCCGTGAGGTCATTCACCGCGACGATCTCGATGTCGCTGGTGCCTGCCGCGCGTTGTACGTCCACCGCACGAAAGAAGTTCCGGCCAACACGCCCAAAACCGTTCACGCCTACCCGAATAGCCATAGTGATCTCCTCGTATTTCCGTGGTCTGGGCGCTTCATCACTTGCACGCCACCTTGAGTCTGACCGCGCTTCGGGCCGAGCAGCAGAGGACAAGGTCCTCGCTTTCCCGGGGGTTCAGGATCGGGGTCTCGAGCCAAGTCCTGATCAGGCTGGTTGAGCGGGGCGATCTTCCCGCTTCGGCTGAACCGGGAATAGCTGCGGTGAATGCGGTGCTCGCGGCCACCCCAAACGTCAAGAGGGGGTGGATACTAGACCGCTCACCGTACGATCGTTGATGCTGATCCGAGTTGGGTCTTTTTCTTTGGCGCAGCCGCAATGAAATTTCGATCCGGCTGGCCCATAGCGGCGTGTGCGCTCCCGCCACGGTCAACGCACCTGCGGTGTCACGTGAGGTTGAGTCCTGTTGTCAGCGTGACTATCTCATCGACTCGGACTGCGACCCCCATGCCGAACGTGCCCCGCGATGCGGAGATAATTGCCGTGCTCGACCAGACATGGGTAGGGTCATCCCTTCGGCTCGATCAGCAGCAGAGAGGCTCGACAGGTGGCTGTCGTCGTGGCTTTCGGCTCTTTCCTGACGACACTGCTCGGCGGTTACGCGGCTGTGCGGGTCGGTCCTTATCGCAACCTGGTGCTTGGGTTGGCTGCGGGATTGATGCTCGGTGTAGTGGGTTTCGATCTGCTGCCCGAGGCATTGAGTCAGGAACCGCGCCTTCTGGCGGGTATTCCGGCCCCACTGTTGGCTTTTGTGTTGGGTTTCTTGGTGTTGCACGTCATCGAGCACACCGTCGGCATCCATCGTGGCCCAGCGGCCAGCGACTCGGAGGATTTTCAAGCGCCCAGCGTTGGGCTGCTTGCGGCATCGGGCCTGGTCGGGCACAGCGTGATGGATGGATTCGCTATCGGCGCCGCATTTCAAGCAGGAAGCCGTGTGGGTGCAATGGTCGCCGTGGCCGTAATCGGTCACGATTTCGCGGACGGGTTCAACACCTACACCGTCACATCGTTGTACGGAAATGATCGTCGACGGGCACTGACCCTGCTCGCGGCAGATGCTGTGGCGCCAGTTGCCGGCGCGGCGCTCACCATGGCCGTTACGATCCCGCACCACATATTGGGGCTGTACCTGGGGTTTTTCGCCGGTTTTCTGATGTATCTCGCGAGCGCCGACATCCTGCCCAAGGCGCATACCGGGCATCGAACTCCGCTGACGCTGGCGTGCACTTTCGGCGGCGTGCTGTTCATGCTGGCGATCGTCGCAGTGGCGAGCTAGCGGTTGTCCGACCCGAATTATCCGATCCACCAACCGACAAGGCCCAACCCGCTCGGCACGCATCCTCGGGACAGGCTTGGCCGGGGTGAGGCCGGCGGACCCTGGTCGCCTAAGGCATTCGCCCGACCCGAACCGCACGGTTCGCGGCATGTGTCAGTCATCGCTGCAGGCACTTGCGGGCAAGCTGTTTGAGCTCGTCAAGCCGGTCGAATAGTGTCCGTCCCTCAACGATCCAGCCTGCGAAGTCGCGGTGGCGCTGCATTGGCTGCCGCGCATACCAATCGGTCATCTCGAGTTCCCAGCACCAGTATTCGACCATGAGCGCACCCAACGCTGGTTCGGTGAGCAGTTGCTGTGTTGACGCAGAAGAAAAGACCGCAGGCAGATCGACTGAATTCTCAGTGTCTCGCATTCTGGTTCTCCTCGCGGTGGACAGGCGCAGATCGGCAGCCGCAACGTGGCAACCCGGCCCTGGCTCATGGTCATCGAACACCCCGGATGACGCCATGGTCGAAAGTCCCTTTGTCTGAGTCGAAATGCTCATTGACCGGAACTACCCGCCAGCCCCGACACTTCCGAATCCATCCAGCGGCAGCCAATGACTCCGCCGACCGGGGACTTCGGCCTATAGTGGCGGGCATTGTGGGCTGGTCGGATCAATGCGTTCGGCGAATACGCCGACTGCGGCGCGGGTGCGCCTGTGAATCCGCGGGCGTCAACCGCGAAACCCACCTCGACCAGCTGAGTGTCCCAGCGCGCATGCCGTAGCACTGGGAAGCTGAAATGGATTTCGCGACTGAGACGCGCTCCCGTGCAGCCCGAGAAGGGATATGTCGGTTCTTTAAGTTAGTTGCTGCATTTCCGATGGATGCGTGTCCACCCAGCGCAGCCCGTGTTGATGGTCTGTCGCGGGCGAGGTGGCGATAAAGCCCCCACATATGACAACCGGGCTGTGATAAATGATGACTTTGGACCCTATGGAGGCGTGGCGGTGGGTCGAACGATGGGCTCAGCGTCGCCTCGATCCAGGCGGACTGAAAACCCGAGAAGGGTAATGACATGACCAGTGCCAGTGGCGATGCGCTGTTGACCGACCCCGACATTGATGTGATTGCCCACCGTTTCCTGCATTCTGATTACGCCGCCGACGCATACATAAATTGGCCGCTCGACCGACGCCTCGAAGGATTCCTTCGGAGTCGCGGGATGACACGAGTCGCCGATGATGGCGATACGTGCCAGATCCTGCTTGACCGCGTGATGAGGAATATATCGACGGATTCCTGAAGTTCGTCGGCGACGATTTCTTGTAGGCAGAGAGAACATGGCCGCCGGTTAAGTCTTCACGCCTTCGCAGCTACAGCATCAGAAGAGCGACGCCCACCAGTCAAAGAATTCGGCAGGGAAGCGCTCCGTTATCGCCGCTGGCTGGGTCCAGTGCCGTGGGGATCGGGGACCAAAGCCTCTGGGGCGCGGTATGGGGGCCTCCGTACCGTAGGGGACGACAGAGGGCGGGACGCCAACGGAGTCGGCCCAGCCTTTCACTGGTGAGGTCGCCATGCGCACCGCAGTCCTGACCGCTGGCGGTGTCACAGTTCCGGGCCCCTCAAGGCCTAGCGTCGCCGGATGTCGGCGCTTCCAAACACTTTGGAGCATTAGTGCTTGATGCGAAGACCGATGTTGAAACCACGAGTCGGCAGTTGCGACAGTTGCGCGACGACGTGGACGACCTTCTGGCGCGATTGGCCACAGCTGGGTCGCAGTGGTCCTGGTGGCTCACCGGTGTGGCAACCCAGAATCGATCGAGTGCTCGAAACATGGTGCACTATTGGGCAATTCGGCAATGCGATCTGCGCGACCTGCAGTTCCGGCTCGCTGCCTACGGGCTGTCCTCGTTGGGTCGCAGCGAGCCCCATGTCGAGGCCACCTTGCTCTTGGTGAGGTCAGCGATCTCTGCGATGCTCGGTGGCATCTGGCAAAAACCCCCATTAACTGCCGCCAGTGTCGAGAACGGCCCCGAACTGCTCCACCACCGAACAGAGCAGTTGCTCGGCCCCGAGCCCGTCGATCGCGTAACCCGCATCATGGTCACGCTGCCCTCGACGGCTGCGACAGACCGCGACTTGGTTCGCCAGTTAGTGAAGCGCGGCATGAACATCGCACGCATCAACTGCGCCCACGACGATGCCGAGGCATGGCGCTCCATGGCACAACATGTCAAGCAAGCGGCCGAGGAGTCCGGCCGAACCTGCTTGGTCGCGATGGACCTTGGGGGACCCAAGCTGCGGACTGGGCCTCTCGAACCCGGGCCGCGCATCGTGAAACTCCGGCCATCCAGGAATGCGCTTGGGCAGGCAACCGCCCCGGCGCGGGCCTGGCTGACTGCGGCGGAAGACCCGACCGAGCCGCCCGAAGCCGGCATGGTTTCGCTACCGGTGTCCGGGGAATGGCTCAGCCGCCGCCACGACGACGACGTCCTGCAGTTGCACGACACCCGCGGCTCGAAACGCAGGCTGGTGCTGAAAGCCGTTGGCCAGAAGCCAGGCGCACTTGGCGGATTCGTCGCGACTGTCGGCAAGACCACCTACGTCGCCACCGGGACGGTGCTGCACGTCCACGGCATCGAGGATGCAACACGCGTCGGAGAGCTCCCGCAAACCGAACAGAGTCTGGTTCTGCACCGCGGAGACATTCTCGAACTGACCCGCGATTGCTCTCCGGCATCGCTTGCTGCCGAGTGTGTTCCGCGCATTGGTTGCACGCTTCCTGAGGTCTTCGATCATGCCCACATCGGGCAGAAGGTGCACCTCGATGACGGTCGGATCAGCGGCGAGATAGTCAGCATAAGTCCCGGCGAGCTGACGTTGCGGGTCGAGCACGCCGCAGAGGCGGGGTCTCGCCTCCGCTCCGCCAAGGGAATCAATGTGCCCGATGCCAATCTCTCAATCTCCGCCCTGACCGAGAAAGACCTGTCGGACCTGTCAACGGTGGTCGAGCTGTCCGATCTGGTCGAGATGTCTTTCGTACGAGACCCTTCCGATGTCGAGCAGTTGCTCGACGCGTTGAGCCGCCTCGGCGCTCAATCATTGGGCGTCGTGCTGAAAATCGAGACCCGACAAGCATTCGAACATCTTCCGCAACTGCTGCTTACGGCGATGCGGCATCCCCGCGTCGGCGTGATGATCGCTCGGGGAGACCTTGCCGTCGAGTGCGGATACGAACGCCTCGCCGAGTTGCAGGAAGAGATTCTGTGGCTGTGCGAGGCGGCGCACCTGCCCGTGATCTGGGCCACCCAAGTACTCGAACAGCTCACCAAGACAGGCAATCCCTCGCGCGCGGAGATCAGCGACGCGGCAATGAGCGAACGGGCCGAATGCGCGATGCTCAACAAGGGGCCGTATGTCAACGACGCCGTCGTCGTCCTCGACAGCATCCTTCGGCGAATGACGGACCATCATTACAAGAAGAACGCACTGCTGGGGTCCCTGCACTCTTGGGACCCCGGCTCGCCCTGTGCCCAGCGCTGAAGTACGTCTGCGTCTCAGGCAGGAGTGGGCGACGGTGGAAGCAGTGCTACACCGTGGTAGCGATGCGGGTCAGGCCGCCGCCGACGCAGCACCATGTGCACGAGCACAAGCACCGATATTGGCGCCCTTGCGGCCCGCTTCTTTGGCATGTTCGATCCGCGGAGTTGAGATGTCGCGGACGTAGTCGTCCGTGTGCATGTGGCTCTCCTCGGCGATGCCGGCAACCGATGATTGAAGGCGATTCACCGGATCACCGCTTTTCGCCGACGGACGCGCTTCCGTGTTGGTCACGTCGCCAGCTTCCACCACCTACTCGTCGGGCCGCAGGGCCGTAAGTCACCGATCTAGCTGCCATCACGTGGCGAAATCAATCGCTCCTTAGGGTCCAAATGCTCTGTTGGCGGGTGCCCTGGCGTCCCATCCTGTGGAAGCGAAGGAGAGCGACGAATGCCCAAGAACTGGTTGGTGATGGAGGGTGGTGGACCCGCCGCGCCCTTTCGCACCCGATTGGCCGGGGCAGGGCGGCATCTGCCTGCCACCGTGCTCACGACTGACGAATTGATGGCGACCACGCGCCATCACACGCACATCGATCTGGAACGGCTGACCGGCATCTACGAACGTCGCGTCTCGGTCGGCGACGAGGACTCCCACAGTCTTGCAACGTCGGCAGCGCTGGATTGCCTGGACAAGGCACAACAGCAAGCGGCTTCGCTCGATGTGGTGATCAGTTGCAGTATCACCAAGTTCCGTGGCGGCCTGACGCAGTGGGTAGAGCCGACGATGAGTAGTGCAGTCGCCCATGCGATCGGCGCTGACAAAGCGATGACGTTCGACCTGTCCAACGCATGTGCGGGAATGCTGACGGGTGTCACCGTACTCAACGATTGGATCCGGCAGGGCACCGTCGAACGCGGTTTGGTGGTCAGCGGCGAGTACATCTCACAACTCGGCCAGAATGCTGCCCGGCACATCCGCAACATCATGAGCAAAGAACTCGCTTGCCTGACACTGGGTGACGCGGGAGCGGCACTTCTGCTCGAGCGTGCCACCCCCGAGTCTGGCGGCATCAGCCTGGCCGGGTTCACCACCGTTGCCGACCACAGTCGGCTGTGTCTCGCCTACCCGAAGGGGCATGATCCCGGCGCCCGGATGTTTACAGACTCTCGCGGGATCCAGCGGGCAGCCATTGCCGACACTCCCCTTCTGCTGCACGAAGTCCTCGAAGCAGCCGGCATCGCGATACACGACATCGATCACGTGATCACGCATCAGACTTCGGCCCGTGCGATACGCAAGGGGATGGCCGCGGTGTCCGCTGCATTCGGTGACAGCCCACAGCACGACGCCGTGATCACGGTCGATCGGTACGGGAACACGGCGTCGACGACCCACACGGTCGCCTTGGTCGAAGAACTTGAAGCCGGGCGAATCCGGCCGGGCGAAACCATCGCCTTGATTGCTCTGGCATCAGGTCTGGAGATCGGCGTCGTTCTCCTTACCGTGGACGACGATTTGGTGGGCCGCTATGGGCACAGTGATTGAACGCCTCGACGTGACCCGAGCAGGTTGGCGCAACCGTCACAGCGCGCTGCATCTGGCGGTCGCGGCGGCCAAAACCTGTCTGCAACGAGCGGGCCGCGAGCCTGACGACGTCGACCTTCTGATCAATACCGGGATCTACCGCGACAAGAATCTGGCCGAGCCGGCCCTCGCCGCGCTCATCCAGGAGGACATCGGGGCCAACCCTGAGGACCCACACGAGGACGCTCACGGCACGTTCTCGTTCGACATAGCGAACGGAACGTGCGGAATCCTCACCGCGCTGCAGATCGTCGACGGCTTTCTGCGGTCACGGACCATCAATCGCGCCCTGGTCGTCACGAGTGACGCCGATCCGGGGCGCGGGATGAGCGAACACTTTCCGTTCTCCCCCGTCGGGGCGGCATTGTTGTGCGACTGGAGCGAGGACGACTTCGGACTCGGCCGTGTGCACTGGGTGAATTTCCCCGACGATGGTGAAAACTTCCGCGCCACTGTAGGACTCGAAGACGGGCGCAATGTGCTCCGATTCGGTGGGTCGGCGGCGATGGACGAGCAATTCGCCGACGCAGGCGCCCAAGTCGCCCAAAGCTGTCTTCAGGAGGCCTCGCTCGGCCTTTCCGACGTCGACGTCATCGTCGCCTCGCCGGCCCGGCACGGCTATCGCGCGGCACTGGCCGCCAAACTCGCAATACCGGTGCAACGCATCACCGTCGCCGATGACGAGAGCATGCATACGGCCTCGCTGGTGTCGGCACTGAGTAGGGCGGGCGAACAACTCTCGCCAGGTGCCCGCATTCTGCTTGTTGCCGCCGGCGCGGGTGTCACCGCGGGTGCTGCTCTCTATCGCCAAGCGCTGCAGCCGGCGCCGCAGATATGAAGTCACCGATGAGGTCGGGATCCACAATTGTGACCCTGACAATGAATCCGGCGCTCGACATCACCACGGACACCGATCGGGTCATTCCCACCCATAAAATGCGATGCGGGGTGCCCCGTTACGATCCCGGCGGCGGCGGAATCAACGTCGCGCGAATCGCTCATGTGCTCGGCGCCCCGGTGTCGGCGCTGTTTCCGGCGGGTGGTCACGCCGGCAACAAGGTGACCGATCTTGTCGCCGACGCAGGGGTGCCGGTGCAGCGGATCAACGTGTCTCGCTCCACCAGGGAAAGCTTCACCGTGGACGAGCGCAGCACGGGCCAGCAGTACCGGTTCGTGCTGCCGGGTCCGGGGCTCACCGGTGACGACCAGGCCGATTGTCTTGAACAGCTCAGTGCTGCTGCAGGGTCCGCAGATTTCGTGGTGGCCAGCGGTAGCCTGCCGCCTGGGGTGGCTGCCGACTTCTATCAGCTGGTCGCCGACATCTGTCGCGAGCGCGGCGCGCGGCTGATTCTCGACACCTCCGGAGCTGGACTGCGGCACATCTCGTCCGGTGCGTTTCTGCTCAAACCGAGCGTGCGGGAACTGCGCGAATGTGTCGGCCGCGAACTCATCAGCGAGTCAGCGCAGCTGGCCGCGGCGCACGAACTCATCGATCGCGGCTGCGCTGAGTTCGTCGTCGTGTCACTCGGGTCCGAGGGCGCCCTGCTTGCTACACCGCATGGAAGCCAACGCTATTCGCCTGTAACGGTGCCTTCCGGCAGCGGCGCGGGCGCCGGCGACGCTATGGTCGCCGGCATCACTGTGGGCCTGAGCCGTGGCTGGCAACTCAGCAAGGCGGTGCGGCTGGGCATCGCCGCCGGTGCGGCGATGCTGCTCACTCCCGGGACCGCGACCTGCGCCCGGGAAGATGTCGAGCGGTTGTTCGAGATGGTCGCCGAACCCACAGATGTCGATCGCGACCAATGGTTGTCTACTCAAGCAAAGGCTTCACCATGACAGCTGTCACCGTCGACCCCCGCTACCACGACGCCGTGGTCTTCAACCTCGACGCTCTGCTGGCCGACACCGATGGTGTTCTGTTCGAGTCGACGATCAACCTGGTGCGAAAGTTGCTGGACGTCGGCGTCGCGACGGCCGTCTACGCGTCGCGCCCCGGCGGTCAACAGCTCTTGAAAGCCGCTGGGATTGATGATCTTTTCGGTGTCCTTGTCGATGGCGTGCCTGCCGCGGTCCTGGTCGAAGCCACTCGCAAACTCGGGGTGCGTCCGCGCCGGTCCGTCGTCATCGACGACGCCGGTGCGGGGATAGCGGCAGCTCGTGACGCCGGTTTCGCACTCGTCATCGGTGTGGACCGCGCCGGGGATGCCGACCGACTACTGGGTTGTGGCGCCGACGTCGTGGTCGTGGATCCGGGCGACGTCGCTGTTCGCACGGGCGACCGGCGGATCTCGCACTTACCCGACGCGGTGGAGTCATACGGTCAGATCGTCGGTGTTCTCGGTGCCCGAGAACCAGTGTTGTTTGTCGACTACGACGGAACGTTATCCGCGATCGTTGCCGATCCCGCCGCGGCCACCCTCGTCGACGGAGGGGCCAAGGCGCTGGAAAACATGGCGTCGCAATGCCCGGTCGCCATCCTGAGCGGCCGCGATCTCGCCGATATCCGCGCCCGGGCACCGATTCGCGGTATCTGGTATGCGGGCAGCCACGGCTTTGAGCTGACAGAACCGGACGGCACCTACCACCAAAACGAGGCGGCCGGTGCCGCCGTCGGCATCCTCGAGCGCGCGGCGGCCGAGTTAAGCCAGAGCCTGGCGAAAATCCCCGGAGTGCGGGTGGAACATAAACGCTTCGCCGTCGCGGTTCACTACCGTCAGGTCGCATCGGAGCACATCGGTGAGATCGTCTCTGCCACACACAAAGTCGGACAGCGAGATGGCCTACGCGTGACGAACGGGCGCATGCTCGTCGAGTTGCGGCCCGACATCGACTGGGACAAAGGCACCACGCTGGCCTGGATTCGTGATCGCATCGACGCCGCGGGTGCCCTGGTGCCGATCTACATTGGCGACGACCTCACCGACGAAGACGCTTTCGACGCGGTCCAATTCGACGGCATCGGAGTTATTGTACGGAGCGACGAGGACGGCGACCGCAAGACCGCCGCCCGGTTTGCTTTGCACAGTCCGGATCAGGTAAGGGAATTCGTGCAGCGCGGGTCGGATTGGCTTGCGTACAAACACCAGACGTCGGACAAGGCGTGGGATTTCACCTTTGAGGCTTATGACCCGCAGAGCGAGAAGCTTCGCGAATCGTTGTGCACGGTCGGAAATGGCTACTTCTCCGCACGGGGCGCGGCGCCCGAGTCGAAGGCCGACCAAGTGCACTATCCCGGGACCTACGCCGCCGGGGTGTACAACCGTCTCGTCGACGACGTATCGGGTACCGAAGTCGACAACGAGAGTTTGGTCAACCTGCCCAACTGGCTCGCCTTGACCTTCCGGGTCGACGGCGGTAGCTGGTTCGACATCGACGCGGTCAGCGTGCTGTCCTACCGGCAGACGCTCGACCTTCGCGACGCGGTACTGACCAGGGAGGTGCGCTTCTGTGACGACGCCGGACGCACCAGTTCGCTGACCCAGCAACGATTCGCCGCGATGCACATGCCCCACGTCGGTGCACTGCAGACCAGGATCGTCGCCGAGAACTGGTCAGGGACAATCGAAATTCGATCGACGCTGGATGGCAACGTGACGAACTCGTTGGTCGAGCGGTATCGGGACTTGGCCAACCATCATCTTGAGTTGGTGGAAAAGCGGGAGATCAACGATCACTCTGTGCTGCTGACGGTTCAGACGACCCAATCGCGGATTCCCATCGCCATGGCGGGGCGAAGCATCGTGTGGCGTGACGGGACTCCCGTCCCCGCTACCTACCGCCTTGTCGACCAGGCGGCCGAAATCGGTCACGACATCGCCGTCGAGGTGTCTGTCGGTGACGAGTTGACCGTGGAGAAGATCGTGACCGTCTTCACCGGGCGCGATGTCGCGACGTCCGAACCCGCTGTCGATGCCCAGCGCTGGCTGAGCCGACTTGGCAGGTTCGCCGAGTTGCGTGACGGGCACCTGAATGAATGGGCACATCTGTGGGAGCGCCTGTCCATCGAGTTCGAAGACTTCACAGACGAATCGCGCATCCTGCGACTGCATCTCCTGCATCTGCTGCAAACGGTTTCGCTGAACAGCTCCGACCTCGATGTCGGGGTGCCGGCTCGCGGACTACACGGTGAGGCATATCGCGGGCACATTTTCTGGGACGAGCTGTTCATCTTCCCGGTGCTCAATTTACGGCTGCCGATGATCACTCGGTCGTTGCTCGGATACCGCTACCGGCGTTTGCCCGAGGCATGCCACGCCGCCAAGGCGGCGGGCTACTCCGGCGCGATGTTCCCGTGGCAGTCCGGTAGCGACGGTCGCGAGGAAAGCCAACGCCTGCATCTCAATCCGCGCAGCGGCCGGTGGAACCCCGACTCGAGCGCTCGTGCGCAGCACATCGGCATCGCCGTTGCCTACAGCGTATGGAACTTTTATCAAGTCACCGGGGATCTCGCCTACCTGATCGACTACGGCGCGGAGATGCTGGCCGAGATCGCACGTTTCTGGGTGAGTCGGGCCAGCTACGACCAAGAACGCGATCGCTACAGCATCCGAGGCGTCATCGGGCCCGACGAATTTCACTCCGGCTACCCGAACGCTCCTTTCGACGGCATCGACAACAACGCGTACACCAACGTGATGGCGGTCTGGGTGATCATGCGGGCCTTCGACGCACTGCAACTGCTGCCGCTGCCGAACCGACTCGACTTAGCGGAAACGCTTGGACTGTGTACTGCCGAATTGGCGCACTGGGACGAGGTCAGTCGACGGATGTACGTCCCGTTCCACGATGGCGTCATCAGCCAGTTCGAGGGATATGACGAGTTGGAGGAGCTGGACTGGGACGGTTACCGGCGCCGGTACGGCAACATCCAGCGCCTCGACCGCATCCTGGAGGCGGAGAACGACGACGTAAACCGCTACAAGGTTTCCAAGCAGGCTGACGCCCTCATGCTGCTGTACCTGCTGTCCTCAGATGAGTTGCGCGAGTTGTTGGACCGGCTCGGCTACCGGTTTACCCCCGACCAGATCCCGATGACCGTCGACTACTACCTGGCGCGCACCTCGCACGGGTCGACGCTCAGCGGTGTGGTGCATACCTGGGTACTCGCCCGGGCCAACCGCGATCGTGCGATGGAGTTCTTCCAACAGGCGCTGAAGTCCGACGTTTCCGATATCCAGGGCGGCACCACGTCCGAAGGCATTCACCTGGCGGCCATGGCCGGCAGCGTCGACCTCATCCAGCGATGCTTCACCGGGATGGAGACCCGGTCCGACCGCATCATCTTTTCCCCGCACTGGCCGGAAGCGCTTGGCGTGCTGGCATTCCCGATCCATTACCGCGGTCTGCACATGCACCTGAGGGTCAGCGGAAAGGGTGTCATCATCAGCGTGGATCCGCGCGACGCTGCCGGCGTCGAAGTGGAATGCCGTGGTCGAGTCGTTCAACTGATGCCCGGGACCACGGTCCGATTTCCCGGCTGACCGGTACGATCGCGATTCGTGCAACGGCGAGCGTCACGACGTCGACCCGTAATCGTTCGTACGGCCAAAAACAGCAGCTGGCTGACCCGCAATGTGTGGGTGTTGTCCGCTGTGTCGTTTTTCCAGGACATCGCCAGCGAATTGCTCTACCCGCTGTTGCCGATCTATCTCACCGCAGTCCTCGGTGCGCCGCCGGCCGTCGTCGGAGCCGTCGAAGGCGCGGCCGAGGGAGCGGCGTCGCTGACAAAACTGACGGCGGGGCCACTCGGGGATAGGTTTGCGCGGCGTCCCCTGATCACGGCGGGCTACGGTATGGCCGCGCTCGGCAAGGTGATCGTTGCGGTCGCCGGTGGGTGGCCCGGGGTGCTGGCCGGACGCGTGGTCGATCGGGTCGGCAAGGGCGTCCGCGGCGCACCGCGCGACGCATTGCTGGTCGACGGAATCGACGAAGCCAGTCGCGGGCGCGTGTTCGGATTTCACCGCGCGATGGACACACTCGGCGCGGTTGTCGGACCGTTGATCGGGCTTGCCGGATACGAGTTACTCGACCACAAGATTCCACCGTTGCTCTACATCGCGATCATTCCGGCCGTCCTGAGTGTGGGCTTGGTCGCGTTGGTGCGCGAGCGTCCCCGGCCGGTTGCGCGTGCGCACCGATTACCGTTGGGGGCGGCCCTGCGTGAGCTGCCAGGCCGGTATTGGCGGGTGATCGCGCTGCTGGCAGCCTTCGGTGTAGTCAACTTCCCAGATGCCCTGATCCTGTTGCGCCTCAGAGGGATCGGGTTTTCCGTAGCCGAAGTTATCTTGGCCTACGCGGGCTACAACATGGTATACGCGTTGGGCAGTTACCCGGCCGGATCACTCGCCGACCGCATCCCAAGGCCTGCGGTGTTCGGGATCGGCATGGTCTTTTTCGCGGCCGGCTACATCGGACTCGGGCTCACTACCGACAAAGTCGCCGCGTGGCTCATCCTCGGGCTGTATGGACTGTTCACCGCGTGCACCGACGGTGTCGGAAAGGCATGGATCTCCGGACTTGTTCCTGCCGGCCTGCAATCGAGCGCGCAAGGCATATTTCAGGGCGCGACGGGCTTCGCGGTTTTATCGGCAGGTCTGTGGGCCGGCCTGTTGTGGGGGGCAAGAGGCCAACTCCCGCTCATGATCTCAGGAATCGCCGGCGGCTTCTTTGCGGCCATCCTGCTCATTTCCTCTATCGGCGCGGGGATTCGTCCCAAATAACTGAATGTAAGACCCGCCGATTGGACGCTCACTGCAATGTTTACGCGGTGTCCATTCTAGGGGGCTAGCCTTAGAGGCATCGAGCCCCGAAACGCCTGGCGGTCCCGCTGCTGGCACGGTTCCCGGCACTTTCCCAGCAATCGGGTGACCGGGCTATGGAGTACCTGCCGTGAAGCCACACGCGAACACCGTCCGCTCCGCAACGCGCGCCCCCAGCCCGCCGGGCCACTCGCCGCCAACTGGACCAGCGCGCACCGCAGCGGATGGATCTATCGATCCCAGGGAGTCCCTCAAACTGTTGTTTCGCGACCTGCGAACCTCGGAATTGGGGTTGTCCGCCCGAGAGGCGGAGCGGCGGCTGATTGTGTACGGGCCCAACGAGCTGCCGCGGAGCTCGAACCGACAGTGGCCGGGTGAACTGCTCAAGCAAGTCACCCACCCGCTGGCCCTGGTGCTGGTTGTCGCGGCCGTACTGGCCTGGGTGACCGGGACACCTGCCCTTGCGGCGGCGATCGTTGCGGTGATCTTGTTGAACGCCGGTTTCGCGTTCGTTCAGGAACTACAGGCGGAACGCGCAGTGGAGGCACTGGCCGCCTATCTACCCACCCACGCCCGCGTGATGCGGGACGGTCAGAAGTCGGAGGTCGAGGCCCGGACCCTGGTGCCCGGTGATGTGCTGCTGATCTCGGAGGGCAATCGGGTCTGCGCCGACGCCCGGATCATTGACGGTGACCTGGAGGTGGACCTGTCGACCCTGACCGGCGAGTCGCTTCCGGCCGCCCGCTCCGCTGATCAAATCGACACAACGGGACCCGCGCTGCAGGCCCGGGAACTGGTGTTCAGCGGCACGGCCTGCACCGAAGGGGAAGCGCGAGCGGTGGTCACCGCAACCGGCGCGCTCACCGAACTGGGCCGGATCGCTGCGCTGAGCCAGCGCACCGGTCGTACCGACAGTCCGCTCGAGCGGCAGGTCAAGCGGGTGGCCTGGTTGATCGCGTTGGTCGCGGTCGGGTCCGGACTGGTGTTCCTACCGGCCGGTGTTGCCGCCGGTTTGAGCTGGGCGGCGGCGGCAACGTTTGCGATCGGGCTGATCGTCGCCAACGTGCCCGAGGGGCTGCTGCCCACCATCACCCTGGCCTTAGCGGTTGGCGTGCGCGATCTCGCCCGCCGCGGCGCCGTGGTCAAGCGCCTCTCGGCCGTGGAGACGCTGGGCTCGACGACGGTGATCTGCACGGACAAGACCGGCACGCTGACCGAGAACAAGATGCGGGTCACCAAAGTTTGGCTGCCGGGCGGTGAGGTCGAGCTCGAAAGTGGCGCCGACGCCACCGACTCGCCTGAGATGCATACCCTGGCGTACACGGCAGCCGTATGCACCAGTGCCGAATTAGCCTCTGCTGCAACGGCATCAGCGACCGGGGATCCGACCGAACTCGCGTTGCTCGAGCTGGCCCGCACCGTAGGTGTGCCACTCGATCCGCTCGCTCGCGACGCCGGTCGACGGGCGGTGTTTCACTTCGACCCCCACCTGCTGCGCATGTCCACCGTCGACGTAGAAAGCGACGGACACACTGCCGTGCACACCAAGGGCGCACCCGAAACAGTGCTGCCGTGTTGCACCGCTATTACCGAGGCCACTGGCGGGCACCGCGACCTCACTGACCTAGACCGAACCCGCCTGGCCGGGTTGATCGACGACTACGCCGCGCAGGGTCTGAGAATATTGGCGATCGCCCGCCGTCGCCTTGATGGCGACACCGTGATCGGCCTCGCCCGCGCCGATGCCGAGAACGGGTTGTGTCTGCTCGGACTGGTCATGATGTTCGACCCTCCCCGGCTCCAAGTCCTCGACGCGATCACCCAGGCGCACCGCGCGGGGATCCGCATCCACGTGGTCACCGGGGACAACGGCCTGACCGCGGCCGAGATAGCGCGGCGCGTCGGGATTGGCTCGGCGGGCACCCGGATCGTCACTGGCGAACAACTCGACGCACTCACTGAACCCGAACTCGACGACCTGCTTTCCGCCGACGAGGAAATAATTTTCGCCCGCAGCTCACCGGAGGTGAAGCTGCGCATCGCCGACGCGCTGCGGGCCCAAGGGCAGGTCGTGGCCATGACCGGCGACGGCGTCAACGACGCCCCTGCCCTACACCGCGCGGACATCGGCGTCGCCATGGGCCGCTCGGGTACCGACGTGGCCCGCGAAGCGGCCACAATGGTCCTCACCGACGACGATTTCGGCACTATCGTCGTGGCCATCGAAGAGGGTCGGCGGGTCTATGACAACATCCGCAAATTCATCCTCTACATATTCACTCACGCCGTCCCTGAAGTCGTGCCGTTTCTGGTGTTCGCCGTCTCCGGCGGGGCGATACCACTGCCGCTAACCGTCTTGCAGATCCTCGCGATCGACCTGGGCACCGACATCCTGCCCGCGCTCGCGCTGTCCCGGGAGCCCGCCGAACCAGGATTGATGGACCGGCCACCCCGTCCGCCCAAGGAAGGGATCATCCGCGGATCGATGCTCCTGCGTGCCTGGGCCTTCCTGGGCGCCATCTCCGCGGTGTTGGTGATGGGCGGCTTCCTCCTCGTCCTGCACCGGGCCGGATGGCATCCCGGTGCGCCCACCGGCGTCGGCACTCCCTTGCACCACGCCTATCAAGAGGCCACCACCGTGGCATGGCTGGGCATCGTCGCCTGCCAGATCGGTACCGGCTTCGCCGCCCGCACGGATCACGCGTCGTTGCGCGCGATTGGCGTCTTCAGCAACCCGGCCCTACTCGGCGGCATTGCGGTGGAGATCGTGTTCGCTCTGACGCTCGTGTACACACCGTTCCTGCACCCGCTGTTCGGCACGGCCGCTCTGTCAGCGGGCCAACTCCTGCTGGTGGTCCCGTTCCCGTTCATCGTGTGGGGCGCCGACGAATTACGCCGGCTGTGGCGAAGACGCGGCGCACCACGCCATCTGGGAGACCGATCCGCGGACGCAAGCCCGCCCGGTCGCCTCGCAGCGCCCGCCTGAACGACGGAAGGAGTGGAATTGCAAGCGCTTTGCTCGCAACCAACCCAAATTCACAAATTCACCCGCGAACCCTATGCGGGGGAAGTGGCTGATGACGAGCACGCCAGCAGGGATGCCGGTCGAGCCACGGCCGCACCACAGCCACACGACCTCACACCCCTCGCGGATCTGTCGGATTGACAGTCCCGGGCGGTGGAGCGGTTCCCCGGTGAACCTGCTTCCGCGCGCGGCTGGAGTGTCGAATCGCCCAATAGCCATCGAGCCTCGGCGGCGGGTAACTCGTGGCGATCGGTCGCACCGGCGGTGGATGCGGCGGCCGAGACAGCGCCAGGGGAGCGCGGGGCGGCGCTCACGTTGTCGGTCTTGATACACAAACTCCAAGACGGTTAGTTTCTCCGCGTCACGGCCGGTGAGCTGGTGAGCGTGCCTCCGCTGCGGAAGCCACCTCCCGTCGGGCTGTTACTCATTCGAGTGACCTTCGGCCCTGTCGCCGTGCGGGCAGCTATGGGAGGTTGACATTTGTGGCGCTATCGCAGGTGTATGCGCCCATCGCGGTGCTCGACCGACCCGGTGCCACGCCGCGCCGGTCGTTTCCTGCGCAGCCTGCACGATGCGGACGGCGTTGTGGGACAACGATACTGGGCTGGGCCGATGCTGCTGACTGCTTGACGCACTACGAGAGGACAGGTTATGAGTACATCCGGGTACGTCCGCTTTTTTGAGGAGTTCGGCATCGACGACGTGCCGCTGGTCGGTGGTAAGAACGCGTCGCTGGGCGAGATGTTCCAGAAGCTTTCCGGGCAGGGTGTTCGCATCCCGCATGGCTTCGCCATCACCGCCCAGGCGTATCGCTACATGCTGGACAAGGCCGGCGCGTGGGACCGCCTGCATGCTGAGCTCGACGAGCTCGACCCCGACGACGTTGCCGCGCTGGCACGTAAGGGCAAGCGCGCCCGTGAGATCGTCTACGGCGCCGGACTTCCCGAGGACCTGGCCGCCGAGATTCTGGATGCCTACGGCAAGCTTCAGCAGGAGTACGGCGAAGAGGTCAGTCTCGCCGTGCGGAGCTCGGCGACTGCCGAAGACCTGCCGACGGCAAGCTTTGCCGGCCAGCAGGATTCGTATCTCAACATCAAGGGCGCAGAGAGTCTCCTGGACACGTGCCGACGTTGTTTTGCCAGCCTGTTCACTGATCGCGCCATCCATTACCGAATCGACCAAGGCTTCGACCATTTCAAGGTCTCGCTGTCGATCGGCGTGATGAAGATGGTGCGCTCCGATATCTCGTCGTCGGGTGTGATGTTCTCCCTCGACACCGAGTCCGGCTTTCGCGACGTCGTCTTCGTGACCGGCGCCTACGGCCTTGGCGAGAACGTGGTTCAGGGCGCCGTCGACCCCGACGAGTTCTATGTCCACAAGCCGACCTATCTCGCCGGCCACCGCGCCGTGTTGCGCCGCCTCCTCGGCGACAAGGCGGTGAAGATGATCTTCGTCGAGGGGCAGACGAAGTACACGACACGAAACATCCCCACGCCGAAGTCCGACCGCGCTTGTTTCTGCCTCACCGATGAGGACGTACTCGAGCTGGCCGGCTACGCGTGCACCATCGAGGCGCACTACGGGCGGCCGATGGATATGGAGTGGGCCAAGGACGGTCTCGACGGAAAGCTCTACATCGTCCAGGCCCGCCCGGAGACGGTGGCCTCCCAGCACAGCGCGACAGCGCTGGAAACCTATGTGCTCGAGGGCCGGGGCGACATACTCGCCGAGGGCCGTTCGGTCGGCGAAAAAATCGCCTCAGGCGTAACGAGACGGATCGAGAACCCCACCCACCTGTCCGAGTTCAAGCCCGGCGAGGTGCTGGTCGCCGATACCACCACGCCCGACTGGGAGCCGGTCATGAAGACCGCCGCGGCGATCATCACCAACCGCGGCGGTCGCACCTGCCACGCGTCGATCATCGCCCGCGAACTCGGCATCCCCGCGGTGGTCGGCACCGGCGACGCAACCACGTGCGTGCCCGATGGCGAAGTCGTGACGGTGTCGTGCACCGAGGGCGACTCGGGCCGCGTGTACCGGGGCGCGGTGGGTTTCCACGTAGACCGCACCGAGGTGGCGGACCTGGCGCGGCCACACACCCAGGTCATGATCAACCTCGGAAACCCCGATCTTGCCTTCAAGACGTCATTCCTGCCGAACGACGGCGTCGGACTCGCCCGGATGGAGTTCATCATCAGCGAGTACATCCGGGTCCACCCGCTGGCCCTGCTGCACCCCGAGAAAGTGGAAGACCCCGAGGCGCGCCGGACGATCGATCGGCTCACGCACGGCTATCCGGACGGGAGCGCGTTCTTCGTGGAGCGCCTCTCCGAAGGAATCGGCACCATCGCCGCCGCCTTCTGGCCCAAGCCTGTGGTGGTACGGATGTCGGACTTCAAGACCAACGAGTACGCCAGCCTGATCGGCGGAGCAGCGTTCGAGCCGTCCGAAAACAACCCGATGCTCGGTTTTCGCGGCGCCTCGCGCTACGCGCATCCCGCCTACGCCGAGGGCTTCGCGCTGGAGTGCCGCGCGATGCGACGTGTTCGCGAAGAGATGGGTCTGACGAACGTCGTGCTCATGCTCCCGTTCGTGCGCCGAATCGCCGAGGCGGACCTCGTCCTGCAGACGATGGCCGACCTCGGTCTGCGGCGGGGCGAGAACGGACTCAAGGTGTATGCGATGTGCGAGATCCCCAACAATGTCATCCTGATCGATGAATTCGCCAAACGCTTCGACGGCTTCTCCATCGGCTCCAACGACTTGACTCAGCTCACCCTCGGCGTGGATCGGGACAGCGAGGTCGTGGCGTTCGACTACGACGAACGCGACGACGGTGTCAAGGAAATGATTCGCCTGGCCGTCGAGGGCTGCCGCCGCAACGGAATCCACTCGGGGCTATGTGGTCAAGCGCCTTCGGACTATCCGGACATGGCCGAGTTCTTGGTCCGGCTCGGCATCGACTCGATGAGCCTCAATCCCGACACGGTGATCAAGACCACCCGTCAGGTCCTCCAGGTGGAGAGCCAGCTCGTGCCGGCGCGATGAGTAGCGACGCGTTCCGTCCGCCCGCAGCCGGACCGTCGGAGGATGTCACGCCCCTTGCTGACCTGTTGCATGGGCGGCCCCGGGCGGGGCCGGTGCGCGAGCGCCGGCCCGTCTACGTCGATTTGCTGCCGCCCTGTAATGCCGGTTGCCCGGCCGGGGAGAACATCCAGGCGTGGCTGGCCCATGCCACCGCAGGCCGGCACGAGCAGGCCTGGCGTCAGCTTGTTGCGGACAATCCGTTCGCCGCGATCCATGGACGGGTTTGCTACCACCCGTGTGAAACCGTCTGCAACCGTGCCAATCTCGACAGCTCGGTGTCGATTCATTCGGTGGAGCGATTCCTTGGTGACCTTGCTTGCGAGCGGGGCTGGACGTTCGAACCACCGGCCGCCCGCAGCGGCAAGCGAGTCCTGGTGATCGGCGCGGGGCCGAGCGGACTGTCGGCGGCCTACCATCTGGCAGTCCTGGGCCACGAGGTCGAGATCCGCGACGCGGGCCCGGCGCCCGGCGGGATGATGCGCTATGGCATTCCGAGCTACCGGCTGCCCCGTGACGTGCTGGATGTCGAGCTGAACCGGATCATGGCCATGGGCGTCCAGTTGACCTGCGATCATCGGGTCGACGACCTCGCCGCCGAGCGGGACGAAGGCGGATTTGACGCAGTCTTCGTGGCGGTTGGTGCCCAGCTTGCCAAACGCGTCGACATCCCCACCCGCGACGCCGGCACGATGGTGGACGCGGTGTCTTTTCTGCGCAACGTCGCCTCCGGCGAAAGGCCGGCGATCGGGCGCCACGTAGCTGTTTACGGCGCCGGCAACACCGCGATGGACGCTGCCCGGGTGGCCCGTCGCCTCGGCGCCGACGACGCGGTCATCGTCTACCGCCGGACTCGCGAGCAGATGCCCGCCCACGAAGAGGAAGCCGAGGATGCCGAACGTGAGGGTGTGCGGATCAATTGGCTGCGCACGATCAGCGCCTTCGACGGCCCCGAATTGCGGGTGGAGGTCATGGAACTCGACGACTCGGGTTACCCCCAACCGACCGGACGCTTCGAGACGCTGGCCGCCGACACCCTGATCATGGCGCTCGGTCAGGAAACAGAGTCCGCGTTCATGCGGACGCTGCCGGGAGTCGAGTTCGATGGCGACGGCCGTGTGCGTGTCTCGGAATCACTGATGACGGGCTGTGCGGGCATCTTCGCCGGCGGTGACATGGTGCCGTGCGAGCGCACCGTCACCGTCGGCGTGGGGCACGGGAAAAAGGCAGCCCACCACATCGACGCCTGGTTGCGCGGCGCGCCGGGTGCACGCCCGGCCAAACACCCAACGGCGGCATTCGATTCGCTGCACCTATGGTTCTTTGGTGACGCCGCGCGACGTCAGCAGCCCGAACTCGCGCAAGCACAACGCGTCACGAGTTTCGCGGAGGTCGTCGGCGGTTTGTCCGCCAAGGAGGCGACCTACGAGGCGGCGCGGTGCCTGTCGTGCGGGAACTGCTTCGAATGCGACGGCTGCCTCGGCGCATGCCCCGAGGACGCGGTGATCAAACTCGGCGTCGGGCAGCGCTACACGTTCGACTACGACAGGTGCACCGGCTGTGCCGTCTGCGTCGATCAGTGCCCGGTCCATGCCATCGACATGTTTTCGGAGCCGAAATGACCCGCGCCACAGTGGATGGCAACGAGGCCGCCGTTTCGGTCGCCTACCGCCTCAACGAGGTGTGCTGCATTTACCCGATCACACCGTCATCGCCGATGGCCGAGCTGGCCGACGTATGGTCCAGCGCCGGGCGACCCAATGTATGGGGCACCGTGCCGACGGTGGTCGAAATGCAAAGCGAAGGTGGGGCTGCGGGCGCATTGCACGGTGCCCTGCAGAGCGGCGCGTTGACAACGACTTTCACCTCGTCGCAGGGCCTGCTGCTGATGATCCCCAACATGTACAAGATCGCCGGCGAACTGACCTCGGCCGTCATCAACGTGGCAGCCCGGTCAGTGGCAGCGCAGGCGCTGTCAATCTTCGGTGACCATTCCGACGTGATGGCGGTTCGGCAAACGGGATTCGCCATGCTCGCATCGGCCTCCGTGCAAGAGGCACAAGACCTGGCACTCGTTGCGCAGGCGGCCACGCTGGCGACCCGGGTACCGTTCGTGCACTTTTTCGACGGATTCCGAACCTCGCACGAAATCAACACGATTGAGACGCTTTCCGACGACGACCTGCGGGCGCTGGTGCCCGAGGAGTTGGTATGGGCGCATCGCGGACGGGCACTGTCTCCCGAGCGCCCTTTCATACGCGGCACCGCACAGAACCCCGACGTCTTCTTCCAGGCGCGGGAGACGGTGAACCCCTTCTACGCGCGGGTTCCCGGTGTGGTCGAAGATCTGATGGCCCGCCTCGGCGAGCGCACCGGCCGCAAGATGCACATCGTCGACTACACCGGGCACCCGCAGGCGCAGCGAGTGCTGGTGCTGATGGGCTCGGGCGCCGAGACTGCGGTGCAGACCGTCGCCGCTCTCGTCGAACGCGGCGAGCGGGTCGGCGTGGTACAGGTGCGGCTGTACCGCCCATTCCCCACCAGAGCGCTCCTCGAAGCGCTGCCGGCGACGGTACGCACGGTCGGCGTTCTGGACCGCACCAAGGAGCCCGGATCGATCGGCGAACCGCTGTATCTGGACGTTGTCGCGGCGCTCGCCGAGGCGCATGCCGACGGAGAACGCCCGGTCATGCCGCGCGTCACCGGCGGACGCTATGGCCTGTCCTCCAAGGAGTTCACGCCCGCCATGGTCGCCGGGGTGTTCGCCGAACTCGCTCGCGAGCAACCACGGCGCCGTTTCACCATCGGTATCGACGACGACGTCTCCGGTACCAGCGTCGACTATGACCCCTCCTTCGACATCGAGTCACCCGACACGTTCCGGGCGGTATTTTTCGGGCTGGGTTCGGACGGTACCGTCAGCGCGAACAAGAACACGATCAAGATCATGGGGTCCGAAGAAGGGCTGCACGCCCAGGGTTACTTCGTCTACGACTCGAAGAAATCGGGTTCGCAGACCGAGTCGCACCTGCGTTTCGGGCCGGATCCCATCCATGCACCCTACCTCGTCAGTGGAGCCAATTTCGTTGGCTGCCACCAGTTCCGGTTTCTCGACAAAGTGGACGTGCTGGGTCGGGCTGCTCCGGACGCGACACTGCTGCTGAACTGTCGGCAGCCTGCTGCGAAGGTCTGGGACGCTCTGCCCCGGCTGGTTCAAGAACAGATCCTGGCCAAAAGGATCACGCTCTACACCGTCGACGCCGACCGGATCGCACGTGAGGCCGAGCTGGCCGGGCGGATCAACATCGTCTTGCAGACTTGCTTCTTCACAATCTCCGACGTGCTGCCTCCCGAGCAGGCGATCGCCCGCATCAAGAAATCCGTGGAAAAGATGTACGGAAACCGTGGCGCCGACGTGCTGGGGAAGGAACTGGCCGCAGTGGACGGCGCGGTGGCCGGATTACACCGGATCGAGGTGCCCACCCTGGTCACCTCCACGCGAACACCGGCACCGACCGTGCCAGAGTCCGCGCCCGAGTTCGTTCGCACCGTCACCGCGGAGATGATGGCCGGACGCGGAAATGCGTTGCCGGTCAGCGCACTTCCGGTGGACGGCACCTACCCGAGTGGAACCACTGCGTACGAGAAGCGCAACGTTTCCGAGCTGGTCGCAGTCTGGGATTCCGACAGCTGCATTCAGTGCGGCAACTGCAGTTTCGTCTGCCCGCACAGCGTGATCCGCTCCAAATTCTACGATGAGTCCCAGCTGGCCGGGGCGCCAACACAATTCGACTCCGCGCCACTGAACGCCGTCGGCCTCCCAGACGCGAGGTACTCGTTGCAGGTGTACGTCGAGGACTGCACCGGATGCGGCCTGTGCGTCGAGGCCTGCCCGGTCGTGATACCCGGTAACACCGTCACCAAAGCGATCAACCTCGCTCCGGCCGAGCCGCGGGTCGTTGCCGAGCGAGAAAACATCAGTTTCTTCGAGACACTGCCGACCAATGACCGGTCCCGGGTGGACTTCGGCACCGTACGTGGCACCCAATTCCTGCAGCCGCTGTTCGAGTTCTCCGGCGCCTGCGCGGGTTGCGGCGAGACGCCGTACCTCAAGCTCCTGTCGCAGTTGTTCGGCGACCGGCTGATGATCGCCAACGCCACCGGCTGCTCCTCGATCTACGGCGGTAACCTGCCCACCACCCCCTGGGCCACCGACGCCGACGGGCGGGGGCCGGCCTGGTCGAATTCCCTATTCGAGGACAACGCGGAGTTCGGGCTCGGCCTGCGGTTGGCCAGCGACGGACACGCCCAATTGGCCCGGCGACGGCTCGCCGAATTACGCGACGCCCTGGGCGCCGAACTCGTCGACGCCATTCTGGCGGCACCGCAGCTGCGCGAGTCGGAGTTGGCGGCCCAACGTGAGCGGGTGGCCGAGCTCAAGAACCGCCTTGCGGGCCTCGATCCGGCGGTGACAGCCGACTTGCGCAGCGTGGTGGACAGCCTGGTCCGGCGCAGCGTGTGGATCGTCGGCGGTGACGGCTGGGCTTACGACATCGGGTCCGGTGGGCTCGACCACGTGTTGGCGACCGGGCGCAACGTCAATGTGCTCGTGCTCGACACCGAGGTCTATTCCAACACCGGCGGGCAGATGTCCAAATCGACACCGCTGGGCGCGGTCGCCAAGTTCGCCGCCGCCGGCAAGACGGTGCCGAAGAAGGATCTCGCGCTGCAAGCGATCGCCTACGGAAACGTCTATGTCGCCAAGGTCGCGATGGGTGCCGACCCGCAGCAGACCCTGCAGGCCTTCCGCGAGGCGGAGGCCTACGACGGGCCGTCGCTGGTGATCGGCTACAGCCAGTGCATTGCGCACGGTATCGATATGCGTCTCGGGATGGATCAGCAGTACCGCGCGGTCGCCAGCGGACACTGGCCGCTGGTCCGTTACGACCCGGTACTTGGTGCCAACGGCCAAAATCCGTTCCTGCTCGATTCGCACCGACCGCGAATCCCATTGGCCGACTACGTCTACCGGGAGCTGCGGTACCGCTCACTGGCCAACGCCGATCCGGTCGAAGCCGAGCGGCTGCTCGGGCTGGCAGAACAGGCGATCGAGCAGCGCTGGAATACCTACGAGGAGATGGCTTCTCGCGGTCCCGAACACTTTCACGCCGACGCCCGCAGGAAACGCTGATGGAACTGTCGACCCGTTATCTGGGCCTCACATTGCGCAACCCACTGGTCGCGGCGGCGTCTCCGCTGTCGCAGACCGTCGACGGCGTCCGACGCCTCGCCGACTACGGCGTCGGCGCGGTGGTGCTCTACTCGCTGTTCGAAGAGCAACTGCACCGCGAGGCGGAGCGGAATTCACGTCTCGCCGAGGCGGGCGCCGACGGCTTTGCCGAAGCACTGTCCTACTTTCCGGCCGGAGCCGCCGAGAACCACGGCCCGCGCCGTTACCTGAGCGTGCTCGAACGCGCGGCTAGCGCGGTCTCAGTTCCGGTGATCGGCAGCCTCAACGGCAGCACGCCCGGCAGTTGGGCCGGTTACGCCCGGTCAATGCAGGACGCAGGTGCGGCCGCAGTCGAATTGAACATCTACTACCTGCCCGGCGATCCACGCATCCGCGGCCGCGATGTCGAACAGCGTCACCTCGACATCCTGGCGCGGGTCAAGGACGCGGTGACCGTACCGGTGGCCGTGAAGCTCAGCCCGTACTTCAGCGCGACCGGCGAGATGGCGCGGCGCCTGGATGAGGCTGGTGCGGACGGATTGGTCCTGTTCAACCGATTCCTGCAGCCCGACATCGACCCCGAGACCCTCACCGTGGTGCGTGCGGTGTCGTTGTCCACGCGAGAGGAGATTCGGTTGCCGCTGAACTGGATTGCGTTACTGCGCGGGCGGGTCGGCGCGTCGCTGGCCGCGACGACCGGCGTCGAGAGCGCCGCGGAGCTGATCAAGTACCTGCTGGCCGGCGCGGATGTGGTGATGACGGCGTCAGCACTGCTGCGTCACGGCCCGCAACACGCCGCTGTGCTGCTCGACGGCTTGTGTGATTGGATGCGGCGCAAGGGGTATGGCACCGTCGAGGAACTACGTGGGCTGCTCGCCACACCCGTCGGCGCCGACGAGACCACCCGCGAACGCGGGGACTACGTCAGCGCGCTACAAGCGGCTAACAGCACCGACTACGGCCCCTGGTAACCGTGCCGGCTCGCGCACACCATTCGAGCGTATTCACAGCTACTCAAGGTCTTTCGGCCCTTACCGCGACGCCGCCGCAGGCGTTGAGTGAACGTTGCGAGCAATATCCATCGGCCCTCGGCGTGATGGGGAGACCCCAATGACAATCAATGGCAACCGCGCATCGATAACCGCCACATCGACGAATGTGGCGTCGATGTTTCTCGACCGCGTACAGACGTCGGCGGATAAGGAGGCCTTCCGCTACCTCGTCGCCGGCGAATGGGTCTCGGCGACCTGGCAGCAGACTGCCGACCGCGTCGAGATGCTGGCGGCCGGCCTGCTGGCGTTGGGCATCGAACCGGAGCAGCGGGTCGGTATCGCGTCGAGCACGCGATACGAGTGGATTCTGGCCGATCTGGCGATCATGTGTTCCGGGGCCGCCACCACCACCGTGTATCCCAACACCAACGCCGGGGGCACCGCCTACATTCTGGCCGACTCGGAATGCCGAGTCGTGTTCGCCGAGGACGCCGGGCAGCTGGCGAAGCTGACCGAACGCCGTGCCGAGTTGCCCGGCCTCACCAAGGTGGTGCTGTTCGACGGGCCCGGCGACGGCGACTGGGTGATCACCCTGGCGGGCCTCGCCGAGTTGGGGCAGAAGTATCTGCTCGAGCATCCGTCGGGTGTGCGGACTCGAACGGACGCGATCACCCCGCAGCAGTTGGCGACGTTGATCTACACCTCAGGAACCACCGGGCCGCCCAAGGGGGTGCGGTTGCCGCATTCCGCCTGGGCCTACGAGGGGACGGCGACCGTCGCGTTGAACCTGATGTGCGAGGACGATCTGCAGTTGCTGTGGTTGCCGATGGCCCACGCGTTCGGCAAGGTCCTGATCACCGCCCAGCTGGCGTGTGGGTTCATCACCGCGATCGACGGGCGCGTCGACAAGATCGTCGACAACATGGCGGTGGTCAAACCAACGGTCATGGGCGCCGCACCCCGCATCTTCGAAAAGGCGCACGCCCGCATCGTCACCACCCAGCAAGCCCAGGGGGGCCTGCGGGCGCGGCTGTTCGCGGCGGCATTCACGGTGGGGCTGGAGGTGGACCGGCGACGGCGCGCCGGCCGCGCCGTACCACTGCCGATGTCGCTGCTGTACAAGCTGTTCGACCGCCTGGTGTTCAGCAAGGTGCGTGAAGTGTTCGGCGGGCGCATCCGGTTTTTCATCTCCGGCGCAGCACCGTTGAACCGCGAGATCGGCGAGTGGTTCCACGCCGCGGGTCTGCTGATCCTGGAGGGCTACGGCATGACCGAGAGCGCGGCCGGGGCGTGCGTCAACCGGCCCGATCAATACAAGTTGGGCACCGTGGGCCTGCCCATGGACGGCACGTCGATACGCATCAACGACGATGACGGGGAGATCCAGATCCGTGGCGCCTGTGTGATGGACGGCTACCACAACCTGCCCGACAAAACGGCCGAGACGCTCACCCACGACGGCTGGCTGCGCAGCGGCGACCTGGGCAAAATCGATGCCGACGGCTTCCTCACCGTCACCGGCCGGATCAAAGAGATGTTCAAGACTTCCAACGGCAAATACATCGCGCCGCCGGCGATCGAGGCGAAGTTCATGGCGATGTGTCCCTATGCCAGCCAGTTCATGGTGTTCGGGGAGGCCCGCAACTTTTGCGTGGCGTTGATCGCACTGGATGCCGACCTGATCGCGGAGTGGGCAGCAGAGAACGGACTCGGCGGCGCGACCTACCAGGACCTGGTCAACGCGCCGGCGGTGGGGGAGATGATCGATGAGTACATAGCCAAGCTCAACGGCGAGCTCGACCGGTGGGAAACCATCAAAAAGTGGGTGCTGCTCGACCACGATCTGTCCATCGAGCGCGGTGAGCTGACACCGTCCCTGAAGGTGAAACGGTCCGTAGTGGCCGAACAGAACAAGCAAGTCCTCGATGCCTTGTACACCTGATCGAGCCCTGGGCTGCAGTTCCGTGACCTTCCCATCCCGAAACCGGGGCCGGGTGAGGCACCTTTGCCGGAATATGCCCTCGCCCGGGCCGCTTGCGCGGATCGGACGGAGCTGACGATATGAGCGCACTAGCGGTGGGCGCGGCGGCAGAGACGGCGCCCGGGGAGCGGCGGGTCGCGCTGAGTCCCGACGGCGCTGCCCGGCTGCAGACCGCCGGGCAGCAGGTGATCATCGAGGCCGGCGCGGGCGGTGCGGCGTGGTTCCCGGATGCGGACTACACCGAAGTCGGCGCTCGCCTGGTGACCAGGCACGAACTGTACGAGCAGGCCGACATCGTCGTCTGCGTACACCCGCCCGCCGAGGCGGATATCGGCCTGCTGCGCCCGGGTCAGGTCGTCATCGGACTGCTTGCACCCCTCGTCGATCCGCGCCTGGCCCGCCGTCTGGCTGACGCGAAGGTGACCGCGATCAGCCTGGATGGTCTGCCCCGAACGGTGAGCGCGGCCCAGTCGATGGACGTGCTCAGTTCTCAGGCCAACGTCGCCGGTTATAAAGCCGCGCTGCTCGCGGCCGACAGCTACGGCGGCTACCTGCCGATGTTCATGACCGCCGCCGGCACGACGCGCCCGGCACGGGTCCTGGTGATCGGCGCCGGCGTCGCCGGATTACAGGCCATCAGTACCGCCCGCCGACTCGGCGCGGTCGTGACCGGCTACGACGTCCGCGACGCAGCCCGTTCCGATGTGTTGTCCACCGGTGCGGCGTTCCTCGACGTCGGTACGGCCGCATCAGCCGCAGGAGAAGGTGGTTACGCCCGCGCACTGACCGACGACGAGCGTGACGCTCAACGGTCCGCAGTGAACGCCGCGATCGGCGGGTTCGACATTGTCATCACCACCGCGCAGGTACCCGGCAGGCGACCACCGTCACTCGTCTCGGCGCGTGGGCTGGCCGCAATGCAACCCGGCTCAGTGGTAATCGATCTCGCCGCAAGCGAGTTGGGCGGCAACGTCGAAGGCTCAGTACCGGAGACCACCACCATCACCGACAACGGCGTGACCGTCATCGGTGCCGGCAACCTGCCGTCAGGCGTCCCGAAAGCCGCCTCAACCGCCTACGCCCGCAACATCGTTGCGTTGCTGGCCCACCTCGTGCGTGACGGCAGCGTCGTGCTGGATCCGGACGACAACATCACCGCCGGTGTGCTCATCACCCACGACGGCGACATCGTCCACCCAGCGGTCCGCGCCCTACTGGAAGGACCAGACCGATGACTCCTCTGCTATTCGCCGACATCACGATCTTCGTGCTGAGCCTGCTCGTCGGGTTCGAGGTGATCAGCAAGGTCCCCGCTACCCTGCACACACCACTCATGTCCGGATCGAACGCGATCCACGGCGTCGTTGTGGTCGGGGTGATGGTGCTCGCCGCGACGGTCGACACCCCGCTCGGCTATGTCCTGCTGTTCGTGGCGGCTTCGTTCGCGACGATGAACGTGGTTGGCGCCTACGTCGTCACCGACCGCATGCTGCAGATGTTCCGCCCTCGCCCGGTTGCGGTGCGCGCAGCACCACAGCAGAGCCCGGGCACGTCATGAGTGCCTTCGACACGCTCATCCACATCCTGTATCTGCTCGCTGCGGCCAGCTTCGTGCTCGGTCTGCATCTGATGACATCACCGGCAACGGCGCGACACGGAAACCTACTCTCCGCGGCCGGCATGGCCATTGCCGTCGTAAGCACGATCGCGGTCCTCGCCCACGACCATGTGATCACGGCCCTGGCCGCCATCGTGCTGACTGTGGGCCTGCTCAGCGGCGGCCTGGCCGGGCTGCTCACCGCCCGTCGGGTGAAGATGACCGCGATGCCGCAACTCGTCAGCCTCTTCAACGCGGTCGGCGGCGGTGCAGCCGCGCTGATCGCATTCGGTGACGCGATTAAACACGTCGGATCCCTGGACCTCAGTCAACAGCCCGTCAGTGCCACGCTCACCACATTTCTGGGCTTGCTCATCGGCGGCATCACCTTCTCCGGTTCACTGATCGCCGGCGGTAAGCTCGCCGGCATCATTGCGGGCAAGCCACTGACCTTTCCCGGCGGCCGGGTGCTGAACCTGATCCTGTTCGTCGTGGCGCTCGCCAGCGGCGTCACCTACACCGCCGGATATGGGGGTCTACCGATCCTCTGCGCGCTCACCGCTGCTGCCCTTGGCTTGGGAATCCTGGCCACTCTGCCCATCGGCGGCGCGGATATGCCTGTCGTCATCTCGCTGTTGAACGCCTGCACAGGCGTCGCCGTCGCCATGGCCGGCTTCGTCCTCGACAGCACCCCGCTGATCATCGCCGGAGCCCTGGTCGGCGCCGCGGGTGGCATCCTCACCAAGTTGATGGCCGACGCGATGAACCGATCGTTGCTCAACATCATCGCCGGTGGTTTCGGTACCGGCGACGACAACACCAGCGGGCGGCCGACTGCGGTAACCGGCACAGTGCGCGAGGTCGCCGTCGATGATGCCGCCCTCCAACTCGCCTACGCCGGCAAAGTTGTGATCGTGCCCGGCTACGGCCTTGCTGCAGCGCAAGCGCAACACGAGGTCGTCGAGCTCGCCGCGGCCCTCACCGAGCACGGGGTAGAGGTCAGCTATGGCATCCATCCGGTCGCCGGGCGGATGCCCGGCCAGATGAACGTCCTGCTCGCCGAGGCCAACGCCCCCTACCAACAGATGAAAGACCTCGAGGAGATCAACCCCGAATTCGCCCGCACGGACGTCGTCCTGGTCGTCGGGGCCAATGACGTCACCAACCCCGCCGCCCGCAGGCCCGGCAACGCGGTGTCCGGGATGCCTATCCTCAACGTCGACCAGGCAAAGAGTGTCATCGTCATCAAGCGCTCCCTCGGCCACGGCTACGCCGGAATCGACAACGAGCTCTACACCGATCCCAAAACTGCCATGCTGTTCAGCGACGCCAAAGTGGGTCTCACCGCGCTCCTCACAGGGCTGAAGGCCTACGTCCACTAACTACTTCAGGCAACTACCCAGGGCAGGGCGAGACGGCCGTGACGGATGAGCATGCAGGACCCAGACTGGATGAATTCCTCGATGATCGGCTCGAGTACCGTCGATTGTTCTCGGAGGTCTGGGGGACGTTCCTGCTGGTGATGGTCGCCGCTGGTGCCGGCGCGGTCGGCGCTCAGCCCTACGGCGGCGGGCTAACCCTTCCGGTGAAGGTGATAGCGCCGGGCGTGATGGTCATGGGGATCATCTACTTCATGGGCACAATTTCCGGTGCACATTTGAATCCGGCTGTGACGTGGGCGTTCGCGTTGCGCGGCAACTTCCCGTGGCGCCGCGTGCCGGGTTACATTGCGGCGCAGGCGATCGGGGCGTTTCTGGCGTGCCTGTTCCTGCAGTGGACGATCGGCGGGATCATCCACGGCGCGACGGTGCCGAGTCCTCGTGTGCCGGACTGGGTGGCCGTCGCGATCGAGGGTGTGCTCACGCTCGGCCTCGTCAGCGTCATCCTGGGCACGTCGTCCGGTGCCCGGAACATCGGAACCAATGCCGCGATCGCAGTCGGCGGGTACATCGGAATCGTCGCCGTGTGGGCTGCGCCAGTCACGGGTGCATCGATGAACCCGATGCGCTCGCTTGCGCCTGATGCCGTCGGCGGGCAGCTGAGCACGTATTGGATCTACCTGGTCGGACCAATGATCGGCGCCAGCATCGCGGTCGGGTTCGAGTACATCCTCAAGGGTCGGGCCACTGCGGCCGGCGCGGAGGCGGCCCAGGGCACGCTCGAAGCAGGCGACACCGCCGACCTGTAGTTGCTCTTTGGTTCGTCCGGACTCCCTGGACCTCAGTGTGGGCCGCCGCCGGGTTGCTTCTGTGCAACTGACTCGTTGTGTCTCAAGGAATCTGCAGAGCCACAAGTTCATCTGCGGCGCATCCGTGCTGGTCCTAATCGGCGGTCAGGACGTGGCTGACAGGCGCGGACCGGAAGCTTGCCTCTTGAGAGCTTCTGCATTTCCTCGGCGATCCTTGGTGGCTAATTGAAGATTTCGCCCAACCAGTCGAACTCGACCTGGTGCTTGAGACTCGGGTTATTCATCTGGCAGTGCGCCTCGCCGCCATCTGCTGACCGAAAGATGCGTTCTGCCTTTGGGCAGGTCAGCTTCTCGTAGAAGTCGTGGCCCGCATCCAGCACCTGCGATCCTTCGCCCTCGCCCGCCAGGCTCAGGAAAGGGCAAGTGATGTGCTCCTCGAGTCCGGCCAGACTGTAGGTACCCGCCTTGTCCCACATGGCGGCCAGCGACTGACCGGTCATCCCGAATCGATCCCTGAACGCCGTCATGACCATCTTCGTCAGCGGGTTGGACAGATCAGCCTTATCGTCGAGATCCTCGCCAGAGGGCACATCAGGATCAAGGTTGATCAAGGGCATCAGGAGGGGCTTGAGTTCCGGAAGTAGCGAATTGGCGACCACGGCGGTGATGCGCTTCTCGTAGGCCGCGGCGCGCGGAGCAAAGTATCCGCCCATGCTGTGCCCGGTGAGTGCAAGGCGCTCGGCGTCGACGTCGCTGCGGGACAGGACGTAGTCGACGGCATAGCGGGTCGGCACCTCCCAGTCTGGGCGATAGGTCAACTCGGGATCCAGCGCGTATGCGCCGACCTGACCGGGCCCCTCCCACAGGAACGCGTTGTACCCGCGGCGGACAGCCGCCGCCCCGCCGCCCCAGTAGAACAATTCCTCACACGTGGTGTCGCCTCCTCCGAGGATCATCACGGTCGGGTGGGGGCGACCGTCCGCATCGGCGCGCATGAAATAGCCGGGTAACGTCTTGCCGTTCTCGTACGGGATGCTGACCGGCTCGATCGGGGTATCGAACAGCGTGGCTGCTTGTCTGAAGCACGAGCGATGCCGGGTGTACATCTCGAGCTGTCGCGGGTCGCTGTGCTCGAGATAGAAGAAGGCGGTGTTCCAGTACATGGACCCTCGAAGGAACGCCTCGCGGGCACTGACCATATGGCCGGCGCGCAAGCAGTCCTCGGCAATGGCCTCGACTCGCTGTGCGGTGTCACTCCAAGCCACGGTCCAGCTTTCGACATCTCCGTCTACCACCCGCCGTGCCGTCGAAAAGCACTCACCGACCGCACCGCCGTCTCCATAGGAGCCCGCGCACATCGCTCGTAGGAACTGATAGTCGAAGTTGGACGTGAAGACTCCGGGCATCCCACGCGTGGCGCCGAACACCGCGCCGGTTGGTGCCGTTGAATTGGTCGAGACTGTCGGTGTAGATGTCATCGCGTGCTCCTCTAGTTGAGGAGGCGTCCAGCCCGTACCGGGAGACGACCGTTGGGTGGTCGTCCTCCGAGTCATGGACGGCGGAGTGGTAGATCCATCCGCAAAACCGCCCCGCCAGCATTGAATGCAATTCTCGGGGACCGTGGACCATCCAGGATGATGTGCGATTGGGTTGGTCCCCAATCATTTTCACTTCGGATTACTACCGAGGTTGCCCGCCGGTCGCAACTCGCGGCGACGCGAATGCGATGGGCTGATGAGAGGGGCGAGTAGTAATCGCGAGCCCGGAGTGCACGGCCACCGACATGTTCAGTCTCGGAGCAAACGCTCCTCAAGTTCAGCAGCGGACGGCCAGACTTATCCCGAACCGGCTGAGATTCCCAGCCACCTCCGACGCTACACCCGTCGGACGACTTTCATCCCGCAGACCGCTGACGAAAAAGCTTGCTCGTCAACGCAAGAGCCCCTCGATCGTGGTATTCTCGCCGATGAGCGCGGGCCCAATCCGGGCGCGTGGGAAGACCCCGGAATAATGCGCCACCGCCGCCGCTCAAATTCCCCGGTCCCCCTGAGACGAACTCGATACCCTGAGTGACAGGGTGGTGCAGCAACGATGACTTCCGGTATCGCGACGATTATCAATCGGCACGGGCAAGAGCGCACTGCGCTGATCGACATCTTGTGGGACGTGCAACGCGAATCCGGCTACATTTCCGCCGAAGCCGCCGCCGAGATAGCCGATCGACTCGGGCTGTCGGTCGAGGATGTTCTCGAGACCGCGACGTTCTACCATTTCTTCCACACCACGCCGTCGGGCCGTCACCGAATTTATCTGAGTAACAACGTCATCGCGAAAATGCACGGTTACCGCCAGGTGTATGAGGCCCTGGAACTCGTCACCGGGACACGATTCGGCGGGCCCGGTTCGGCCGACTTCGGGCTGTTTGAAACCGCCTGCATCGGGTTGAGTGACCACGAACCGGCGATGCTCATCGACGATGTCGTGTTCACAGATCTGACACCGGCTTCGGTCGGCGAGATCATCGAAGGATTGAAACGAGGTGACTCTGCGGCGCAGATCGCCAATCCGGCTGGCCTGCCACGCGACGATGTGGCGTATGTCGATGCGTTGACACGCACCATTGTGCATAGGTCCGGGCCGGTGTTCTTTTGCGGCGACACCGATTACAGCGCGTTGCTGCACCGCTGCCTTGCGATGGCTCCCGAGGACGTGATCGCCGCCGTCTCCGAGTCGGGCCTGCGGGGACTGGGCGGCGCGGGTTTCCCCACCGGCAACAAGTGGAAGTTCTGTCGTGCAGCCGCCGGCGACGAGAAGTACATCATCTGCAACGCGGACGAGGGCGAGCCCGGCACCTTCAAGGACCGGGCGTTGCTGACCTATTCTCCCAAGCAGGTATTCGCGGGCATGGCGATCGCGGCTCACGGCGTCGGCGCCCGGCACGGCATCCTCTACCTTCGCGCGGAGTACGCGTATCTGCGTGACTACCTGGCGCGGCAACTGGTGGAGTTACGCGAAGACGGCGTACTCGGCGACGGGTTCGACATCCGCATCCAGTTGGGTGCCGGCGCCTACATCTGCGGCGACGAGACCGCGCTCCTCGAGTCCTGCGAGGGTAAGCGCGGAACGCCGCGACTCAAGCCGCCTTTCCCGGTCGAGCACGGTTTCCTGGGCAAGCCGACGGTGGTCAACAACGTCGAGACGTTCGCCGCGGCGAGCCGGATCATGCAGGAGGGTGCCGGGTGGTTCGCGGCAATGGGGATACCTGGGTCAACCGGCACCCGGCTGATCAGCGTCGCCGGCGACTGCGCCGCCCCCGGTATCTACGAGGTGGAGTGGGGGGTGAAGTTGCGCGAAGTGCTCGACATGATCGGCGCCGAGAGCCCCCGCGCCGTCCAGATCAGCGGTCCCTCCGGCGAGATGCTCTCGGTGGCCACCGACGCCGACCGCAGCTTCGCCTTTGACGATCTGTCCTGTAACGGCTCCTTCATGGTGTTCAACCACGAACGCGACCTGATCGACATCGTTGGCGACTTCATGCAGTTCTTTGTCGACGAGTCCTGCGGCATCTGTGTGCCTTGTCGAGCGGGCAACGTGATGCTGCGACAGAAGGTCGGCCTGATAGCGGCGGGTCGGGCGGTCCGATCCGATCTCGACGACATGGTTGCCTGGGGCCGAATCGTGGCTCACACCAGCCGATGCGGGCTCGGTGCCACCTCGCCCAATCCGATCCTGACCACGCTGAAGAAGTTTCCGGAAATCTATGCGGCACGGCTTTGTGAGCGCAACGGCGACCTGCTGCCGTCCTTCGACCCAGAGACTGAGCTGACCGGTTATGCCCAAGCCGTTGCCGTGCTCGCACCACAGGAGTCGCTGTGAGCATCCGGATTGAGATCGACGGCAACACCGTCGCCTGCGAGGAGGGCAGGACGCTCGTCGATGTCGCCGCCGAGGCGGGCGTCTACATCCCGACCCTGTGCTATCTGCCCGAACACCCCGCCCTGGGTACCTGCCGGGTGTGTTCGGTCAAGGTCAACGGCGCGGTCGCCGCCGCCTGTGCGGTCAAGGTCAGCGACGGGATGCGGGTGGAGGTCAGTGACCAGGAGACGACAGATGCGCGTAAAGCGTTGGTGGAGTTGCTGTTCGCCGAGGGCAACCACAACTGCCCCAGCTGTGAGAAGGCCGGCCGGTGCACGCTGGAGGCGGTCGGCTACGAGGTGGGCATGGTGGTATCCCGTTTTCCCTACCAATTCCCTAAGCGAGTTGCCGACCATGCGTCGGACACGATCTGGCTGGAACGCGACCGGTGCATCTTCTGTCAGCGTTGTGTGGAGTTCGTCCGGGATCGCGAAACCGACAAGAAGATCTTCAGCATCAGTGGCCGCGGCACGGATGCCCGCATCGAGATCGATGTCGAACTGGCCAACAAGATGCCCCCCGAACAGGTCCGCGAGGCCGTCGACATCTGTCCCGTTGGAACGATACTCGAAAAAGGGGTGGGTTATGACGCGCCCATCGGCGAGCGGCGCTACGACGTCGAATCGGTGAAGGACCGGGCGCTGGAACCATCACGGAAGCGTGGAAAGTGACGACGTCGGACGCCAATGAGGTTGCCTCGCACGAACTTCCGGCCACCCCGCTCGACCCGGAACTCGCCGCCAAGCGCGCCGGGAAGATCAAGGTCTCGATGATCAGCCTGTGCGGCTGTTGGGGATGCACCTTGTCGTTGCTCGACATCGACGAGCGGATGATCGACCTGCTGGAAAAAATAACCATCCTGCGATCGTCGTTCACCGACATCAAGCGCATTCCGGAGCGGTGCGCGATTGGATTCATCGAGGGCGGGGTCGCCAACGCGGACAATATCGAGACGCTGCGGCACTTCAGGGACAACTGTGACGTTCTGATCTCCGTCGGCGCCTGCGCGATCTGGGGTGGTGTCCCGTCGCTGCGTAACCTGGTGGGGCTCAAGGATTGTCTGGCGGAGGCCTACCCGGACTCCCCGACGGCGCTGCCCGCCTCCAGCCCGGTTGTACCCTTCGACCGTCGGATCCCGATCTTGACCAACAACGTCTATCCGTGCCATGAAGTCGTGCACATGGACTACTTCATCCCGGGCTGCCCGCCGGAGGCGGACGCAATCCTCGATGTTCTCGAGGATCTGGTCAACGGCCGTCCGGTGAATCTGCCCAAGTCGCTCAACCGTTTCGACTGATCGGGGAATGCCGGTATGGCGAAGACACTGGTAATCGATCCGGTCACCCGAATCGAGGGACACGGAAAGGTGGTCATCGAACTCGATGACGACCGCAACGTCATCGACGCCAAGCTGCACGTGGTGGAGTTCCGCGGCTACGAGAAGTTCATCCAGGGCCACCCGTACTGGGAAGCGCCAGTTCTGATGCAGCGGATCTGTGGGATCTGCTTTGTCAGCCACCACCTTGGCGGGGCCAAGGCACTCGACGACATGATCGGGGTCGGGCCGGCGTCGGGCACTTGTCTCACGCCGACCGCAATCAAGATGCGCCGGCTGGGGCACTACGCGCAGATGCTGCAATCACACGTCACCTCCTACTTCTACCTGGTGGTGCCGGAAATGTTATTCGGGATCGACGCCGCGCCCGAGCAGCGCAACCTCATCGGACTGATCGAGGCCAACCCTGGGCTCGTCAAACGTGTTGTCCGGCTGCGCAAGTGGGGCCAGGAGGTCATCCAGGCCGTCTTCGGAAAACGCATGCACGGGGTCTCCGCGGTGCCCGGCGGCGTGAACAAAAGCCTCACCGCAGCCGACGTGGACCGATTCTTGCGCGGTGAGGACGGACTGTCCTCGATCGACGAGGTCATCGACGACGCTCAGCTGGGTCTGCAGATGTTCTACGACTTCCACGAAGAGCACCGCGGCCAGGTCGACGGCTTCGCCAACGTGTCGGCGCTGAACATGTGTCTGGTGGACGATGACGGCAACGTCGATTACTACGATGGGCGACTCAGGGTCGTCGACGAGCAGAAGAAGCTCGTACGCGAGTTTGATTACCGCGACTATCTCGACCATTTCTCCGAGGGTGTCGAGAAGTGGACCTACATGAAGTTCCCGTTCCTCACCGACCTCGGCCGCGACGCGGGGTCGGTGCGGGTGGGCCCGCTGGCCCGGCTCAACGTCACACAGGGCTTGTCCACCCCGATCGCCGCCGAAGCGCTGGAGAAGTTCCACGCTTACACCGGCGGACGCGCCAATAACATGACGCTGCATACCAACTGGGCGCGCACCATCGAAATCATCCACGCCGCCGAGGTTGTCAGGGACCTGCTCCACGACCCCGACCTGCAAAAGGATGACCTGGTGGTGTCACCCGGTGCGGACGCCTGGACCGGAGAGGGGGTCGGTGTGGTGGAAGCCCCCCGGGGGAGCCTGCTGCACCACTACCGCGCCGACCGCGAAGGCAACCTCACCTTCGCCAACCTGATCGTGGCCACCACCCAGAACAACCAGGTGCTCAACCGGACGGTGCGCAGCGTCGCCGAGGCCTATCTCGGTGGCCAGGCTGAGATCACCGAGGGCATGATGAACGCCATCGAGGTGGGTATCCGCGCCTATGATCCCTGCCTGAGCTGCGCCACCCACGCCCTCGGGCAGATGCCATTGATCGTCACCGTTGTCGACGCGCAGGGACGGGTGCTCGATGAGCGCGCGCGCTGAACCGCAGTGCGTCACTCTTGGGCTCTTCGACAACCCCACGTCGCTGATCTACGGCATCGGCAACGACGGACGTCAGGACGACGGATTGGGCTGGGCCTTTATCGAAATGCTCGAACAAATCCGTCCTCGGCCTCAGGCATGCCTGCGTCGCACCTATCAACTGAGCCTCGAAGACGCCGATCTGATCAGCCGATACACCCGAGTGTTGTTCGTGGACGCCACGAAAGACCCTGCGGTCGACTCATTTTCCCTGAGTCGTCCGGAGCCGAAGCTGGATTTCAGCTTCACCTCGCACGCGATCTCCGTGCCGGCAATCCTGGCTACCACCCGGCAGTGCTTCGAACACGTTCCCGACGCCTACTTGCTGGCGATCCGCGGCTACGAATGGGAACTCCATCAGGGACTAACCGACCCCGCCCAAGACAACCTCGGCCACTCACTGAAGTTCTTGTCGAGACCTCGGTAGGGGCAGAGCGTTAACTGCTTCGCCGACGGAGGCGAACAAGTGGTCCTCGCCGATCCGCGCCAGCAGGCCACTGCGCGCCAAGCCGGCTCGGACCGTTTTGTTGGTTCTTGCCATCGCGAAGGACACGCCACTGTGGTCGAGTTGGTCGAGCATCTGGCGTAAGGCGCGCGCTCCGGTGTAATCAAGATCAGTCATTCCCATCGCGTCGAGCACGACGAGCCGAAGTGAGTGACCTGCGCGGTCGACCGCGGCAGGTCAGATCGGTCCTGAAACGACTGGCGTTGGCATACCAGAGGGGTGTCGAGAACAGCACCACGAGTACCCCGGGAATCTCGACGGCGTGTTCGCCGCCATCGAGCGGGGCCCAACTGGTAGTCGAGGGGATGCGGCCCAGGACGTGCAGGTGGGGGCGCGCGGAGAGGCGGGTGCGGTCGAGGATGGCCAACGCGACCGCGACCGTGATGCCCTGTTCGACGCCGACGAGTGCGACCGTGAGCAGGGTGATCAGAGCCAGTCCGAATTCGAAGCGATCGTAGCGGGCGATGTCGACCAGATCCTGGATGTGCAAGATGCGGGTGGCGATGAAGATCAGAATCGCCGCCAGCGTCGCCAAAGGCAGGTCCCCGAGCAAGGCGACGGCAGGGATCAACAGCAAGAGGGCACCGGCAGCGGCCAGACCGGCCACTTGGGTCCGCCCGGAGGCCGAGGCCACCGCGGCGGTTCGTGCCGGGCTTGCGTTCACGGGGAATGCGCCGACCAAACCAGCGACGACGTTGCCAGCTCCGACGCCGAGGAAGTCGCGATTGACGTCCACCTCATATGCGCCCTGGTCGGCGAACGCGCGGGTCGTCGCCGCCGTCTGGCTGATAATCACCAGGGCGACCACGCCGGCGATCGGCGCGACCGCACCCAGCGCCGACCAGGACAGCCCGCGCAGCCCGAGGTGCGGCGCGCCGTGGGCCACCGCACCCAACACCATCACCCCGTGGGCGCGCAGCTTCAACGCAGCGACGAGGACCGTCGAGCCGATCAGCCCGACCAACGCCCCCGGAAGCCGGCGATCGACCCGTTCGGCGACGACCACGACGGTGAACACGCTGACCCCGATGCCCAGCGCCCAAGCGTTGATCACATGCAGGCCGCTGAGCGTGACGCCCACCCGGTGCAGTGTGCTGCCGCTGGCGCCGGGCAGGCCGAGTAGATCAGGTAGCTGGTGTACCACGATGATGATCGCTATCCCGCCAAGGAATCCGCTGATGATCGGCGCCGACAGAAACTCGGCGACCCACCCGAGCCGCAGGAGACCGATCAGGGCCACCACCACACCGACCATCACCGCAAGGATTCCGATCAACGCCGCGTAGCCAGGGGAGACGGCCGACACCACGGCGGCGATGCCGACGGCGAACAGCGGGGCGATGGTCGAATCGGCGCCGATCGACATCTGCGGGTTCGATCCCAACAGCGCGAACATCACGCTGCCCGCGGCAAACGCGTAAAAGCCGGTGATCGGCGGCATACCGGCCAGCCGGGCGGTGGCTAACTGCTCAGGTACCGCGATCGCCAGCAACGTCAGCGCTGCGACCAGGTCGCCAATCACCCACGACGATCGGTAGCCGTGCAGTGAGGACAACAGCATCGACCGCACCCCCAGCACCCGCGCCGTGAACCCTGCTGCCGACTGCATCGACCCATCATCGCAACCCATAACTTCCCTCAAACTAGGACCGATGTGCTGGACACGGCCTTGGCGCTGGGATTGTCGGCCTCGACGAATGAAGCGGAGGCCGAACCAGGCGGTGCGACATCGGGGCTGAGACAGAAAAACCGTTATGCGTCAACGGCGGCGAGGCCGCCGTCCTCGCCAAACTCGTGCTCAGCCGACGGTATGGGAGCACAATTGGAGTGTCCGTCTGAAACCTGGGGAGCTGCGATGAGCGAGCAACTGTACGACTTTTTCGGCGAGATCTTCCAGCGCTACTTCAGACCCGCCATCGACGCATATCCGCGAATGGGTGGCGCACTCGTCGAAAGGTTACTCACGCTGACTGACGACGTCCCCGACAAATTGGCACAGACCCGTTGCGCCGCAATGGCGTTTGGCAAAGCTGAGACCCCGAACGCCAGGATCACCTCGGAACTCTTCGTGATCACCCAACACGGACTGATGTATGCCGCCGGCTTGAACGAGTCGCGCCGGGCACTGTATTACCTGGCCACGCCGCCCGCGCTGTTCGATCCTTTCGTCGATCAGGTCGAGACCGCCGAACTACATGAGGGCGCGGTAGTCGTGGTAGACAGCCGGTTGGGCCGCGACCTCGCATCCGCGCATCCGATGGACGCCGCGCTGCGCCGGATACTCGATGAGCACCTGGCGCTGCGGGTGAATCTGCCCGCGTAGAGGATCCGCCGCAGATTGCCCACCATGGTCCGTGCGTAGCAGGCCTGCGAGTCTTGGAGGTGCGCCCCGTCGACGTGGGTGCATGCGGGTCCTCCTTGTCACGACGACTGTGCGGCCGCGTCACCGTCGTTGCCCACCAACTCCTTCTTTGCCTCTGCCAGCTCAGCTTTGGCGGCGGCGTCGACCTGCGGATACTGCGGGTTGAGATCCCGCAGCGTCTCCAACAGCACTGCGGACGTCGACACGTGGCTAAACCATTTGTGGTCTGCGGGGATCACATGCCAGGGTGCCCAGACGGTGCTGGTGTGGCTGAGCATGTCTTGAAAGGCCCGCTGGTAGTCGTCCCAGAACGCGCGCTCGCGTAGGTCCGCGACGGAGAATTTCCAGTTCTTCTCGGGTTCGTCGATGCGCTGGAGGAACCGGCGCGCCTGTTCGTCCTTGGAGACGTTGAGAAACAGCTTGACGATGACGGTCCCGTTGTCGGTGAGGTAACGCTCCCAGTCGTTGATGTCGCGGTACCGCCGCTGCCAGATGTCCCCATCGTCAAGCACTGCGGTGCGTGGCCATAACGTCTCCGGGTGCACACGGGTGATCAATACGTTCTCGTAGTGGGACCGGTTGAACACCGCGATGCGACCCAGTTCCGGCAGCGATCTTTGGTGGCGCCAGAGGTAGTCGTGTGCCTGCTCGGTCGCCGATGGCGCCTTGAAGCTGTACACGTCGACGCCCTCGGGGTTCAGGCCGCTCATGACGTGCTTGATCGTGCCGTCCTTACCGGCCGCGTCGATCGCCTGAAGGATGATCAGCAGCGAGCGGTCGGCCTGGGCGAAGAAGCGGTCCTGCAAATCCAGCAGCGCCGCTTTCGCGTCTGCCTGCGCCGCAGCACCGTGGTCTTTTCGAAGCTGTTTGTCGTGGCGGCCGGGATCAAAGTCCTTGGCCAACTCCACCTTGGACCCCGGCTTTACCCGGGTAGCTTCCGCTAGTCGTTTCCAGTGCGCCGACAACTTCGCCTCCTGGTTGTGTCATCCGTCCATTGCCCGGGGTGCCGCGTGCGCAGGGCAACGATCTCCCTCAGCTTTGCAGAATGGTGACCCGAGTACGTTGCTCTTGCTCAGCCGTTCGGCGTCCGCTGCGGGGCGGGGACAACCACCACCGGACACCGCGAGTGGGACACGACATGTTGGCTGACCGAGCCGAGCACCGCCCCGATGAATCCGCCGTGCCCGTGAGAACCGACCACCAGCGTGTCGCATTCGCTGACGCTCTTGAGTAGCACGTGCGCGGCGTGGCCCTGCACCATCTCCCGCGTGAGTGGGACCTGACCAGACGCGCGGTCCGGATCGGATTCGGCGACCTTGCTGATCGCGGCGTCCAGCAGCTTTCCCACCGAAGCAGCTGTGTCAGCGAACTCGTCTGCAGGCACACCGCCTTCCGGTTGATAGGCCAACGGGAACATGCTGCCCAGCCCAGGGTCGACCCAAGGTGGGTGGTACTCCCACGCAAAGACCGCGTTGACCGGAGTCTTGCGTGCGCGCGCTTCCCCCAGCGCCCACAGCAGCGCATTCAATGATCCCTGAGATCCGTCCACACCGACCACGATCCGCGCGCTCTGTTCCGGTCCGTCGGCAGCAGTTCTTTGGTTTGACGGTGTCATGGCGCGGAGTCCCTGAGCAGCCGGATGAGCTGGTGCTCGTCCAGTGCGGTCCAGGCCGGCCGGTGCGGGGAGTCGTCCTCGAGCCCGATGGCCGTCGCCCTGAAGGGCGCAGGTTGGTCCACCCGGGCCGCCGGCCTCGCCCGCGCGGCGCGGCGCATGATCCAGTAGCTGTACAGCACGAGCGAGAGAAACTCAAGGATGATGATCATGGCTGGCTCCCCGCGGCCGAGCCCCCATTCGCCACCAGCGCAATCGGTTTCAGGACCGCGGGCGCCAGTTCTGGCTGGGCTGCTGCGCCGGTTTCTCGGGTCAGGAAGGTTCCGAGTTCGGCGATGGTCGACATCAACGGTGCCGGGAACACGACGGTGGTGTTTTTGTCGACGCCGAGTTCGACCAGGGTCTGCAGGTTGCGTAACTGCAGCGCCAGCGGGTGGGCCATCATGGTGTCAGAAGCGTCGCCCAAGGCGGCAGCTGCCAGTGATTCGCCCTCGGCGGCAATGATTTTCGCTCGCTTCTCCCGTTCTGCCTCGGCTTGGCGGGCCATCGCCCGCTTCATGCTGTCGGGCAGTTGGATGTCTTTGAGCTCGACCAGGGTGACCTGCACACCCCATTCGATGGTGGTGACGTCGAGGATCGCGCGGATGTCGAGGTTGATTTTGTCGGTCTCGGAGAGTGTCTCGTCCAGGGTGTGCTGTCCGACGACCTTGCGCAGCGTCGTTTGGGCGATCTGATCGATCGCGGAGTAGACGTTCTCGATCGCCACGACCGACTTCACCGCGTCGACGACCTTGAAGTAGGCCACCGCCGAGACGTCGACACTGACGTTGTCGCGGGTGATGATGCCCTGGGATTGGATCGGCATCGTCACGATCCGCAGCGAAATCCTAGGCAGCACATCGATGATCGGAATGATGAGCCGCAACCCGGGTTTGCGTTCCCCGATCACCCGGCCCAGCCGGAACAGCACGCCGTTCTCGTACTGCTTGACGATCCGCACCGCCATCGCCAACACCAGCAACGACAACAGAACCAGAACAACGATGACCACGCCCGCCGCTTTCATCGCCGTGCACCTGTCGGTGACGGGTGCGCAGCGCTGCCCGCGGCCGCGTCCTGCGCAACCGCCGCCGGTCGGGGGCGTCGCCAAGGCTTCAAGGTGGCCGGTCGAGTGGAAAAACTCTGTGGAACAATCATGGTGATCCTGACGCGCAGACGATCACCGGCACGTAGGGGCCTCGGAGCCAACGCTCCTCAAGTTCTGCAGCGGACAGCCGAACTCATCCCGAACCAGCTGAGATTCTCAGCACCTCCAACCCTACACCCGCGCAGATCAACCCGCCGAATCCCGCTCGGGGCCGGACGAAATTCGGGGCCCCCGATGCGACAAGTCATCGCCGCAACGTGGAATTGTCCTACGATGTGTGCGCGGGGGCGCAGGGGAATGGCATGACGGCTGAGCGACTGAGGCGACCGCACCGCGTGGCAATGTTCGATCTCGACGGTACGCTCGCGGCGTCGAAGAGTGAGATTTCGCCGGCCACGGCTCGCATGCTCTGCGCCCTGCTCTCAGCCATTGATGTGTGCATTATTTCCGGCGGACGCTTTGAGCAGTTTGAAGCCCAAGTTTTACGGCATCTCGGCGAGAACTGTGACCTTGAGCGCCTGCACTTAATGCCCACGTGCGGGACGCGTTATCTTCGCTGGCAAGAAGGCGCTTGGGAAGAGATCTATTTTGAGAAGCTGTCGGCCGATGAGAAGGATCGCGCGTTCGACGCCCTTCGGGACGGGGCCGAGAAGCTCGGCTTCTGGACGAACGATACTTGGGGCTCCGCACTTGAGGATCGCGGCAGCCAGGTCACCTATTCTGCGCTTGGCCAGAGCGCACCCGCCGACGTGAAATTAGCCTGGGATCCCGATAATTCAAAGAAGGAGTCGTTGCGTAAGTTCACCGCGGCGAGACTCTCAGATCTTGAGGTCAATAGTGGTGGTTCGACGTCGATCGACGTCACCCGGCGAGGCATCGATAAGGCTTACGGAGCGAGGAAGCTCATGCTGGCACTTCGTCTGACCGAACGTGACATCCTCTTCTTCGGCGATCGGTTGGAACCGGGCGGTAACGACTATCCCATCAAGGCAATGGGTATCGACTGCATCGAGGTTCACGGTTGGGAAGACACGATTTCGAAAGTCACGACGGCGCTTGGCGATCTATTGAGTTAGTTCTGCGAGCTCGACTGGCGCGGCGTTCTCGCTGGGAGCAGTCCGGTTGCCAATACCGTCGATCAGCGCAGCGTCCACGTTCCACCGCCCGATACAGCGTTCACCGTGGTGGTCCTCGATCACCGAGATCGCCGCGGTGATGCTGGCGAACAGCCGCCCGTTCTCGGCGTCCAGACCGAGCGCCCGCGCGGCCAGGATTCGGGAGCGGTGCCCGTGGGTGACGACGACGACCGGCCCGGCGCACCGCACGACATGCGCGTCGAGAAAGGCATCGGCTCGCCTACCGACATTGTCGGTGGATTCGCCATGGGGGCATCCGTCGTGCCAAATGTTCCAGCCGGGTGCCGTAGTGATATTCCGCGACAACCTCCGTGCGGCGTCAGCGGCAGATCTGTGGCACCGGTGTATCGCCCGGACAGCGTCCATTCGGTGCCGCCGTGGCGGACGACGACCAGTTCATCGTGGGTCGCCGTCGTCCCGGTCCGGCGGCCTGGTGGTGGTCGTCATGACGAGGCTGGTCGGTCGTGCTCGGTGCACCAATTGCATCGGCGAGGGTACGCGGCGCCGGCACCGTCGTCGTAGCCTGCGATCCTCGCGCCGAATGGACAGTCACTGCTGTCGTGGAAGCGGCGATCCTCAAGGGCGCTGTGGGTGTGCAGAAGATCGCGCGTTGCTGCAGCGATGCCCACATTCAATGTCGGCCCGTGGTGGCTCGTCTGTGTCATGGCGCAGAGTCCGTGAGCAGCCGGATGAGCTGGTGCTCGTCCAGTGTGGTCCAGGAGTCGCGGGCGGCGCGCCACTGGACGGGATCGTCCTCGAGGCCAAGGACCGCAGCCGCGCGGGTGGCGCGCCGATCCGGCGCGACAACCGGCGTCGTTACCCGCGCGCATCGCACGTCGCGATACATCAACCAGTAGCCCCACCCGCTCAGCGATAAGAGAATCAGCGCGACGATCACGACTGGCTCCCTAAGGTGGAGGTTCCGTTGACCACCGCTGCCGGGATGGGAACCGGTGACTGTGGCCCTGGCTGGGCTGCTGCGCCGGTTTCTCGGGTCAGGAAGGTTCCGAGTTCGGCGATGGTCGACATCAACGGTGCCGGGAACACGACGGTGGTGTTTTTGTCGACGCCGAGTTCGACCAGGGTCTGCAGGTTGCGTAACTGCAGCGCCAGCGGGTGGGCCATCATGGTGTCAGAAGCGTCGCCCAAGGCGGCAGCTGCCAGTGATTCGCCCTCGGCGGCAATGATTTTCGCTCGCTTCTCCCGTTCTGCCTCGGCTTGGCGGGCCATCGCCCGCTTCATGCTGTCGGGCAGTTGGATGTCTTTGAGCTCGACCAGGGTGACCTGCACACCCCATTCGATGGTGGTGACGTCGAGGATCGCGCGGATGTCGAGGTTGATTTTGTCGGTCTCGGAGAGCGTCTCGTCCAGGGTGTGCTGTCCGACGACCTTGCGCAGCGTCGTTTGGGCGATCTGATCGATCGCGGAGTAGACGTTCTCGATCGCCACGACCGACTTCACCGCGTCGACGACCTTGAAGTAGGCCACCGCCGAGACATCGACACTGACGTTGTCGCGGGTGATGATGCCCTGGGATTGGATCGGCATCGTCACGATCCGCAGCGAAATCCTAGGCAGCACATCGATGATCGGAATGATGAGCCGCAACCCGGGTTTGCGTTCCCCGATCACCCGGCCCAGCCGGAACAGCACGCCGTTCTCGTACTGCTTGACGATCCGCACCGCCATCGCCAACACCAGCAACGACAACAGAACCAGAACAACGATGACCACGCCCGCCGCTTTCATCGCCGTGCACCTGTCGGTGACGGGTGCGCAGCGCTGCCCGCGGCCGCGTCCTGCGCAACCGCCGCCGGTCGGGGGCGTCGCCAAGGCTTCAAGGTGGCCGGTCGAGTGGAAAAACTCTGTGGAACAATCATGGTGATCCTGACGCGCAGACGATCACCGGCACGTAGGGGCCTCGGAGCCAACGCTCCTCAAGTTCTGCAGCGGACAGCCGAACTCATCCCGAACCAGCTGAGATTCTCAGCACCTCCGAGGCTACACCCGCGAACACCAACCCGAGGTCGCGTTCCTCGGACCGCCGCTGCCGGCACGCTTTTCCAGAACTACAAAGGGTGTAGCGTCGACGATGTTGGGAAGCTCAACCAGTCCGGTATGAGGCCAGCTGTCCGCCGCTGCCCTCATAGAGCAGTCGCTCGTGCCGAACCCTCCGGTGACAACCGCATACCCGGGGATCACCATGACCACTCCACCCACTCTGGGAGCACCGAAACCGGCTCCCGCACAGTACTTTCCGATCGAGAGCGTCTTATGCCTGCTCAGGAGTGACCGGCCGAATCGGCTATGCCGCGAACCTGCCGTTGACGTCCGGCCCGCGGACTAGACGCCGTGACCACTGCCACACCGCATGTCACGCCCTCCTCCGCGGATGCGGGCAAAGCTGAGCTGGGCCGCGATTTCAAGTCGGCGCCGATGCCGGAGCTGGAAAAGGAGCTGGGGTACTCGCCGGACGGATTGAATAAAGCCGAGGCGGCGAAGCGGTTGGCGCAGTACGGGCCGAACGAGATCGCGGAACACAAGACCAACCCGCTGTTGAAGTTCCTCAGCTACTTCTGGGGTCCGATCCCATGGATGATCGAGGTCGCCGTTATCTTGTCCGGAGCGGTCGGGCACTGGCCGGATTTCTTTATCATCCTGCTGCTGCTGGTGGCCAACGGCGTGGTCGGCTACACCGAGGAACGGCAGGCGGGCAACGCGATTGAAGCCCTCAAAGCAAAGCTGGCGATCAACGCGCGCGTAAAACGCAACGGCGCATGGGTCACCGCGCCGGCGCGGGACTTGGTGCCCGGTGATGTGATCCGGCTGCGCCTGGGTGACATTGTGCCCGCCGACGCCCGGCTGCTGGACGGCGACGAGATCGAGGTCGATCAGTCCGCGCTGACTGGGGAGTCGCTGCCCGCCGCCTGCACAAGCGGCGACGCCGTGTTCTCCGGGTCGATCATCCGGCAAGGTGAGATCGGCGCGTTGGTGTATGCGACCGGCACCGGCACTTACTTCGGCAAGACCGCTGAGCTGGTGGCCGACGCGCACACCGTCAGCCATTTTCAGCGCGCTGTGCTCAAGATCGGCAACTACCTGATCATCCTCGCTGTCGCACTGGTGACGCTTATCGTCGTCACCGCGATCCTTCGCGGCGACGCGATCCTGACCACGCTGCAGTTCGCCCTGGTGCTTACCGTCGCCGCGATCCCGGTGGCGATGCCCACCGTGCTGTCGGTGACGATGGCGGTCGGCGCACGGCTGCTCGCCAAAAAACAGGCGATCGTGAGCCGACTGGTCGCCATCGAGGAACTCGCCGGCGTCGACGTGCTCTGCGCGGACAAGACCGGCACCCTGACCCAGAACTCGCTGACGTTGGGCACTCCGTTCAGCGTCGACGGCGCGACCCCGGCGACGGTAATCCTGAACGGCGCGTTGGCTTCCCGCGTGGACAACGACGACCCCATCGACCGCGCGGTGCTCGGCGGCCTCGAGGACACCAATGTCCTCCAGGGTTACACCGTCACACACTTCAAACCCTTCGACCCGGTGCACAAACGCACCGAGGCCTCCGTCGCCGGCCCCGACGGGGCCGCGTTCCGGGTCACCAAAGGTGCGCCGCAGGTCATCCTGGCACTGGCCACCGACGCTGCGCAGATCAAGCCCGCCGTCGATAAGGCAGTCAACGATTTCGCCGCCCGCGGATTCCGGTCTTTGGGCGTGGCCCTCGCTGACGGGGACGGCGACTGGGAATTTGTCGGTGTGCTGCCGCTGTTCGACCCTCCCCGCGACGACGCTGCAGCGACCATCGCCACTGCAGCCGCAATGGGCGTCACCGTCAAGATGGTGACCGGGGATGCGCTGGCCATCGCAAAGGAAACCGCCACGAAAGTCGGTCTGGGCAGCGACATCCTTGATGCCGCAGCCTTGGGAGATGCGAAGAAGAACGAATCGGCCGCGGCCGCCGAATCCATCGAGACCGCAGACGGTTTCGCTCAGGTCTTTCCCGAGCATAAGTACCACATCATCGACGTTCTGCAGAAGCGCGGCCACATCGTCGGGATGACCGGCGACGGGGTGAACGACGCTCCAGCCCTGAAAAAAGCGGACTGTGGCATCGCCGTATCGGGCGCCACCGACGCCGCGCGCGCAGCCGCCGACATCGTGCTGCTGACCCCTGGCCTTTCGGTGATCGTCGAGGCTATCAAACAGAGCCGCAAGATCTTTCAGCGGATGAACAGCTATGCGATGTACCGGATTGCCGAAACGCTGCGCGTGCTGCTATTCATGACTGTCGCGATCCTCGTCTTCAACTTCTACCCGCTGACCGCCATCATGATCGTGATGCTCGCCCTGCTCAACGACGGCGCCATCCTGTCCATCGCGTATGACAACGTCCACTACAAGAACGAGCCCGAAGCGTGGAACATGCGCCTGGTGCTCGGCATCTCCACGGTCCTGGGGGTGCTCGGACCGATCGCCGCATTCGGTCTGTTCTACCTGGGCGACCGCGTCTTCGACCTTGGCCACCCGCGTGTCCAGACACTGATGTACCTGATGCTGTCCGTCGCCGGGCACCTCACTATCTTCTTGACTCGGACCCGCGGCCCGTTCTGGTCTATCCGCCCGGCCCGCGTCTTGTTGATCGCCGTCTTAGGCACCCAGACCATCGCCACATTCATCGCCGTTTACGGGCTGTTCATGACGCCGCTCGGCTGGAGGTGGGCAGCCGCGGTGTGGGGATACGCCCTCATCTGGTTCCTCGTCAGCGACCGCATCAAACTTCTGGCCTACCGCGTCCTCGACCCGGTGGCAAAGAAGACAGAGAAAAATCCGAACCAACTCGCGACCTAGCCCACGCGCCTAGGTGAAACGAATGATCCAGTGGGACAACAAGGAGAGGATCAACTAGTGAACTCACACTTGAGCGGTCGCCATCGGCAGACGATCGAGAAGATCTTCAGGCATCCGGCGGGCAGGAACATCGAGTGGCGCCAGGTCCTGTCCCTGCTCGAGGACCTCGGGTCCGTAAAACACGAACACAACGGCAAATTCACTGTGAACCTGGGACCCGAGACACAACTATTCGAGGCCCCGCGGGGCAAAGACATCGATGTGCAGGTGATTGTCGACCTGCGCCGGATGCTCAGGGCAGCCGGGTGGGCGCCGGATGATGAAGCTCCGACCCTGGACGCGCATCAGCGCGACCACGGCGGTGGACAAGACCCGGACCGAAAAACATGACGGCCGAAGCAGATCAGAATCACTCACTACGATCGGAGTACTCGACATGGTTGTCATCGTTGGATTAGTTGTTCTGCTCGTCGCAGTCATCCTCGGGTTCACCGGCGTGCTGACCAATGCGGGGGCTGCGCATCCTCTGACCGAGAACTTCTCGGTGTTGGGTTATCACGTCACAGGGTCGACTGGCACTTTGTTCCTCTTCGGGATCATGATCGGGGCGCTGGCGATGCTCGGTATGAGTGTGTTGTTGGCCGGTGCGAGCCGCACCGCGCGTAGCGGGCGCGATGCCCGCCGTGAACTTGAAAGGTCTCAGCGCAACGCTGTGTATGTGGTGAACCGCGATCGCGATGTCGAAAGCCGACCCGTCGGGTCGGCCGCCGGGTCAACGGTGGACTCGGAATTGCCCACGACTTGGCAGAGCAGAATGAAGGGTTCGTTCTTCGGTCGCCGGTCGTACGGTCGACACCCGATCGCGCCGCGCGCAGGCGACCAAAGTCGCTAGGTTCCCGAACCCGCCAAGGTGCGCCGGCAACGCGGCGCGCAATTGTGCGGCGGAGGCGCTGCGATCGTGCGGACGACCTCAGATCTCGTCGAGTCGGGGATAGAGAACTTCCTGCGTGAGCAACTGGAGGGCTGCTGCGATCGGAATGGCCACTAGCGCACCAACAATGCCGAGCAGTTCACCCCCGATGAGGACTGCAACCACGGTGATCAAGCCTGGCACCTTCATCGCTCGGCCGATGATTCGCGGCACCAGTAGATAGTCCTCGAGGAGCCGAAACACGATGAAGAACGCGATCGTTGCGAGGCAGACCGGAAGCGAGACGGTCAGCGCCACCGCGGCCGTGACGACACCGGCGATTGTCGATCCCACGATGGGCACCAGATCAAGAACGGCGACGAAAATGGCCAGCACCAGCGGGTAGGGAACGCCGAAAACTATCAGCCAGATGAAGGTCGCGACGCCGGTGATCACCGATATCAACACATTGCCAAGCACATACGCGCCGACCTTGGCGAAAACCTCATCACCTATGAGGATGGCGCGGGGACGACGCGTAGCCGGCATCAGCCGGTAAAGAGTTGCGCGGATGCGGGGCATGTCCACAAGGAAGTACACCGTCAGCACGATCACGATCAGGGAATCAGCCAACGCTCCGAACAGCGCGGTGCCGGCACTGACAACCTCGTTCAGCGCCGATCCGCCGGAACCGTTGGCCGCGTCGGTGATCCGTTGTTGGAGATGGAACCGGTCGTTGAGCCTACCGATGGCCGAGGAGTGGTCCTGGGCTTGCTGAAGGTAATTCGGCACCTGGTGAATGAGGTCCTCGGCTTGCTGGGCCAGCGGGGGGATCGCGGCAGCCACGAAGCCGCCCATCGCCGCGAGAAAGATGACGAACACCAGCGATATGGCCAGCCACCTGCGAAGTCCGCGGTTGACAAACCACGAGGCCGCCGGCTCCAGCCCGGTCGCGAGGAAGAACGCCACACCGATCAGCACCAACACTGATGACAATGACCCGAGGACCCACACCATCCCGTATGTCACGGCGACACCGGCCGACGCGGTCAATCCAATGTAAAACGGAGACCGGCGATTGAATCGCCGACCCAGAGTACCGAGCGGCAACTCATCGGAACTCATCTCCGCTGCGAGGGTTTCCGCTTCCGCGATCGGACCTTCTTCGACGGAGTGCGGTTGGGCGACGAGGGAGTGATGACCTTCGGCCGCGCCTGCTGTCTGGGATTGGTCTTCGTGGACTCGAGTCATCTGGACACCTCCGGTGATCGGATCCGGGCGAGCCTCGCCGCGGCGCCGGGATGGCGAAGCGTGCGATACCAATCCAGAGCCCGTGCTTCATCGGCGAGTCTCGAATGTGGATCCGTCAGTCCGTCGCTGCAGGCGGTCTTCCCGATAAAAAGGTTTTCAAAACCCGCGGCGGGATTATCAGCGCGCCGATTTACTGTGTCGACAACGCCGGTGTCCGTACAATTTACAAGCCCCGGCCGGTGCGAACAAGGCTGCTATTAGTTGCGTCGGCGCGACCGACCAGGGGCTCTACGTCCGCGGGGGAGCTGTAGTTCCCCGTCTGAACCAACTCCGAAAACCGCGCAACTTCAATTGCTTTTCGTCGCCCTGCACGTTGGTCCACACACCCGGCGCGTAGCTATACGACTGTTGGGCGCCGTCGCGGACGACGTCGAGCGTGCCGTCTTCGTGCTTGGTGAAAGTGTCGGTGTACCGCATGTATTCGTCGGTATCGCCGCCTTGCAGTGTCACGGTAACGGTCATGGTTCGAACCTTCGGTAGCGCAGGCAAAATGTCGGCAGTGTTGAGTCATGCGCCGTTTGGCGAATCACTCGATAGAAGTGCACACGAACGAGAAGTGCACACGAACGGAAAGCCGTGTGATTACGAAACGCGGGACCGCCGCAGACTCAGCGGATCTTCTCGGGAATCGAATTCAGTGCCTGAAGAACATGTTCCGCCAGTTGGCTGGCTTCCTTGTCTCCGAGCTTGGAGTGAGACGTGATCGTGTCCCTGACCAGTTCAAGACGGTGGACATAGGGTGAGCGGAACGTCGTCGGTGAAGCCATCAGATTTTCCTTTTCAATCGAGCAAGTTTGCTCGAATGAGCTGCCCGATATATCCGACGATACGCCGATTTAAGGACAATGGGTGCGATTACGGACGCTCCCCGTCGCCCGCTCGCAGGCGAATCGCTGCTTGATGGCACGTCCCTCCTCGTCACCGATGAGGCGGTTGCGTTCGCGGTGTTGACGAAGAATCCGCGAGGTACGCTCCCGGAATGACGGAACGACCGGCGGCCCGCTATCGCGGACCGACCATCACTTCCCGGGCGAAGTGGTTGCTGCGGGCCCGACCCGGTGACTACATGCTGGCATTAAGCGACGCGATGGCTTCGCTGCCCGTAGTCGGCAGGCGTCTCGAGCCGCTTGGTGGCGCGACCGCGATGGCGGTGTGGGGCTACCGGCTGATGCCGGAATTCGTGTCCGCGTCGGCCAAGTCGTGGCTTACTCCGGGTATCGGTGAGATCCGCAAGGCCGAGCGCGACCAGACCCAGGCGGTCTCGGATGCGGCCTTGCGCGGCGTCGTGTCAGCCGAGGACCTCGACATCGAATGGCCAGCGCCGGAGCGCACTCCACCGATATGGCGTGCGCTGCACCACCGTCGCCACCTGCACCGTACGTCGGTGCGCTACGGCAGGCATCCGGTGCAACTGCTGGACGTCTGGCGTCGCAAGGATCTACCGGTGCGGCCGGCGCCCGTGCTGATCTTCGTGCCCGGCGGCGCGTGGGTGCATGGCGGCCGCGCGGTGCAAGGTTATGCACTGATGTCGCATCTGGCCGAGTTAGGTTGGGTCTGCCTGTCGGTGCAATATCGGGTCTCACCGCATCATCGTTGGCCGTCTCACATCACCGATGTCAAAACCGCCGTCGCGTGGGCACGCGCCAACGTCGATAAATTCGGCGGCGACCGCAATTTCGTTGCGGTAGCAGGCTGTTCGGCCGGCGGGCATTTGGCCGCGCTGGCCGGACTCACCGCCAACGACCCCGAGATGCAGACCGATCTGCCGGCAGGCTCGGACACGTCCGTGGACGCGGTGGTGGGAATCTACGGCCGCTACGATTGGGAGGACCGCTCGACCGTCGAGCGGGACCGCTTCGTCGACTTCCTGGAGCGGGTCGTGGTCAAACGCAGGATCGACCGCCACCCCGAGGTGTTCCGCGACGCCTCTCCGATCGCGCGGATTCATCCAGAAGCCCCGCCGTTCTTGGTGATTCACGGCAGCGGCGACACGGTGATACCGGTCGCGCAGGCACGCAGCTTCGTCGAGCGGCTTCGCTCGATTTCACGTTCGCTGGTCAGCTACGTGGAACTGCCCGGCGCCGGGCACGGTTTCGACATGACCGACGGGGCGCGCACCGGCGCGATGGGGACCGCGGTCGGGCTGTTTTTGGGCCAGGTTTACCGCAACCGGATGATCGCGGCCAAAGAGGTCATTTAGCCGCCGCCCGACTGTAGGGTCCCTCCCATGAGTGCCAGGAGGGAGGCGCGCAGATGAAGCGGCTGAGCGGGTGGGATGCGGTACTGCTCTACAGCGAAGCACCGAATGTGCATATGCACACTCTGAAAGTGGCCGTGATCGAGCTGGACGCCGACCGTCGTGACTTCGACATCGACGCGTTCCGTCGGGTGATTCACAGTCGGCTCTACAAGCTCGAACCGTTCTGCTATCAGCTGGTTGACATTCCACTCAAGTTGCATCATCCGATGTGGCGCGAGAATTGCGACGTCGACCTGACCTATCACGTGCGACCGTGGCGACTTCCCGAACCGGGCGGTCGTCGCGAACTGGACGAGGCGATCGGAGAGATGGCCAGCACTCCGCTGGACCGCAGCCACCCGTTGTGGGAGATGTATTTCGTCGAAGGGTTGGCCGACAACCGGATCGCGGTCGTCGGCAAGATCCACCACGCGCTGGCCGACGGGGTGGCCGCGGCGAATCTGCTGGCGCGCGGCATGGATCTGGCGCCCGGGCCGCCGTCCGGCGAAACCCGGTTTGCGCCCGATGCCGCGCCGTCGAGCGGGGAGCTGGTGCGGTCGGCATTCGTAGACCACCTGCGGCATCTCCGGCGCATCCCGCGGACCGTCGGCTACACCGCGCGGGGGATCAACCGGGTGCGCCGCAGCAACCGCAAGCTCTCGCCGGAGCTGACCCGGCCGTTCACCCCACCTCCCAGCTTTATGAATCACATGCTCACTCCCGAGCGCAGATTCGCGACCGCGACCCTTGCGCTCAGCGATATCAAGGAGACGGCTAAAGCCCTCGGCGTCACGATCAACGACATGGTGCTGGCGCTGTCCGCGGGTGCGTTGCGCAGACTGCTGCTGCGCTATGACGGCAACGCCGATCACCCGCTGCTGGCGTCGGTGCCGGTGAGCTTCGACTTCTCGGCGGACCGGGTTTCGGGGAACTTCTTCACCGGAATGCTGACCGCGTTGCCGACCGACGTTGACGACCCGTTGGAGCGGGTGCGGCGTTCTCACGACAACGCTGCCGACGCCAAGGAAAGCCACCACCTGCTCGGACCGGAGTTGGTCAGCCGGTGGGCAGCCTACTTTCCGCCGGCGCCCTCGGAGGCCCTGTTTCGCTGGTTGGCCGATCGCGACGGCCAGAACAAGGTGCTCAACCTGCCGATCTCCAACGTCCCTGGTCCGCGTGAATACGGCCGAGTCGGCGGCGCCCTGGTCACCGAGATCTACTCGGTGGGACCGTTGACAACCGGCAGCGGCCTGAATATCACGGTGTGGAGCTACGTCGACCAGCTCAACGTGTCGGTGCTCAGCGACGGCGCCACCCTCGACGACCCGCACGAGCTGACCGACGCCATCATCAACGAGTTCATCGAAATACGTCGCGCTGCAGGGCTTTCCGACACACTGACCGTCATCGAAGCTGCGATGGCTCAGGCCTGATCGAGTATTGGTCCCATCCGCCGCACCAGTCACCGGGACTGTAGGGGCACCCGGTTGTGCCCGCCTCCGAGCGACTCTGTCCCGGTTGTCGCTGTGAGGCGGGCGAAAGGCCTGCCGCCGGCGAACTCAGAGGCTGGTGGGGTTGATGTGACTCAACAAGTCACGACGCGCGATCTTGCCGGTGCTGCTGCGCGGCAGCTCGTCGAGCACGACGATCTCGCGTGGCACCTTGTAATTGGCCAGGCTGTCCCGGACGTGTTGTTTGAGGACGTCCACGGTGGCCGATCCGTGCTGCGCCAGCACCACGAACGCCACCAGCCGTTGCCCGTACTGTTCGTCGTCGACGCCCAGCACCGTGGCTTCGGCGACGTGCGGATGAGCCGCCAGCGTCTTCTCCACCTCGATCGGATAGACGTTCTCACCACCGGAGACGATCATCTCGTCGTCGCGCCCCACCACATACAATCGCCCGGCCTCATCCAGTCGACCGACGTCACCGGAAGCCATGAAGCCGTCGTGGAAGTTCCTGCCCGCACCGGAGGTGTAGCCGTCGAAGCGGTTGGAGTTGCGCACGAAGATCTGACCGACCTCGCCGGTGTCCACTGGGCGATGATCGGCGTCGAGGATGCGAATCTCGGTTCCCACGGCGGGTTTTCCCGCGGTGTCCGGCGCGGCACGCAGGTCTGCCGGCGTTGCCGTGGCGATCATGCCGGCCTCGGTGGCGTTGTAGTTGTTGTACATGACGTCGCCGAACTCATCCATGAACCGGGTGACGACGTCGGGACGCATCCGGGATCCCGATGCGGTGGCGAACCGTAGCGAGCGACCGCTGTAGCGACGGCGGACATCGTCGGGCAGGTCCATGATCCGGTCGAACATCACCGGCACCACGCACAGGCCGGTGGCCTGGTAACGGTCGACGAGGTCGAGGGTGGCTTCCGGGTCGAACTTGCGTCGGGTCACCACCGTGCAACCCAGCGACGCCGCGAAAACCAGCTGGGAAAAGCCCCAAGCGTGAAACATCGGCGCGACCACCACCGTCGTCTCCTCGGTATGCCATGGGACGCGGTCGAGGATCGCCTTGAGCTCGGTCGAGCCGCCACCGGAATGCTTGGCACCCTTCGGATTACCGGTGGTACCCGAGGTCAGCAGGATCAGCCTGCTCTTGCGGACGGCGGGGGCTGGCCGGCTGCCGAAGCGGGCGGCTATCAGCTTCTCCACGGTGGTGTCGTGGTTCTCCGGATGGTCGGTCCACGCCACGACCCGGGTGGTGTCCGGTTTACCGGTCAGCGCGCGGTCGACCGAATCGGTGAACTCCTCGTCGTAGATCACCGCGTCCGCGCCTTCGCGATCGACCACCTCGGCCAGCGCCGGACCGGCGAACGACGTGTTGAGCAGCAGCACGTCGGCGCCGATCCGGTTGGCGGCGATCAACGCCTCGACGAAGCCGCGATGATTCCGGCACATGATCGCCACCACGTCCGGGGTCTCGCCGGGCAAACCCTGCAGCGCCGCAGCCAACGCGTCGGCGCGCTGGTCCAGCTGACGGTAGGTCAGCGCACCGAGTTCGTCGACCAACGCCGAACGATTCGGGCAGCGCTGCGCCGACATCGCGAATCCCATTGTGACGGAGAGGCCTTCGCGGCGTACGACCGCGGCGATGCGCACATACTTGTCGGGTCGCAGCGGGGCGATGATTCCCGCGCGGACCATGGTGCCGAGCACGCCGAGCGGTGCCATCGGCGCGCTAGCCGAGTACCGGCAGGCGACGCTCTTTGGCCAACCCGTCCAGCGCTTTTTGCATAACGCCGCGGACATGAGCATCGACCGCATCGATGTCGGGCTGCTCGCCGAATTCGGCTGTCACATCGATCGGGTCGAGCACCTGCATGACGATCTTGGTCGGCAGCGGCATGTTGACCGGCAGCACCGCAGACAGCCCGAACGGGAAGCCCACCGAGATCGGCAGGATCTTCACCCGCATCAGCTTGTCCAATCGCAGCGCCTTGGCCAGTCCCATGCCACGGGACAGATAGAGCTGGCTTTCCTGACCACCGATGGCGACGGTCGGCACGATGGGAACCCCGGCGTTCAGCGCGGCCCGCACGTATCCGGTGCGGCCGTCGAAATCGATGGTGTTCTCCGCCAGTGTCGGCCGGTACACGTCGTAGTCACCGCCGGGGAACACCACGACCACACCGCCGGATCGCAGTGCCTCGTCGGCATTTTCATGGTTGGCGCGAATGAAGCCGGTGCGGATGAGGAACTCACCCTGCGGGCCGTTGAACAGCATGTCGTGGCTGAGGGTGTAAACCGGCCGGTCATAACCGAACTGCTCGTAAAACCCGGTGGCGAACACTGGAACGTCCATCGGGAACAACCCGCCGGAGTGGTTGGCCACCACGAGCGCGCCGCCCGGCGGGAACGAATCCAGCCCACGCACCTCGGCGCGGTGGTAGCCCTTGATGATTGGACGGATCCAGCCCATCACACGCTCGGTGAACCCGGGATCCCACTTCGATATCTCGTTGGTCGACGTCTCAGTCGGTTCGGTGTCGATGGCGGTCACCGCGTTCCCCCGGGCTTGCAGCATGGATGTGGCTGCGATGTTAGCCCAGTCACGGCGGCTGGATACCATCTCCTCGACTACCCGTCGCGAATCAAAAGGAGCGTCACGCCGCCGTGAGCACTGAAGAAGCCGCTAGCGAACCCGAGGTCCTTGTCGAGCAGCGAGACCGGATCCTGATCATCACCATCAACCGGCCGAAGGCCAAGAATGCGGTCAACGCCGCGGTGGCCCGAGGTCTGGCCGACGCGGTGGACCGCCTCGACGGAGACCCGGGCCTCTCGGTGGGCATCCTGACCGGCGCGGGCGGCACGTTCTGCGCAGGCATGGACCTCAAAGCCTTTGCCCGCGGTGAGCTTCCGATGGTCGAGGGCCGCGGGATGGGCTTCACCGAGCGCCCGCCGGTCAAGCCGCTGATCGCGGCGGTCGAAGGCTACGCGCTGGCCGGCGGCACCGAGTTGGCGCTGGCCACCGACCTGATCGTGGCATCCACCGACGCGGCGTTCGGCATTCCCGAGGTCAAGCGCGGCCTGGTGGCCGGCGGCGGCGGACTGCTGCGGCTGCCTGAGCGCATCCCGCCGGCGATCGCGATGGAGTTGGCGCTGACCGGGGAGAGCTTCAGCGCCGAGCGGGCGCATGCACTCGGGATGGTCAATGTGCTCGCCGAGCCCGGCGGCGCGCTGGACGCGGCGATCGCGCTGGCCGAGCGGATCACCGTGAACGGGCCGCTGGCTGTGGCCGCCACCAAGCGAATCATCGTCGAATCGCGCGGCTGGTCCCCCGACACCAGGTTCGCCGAGCAGAACACGATCCTGATGCCGGTGTTCTCGTCCAACGACGCCAAGGAAGGCGCGATCGCATTCGCCGAGAAGCGGCCGCCGCAATGGACCGGCACCTGAGCTCAGGCGGCCTGGTCTTCGGCTTCCGCGCTGTTCTCGGCGGTGACTGGACCGGCCACCCCCGAGGCGGCGGCGGTGGTGGGCAGCGGCGCCAGGCCGGGCTTCGGGGTGCGTAAACAATGCCCCGGTGTGAGCGCGGCCACTCTCCTGCTCCCCGGATCGGGCGGTAGTTGCATCATCTAAACTGTGTTCTTGGCTTGGCATGACACTTCGGACCAGCTTTGTAACGTGCGGACACCACAGAAAGTGCGAGCGTGAGTATTTCGCTACTTCTTGAGATGGCGACGTCGAACGATCCCGATCGGACGGCCGTCGTCTCGGGCGATGTCCGGCTGACGACCCAGCAGCTCAGCGACCTGGCCGACGGCGGCGCCGGCCTCATCGGTAGCTCGCAGGCATCGCACGTCGTCTACGTCGGCACCGGCGGCGCGATGCTTCCGCTGCTGATCTTCGCGTCGGCGCGGGCCGGAGTGGCGTTCACGCCGATCAACTACCGATTGTCCGCCGAGGGCATCAAAACACTGATCGCTCGGCTGCCCAACCCACTCGTGGTCATCGACCGCCGCTACCTCGACGAACTCGGTGGGCCGGCAGGCCTCGAAAGCTTTGCCAAGCAAGTCATCGTGTCCGACGAGTTTCTGGCGCGGGCCGGCGACGCCGAACCGGCCGCGGAGTTCGCCGACCCGGATTCCGTCGCCATCGTGCTGTTCACGTCGGGGACCACGTCGCAGCCCAAGGCCGTCGAGCTCACCCACAACAACCTGACCAGCTACGTCACCGGCACCGTCGAATTCGGGTCGGCCGAGCCGACTGACGCCGCGCTGATCTGCGTGCCGCCGTATCACATCGCGGGAGTCAGCGCGGCCCTGTCGAACCTGTATGCGGGACGCAAAATGGTCTACCTGCCCGTCTTCGATCCCGAGGAATGGGTGCGCCTGATCGATGGCGAACACGTCACCAGCGCAACCGTGGTGCCGACCATGCTCGACCGCATCGTCACCGTCTTGGAGCGCGGAGAACACCGTCTCGAGTCCCTGCGCAACCTGGCCTATGGCGGATCGAAGGTGGGTTTGCCGCTGGTCCGCAGGGCCCTTGAGCTGCTACCGGGCGTCGGGTTCGTCAACGCCTACGGATTAACCGAGACGAGTTCGACGATCGCCGTCCTGACTCCGGACGACCACCGCGAGGCGCACACCGCATCGGATCCCGCCGTGGTTCGGCGGCTGGGTTCGGTCGGGCAGCCGGTTCCCAGCATCGAAGTGCAGATCCGCGACGAGAATGGCAGGGTGCTCGGGCCCGGAGAGATTGGCGAGCTGTTTGTCCGTGGCGACCAGGTTTCCGGCCGCTACACCGGGATCGGCTCGGTGCTCGACGCCGAGGGGTGGTTTCCGACCAAGGACATCGCCACCCTCGACGAGGACGGCTACCTGTTCGTCACCGGGCGCAGCGACGACACCATCATCCGGGGTGGTGAGAACATCGCGCCCGCCGAACTCGAAGACGTGCTGGTCGAACACCCGCACGTCCGTCACGTCGCGGTGGTCGGCGTCGAGGACCCGCAGTGGGGCCAGGCGATCGTCGCGGTGGTGGTGCCGGCCGCCGGCATCGACCCTGACCCCGAGGAGCTGCGCGAGCATGTCCGCAAGAGCTTGCGGGGGTCACGCACCCCCGACCGGGTAGTCTTTCGCGACGAGCTGCCCACCAACGCGACGGGCAAGGTGCTGCGCCGCGAAATCGTCGAAGAGCTTCGCGCCGCTCCGGCCGAGCAGTAACGAACCGAGGATCGAAATCATGCTCAAGAACGGAACCCGTCTGGCCAGTCAGGTGTGCGACACCCAGGTCATCGTCGTCCGAAGCGCCGACAGCCTCGACGACCTGCGCTGCGGCGGCGCACCAATGGTGGAGTTGGGTGCGAAGCGTTCGGGTGAGCTGGATCCGGCGTTCGCCGAGGGCAGCGTGATGGGCAAGCGCTACGTGGACGCGACCGGTGCCGAGGTGCTGGTCACCAAGGCCGGTGCCGGCACGCTGGCGGTGGGCGAGACCGCACTGTCTCTCAAGGAAGCCAAGCCGCTGCCCGCCAGCGATTAACTGGTCGGGCTCTCGGACAGCCCGTTGCGACGGACGAATTCCCTTGCCTTGACCAGGAATTGGAGCTGGTCGTAGACCGTGCGCAGCGGTTCGCTGCTGCGGGTCGATCGGCAGAGCACAACAGCGCCTTCCAGCGCCGCGATGGACACCACCGCCAACGAGTCAGCGTCCGATTCGACCAAGCCGTCGGCGACGAACGCCCACGTCAGCGCCGTGCGCCAGTGCGCGAAGATCCGTCCCGCCTCGGCGGTCAACCGGACTTCGTCATCGGCCGAACCGATCGCCGCGGCCACCACCGGGCAGCCGGCGCTGAAGTCGCTATCCGCCAGCATACGTTCCCAGAATTCGACGAATTGCCGCAGCAGCACCTTGGCGCCGCGGCCGGCGGCGTCGTCGATGTCGGCGGTGATCGCATCCCCGGCGTACTGCAGAGCCTCCGCGAGGATCTGGTTGCGGCCTTCGGGGAAGTGATAGTAGACCGAACCGCGTGGCGCACCGCTGCGGATGAGCACCTCGTCGATCGTCACGCCCGCGGCGCCGCGTTCCCGCATCACTTCAGCGGCACTGATCAGCATCTTGGTGCGGGTATCGCCGCGCTTTTTGCGGGCATGTGTAGCTAACGACATGGTCGTCCTGGTCCTTTGCCGCCCGACCGTCAGGCCGCGTTTGGGCTGCGAAGCTGCGTAATCCGCCAGTGGATCGTCCGCGGATTGAATCGCACCCGCAGCGGCTTGCGGCGTCGGCCGGCCACTTCCGCGCTGAAGCGGTACCCGGCGACGTTGAGTTCGACGATCAGCATGATCTCTCCTGGGCTGTTGCCCTCATCTGCCGGGTCGGCGACAGATGATTATGGACTAGACCATATAAGAGGTGCGTCCACGAAGCAAATGGAGTTGCCGTCACGTGGTCAGATGGGGTAAAGCCGGGGATATCATGCCAGGCCAGGGTGCGGCAGATTACCTATTATGTCCTATTGCATACCCACTTGTGCGCGCTGATTGGGCCGTTCCCGCGGCACCGTCATCGGGCTAGGCTCGGCGCAGCCGATCCGGGAGGCGTAGCCATGGGCCACTACAAAAGCAACGTCCGCGACCTGGAGTTCAACCTCTTCGAAGCGCTGGCTCTGGACCAGGTGCTGTCCGGCGACGCATTCGGCGATCTGGACGGCGACTCGGTGCGGCAGATGCTGTCCGAGGCCGCTCGGCTGGCCGAGGGGCCGGTGGCCGAGTCGTTCGCTGACGGCGATCGCCATCCGCCGACATTCGACCCCGACACGCACGTTGTCAGCCTGCCGGAGCCGTTCAAGAAGTCGCTGAATGCATGGCGGGAGGGCGAGTGGTTCCGGGTCGGGCTCGACGAAGCCGTCGGCGGAGTGCCGGCCCCGTCGATGGTGCAGTGGGCGGTCAACGAGTTGGTTCTCGGCGCCAACCCGCCGGTGTTCATGTATCTGGCCGGTCCGATCATGGCGAACATCGTGTACGGGATCGGCAACGATCAACAACGGCACTGGGCGTCGCTGGCGATCGAGCGCAATTGGGCCGCGACGATGGTGCTCACCGAACCCGATGCCGGCTCCGACGTCGGTGCCGGCCGGACCAAAGCGATCGACCAGGGCGACGGTACGTGGCACATCGACGGCGTCAAGCGGTTCATCACCAACGGTGATACCGACGACCTCTTCGAGAACATCCTGCATATGGTGTTGGCCCGGCCCGAGGGCGCTGGGCCGGGAACCAAGGGACTGAGTCTTTTCCTGGTACCCAAGTTCCTGTTGGACCCGGAAACCGGCGAGCCGGGGGAGCGCAACGGGGTATTCGTCACCGGCCTGGAGCACAAGATGGGCCTGAAGGTCTCGGCCACTTGCGAATTGACATTCGGGCAGCACGGCGTCCCCGCCGTAGGCTGGTTGGTCGGCGACAGCCACCGTGGGATCTCCCAGATGTTCAAGATCATCGAGTACGCCCGAATGATGGTGGGCACCAAAGCGATTGCGACCTTGTCGACGGGGTACCTGAACGCGTTGGAATACGCTAAGTCTCGGGTCCAGGGGGCCGACCTCACCCAGATGACCGACAAGGCGGCGCCGCGGGTCACCATCATTCACCATCCCGATGTGCGCCGGGCGTTGATGACGCAGAAGGCGTACGCCGAAGGGCTGCGCGCGCTGTATCTCTTCACCGCGGCCCATCAGGACGCCGCGGCTGCCGCCGTGGTGTCCGGCGCCGATGCCGAGTTGGCCGAGCGGGTTAACGATTTGCTGTTGCCGATCGTGAAAGGTGTTGGCTCCGAACGGGCCTATCAATGCTTGACCGAATCCCTGCAGACGCTGGGCGGGTCCGGCTTCCTGCAGGACTACCCCATGGAGCAGTACATTCGTGACGCGAAGATCGACAGCCTGTACGAAGGCACCACGGCGATTCAGGCGCAGGACTTCTTCTTCCGCAAAATCGTCCGCGACCACGGTGGGGCGCTGCACCATCTGATCACGCAGATCGAGGCTTTCCTCGATGGCGATGACGCCCGCCCCGAGCTCGCCGAGGCCCGCTCGCAGCTGGCCACCGCACTCGACGACCTGCAAGCCTGGGTCAACACCATGACCGGGTATCTGGTCGATGCCCAGCAGAGTGCCGCCGAGCTCTACCGGGTGGGTCTGGAGTCGGTGCCCTTCCTGCTCGCGGTCGGCGATCTGCTGATCGGCTGGCTGCTGCTTCGGCAGGCGGAGATCGCGCTGGCAGCTCTGGACGGCGATCCGGCGCGGGCCGACGCTGCCTTCTATGCCGGAAAGGTTGCGACGGCAAAGTTTTTCGTCAAGAACGTGCTACCGCGGTTGACCGCTGAGCGCGAGATCGCGGCGAACGTCGATCTCACCCTCATGCAGCTGCGGGAAGAGGCGTTCTGACTCGCGAGTGGGCGGCGCTAGGCGTCGACGGTGTAGCCCATCGGCATCAGCACGCTCTTCTGCTGGGTGAAGTGCTCGACGCCCTCCGGGCCGTTCTCGCGGCCGATCCCGGAGTTCTTGTAACCGCCGAACGGACAGCACGGATCGAAGGCGTACCAGTTGATGCCGTATGTCCCGGTGCGAATCTTCTCCGAGACCGCGATGCCGCGCGGTACATCGGTGGTCCACACGCTGCCGGCCAACCCGTAGGCTGAATCGTTGGCGATCTCGATCGCATCCTCTTCAGTGTCGTAAGGAATGATGCTGAGCACCGGTCCGAAGATCTCCTCCTGGGCGATCGTCATCTTGTTGTCCACGTCGGCGAACACCGTGGGCTGCACGAAGAAGCCGGAATCCAGGCCCTCGGGGCGTCCGCCGCCGCATACCAGCCGCGCGCCCTCTTCGACGCCCTTGGCGATGTAGCCCTCGACCCGGGCCCGCTGCTTCTCCGAAATCAGCGACCCCACCTGGGCGGCCGGGTCCGAGGGCAGTCCGACCGGCAAAGCCTGCGCGAAAGCGCTTACCGCATCCACGATTTCGTCGTACCGAGAGCGGGGGGCCAGGATTCGGGTCTGGGCCACGCAGGCCTGCCCGGTGTTCATGATCCCGGAGAAAACCAACATGGGGATCGAGGAGGCCAGGTCGACGTCGTCGAGGAGGATGGCCGCCGACTTTCCACCGAGCTCCAGGGTGCACGGCTTGAGCAATTCCGCGGCGCGCTTGCCGATCTCCTTGCCGACGGCCGAGCTGCCGGTGAACGAGAAGATGTCGACGTCGGGGTTGGACGTCAGTGCCTGTCCGGTTTCGGCGCCGCCCGGAACAATCGACAGCACACCCTCGGGCAGACCGGCCTCGGCAAACGCTTCCGCCAAAGCGTTTGCGCTCAGAGGTGTTTCGGCGGCCGGCTTGAGCACCACTGTGCAGCCGGCCAGCAGCGCGGGGCCCAGCTTGTTGATCGCCAGGAATAGCGGCACATTCCAGGCCACGATGGCGCCCACCACGCCGATCGGCTCACGATGGACGATGGTCTGCCCGTAGCCGCCGTTGCGGATCTCCTGCCATTTGACCTGATCGACGGCAGGCCCGGCGAAGAAGTTCAGGCAGGCGATCCCACTCATCCACTGCATCGTCTCGACGCTCAGCGGCGGCTGACCCGTTTCGTCGCCGAGCAGCTTGACGAACACGTCTTTACGCTCCTCGAGCAGCTTCAAAGCGTTGGCGATGACGGTCGCGCGATCCTTCGGCGGCGTCGAGGGCCACGGGCCGTGGTCGAATGCCTTACGGGCCGCGGCGACCGCGGCGTCCACGTCGGCTGCCGCCGCCAGTGGAACCTTGCCGACGTACTCGCCGGTGGCCGGGCAGTGCACCTCGATGATCTCGGACGTCGACGGCTCGGTCCACTTGCCGCCGATGAAAAGCTTGTCGTATTCGGTCTTGGCATCGTCGCTCATGGCCGCCACCATACCCAAGGCGATGCGAAATTAGAACATGTTCCATTACCGCGGCCTCAGTACCAGCACCAGATTGCTCACCAAGAATTCGCGCACCACCGGCACCGCCCTCAACCACCACGCCCAACGCGGGTGATAGCGGGGAAATGCGGCCACCAGGGCCCCGGTGCTCGCGGCCCAGTCCAACCCCTCGGCGGCAGACACCGCGAACAACGACGACCCGTAGTTGTTCTTGGCCGGATGACCGTGCTTGCGGGCGTAGCGCTGGGCGGCGCGGGCGCCGCCCAGGTAATGCGACAGGCCCATCTCGTGCCCGCCGAACGGACCCAGCCAGACGGTGTAGGACAGCACCACCAGTCCGCCCGGCTTGGTGACCCGCAGCATCTCACTGCCGAGCCGCCAAGGCTGTGGCACATGCTCGGCGACGTTCGACGACAGGCAGATGTCCACGCTGTCGTCGGCGAAGGGCAACGCCATACCCGACGCGCGCACAAGCGTTCCGGGCCCACGCGCCAACACCGTTCCGGCGGAGTGCATTTCAGTCGCGTCTGGTTCAACGCCGATGTACCGAAGCCCGGCGTCGGTAAAGGCTGTGGCGAAGTAACCGGGTCCGCCACCGACGTCGAGCAGGATGCGGCCGGCCGGGCGTTCGCCGTGGACGCCCTGCCACAGGTCGCCGACCATCTCCGCGGTGTCGGACGCCAACGCGCCATAAAACCTGGCTGGGTCGCGCTGTTCGTAACGGAATTCCGAGAGCAGCCGCACTGATCGGCGCAGGGTCGCCCGCTGCGCAAACAGATCAGTCACGGTCACCGGCCAACACTAAGGCCGCTAGGCTGGCAAAACGATGTCTGATCTCCGCTCCGTCTTGCTGCTGTGCTGGCGTGACATTGGGCACCCCCAGGGCGGTGGCAGTGAAACCTACCTGCAGCGCATCGGCGCGCAGTTGGCCGCATCCGGCGTCGCGGTCACATTGCGCACCGCCCGCTACCCCGGCGCGACGCGACGAGAGATGGTGGACGGCGTTCGGATCAGCCGCGCGGGCGGGCGGTACTCGGTGTACGTATGGGCGCTGTTGGCGATGGCGGCGGCTCGGTTCGGGATGGGACCACTGCGGGGGATTCGGCCGGACGTGGTGGTCGATACCCAGAACGGCTTGCCCTTCATGGCCCGACTGATCTACGGCCGCCGGGTCGCGGTGCTGGTACACCACTGCCATCGGGAGCAGTGGCCGGTGGCCGGCCCGGTGTTGGGCCGACTTGGCTGGTTCATCGAGTCATGGTTATCGCCAAAGCTGCACCGCCACAACCAATATGTGACGGTGTCACTGCCGTCGGCCCGCGACTTGGTCGGCCTCGGTGTCGATAACGAACGAATTGCCTTGGTACGCAACGGCCTCGACGAGGCGCCCGGGCCGTCGCTGGCTGGCCCACGCGCGCCAACGCCGCGCGTGCTGGTGCTGTCGCGGCTGGTGCCGCACAAGCAGATCGAAGACGCATTGGCCGCTGTGGCGCAGCTGCGGTCGTCGATACCCGGGCTGCACCTCGACATTGTCGGCGGCGGATGGTGGCGTCAGCGTTTGGTTGCCCGCGCGGAGCGGCTGGGGATCATTGACGCGGTGACGTTTCACGGCCATATCGATGACGTCACCAAACACCTTGTCGTGCAACAGTCTTGGGTACATGTGCTGCCGTCGCGCAAAGAAGGCTGGGGTCTGGCGGTCATCGAGGCGGCCCAACATGCCGTGCCGACCATCGGCTACCGATCATCGGGCGGCCTGGCCGACTCGATCATCGACGGGGTGACCGGCATGCTGGTCGACAGTCGCGCCGAATTGGTGAACCGACTTCAGCAACTGCTCGCCGACCCGGTGCTGCGCGACCAACTCGGCGCGAAAGCGCAGGCCCGCAGCGCCGAATTCTCCTGGCAACAAAGCGCGGATGCGATGCGCACGGTGCTGGAATCGATCGTCGTCGGTGACCGCGTCAGCGGGGTGGTTTAGCCACGGCGCACGGGTGCTGATGCGCCGCAACGATGTTAGTTGCCTTTTCAGGGTGTGAGGTCGCTCAGGCGGGCGACGCGTTCCAGGTGCCCGTAGAAGGTGTCACCGTCGGGCCAGTCGAAGCGGACCTGGCTTTCGGACAGGATCAGTGGGTCGCCGTCGAGTAATGCGCCGTTGATGTTGTGGTTGGGGTCGGCGATGGTGATGGTCACGGTGTGCAGGATGCGACCGCGGGCTTGCAGGTGTTCACCGTCGGGGCGGGTGAAGGAAAGATCAAGGTCTTTGGGATTGCCACAGATATCGGTGATGCCGGTGAGCTCGATACCGCCGTTGATGATCTCGAAGGCGCCGTCGACCGTGTAGGCAGCCGAAGAGATCTCGAGTTCCCCGGTGCGCTTCCACACGTTGAGCCCTTGGAAGCCGCGGCCGGTGGTAGGGCTGACGAAGCCCCAGAAGCGGTCGCCGCCAATGGTGCTGAAGTCGCGGGGGCCACTGCTGTGGTCTCGGAAGCCGTAGCCGTCGATCTCGTAGGTTTTGCCGGCGACGGTGATGGTGCCGGTGGCGTAGGTGTTCTGCTCATGGTGCATACCCGACCAGTCGGTATGCGGGATGTCGCTGGCCTGGAACATGTCCCAGATGGGGCCGGCAGCGGCGAATTCGACGTCGACGTGCAGCGGTACCGCGAGTCCGGCGCCGACGGGCTGGCTCCCGGTGCGCTCGCTGGTGGTGCGTTCGCCGGCGCCGTCGTAGCGCAGTCGCCAACGGCGCAGCGGTGTTTCGGTGGTGATGGAGAACGGGCCGACGTGAAGGTCGGGTGGCACTGGGCGGTCCCAGATCCGTTCCACTACCAATTCACCGCCCGGCAGGTAGACGATGAGCTGGGCGTAGAAAAGCCCGGGATCGGCGGCGTCGGCGCCGGTGTGGACAAAGAGCCCTGTCTCGGTCGTGGGTGACCAGGTGCTGAAGAAAAAGGTCTCGTTCCACAGCGGTATGTCGGTTCGCGGCCCCTGGAACGAGTCCAGCTCAGGAGAGACCTCGAAGGGATTGTCGCCGTGCAGCACTCGGCTGACGGTGGGGTGCATCGCGGCTCCTCCTCGATCGCGCGAGACCTGCGTTAAGTGGACTGCTACTTGTTAGCACATGTGTGCTAGAAAGTACAGCAGGCGTCTTTCCGCGATTCGTGCGTAGCCTTATCGCGATGACCGATACGGCTGCGCGCAGAGACAAGCCGCGCATGGGACGCCCGCCGGCGACGAGTCGCGAGGAGATCGCGCAGGCCGCGCTGCGGCTCGCGTCCCAGGAGGGGCTCGAGGCCGTCACCATCCGGCGCCTTGCCGAAGCGATGGGTCGGGCCCCGATGACGCTGTACAACTACGCGCGAACAAAAGACGAGATCGTCGACTTAATGGTCGCAGTGGGGATCGAGAGCTTCGTCTTCGAGCCCGACCATGACGAGCCGTGGCGTGAGCAGATGCAAGCCGGGCTGATGCGGCTCTATGAGACCTTCCGTGCCCACCCGGTGATCGTCGAGCTGCTCGTCGCCCCGCGCGCGATGACCGGTCCGGCGCTCGACACGGTGCGCGAGCGGCTGTTATCCGTGATGGCTCGATCGCGCATGCCACGCCAGCGCGCGGTGGACATCTTCAACACCTTGGGCGCCTACCTGATCGGCGTGGCGGCAGTCGAGATCGGCCGCGCGCGACGTGCCGACGAACTGCGCACCCATCTCGAGACGTTGCCCGAGGGTGAATTCCCCGAAGTGGCAGGCAGCCCCGGAGTGTGGGCGCACGCGATCCCACCGGAGATGGTCGAGAACGGCCTGCGCCACTTGCTCAACGGCCTGACCTCCGACACCTGAGGCACCCCGCCAAGCCTCCGGTGAGGCGCCAAGCTTGACTTTACGTACGGCTGTGCTAATAATACTGCCGCGGCCCGCAGACAACTCAACCGTTTCGAATGTGCCGCAGCGGACCCTGCTTTCGCGCAGAGGCCGGTTTGTTCTTCGTGCAGAGAGGCAGTGATGACCACAGGGTGCAACCCGGTGCCGGCGCGCGACAGGTGTGCGGTCGCCCGCGAAGCCGAGACTGAGGCGATGTCATGACTCATCCGCTGGAAACGTCGCTGGTGGTGTGGGGTGACCGCAACGCGCCCGCGTCCGCCGTCGGCCAGATGGTCAAGGCGATCGAGGCCAGCGGTGCTGTCGACCGGCTGGCGCTTTCTGATCAGCTGTTGAACTTCTTCCCGCGTCCGTTGTGGACATCGGACGTGATGCCGATGGCGGCGGTGCTGCCGGACCCGGACTCGATCCAGGAGGCGTGGACGACTGCGGGCTACATTCTGGCGTCGGCGCCGAGCATGGGCTTCACGCTGTTGTCGGATTCGATCCGCCGCGGCCCTGCCGAGTTCGTCCAGGCGATGTTGACGTTGGCGAACATGACCGAAGGCCGCGCGATGTTCCAGATCGGTGCGGGCGAGGTCAAGAACATCACCCCCTATGGATACAAGCGCCAAGGACTGGGGCGCATGGAGGATCTGTTCCGGTTCTTCAACGCGGTCTGGGACAGCGAAGGCAAGCCGTTCGACTTCGAGGGCAACCACTGGTCCATGAAGAACGCAACGCTGGGCGGGGCCCGGCCGCACCGTCCGGAAATCTGGGGGCTGGGCGAGGGACCGCGACTCTTGGATAACGTGACCAGCTACGCCGATGGCATCAGCTCGGTAATGCCGGTCAAGTACCCGACAGCAGAAAAAGCCCTCGCACGTCGGGAGCAGGCTCGCGACCTGCTGGTGCAGAAGGGCCGGGATCCCGACAAGTTCCGGTTCGGGATGCTGGCCGCCACGCTGATCCACCCCGACGAGAACGTGATCGACCGGGCACTGGACAACCGCGCTGTCAAATGGTTCTCGGCGATGTCGGGCCGTATCACCAAGCAGGACTGGGAGGATGCCGGACTTCGCTCGCCGATGCCCGACGACTGGAACTACTACGCGCAGATGAAGCCGTACTCCCACGACGACAGCTTCGTCGAAGACGTCATCAGCAAAACCACCCGCCGCCACTGCGAGGCCGCCTGGTTGTACGGGACGCCAGAGCATGTCGCCGACGCGCTTGTCCCATACGTCGAGACGGGAATCTCGTGGATCGGTGTCGCCGACTACCTGTCGATGCTGCTGCCGCTGGAGGAGGCCGCCGGCGCTTTCCAGTTCGCCGTCGATGCGCTCGGTCGGCTCAAGGCTGAAACGCACGCCGGGGCGCCGGCATGAATGATCAACCACTGGCCGGCAAGACGGCCGTCGTGACCGGCGGTAGCCGCGGGCTCGGTAAAGCGACCGCCATCGAGTTGGGTGCCGCCGGTGCAACCGTTTACATCACGGCACGCTCGCTGGACGCTCCCGCCGGCCCGATGCCGGGCACCGCGGCTGAAACGGCCCAGGCGGTCACTGACGCCGGTGGAGTGGGGATCGCCGTGGGGTGTGACCACGGCGATGACGCCCAGGTCGCCGCAGTGTTCGATCGTGTCCGTGACGAGCAAGGCGGTCTCGATCTGCTGGTCAACAACGTCTTCCCGAGTCCCGATACCGTCTCCGCTCTCGGCCCTGGCTGGGGCGGTCCGCCCTTCTGGGAGACGCCGGTCGACAGCTGGGACGCGCTGTTCACGATCGCTGTCCGCGGCCACTACGTCGCGACCCAGAAGGCGATGCCGCTGCTGCTCGAACGTAGCGGGCTGATCGTCAACGTGTCATCGTGCGGAGCCGTCCACTACTTCATGTCACCGCTGTACGGCACCGGTAAGGCCGCCGGACACCGGCTCATGCTCGACATGCACCACGAGCTTCGCGACTACCCGGTCTCGATCCTGTCAATCTGGCCGGGAATCGTGCGCACCGAGTTCATCGGCGCAATGCTGCAGCAGAACCCGCGCGCCGTCGAATCTCTGCTGCGCGAAGGCTGGGCACAGTTCGCCGATGCCGACGAGCGGCTCGCAGACATCAGCGACGAAGAGCTGATCGCACTCACCGAGACGCCGTGCTACGCCGGCCGCGCTATCGCCGCGCTGGCCGCCGACGACGGTGTCGCCAAGAAGGCCGGCCGCGCTCACCCTGTCGTGTTGCTCGCCGACGAATACGGATTCACCGACGCCGATGGCCGCAGGCCCGACGCGTTCCGGTTCCGCGAGACGACCGCGTGGCCGGCGCTCGGATGACCGAGGGCCGCTAGTGCACCCCAAGCTGTGGCTGGCCGGGCGGGCCGGAGCGATCGCCTGGGCGATGGCAGGAGAAAAGCTCCGGCCGCAGCCACCCCGGACGCGGGCCGACATTCCTCGCGATGGTTTCGACATCAACGAGGCCTGGCTTACCGACGTCCTGTGCCACGGCCGCCGCGACGCTCGGGTGGTGGGCTACAGCACCGAGGCAGGGACCAGCCAGACGACCACCCGCAGCGGGCTGCGTGTCGAATACAACGACGCCGGCCGCGAGGCTGGGCTCCCGACCGAGCTTTACACCAAGACCACTGCCGGCTTCACGCAGCGGCTACTGCTCGGTGGCGCGCACATCCTCGACGGAGAACCCACGTTCTACACCCGATTTCGGCCCAGGATCGAGATGGAAGCCCCGCTGGGCTACTGGGGCGGCGTCGACCCGCGTTCGTGGCGCAGCATGGTGTTGCTCGAAGACATCGCCGCCACCAAGGGGGCGACCTTCATCAGCGCCACCACCGCGCTGACCCGCAGCCAGATCGAAGACGTCGTCGTCAACCTCGGCAAATGCCACGGAACCTGGTGGGAGGACCCGGCATTGGCCGAGCTGAAGACCACAGCGGACTGGCTCGGCTACGTCAAGTCTTTCGTGAACATGGGCAAGCGCTGCGCCGTCGGGCTGAAGAAGGCCGCTGACGTCGTCCCGGCAAGCATGCGTGATCAAGCTGACCGGCTCTGGGCCGCGACGCGCCGCAGCCTCGAACACACCGGACTCCAAGGACCCCGCACTCTGCTGCACGGCGACCCGCACGTCGGGCAGGTCTACATCACCGACGACGGGCGCGCAGGCCTGACCGACTGGCAGTCGGTCATGACCGGCAGTTGGGCCTACGACTTCACCTACTTCGTCACCTCGGCATGCGAAACCGACGACCGCCGCGCCTGGGAGCGGGAGCTCCTCGACCTTTACCTCACGACAGTCGCCGACAGCGGCGGCAAGCCGCCTGACACCGAGGACGCCTGGACCGCCTACCGCCAGAACGCCGCCTATCCCTGCGCCGCCTGGGCGTGGGCCTACGGCCACAGCTTCTACCAACCCGAGATGCAACCAGAAGACGCCTGCCGCATCGTCATCCGCCGCACCGCGACCGCCGTCGCAGACCTCGACACGCTCACCTCCTGACCCGCAACGGTAAAGAGTCCAAGACATGAGAGTGCCCACCGCATCGAAAGTCGTTCTGGCCGTTGGTCTCACGGCCAGAACCAGCTCGCGCGGCCGCGCTGCCCTGCGGCGGGCGGAACCCACCCTGGAAAGGCGGCCCTGATGTTGTACGACCCCCACCAGCTGTTGAACCTGATCGACCAGAACAAGTGGTGGATCCTGGGCGGCTTCGCGATCGCGATGATCTTCCAGTGGTGGTGGCTCATCGAATGCGTCCGCGTCGCCAAACGCGATAAGGCCTATTCGATGCCGCTGTTTTGCACGTTCTACTGGTTCGCCCACGACACCGGCTGCGTGGCACGGTTCCATGACTGGTTCGTCGTCTATGACCACTGGTACCTCAAGTGCTTCTGGTTCGGCCTGTTAACCGCCGCGATCCTCGAGCTGATCTTCTTCGCCCAAACCATCAAATACGGCAAGGACGAACTGATCCCGGGTATCAGCACCCGCGCCTTCGTGGGCGGCCTGGTCGTTATTCAGGTCGCGGCGTCAGTCTGCTGGGAGTACTTCAAATTCGTCATGGACGACCCGCTGTACCAGTTCAGCCCCGCGCCGACGATGATCTCCTATCCACTTCTGGGCGCCGCACTGATGTTCCGGCGGCGCTCCACCATCGGCCAAAACGTCACCATGTGGGCAACATTCACCGGCATGTGCGTGTTCTGGTTTCCCACCGCCTGGCTGCTCTACGGACCCGCCGCACACTCCCCGCAGTCCATCGCCGCCGGCGTCGTCGCCATCACCGGCGGAGCCATCATGACCTACCTCATCAGCGGCAAAACGCCCTGGTTCAAACGCACACCGCTGCCAACCGATCCGGCACCATCGGTGCTGGCGTCCGTGACTCGGTGAACCTTCCCCATCACCGAGGAATCTTTGATATAGCACCTGTTCTAGAAAGTCTGCGCAGGTAGGACGACTACGAGGAGAGGCCGGACATGTACGACGCGGGAGAGATGTATCGCCACATGGACCACCACACGCTCGGGATCCTGTTGGTCGGAGGTATCTCGATCGTCTTCATCTGGCTCTGGTTCGGGAGCGCCTTGCGCATCTCCACCAAGGAGCGCGTCTACTCGACGCCGATCTTCATCGTGCTGTTCTGGTTCGCGCACGACTTCTCGGAGATCGCTCAGTTTCCGCACTGGTTCAACGACTTCCACGGGGCGTGGTTCCCGAGGCTGCTCACCATGCAGTTCACTGGGACGGTGATCTTCGAGTTGCTGTACACCCGTCAAATCATCCGCTACGGGCGCAAGGAGCACGCGCCGAGCTTGACCCAGAAGCAGTGGACGGCGCTGGTGATCACCGCGCTCGCTTTCACGTTCGGGGTGTGGCTGGTGATCAAGGTCGCCTACGCTGATCCGGGGTACATCTGGGGCACCGCGATGACGCTCGTGCTCTACCCCCCGTTCGCGATCGGCCTCGCGATGCGCCGCCGTAGCAGCGCCGGGCAGACCCGGGAGATGTGGGTCGGGTTCCTTGGCTGCTGCGTGTTCTGGTGGGGCGCATCAATCGCATGGTTCGGGGGACCATGCCGCGAGCTCTCCTACATAGCCCTCGGGATCCTGTCCGTCCTGGGCGGGTTGGTGATGCTCTACCTCGTCGAGGTGCTCCCTCGGGCCGAGGGCGAGCCCGTCACCCGGCGGCCGTGGCTGCCATCGGGCGCCGGGCAATCGCACGCGCGTCCCTCGGCCGGGGCGATCGAGCCCGTTGCGTAGTACTAACGCGGGTTGCGCGAAGACTTCAGAGCGGCTCAGTGTGTGGCGGAGTCGAGTCGGAGGACTTCGATCGCCAGCTGGAGGTTGATGCGTGAGCGGGCATCTCTGAGGCTGACCCTTAGATCCGCCTCGATCCGATCGAGGCGCTGGCGCGGTGTCGCCACGCCTCCGCGATCCTCCCGACGGCCCCGCCGATCAGCATCGCCAACCACATCAGGTGCGCGACGATCACCGCTGTCCGGCGACCCGTCGACGCACCCCTAGTGTCGCCGCCGACGTGATACAGCACCAGGTCGTGCCCGCGATAGGTCATCGACAATTGCTCGAATGTCTTTGCAGCCGAGCCGATATCGCCGGGAGTGCCCAATTCGACCACCAGCCATCCCACACCGGCGCGGCGAAGGGCCTGCGGATCGGCACCCGCCAACAGCAGCCCCTGCACTTCGCGGGCCCGGCTTCCCTCACCGAGAACCGTCACCCCCGAAATCGTCAGGTCGCCGGTAGCCAGAACGTCGGCGCGCAGCCAGCGGGGCAGCGGATCCAACACCGGCGCCGGCCCGGACCAGGTGAAGCGCCGCATGATGCCGGCCGGCAGCACTGCAACCTCTGCGGGCTCGCTGTTGATCGCCGCCGCGACGGTTGTCCAGTCGCCCGGATAGCGCACCGGCTCAACCTTTCCCCCGACACCCCAGGCCAAGTCGGGAAGTGACAGCACCAGGGCGGCGCAGCACACCAGCGCGGCGGCCGCCGGATGCAGCCAGCGCCGCAACGTCAGCACCGCACCCGCACCGGCCAGCGCGTAGCCGGGCATCGCCAACGCGACCCACTTCTGCCCGTCGCGCAGCACGCCCAGGCCGGGCACTGCGTCGACCATGGCGTGCAGCACGGCCAGTCCCGGGCCGGTGGCCAGCGCAGCCGATAGCAGCACGGACGCCGCCGCCAGCACCACCAGCGGCAAGGCCGCCCGGTTGCGCGCCACCGCTACGAGGCCGGTGGCCACCACCGCAAGCAATACCGCCGCCGATACGACGGCGAAAAACGTTGTCCGCGAGGCCGGTACCGCTTCACCGTTCCAGATTCCACCCAGGCTGGCCAGGCTGCCGAGGGTGGCCAGACCAGGTTCGGCGCGGGCCGTGAACGCAGCGACGTCGGGGACGCGAGCCCAGATGTGGTCCGCGGACGACAAGCCCAGGAACGCCGCCGTCAACCACGGCAGCGCCGCCACCACGGCAGCGCCCAATGTGGCGGCGGCGCACAGCCAGCGCGGTCTGGGCGCACCCGGGCCCTCGAAAGGCGCTGCCACGCAGACCAATCCGACTGTGACGGCAAGGATCAGCCCGGTGGGGGTCAGGCCGGCCAACGCGATCCAGAATGCCAAACTGAAAAGGCTTGGCCAGATAGCACCGTCGGTCGACCGCAGCGTCAGCATCGTTGTCGCCACCCACGGCAGGCACCCGTAACCGAGCAGCAGACTCCAATGCCCTTGCAGCAGGCGTTCACCGACGTACGGATTCCAGATCGCCAGCGTGATCGCCACGAATTGGCCGCCGATACCGGACTCTGGCAGCACTTTTGCGACAAGTCGAGCCGCACCCCAGCCCGCCAGCCACAGTGCGACGACCAGCACGGCCTTCACTACGATGCCGCCGTCGACGCAGTGCGAGGCCAGCGCAACCGCGAAGTCCTGTGGCGACGCCCGTGGGGCCGCGACCAGTCCCAAGGCGGTATCGGACAGATACGACCGCGGCGTGGACACCGCGTCGCGCAGCAGCAGATAGCCGGGGCTTAGCAGCGGCGCCACCACCGCCAGCGTCAATGCCAGTGCGTATCCGGGACCGGAGCACCGCACCGTCCAGTGGGGTACCGCCCGCACGTGCCGGACTAGCTAGGAGCGGTCGGGTGGAGCCGACGTCGACGGGCCGCCTGAACTCGACGGGTCCTGACCCTGCTCTCGCTGCGCCTCTTTGGGCGGTGTCGGAAGCTTCTCCGTCACGGCTTCGGCTCCGGGCACTCGCTCGACCGCCGGCTCGCCGCGACCGAAGAAACCATGGTCGGCCGTGTCCAGGTCCGGGTCGTGCAACGCGGTCTCGGTCCGCAAGCTGAATGAACCAAGCAGCAGCCCGCCGATCAACGCGATCACCCCTGAGGCAGTGAAGGTGATCGGCAGCACCCGCGACCACAACGCCAACCGGTCGCGTTCATTGCGCGCGACATTGACCTGCGACTCGACGGTCGCTTCTGTGGTGGTGATCTTGTAGTCGACGAGGGTCACTTCCGGCTTCAGCGCATCGCGGGCGTAGTAGTGATTGGCGTGGTCCTCTTGTTTGACGATCGTCCCCGACTCCGGGTCCACCCAGAAGGTCCGCTGCGCTGCGTAATAGCGGGTCATCGTGATCTTTTCGTCCGGATCGCCGGGCACGTCCCACATTGACGCGGACGCGGTGACCTTGCTGTCTGCGTCGTCGGCGTACAGCGATGGGTACCTGACCGGCTCGGCCAGCTTGCCGTCCGCGTCGTAGCCGACGTCCTGCGTGAATTTGTATGCGGTCAAGCCGTTGACGTCTTCTTCACCGGTGTAGTTGGCGTCGAACGCCTTCTGCGCGATCGGGTCGAAGTACGGGTAGGTCCGCTTCTCGGTGTGGAACGGGAACCGGTAGGACAACCCGTCGTGCGGCAAGGCGATGTTGGTGGGCGGGTTTTCCTCGTTGAACCCACGCGGCTTTTGCACGGCGCCGCCGGGGTGGGTGTCATCGGACACCGCTGACGCGGTTTTGCGGTTGAGCGTGACGGTGTCGACCAGGGCCAGCAGCAGGCCGGCATCCTTTTGCTTATCGCTGCGTCGAACCGACGTGCCTACTTGCAGCGTGACAACGTCGGCGTTGGCCGGTGACTCGACATCGATCTGCTGCTGGGACACCAGCGGGACGTTCTTGTTGACGACGAGCTTCTGGCTGCTCATCGACGCGGGATCCATCGCCGCCCCGCTGCCCTCACTGATCAGGGTGGCATCCAGGTCGAGCGGGATTTTGGTGATCCTGCTGCTGGTATAGGTCGCCAATAGTAAAGCGGCGATCAATAAGGCGGCGCCGAGTCCCATGATCCCGCATGCGGCCATCCGCAACATGACTGCTCGGTTCACGTCGCCGTGACCTCCTTGTGGTCTCGTTGGGATCAGGCCAGCAAACCCGTTCCACCTCGAACCCCCGCGACCTGGGGTTCTACTCGCTTGCGGCGCTGCAGCTAAGCAAAACTCGTTCGACCCTAACAGCAATATCTAAGGTGGCGATTTATGTCCCCAGGGTGGGCAAATCGGGTGTACCCACGCCGTCAGGGGCAGACTGACGTGATGCGCGACGGCGACGATGCAGTGGGGGCACCTCCCGCTTGCGGGGGACGAAGCGATGGGGTGGGGGTACCTCCCGCTTGCGGGGGAGAGCGGCGCAGATGATGACCGCCGGCGACCATGATGCAGAGCGAGTGGGGGGCACGCGCAGCTTCCTGCCCGCCGTGGAAGGGATGCGGGCATGTGCGGCTATCGGCGTCGTCATCACCCACGTGGCTTTTGAGACCGGGCATTCCAGCGGCTTCGACGGTCGGCTGTTCGGTCGCTTCGATCTTGCGGTGGCGGTGTTCTTCGCGTTGTCGGGGTTTTTGCTGTGGCGCACCCATGCCGCCGCGGCGCGCGGCCTGGCGTCGCGCCCGCCCCTCGGTCACTATCTGCGATCGCGGGTGGTCCGCATCATGCCCGCCTATCTGGCAGCTGTCGTGGTGATTTTGACCCTGCTGCCGGACGGCAACCATCCGAGTCCGACGGTATGGCTGGCGAATCTATCGCTCACCCAGGTGTACGTGCCGCTGACATTGACTGCCGGCCTGACCCAGATGTGGAGCCTGTCGGTCGAGGTCAGTTTTTATCTGGCGTTACCGATCCTTGCGATGTTGGCTGCGCGGCTACCGGTCCGCGGCCGGGTGCCGGCGATCGCCGCCGTGGCGGCCGTCAGTTGGTTTTGGGGCTGGATTCCGTTCGCTGCTCCGGCCGGGCTCAATCCGCTGACCTGGCCGCCGGCGTTCTTCTCCTGGTTCGCTGCGGGCATGGTGCTCGCGGAGTGGGTGCACAGCCCGCCTGGCTGGCCACACCGGCTGGCACGCCGACGGGTGCCGGTGGCCCTGGTCGTGGTGGCCGCCTATCTGGTGGCCGCCTCGCCACTGGCCGGGCCCGCCGGGCTGGTACCGAGCAGCGCCGCACAGTTCACCGTGAAGACCGCGATGGGCGCATTGGTGGCGGCGGGCCTGGTGGCGCCGCTGGTGTTGGGCCGGGTTGACGACAGCCATCGACTGCTGGGCAGCACCGTGATGGTGACGCTGGGACGCTGGTCCTACGGGATCTTCATCTGGCATCTCGCCGCGCTGACGATGGTGTTCCCGGTGATCGGTCAATTCCCGTTCCGGGGGCACATGCCCGAGGTGCTGGTGCTGACGTTGATCTTCAGTATCGCCATCGCCGCGGTGAGTTACGCGCTCGTCGAATCACCATGTCGGGAAGGGTTGCGAGGCTGGGAATCCCGCAGGAAGCCATCGCCTGCTGGGGGACGCGACGATGCGGTCAGCCGGCGTCAAGAAGATGCAATCGCGCCATGATTTCGGCGCGGACCGCTGAGCGGCGTGCCTTGCCGGCGTCGTCGCGCAGCGGGGTGTCGACGAACTCGACGGTCGTCGGCACCTTGTACCCGGCGATACGGTCGCGCAAGAACGCTTGCACCGTCTGCTCATCCAGCACGGCGCCGGCCTGGACCCTTGCGTGCGGCACCTGCCCAAGATCCTCGTGGGGTACACCAACAACCAAGCAGGACAACACATCCGGATGCTCGGCAAGGGCATTCTCGATCTCGGCCGGGTAAACGTTGCGACCGCCCACAGTGAACATGTCCACTCGACGATCCGATATGTAGAGAAACCCGTCGGCGTCGAAGTAGCCGAGATCGCCCAACGAATCCCAGCCGTCCCGGGACTTCGCGGTCGCGCCGACGTAGCGATAGGTGGGCGCGCTGCCCGGGCTGGGCCGCATGTAGATCTCACCGACCTCGCCGGGCGGACACGGGTTGCCGTCGTCGTCGAGCACCTTCATCTCGCCGGCGACGACAACGCCGACCGAGCCGCGGTGGGCCAGCCACTGGTCACCGGAGATGAAGGTCAACGCCTGTAATTCGGTGCCGCCGTAGAGCTCCCAGACCTTTTCCGGGCCAAGGATGTCGATCCAGGCCTGCTTGATCGCGGGCGGGCATGGCGCACCCAGGTGCCAGAAGCGTCGGATGGACGAGAGGTCGTAAGCGCCCGGATCGGCGTGATACACCGGCAGCGCCCGCTGCATGATGGTCGGCACCGTGGTCAGGAAGGTGACGCCGTGATCGGTGATCAACTGCAGGAACTGCTGCGGCTCGAACCGACTCATCAGCACCAGGTGGTGGCGCATCAGCAACGTGATGGCCGCGGTGGTGAAACCGGTGTTGTGCGACAGCGGCACCGGCACCAAGGTGGTGTCGCCTTCCTGGGCACCGAGCGGGTAGCCGATGGCGGCGGGGATCCGGCTGTCGCCGCCGGATTCGATCAGCTTGGGACGACCGGTGCTGCCGCCGGACCCCATCGCTTTCCACACCGGCGACACCGCTTCCGGCAACGGCGCGTCAGACAACGCCAGGTTGGGCATGAAACCGACCGGCACGCTGGGGATTCCGGGGCTTTCGCGGCCCACCAACAGCTTTGGCGGCCGCAAGTCCAGCAGGCCCGCGAGCTCGGCATCGGGCAGCCGCGCCGACAGCGGCTGAGGCACCGCGCCCAGCTTCCAGCACGCCACCGCGGCCTGAATCCACTCGATCGAGTTGGGCAGCACCATGGTGACGTAGTCGCCGACCCCTACGCCGAGCTCGGCGTAGGCGCGCGCCAACCGGTTTGTGGACACGTCGAGTTCACCGCGGGTCAGCGTGCGCCCGTCGCACGTGACGGCCGGCTCGTCCGGAGCGAGCGCAGCCAGCGCGGAAATCTGGGCGCCGATCGGCGGGACCGGCCCACTCTGTGTCATCAGTAGGCGCCCTGGCGCTCGAAGATGCGGCGCGGATTGTCGACGAGCATGGTGTGCAACTGCTCCTCGGTGACGCCGCGTTGTTTGAGCGCGGGGATGACGTCGTTGTGGATATGCAGGTAATGCCAGTTGGGGGCGGCCACCGGCAGCAGCTCCTCCGGCAGCGCGTCGAAGTAACAGTTGGCGTCGTGGGAGAGCACCATCTTGTCGGCGTGCCCGCGCTCACACATCTGCGCCACGATGTTCACCCGGTCCTCGAACGGCAAGATCGTGTCGATGCCGAACCGGTCCATCCCGAGGTAGGAGCCGGCGGCGACGAGTTCTTCGAGGTAGCCCACGTCGGTGCTGTCGCCGGAATGACCGATGATCACCCGGCTCAGGTCGACACCTTCTTCTTCGAAGATCCGTTGTTGTTCGAGCCCCCGCCGTAGACCCGCGTGGGTGTGCGTGGAGATCGGCACCCCGGTGCGCTTGTGCGCCTGGGCCACCGCCCGCAACACCCTTTCGACGCCGGGGGTGATGCCGGGCCTGTCGGTGGCGCACTTGAGGATTCCGGCCTTGACGCCGGTATCGGCGATGCCTTCCTCGATATCGCGGACGAACATGTCGGTCATGATCTCCGGGCCGCCGAGCTCCGCGCCGGGCCCCATGTAGTGGAAGCTGAACGGAACGTCGTTGTAGGTGTACAGCCCGGTTGCGACCACGATGTTCAGCTCGGTGGCCGCGGCGACACGGGCGATACGCGGGATGTAGCGGCCCAACCCGATCACGGTGAGGTCGACGATGGTGTCCACGCCGCGGGACTTCAACTCGTTGAGCCGATCGATGGCATCAGCCACGCGTTGCTCCTCGTCGCCCCATGCCTCCGGGTAGTTCAGTGCGACCTCGGTGGTCATGATGAACACGTGCTCGTGCATGAGCGTGACGCCGATATCAGCGGTATTGACAGGTCCCTGAGCGGTATTCAGTAACGACACGTAGCCGATGCTAAGTGGTCTAGTGCTCGCGCATGACTGGCTTCGGTGGACGGGTGGGCTCGATCAGCGTGACGCGCCTTCCTGCCCGAGGTCACGGGCCTGGATCAGGTGCACGACCTGAGTGCCGCCGGTGCTCAACGCCGCTAGCGCGGCATCCGCGACGGCGTTGGTCGCATAGCCGTCGTAAGTCGACGGCCCGTCGATCGAGTGGTTGGCTACCGCCGTCAGCCAGGCGACGTTCTGGGCCCGATAGGCGCCGCCGAACCGTTCGAACCAGGCATACGGCAGGTGCCGGGCAGCCATCCCGTCGGCGACGGCACGAGTCGTCAGCGAAGGCGATGCCAAGGTGAGACTGCCGCCGTCGGCAACCAGGTCGAGGCCGATGTCGTATTGCATTCCCGGTCCGCGACCGACTTCGACAACCCCGAGGATGCCGGATTCTGACTTCAGCGTGACCAGGACAGTCACCGTCGATCTATCATCGCTGCTTTTGGCTGCGCAGTTGACGACGTTGATCTCCTCGCCGGTAAGCCAGCGGAACAGGTCGATATCGTGTGCGGCTGAACTGGCGATGAGCTGCTGGGCTTGAAAGGTGTTGGTAGTCAGCGGGTTGTGATGCCGTTGTCTGATCAGGAGGGGTCGGCCAACTCGACCGGACCGCAATGTGTCGTAGAGATGCCGGTAGTCGCTGTCGTATCGGCGCATGTAGCCGACTTGGACGAGTCGGCGGCCGCTGGCTCGTTCGGCCTTGACCAGTCGCCAAGATTCTTCAGCTGAGAGGGTCAGTGGCTTTTCGCACAGCACATAGATGCCCCGTGCGATGCACGCGTCGACGATCCCGTGGTGGGTGGGGTCAGCAGTGGCTACGACGGCAGCGTCGATATCGACGTTGTGCAGGCAGTCCAGCGGATCGTGAAAAACGTTGACAGCCGGCACAACAGCGGCGGCGCGTTCGGCAAACGGCGGGTGGCTATCCGCCACGGCGATGATCTGCGCCCACGGAGCCAGGCTTTGAAAGATCGTCAGGTGATGCAGTCCCATAGCCCCCAGCCCGAACAGGGCCAACCGAACCGGCGCTGCGCTCACTGCCGACCTCCGGCGACTGGTGGTAAGTCCACCCAGGAACCGCTTAGCACAGAGGTCACCACTGCGGCATGAATCGTGTTGGCGCGCCACCCATCGCGGAACAGTGGAAGCCCGTCGGGCGGCGCGCCCGCGCGCACGGCGTGATAGACGTCGGGGTCGGGGCCACTAATCGATGTTCCTGTTCGGTCAAGTGCGAAAGCCTAGTTATGCACCCTGTCGAGACGCAGTCAGCCCGGCTTGCGAGCCTCGATCAGTACTCGGGAGGAGTGGGTGACGAAGGCTCCCTCGGCCTCGATCTGCTGATGCAATTCCAGCAGCTTGCCGCGGTATTTGGCGACAGTGAAGCCCGGAACGACCCAACTCAACTTACGCAGGAAGTAAATCACCGCGCCGACATCGAAGAACTCGAGCTTTATCTGCTGGTATTGCAGGTCGACCGCGTGCAGTCCGGCCGCGGCGACCTCGGCGCTGACGGTATCCGGGTCCAGCTGCCCACGGATGCGCTGGGGAGGTCGAGGCCCCAGGACATTCTCGATGAGTTCGCGCAGCCAGATGACTCCGACGTGCTGGGCAAAGTAGGTGCCACCGGGTCGGAGCACCCGGGCGATCTCATCCCACCACACCGCCGACGGATGCCGGCTGGTCACCAGATCGAATGCCGCGTCGGCGAACGGCAGCGGCGGGTCGTCACCGGTGGCGACCACGACCACACCCAGCGGATGCAGCAGACGGGTGGCCAGCGCGATGTTCGGCGGCCACGGCTCGGTCGCGGCCATCGTCGGTGGAAACGGACCGGCGCCCGCTAAGACCTCACCGCCGCCGGTATACAGGTCCAGCCCAGAAGTCGCCCGCGCCAGCCGTTTACGAAGCTGTCGTTGGTATCCCCACGATGGGCGCTGCTCGGTGGCCCTACCGTCCAGCCAGGAGAAGTCCCACCCTGCGACCGATATCGCATCGGCCTCCGCGATCAGGTTGTCGAACGTGCGTGGCATCGGGGTGTCGGCGTCAGAATGCGTCGGCCAGGATCTCACGCGTGGTGGCGCTGTCGAGCTCACCGACCGGTCCTGAATCAGGGACGTGTGCCAGCTCCAGCGTTTCGAACAAGTTGAACTCGAAGTCCCGCAGGTTTGATTTGTAATGCCCCATGCATCCCCTCTCGATGGCATTATGCCGGGCCGTTGCCGTTTTCAGGGGCTATTTCCGCGGTTGCGGACGTCGCGCCCTGCGCGGTGACCACGCGGCCACGGTGACAGTCATTCAGTTTCGTCGCGCGCCCGAGGATTTCGGCAGCCAGGACTCTGAACGGCTGATCGACGACGCCGTGTCGATGTCTGGGCCGAAAACCTCGACGAGCACC
>CAWIAC010000055.1:0-18379 GCA_963833935.1 uncultured Actinomycetota bacterium | reverse complement strand
TCGCCGAATTTCGGCCCTTGCTTCAGGATGACGACGCTATAGGTCTGGGCGGAGGGCAGCAGTTGGCCCATCTCTTCGTCGGTGAAGACTTTGATGGCTTCCCCCGTTCGTCGCGGCTGATCGCGCCCCGATAGTAGTGCACACCGACCAGCTGATGGGCCGGCTTGAGTTGGTCTAGCCGCGCCTGATCAGCGCCGCGCGCTCCAGGGTGGCCTGGGCCATCTTGACGTGGGCGGCGTCGACGAGGACGCCGTTGACGCCGACCGCGCCCAGGCCTTTCTGCTCGCCTTCGCGGTAGGCGGCGACGTTGCGCTCAGCCAGCGCGATCTCCTCGTCGGTAGGTGCGTAGACCTGGTTGGCGACGGCGATCTGGGTCGGGTGGATAGCCCACTTGCCGGTGTAGCCCATCAGCGCGGCCCGTCGCGCAGCACGCCGGTAGCCCTCCAGGTTGCCGTAGTCGGGATAGGGCGCGTCGATCGCATCGATGCCGGCGATGCGGGCGGCGACGATCACCTTGTTGCGGGCATACGCCCAGAAGTCGCCGGGGTACTCGCCGAGCGGGTCGAAGTTGGTGTCGACACGGGCGCCCTGCGACAGCGAGAAGTCGCCGACCCCGAAGATCAGCGCGTCCAGTCGCGGGCTGGCCGTGGCGATCTCCTCGGCGTTGGCCAGGCCCTCGACCTCTTCGATGAGGACTTCGAGGCGGATCTGGCGGGTCAGCCCGAGCTTGGCTTCCAGCTGGGTGAGCAGCACGTCGACCCACCAGACATCGCGGGCGCGTAGCGCTTTCGGGATGATGATCGTCTCGAGGTTCTCCCGGGCTCCTGTGACGACCTCGACGATGTCGTCGTGGCACCACTGGGTGTCCAGACCGTTGATCCGGATCGCCCGGACCGTGCGTCCCCAGTCGAGCTCGTTGAGCGCCGTGACGGCTTTGGCGCGGGCCGCCTCCTTGTGTGCGGGCGCGGTGGCGTCCTCCAGGTCCAGAAACACCAGGTCGGCCTCCGACGCGGCGGCGCGGGCGAACATGTGGTCGTTGCTGGCGGGCACCGCGAGCTCCGAGCGGCGCAGCAGTGATGTCATCCCGGCGTTCCCCTCACAGCACACCCCGGGCGTGCAGGTCGTCGATGTCGGCGCCGGCCAGTCCGAGCAGCTCGCTGTACACCTCGGCGTTGTGCTCACCGATCCGCGGGCCGAGGTGCTGCACGCGACCGGTCGCGTCCGAGAATCGCGGCACCGGAGCCTGCACAGTCATCGCGCCGAGTTCGTCGTCGCCGATTTTGACGAAGACTTCGCGGTGAGCCAATTGTTCGTCGGCGACAAGATCGGTGATGTCGTACACGGGTGCGGCGGCCACCTCGGCGGCATCGAAAATCTCCATCGCCTCGGCCAGCGTCTTGGTGCCCACCCAGTCGGCAACCACCCGGTCCACCTCGGGCGCCCGCGCCAGCCGGCGCTGGGGATCGGAGAAGTCGGCGTCGTCGACCAGGTCGGGACGGCCGATGGCGCGAAATACCCGCAGCGCCAACTGCGGTGAGCTGCCCGACATCGCCAGCCAGCGACCGTCGGCGGTGCGGTAGGTGTTGCGCGGCGCCGAGATGTCCCACCGGTTGCCCGCCCGCGTCGGCACCAGGCCGAGTTGGTCGTAGCCCAGCAGCGTCTGTTCCAGCAGGCGCGCCAGCGGGTCGACCAGGTTGATGTCGATCAGCTGCCCCGGCGCGCCGTGCACGTCGCGGTGATAGAGCGCCATCATCACCGCGTAAGCGGCGTTGAGTGACGCCACCCCGTCAGCCAGCATGAAGGGCGGCAGCGTCGGCGGCCCGCCGGCCTCGCCGGTGATGTTGGCGAAGCCGCTCATTGCCTCGCCGAGTGTGCCGAAGCCGGGCCGTTCGCTCTTCGGGCCGGTCAGCCCGTAACCGGTGATGTGCAGCATGACGATCTTGTCGTTGACGGCGCGCAGCGCCGGGTAGTCCAGTCCCCACTTGCGCAGGGTGGCCGGCCGGGTGTTGACGATCACCACGTCGGCGTGTTCGACCAGCCGGCGCAGCAAGGCCTGGCCTTCGGCGACACGCAGGTTGAGGGTGACCGAACGCTTGTTGCGCCCCAACGACTTCCACATCAGCCCGACGCCGTCGACCTGGCTTCCCCAGGTGCGGATCGGGTCGCCGCCGTCGGGTTGCTCGATCTTGATGACATCGGCGCCGAACTCGCCCAGATAGGTGGCGGCCAGCGGCGCGGCGGCCAACGTGGCGACGTCGAGAACCCGGATGCCGTCAAGCATCATGCTCGGACGGGTTCGCAGGCCGGTCGTTGCAGTCCAAGGTGATCGCGCAGCGTCGACCCGCTGTAGGAGTCGCGGAACAAGCCGCGGTGCTGCAATTCCGGGACCACCATCCGCACGACGTCTTCGAATGCACCAGGCAGATGCGTTGCAGCCAAGACGAATCCGTCGCAAGCACCGCCGTGGAACCACTCCTCCATCTGATCGGCGACCTGCGTCCCGGTGCCGACGAAACGCGGCCCCTGCAGCAGGGTGGCTCGGTGGCCGGCCAGGTCGCGCAACGTGATCTTGTCACCGATGTGCGCGCGCAGGTTCTGCACCAGGCCGCGGATTCCCGACACCGAATCGATGAGCTCGTCGGTGATCGGGTCGTCGAGATCGTGTTTGGCGAAGTCGTAGTTCATCAGCTCCGAGAGTAGGGTCAGCGACGCCATCGGATGCACCAGATCGTTGAGGAAGACCTGTTCGCGTTCCTTGGCGTGGTCTTCGGTCTCGCCGACGACGGCGTAGGCCATCGGGCAGAGCTTAACCGCCTGTGGGTCGCGGCCTGCGGCGTCGATGTGCTCCTTCTGGTCGGCGTAGTGGTTGCGGGCCACCTCGATGCCCGGGTCGCCGGTGAAGATCAAATCGGCCCAGCGGGAAGCGAATTCGCGCCCGCGACCCGATGAGCCGGCCTGGATGAGCACCGGCCGTCCCTGGGGTGTGCGCGGCACCGTCAGCGGCCCGCGCACCGAGAAGAATTCTCCGACGTGGTTCAGCTCGTGCACCTTGTCCGGGTCGGCGTAGATGCCGTTGACCCGGTCGTGCAGCACGGCGTCGTCCTCCCAGGTGTCCCACAGCCCGACGGTGGCTTCGAGGAATTCCTCGGCGCGGTCGTAGCGCGCGTCATGGCCCAAATGTGTTTTCAGGCCGAAGTTTTGGGCTTCGCTGTCGTTGACCGAGGTGACGATGTTCCACGCCGCGCGGCCGCCGGACAGATGGTCGAGAGTGGCGAAGGTGCGGGCGATGTGAAACGGCGTGTAGTAGGTGGTGGAACCGGTCGCACCCAGGCCGATATGCGACGTGGCCTGTGCGAGCATGCCCAGGACGATGGACAGGTCCAGCTTCACCGGCCGCGCGCCATACTTGACGGCGTCGGCGACCGAGCCGCCGTAGATGCCCGGCATCGCCAGCCGGTCGTCGAAGAACATCAGATCGAAGCAACCTTCTTCGAGTTGCCTGCCGATCTTGACGTAGTAGGAGGCGTCGAGGTAGCCGTGCTCGGTGGCGGGGTGACGCCATGAGCCCGCATACACCGACGTGCTGCCCGCTTGCATGAAGGCCACGAGTGCCATCTGTCGTGTGGTCATTATTGATGTCTAGCATCTGATATATTAGATTTCAAGTCCCAGCCCATCCGACTGCATTAAGGTCCCCCCATGGCCCGCAACGACGGCGTTGACATCGCCGGGACGGTGCGCGAGCGCGCCGCGCGCGAGCTGCGCGACCGGATTCTCACCGGGGCGCTGCCCGCCGGCACCCGGCTCGACCTCGACGCGATCACCAAGGAATTCGCCACCAGCCGCACGCCGGTGCGCGAGGCCTTGCTGGAGTTGTCCTACGACGGTTTGGTTCGCGTCGCGCCGCGTAGCGGGATCACGGTGATCGGGATGAGCCCCGAGGACGTGGTCGACAGCTTCACCATCCTGGGGGTGCTGACCGGTCAGGCCGCGGCATGGGCCGCGCAGCGGGTCACCGACGACGGCATTGCGCGCCTGCAGGCCCTGGCCACCGACGTGGAAGCGCACGCCGGGGAGGGCAGCATCGTCGACGCGAACTGGCAATTCCACCGCGAGATCCACCACGCCGCCCATTCGCGGCGATTGATGGCGCAGATCCGGCAGGCCGTCCGGGTCGTCCCGTCGAACTTCTTCGCGATGTTCCCCGAACACGAGCACAACGCGCTCGAGGAGCATCAGGCGCTGGTGTCGGCGCTGGCCGACCGTCACGCCGACAAAGCGCGCGACATCGCCGAGCGACACGTGCTGGACGCCGGCCGCTCGCTTGCCAGTTGGCTGGAGCAGAACAACAGCAGCCTCATCCAACACACCAACCGCTGAGGGTAGCTATGCGCGCTCTTTCAGATTGATATCTCATGCGACATCAACCCGACACGGCATGTCATGCCTGACTGCCGGTGCAGGCGAGGCCTATGTGACACCCGATACCAGGCGGTGGCAACAGCGGCTAGCCGCGCCGGCGCCGGATGATGGCTCGCAGCTTGTCCAATCGACTGCTGATCTCCCGCTCAGCCCCGTGGCTGGTCGGCCGGTAATAGTCGACGCCTACCAGGTCGTCGGGTGGATATTGTTGCGACACAACACCATCGGGGTCATCGTGGGAGTACTTGTAACCTTGCGCGTTGCCTAGTGCCGCGGCCCCCGAATAGTGTCCGTCGCGCAGGTGCGGCGGCACCAGGCCGGCCTTGCCGGCTTTGATGTCGGCCATCGCCGCACCCAGCGCCGTGGTCACGGCGTTCGACTTGGGCGCGGTGGCCAGGTGCACGGTGGCGTGGGCAAGGGTCAGCTGCGCTTCGGGCATGCCGATCAGTTGCACGGTCTGCGCGGCGGCGACGGCGGTCTGCAGGGCGGTCGGGTCGGCCATGCCGATGTCCTCGCTGGCCAGGATCACCAGCCGTCGGGCGACAAATCGCGGGTCCTCGCCCACGACCAGCATCCGGGCCAGGTAGTGCAGCGCCGCGTCGACGTCTGAGCCGCGCACTGACTTGATGAACGCGCTGATCACGTCGTAGTGCTGATCACCGTCGCGGTCGTAGCGGACCGCGGCCTTGTCCAGCGATTGCTCGATGGTCTCGACGGTGACCTGCTCCCCCGTCTCCGCGGCCACCTCCAGCGCGGTCAACGCGCGGCGGGCGTCCCCGGCGGCCAGCCGGACCACCAGATCGACGGCGTCGGGCGTCACCTGCACGCGGCCCCCCAGACCGCGATCGTCGTCGATCGCGCGCCGCACGACGGCGCGGACGTCATCGGAGGTCAGCGGGTGCAGTTGCAGGATCAGCGACCGCGACAGCAGCGGCGCGACCACGGAGAACGACGGATTCTCGGTGGTCGCCGCCACCAGCAGCACCACCCGGTTCTCCACGGCCGACAGCAACGCATCTTGCTGGGTCTTGGAGAACCGGTGCACCTCGTCGATGAACAGCACGGTCTGCTCGCCTCTGAGGAGCGCTGTACGTGCCTTTTCTAAGACCGCGCGGACTTCTTTGACGCCCGCCGACAGCGCCGACAGCGCCTCGAACCGGCGCCCCGTGGCTTGCGAAATCAGGGACGCCAGCGTCGTTTTCCCGCTCCCGGGCGGCCCGTAGAGGATGGCCGACGCGACGCCCGAACCCTCGACCAGACGCCGCAGTGGCGAGCCGGGTTGCAAGAGATGATCCTGCCCGACCACCTCGTCGAGACTGGCCGGGCGCATCCGCACGGCCAGCGGCGCAGCGGCCGAACCGCCGGGCGCCCGTTCGCCATGACTGACCGCGTCGGGGACGTCGAACAGACCGTCGGACACGTCACAGGCATACCACGTCACCGCGACACGTCAGCGCGCAGTGTGAGGTCGCAGCGGGGCTGCCGAATACTTGCTAAGTTCGCGGAGGCGCACGCCTGCACTACCCCCGACGATGAGGCAGGAGCGGCTATGAGCCAACCCCCGGAGCACCCCGGCAGCCCGAGCGATCCTTGGGGCGGTAATCCCAACCCAGGCGACTATCCGCCACCCGGCTACGGGCCGCCTCCCGGACCGCCTCCCGGCTACGGACCACCTCCGGGGCCGCCTCCGGGATATGGACCGCCGCAACCGGCGTACGGCGCGCCCCCGCCACCTCCCGGTTATGGGCCGCCGCAGCCTGGCTACGGCCCGCCTCCTGGCTACGGCCCACCGCCCGGCTACCCCCCGCCGCCTCCCGGCTACGGACCCCCTCAGCCTGGCTACGGGCCCCCTCCGGGTTACCCACCGCCGCCCGGGGCGCCGTTCAACATCGGCGACGCCGTCAGCTGGGCGTGGAATAAGTTCACGAAGAATCTTGGGCCGTTGATTCTCGCGACGCTGGTCTACGGGGTGGTGGGGCTGGTCGTGCACGGGCTGGTGTTCGTCTTGCTCGGCGGCGCCACGGCTGACACCACGGGAGCAGACGGGGACTACGGCACGTCGTTTGCGGCGAGCTTGGGCACCGGCGGCACGGTCGTCTTGTCCATCGTGTCGTTCGTGTTCGGCATTTTCGTTCAGGCAGCGTTCCTGTCCGGCGCGCTCGACCTCGCCGACGGCAGGCCGGTCACCGTCGGTTCGTTCTTCAAACCCCGCAACTTCGGTGCCGTAGTACTGGCCGGCGTACTGCTCAGCGTGATCAGCGCCGTCTTGGAGCTGCCCTCGCTGCTGCCAAGCTTCCTTTTCGCGCTGTTGTCGTTCGTGGCGATCATCGTCTTCACCTTCTTCGCTCTGTTCACGATCGCGTTCGCGACCGACCGTGGTGTGTCACCCATCGATGCGCTGAAGGCCAGCTTCAACACTGTGCGGTCGCACATCGGCGAGACGCTGGTGTCTTTCCTGGTTCAGGGCTTGCTGATATTCCTGGGCTTTTTGGCCTGCGGTGTCGGCATCATCGTCGCCGCCCCGGTGGCCCTGCTGATCCAGGTGTACACCTACCGTCGACTCTCGGGTGGCTCGGTCGCGCCGCTGACCCCCTAGACGGCAACCGTCGGCGTCACGGCTGGATGACGAAGTCGATCAGCTCCTCCACCCGGCCGATCAGCGCGGCGTCGAGATCCGCCCAGTCGCGAACGCGGCCGCGGATCCGGCGCCACGCGGCGGCGATGTCGGCCTGGTCGGCATGCGGCCAGCCCAAAGCCTGGCAAATCCCGTGTTTCCACTCGATTCCACGCGGGATCACCGGCCACTGCGCAAGACCCAACCGGGACGGCTTGACCGCTTGCCAGATGTCGACGAACGGATGCCCGGCGACCAGCGTGTGCGCGCCGCCCGGGCCCCGTTGTACCGCCTCGGCCAGCCGCGATTCCTTCGATCCGGGTACCAGATGGTCGACCAGCACGCCCAGCCGTCGCTGCGGGCCCGGCCGGAACTGCTCGACCACGCCGACGAGATCGTCGACGCCGCCGAGGTATTCGACCACCACTCCCTCGATCCGCAGATCATCGCCCCACACCTGTTCGACAAGCTCGGCGTCGTGACGGCCTTCGACGTAGATCCGGCCGGTGCGGGCTACCCTGGCCCGGCCGCCCGCCACCGCCACCGAGCCCGACGCCGTCCGGATGGCGGCTTTGGGTGACGCGTGCCGCAGCGCGGTCAGGATGACCGGTTTGCCGTCGACGAGATATCCCGGGCCGACCGGGAACGGCCTGGTTCGCCCCTGCCGGTCCTCGAGCTCCATCCGGCCGTACTCGACGCGCACCACCGCGCCGACGTAACCGGTCTGCGCATCCTCCACGACCATGCCGAGTTCTATTGGCAATTCAACTGATCGGGGCCCGCGCGAGCTGTGCGGGTTGCTTGCCAGGACGTCTGAACCGTAACGATCATCCACCCGAGCGATCCTAGGTACGGGCGGCGGCCAAACCCGGTAACGCCACTCGCCTCAATCCCTCAGCGTGCGTCCTTGCGCATCAGTCACGTGCCCGACGAGCATCACGATTCCGTCGACGAATCCCCACAAGGCACCAAGTCCAAGGGTCAGCACGGTAACCACGATTTGCAGGACACCGATCATGGTGTAGCCGAGGTAGAACCGGCCAATGCCGAACCCGCCGAGGAAGATTTGCAGGAGTGCGGCTACCACCTTGCTCTTGTCCGACAGGGGCCGACCGTTGATGTCCAGACCGAAGCCCGGGACACCGTAGGGTGCGACGCCACTGGGAGGAGGGGGCGTGTTCCATTGCCGGCCATCCCAATACTTCGGCGCCGGGCCACCGGTCGGGTCCGGGTACCAGCCGGGTGCCGGTTGTGGAGAAGTCATGTCTTCTCGCTCTCTCCTCAGACGATCTGGGCCGGAATCGGTCGTGCGGTGCCGAGCGTTCGCTACGCCTGAGAAAACAGATCGCCAACAACACCCGTCAGCAGCACAAATTGGCTGTCAATCACTGATCTCCCATGGTCAGCGACCAGGCCAATCATCGCATCGAAGGCCTGAATCCGACATGAGATTCGCCGGCGAACATTTGCTCGTCACAACTCGACATAGCGCCGACGGCGCGCATTGAGATCCAACACGCCCAGTCGCATTCGGGCCGGGCTGCGGCCATGTGGCTGCCGTGATGAGATGGGCGGTTATGACCATCAAAGTTGCGCTGGAGCATCGCACCAGCTACACCTTTGACCGGCCGGTCCGGGTCTTTCCGCACGTGGTGCGGCTACGCCCGGCACCTCACTCACGGACGGCGATCGAGGCCTACTCCCTGCGGGTCGAGCCGGCCGACCACTTCGTCAACTGGCAGCAGGACGCCGTCGGCAACTTCGTCTGCCGGCTGAATTTTCCGAATCCAATGCGCCAGCTGACCATCACGGTCGGGCTCATCGCCGACCTCAAGGTGATCAACCCGTTCGACTTCTTCATCGAGGACTGGGCCGAGACCTGGCCGTCGGCCGGCTACTTCAGCTATCCCGAGCAGTTGGCCGACGAGCTCAGGCCGTATCTGCGACCCGTCGACGACGACGGCCCCGGGTCGGGTCCGGGCGAGCTGGTCCAGGCCTGGGTGCGTAACTTCGCGGTGCCGCAGGGCACTCGCACGATCAACTTCCTGGTGGAGCTCAACCGACGGGTCAACTCCGACCTCGGCTACAGCGTGCGCATGGAACCCGGTGTGCAGACGCCGGATGTCACCCTGCGAACCGGGGTCGGCTCGTGCCGCGACTTCGCCTGGCTGCTGGTGTCGATCATGCGTCAGCAGGGTCTGGCCGCCCGGTTCGTGTCCGGCTACCTGGTCCAGCTGACCTCCGACGTCGAGGCGCTCGACGGGCCGTCGGGGCCTGCCGCCGATTTCACCGACCTGCACGCGTGGGCCGAGGTGTACATCCCCGGCGCGGGCTGGATCGGGCTGGACCCGACCTCGGGGCTGTTCGCCGGCGAGGGGCACATCCCGCTGGCGGCCACCCCGCACCCGGCGAGCGCGGCCCCGATCACCGGCGACATCGGGCCGTGCGAGTCGGTGCTGGAATTTTCCAACACCGTCACGCGCATCCACGAGGACCCGCGCGTCACGCTCCCTTACACCGACGACGCGTGGGCGACGGTGCGGGACGTCGCCCGCGGTGTCGACGAGCGGCTGACCGCCGGGGACGTCCGGCTCACCGTCGGTGGCGAGCCCACATTCGTGTCGGTGGACAACCAGGTCGACGAGGAGTGGACCACCGCCGCGGACGGCCCGCACAAGCGCCAACGCGCGTCGGATCTGGCCGCGCGACTGAAAGCACAGTGGGCTCCGCAGGGGCTGGTACACCGCGGGCAGGGTCGCTGGTATCCCGGTGAACCGCTGCCGCGCTGGCAGATCGGGCTGTACTGGCGGGCCGACGGGCAACCGTTGTGGCCCGACGACACGCTGTTGGCCGACCCTTGGGCCGCCGACCCGGCCGGCCCGCCGGCGGAGGACGCGGCAGCCTACGAGGTGCTGGCCGCCATCGCCGACGACCTGGGACTGCCACTGTCACAGGTACGACCGGCCTACGAAGACCCGTTGTCGCGGCTGGCGGCCAAGGCGCGTCTGCCCGACGGTGACGCGGTTGAACCGAATGCCGACCTCGACTCCGAGACTGGCCAGGACACCGCCGCGAGCCGTGCCGGGCTGCTGGCCAGTCTCGACGAATCGACTACGGCCCCAGCGGCATTCGTGTTACCGCTGCATCGCCGTGACGACGATCTGGGCTGGGCGAGCCTGAATTGGCGGCTGCGCCGCGGCCGCGTCGTGCTGGTGGACGGGGACTCGCCGGCGGGTCTGCGGCTGCCGTTGGACTCGATCAGCTGGAAGCCACCGCGGGACTCCTTCGTGACCGACCCGACCACCGTCGACGACGATCTCAACCCGTCAGCGGCCGAGGCGCGGGTGGAAGACGACGAAGAAGACACCGCGCCGACCACCGCGATGGTCGCCGAGGTCCGCAGCGGGCTGCTCTACGTCTTCATGCCGCCCACCGAAGCGCTGGAACACTTCGTCGACCTCATCGGCCGGGTGCACGCCGCGGCGGCGAAGATCAGCTGCCCGGTGGTGATCGAAGGCTACGACCCACCTCCGGACCCGCGATTGAAGTCGACGACCATCACCCCCGACCCCGGGGTCATCGAGGTCAACATCGCGCCCACCGCCAGCTTCGCCGAGCAGAGCCGGCAGCTGGAAACCCTGTATGAGCAAGCCCGGCTGGCTCGCCTTTCTACGGAGTCGTTCGAGTTCGACGGCAGCCACGGCGGCACCGGCGGAGGAAACCACATCACCCTGGGCGGCATCACCCCCAAGGACTCGCCGCTGCTGCGCCGTCCCGACCTGCTGGTCTCGCTGCTGACGTATTGGCAGCGGCACCCGTCGCTGTCGTACTTGTTCGCCGGACGATTCATCGGCACCACGTCGCAGGCTCCGCGGGTGGACGAAGGCCGCCCTGAGGCACTCTATGAACTCGAGATCGCGTTCGCCGAAATCGCTCGCCTCACTTCGTCTTCCAAGTCTTCAGACAACAGCCTGCCCGAACCGTGGGTGACCGACCGGGCGCTGCGTCACCTGCTCACCGACATCACCGGCAATACTCATCGCGCCGAATTCTGTATCGACAAGCTCTACAGCCCGGACAGCCCGCGCGGCAGGTTGGGCCTTCTGGAACTGCGTGGCTTCGAGATGCCGCCCCATCTGCGGATGGCGATGGTCCAGTCGCTGCTGGTGCGTTCACTGGTGGCGTGGTTCTGGGAAGAACCGCTGCGGGCTCCACTGATCCGGCACGGCCCCAACCTACACGGACGATACCTGTTGCCGCACTTCCTGATTCACGACATCGCCGATGTCGCCGCGGACCTGCGCGCACACGGCATCCCGTTCGAGACCAACTGGCTGGACCCGTTCACCGAATTCCGCTTCCCGCGGATCGGCACCGCGGTGTTCGACGGCGTCGAGATCGAGCTGCGCGGGGCGATCGAGCCGTGGAACACCTTAGGTGAACAGTCCACCGCCACCGGTACCGCCCGCTACGTAGACTCGTCCGTCGAGCGCGTTCAGGTGCGCATCATCGGCGCCGACCGGCACCGCTACCTGGTGACCTGCAACGGATATCCGGTCCCGTTGCTGGCCACCGACAACCCCGACGTGCACGTGGGAGGTGTCCGGTACCGGGCCTGGCAGCCGCCGAGCGCGCTGCACCCGAGTATCACCGTTGACGGTCCGCTGCAGTTCGAGCTCGTCGACCTCACCACGTCGACGTCGCGCGGTGGCTGCACCTATCACATCGCCCATCCCGGCGGGCGGGCCTACGACGAGCCTCCCGTCAACGCCGTGGAGGCCGAGTCCCGCCGCGCCCGACGGTTCGAGGCCACCGGATTCACCCCGGGCAAGCTCGACATGTCCGACATCCGGGAAAAGCAGGCGCGAATTTCCACAGACATCGGCGCGCCGGGCATCCTCGATCTGCGACGCGTGCGTACCGTCCTGCGGTAATGGCATTGGGCGAGATGGCTTGAAATGATTGTGCACTCCAGCGAGTCGTCGGCAGCGTTGTACCACCGCACCGACGTCGACCGGCTGCTGGCCGGGTATCGCGCAGCGCGCGCGCAGGAAGCCCTGTTCGACCTGCGCCCGCCGGGCACGCGGGGCCCGGTGATCGGCTACGACGAATTCGTCGACGAAGCCGGAAACGTGCGGCCCGCGTGGACCGAACTGGCCGACGCGGTCGGCGATCGCGGACGGGCCGGGCTGAATCGGCTGAGCTCGGCGGTGCACCGGCTGGTGGACAACGACGACATCACTTACACCGTTGTCGATCCGGGCAGGGAGCCGGTCGCCGGTGCCCCCAACGTCGAGTCCCGGCCGTGGCACCTGGACCCGTTGCCACTGGTGGTGTCCGCCGCCGATTGGGACGTACTCGAAGCCGGACTGGTGCAGCGGTCGCGGGTGCTCAACGCTGTGCTCGCCGACCTGTACTCGGACCGTCGCTCGCTGACGGAGGGACTGCTGCCACCGGAGCTGCTGTTCGCCCACCCCGGATACGTCCGCGCCGCCAACGGAATCGAGGTGCCGGGGCACCACCAGCTATTCATGCACGCCTGCGATGTCAGCCGGCTGTCCGACGGCGGTTTCCAGGTCAACGCCGACTGGACGCAGGCCCCGTCCGGCGCCGGGTACGCGTTGGCGGATCGCAGGGTTATCACGCAGGCTCTTCCCGACCTGTATGAGCGGATCGGGCCGCGACCGACGACACCGTTCGCGCAGGCGTTGCGGTTGGCGTTGATCGACGCGGCGCCCGACGGTGTTCAAGACCCGGTGGTCGTCGTGCTCAGCCCGGGCATCTACTCCGAAACCGCGTTCGATCAGGCGTATCTCGCGACGCTGCTGGGTTTCCCGCTGGTGGAGAGCACGGATCTGGTGGTACGCGACGGCAAGTTGTGGATGCGCTCGCTGGGCACGCTCAAACGCGTCGACGTGGTGCTGCGCCGCGTCGACGCGACCTATACCGACCCACTAGACCTGCGGGCCGATTCGCGGCTCGGCGTGGTCGGTTTGGTGGAAGCTCAACGCCGCGGAACGGTGACCGTGGTCAACACCGTCGGCAGCGGCATCCTGGAAAGCGCCGGGCTGCAACGGTTCCTGCCCGAACTGGCCAAGCGGCTGCTCGGTGAAGCACCGCTGCTGGCCGGCGCCCCCAGCTATTGGGGCGGCATCGACAGCGAACGCTCGCATCTGCTGGCGAACCTCTCGTCGTTGTTGATCAGGCCTACCATCGGCGGGCAAACGCTTGTCGGACCGACACTTTCGTCGGCCCGGCTGGCTGAGCTGGCGGCCTGCATCACGGCGATGCCGTGGCAGTGGGTCGGCCAGGAGCTGCCGCAATTCTCGTCGGCACCCACCAGTGATACCGGTGAATTCTCCGCGGGCGGGGTGGGTATGCGGTTGTTCACGGTCGCTCAGCGCGGCGGCTACGCGCCGATGATCGGCGGCCTGGGCTACGTACTGGCGCCAGGCCCGTCCGCGTACACTCTGAAAACTGCTGTGGCAAAGGACATTTGGGTCCGTCCGACCGAGCGTTCACAAACCGAGACGGTGACCCTGCCGACGCCCGAAGCGCCAGCGAAGGCGGGGGCGGGCACCCTCGGGGTGAGCTCGCCGCGGGTGTTGTCCGATCTGTTCTGGATGGGACGCTACAGCGAACGGGCCGAGAACATGGCCCGGTTGCTGATTGCCGCACGCCGTCGTTACCACGAATTCCGGCACCGCCAGGAGACGTCGGAAAGCGAGTGCGTGCCTGTGCTGATGGCCACGCTGGGCCGCATCACCGGGACCGACACCGGAGCCGGTGACCAGGCGGAAATGATCGCGATCGCGCCATCGACACTGTGGTCGCTGACGATGGACCGCGACCGCCCCGGATCGCTGGTGCAGTCGGTGGACCGGCTCGCGTTGTCCGCGAGGGCGGTGCGTGACCAGCTGTCCAGCGACACGTGGGTGGTGCTGGCCGGCGTCGAGCGCACGCTTGCCCACGCATCCGAGCCGCCAGACTCGCTCGCCGAGGCCGACGGCGTGCTCTCGACGGCCCAGTCTCAAACGCTGGTCGGGATGCTGACGTTGTCCGGCGTGGCCGGTGAGTCGATGGTCCAGGACGTGGGGTGGACCATGATGGACATCGGCAAGCGCATCGAACGCGGGCTGGGGCTGACCGCGTTACTCAACGCCACTCTGACGACCGTCCGGCCCGCAGCCGCCGAGCGGACCGTCATCGAGTCGACCCTAATCGCAACGGAATCGGCGGTCATCTATCGTCGCCGTACCGCGGGCCAGATCAGCGTGGCCGCCCTGGCCGAGTTGATGCTGTTCGACGCGACGAACCCACGGTCGCTGGTGTACCAACTGGAGCGGCTGCGGACCGACCTCGGCCAACTCCCCGGCTCGTCGGGGTCGTCGCGACCGGAGCGGATGGTCGCCGAGATCAGCACTCTGCTGCGGCGGTCGCACCCTGCCGAATTGGAACAGGCTTCCACCGGCGGACGCCGCGAGCAGTTGGCCGACCTGCTGACTGCCGTGCACGCCGCCTTGACCGAGTTGTCCGAAGTGATCACCGCCACGCAGTTGGCATTGCCCAGCGGTATGCAGCCGCTGTGGGGGCCCGACGAGCGTCGGGTGGTGCCGTAACCGCGAACCGGGCCTAGGCGACGACCGGGTCGGGCTTGGCACTGGGCGCGGTGACCTCCTCGATGACCGTGTGGATGAACTGCATCTTCTCCAGGACGGCCGCCGGCAACACGAAGGGGTACAGGTCGTCGTGGCCCATCGAGCGGTTCACCATGTTCAGCGACCACGACAACGGCAGCCAAAGGTCGATGATGTTTGGAAAAGCACTGGGGCCCAACGCCGGCCGGTCGAACGTCGCGGTCGCCGGCGCCAGGCCGCACCACGCCGAGGTGTCCAGGGTGTCGCGGATGTGTAGGTAGTGCGCGAACGTCTCCGCCCAGTCCTCGGCAGGATGCATGGTCGCGTAGGACGACACGAAGTTCTTCTTCCAACCCTCGGGTGCGCCCTCGCTGTAATGCCGGTCCAGCGCCGCCTGGTAGTCGGCGTCCGGGTCGCCGTACAGCTCGTTGAACCGCGCTAAGTATTCCGTCGACGGCGCGACCAGTCGGTAGTAGTAGTAGTGCCCGATCTCGTGCCGGAAGTGTCCGAGCAAAGTGCGGTACGGCTCGTCCATCTCCACCCGTAGCTGCTCGCGGTGCACGTCGTCGCCCTCGGCCAAATCCAGTGTGATGACGCCGTTGTCGTGGCCCGTCATCACGTTCTCGTGCGCGCTGGACAGCAGCCGGAAGGCCAGCCCGTGCTCGGAATCCTCGTCCCGACCGACGATCGGCAACTTCAGCTCGCACAGCTCGGCGATCAGCCGTCGCTTGGCCCCCTCGGCGCGGGCGAACTCAGCCAAGCCGGCGGTGTCGGCGTCGTTGGGCCGTTCGACGGTCAGTGCGCATGACGTGCACAGGCCGCCGGGTGCGTCGACACGGATCAGCCAATTGCATTCGGCGAGATTGCGATTGCCGCACAGCTGGTATTTATTGGCGTCGACGAAGCCGGCATGGTCGCTGTCGTCGCCTTTGGCGATCACCAGCAGCGCCATCTCGGACAGCGAAAACCCGAGCGCGCTGTCGCACGACAGACAGGTCGAATTCTCGAAGGTGAGGCGCTGACCGCAGTTGGGGCAGTGGAAGTCACGCATGTATCTGGTCACCTTCGTAGGGAACGACGTCGACCGCGACGTCGATCACGCTCTTCTTGGAATTGGTGTAGATGATGCCGCGCAGCGGTGGCACGTCAGCGTAGTCGCGGCCCCGCCCGACGATGATGTACCGCTCGTCGACGGTCTGGTTGTTAGTGGGGTCTAACCCCAGCCACTCGAACTGCCCGGGCGGTTGCGGTGTCCACACCGCGGCCCAGGCGTGGGTTGCGTCGACGCCGATCATGCGGTCCTTTCCGGGCGGCGGGTTGGTGGCCAGATATCCGGAGACATAGCTGGCGGCCAAACCGTTGGCGCGCAAGCAGGCGATCGCCAAACGCGCGAAGTCCTGACATACCCCCTCCCGGGCCGTTAGAACCTCATTGACTCCGGTGGACACCGTGGTCGAACCGGAGCGGTAGGTGAAGTCGGTGTAAATCCGCGACGAGAGGTCACGCAGCACCTCGACCAACGGGCGCTCGGGGACGAAGCTGGGGGCGGCATAAGCCCGGACCTCGTCGGTGATCTCGGACGGAGTGAGGTCGAGAGTGAACTCGGTGGCCAGGGCGCCACGGGCGCCCCCCGGGCGGGCCTGCTCCCAGGGCGCCAGCGCCGGGCCGCCACCCCAGCGTTCCGGCGGCGCCGGGTACACCTCGACGACCGACTCGCTGGTGACTGTCAGCGCCCGGTGCGGCTCGGTGACATGGAAATACGAGCTGATGTTGCCGTAGCTGTCGCGGCTGGTCGAGCGGTCCGCGGGTGTCGGTGAGATCCGCAGTTCGTGGAACAGGCAGCGTTGCCGCAGCATGTCCCGCGGGGTAAGGAATCCACGGCCGTAGGAACTGGTCACCACGTCCGAGTAGCGATATTCGGTGCGATGGGTGATCCGGTAGCGGGCCCCCGGGCCCGCCGGGTGCTGATCCGGCGACTGCGGCTCGGGATCGCTGGCCTGCGTCGGCGACGTCACGCTGCAACACTAGTGAGCCGCGGGAATGGACGCAGCGGCGCAGCGTGATCCACACCTTCGCCCGCGTCACGGGCGCACAATGAGTCATGGCTACCTGGGACGACGTCGCCAGCGTCGTAGGAGAGCTGCAACTCACCGAGGAGCGGTCGCCGCACGAATGGCGGGTCGGCAAGAAGCTGATCGCCTGGGAACGTCCGCTGCGCAAGTCTGACCAGAAAGCACTGGCCGAGCTCGGGATCGAACCGCCTCAGGGCGACATTCTCGGCGTCCGGGTGGCCGACGAGGGGGTCAAGTTCGCGCTGATCGCCGACGAACCCGAGTTGTACTTCACTACCCCGCATTTCGACGGGTATCCGGCCGTGCTGGTCAAGCTCGCCGAGATCGACCAGCTCGGACTGCGGGAGTTGATCGTCGAGGCCTGGCTGACTCAGGCACCAAAACGGCTGGTCGAGGAGTTTCTCGGCGACATGGAGTGACCGCGGCGCGACACGCCGCAACACATCATGTATCACTTTGATAACAGCAGCCACACTAGCCACTCTAGTTTACTCAATCACGGCTAGATAACTCCAGCCACATATAACTCACTAGTTATATACTGCATCACTAGCCTAATTTTTTAACTCTAATTAGCAATGGCAACAGTAAGCTCTGTCTTATCAATAATCTCATTAAATTGCTAATACCCCACACATTGACTCGTTTCACTTTGGTTTGTTAGAAGTGTTAAATGAGTCATTTAGGTGGGCTAGTGAGCACGATGTGCAAGCACCTGGTGATAGCCGCATTGGTCGTCCTGGGCATGACGCTCGTCATATCCCCGACCACCGGGGTGGCCTACGCAGACGGCATGGACTGGGACGCCGTCGCGCAGTGCGAATCGGGTGGCAATTGGCACGCAAACACCGGCAACGGGTTCTACGGTGGCCTGCAGTTCAAGCCGTCAACCTGGGCCGCGAACGGCGGGATCGGCGACCCGGCCTCGGCTCCGCGGGAGGAACAGATCGCGGTCGCGAACCGGGTCCTTGCTACTCAGGGGCCCGGCGCATGGCCGAAATGCGGCGGCAACGGGCAGCTCTTCCCGATCCAGATTGTCAACATCCTGCTCCACCCGGTACGCGGCACGCTGCAGACGTTGTGGGCGCTGGTCCCGCATTAGCCACTTCACCGGCGACGTGACCACCCTGTGATAGGTGACATGATAGCCCCGTGACCGGGCGCTGCAGGCAGTCGGTTGGTGGGCTAACTATCCGGCGGGGCTAACTCGCCGGCTTCAGTTCGAAGATCGGGATGACCCGGCTCGTCTTCGCCTGATACTCGGCGAAACCCGGTGCCGCAGTGGTGATCTTGCCGAATAGCTCGTCGCGTTCGTCGGACGGCAATTCACGGGCGGTCACGTCCGCCGCGTCGTTGCCGATCTCGACGTGCGCCGAAGGATTGGCACGCAGGTTGTGCACCCACGCCGGGTTGACGTCGGCGCCGGCGAAAGATCCGATGATGAGCAGCTTGCCGTCGATGCGAAAGTAGGCCAGCGGCGAGATTCGCGGCTCGCCCGACTTGGCACCCGTCGTGGTCAGCAGCAGCAGGTCGGCACCCTTGAACGGGCCGCCGACTTTGCCGTCATTGGCCCGGAATTCGTCGGCGATCGCCTTGTTGAACGATTTGATTGTTTCTGCGTCAGGCGTTCCTTG
>CAWIAC010000054.1:0-17855 GCA_963833935.1 uncultured Actinomycetota bacterium | reverse complement strand
CCGTGGATCGGTGGTGTTCCGTGTGGCGGACGCCTGGGACGCGCCGGACGCAAAAGACATCGTGTTCACCGGAGACACGCTGTTCGAGCGCTCGGTTGGCCGCACCGATCTGTACGGCGGCAGCGGCCGCGATCTGATCCGCTCGATCATCGACAAGCTGTTTGTGCTCGACGACAAGACGGTGGTTCTGCCCGGACACGGCAACGCCACGACCATCGGCGCCGAACGCCGGTCCAACCCGTACCTCGAAGGGTTGAGCCGGTGACCGCCGGCGACGATGCAGAGCGCAGCGATGAGGAGGAGCGGCGCTTGTGACCGAGTTCACGTCATTTTCGGGTCCGAAGGGTGTTCCCGATTACTTTCCACCGGATTCGGCGCAGTTCGTCGCCGTCCGGTCGGCGCTGCTGGACGCCGCTCGCCGGGCCGGCTACAGCGATATCGAGTTGCCCATCTTCGAGGACACCGCGCTGTTCGCTCGTGGTGTAGGCGAATCCACCGATGTGGTGTCCAAGGAGATGTACACCTTCGCCGATCGCGGCGACCGCTCGGTGACGCTGCGGCCAGAAGGTACGGCCGGGGTGGTGCGCACGGTGATCGAGCACGGCCTGGACCGCGGCGCGTTACCGGTCAAGCTGTGTTACGCGGGCCCGTTCTTCCGCTACGAGCGTCCCCAGGCCGGCCGCTACCGCCAGTTGCAGCAAGTCGGAGTGGAAACCATCGGCGTCGACGACCCCGCGTTGGACGCCGAGGTCATCGCCGTTGCTGACGCAGGCTTCCGCTCGCTGGGCCTGGACGGTTTCCGGCTGGAGATCACGTCGCTGGGCGACGACACCTGCCGTCCTCAGTATCGGGAACTGTTGCAGGACTTCCTGTTGGGCCTCGACTTGGACGATGAGACACTGCGACGCGCTCAGCTGAACCCGCTGCGCGTGCTCGACGACAAGCGACCTGACGTCAAGGCGATGACGGCCGATGCGCCGGTGATGCTCGACCACCTCTCCGACGTGGCCAAGCAGCATTTCGAGACCGTGCTGGCGCACCTCGACGGCCTGGGCGTGCACTACGTCATCAACCCACGGATGGTCCGCGGGCTGGACTACTACACCAAGACCACCTTTGAGTTCGTGCACGACGGGTTGGGTGCTCAGTCGGGTATTGGTGGCGGCGGCCGCTATGACGGGCTGATGCGCCGGCTCGGCGGACAGGATCTGTCGGGAATCGGGTTCGGTCTCGGCGTCGACCGCACGTTGTTGGCGCTGCGGGCCGAAGGCAAGGACGTCGGGCCGACCGCACGATGCGACGTATTCGGCGTGCCGCTGGGCGAGCAGGCCAAGCTACGACTGGCGGTGCTGGCCGGGCAGTTGCGGGCGGCCGGTCTGCGGGTGGATCTGGCCTACGGCGATCGCGGACTCAAGGGCGCGATGCGCGCCGCCGACCGGTCCGGCGCGCGCCTGGCGCTGGTGGCCGGCGACCGTGACATCGACGCCGGAACCATCGGGGTGAAGGACCTGACGACGGGTGAGCAGGTCGACATAGCTACGGATTCCGTTGTTGCCGAGGTGCTTTCGCGTATGAAATCGTAGTTCACTCCGGTCTCGGCAGTCACCGGGCGGAAGGTTCTGGGACGCCTGGGACACCTGGGATCAGATCTCAGCTTCGGCTGTGTTTGACCTGGTTGAACGGCACGCCGCGGTCGGCGGCGAATTCCCGCGGGAAGCCCAGTATCCGTTCGCCGATGACGTTGCGCGCCATCTCGGTGGTGCCGCCGCCGAGATGGGCGGTTTGTCGCGACAGGTAGCGCTCGCCCACGCCGAGCAGCCCGGTGGGCCCGTCGACCACCGCGGCGTCGCCGGCGATCGCCAGTGCGGTATCGATCTCGAGCGATACTTCTTCGGCCTGGAAAAGCCGGATGAGCGTGCCGCCCGTCGGGGGCAGAGATCCGTCCAGCACACCGCGATAGACGTGGTCGATCAGCTGCTCCCGCACCGTGCGGTGCGTCAGCGCGCGGCCGGCCGCCTCGCGTACGCGTTCGTTGTCGTCAAGTCCGGCCGCGCGAAGCATCGCGTGATAGTCGGGGGATTGCTCCTGGTTGTTCTCTGCGCCGCTGCCGCTGGCGAATTCCGAGCCGCCGCCGACGGCGCGCCGCTCGTGGTACAGCTGGCGCGACGCCACCTCCCAGCCCTTGTCGACGCCGCCGACCACGTCGTTGTCGCTGAGTTCGAGGTCGTCGAAGAACTCTTCGCAGAACTCGGTGGACCCGTTGACCTGTTTGATGCGGCGTAGCGTGATGCCGGGGCTGTCCAGTCGGACCAGAAACATCGTCAGCCCTTCGTGTTTGGGCACGTCCCAGTTCGTTCTGGCCAGCAGCAGCCCGTAGTCAGCAGCGAAGGCACCGGTGCTCCATGTCTTGGCGCCGTTGACGATCCAACTCTGGCCGCGCCGCTCGGCGCGGGTGATCACGCCCGCCAGGTCCGAGCCGCCGCTGGGTTCTGAAAGCAGTTGGACGAGCACCTCGTCACCGCGTAGTGCGGCCGAAATATGCTGCCGCTTCTGCTCTTCGGTGCCGGTGTCGAGGATCGTTGCGCAGCAGATCGTGAACGTCGGTGTATTCAGGATCAGTGGCAGTTCATAGCCGGCGCTTTCGGCGTCGAACGCCTTCTGATACTCGATACCCAGGCCGAGTCCGCCGTATTCGGTGGGAAAGCAGATGCCGGCGAAGCCGCCGTCGTAAAGGCGTCGCTGTAACCCGCGGACGCGCTGCCACGATTCCTCGTCACCACGATCGGCGTACGGCGGATTATCCGGGTCGTCGATGCGCGGCATGGATGCGGCGAGCCAATCGCGGGCCCGCTCGGCGAAGGCCGCCACCGATTCCGTGGTACGCATCGGTGAACGCATTCAACGCCTTTCGAGAGTTCCATTAACCTAAAGCGGTAATGACATTACCACCAGATCCGACGGGCTGCGATATCCGCCTACCGGTGACGGTCAGATCTTCAAATATCCTTTGTCAGCAGGGATTTGAGCCGCTGTCACGAGCGAGGACGCATCGCTGGCCAGCCACACCACGATGTCGGAGATCAGATTCGGGTCGGCCAGTGATTCCGTCGGAAGCGCGCCGGGGGAGAAGCTGTGGATGTAATTCGGGTGATCGGCGAACACCTGGTACATCGAGACGTCGTTGCCCATTGGGGTGTCCGTGCCGTAGGGGTGCACGGAGTTGACCCGGATGCCGAACTCGCCGAGCTCGACGGCCAGGGAGTTGGTCAGCCCGACCACCCCGAACTTGCTGGCGCAGTAGTGGCCGCAGCCCGGGACGGCCTTGATGCCCGCCGCCGAACTGATGGTGATGATCGAACCGCCGTTGCCTGCCTCGATCATCGGCGGCACGGCGGCCTTGACGGTGTTCCACAGCCCGGTCAGGTTGATCTCGAGGGTGTCCTGCCACTGCTGGGCCGAAATCTCCCACAGCCGGCCCCAGTTCAGCACTCCGGCGTTGGCGACGACGATGTCGAGGCGGCCGAACTGTTCGAAGGCATCGCCGACCACGCGCTGCTGGCCGGCCGCGTCGCGCACGTCGACTTCCGAGGCAAGGATCTTGCGGCCTTCACCCTCGACCAGGTTCACTGTTTCGGCGAGGTCCTCCGGCTGTGACGCGGGATAACCGTTGTGCGCGGTCACCGGTCCGCAGGCGTCGATCGCGACGATGTCGGCACCGGCCCGGGCCAGCCTGATGCAGTGCGAACGACCTTGGCCCCGGGCGGCGCCCGTCACGTAGGCGACCTTGCCGGCAAGCGGGAGATCAGTAGCGGTCATCGCTCAAGAGTAGGAAATGCTCAGCCGCCGCGAGGCCGAGTGAGCGTGAATTGCTCAATCACGCTGATCGCTCCGTACGGGCCGTTGACCGCGTAGTGCGTTGCCTTGATCGACGTGTTGCCGCCCGGGGTGCCCGGGTCGACGTCGAAAGCGACGAAACCGTAAGGGTTTTGGCTGTCCCGAAATGCCGACCACGGCGCATCCTCCACCACGTAGATCGGTGCTTTGCGTCCGATCGCTGCATCGAACGCCCCGACACCGGTCACCACCCGGCACCTCGGCTGTGGGAAGAACAGGGTGTTGGACGGCGACGAGGTACCGCCGCCGCCGATGACGACGTGCACGGTTCCTTTGCTAGTGTCGATGAGATCGCCGCGGTCCTCGACGGGGATCGGCGTTTTGGTTTCGGTGTCTTGCGTGCCCCGCACCGGATGCGAGCGCTCATAGTGGTGCTCGTGACCGCAGACCACCAGGTCGACCTGGTAGCGGTCGAACAACGGCAGCCACTCCTGACGGATGCCCAGGTCGGCGCCATTGGTGTGATCGGCCGTGGACATCGCGGTCTGGTGCATGCACACGACCACCCAGTCGACACGGGGGTCGGCCCGTGCGTTCGCGAGTTCGGATTCCAGCCATCGCCTCTGGGCTCCACCGGAGTAGCCGTGCACATAGAAGTTGCCCCCGTCCTGGAAGCAGATGTCGTCGTTGTTCAGGCTGATGATCCGCACCGAGCCGGCGGTGAACGAATACCACAGGCCGCGGAGTTCGCCGTCGGATCCCGAGTCGGGCAATGTGAAGTATGTCTGGTATGCGGCGTAACCTACTGGGCCATTGCCTAATTCGTTCTCGTGGTTTCCCGCCGCCGGCATCCATGGCCGGTGGCGCGCGGAGCGGGTGTTGTTGTCGAACCAGTCCGACCAGGTGCGGATGCGATCGTGGGCGAGGTTGGCGTAGCACAGGTCTCCGTTGACCAGGTTGAAGAGCGGGCCAATGCGTTCGATGGCGGCGGTGATGTCCCCGGCCGCCGGTGACCCCAGGTTGTCGCTGCGGTAGCTGGACTCGTGTCGCCGGCCCAGTGTCGGCGTTGCCTGGTCTCCGAAGCTGGTGAAGCACAACGGATACCGTCCCGACGGAGCGGTTCGGACCGTTCCCAGCTCGGGGTTGGTGCCGTCGTGCACCGCCGCGTACACGTAGTCGGTGTCGGGGGTCAGATTGTCCAGACGCGCGTGGTGGACGCGGACTTCGGTCTTGGATTTCGCGTCGCGGTAGGTGCGAGTGTCGGCTTGCGCGACACGGCCGAAGCCCGACGACGGCGTGCCCACCATGACCCGCGGGTTGCGAACCGGATCGGTGGTATGCCACGACACGACCACCTCGGTGGAAGCATCGCTGCCGAACTGCAGATGCAAGCCGCCCACCGGTTGCGAACCGCTGTGACCGGGCCGGGTCCACAGCGTGGGTCCGCGACCCGGCGACCGAAGCAGCGCGACGGCACCCGCGCCGAGGCCGGCGCCGACGATCGCGGTTGCCGCGCCAGCTGTCAGCAGCGTTCGGCGATCGATGCGTGACGGCGCAGCGTCGCCTGCCGTTGGCGCCTCGTCGACCATGCTTCTTTCATACCTTCCGCTGGGGTACGGGCCGGTGAACGCTAACCGGCGAAAACGTAGACCCAGGCCCGCGCCCCCGATCGCAGTGGCACAGAAATCCGTCGGTAGTCGTCGACCTCGTAGTCGTCGGCCGCGGCCAATTCCGCCGCAGTGATGGTGAAGACGGTCCCGTCGACGTGGGCATCCGGCCGACTCGTCGGCCGAAGAATCGGGTGCCGGTCACTACCGCTGGTGGCGATGACGTGCGGATCGGTGATCGTGACGTACTCGAGGACGTAGCCGATGATCGCGTCGTCGTAGCCGTCGACCTCGCGACCGAAGGTGGCACGTTGTACGTCGCGTTGTCGCAGTGTCCCGTAGGAGAACAGGAGTTCGCTCACCGACGCTGCATAACATCCGCCTTCTGCTTCCGCCACCGCGGACACGATTGGACATAAGCCCGGGCCCTCTAATGCGATAGTTTTCAGCGTTTTCTCAGTTTGGCGAGACGATCGAGATTCCGATCATGATTAGTGCGACGGCCTGGCCGCAATCGGGCCGTTATGTGCGCGACGATCGGCAACGTGACAATGGTCAAAGAGTCCATTCCCGCATGCGGTTTTTCGACCGATGCAATAGCGACCGTCACGCTCAGACGTGACTCGCTGCGACGGGCGGCGTATGTCAGCAACCCGCGGCCTGCTGCGATCCCTACGGTGTCGCGCGGGTAGGCGAATTATTAAGAAAGCGGTATGTTTCGGCCATCTCGGATGCCCGCTTGGATGGCCGGCGGGCAGGGAGCCCGTTCGCTCGCCAACCTTATTGACCTGCGGCCAATAAGGCCCTCGCATGGGACGAGTTTCGCGCCCACCGCGCTTCCCTGAGGGTTTCCTGTAAGCGCGGCCTGAGAAATTGTCGCGTGCGCAACGTCTCTTTGGTTTTTCTCAGCACAGCGTGCGTATCCGTGATTTAAGATTTGCGCAAACCATCGGACCTCTAAGAGCGCTCTTCGCGACAAGTTATTTGCTTTAACTGTTCGAAATAGCCTGCCAGGGGTCCGCCGCCGTCTCAAGGAGGACAGAGGGTGTCGTTCGTCACCACACAGCCGGACGTCGTATTGGGGGCCGCGAGCAACTTGGCGGGACTCGGTGATGCGATCGCGACACCCAACGCCGCCGCGGCGACCCCGACGACCGCGCTGGCGCCGGCGGCGGCGCAATTCTGTCGCCACGGCACGACGTATCAGCGGATATCCGCCCAAGCGGCGGAAGTCCACGAACAGCTAGTCGGCGCGTTACGCTCTGGGGCGGGGGCGTACGCACTGACCGAGGCGGCGAATGCAGCTGCTGCTGACTAAGGGGGGCCTGGGTCAATGAGTTTTATGATGTTCCCGCCGGAGATCAATTCGGGACTGATGTACAGCGGGGCGGGGTCGGCGCCGTTGATGGCGGCTGCATCGGCGTGGGATGAGTTGGCGGCCGACCTCGAGACGACTGCCGCCTTGTACCAGACGGTGATCGGGCAGTTGACCGGATCCACCTGGTTGGGTCCGACCTCGGCGCGGATGGCCGCGGCGACGGCGCCGTTCGTGGACTGGTTGGCGGGCACCGCGGGCCAGGCCGCCGAGACCGCAGCGCAGGCCAGGTTGGCCGCCGCCGCCTACGAGGGCGCGTTCTCGGCTACGGTGCCGCCGGCAGTGATTGCAGCCAATCGGTCGTTGTTGGCCGCGCTCGTCGCCACGAACTTCCTCGGCCAGAACACCCCGGCTATCGCGGCCACCGAGGCGCACTACATGGAGATGTGGTTCCAGGACGGTCTGACGATGGACACCTACGCGGCCGCATCGCAGCAGGCCGTCGTATTGCCCCAGCAGACCCCGGCGCCCAGCACCAGTGATGGCGGTACTTCCGCCGACACGGCCGCGGCGGCCCAGTCGACGGCGAATTCGGCTGGCTCCGGCATCGGCTCGTTGGGCACGGACCTGGAGACGCTACTCGAGAGCTACGTGGGCGTAGCCCCTAGTGGGAACACCTTAACGACCGGCTGGACCAACGTGCTGGCCGACCTTAGCCTGTCGAGTTTGGACTCGTCGCTGCTGCCCTCGCTGGCGGGGACGGGTACCGCCACGGCCACGGACTCGATCCTTCCGGTTCAAGGTGCCTACTATTTGACGATGTTCGCCAGCATGCCCGCCAAAATGCTGATCAGCATGAGCAATTCGATGAATGCCAGCCAGGCGCTGCAGGCGAGCAATCAGGCGATGCTGGCCGATGTCTCCGCCCTCGTCGACGGCAAGATGAAGGCCTTGCTCGCAAGCATTTCCGGCCAGATGCGCGGATTCGGATCCACGATGAGTGCGCAACTGGCGTCGGCACACAAGCTCGGCGGGCTGTCGATACCTAACAGCTGGGCGCAAGCGGCTCCGGAGATGACTCGTGCGGCCCCGGTGCTGCCGTCGAACAGTATCAGCCCGGCGAATGCGTCCGCAGGGCTGCCCAATAGTCCATTCACCCAAGCGCTCATGGGCGCGATGAATGGACGGGGCATGGGCACCCAGGCCGCCAAGACGGCGTCGGTGAAAGTCGAGACTCGCACGCCGGCCGGCGGCTGAGAACCGGGGATGCCCTTGTCGCACAACGTATTAACTCTGAGATGACATCGAACTAAGGAGCGAGCTATGCCTACACGTTTTATGACTGATCCGCACGAGATGCGGTCGATGGCGGGCCGGTTTGACACCCATGCCCAGACGGTGGAGGACGAGGCCCGCAAGATGTGGGCGTCGAGTCAGAACATCGCCGGTGCCAGCTGGAGCGGGACGGCTCAGGCCACCTCCTACGACACCATGGGCCAGATGAACCAGGCCTTCCGCAACATCGTCAACATGCTGCACGGCGTGCGCGACGGACTGATCCGCGACGCCAACAACTACGAACAGCAAGAGCAGGCCTCCCAGCACATCCTGTCCAGCTAGCCCGGCACCGAAAACTTTTAGGAGAACACCCAATGTCGATCAGTTACCAGTTCGGCGACGTGGACGCCCACGGCGCGTTGATCCGCCAGCAGGCCGCCTCCTTGGAGGCCGAGCACCAGTCCATCGTGCGCGATGTGCTGGCCGCCGGTGACTTCTGGGGTGGCTCGGGTTCGGTGGCCTGCCAGGAGTTCATCACCCAGTTGGGACGCAACTTCCAGACCATCTACGAACAAGCCAACGCTCACGGCCAAAAAGTCCAGACCGCGGGCAACAACATGAGCAGCACCGACTCTGCCGTCGGCTCCAGCTGGGCCTGACGCTTTCACGACGTAGGGCTCACAATGCACCGGGCATCATGATGCCCGGTGCATTGTATTAAACGCGATACCACGCCGTCATGGCCGCGCCGCCGCCGAAACATGTTGTCATCGTTGGCCATTCGATCCAGTCAAGGTCAGCCGCATCGGGTAACAGTCGATGCGACCGATTCTCCTGCACATTTGCCTAAATTCGCGTTCGCACTCCGCCAGGCTTCTCAGGCTCATCTCAGGCGTTATTGAACTTCGTTCAGCAGCGTAAAAGCGAGCCGAACTTCCGCGATCGTCCGAGGAAGACGGCGCCGCGACGTCCAAAGTTACTCCTCTATCCGCCGGACGTTAATTCCAAAATCCCGTGAAAGTTTATTCAGTTTTCTGTATCTCTCTCAGAGAGTTCTCAGCCAGCATTCGACATACGTACAGCAGTGCGTCCTGGCAGAGATTGGTCGCTGTAGAAGGAGATGGTCATGGAACTCATTCTTCGTCCGTATGTAACCGCTGGTGTCGTTTTGGCGGGCGCCGGCCTGCTCGCCGCCGTTCCGATCGGGCCGTCGGCACCCCAGACGCGCGCAGTGCAACTCGTCTCCGTCGACGACCTCGGCGACCCGACGAGCGCGGCCAGCCTTGGGGAGGACCAGGAATATCCCTTGGCCACCTGGACGGATGCCTACGACGACACCGTCACCAACTTGCAGTTGCTGCACGCACAGATGGCCGCCGACCCCCATCCGATCCTGTCGGCGATCGACGCCAATTTCACCGACTACGCGAAGGAGCTTGCATCGGCGGCGCAGCTCTCGAGCAGCAATCTGACGAACGTGCTGCAGGATCTGTCCACCGTTCTGACGAATGCGACGGGCGATCTGCAGGCCGGTGACGTGTATGACGCGGAGACCGGCATCTGGAGTTTCCTGCTCACGGAGCCGGGAAGCGTGAGTCAACCGCTCGAGAGCGCCTACTTCGACATCAGTCAGTCAATCGTGAACAACATCGACAACGTGCTCAGTCCGGGAGGCCTTTATTATGGCGGGCTCACCCCAGACTCCATGCAGGCCTTCGGCGTTCCTGAGTGGGTTTCCGATCTCGAAGCGGCTTCCCTGTACGGCCCGAATGCCGCGGAATATGCATTCGGCGGGGTCACCCAGGACGTCCTCAACGCATACCAGGAAGGCGACTACACCTTGGCGCTGAGCGACATCTCGAACGCACCCTCGACGATCCTGGACGCCTACTTCAACGGGTATCCCGAGTTCGGCGGTGGTGGCGGGGAGAGGGACCCTGCGGATTTCGCCGCAGTTCGGCTCGACCCGCCGAGGGTGCGCTGAACGGCGGACGCGAAAGCGTGCTTGAAGCCCAACGGATCGTCGCAGACGACCTCGGTGCCAGGGAAAAGGCGTTCGACACACTCGTAGGAACCGATGCGACCGCGGCCGCGAGTTCAACCGCCGATCTCAACGCCATAGTCGGAGATGTCAGCACACTCCTGAACCCGAGCACAGCGTTGGGCGGAATCGCTACAGCGTTCGATCCCAACGCCGTAGCGGACATCAGTTCGCTGCTGAGCGGCGACCTAGCACCCAACGCCAGTGGGTGGGTGGTTGATCTTGTCTCAGCCTTCTGACAGCGAGCAGCCGCCTCCGGATCACATGTCAGGCGGTCAATCCGCAACGGCTGCGCATGCGCCAAGGACGGTGGTCGAGGCGAAGGTGGCTGCGTTGGCCAGATGGTTGTCGGTCGGGGTGTAGGTAGGCAGCGATGTGACAAACGCCCGGCGGTACTGGGCCGACAGGTTGGCCAAGTCCTGCCAGATCGCGTTATCGCTTTGCCGCCCAAGCTGTTCCAATTTGCCCGCGAACGAGTTCATCACCGGTGCGACCGCGTAGTTGACGGCCCTCTGCTCGCGGTTCCAGTAGATCGACGGGACGTTCGGATCAAGTTGCTGCCATGCGGCGGTCTGCTTGCCGAACTGGTCTAGCGCCGACTTCCATTCAGGGCACACGGAATTGTCGGTGGTGAGCAGCGGTTGCGGGTTTGCGACATTGCCCACTGGGGCGATGTCGGATGGTGGCGCCGAGGGCGGCACCAACGGGCCCCGGGCCGCGGCCGGACCGTCGCTGATGGCGGTGCAGATCGACCCCAGTGCAGACGATGCGCTGTTTGCGGCCCCGGCCAGGTTGTTGTCGGCAGGGGTGTATTTGGGGATGCGTTCGGAGTAGGCGCGCGCGTACGCAATGAACTGCTGGTAGAGCTCGCGCATCACCCGGTGCGGTGTCAGCTTGACCAAGCCGACCGCCTGGGCCGCCGCACTGCGCATCGACTGCCCGGCTGCGACGAATTGCGCACGTTGCTTTTGCGTCCACGCCGAGGCCGGAACCGACCGGTCGCGCTCGTTCCAGAGTCCCTGACCGCTGTTGGCCAGGTCATTGTTGATCGACGTCCACGCGGCACAACTGGGGTCTTCGGTGATCACGGCGACCGGCCCGGTGTCTTTCGCGCTGGCCACCCCGGCCGCTTGCTCCCCGCCCGAACCCGCGTCCGGGCCGGCCCCTTTCGGTGCTCGGGAATCCCCGCCGCCGAACAGCAATACCGCCGCGACGATCGTTGCCAAGACGGCCACCGCGGCGACCCCACCCAGTGCCCACTTGAGGTTTTTGCTGTCGTTGGGGCCGTCGATATCAGACGTCATGATGAACCAGCTTAAATGGCAAGCGGCCCACCGCAGGCATATTGGCGACGAGCCGGCCTTCGATCAGCCCGGAAATAAGGCTTGACTTTGACTCGAACACGCGTTCGAATAGTGCATGCGGTGGGACGGCCAGAGCATCGAGCTCGATGACGGCGCGCTACCCGGACTCGAGCGCATCGGTTTCGTCCGCAGCGTGCGGACGCCGCACTTCGACGGCATAACGTTGCATGAGGTCTTGTGCAAGTCCGCGCTGAACAGAGTTCCGCCGGCCGCGGCGCTACCTTTTCAATACACCGTCAACGGCTACCGCGGTTGCTCGCACGCCTGCCGGTATTGCTTCGCCCGGCCCACACACGAGTACCTGGATTTGGACTGTGGCAACGACTTCGACACCCAAGTCATCGTCAAGACGAATGTCGTCGACGTGCTGCGCCGCGAACTGAACCGACGGTCATGGCGTCGCGAGACTGTCGCGCTGGGTACCAACACGGACCCCTATCAACGCGCCGAGGGCCGCTACGCGTTGATGCCCGGCATCATCGGCGCGCTCGCGAGCTCAGGCACGCCGATGTCGATCCTGACCAAGGGCACGCTGCTGCGCCGCGACCTGCCGCTGATCGCCCAAGCCGCTCAACAGGTGCCGGTCAGTGTCGCGGTCTCACTGGCGATCGGTGATCCTGCACTGCACAAACAGGTGGAGCCCGGCACCCCCAGCCCGCAAGCCCGACTCGGGTTGATCGCGGCGATTCGCGAATCCGGCCTGGACTGCCATGTGATGGTGGCGCCGGTGCTGCCTTACCTGACGGATTCCGTCGAGCACCTCGACGGTCTGCTGCGACAGATCGCGGCGGCCGGGGCCAACGGTGTCACAGTGTTCGGGCTGCATCTGCGCGGTTCGACCCGTGGCTGGTTCATGTCGTGGCTGACAAGCACACACCCGCAGCTGGTCGGCCGGTATCGCGAGTTGTACCGGCGCGGAGCGTATTTGCCGCCGTCATATCGTGACGATCTGCGGGCCCGGGCGGCACCGCTGATCACCAAGTACGGGCTTGGCGGCGATCAGCGGCGATCAGATGTCCCGCCGTCGCGACGAGTCGTCGAGACGCTCGAGCCGACGCTGTTCTGAGCTAGTTGAGGTTCGGGTCGCTGAAGGTGTCGCATTGGTTGGGGTCACCAGTTTGGTAGCCGACGGTGAACCAGTGCTGACGCTGCTCCGACGAGCCGTGGGTCCACGACTCGGGATTGGTGTGCCCGGTCGCGGCTTTCTGGATACGGTCGTCTCCCACCGACGCCGCCGCCGACAGCGCGTCGGAAATGTCCTTGTCGCTCAGCGGTTCCAAGAACGGCACCCCGGTGCCTTCCTGCTTGACGGTGGAGGCGTAATGGGCCCATATGCCGGCATAGCAGTCGGCCTGCAACTCGGTGCGCACGCCGTTACCGCCGGCGCCTTGCGCGCCCTGCTGGGCGCGGCCGAGTGACCCCTGCAGATCCTGCACATGGTGCCCGAACTCGTGAGCAACAACGTATTCCTGTGCCAATGGTCCGCCGCTTGAACCGAATTGGGTGCGTAGCACGTCGAAAAAGCCGGTGTCGAAGTATGCGGTCTGATCGACCGGGCAGTAAAACGGCCCGACCTCGGTACTGGCCGGTCCGCACCCGGTGTTCACCTGACCGCTGAACAGCCGCACCCGGGGGCGGGTGTATCCGCGCAGCAATTGCTTCCACACCGCGTCGACCGAGTTGCCGGTGGCGATCACGCGGCACTGCACATATTGGTTTGCGTCGGCTCCGGTCTTGCACTTGTTGAGATCGAAGCCGGGTGCCACCTCCTGGCTGGTGCTCGCCGGCAGCTGGGTAGCCACCTTGCCGGGGTCCACGCCGAGCAGGAGGGCCACGACGAGAAACAGCAATCCGCCAAGTCCACCGCCGATCGCGATTCCGCGTCCGCCACCGCCGGATGCCGACGTCGTGCTGGTGTCGATCTGCATACCCTCGTTGAAGGTCATCGCACTCTCCGTTGCGTCTATGTCGCGGGTCCCAAGAGCTCCTGGCCCGGCGGGATCAGCTTTTCACATTACGATTCAGGCGTGTCCGCGGTTGCCGAAGTTCCTGCTTTCGCACGCACAGCGGTCGGCGATCTTCGCGGCACCGTCGAGGGCGGCGTCGCGGTATGGCGTGGCGTGCCATACGCGGAACAACCGGTGGGCGAGCGTCGATTCGCTGCGCCGGCTCCGCTGGTGCCGTGGACGGGCGTGCGGGACGCCGTTGAGCATGGCCCCCTGCCGCTGCAGAGCCGCTCGATGGTCGCGGGCGACCGCGACGATCCCAAGATCCGCGACGAAGCCTGCCTAACGGTGACGGTGTGGTCGCCGGACGTGTCCGGGTCGCTGCCGGTGATGGTGTGGATCCCCGGCGGAGCGTTCCTCAACGGCGCCGGGCAACTCCAGCTGTACAACGGGTCGCGGCTGGCCGCCAACGGCGACGTGGTCGTGGTCAATGTCACCTACCGGGTCGGGGTGTTCGGCGGCTTCGAGCTCGGCGACCTCGGCGCCGGGTTCGACGACAATCTGTGCCTGCGCGACCAGATCGCCGCGCTGGCCTGGGTGCGTGACAACATCGCCGCGTTCGGCGGCGATGCCGACCGGGTCACCGTGTTCGGTGAGTCCGCAGGCGCTACTTCGGTATTGGCGCTCCTATCCAGTCCGGCCGCCGAAGGGCTGTTCGCCCGGGCGATTGCGCAGAGCCCCGCTTTGCCGCTGATCGCCGACCGCGCGACGCGAGCCGAGCAGGCGCAGCGATTCCTCAGCCGGCTGGGGCTCACGGTTGGGGAGTCGAAGGCTTTGAAAGAGCTGCCGCAGCGCGAATTGCGCCGCGCTGCAGGGGAGTTGCAGCTGGCCAGCGTAGCGGCGACGCCGACGCTGGCGCACGGGCTGACCTACGGGGTCGATCTACTGCCGCGGCATCCGGTCGATGCGGCGCGGATGGGCGCGACGGCTCGCATCCCGTTGATCATCGGCACCAACCGGCATGAGGCGTCGCTGTTCGCCCGGGACAAGCCGCCGATGCTGCCGACGACACCGGCCACCATCGACCGCTATTTCGCGCAGCTGGTCCCGGGGTCCAGGGAGAGGGTGCTGGCCGCCTATCCCGCTTACCCACGCCGCGGCGCGTGCACGGCCTTCGGTGCCGACGCGATGTTCGTCGCCCCGACATGGGCGTTCGCCGACGCCTACAGTGCGCACGCAGCGACGCATGTCTATCGGTTCGACCACGCGTCGTGGACGCTGCGGGCAATCGGTCTGGGCGCGGTCCACGGCAGTGAGATCGTGCACATCCTGCACAGTTATGGTTCGCATCTGGGCCGACGGCTGCACCCGTTGGGCACATGGCTGACGCCCTCGGTGGGCCGGCGGATGCAGCGGACATGGCTGGACTTCGCCGGCGGGAGCCCGTCCGGTGGGCAGCGCTGGCAGGGCGATTGGCCCCGTTACGAAACCTCGCGGCGGGCCACCCGCATCATCAGGTCAGCCGCGGACGCAGTTGTTGACGATCCGGACGCAATTCGGAGGTCGGCGTGGCGTGGAGTTTGGTGAGAAAATCATCGCAGCACACTGCGGATTTTCTTAGCCCGGAAGTTATCTCTAGGGCCTATTAGAGAGATTGACCCGATCGCCGATCTGGCGTATGGATTTGGGCTGACCGGCTAACCCGGGCCGTCGCTGGCCGCGGCAAGCAGCGGCACCAGGACGTCGCTGATCGGCGTCGCGATGCCGTGAGTGCGTGCCTTGCGGATGATCACCCCGTTGCGGATGTCCCATTCCAGCGGGCGGTCGGCCTCCCGGTCGGCCAGCATCGAAGTGCCCACATCGGTGGGCATCTGACGGAACATCTCGACCGTGCCGTCGACGACGTCATCGCCCAGGTGCGCGCCCTCCGCACGGGCGACCGCCAGGCATTCGGCGGCGTAGCGGCGCGCCAGCGCAGACAGGTCGTCGCGGCGAAACATTCCGGCCCGTCGCCCGGTGAGCGCCATCAGACCGGCCACCGCGTTGACCAGCAGCTTACGCCACGCGCCCGTGATGAAGTCGGGGTCGCAGTCGGCCGTGCCGCCTGCGCCGCGCCACAACTCGGCGAACGTCGTCGCAGCAGGCCCGGTCGGCAGCGCCAGCCGGGCTTCCCCGCGCAACCGCACCCAGCCGTCGGGCTGCGTCTCGGCGGAAAACCAGACGATTCCCGGGATCACCGTCGACGACCGGCAGTGCGGCTGCACCTGCTCGACCTGCTCGACCCCGTTTTGCAGGACGACGACGATCGTGTGCTCATCACACAACCGGGCCAGCCAGCGAGCTCCGTCGGTGTTCTGGGTGGCTTTGATCGCCAGCAGAACCAGCCCGACGGGACCGGTGATCTCGGCGGGATCGGTGCGGACCGGGCCGGGGACCACGATCGGATCGGCCTCATCGGGCCGCAGCTCGATCTGCGATCGGGGTGTGCGCCCGCACACCAATACCTGGTGGCCGGCCGCGGATAGGTACGCGGCGACCGTCGTACCGACGGCGCCGGGACCGACGACTGCAATATCCATGACGATCCTTGAAAATACCGCCTCTAGACTGGGCTGTCGTTTCCACCTTTGACAGGGAGTATTTGTGCTGCGCAGTCACACCGCCGGTTCGTTGCGGGCCACCGATGCGGGCCAGAAGGTGACGCTGGCCGGATGGGTCGCGCGCCGCCGCGACCACGGTGGGGTGATCTTCATCGATCTGCGCGACGCGTCGGGGGTGTCGCAGGTGGTGTTTCGCGCCGCCGACGTGCTGGCCCAGGCCCATCGTCTGCGCGCCGAGTTCTGCGTGGCCGTCGAGGGTGTCGTCGAGATCCGCCCGGAGGGCAACGCGAACCCGGAGATCGCGACCGGCGAGATCGAAGTCAACGCAACGTCGCTGACGGTGTTGGGGGAGTGCGCGGCCCTGCCTTTCCAGCTCGACGAGCCCGCCGGTGAGGAGACCCGGCTGCGCTACCGCTACCTCGACCTGCGCCGCGACGGACCCGGCGGCGCGATTCGGTTGCGCTCCAAGGTGAATGCCGCTGCTCGCGGAGTACTGGCCGCGCACGACTTCGTCGAGATCGAGACGCCGACGATGACGCGTTCGACGCCGGAGGCGCCCGCGACTTCCTGGTGCCGGCCCGTCTGCAGCCCGGCTCCTTTTACGCGTTGCCCCAGAGCCCGCAGCTGTTCAAACAGCTGCTGATGGTGGCCGGCATGGAGCGTTACTACCAGATCGCTCGCTGTTACCGCGACGAGGATTTCCGCGCCGACCGTCAGCCGGAATTCACTCAGCTCGACATGGAATTGAGCTTCGTCGAGGCCGACGACGTCATCGCAATTTCCGAGCAGGTGCTCAAGGCGGTGTGGGCCTTGATCGGCTACGACCTTCCGCTGCCGGTGCCGCGCATCAGCTATGCCGAGGCGATGAGACGGTTCGGCTCGGATCGACCCGACCTGCGGTTCGGGCTCGAGCTGGTCGAATGCGCAGAGTTCTTCAAAGACACCACGTTCCGGGTGTTCCAGGCGCCCTACGTAGGTGCGGTGGTGATGACGGGTGGGGCATCGCAGCCGCGTCGCACGCTGGACGGCTGGCAGGAGTGGGCAAAACAGCGTGGCCACAAGGGGCTGGCCTATGTGCTCGTCGGCGACGACGGCACGCTGAGCGGACCGGTCGCCAAAAACCTGACCGACGCCGAACGCGCGGGCCTGGCCGCGCACGTCGGCGCGGGGCCCGGTGACTGCATCTTCTTCTCGGCGGGGCCGGCGAAAGCGTCGCGCGCGCTGTTAGGTGCGGCCCGAGTGGAGATCGCGCACCGGCTCAACCTGATCGACCCGGAGGCTTGGGCATTCACCTGGGTGGTGGACTTCCCGCTGTTCGAGCCGGCCGATGAGGCGACCGCCGCCGGTGACGTCGCGGTGGGCAGCGGCGCGTGGACCGCGGTGCACCACGCGTTCACCTCGCCGAAGTCCGACTCGGAAGCCACCTTCGACAGCGACCCGGGCGCGGCGCTGGCGGACGCCTACGACATCGTCTGCAACGGCAACGAGATCGGTGGCGGCTCAATTCGTATCCACCGCCGCGACATTCAGGAACGCGTGTTCGCGATGATGGGCATCGGCGCGGCCGAGGCGCAGGAGAAGTTCGGATTCCTGTTGGACGCGTTCACCTTTGGTGCGCCGCCGCACGGCGGGATCGCGTTCGGCTGGGATCGGATCGTCCAGCTGCTGGCCAGAGCGGATTCCATCCGCGAGGTGATCGCGTTCCCGAAGTCCGGCGGCGGCGTCGACCCGCTGACCGATGCCCCGGCGCCGATCACCGCCCAACAGCGCAAGGAGTCGGGAATCGACGCGGTGCCCGAGGCGGCACGGACCCGCTCGCCTGGGCCTGCGAAAGCGGAATAGACGCCTGACCCGGAAGGTTCACCGGACA
>CAWIAC010000053.1:0-30456 GCA_963833935.1 uncultured Actinomycetota bacterium | reverse complement strand
TGTCGCGCATTCGGACGTCAGTCCGACGGCATCGACACCTGCGACCACGACGGAAAGGCACGAAGGTCAGGCGCCCGCAGCGCCCCGCGCTCGCGTCGCCGTTCCTCGGCGATGATGACGTCGGCCTTCGCGACGATTGCCGCCTGCTCGTATTCGCGCCGGTAGACGTCGGCGACGATAAGCCGACTCATGCGGGTGCACCACTCGACGACTGCTTCGTCGTCGCTGGCTTCGGCACCGGCGCGCAGATCAAATGCAGCGCGTTCAGTTCAGCGGCGTCGAGCAGTGCGAGGGGCCGAGGGGGTTCGATGTCGGTCACGTCGACGGTGGCGCCGGTGGTCACTGTGACCAGCTGGACCAGCAGGGCGTTGGTCACCGCGGCGGCCCACCGCGACAACCCCGCGTGCCGCGACCGCGACAGCTGCGTACAGACGTCGAGCAGTGTGGTGGTGGCTTCTTCGGGCAGATCGTCGACGGCGGGATAGGTCATCGTCATTCTCCTCATGGTTATGAGGTATTCGGCGCCGGCCTCGTCGTGGATTGGAGGCAGATCGTGTGCGGGTGTTCCACGCGCAGCCGTCCGCGAAAATCGAGGAGCGCGAGTACCGCACTCAACCTCACCGGCCACATCCGTCCCGTCAGGGTCCGAGTGATCCTTTACGCAAGCGATATCGCATGCGCCGCACCGCGGCGCACGCTGCCGTTCCGGCAGGCAGCGTCGTTGTCGCGCAGGCTTTTAGCCCGTCAAGCCGTCGCGGTGAGCGCAAACACGGGGTGGTCGGCCGGATCGGGCAATTTCCGAAAGTAGCCGTCGACGGCCCGGCCCGCCTTCTGCTGGTAGGCGGTCAGCACGGGTGGGCGCTCCGAGGTCGGCGTTTCCGGGCGACGTAGGTCGCCGTGCCGGACTTGTTGTTGAGCGTGACGGTTGGATTCGCCCGGACGTTCTTCACCCACTGCGACTCGCCGCGGGTGGACACCAAATACCGGGTGCCGCCGACGTCGACCGTGACGACGGGAATGTGCTGCGGCTCGCCGCTGCCCCGCTTGGTGACCGTGAGGGTTTCGCTGTTGCTGACGCCGGTCGCCATCGCGATCCGGTTGAAGACCCTGGCTGTGAACCACGGCGGCTTGAGGTAGGCCATACCGAAAGAGTTTGATGGTGATATGCAACTACCGCAACGGCTTGCCCGATTCAATCGACACGTCACCAACCCCATTCAGCGGATCTGGGCCGGCTGGGCCCCGTCGTTCGGCATCCTCGAGCACGTCGGCCGGAAATCCGGAAAGCCTTACCGCACCCCGTTGACGGTGTTCAACGCCGACGTCGACGGGAAGCCAGGTGTGGCGATCCTGTTGACCTACGGCCCCGACCGCGACTGGCTGAAGAATCTCAATGCCGCCGGCGGCGGCCAGATGCATCGCCACGGCAAGACGTTCAGCGTGATCAACCCGCAGACCGTCACCAAGGAGCAGGCGGCGGCGCACGTCAGCGGCGCGGCACGGCGGGTCTTCGGCAGGTTGCCGTTCGAGCAGGCGGTGCTGCTGACCAAGTCCGGCTAAGCGCCTCGTTGTCAAAGCGGTCCCCTTGGCAGGACGAGGCCGCTTTGATATGTCCAGAGCGGTTCAGCAGGGGGCCGCGCTGACGAGGGGAGCAAGCCTTGGCCTGGACGGCTGAACCACCGTTGCCTGGCGTGAGCAGTGCATTGGCCGTTGGATCACTCAGCCGCCGATGCCGAGTGGGCGCGCAACGCTGGCCGCCACCAAGGGTCCCGATGGGCTCATCTACGCGATCGGCGGCACCGATGGCACCAACGCGCTGGCCACCGTCGAAGCATTCACGGCCGACAAGTGTTACCCCATTGAGCAGAAGGTCGCAGCGGTTGAAAGTGAAATCAGCACTGTGCGGGGCGACCTGGGAGATCTTCCCCCGCAGGATCGCGCCGCCGCCGAGAGGCAGATCATCGCATTGGGCCAAGAGCTCAAAGGTCTTAACGCGCAACTGAAGACGTGCCGCGGCGGCTAGCGCGGTTAGGCGTCTGTGCCGGTGGCGGGTCAGCGCCACCGCCGTTCTGCTGACCAAAACCGGTTAAGCGCCTCGTTGTCAAAGCGGTCCCGTTGGCAGGACGGGGCCGCTTTGATAGCTGCAGGACGGTCCGGCAGGGGGCCGCGAAGCAGCGAGGAGACAAACATGGCCTGGATGGCCGAGGAATCACTACCAACCGCGAGCTGGCAATTGGCCGCCGCAGTGTGCCAAGCGCCGGCCTCGGAATCCGGCGAGTGGGTCTATGCGATCGGCGGCAATGGCGAGGGCGGTGTCCTTGCGGCAGTTGCAGGTTACGACACTGTCCAACAACGCTGGTTCGCGCGACCGTCGATGCCGACCCCCCGCGCGGGGCTTGCCGCTGCCACCAGCCCTGGTCGGGTGCATGTCCTGGGCGGTTTCAGCGCAGGAGCCGCCGCTCTCACCACACACGAGGTCTACGAGCCCGCCGACGACGCCTGGTCCAAAGCCGCGCCGCTGCCGACCGCGCGAGGCACGTTGGCCGCCGTTACCGGCCCCGACGGGCTGATTTACGCGATCGGCGGCTACGACGGCAACAACCCGGTTGCCACCGTCCACGCCTACGATCCGACTTCCGATAAATGGATCGCCAAGGCGGCGCTGAACACGGCCCGCATATGGCTGGCGGCGGTCACCGGTGACGATGGGCTGATCTACGCCATTGGCGGCAGCAGCGCAGGGACGGTCCTGAATTCCATCGAGATCTTCAACGTCACGACCGACACGTGGACGACCAGTCCCTACACGCTCCCGGTGCCGACCTGTGGGCTTGCCGCAGCAGTTGATCCCAACGGGCTGATCTATGCCATCGGGGGAGATAACTTGGTGAACAACGAGACCGTTCCCAGCCCTAACGTCTACAGCTACAACCCAGCCGCGCCCGGCTGGACAGCTCAGCCCTCGCTGTCGACCGCGCGCCTGTGCCTGGCCGCTGCCACCGGTCCCGACGGCCTCATCTATGCGATCGCGGGCGGCTTCCCCGCTAGCGGTTCGCTGGCCACGGTCGAGGCCTACACGTCCGATAAGTGCTACCCCATTGAGCACAAGATCGCGGTGGTCCAAAACAACCTCAGCATCGCGGCCAGCAACCTGGGCGACCTTCCCCCACAAGCTCGGGCCGGCGCCGAGAGGGAGCTCGCCGGACTCAGGGCACAGCTGATAAGCCTTGAGGCGCAACTGAAGACGTGCCGCGGCGGGTAGGGCCGGTTAGCCGTCGGTGGTGGTGGCGTGCCCGCGCCACCGTTTGGCGAGGAAGTACACCACGACGACGACGCCCCAGGACAGCAGACTGAGCCAGAACTGGGTGCGGGCGGTGCTGTCGAACGCCATCTGCCCGAGCACGCCGACGAGCCCGGCCACCGTCAGGACCGACAACACCGGGAAGAACCACATCTTGATCCGCAACTTCTCCGGCGGTGTCCGGCGACGCAACACGATCTGCGACAGCGCAATCAACAAGTAGACGAGCAACACGATGGCACCCGACGAGTTGAGCAGGAACAAGAACACCGTGCCCGGAGCGACCGCGGCCATGATGACGCACAGAAATCCCACCACCGACGAACACACGATCGCCAGGTGGGGCACCCCGCGTCCGCTCACCTTCAGCATCTGGGCCGGCGCCTCATGCTGACGAGCAAGCACGAACAGCACCCGCGATGCGCTGTACAAACCGGAATTCAGGCAGGACAGCACCGCGGTGAGCACGACCGCATTCATCACGTGATCGGCGCCGGGGATCCCGATTTGCTTGAACGCGGCCACATACGGCGACGAGCCGGGCTGCACGGTGTTCCACGCTAGTATCACCGTCAGCAAAAAGACCGAGCCCACAAAGAAAATCGCGATACGCGCGGCCACCGCGTTCGTCGCCCGCTGCACCGCCCGCTGCGGATCGGGAGTTTCGGCAGCGGCGATCGTCGCGACCTCCGCGCCGACCATCGAGAAAATCACCACCACGACGGTGCCGAAGACGCCGTGCGCGCCGTTGGGGAAGAACCCACCGTGGGAGTGCAGGTTGGAAAAGTCGGCGTGCCGATGCGGCCACAGACCCAATGCGTACATCGTGGCGAGGAGCAGGAAGACGACGATGGTAACGACTTTGATTCCGGCGAACCAGAATTCGAACTCGCCATAGGACGAGACGGAAAACAGATTCGTCAACGTCATCAGCAGCATCAACATCAGCGAGAGCAGCCACAACGGGGCGTGGAACCAGTAGGTGATGACTTTCGCCCCGGCGACCGCCTCGAAGCCGACCACGATCACCCAGTAATACCAATACAGCCACCCGACCGAGAAGCCGGCCCAGCCGCCGAGCGCCTGGCGGGCGTACTCGGCGAACGAACCGGTCGACGGGTTCGCCGTGGCCATCTCACCGAGCATCCGCATCACCAGGATGATCAGCACGCCGCACAGCGCGTAGGTCAGGAAAGCGGCGGGGCCGGCTTTGCCGATGACGACACCCGACCCGACGAAAAATCCAGCGCCGATGATCCCGCCGATGGCGATCATCATCAGCTGTCGCTGCGACAAGCCTTGGCGCAGTTGCGGTGTGACGCCCATCAACGGCGACTTCAGGTCGCTCGCGCGGACGCGGCAGCAGTATGCGCACCCGGCACCACGTGGGTGAGCGGGATCGGGTACGCCGCACGCACTTTGTCGACCATGCCGAGTCGCAGCCACGCTGAGCGTGCTTCGGCGATCACCAGTTGGTCGGGCTGGAAACGTCGCACCGCGGCGTCCAGCGCTCGCAACGGGCGGTAGTCGCCGAGTTCCCCGGCGGCGGAGAGTCCGGCGCCGCGCAGCGCGGCCAGAATGGCGTTCAGCCGCTCCCGGGCCGCGGTGACGGTGGCATCGAGGACGAACACCGGGCCGGTACGTTCGGCCTGTCCGGTGTCGACCGGGTTCACCGGCACGCAGATGAAGTAATCGGCGCGCTGCTGGGCGTCGACTCGGCGCAGTACATCGAAAAGCTCAGTGGTGGCAACGTTTTTGTTGGCCAGCACCAAGACCCGGGTCGCCTTGCCGGTGGCCGGCGTGATCGGTGGGACCTTGGCCGGCCGGTTCCGCCACCTGGGCACGAAGTAGAGCGTCAACACCACCACCCAGGACAGCAGGCCCAGCCACAGCTCCATGCGAGCCCTCGGGTCGAAGGCCATCAGCATCAGCACGCCGACGATCCCGGCCACCGTCAGGATCGACAGCGCCGGAAAGAACCACATCTTCACCCGTAGCCGCGCCGGCGGTGTCCGGCGACGCAACACGATCTGCGACAACCCGATCAGCAGGTAGACCGAAAGGACAAGGGCACCAGATGATTTCAGTAGGAAGACGAACACGGCACCGGGCGCGACCCACGCCATGACCACACACAGAAAGCCCACCACCGACGAACAGAGAATGGCGACGTAAGGCACTCCGCGTCGACCCACCTTGACCAACTCGACCGGGGCTTCGTGGCGGGCGGCCAACACGAACAGCATCCGCGAAGCGGTGTAGAGGCCCGAGTTCAGGCACGACAGCACCGCGGTCAGCACCACCGCGTTCATGATGTGACCCGCTGCGGGAATCCCCATCTCCTTCAGGGCCGCAACGTAGGGCGAGATGCCCGGTCGGTGTGCGTTCCACGGCACGATCACCGCGAGCAGAAACACCGATCCCAGATAGAAGATCACGATCCGCACGACCACCGACCTGGTCGCCCGCGCCACCGCCCGTTCGGGGTTGGCGGTTTCGGCGGCCGCGATGGTGGCGACTTCGGCGCCGACCATGGCGGAGATGACGACCGAGACGGCAGCGAAGACCGTGCCGACGCCGTTCGGAAAGAAACCGCCGTGGGCGGTGAGGTTGCTGAAGCCGATGCTGTGCCGTGGCCAGGCACCCAGAACGAACAGTGAGCCGAGACCCAAGAAGACCACGATCGCGGCGACTTTGATTCCAGCGAACCAGAATTCGAACTCGCCGAAAGCGGCGACCGAGAACAGGTTGGTCGCCGTCATGCCGACCATCAGGATCAGCGAGAGCAGCCACAGCGGCGCGTTGATCCAGTAGGACAACACCGCGCCGCCAGCGATGGCTTCGAAGCCGACCACCACGACCCAGAAGTACCAGTACAGCCATCCCACCGAGAAGCCCGCCCAGCCGCCCAGCGCTTGGCGGGCGTAGTCGGCGAACGAACCGGTCGACGGGTTGGCGGTGGCCATCTCGCCAAGCATCCGCATCACCAGGACGACCAGCACCCCGCACACCGCGTAGGTGATGAACGCGCCGGGTCCGGTCTCACGGATGATGACGCCGGATCCCACGAACAAGCCCGCGCCGATCACGCCGCCGAGCGCGATCATGTTCAGCTGCCGCTGCGAAAGCCCACGTTGCAGCGGCGACGCGCCGCTCAGCGGGTCGTCGCGGGAGGGCAGCATGACCGGACGCTAACACCTACCCTTGCGGCTGCGCTCGATTGAGAGCTGATCGAGGACACTGCGGAATGATCACTCATGCAGTGCGTTCGACTGGTCCAGCCGCAGCCCGACAATGAGCTGCCCTGCACTCTTGCTGGCCAAGGCTCGAGCCTGGGCCGGGTCATCGGCGGTAACGATCATGATTCCGGCGTCATTGAAGGCTCCACCGAGCGTCCGGGCGAGTGAACCGATCGGCTCTAGGACGGGGCGGCTCCATCTGGCAGATGACTCCACGCGGTGACCATCGGCGGCATCGTGACAACTGCGCCGGCCGCAGCAGCTTCTTCCATCCAGCGGGCTAAGAGCGTGTCGACGTCGGCGAGTTCGTCAGTGACCAAACCCAGCGTTTCGGCGACGGGAAGGATCAAGCGCCATACTGCCACCCCGTAGGCAAAGACATCGGGGGCATTCGTTCCACCGATCGGCGCGCTAAGGGTCAGCTGTGGTGCAGGCAATCCGGCGCGCTGAAACAGGCTGTGCAGCGTAGTGCCGAAGCTGGGATCCAGGCCAAGGGCCCGAAAAGCGCTCACGATGCCTTGCGTCACAGCGCGAAACTGCGGTGTCTCGGGAACGCTGCGCACTGCGTCAATGTCGTTCTCGCAGAACACCATCACACCACCAGGTCGCACCAAGCCAGCCAGCTGGCGCAGACTCGACACCGGATCGGGGAGATGCATCAGGATCAGCCGCCCGACTACGGCGTCGAACGGTTCGTCCAAGACGATTTCGCCGATCGTGGTGTGCTCGAAACTGACGTGCGACAGGCCCCGTTCGATGGCCCGGCTGCGGGCCACCTCGACGATCTCGCCGGCGGCGTCGACGCCGTGCACGGTTCCGGTGGGCCCGACCAGTCGAGCGGCCAGGAACGAGACATCGCCGGGACCGCAGCCAACATCCAGCACTCGCATCCCCGGCCGCAGCCCCGCGAGCTGCAGCGCGTGCTCGGTGTCCTTGTCGTAGAGGCGTGCTTGCAGCAGCAGTCGCTCAACCTCGACATCGGCATGACCGAGAACATAGGTGCTGGCTGACGTGGCCGACGGTTCATCGCTCATCGTGCTACCGCGGGTGCGAACGAGTCTTTATGCTCTTGCAGGTAATGCGCCAAAGACTCGGGTGGCTCTCCGATGAAGTCTTCGAACGCGTCGGTGATGTGATAGAGGGCCTGGTATTCGGGCGGGAGAGTGCGTAGGTATTGCCACAAGTGTGTGAGGTGTTCAATCGCAACCGCGTTGACTCCCGCGTCCGAAGCCGCACTGGCCCATTGCTTTTCGCTGATCTCGACATAGTCCACCGACCGATTCAGTATCTTGCTGAACGCGTCGGCGCACTCCTTGTTGGTGACCGCGCCGGCCATTAATCGAATTACTGTGCCACCCGGCAGCGTCGGTCTGGTGAGTACCGCCGCGGCCACGCGTGCGACGTCTCGGGCGCTCACCATTGGGATGGCGGTGGATTCCGGTCCCCACGGTAAGGCGATCACGCCCGCGCGAGTCAGGCTCGCCCGGGCCCAAGTGCACAGGTTCTCGTAGAACACGGTGGCGTCAAGATGCACGGCGCCGACCTCGGCCCAGTCGAAGATCTGCTCGACTAACCAATGACGGGCTTGGTGCGGCGTGGGCTGTTCGCCAGTCGGCTGCAGCCACTGCGACAGATTCACCACCTGCTCGACACCGGCCAAACGTGCTGCGGCGGCGAACGTCGCGGCGGCCTCGAGCAGTCCCTCCTGCACCGGATAGGTGAAATAAGCCTGGCGGATACCGTCCAGCGCGTCCGCCACTGATCGGAAATCGCGCAGGTCGCCTTCGACGACGTCGGCGCCCAACTCCCGAAGACGATCGGATCGTTCGTCGAGGCGGTGCACGAAGGCCCGGACGGGGCGGCCCGTGTCTAGCAGCAATCGCGTGACATGAAAGCCGGTGGAGCCCTGGCTGCCGCCCGCGGCGCCGGTGACAAGAATAGGTGCGACAGTCATCAGGTTGTCCTTCCAGTCGGGCGGCCGTATTCGGTGCAGCTGCCTAACCCGCATCAAACCTACGGGTAGAATCTAAACCTTAAAGACAAACAACTCAACTGACTAGACCTTATTCCTGCCTGACAACTAGAATGATCGCGTGGGTGGACGCAGACACTATGGCCAGCCTTGTCCGATCGCCAACGGGCTGGACGTGCTCGGTGAGCGCTGGACACTGTTGATCCTGCGTGAACTGGTCGGCGGGCCGCGCCGCTACAGCGACTTACGTGTACAGCTCCCGGGCATCGCGACAAATCTTCTGGCGCAACGCCTGAACGAACTCGAACACGCCGGCGTCGTCGAACGCAACGTATTGCCCCCACCGATCGCCCGCACCCTCTACACCCTCAGCGATGACGGATGGCGCCTGGTACTTCCCGTCCTCGGTGCGGTTGCACGGTTCGGCCTGCAGATGATGCCAGCCAGCACCGACGGATCCCCTTCCCCGCTGAACGGCTTCCTCGTCGGCGTGCTCCTGGGTTTCGATCCTGCCAGCGCAGCGGAAGTGGAGGCAACGTGCCGCGTGCAAATCGACGGTCGCACTTTCGATTTCGCCATCATCGAAGGACGGCTCGCCGGGGCGCGCCACGAACCAGACGTGACCGTGAGTGCATCCGCAGCCGACCTGGTGACCGCCCGACTGGGCTCCACTGCAAAGCAGCGGCTCGCCGCCCTGCGTCGGCTGCACTTTGAAGGCAGCCCCAACTATGTCGACACGATGCGCACGGTCTTGCGGCTAACCGACAACACCGCCGCGTTCTCGACCAGCTAGGCGGGCCAGTAGCTCAACTGAGTGCTTATACGTTCACATCGCGACGTCAGCGGTGCGGCCGCGCTCGATTCAGACCGGTACGGCGCGCAATGCCGCGGGCAGGCTGGGCAGGAAGTGGGTAGTGGCAAAAGCCCGAATGTCCGCTACGTCCGCAAGCGTTTCGCGAGTCGGCAACAACAACAGCATCGTCGCGTAACGCAGGATGGTGTCAGCCAGTTGATCGACCGCGTCAGCACCGATTTGCTCGGCGAAGCCGTCGGGGAAGATCACCCGCAGCGCGACCGCCATCCGCTCGACGGCGGCGTCCCAGTGCCGGTGGGCCAATTCGAGCATCAAGCCGGGCTCGTCGGCGAGCATCCGGGTCAGCACGCGGTGTTGCCGGAACCGCACGATCGACAGTGTGAACGCCTCGACGTAGTAATTCGACTGTGGTCTGCGGCTTTTCAGTTCGTCGGCGATGTCGGCGAAAAGCACCGCGTTCTCGCGGTCGATGACAGCGGCGACCAGCTCGTCGCGGCCGGCGAAGCGCCGGTAGATGGTGGTTCGGCTGACCCCGGCGCGGCGGGCTACGTCGTCGAGCGCGACCCGCCGAAAGCCGTGCTGTTGGAACTCGACGACGGCGGCGTCGAGGATCGCACGGGTACCCGGATCAGCCGGATCAGCCGCAGGCATAACCGCTACGCGCAAACCCGTTGTAGCGCAGTCGCATCGGCAGATGGTCCCATACCCAGTTGACCGGCCGCGACCGCCACACCGCGGCGAACCGCTGATAGCGACGCTCCTGCCGGTCGGTCCACGGCAGACCGAGCAGGGCGCGGGCCCGCGGTGGCAGGCCGCCGGTGGTGAGGAACGCCGCGACGCGGTTGAACGCGGGCGCGATCATGCGCCACGCCAGCGGCGACACTCCCTTGGGGCGCGGGAACCCCTTCGTCACGTATCCGACACCGTATTTCGCGGTCGGGTGGGCGATCATGACGTCGGTAAGCATGTGGTCCCAGTACCGCTCGAACTCGTCGTAGTCGGCCGGCATCGGCCGTTCGCTGACTCCGTAGCGGCGATACCAGGTCTTCGACTCGAGGTAGATCTGCCGCTTCTCCGCGTCGGTGAGACGTTTGACGAACGTGTCGGCGAAGTACAGCACCTGTTCGACGAAGGTGGCGTGCGCCCAGTAGTAGGTGTCGGGGTCCAGCGCGTGATACCGCTCGGTTTTTCCTATTCCGGGGGGCATTGTCCCTTTGATCTGGTGGTGGAAGTCACGCACCCGGTGGCCGGCGTCGTCGTCAGCGCCGTAGACGGTCATGAAGATCGGCGGCAGCGAGCGCTTCACCCGGGCCGCGGTGTCGCTGAAGAACACCGAGTGGTCCAGCACGCCCTGTCCTAGCTCGGCGAGCATGTTCTGCAGGACGGCGGGCCGCGGGCCGATCAGGAACATTCTGTTGTCGCCGAAATAACGCCACACCAGCGACTGCGGCCCCAGCGGCAGGGCATCAACGGTCGTCTCGGTCGCCGACGGCTCGATCAGCTCGGTCATGTGGAACAGTGTTACATATTTCGGACTTTGTACCAAGCGAGCGGATCTCGTTGGCAAACCGTGATCGCCATGTTGCTTTTAGGCGCGGCGTGCCGTGCCAGGCGAGGCTTTCGGGTTCGGCAATATGTCGCTCATGCCCGAGCTTTCCCGTCGCGCTGCACTGCGCCTTGGTGTCGGCGCCGTAGCGGGCGCGACGGGCGTATGGGCGATGAGCGCCTTGGTGGACCCGACCGACGCGCCGGCCACGCCCACCCCGGTCGACCCGGCTGCCGCCGACAACGCCCTGCCGACACGCGTGTCGGGCTCGTTCGTCTCGGCGGCCCGCGGGGGCGTGCTGACCAACTGGATCATCGCCCGGCCACCCGGCCAGACCGGGCCGCTGCGCCCGGTGATCGCGCTGCACGGCGTGCGCGGCAACGCCAAACAGGTGATGAGTTTCGGTGTCGAGAACGCACTCGCCGAGCTGGTCAAGGCGGGCCGTCCGCCGTTCGCGGTGGTCAGCGTCGACGGCGGCGACAGCTACTGGCATCGGCGGGCCGGCGGCGAGGACGCGGGTTCGATGGTGCTCAACGAGCTGATACCGATGTTGACAACCCAGAATCTGGACATCTCGCGGGTGGGCTTCATCGGTTGGTCGATGGGCGCCTACGGGGCGCTACTACTGGGCGCCCGGCTGGGTCCGCAACGCACCGGCGGGATTTGCGCGGTCAGCCCAGCGCTGTACCAGTCGTACACCGCCAGCACACTCGGCGCGTTCGACAGCTACGAGGACTGGACCAAGAACACCGTGTTCGGGTTGCCGGCGCTGTCGTCGATTCCGCTGCGAGTGGACTGCGGGCTGGACGACCGCTTCAGCCCGGCCACCCACCAGTTCATCGCCCAACTGCGCACACCGCCTGCGGGTGGATTCACCCCCGGCGGACACGACGAGGCGTACTGGCGTCAGCAGCTGCCCAGCGAGCTCGCCTGGCTCGCGTCCTGAAATCGCCTCAGCCGCAAGCTATTTGTCACCACCAGCAGCGATGAACACGCCATCGCCGCACCGCTGACCATCGGGTTGAGCAGGCCCGTCGCCGCCAGCGGCACAGCCGCCGCGTTGTAGGCGAACGCCCAGAACAGATTCATCCGGATGGTGCGCAGCGTGCGCGCCGATAGCCGCAACGCGGTGGGCACGGCACGCACGTCGGTCCGCATCAACGTCAGATCGCCCGCGTCGATCGCGGCGTCGGCGCCGTGGCCCATCGCCATGCCGATGTCGGCGACGGCCAGCGCCACCGAGTCGTTGACCCCGTCGCCGACCATGGCCACCGTCCGGCCTTGCGCCTGCAATTGCCTGATGGCGTCGGCCTTTTCGGTGGGCAGCACACCGGCGATCACGTCGGGGGCGTCGATGCCCACGGCGCTGGCGACCTGCTGGGCCACCGCGGCGTTGTCACCGGTGAGCAGCATCGGGGTGATGCCCATCGCCTTGAGTTCGGTGATGGTCGCGGCGCTGCCGGGCTTGAGCCGGTCGGCCAGCGTGATCACCCCGCGGCGTTGCCCGTCCCAGGTCACCTGCACCGCCGTCTGACGTGCCGACGTCAGCAGGTCCACGCCGGCCAACGACCCCATCCTGGACACCGCCACCTCGACGCCGTCGACCACGCCGAGAACGCCGGTGCCCGGATCGTTGACGAACCGGTCGGGGCGGCTGCGGGCGGCAATGCCGCCGGCGCGGGCGGCCGCCACGATCGCGGCGGCCACCGGATGTTCGGAGGCCGACTCGACCGCCGCCGCGCGGGCCAACACCACCTCGGCGTCCTCGCCGGGCTGCGCCTGCACCTCCAGCACCGCCATCGCGCCGGTGGTCAGGGTTCCGGTCTTGTCGAACACGACGGTGTCGATGCGGGCCACGGCCTCCAGCAGACGCGGATCCTTGATCAGGATGCCCAGCTGCGCGCCACGCCCGGTACCGACCAGGATGGCGGTCGGCGTGGCCAGCCCGACCGCGCACGGGCAGGCCACGATCAGCACCGCGACCGCCGCGGTGAAGGCCGACGCCGAGGGGTGCCCGGCCAGCAGCCAGCCCGCCATCGTCACCGCGGCGATCGCCAGCACCGCCGGAACGAAGACCGCCGCGACCCGGTCGGCTACCCGCTGGATGGGCGCCTTGGTGTTCTGGGCGTCGTCGACCAGCTTGGCCATCCGGGCCAGCTGGGTGTCGGCGCCGACCTTGACGGCACGCAGCAGCAGACGGCCGTAGGTGTTCAGCGACCCGCCAGCCACCGAGTCGCCGACGGCGACGTCGACAGGCAGCGTCTCACCGGTCATCGCCGAGGTGTCCAGCGCTGAGGCGCCGTCGACGACGACACCGTCGGTGGCGACACGCTCCCCTGGTCGCACTACAACGACGTCGTCGACCTGCAGATCCGCGACCGGTAGACGCATCTCGTCCCCGTCGCGCAGCACCACGGCGTCCTTGGCTCCCAGATTCAGCAGCGACCGCAGCGCCTCGCCGGATGCGCGTTTGGCACGCGCCTCGGCGTAACGACCGGCCAGCTGGAACACCGTGACCGCGGCGGCGACCTCGAAGTAGACCGGGCCCACACCGCGAAGCACGGCCGCCGCCGACCACAGGTAGGCGGCCAGGGTGCCCAATGACACCAGCGTGTCCATCGTCGAGACGCGATGCCGGGCGCCGAGCAGCGCGGCGCGATGAAACGGATAGCCGCCCCACACCACGATCGGAGTGGTCAGCGCCAGCGCGAGCCACTGCCAACCGACGAATTGGAACCCCATCACCATCGACATGGCCACCACTGGAATCGCCAGCAGCGCCGAGCCGGCGAGCCGCAGCCGATCCCGCGGAGCGTCGTCGCCTGGGCCGGCGGCCACCGTCGCCCGGTAGCCCGTCGACTCCACCGCGCGGATCAAATCGCCGGCCGACACCGCCGACCCGTGCTGGACATGGGCTCGCTCGAGCGCGAAGTTGACCGCCGCGCGCACACCGTCGAGCCGATTCAACGCACTCTCGACGCGGGCCGCGCACGACGCGCAGCTCATGCCGCGCAGTTCGAGATCGGTGGTGGTGGTCGTCATGCCGAGATGCGTCGGCCGGCCCGGCGCAGCCGCGCGACGCCGACCACCAGCAACATCCCGGCGGCCGTCGCCAGCAGCAGGGTCAACAGCAGCAGCGGTGGGTCGTAGGCCACCGACGTGGTCACCGGTTGGCCGGCCGCAACGGGTGCGACGGCCACGGTGGAACGCACCGCAGACCAGCTGATCGCACCGCCCACCGCGGCGGCGCACGCGAACACGAGCTCGACGACGGCGCGCAAACGTGCCACTACCAGCCGGATCCGTCGTCGCCGCTGTCCTGCGGATCCGACATTGGATCGTCCGGACCGACCCGCTCTTCGACCAACGGGGTCAGCAGGTTGCGCAGATGCCGGTGTCGGCGCGCCCACGCCTGGGCGGTGCGACCGCCGGCGAGCCGCAAACCGATGCCGGTCCGGCCCTTGGGCACCCCGACGAGTTCGCCAAGCGCGCGGGCGGACTGCCAACGTTCCAGGTCTTTTTTTGATGCCAGCGGATGGTCGGGCTCGGGATACACCTTCACGATTTCGGCCACCCGGATGGTTTCGGTGCCCTGACGCAGCGTCTGCGCGGTCAGCACAACCGACGTATGGATGCGCGCCGCCTTGACCTGCAGCGCAATGAACGCAGTCAACACCACCAGAAAAAACAGCGGAACCGGGAGATCCCAGCCGTAGCCGTTTGATGTTTCAAGCCACAGCATGATCCCGGCCGACACCGGGCCGGCCAGCAACCAGTACCAGCTGGCACCGACCTCGCGAAAGAGCGGTGCGGCCTCAGTATCCGTGCCTGCGGTCACGTCACCATCATCCTTGGTTGTTCAGCGGCCAAACCACCTGGGGTCACCACGCGCGCCCAGTCAGCGTCACCGAGTGAAAAAGTTGTGCGCGTCGACGCGGTGCAACAAAAACATCCCACCGGCGATCAGCACCGATCCGGTGATGCCGGTCACGCCGCACGCCACGGCGTACGCCGGCGGCCAGGTCACCGTGAAGAGTCTGGTCGCGACGTAGACGACGGTGGCGACGGCCCCGCCGGTCAACACGGTGCGGGCCCAGCGGTAACCGGCGCGCATCAGGATCAGGAAGGTCACCACGATCGCGCACAACGCCGTGGTGAAAAGCCCCGCGGCGAAGTAGAGCGGCGTCGATACGCGACCGTGCGACGAGCCGGCCACGTCGGCAACGTAGCCGACCACCATCAGCGGCAACGCGACCAGCCACAACCAGAAGCCGGTGTCGACGTCGACGGGACGGTCCGGCGGCTGCGGCCCTCGCGGGACGGGATCCGTCACGACAACCAGTTGGCCGCAGCCGCAGCCCAGTAGGTCAGCACGATGTCGGCGCCGGCGCGCCGGATGCTGGTCAGCGATTCGAGCGCCGCGGCGTGCTCGTCGATCCACCCGTTGGCGGCGGCGGCGGCGATCATCGCGTACTCCCCCGACACCTGGTAGGCGGCCACCGGCACCGGCGACATCGAGGCCGCGGCAGACACCACGTCCAGGTAGCTCATGGCGGGTTTGACCATCACGATGTCGGCGCCCTCGTCGAGATCCAGCCGCACTTCGCGCAGCGCCTCGCGGGCGTTGCCCGGCTCCTGCTGATAGGTGTGTCGGTCGCCGGACAGGCTGGAGCCCACCGCTTCACGGAACGGGCCGTAAAACGCCGACGCGAACTTGGCTGCATAGGCCAGTATCACCACGTCGGTGTGGCCGGCGGCGTCCAGACCGTCGCGGATCGCGCCGACCTGGCCGTCCATCATCCCGCTCGGACCTACCACGTGAGCACCCGAATCTGCTTGTGCCACAGCAAGTTCCACATACCGGCGCAGGGTGGCGTCGTTGTCGACCCGGCCACGCTCGTCCAACACGCCGCAATGGCCGTGGTCGGTGAATTCGTCCAGGCAGGTATCGGCCATCAGCACGGTGGCGTCGCCGAGGTCCTTGGCCAGATCACGCAGCGCGACGTTGAGGATCCCGTCGGGATCCGATCCGGCCGACCCGGCAGCGTCCTTGTGTTCCGCGCGCGGAACGCCGAAAAGCATCAACCCGCCCACCCCCGCTGTCACCGCGTCGGCGGCGGCAGCGCGCAGCGAATCGCGGGTGTGCTGCACCACGCCCGGCATCGAAGCGATCGGCCGTGGTACGTCAATGCCGTCGGCGACGAACATCGGCAACACCAGATGCCTTGGCTCCAGTGACGTTTGCGCAACCAACCGGCGCATCGCCGGCGTCGAGCGGAGTCGACGCGGGCGTTGCCGCGGAAATGCGCTCATGCGTGGCGACCCGCTGCGCCCGGCTTCGCCGCGCTGGCGATCGCCACCCCCATTAACGCCTGCGGCTCTTCTTACGCGGCGGCGGCAGCGCACCCTCGGCGCGCAGCCGGGCGGCATGCTCGGCCAGCGCCTCGATCAGCGGGCCCACCGCCGCCGTCTCGGGTTGCACGTCGACCCGCAACCCGAATTCGGCTGCGGTTTCTGCGGTCTTGGGGCCGATGCAGGCGACGATGGTGCGTGCGTGCGGCTTGCCGGCGATGCCGACCAGGTTGCGCACCGTCGAGCTGGACGTGAAGCACACCGCGTCGAAACCACCGGTCTTGATCATCTCGCGGGTGGCCGCCGGCGGCGGGGCAGCCCGCACGGTCCGGTACGCGGTGACGTCCTCGATCTCCCAGCCACGTTCGCGCAGGCCCTCGGCCAGCGTCTCGGTGGCGATGTCGGCGCGCGGCAGCAGCACCCGGTTCACCGGGTCGAAAATGCTGTCGTAGTCTGGGAATTCGTCCAGCAGGCCCAGCGACGACTGCTCGCCGGAGGGCACCAGTTCGGGGCTGATCCCGAACGCGCGAACCCGGTCGGCGGTCGATTCGCCGACGCAGGCGATCTTCACGCCGGAGAACGCGCGGGCGTCGAGGCCGAACTCGCCGAACTTCTCCCACACCGCGCGGACCGCGTTGGTGGAGGTGAACACCACCCACTGGTAGCGGCCGTCGACCAGACCCTTGACCGCGCGCTCCATCTGCGCGGGGCTGCGCGGCGGCTCGACGGCGATGGTCGGCACCTCGATCGGCAGTGCGCCGTGTGCGGTCAGCCGCTCGCTCATCTCGCCGGCCTGATCCTTGGTCCGCGGCACCAGCACGGTCCAGCCGTACAGGGCGCGGCTCTCCCACCAGTTCAGCTTGGCCCGGTTCGCGACGGTCTTGCCGATCGTGACCACCACCGGCGAAGGTGCGGCGCCGTCGGTGGCGACGAGCAGGGTCGAATCGGTCAACCCGCCCAGCGTCGACTCCACCGAGCGCTGCGCGCAGGTGGTTCCCGACGACGTCACCACGCACGGGGTGGTGTCGGCCAGCCCGTATTCGATCAGCGTGCGCGCCGCGTCGGCCACGTGCGAGGAGGTGGCCTGCAGAATCAGCGGGCCCGGGCCGGCGGCCAGCGCCCCCCAGTCCACGTCGCCGCGCACGTCGGCAACGGTGTGCGACGAGCCCAGCGGCAGCCCGGCATAGGTCGGCACCGCGTCGCTGGCGGCCAAGCCGGGCACGATCTCGAAATGCAGATGCGTGCGGGCCACGGCGTTCACCTCGGTGATCACCGAATCCAGCGATAGCGGATCGCCGGCCACCAGTCGCACCACGTCAGCCCCGGCACGGGCCTCGGCAACCAGCGTTTTGGCCACCTCGGCCGGGTCGCCCAACGCGGGCCGGATGTCGGGTCCCACCGACACCACGGCGGCGGGCTGTTCGTCGGCGCCGGTCGGCGTCCCCGCTGCGTCCTCGCTGGCTCCGCCAACCGACGGCGCAACCGGCTCAGCCGGCGCGGGCCCAGACACTGGCGGCAAGTCCTTGCCGATCAACGCCAGCACCGGCTCGGGCACGTCGGGGTCAATAAGCACCAGGGGGGCATTGGCCAGCACCGCAGCGGCCCGCGTCGTCAGCAGCGCCGGGTCGCCAGGACCCGCCCCCACGAACATGATGCGGCCCGGCCTCGGCTTGCGCCCTCGCGTCGTCATCGTCGCTCCTACTCGTATTCGCCCGCGGACTTACTGCCGCGCACTCGACATGAGTTCCCGTGCCCCCAAATCGAACAGCTCGGCGGCCACCGAGAGCCCCAGCTCCCGTGCCCGATCCGGACTGCCGATACCGGATGCGCGGATCACGTCGGATCCGTCCAGCGCTGCCACACAACTGCGTAGCGACAGCTCCTCGAAGACGTGGCCGTCCTCGTCGATGGATTCGACCACCTCAGCGATCGCCCCCACCGGCGCGGAGCACCCCGCCTCCAGTTCGGCGAGCAGGGCACGCTCGGCGGTGACGGCCGCGCGGGTGTCGGCGTCGTCGAGTTCCGCCAGCAGTGCCGCCAGCCGGGTGTCCCCAGCGCGGCACTCGACGGCGAGCGCCCCTTGAGCCGGCGCCGGCAACATCTGCACCGGCTCCAGCGTCTCGGTGACGTCATCAAGACGTCCCAGCCGGGTCAGACCCGCCCGGGCAACGACGATCGCGTCCAAATCACCCCTGCTTACCCTGTTCAACCTGGTATCTAGGTTGCCTCGTAGGGGGCGAATTTCCAAACCGAGACCCAGTGCTCTAAGCTGCGCGGCCCGCCGGGGCGACGAAGTACCCACTATTGCGCCGGTTGGCAGCTCTCCCAGCACCAACCCGTCGCGGGCCACCAGCGCGTCGCGGGCGTCCTCCCGCCGCGGGATGGCGGCGATCACGAACCGCGGGTCGTCGGCGGTCGGCAAGTCCTTGTGCGAGTGCACCGCAACGTCGACCCGGCCGTCCTCGATGGCCTCGCGCAACGCGGCGGTGAACACTCCGACGCCGATGTCGGCGATCGGCTCCGACGACCGGTCGCCTTCGGTGCTGATGATCACCAACTCGGCCTCATGGCCGTTGGCGTGCAGGGCATCTCGAATGCCACCGGCTTGGGTGGTGGCCAGCAAGCTGCCCCGGGTACCGATCCGGATCACGTCGGTCAAGCGGTTACTCAGCGGAATCGGTTGGCACAGCGGGCAATTCGCCCGCTGTGGCGACGGCATCGACAGATGTCTGGTCGAGCTCGAACAGCTCACGCAGGGCCTCGGCGTAGGTGTCGCCGCCGGGCGCACTGGCCAGCTGCTTGATGCGCACAGTGGGCGCATGCAACAGCTTGTCGACGACCCGTCTTACGGTGCGGGCCACCTCGTCGCGGTGGGCGGCTTCCAGGCTGGGCAACCGGTTGTCCAAGCGCAGCAGTTCGGCCTCGACGACGTCGGCGGCCCGCTGGCGTAGCGCGGTCACCGTCGGGGTGACCTCGGCCATCCGCTGTCCGGCCAGGTAGGTGGCGACTTCGGCGGCGACGAGGTGGCGGGCGGCGTCGGCGTCGGCCGCCGCGGCCCGCGCCGACGGTTCGCGCTGCACGCGGTCCATGTCGACCACCCAGACGCCCGGCAGACCGGACACCGCCGGATCGACGTCGCGCGGCATGCCCAGATCGCAGATCACCAGCGGCTGGTTTTCATCGCGGCGGCGGGCGGCCAGCGCATTGTGGACGTCGGCCAGCGACACCACCGGACGCACCGCTCCGGTGCAGCTGACCACGACGTCGGCGTCGGCCAACGCGGTGGCCAGGTTTTCAAGGTTCAGTGCTTCCGCGGCGGCGCCGGATTCGCGGATCTTGCGGGCCAGCCGCTGCGCGCGGGGCAGCGATCGGTTGACGACGTAGACGTTGTGTATGCCGGAGCGGGTCAGGTGGGCCGCCGACAGCGCGCCCATCGCCCCGGCGCCGACGACGACCGCGGTCTTGCCCTGCAGCCCGCCGACTTTGGCGTCGGCCATGCCCAATGCGACGGAGACCACCGACGCGCCGGCGGCGTCGATCCCGGTTTCGGCATGCACCCGCTTGCCCACTGCCAGCGCACGCTGGGCCAGCTCGTGCAATATCCGGCCGACGGTGCGGTTGGCCTCGGCGGCGGCGTAGGCGCGACGGACCTGGCCGAGCACCTGCTGCTCGCCGACCACCGCCGAATCCAGGCCGCTGGCCACGGCGAACAGGTGCTCGACGGCGGCTTCGCTGTAGCGGACGTAGGCGTATTTTGTGAGGTCGCCCAGCGACATCCCGGACTGCTCGGCAAGCACCTGCCCGATGGCCGACAGGCCGCCGTGGAAGGCGTCAACCACGGCGTAGACCTCGACGCGGTTGCAGGTCGAGAGCACCATGGCCTCGGTTACCAGCGGCGATTGCATCACCCGGTCGACGATCTTGAGTTGCTCGGATTCGTCGGTGCTGAGTTGCTCCAAAACGGAGACCGGCGCGCTGCGGTGCGACACACCGAAGAGCAGGACGCTCACGGCTGAATCACCTGGCCTGCTCCCTTGCTAACACCGGTGAATGAACTGCTTTCCACCGTAGACGGTTACCTGGTGGGCCGCCAAATTTACGCCTAAGTCACCGATTGGCCAGATCCTTGCGCAGCCGGGGCTCATCGACCTCCCAGTAGCTGTGCTCGCGGCCGTTAAGCAGGACGACCGGCAGCCGGTCACCGAACTCCGCTCTCAGCGCGGTGTCGCCTTTAGCCGCGGCGTGGTCGACGTCTGTGGCCTCCAGGTCGAAGTGGAGTTCTTCCGCGAGCTGCGTGAGTTGCTTATGGACCCCGTCGCAGATCGTGCAGCCGGCGCGGGTGAGCAACTGGACTTGTGGGCGTGTCATGGGTGCGCGGGTGGGCTATCAGCGGTGACCGGTGGCGGTCGTCATGCAGGTTTGGAACCAAGCCAAGTGGTAGTTCGCACCGGTTTTATCACCGCGCACCAATGCCTCGATTGCAGCCAAAAGTTGCCAATTGCCAAGATCTTTCGGGTCGACTGCGTAGGGATACGCGTCGAGCACACGCTCGCCAATGACATCCAGATACTCGCGTAGCTCCTCGACCTCGGGTCCATCCACTCCAGTTCCAGAGGAGGCCGCCTTCGCCAACGTGTGCGCCATTCGGGGTAGCCCGTCACGGTAAAGCGTGGCGCTGCTGAGCTCCCAACCGAGTTCCTCGATTTCCGGCGCGTGCCGCGGGCGCGGAGACATGGGCACCGGCTCATCTGCTTCGGGGACATAGCGGTCAGGTGTATGGGTGACCGCCAATTTCACTTCGCCAAGCAGCGTTTCGAGGTCACCGCGCCGACGCCCCGGCTCTAATAGCGTGACGGCGGAAGGGATGTCGATACCGGGCGGGATCCAGCCACCGGCAAGGTCGGTAATGAGCATGGTCGTGTCGTCAGGTCGATCACCGACTGCCCACGCAAGCCGCGGCTCTTGGCGGGCCACAGCGTCGACGATGCGCTGCAGCCGGTTTCGTGCCGTCGCGTCGGCCGAAACCGCGCCTGCCACAGCCCCTCCCGCGCCGGCTGCAACAGCCTTGCCGGCGATTCCTACCGGCGCCGGTTGTGGTGAAGCCGATGTGGGCACAGAACGCGCCGCTGCGGTATTGGCCACCCCACCAGAGCCGGCCGCGGGGTTGGTTGTTAGTGATCCTGGTGCGGGCGATGAGCTCGCTGGAGGCGGAGTGGGCGAACCGGCTGGCGCTGAAGCAACCGGAGGCCGCAAGTCCGAGCCGTAAGTAGGCAACGGACCCGACGGAGTGGACGTCGACGGTGTATATCCCGCATTAGTTGACGACGGCGCACTCATCATGGGCGACGCGGCCTGAGAACTGTACGAAGGCGCCTGAGGCGCAGATGGCTGCTCCGTCGGAATCGACGAATGCCAATCCCCTGAGCCGGCTGTCGGCGCCGTCTGCGGCGACACTGGCGTCGGCGCGACTGGCGGTGTGATTGGCGCTGGCGGGACCGCGCCCGCTCCTGCCTGCCCCAACCCGGCGTCGTGGTGCATCCACTCGCCCGGGCCGAAGCTGGGAGGCGGGGCCCCCTGGAATGCAGCTCCGTTGAAAGGCAACCCGGGTGAGCCTGACGGCGGTACTCCACCAAAGTTGGAAAATCCCTGGCTGATCATCGGAGGAGTTGCGGCGATGGAGGATCCAGCCGAAGGCGTTGCCTGCGGTAGCGACAGAGAATTGGTCGCGGAACTGCCCGGCAACGATGCCGCCGCTCCGGCGGGGGTCGGCCCCGCCGGAGCGAAAGCGTTGGTCGCCGAGGTCGTGGGCAAAGCCGCTGCCGGGCCCTGAGGCGATGGCGGTCCAGGCGCCAATGCATTCGTCACATTGCTTGTGGGTACTGAGGGAGGCACAGCGACTGGGGTCGCCGGCGCACCGGGTGGCGGTGGAGGTGGCGCCAGCCCGGGCGTCGTCGTGACGAAACCCGCCGGACGCGCGGTGGCCCCAGGTGCCGGATTAACGCCCGCCGACACCGCACCGCCGCCCGGCATACCAGACACAGCAGGATTAACCCCCGCCGGAACCGCTCCACCGGCACCCCCGCCAGGCAAACCAGACACAGCAGGATTAACCCCCGCCGTGACTGCACCCGCACCGTCCGAGCCGTCCTGACCGTTGACCATTCCCTGCACAGCGGATTCCAACTCTTTCGTGCCGCGTGCTCGGAAAAGTTGGCTCATATCAATGCCGTTGTTTTTCGCGAACTGTCGGAACGACTGGCTAGTTTCCTCTTGGTCAAGAATGCGTTGGCCCGCGTCGCCAATGTCACCACCACAATTCGCGGCGGCGAGGTTAGCTTCCTGCTGACCTTTACCGATCGCCTCAAGAACCTGAGGCACTTTCACCGCCGCGGGCTCACTCGATTGAAGAATCTTATTAATTTCCTGATTGTAGCGATGCGCTATACTCGAGAGGTTATCTCTGAGGTTATGGACGCTACTGAGGGCAGCCGCATAAGAGTCCTTTTTAATGCCATTCTTCCTCGCTACATCACGGGCAAGCTGCTCGCCGTCGTCGAAGACCTGGACGAGAGCATCCGCAGTCTTGCCCTTTTGAACCGCGAGCGGTCCTGTTTTGGCAGTATTCAGGAGATCCGCGATATTGTGGTGGGCATCGGCAATCTGACCGCGATTCTCGATCCAGGCGTTCAGGCCTGCAATAGTCATATCGCTCGGCCATTGATGACCGACGATCAGTGGAGCCCATTCACCGCTAGGACCTCCGCCTGCCTGCATCATTTGCAAAGATCCTCAATAGTTGACACGACGCCAAGGGCTGTTTTCTTTTCTGGATCGCTAGGATCCGAGGCTAAACCATTTAGAACGATGACTTGATAGAGGTCGGTTAGCTTTCGGACAACCGATGCGAGTTCACCAGGGGTTGCTGGCTCCTCGGAAAGCGTGGTTAACAGATACGCGCTACCCGCGACGAATATTTGCCTCTCGTTTACCGCAACCGCGAGTTGCGCCGTCGGATCATCGCCGCCAGTGCGATTGGCGTTCATCTCGGCAGTGTGACGCACTTTCCCGTAGGCAGCGCAAACCTTTGCTTTCGCATCCGCAATTTGTTGCTCGCTATACGAGGGTGCATGCGGCGGCGCTGAGGTGTTGTGCGGGATCGGCCTCAACCATGCGGCGACCGCCGCGGCGACGGCAACCAAGGTGATCAGAAGCATCACGAACATCGGCCACCGCGCGGGCCTGTTCAAAGCAATCGGCCCAACCGGCCCCCATGGGGGCGTCGGAGGCAGCCCAGGCGGATATCCAGGGGAACCTGGCGCCGATGGATGCCCTGGAGAAGGGGTTTCCGACATGCAGCGATGGTATCGCTGATCGGCGATACCGGTATTCAGCTTTCCAGCGGCCGCCCGGACGGCGCTGAGGCGTGCGCATCAAGTGAATAGCGGCACCGTTGATCAGCGATAGCATTGCCAAATATACCGTCTGCCACGGTCGGGCGGACCGGTAGCGCGGTAGAACCGTGACCACGCAAGAGCTCCAACAAGGCAGGAGATCGCGATGGCTGGGGGTGACGAACTCCGCATCTACGTCGAGAAACTCGCGCAGGCCCTGCAGCACAACATGCCGCCGCCGCCGATCCCCGCTGACATGCCAGCCGGGGCGGTTTCGGAAATCGACATGCTCCTCGCAGGTCTGGGCATGGCAGGAAATGCTGGCGATCCGAAGGACACCGCCGCCGGCCAAGCGGGTTTTGAACAGCGCGGCCAGAAGACCGGCGACGCAATGACGAAATTTCCTGCGGGCGACCAGGACGCGAGCAAAGAACTCGAGCAGATGATGAGTAGCGCGACGCAGATGCCTCAACAGCTGATGCAAGGCTTCAGCGGCCTTTTCCAGGGGTTGTCTCAACCCCTCAACCAGGCAATGCAGCAGGGCATGCAGATGGCCACGCAGATGGCCAGCACCATGGGCAAGGCCGGGCAAGGCGCTGGCCTGGGCGCCGAGCTGCCCGCAGATGCCCTCGGCGACGCTCTCGGCGCAGGAGGGGCGGCGTTGGGCGCCGGTGGTGGTGCCGGTGCGGAATTGGCTGGCGCCACAACGCCTGCCGGAAATCTTGGGCCGCCGCCAACTCCCTCGGCCCCCACGTATCCAACCTCGTCGGTGACACCCGCGGCGCCGGTGCCCAGTCCGCCTGATTCGGCGGCCGGAGCCCGCGGCCCGATGGGCGGCATGCCGATGATGCCGCCCGGTGCCATGGGCGGTGCGGGAGCGAGCGGTAGCGCAGGCAAGGCCGAGACAAAGCGCGTTGTCCCCCCATCGGTCAGGAACGGCGCCCCGGTGCAGGGCCGCATCACCACGCCGCAGGCCGCGCCAGAAGTGGTGAAGCGCGTCGCGGGCAAACCGATTGCCAGCAGGCGCATCCTGTCGCCCGACGACAAAGGCGACAAGGACGACGAAATCGACCGCAACCGCTCCTGATACGACGACTGCTGCCGAGGTAGCCGACCGACGGTAGCCGTGTAGCTTCGTGATGGCGATTACCCGCGACGGCTTGACGGATGACGACGGCTGATAACAACGGTTCTTCGGCTCCGGAATAGCCTGTGCCACAGTGCCGTTGATGTAAGGCTGGTTCCGTGGATGGCCCTACGCATCGTCCTTGATCCCGTGAGTCACCCCCGCCCGAACTGCTGCAGAGTCGGACGACTGCGGCGGGCCGATCAGACAACTCGTCGGCGAAGTGATCGCCCCCATGAAGCCTGGGCGCCAGAAGAATTGGGGTGACTTGCGCGCTCCGGCATGGCCGCTAACCTTCGGGATCATGCACAGTCAGACGATCACCGCAATTCAGATCGAGGGTCAATGTTAAATATCGAGCCGGAGGCGTTGCGGGCCGCAGCCAGTCGTTGGCAGCTGATTGGCGCCGGTCTTGGTGAGCGCGCCGCCCCACCGGTCGGCCTCGCGATGTCATGGCCCAGCGCGGCTGCAACGAACAGCATCCATGCACGGGCGGCCGCCGCTACCGGCACGTTTCAGACTCGTATTGAGCGCAACGCAGCAGCATCAAACCAGGCAGCCAATGCATTTCAAAATCATGAGACGGTGAAAGCGAGCGACATCAAAGATGTGATGAGCCTTGTTACAGGGCCGCTTCATGATGTCATTGGCATCGCTGGATCTGTCGGAAGCGTCAGCAGTTCGATCGCTGGGACGATCGGACAACTCGGAGGGCAGGCAGTTTCCATATCGACTAACCTCACCAGCACCTTAACCAACGCGCTTAGCCATGCTGGCAGCTCGCCACAGAGTCTGTCGATGCCGATTGATCACGAGCTCATTCATGGTGGTAGTCAGCCTCAGACCGCGTCAATACCGTCGCCGACTGTCCATCCTGAAGATCCGTCGCTGTCGGTGCCGAATGATCAGCAACCGAGAGAGATTCAGGCCGGTAAGCCCGAATGATTCCGACGCGCAGCCAGATTGAGTCTTACACCACTGACCACCTGGTCGACGCCGCCGACTATTGGGGCAGCCTGGCTGACCAGTGGGAGGATGCGCACTGGCAGGTCCGTAATGAAGCCCATGCGCTGAATTGGGAAGGGTCGGCCGGCGACGCTGTTCGAACACGGACAGTGGCCGATTACACGGTCGCCGCCCATCGGGCCGGCCAGTTGCGCACCGCGGCGGGCATAGCCCGCCAACAGGCCGGCGAACTGCAGCGGCTACGCAACCGGATTCTCTATGCCGTCGAGGACGCAGAAGAGGCTGGTTTTGCTGTCGGGGAAGACCTGTCGGTCAACGACATCCGCGCAACGATAAATCCCGCTGAGCTAATCGCTCGGCAATCACAGGCTCAAGCTTTTGCCGCCGACATTCTTCAGCGAGCGATTACGTTGACAGGAGCGGATAACGATGTGGCGGGCAGCCTGACCGCAATTGCCGGCAGTGTTGGGGACCCTCTCGTCACCGGACTGCCGGCCGATTAGCCGGCAAACGCGAGACAGTGAATTGTGCGGCGTCTGATTCGTGATTAGGTTTAAGCGCTATGGCTGAGCGTGACATGGTGCGCGTCAACCCCGAGGTCATGCAAGGGGTTTCACAAGCTATAACAGGCGCGGCGACGGATTTTCGCACGCGGCTCGATGAACTTGACGGTCAGATCCGCGAACTGCTTGCCAATTGGCAGGGTGGCGCAGGCGGCGCCTACGGCGACGCGTGGGACCTGTGGCATCGGGGGGCCGGCGAGGTGCAGCAAGGACTGGCGCTTCTGGCCCAGGCTGTCAGTGTTGCCGGGGTTGACTTCCAGAGCCAGGAGTCTGCATCAACCCAGGAGGTAGACGGGGTCTACCGTGGCTGACGCGTTCAGCGTGGACCCCGACGTGTTGGTGGACGCGGTGCACCGCATGCACGAATTCATCCAGCACACCGAAAGTGTGGTTGCCGAGGTGAACTCGCTGGTTAGTCAGCTGCACGAGACGTGGTCAGGACAGGCAGCGACAGCGCACGCCGAGGCGCACCGACATTGGTCGCACGGCGAAGCGACGATGCGAGAGGCTTTGACGCACCTACAGACCGCGGGCAACGTTGCCCATCACAACTACACCGGCGCGATGGCGGCGAATATGCACATGTGGTCGTGAGCTGATGGCTCCGCTTACCGTCGACCCAGCTGCGCTGTCGGGCGCCGGGGCCGCGGTGATCTCGGCCGCCGACGGCGTCGCAGCGGCAACCAGCGCGTTGACTTCTGGCTTCGGCGCCAATACCGGCCAGGACGCGGCGGGCGAGGCGTTCGCATTGGCATATCAGAACAGCGCGGGGTCCGTACTGAAGGCGGTGGCAGCAGGGATAAGCGCCTGTCGAACAATCGGATTCAAACTAGAAGTCGGCGCATCGAACTACTCGCGGGCCGAAGCGTCGTCGACATTGGGCGGTGGCGGCGCGGTCCTGCCAACGCCGACACCGCCGGGGAAGTTCGACGCCCCTGGAGCGCCATGGACGCTGGGACCGGGGATTGCGGAACCTGCTTTATGGGCGCTGGTGGAGGAGTTCGTCGGGGACTTGTGGCCGAACGGCAATCCCGCTCAGATCCACGCCGCCGCAACAAGCTGGCGCAGTTTTGGTGCGGCGCTTCATAGCGCGAAAGACACGCTACGAGGCCCTATTTCGGTGGTCGCGTCGCAGGATATTCCCGAGAACGGACTGGTTCAGCAGGCGTTTTCCCAGCTTGGTGACGCCATCGTCAAGATCGGCGACGAGTGCGGCAAGCTGGCCAAGGGCCTCGATGATTTTGCCAACGAGGTGCAGCACGCTCAAAACGCGATCCGGGATCTGTTGCACCGGTTGGACACACCAGCGGGCCTATGGCATGAGGCGGTGGAGGTCTTCAAAGGTCACGGTCTCGATGAGATCAAGCAGATCGCTGACGACATCAAGGCTGTGCTCCACAACATGAAGCGAGAGGCCGACGCCAAGGAGCAGTTATTTCACAAGGCCATGGGGCTGATGGATAGTTGTGCCGTCGGTTTAGAGGCCTTTGCGAACAAGGAGCTGACTCATTTCCTAGGGAACGATGTGGGTTCGGCGGCCTCGGCGTACTTCAACTCGTACGTCGATATCAGCGAAGGGGTGCTCAAGGGCGGCGCTGACGCGGCGCACGCCTTGAGCCAACTCAATCCACTGCGCTTCGCCTACGATCCGCAAGGCGCCCTGCACAGCTGGGAAGGCCTGGAGAAGTTAGCCAAGATGGCTGCCAACCCAGCAGCAATTCCGGCAGAACTTGCCTCGGATCCCAAAGGCACTCTCGACATGGTCAAAGGGCTTGTCGACTACAAAGACTGGTCCAGCGATCGGCCCTTGGTGGGACTTGGACACAACATCTTTGACGTTGGCACGGCCGTCGTACCGGGACTTGGTGAGGTTGGGGCGGGGACCAAGGCCGCCGAGACGGCCGGCGCTGCCACCAGGGCCGGGGATGCTGCCGATGTCGCGGGGACGGTCAGCCGCGACGGACGTCTGCTGGATGAGGCAAGTGAATTCACAAGCGCTACAGAGACAATGGGTGAAGTCGGCAGCACAGCCAACGGACTCAGCAAGGACCTCGACAAAATCGGCGCCGATTTCCCCAAGAGCGATCCTCCTTCTGGCGGACGACCGGCCTCTTTGCCGCCGCCGAAACAGGGCGAGCCCGGGGCGGCCCCGCTGCCAAACCCGGTAGAGCCCGCCCCGACCGTGTCCACTCCGGCTGATCTTGCGACGCAGCCGCGTGACGGCATTTCCGGGCCGCCAGCAACAGCACCCACCACTGCGGCCGCTGCGACACCCGCGCCCGGCGGCGTGCATCAACCAGCGCCGGCGCTCACGGGTCCGGAATCGGCGCCATCTGACGCCGCACAAGCGGGTCCACTTCGCTCTTATGGTGCAGAGCCTTCGCTGCACGCGGCCGCCCCGTCTGAATCGTCGCTTGCTGAGGTGCATTTAACGCAACCGGCAATACCCCAGCCACACCAGATGGCGCTACAAGACGCGCACCCGACTGCAGGACACGTACCGGACACATTGCCGTCCGCCGACGCTTGGCCGCCGGCAGGCCGCGACGGCGGTGCTGACGGGAGCGGCTCTTTCGTTGGCGGAGGTCACGATGGAAATACCGGTGGCGGATCGCCCAGCGCTGGCGCGCATCCTGGCGGCAGTGATGGCGGCCGGCCTGCTGAGGGTGGGCCGCCCAGCGCCGACAGTCCTCACGGTGACAAAGACCACGGCGGCCACCCGCGCGACGGGGAGCCGCCGCCGAACCCCGACGGGCCGGGGGACCAGCCTCCGCCGGCCCTACATCGAGACGAACCGCTACCTGGCGAAGATCTCCTAGATCAATACAAAGGCGAGAACGATCCGGACAATCCGAATCGATACTTTCGTCCCAAAACTGTGGACTATTTGTCTCCCGAGGATCTGGAGAAGCATCGACTGTTCGTGAAGGACGGTCTGCTCTATTCGGTGAGAGACGGACTCCCGTTTGACACGAGGTCTGCGGGGACTGTGTGGAGCCAGGGACGCGCGATTTACGTGATGGATCGACATGGCAATTTGTACGCTTCACTAAAGCAGTTAGTCGGTGAGTTCCACCACTCGAGCTTGCTCGCGGGGAAGCCGGTGGCCGGAGCCGGTGAGCTTGAAGTGATAGATGGAGTCCCTACCTTGATAAATCGCAAGAGCGGACACTACCAACCTGGTGAAGAACAGTTGTCCCTGGTCCGCGATATGCTGCAGGAACAGGGGATCGACATCAGCAGGATCCTTTTCGGCGCCGGGTTTTAAAAGAGGATGTCAACGGAACACTCAATGGCGTGGTGGCGTGGATACATCAACCAGATGATCTACGGGTCCGACCTGCGCGCCCCACTAGATGATTCGCTCATCAATCGTCTAGCAGACGAACTGATCCGCCAACGTTTCTTCACGCTCCCGGTGGCGGATTACTATGAGGCGGCTGCCGAGGCGCTTCGCTCCGGTGAACGCCTTGGCTCCGACGACGATCAGGATGAAGGTGCGGTGCGTGACCTGCTCACGCGGCTCGTGAAGGTTTTGGATCACCGCAGACCTTGGCCGGAGGCGGCGTATCAAGCCCTTCCAGTCGATGAAACGTTCACACTCGCCAGCGCGCCGCTGATCGCGCGGATACCGATACTTCCGAGGGACGTCGAGGGCCGTCTCAGCCGGAGCTTTTCGAAGCGAGGACCCGACGGCTCCGAAGGCGAATTTATCGTGCTGCGCCTGCGCACCGGCCAACAGGTGGTGCTACGTGCCGCGACTTTCCGGGAGGCGAACGTGGAAATCTACAGTTTCGACGATCCGGATGCGACCTGCGCGGCGTTCCGCGAACTCACCGGCCTTGATGTGCAACCGGCCCAATCCTGAGGGAGGGCTCGGGATCATAAGATAGCGACGGCACCCAGCGCTCCGGACGGTGCGGCACCCGCGTTCAGTGGCGTCAGCAACCAACGCCCGTGCTTGCGGAGTCGGTGCCGTCTTCTGCCGCACCAGCAGGCCCACTTCCCTCCTAACCAACGGCCAATCTACGAAGCCTTTCCTTGAGCATCGAGGGGTTAGCAGTCGGATCGCCGACGCTTACCGCAGATGTGAACACGGCGATCTCCTCACTCATCCGCCGGGAAGGTATCGCGGCAGTCCGAGATAGCCCTCTCCCCCAACACCACCCGCCCCAACTCCCCCCGG
>CAWIAC010000052.1:0-198389 GCA_963833935.1 uncultured Actinomycetota bacterium | reverse complement strand
GCCGGCTAAAAACAACACCGCTGCGGCCTGAACGGCTCGCGAAAGCAGGACGGCGCGGCGCAGGTCGGTCACCGTTGGCGGCGGTCCCTCGCCGAGGACCGGGCGGATCTGCAATTCATAGTGATACTGGGTCGGCCCGCCGAGTCGCACGCCCAGCGCACCGGCGAATGCCGCTTCGATGACGCCCGCGTTGGGGCTGGGATGGCGGCCGGCGTCGCGACGCCAGGCAGCTAACGCGCCCCACGGCGAGCCGCCGACGATCGGTGCGCACACCGCTGTCAGAGCGGCGGTTACCCGCGCGGCGACCCAGTTGGCCGCGTCATCGACCCTCGCTGCGGCCCAACCGAATCGGGCATATCGAGACGAGCGGTGCCCCACCATCGCATCCAGGGTGTTGATGGCGCGGTAGCCCAGGACGGCAGGCGCGCCGCCGGCCACCGCCCACAGCAGCGGGGCCACGTGCGCGTCGGAGGTGTTCTCGGCTACCGACTCCACCGCCGCGCGAATCAGTCCCGCGGCGTCGAGGGTGGCTGGGTCACGCCCGCACAACGACGGCAGCAGCCTTCTTGCGCCCTCGAGGTCGTCGCGGCCGAGCAACTCACCCATCGTTGCGCCGATGCGCGCCAACGAGGTTCCGCCCAGCGCTATCCAGGTTGCCATTGCGGTTGCGCCCACCGACCAGCCAGCGGCGCACCGGCCAGCCTGCCGCTGAACCGCGGCGCCGGCCAGACTGACCGCGCCGACCAGCACCGCGACGTGCACCGCGCCGCTGAACCGGGTATCGCGATAGGTGAGCCGCTCCAACGCCGTCGCCGCGACGCCAAAGCCTGCCACCGGATGGCCCGCTCGCGGGTCTGCCAGCACAAGGTTGGCCAGGTAGCCGGCCAGTACACCGACGAGCCGGGTATGCCGCGTGGTGCCAAACACTCCGGCAGCGTCTCACACGTGGTCTACTCGGCTGATGGAGCCTTCAGCGCGGGCGCGGCCCGCCAGAAGGGAGAAGCGGCGCGCCAGCCGGGTCGTCGACCTGCTGAATCCCGCCGCCGTGCTGCTGCCCGCCGCGAACGTCATCATGCAGCTGTCGTTGCCGGGTGTCGGTTACGGCGTGCTGGAAAGCCCGGTCGACAGCGGCAACGTCTACAAACATCCGTTCAAACGGGCCCGGACCACCGGGACGTATTTGGCCGTCGCGGCCATCGGCACCGAGTCGGACCGCGCACTCATCCGCGCCGCCGTCGACACCGCACACCGGCAGGTGCGCTCGACGGCGTCGAGTCCGGTGTCCTACAACGCGTTCGACCCTGCGTTACAGCTGTGGGTAGCCGCCTGCCTGTACCGCTACTTCGTCGACCAGCACGAGTACTTGTACGGCGCGCTCGATGAGGCGAGCGCGGACGCGGTGTATCAGGACGCTAAACGACTCGGTACCACTCTCCAAGTGCGCGAGGAGATGTGGCCACCGGATCGGGTCGGGTTCGACGACTACTGGAAGCGCTCGCTGGAAAACCTGCGCATCGACCCCGCGGTTCGCGAGCATCTGCACGGGGTGGCCGCGATGGTGTTCCTGCCCTGGCCACTGCCTGGGCTTGCCGGGCCGCTCAATCTGTTCGCGACGACAGGATTCCTGCCCCCGGAATTCCGCACCATGATGTGCCTGGGGTGGTCGGAATCCAGCCAGCGCCGATTCGAGTGGCTACTGTCCGCACTGAGGCTCGCCGATCGGGTGATTCCACATCAGGTGTGGATCTTGGGTTATCGGCTTTACCTGTGGGACATGCGATTCCGTGCCCGCCGCGGCTGGCGGATCGTCTAGCGGCTAGCCGGTTACGGTGACCAACACGATGGCGATCATGCTCAGCACCGCCAACCAAAACCAGGGCTGCAGGTAGATGCGTTCGTTGCTCTCTTCGAGCTTGGGCGCCGGTGAAGTGGTCCGCTCGGGCGTCAGTTGCGAAGTCATATAGCAAGCATGACTAATTAGGCAGACGAAGTAAATGTGGCGCTCGCCTCACCGAACGCTAGATTGTGCCCCAGATCACATTGTGAGCGCCCAGGCGGCCCGCTGGCCGCTCAAGAGACTCGGGAGGGATCGGGCCCATGGCTTTTCCAGGACTCAACCACGTCGCGATTACCGTGCGTGACATGAAAATCAGCGGGCCGTGGTACCGGAGGCTGTTTGACGCCGACCCCGTCGTCGACGAGCACACGGCCGCCGGATTCCGCCACCTGGTGTGGGTCCTCGACAGCGGCACCCTCTTCGGAGTTCACCAGCACGAGCGCCCGGCCCCGAACGAGCGCTTCAGCGAATTCCGGGTAGGCCTGGACCACGTCGCTTTCGGCTGCGCCGATCGTGCCGAGTTGGAGCGCTGGATGGCCCGACTGAACGAGCTCGGTGTCCAGCACGGCGGGATTGTGGACGCGCCCTACGGCTCGGGTCTGAGCTTTCGCGACCCGGACGGCATCGCCCTCGAATTGTTCGCGACCCCAAAGTGAGCGAGTGACATGCGCGCAGTCGTCATCACCAAGCACGGTCCCCCGTCGGTCCTGAGAGTGCAGGAACGACCCGACCCGCCGCCTCCCGCGGCCGGCCAGGTGCGGATTTCCGTGCGGGCGGCGGGCGTAAACTTCGCCGACCATCTGGCCCGCGTCGGGTTGTACCCCGATGCGCCGAAGGTGCCCAGCGTGGTCGGCTACGAGGTGGCCGGCACGATCGACGCCGTCGGCGATGGTGTCGATCCCGCACGGGTGGGCGAGCGGGTGTTGGCGGGGACGCGTTTCGGCGGCTACGCCGAGATCGTCAACGCCGCCGCGAACGACACTGTGGCGCTGCCGGACTCGATGAGCTTCGAGCAGGGCGCCGCGATCCCGGTCAACTACGCCACGGCGTGGGCAGCACTGCACGGTTACGGCTCACTGACCACCGGCGAGCGGGTGCTGGTGCATGCCGCGGCCGGGGGCGTCGGCATCGCGGCGGTGCAGCTGGCCAAGGCTGCAGGCGCAATCGTGCATGGCACGGCGTCACCGGGCAAGCACGATCAGCTCGCCGCGCTTGGCGTCGACCGCGCCATCGACTACCGCCGCGACGGCTGGTGGAAAGGCCTGCAACCGTACGACGTCGTGCTGGACGCCCTTGGCGGCACGTCATTGCGGCGGTCGTTCGACTTGTTGCGTCCGGGCGGACGGCTGGTCGCCTACGGGTTCTCGGCGATGCAGCAAGGCGAAAAGCGGTCGCTGCGCCGGGCGGCTCCGCAGGTGCTGGCGATGCTGCGCGGTTTCAACCTGATCAAACAGATGGAGGAATCCAAAACCGTCATCGGGCTCAACATGCTGCGGCTGTGGGACGACCGCGGCACCCTCGAGCCCTGGATCGGACCACTGTCGACGGCGCTAGCCGACGGCACGGCAACGCCGATCGTGCACGCGGCGGTGCCCTTCGCCGACGCACCCGAAGCGCATCGAATCCTGGCGGCGCGGGAGAATGTCGGCAAGGTTGTGCTGGTGCCATAGGCCGCACGGTTCATGCTGTCGTGTGCATGGCCGTCTAAGCGGTCTGGGGCCGAACCACCCCCGCACACGCGCTCTCTCGATCGGAACACCGGCATCCGTCGTTGTCGGCGGAGTGTCAGTCATCGAGATGCCTTTCAATAGTGAATGAAGGCGCCGCGCTCGATGAACGTTATAGCTGCTGCTTGCCGGCGAGGAAGTTGTCCATGCGGCGCGACACGACGTCCCAGGCGACGACGTTCCACCACGCCGCGAGGTATTCCGCGCGGCGGCTGGTGTAGCGCAAGTAGTAGGCGTGTTCCCACACATCGCAGGCCAGCAGGCCGGGTCGCTGATGCAGCAGCACGCTGTCCTGATTCGGCAATGCGAGGATCTCCAAACCGTTGGTGTCCGGATTCACGACGAGGAAGACCCACCCGGACCCGAAGAGCGAAGCGGCAGCGGCGGTGAACGCCTCTCGAAAAGCAGTGAAACCGCCGAAGTCCCGCTCCAGCGCATCAGCCAGCGCGCCCTGCGGCTGCGTGCTACGCGGCGGTCCGATCACCTTCCAGAAGAATTGATGATTGGCGTGCCCACCGCCTTGCTCGCGCACCACCTGACGGATTTCGGCCGGCACCTCATCAAGGCGGCGCAGCAGATCCTCGATGATCAGCCCGTGCAGCTGCGGGTACGGGGCGATCGCGGCGTTGAGATTGTCGATGTAGGCGCGGTGATGGGTGTCGTGATGCAACCGCATCGTCGCCTCATCGATGTACGGTTCCAGCGCATCGAAGGCGTACGGCAACGGCGGCAAGTCGTAGCCGATGAACGTATCGTGCGACGATCGGGACATAGATTTCTCCTCGCATGATGGTCGCCGGGGCGCGGTCACCGGGATTTGGCTGTCGGCCTGGGCGCTCACGATACGGCCGCCTGGCGCCGAGGCGGCCCATCGAACAGTTCGGCGAAGAAGTTGTGCATCGACTGCCAAGAGCGTGCCTCAGCCTGCGGGTCGAGAACCGCTTCGGGTGTGCGTTCGGCGCCCAGTGATCCTTCCCCGGTGAAACTATGTTTGGCGCCGCTGTACAGGGTGATCTCGAAATTGACTTCTGCTGAGCGCATCTCGTCGCGGAACTCGGCCACCCGGGTGAATGGGATCACCGGGTCATCGTCACCGGTCAAGACGAGCAGCTTGCCCCGGACGTCACCCGGCTGCGCCTTGGTGGGGGTGTCCAATTCGCCGTGGAAGCTGACCACACCGCGCAGATGCGCGCGGTCGCGGGCAAGTTCCAGTGCCACACAGCCGCCGAAGCAGTATCCGATCGCCACGATCCGCTCCGGGTCGCACTCAGGACGCGCACGCAACGCAAACAGCGCCGCGCGAGCCCGCCGCCGCATGTAGCGGCGGTCGTTGAGGAAAGGGTTCACCATGGCCCGGGGGCCGTTCTCCACGACGGTCGGCTGCCCGAACATGTCGGCGACGAATCCGGTGTAGCCCAATTCGGCGATCCGCTTTGCACGGCGCTGAATCGAATCAGTGATTCCCAGCCATGCAGGGAAGATCAGCACCGCAGGCGAATTCGGTCCGGCGGTCGACGGCGCCAGGAAGCCGGTCAAGCTGTCCGGGCCGTCGTGGTAGGTGATCCACTCAGACATCGGTTCCTCTCCTGCGTTGGGTCGGGGCATCAATGTCCGAACGGAGCGGGCTGAGGAGTGGACGACACCGTGATCCACTTGGTCTGGGTGTACTCATCCCAGTTGACGTAGCTGCCATAGCGTCCGCCATTTCCGGAGCCTTTCACCCCGCCGAAAGGCACATAGGCGGCGTCGTCGGTGGACTTGTCGTTGACGTGCACCATCCCCGACTCAATCTGCAGCCCGACCGCGTTGGCCCGCTCGACCGGCCCGAACACCGACGCCGACAGACCGTACTGAGTGTCGTTAGCCAACTGGACGGCGTCGGAGTCCGTGTTGAAGCGGGTCACCGGTGCGATCGGGCCGAAAATCTCCTCATCCCAAGCCCGCATCCCCGGCGCCACCTCGGTGAGGATCGTCGGCGGGAAGTACGGGCCGTTCTTCTGGCCACCGATGATCAGGCGCGCGCCTTTGGCCACCGCGTCGTCGACGATGTCCTGCATGCGGTCCACCGCACCCGGCAGCGTCATCGGCCCGTAACTGGCGTCCGGATTTGTCCACGGGTCGTCGACGATCAACTGACTGGCCGCCTCGGCAAGGCCGGCTACGTACTCGTCGTGCAAGCTCTCGTGGATGAGGTGCCGCCCAGCGGCCATACACACCTGACCGGAGAAGTAGAAGGCCGTGTACAAGGCAGCGGCAACGACATCGTCGAGCGGCTCGGTGCCCGCAAGGACGATGAACGGATTCTTGCCGCTGCCGCTGATCGACACCTTCTTCAAGGTGCGGCTCGCGGCTTCGGCGACGCGCTGACCGGTCACTGTGGATCCGGTGAAGTGCACCATGGAGATGTTCGGATCAGTCTCGAACGCTTCGGCATTCGTGCCTTCGGCGGGAATGCAGTGAAAGATGCCGTCCGGGAATCCGGCCTCCTCGAGCACCTTGGCGAATACGAAGCCGGAGCACATGATCGCCGTCTTGTGTGGCTTGAGCATGACGGCGTTGCCCATCGCCAGAGCCGGTGCGATATAGCGCGACCCAAGCGTCAGCGGCACGTTCGACGGTGTGATCCCCGCGGTGACGCCGTATGGGATCCGGCGCTGATAACTCAGGCGCCCGTCGCGGTCGGCGAGCACCATCCCGTGCATTTGCGTCGGATACGAACTCGCCTCAAGGAATTCATCGGCGAAGAACTCGATTTCGAAGCGCGCTTTCGAGCGGGGCGCCCCGACCTCACGGACGACCCACTCGGTGTAGTCCTCGGCATAGCTGCGCATCACCCGCTCGGCTTCGACGAACAACTTGCGCTTCGCCTCCGGGGGCACCGAAGCCCATTCCCGCTGCGCAGCGCGTGCCCGTTCCGCCGCGGCGGAGACACTGGCCGTCGAGGCCAGCCCCACCCTCGCCAGAGTCGCACCGGTCGCCGGCTCGATCACCTCCACGGTCTCGTCGCCGTCGCGCCATCCGTTCGAGTAGTACTTGCCGTCGATGGCATCAAGGTCGAACAGCCGGTTGGCGGCGTGGCCGGAGTAGACGAAAGGGGTGCCGCTGGTCGCGGTCACGGTCATGATGACTCTCCTTGAGTTGTGGTCGCTCCCCTTTCGGGGCACCGGGCAAGGTGTGGGCTCGCCACCGCCTCACACACCGACGCAGTCTCGTCGATGCGGGGGTGTACACGTCCATGGTTGGAGGGCGCCGGCCACCGATCAAGGGCCGGTGTGGCTCTCATTGCTGGCAGATCGTCATGGAAGTTGGTGCGGCCGCCGCCTACCGGTTGCGGGAAGGTCGCCGCAGCGGCGGCAAGCGTGCTGTTGTCCATTGATCTGACGGTTGTCCGGCCGGGGGCTTCGACATACTGCTCGACTGCCGGTCGAGACACCCACGACCTCCCTGCCGCGAACAGCGCGCCTTAACCGCACCAACAGTCGACGCGCTAATTCAGTGTAACCCTTGTAGTTTGTGCGCGAATCAAATTTCAATTGAACAGTTGGTCGATGTTCGGCCGTCCAATAGGTTCAATGCGACTGGTGTAATCGCACCCAAAACAAGTTCGGTCGCGAACTAGGATTTCGGGCGCGGTTGCCCAGACGGGCATATCGATTGCTGTCGGCAGGCCGCCGACAACAGTTGACCGCCTTTCGTACCACCGGCGTCGACACCGATGAGACGCTCACCGGGTGCGCGGCGGGTGCGGTAGGCCCGGATAGGCCTGCGCACCGGGCCGAACCGCCATACCCAGGCCGGCACCACCACACGGCAACCCGCAATTAATTGCGAGTTGGTAAATATCGTCTCGCGAGCGCGACAGGAGATGAATCATCGATCGATATGACGACCGACAAGGCGGAACTGAACAAGACGTCACACCGAACACAGGTACGGCGTGCGGCGCTGGCGAGCGTGATCGGCACGACCATCGAGTGGTACGACTTCTTTCTCTACAACACCGCTGCCGCGCTCGTCTTCCCGCACCTGTTCTTCCCCGCGTCGAGCGCTTACGCCGGCGCTATGCAGTCGTTCGCGACCTACGCGGTCGGGTTTGCAGCGCGGCCGGTCGGGGCGGCGATCTTCGGGCACTGGGGAGACCGGATCGGGCGGAAGACCACGCTGATCGTCACGCTGCTGGTGATGGGCATCTCGTCGGCCCTCGTCGGCCTGCTGCCGGGCACCGCGACGATCGGGTTGGCCGCGCCCGTGCTGCTGGTGGCACTGCGGTTGCTTCAGGGCATCGCGATCGGCGGGGAATGGAGCGGATCCGTGCTGCTGGCGATGGAGTGGGGCGACCAGAACAAGCGCGGCCTGCTGGGCAGTTCCGCTCAGATCGGCGTCCCGGTCGGGTTGGTGCTGGGCACCGGAGGCATGACGCTGCTCTCGGCGACGCTGTCACCCGAGGCGTTCAACTCGTGGGGCTGGCGGGTGCCGTTCCTGGCCAGCCTGGTGCTGGTCGCGGTGGGCCTGGTGATCCGGTTGAAGATCCTGGAGACGCCGATGTTCGCAAAGGTGCTCGCCGAGGGGAAGACCACCTCGACCCCGGTCGCTGACGCGGTCCGGCAGCACTGGCGCGAGATCCTGCTGTCGGCGGGCCTGCGGTTCAGTGAGCAATTGCCGTTTTACCTGTTCACCACATTCGTGCTGACCTACGTGGTGGCCCGGCACCACTACAGCAGGACGTTCGTGCTCAACGCCGTTCTGGTCGGCGCAGTGGTCGAACTTGCGGCAATCCCGCTGTTCTCGCGGCTGTCGGACAGCGTCGGCCGCAAGCGCGTCTACACCACCGGCGCGGTGCTGATCGGGCTGCTCGCATTCCCCTACTTCGCGGTGCTGACCTACGGGGCGCCCGCGTTGATCTTCATCGCGATCGTGGTGTCGCTCGTGCTGCACGCGATGCAGTACGGGCCACAGGCCGCGCTGATCGGCGAAAGCTTTCCTACGCACCTGCGCTACGGGGGCGCAGGCCTCGGTTACCAGTTGGCGTCGGTGTTCGCCGGCGGTCCGGCGCCGCTTGTGGCGACCTGGCTTCTGCATGAAACGGGGACGCCGTACTCGATCTCCTGGTACATCATCCTCGCCGCGGTCATCACGGTGGCCTGCGTGCTGGCCATACCCGACCGGTCTCGGGCCAACATCGAGGACGCGTCGGTCTACAGCCGGGTTGCCGCTACTGCCCGGTAGCCATCGGGCAGCCTGCCCGAAAGGGTGAGAACATGACCGCCGCCATCGCGACCTACGCATGCGACCAAATCGACGAACGTCAGGACGCCGTCAGCGCCATCCTCGCGGGGGTGAACTTCAACGCGTCATCGGCGACCGGGTCTTTGCTCAGCCGCTTGGCGTCGTTTCGGTAGCTGGGCTTGACCGACCATGTGCTGCCGGTTCCGCCGGACGGGAATTTCGCGATTCCACGCCTGATGTAGCCGGCGTCGAGGTCGAGAAGTGGCGTCCGCTCCATGCCGGTATGGACGAACACCGGCTCGGCCATCCCGTAGCCACGGGTGTCCATATAGTCCAGCAGCCGGACGAAATGCTCGCAGTGCAGATCCACCCGCAGAGTCCAGGAAAACCCCGATGCGTAGCCGAAGGCGAACACTAGGTTGGGCACACCGGAGAGCATCGTCGTCTTGAAAATCCTGGTGTCGGGAAGTTTCACCGGTTGCCCATCCACGCTGAACGAAATCTTGCCGAACGGCGTGATGTTGAGACCGGTCGCGCTCACGATGATGTCGGCGGGCAGCTCCCGGCCGGACTCCAGCAGAATCCCGGACTGCGTGAACCGGTCGATCCGGTCGGTGACTATCGACGCCCGTCCCGACGAGACCGCCTTGAAGAAGTCACCGCCCCGGAAAAACGGCCCGCTGGGCATTAGGCACAGACGCTCATCCCACGGGTTGTAGCGCGGGGTCAGATGCGTGTCGATGTCGAAGTCCTTTGGCAGCTGTCGCCGCGCCACCGCGATCAGCACCTTGCGCATCAGCTTTGGGGCGCGCCGGCACGCGGAAAGGCCGCCTTGCAGGAACAAGATGTTCTTGCGCCGGATGATCGGGTAGGCGCGGTCACGGCCGAGCACTCTGGTCAGCACTTTGCCGATGGTGTCTTCGGCCGGGCGGGCGAGAAAGTAGCTCGGTGAGCGCTGCAGCATCGTGATATGGCTGGTCTTCGCGGCCATCGCCGGGATCAGCGTGACCGCCGTTGCCCCGCTGCCGATCACGACTACGCGTTTTCCGGTGTAGTCGAGATCGGCCGGCCAGTGTTGCGGGTGAATGATCGGCCCCCCGAAGTCGCCGGCACCGGGGAATTCCGGCGTGAACGGCGTCTCGTAGTCGAAGTAGCCGGTACCCAGAAACAGGAACCGCGCGGTGAACTGCGCTGTTGTCTCGCTGCCGCGGTGCTGCGCAGTCACAGTCCACCGCTGCTGCGCCCTGGAGAATTGTGCGTCGAGCACCTGGTAGCCGAAACGGATGTGTTCGGCCAACTCGTTCTCGGCGACGGCCTCCTGCAGGTAGTCGAGAATGTAGCCGCCCTTGGATATCGTCGTGGTTCTCGTCCACGGCTTGAAGTGGTAGCCCATGGTGGGCACGTCGGAGTCCGATCTGATGCCGGGGTACTGATACAGGCTCCATGTGCCGCCGATCGAGTCGCGGCCCTCTAAGATGACGAAGCTCGTGCCGGGACGCCGGTGCTTGAGGTGGCAGCCGGCGTCGATGCCTGAAATACCCGCGCCCACGATGAGGACGTCGAAATCCGCGGTCTTGGTCTGGTTCGCAGCCGGTGTCTGGCTTATGTTCGTGATCGTCACTGGCTGCCCTCGATCGAGGTAGGTATGGGGCTGGCAAATTCGACGGTATCACCGGGCTTGCGTGACCTCGCGCTATTTCTCAATGATGAATGAGGAAAACAGAAGTGGTCCGCGGTCGACGTCATGACATCGAGGTTCGCCCGGTTCGCCCGCACCCGCCTTCTCGTTCTCATCGACCCGACCCGTGGCGTGGAGCGCAAGCAGTTCAAGGGATTTCGCGGCAGAACGCTGAGCATCGACCAGCAGCGCCTAATGTTTCGCCGCTGGACCACAGATCCGACGGTCACCCCCGCGAAGGGCTCGTCGGAATGCACCATCGACTCCCAGGGATTCGCCATCCGTCTCGAAGATCGTCCCCACCCGGTGCCGTTGGATCCCACCAGTTGGGCGGTATTAACGCGCTGACTGGCTCATCGCCAATCTCAAGACACTCGCAATTCGCCCTCCATCCCACCGCCGCAGCGCTGGCCCCCGAGATCACCACCGCGACGACCCACCTCCGAGATGCCCTAGGCGACCCGACCTACGAATCGCTCGCCTACAAAGGGCGAGACGATGGCCACCGCAGAGATCGCGACCTACCCCCACGACCAAATCGACCAGGCGCGAACAGAACTCGAACAACGTGCTGATTCCAGGGGCACGAAAAGTCGAGGCTAATCGACCGGGTGTACGAAGCCAACTGGCACATTCCTGGCACATCGGGGGTTCGCCCGTCAAGCATGATTGGATCGTGACGGGAGGTTGACCCTGCATAAATACTGGTGGGCGCGGACGGTATCGAACCGCCGACCGCTGGTGTGTAAAACCAGAGCTCTACCACTGAGCTACGCGCCCGTGCGGCGTCAAGATACCGCCCACACCGCCTTGGCCCCAAAACAGCCCAGCCGGTTCAGGCTTCCAGTGCCGCCAGTGCGCCGGTCCATAACCCCTGATCGCGGGCTTCACCGGGCTGCTTCATCTCGGCGAACCGAATCGTTCCCGACCGGTCGATGACGAACGTGCCGCGGTTGGAGATGCCGGCGTCGCCGTTGAACACGCCATAGGCCTGGCTGACGGCGCCGTGCGGCCAGAAGTCCGAGAGCACCGGAAACAAGAACCCGCTCTGAGTGGCCCACACCTTGTGGGTGGGCGCCGGTCCCACCGATATGGCCAGCACCGCCCGGTCGTCGTTCTCGAAGTCGGGCAGATGGTCGCGCACCGCATCGAGCTCTCCTTGGCAGATCCCGGTGAAGGCCAACGGGAAGAACACCAGCAGCACGTTCTTGTTGCCACGGAACGCGCTGAGGGTGACCGGCTGTCGGTTCTGGTCGTGCAACGTGAAGTCCGGCGCCGGCGAGCCGACCGGCAGCATCAACGGCGCCCGGCCCGCGACTTCGGTTGCACCAATCGGCTCGCGCTCCAGTCGCCCAGGTTGACCGACGAGGTCGGCATCAGCCCGGCGGTAGGAGCGGACTCCGCGATCTCGGCAGGCAGCACATGGCCGGGCCGCCCGGTTTTGGGAGTGAGCACCCAGATCACGCCGTCCTCGGCCAGTGGCGCGATCGCGTCCATCAGGGTGTCGACGAGGTCGCCGTCGCCATCGCGCCACCACAGCAGGACCACGTCGACAACCTCATCGGTGTCTTCATCGAGCAACTCACCACCGGACGCATCCTCCACCTCGGAGCGGATGTCGTCGTCGGTGTCCTCGTCCCAACCCCACTCTTGGACAACCTGCCCACGTTGGATGCCCAATTTGCGGGCATAGCTCGGGGCGTCATCCGCCACCACCGTGCGACCTCCTGATCAGTTCCACGCCATTCGTGCGTCAACGCGCCATGCGATGCGAATCATCGTCGCATAGCACGTAGCGTTGCACATCCACCGACTCAAAGAGACGCCCGGCAGCGCTTGACGGCCTCGGTCTTGGTGTCGTTGAGCTGATTGACCCGCTGATTGAACTCTTCGGTCCCGGCGTGCGCGCGGATCGCCTTTGCCACGTCGCGGGCCGCGTCGTCGTACGCGTTGAGCGCCTCGCGCAACTGCTGGGACAACGGGCCGTTGGTGTCACCTTCGACCGTGTCGGCGCTGTGAAGGAGGGCATCGACCGCGGGCCCCTCGACGCCCGATGTGTCGCCACCCCGGTTGTAGGCGGCGACGAAGTCGTTCACCCTGTCGACGGCCTCTTTGCTGCTGGTGACAAACGACTCGCACACCCGAACCACCGCCTGCGTGGTCAGCGACTGCTGGCGCTGCGACTCCCGCTTGCTCGATGTCGCGACCGATTCCGACACGGATGCGGACACCGACGCCCGGTAAGCAGGGGCGATCGCAGTGTCGGCGCCCGGCGTGCCGTCGGTGACCGTGGTGCAGCCGACAACGGCCAGCAGGACCGTCGCGACGCAGCCCAGCGCCCGCGCCGCTCTACGCCGTCCGAGCCATCCGATCAGCACAGCGTGTGACGTTACCGGGTGGCGAATCACCCGCGTTGTCAGCCGACACGGTCACTGCGTCTTCTGCCGGCTTGGCCGGGGACTACGCGGGGCGACTCGCGGTGCGGCACGATAGGAGATACCCGACAGGGCACAGCACCGACACAAGACCGAAGGCGTCAATCCGCGACGGCTCGATCAGCCACCAGCAGACCGGCCGTCAAACAAGGAGTAGTGCGTTGACCACCGAATTCGTCCGCCACGATCTGGCCAAGAATCCAACCGGCGCAAGCGAACCCGATCGTGTGCGGGTGATTCGCGAAGGTGTGGCGTCGTACCTGCCCGACATCGACCCGGAGGAGACCTCCGAGTGGCTGGAGTCCTTCGATGAGCTGTTGGAGCGCTCGGGACCGTCGCGGGCGCGCTACCTGATGCTCCGGTTGCTGGAACGGGCCGGCGAACAGCGGGTGGCGCTGCCGTCGATGACGTCGACCGATTACGTCAACACGATCCCGACCGAGATGGAACCCTGGTTCCCCGGCGACGAGGACGTCGAGCGTCGCTACCGGGCGTGGATCAGATGGAATGCCGCCATCATGGTGCATCGTGCTCAGCGCCCGGGAGTCGGTGTGGGCGGCCATATTTCAACCTACGCATCGTCTGCGGCGCTCTATGAAGTCGGCTTCAACCACTTCTTCCGCGGGAAGTCGCATCCCGGCGGCGGGGACCAGGTGTTCATTCAGGGCCACGCCTCCCCCGGCATTTACGCGCGGGCGTTCCTGGAGGGCCGGCTGAGCACCGATCAGCTCGACGGCTTCCGTCAGGAGCACAGCCATCCCGGCGGCGGACTGCCGTCCTACCCGCACCCGCGGCTGATGCCCGACTTCTGGGAGTTCCCGACGGTGTCGATGGGTCTTGGGCCGATGAACGCGATCTATCAGGCCAGGTTCAACCACTACCTGCACGATCGTGGCATCAAGGACACCTCGGACCAGCACGTGTGGGCGTTCCTCGGCGACGGAGAGATGGACGAGCCGGAAAGTCGCGGTCTGTTGCACGTCGCCGCGCTGGAGGGTCTGGACAACCTGACCTTCGTGATCAACTGCAACCTGCAGCGCCTCGACGGCCCGGTGCGCGGCAACGGCAAGATCATCCAGGAGCTGGAGTCCTTCTTCCGCGGCGCAGGCTGGAACGTCATCAAAGTGGTGTGGGGGCGGGAGTGGGATGCGCTGCTGCACGCCGACCGCGACGGCGCGCTGGTCAACCTGATGAACGCAACTCCTGACGGCGATTACCAGACGTACAAGGCGAACGACGGCGCCTACGTGCGCGACCACTTCTTCGGTCGCGATCCGCGCACCAAAGCACTCGTCGAGCCGATGACCGACTCCGAGATCTGGAACCTCAAGCGGGGTGGTCACGACTACCGCAAGGTCTACGCCGCCTACCGCGCCGCCGTCGACCACGATGGCCAGCCGACGGTGATCCTGGCCAAGACCATCAAGGGCTACTCGCTGGGCGCTCACTTCCAGGGCCGCAACGCGACGCATCAGATGAAAAAGCTTGCGCTGCAAGACCTCAAAGACTTCCGGGACGCGATCCGGATCCCGATCAGCGACGAGCAACTGGAGAAGGACCCCTACCTGCCGCCGTACTACCACCCGGGTCCCGAGGCCCCGGAGATCCGCTATCTCCTCGAACGTCGCCACGCTCTGGGCGGCTTCTTGCCCGAGCGGCGCACCAAGTCCAAGGCGCTGACCTTGCCGGGCCGCGACATCTACGGGCCGTTGAAGAAGGGTTCGGGGCACCAGGAAGTGGCCACCACCATGGCAACAGTGCGAACCTTCAAAGAACTGTTGCGCGACAAAGAAATTGGGCCGCGCATCGTGCCGATCATCCCCGACGAGGCGCGCACGTTCGGGATGGACTCGTGGTTCCCGTCACTGAAGATCTACAACCGCAACGGCCAGCTCTACACCGCCGTCGACGCCGAACTCATGCTGGCCTACAAGGAAAGTACGACCGGCCATATCCTGCACGAGGGCATCAACGAGGCCGGATCGGTCGCGTCGTTCACCGCGGCCGGCACGTCCTATTCGACGCACAACGAGCCGATGATCCCGATTTACATCTTCTACTCGATGTTCGGCTTCCAGCGCACCGGCGACGGCCTGTGGGCCGCCGCCGACCAGATGTCGCGGGGCTTCCTGCTCGGGGCGACCGCAGGGCGTACCACGCTGACCGGCGAAGGCCTGCAGCACGCCGACGGCCACTCGCCGCTGCTGGCGGCCACCAATCCGGCGGTGGTCTCCTACGACCCCGCCTTCGCCTTCGAGATCGCGCACATCATTGAGAGCGGGCTGGCCCGCATGTACGGCGACAACGCCGAGAACATCTTTTTCTACCTGACCATCTACAACGAGCCGTACGTACAACCACCGGAGCCGGCGGACTTCGACCCCGAAGGCCTGCTGCGGGGCACCTACCGGTATCGGCCCGCCACCGAAAGCCGCACCAACACCGCCGACATCCTGGCTTCGGGAGTGGCCATGCCCTCGGCGCTGCGAGCCGCCGACATGCTGGCCGCCGAATGGGACGTCGCCGCTGACGTGTGGTCGGTGACGAGTTGGAGCGAGCTCAACCGGGACGGCGTTGCCATCCAGAAGGAACAACTGCGGCACCCGGACCGTCCGGCGGGTGAGGCTTACGTCACGAAGGCCCTTTCGAGATCGACGGGACCGTTCATCGCCGTATCGGACTGGATGCGCGCCGTCCCCGAACAGATCCGGCCATGGGTACCCGGCCGCTTCGTCACGCTGGGCACCGACGGGTTCGGCTTCTCCGATACCCGGCCGGCCGCGCGCCGCTTCTTCAACACCGACGCCGAATCTCAGGTCGTCGCGGTGCTCGAGGCGCTGGCACGCGAGGGTCGGATCGACCCGTCGGTAGCGGTGGCAGCCGCGCGCCAGTACCGGATCGACGACGTCCAGGCTGCGCCGGCGCAGACATCCGACCCCGGGCCGGGCGCCTAACTCGCACGATCTTTAGAGAAAACATCCACAAAACTGGCGTAGATTTTAGGGGTGACCGACAAGCAATTTGCGATGCCCGGGTCAACGCTGGAGTTGCTGGAGAACGTTCCGGAGTCGCTGCTGCGGCGGCTCAAGCAGTATTCCGGTCGGTTCTCCACCCAAGCGGTGTTGGCCATGCAGGACCGATTGCCATTCTTCGCCGAACTGGAAGCATCCCAGCGGGCCAGCCTGGCGCTGGTCGTGCAGACCGCCGTCGCGAACTTCGTGGAGTGGATGACCGATCCGCGCAGCAACGTCAACTACACCGCTCGCGCATTCGAGCTGATGCCACAGGATCTGACCCGGCGGATCGCGCTGCGCCACTCGGTCGACATGCTGCGGGTCACCATGGAGTTCTTCGAAGAAGTCGCGCCGCTGATGGCCCGCTCGGACGAACAGTTGACCGCGCTGACGGTCGGGATTCTCAAGTACAGCCGCGACCTTGCCTTCAGCGCCGCCACGGCCTACGCCGACGCCGCCGAAGCGCGAGGTAGCTGGGACAGCCGAATGGAGGCCAGCGTCGTCGACGCCGTGGTACGTGGCGACACCGGCCCCGAGTTGCTGTCGCGGGCGGCCGCGCTGAACTGGGACACCACCGCTCCGGCGACGGTGGTCGTGGGAACTCCGGCGCCGGGCCGGGAAAGCCACGCCAGCCAAGACGTTCGGGACATCGCGCTACGCCACGGCCGCGCCGCGCTCACCGACGTGCACGGCACCTGGCTGGTGGCGATCGTGTCCGGGCAGCTGACACCCACAGACAAAGTCTTCGGGGATCTACTGGGCGCGTTTTCCGATGGTCCGGTCGTCATCGGGCCGACGGCACCGATGCTGACCGCTGCGTACCACAGCGCCAGCGAAGCAATATCCGGGATGAACGCCGTCGCCGGCTGGCGAGGTGCGCCGCGGCCCGTCCTGGCGCGCGAACTGCTGCCCGAGCGGGCCCTGATGGGCGATGCGTCCGCGGTCGCGGCGTTGCACACCGATGTGATGCGGCCCCTGGCGGACGCAGGTCCCACCCTCGGCGAGACGCTGGACGCCTACCTCGACTGCGGCGGCGCGATCGAAGCCTGCGCGCGCGCGTTGTTCGTTCATCCAAATACTGTGCGTTATCGGTTGCGCCGGATCGCCGACTTCACCGGCCGCGATCCCACCCAGCCACGCGACGCCTATGTCCTGCGGGTGGCCGCCACTGTGGGCCACCTGACCTACCAGACGCAGCAGTCCAGCCTCGCCAACAACGTTGTGATACCAGTCACGCCGACGTCGGAAATAGACCTGCTTGCTCACGCTAAGACCGCGGTAGCCGAGTAACAGATCGCGGCACGATCACGTTCGCGTCGCATTGCGTGCCTTTTTGTCGGGTTTCCACAAAAACCTAAGACAAGGTTCATATTCTGTTACACCACACTAAGAGGTGTTCACAGTGTTCTCTTAAACACGTGATCGCATTGCTCGCGCCCGGACAAGGGTCGCAGACCGAGGGAATGCTGTCGCCGTGGCTGGAACTGCCCGGCGCGGCCGACCGGTTGGCGTCGTGGTCGGCGGCCGACCGGTTGGCGTCGTGGTCGGCGGCCAGCGGACTGGATCTGGCACGACTGGGAACCACCGCCTCGACTGAGGAGATCACCAACACCGCGATTGCCCAGCCGCTCATCGTCGCCGCCACGCTGCTGGCGCACGGAGAACTGACCGGGCGAGGGCTGGTGGCCGGCTCCGATACCGAAGAGGTCATCGTTGCAGGCCATTCGGTCGGTGAGATCGCCGCGTACGCGATCGCCGGGGTGATCTCCGCCGATGACGCCGTGGCGCTGGCCGCCACCCGCGGTGCGGAGATGGCGAAGGCCTGCGCCAGCGAGCCGACCGGCATGTCCGCGGTGCTGGGCGGCGACGAGGCCGAGGTGCTTGCCCGTCTCGAAGAACTCGATCTGGTCGCGGCCAATCGCAACGCCGCCGGTCAGATCGTGGCCGCCGGTCGGCTGAGCGCGCTGGACAAGCTCGCCGAAGACCCGCCGGCCAAGGCGCGGGTGCGTGCGCTTGGCGTCGCCGGTGCCTTCCACACCGAATTCATGGCCTCCGCCCTCGATGGCTACGCCGCGGCGGTGCAGAACGTAACGACCGCTGAGCCGACCGCCGTTCTGCTGTCCAACCGCGACGGCAAGCCGGTGAGCTCTGCTGACGATGCGATGGAAAAGCTTGTCGCACAGTTGACCCGGCCGGTGCGCTGGGACCTGTGCTCCGAGACTCTGCGTGAGCGAAGTGTCACGGCGATCGTCGAGTTCCCGCCAGCCGGCGCGCTGTCCGGCATCGCCAAGCGTGAACTTCGCGGGGTACCGACGCGCGCCGTCAAGACCCCCGCAGACCTGGACGGTGTAACGGCGCTGTAGCCCCCTGGCCGCCAGGCCATTTCGCCAGACCTATCCACCTCTACAACCGCATATCGCACGTTAGATCAGTAGTACACAACACATTACGAAGGGAACTGAACGTGTCTGTCAGTCAAGAAGAAATCATCGCCGGGATCGCCGAGATCATCGAGGAGGTCACCGGTATCGAGCCGTCGGAGATCACCCCGGAGAAGTCGTTCGTCGACGACCTCGACATCGACTCGCTGTCCATGGTCGAGATCGCCGTGCAGACCGAGGACAAGTACGGCGTGAAGATCCCCGACGAGGATCTGGCCGGCCTGCGCACCGTCGGTGACGTGGTCAACTACATCCAGAAGCTCGAGGAAGAGAACCCCGAAGCCGCCCAGGCGCTGCGGGCGAAGTTCGAGTCGGAAAGCCCCTCCCAGTGACCAAACCTTCCACTGCTAACGGTGGTTACCCCAGTGTTGTGGTAACCGCCGTCACGGCGACGACTTCGATCTCGCCGGACATCGAGGGCACGTGGAAGGGTCTGTTGGCCGGGGAATCCGGCATCCGCGTGCTCGAAGACGAGTTCGTCACGAAGTGGGATCTGCCGGTCAGAATCGGCGGGCACCTCAAAGAGTCCGTCGACGACCACATGGGCCGGCTGGACCTGCGACGTATGTCGTACGTCCAGCGGCTGGCCAAGCACCTCAGCGGCCAATTGTGGGAGAACGCAGGCAGCCCCGAGGTCGACCCGGACCGGTTTTCGGTCGTGGTCGGCACCGGTCTGGGCGGCGCCGAGAAGATCGTCGAGAGCTATGACCTGATGAACGAGGGCGGGCCTCGCAAGGTGTCCCCGCTCGCCGTGCAGATGATCATGCCCAACGGCGCTGCGGCCGTCGTCGGTCTGCAGCTCGGCGCCCGCGCCGGGGTGATGACACCGGTATCGGCCTGTTCGTCGGGCTCGGAGGCCATTGCGCACGCATGGCGACAAATCGTCATGGGCGACGCGGACTTCGCGGTCTGCGGCGGGGTCGAGGGCAACATCGAGGCGCTGCCCATCGCGGCGTTCTCCATGATGCGGGCGATGTCCACCCGCAACGACAATCCCGAAGGGGCGTCGCGGCCGTTCGACAAGAATCGCGACGGGTTCGTGTTCGGCGAGGCAGGCGCGCTGATGATCATCGAAACCGAAGAGCACGCCAAGGCCCGGGGCGCCAAGCCGCTGGCCCGATTGATGGGTGCCGGTATCACGTCGGACGCCTTCCACATGGTGGCTCCGGCCGCGGACGGTGTGCGTGCCGGACGGGCGATGACGCGGGCGCTGGAGCTTGCGGGTCTCGCCCCCAAGGACGTCGACCACGTCAACGCGCACGCGACCGCCACACCGATCGGCGATACGGCAGAAGCCAACGCGCTGCGGGTGGCCGGCTGCGATCAGGCCGCCGTCTATGCGCCGAAGGGCGCGCTGGGTCACTCCATCGGCTCGGTGGGCGCGCTGGAGTCGATCCTGACGGTGCTGGCGCTGCGAGATGGCGTGATTCCGCCGACACTTAACTACGAGACGCCTGATCCCGAGATCGACCTCGACGTCGTCGCGGGCGAGCCACGTTACGGCGACTACCAGTACGCCATCAACAACTCGTTCGGCTTCGGCGGACACAACGTCGCATTGGCCTTCGGGCGCTACTGAGCGGGACGAGCAAGAAAGGAAACGTTCGTAGTTCCTATGACAACACCGTCAAAGTTGGCTACCGGGAATGGTTTTCCCGATATCGTCGTCACCGGCATTGCTTTGACGACGGCTCTGGCAACCGACCCGGAAACCACGTGGAAGTTGTTGCTGGACGGGCAAAGCGGTATCCGGACGCTCGAGGACCCGTTCGTGAAGGAGTTCGACCTGCCGGTCCGCATCGGTGGGCATCTGCGTGAGGAATTCGACAGCCAGCTGAACCGCGTCGAGAACCGCCGGATGGGCTATCTGCAGAAGATGGCCACCGTGCTGAACCGCCGAGTGTGGGAGAACGCCGGTTCACCCGAGGTCGATACCAACCGGTTGCTGGTCTCGGTTGGCACCGGGATGGGTTCGAGCGAGGAGCTGATTTTCAGCTACGACGGCATGCGCGAACGTGGCCTGAAGGCGGTCTCCCCGTTGGCTGTGCAGATGTACATGCCCAACGGCGCGGCGGCGGCGATCGGACTGCAGCGCGCGGCCAAAGCCGGCGTGATGACCTCGGTATCGGCGTGTGCCTCCGGTTCGGAAGCCATCGCCCACGCCTGGCAGCAGATCGCGCTCGGGGAGGCCGACATCGCGATCTGCGGTGGCGTCGAGACCAGGATCGAGGCGGTGCCCATCGCCGCGTTCGCCCAGATGCGCATCGTGATGTCGACGAACAACGATGACCCGCCCGGTGCCTGCCGCCCGTTCGACAAAGACCGCAACGGGTTTGTGTTCGGCGAGGCCGGCGCGTTGATGGTGATCGAAACCGAGGAGCACGCCAAGGCGCGCGGAGCGAACATCCTGGCCAGAATCATGGGGGCCAGCATCACTTCGGACGGCTTCCACATGGTGGCGCCGGACCCCAACGGTGAGCGCGCCGGGCACGCGATGACGCGTGCCATCCAGCTCGCGGGCATCACCCCAGCCGACATCGACCATGTCAATGCCCACGCCACCGGCACCTCGGTCGGCGACGTGGCCGAAGGCAAGGCCATCAACAGGGCCCTTGGCGCGCACGGCGGAAACGCGGCGGTGTATGCACCCAAGGGCGCACTCGGTCACTCAGTTGGTGCGGTCGGCGCGGTCGAATCGATCTTGACCGTGTTGGCATTGCGGGACCAGGTCATTCCGCCCACCCTGAACCTGGTGAACCTGGACCCGGAGATCGACCTGGACGTCGTGGCGGGTAAGCCGCGGACCGGTGACTACAAGTACGCAATCAACAACTCGTTCGGATTCGGCGGGCACAACGTCGCAATCACCTTTGGCCGCTACTAACCACCGCACCACCCATTAGCACCGACACAGGAGACATGCGATGACGACCTTGGCCCCAGAGGCTGTTGACGAGTCGCTCGATCCGCGCGATCCATTGCTGCGACTCAGCAGGTTTTTCGACAACGGCAGCCTCCGACTGCTGCATGAGCGTGACCGCTCCGGAGTGCTCGCTGCCGCAGGCACCGTCAACGGCCTGCGCACCATCGCGTTTGCCACCGACGGCACCGTGATGGGTGGCGCCATGGGGCTGGAGGGCTGCACCCACATCGTCGACGCCTACGACACCGCCATCGAAGACCAGAGCCCGATCGTGGGCATCTGGCATTCCGGTGGCGCGCGGCTGGCCGAGGGCGTGCGCGCATTGCACGCGGTCGGATTGGTGTTCGAGGCGATGATCCGGGCGTCCGGATACATCCCGCAGATCTCGGTCGTGGTCGGCTTCGCTGCCGGCGGCGCGGCCTACGGGCCGGCGCTCACCGACGTCGTCATCATGGCGCCGGAGGGCAGGGTGTTCGTCACCGGGCCCGACGTCGTGCGCAGTGTCACCGGCGAAGACGTCGACATGGCTTCACTCGGCGGCCCGGACACCCACCACAAGAAGTCCGGGGTGTGCCACATCGTCGCCGACGACGAGTCCGACGCCTACGAGCGTGGTCGCCGGCTGGTCGGATTGTTCTGCCAGCAAGGACATTTCGACCGCAGCAAGGCCGAGGCGCATGACACTGATCTGCACGCGCTGTTGCCGGAATCGCCGAGGCGGGCTTATGACGTGCACCCGCTTGTCGTCGCACTGCTCGACGACGACGCGCCGTTTGACGAGTTCCAGGCCAAGTGGGCGCCGTCGATGGTGGTCGGCCTCGGCCGGCTCTCGGGACGCACGGTCGGCGTCCTGGCCAACAACCCGCTGCGGCTCGGCGGTTGCCTGAACTCCGAAAGCGCCGAGAAGGCAGCGCGTTTCGTACGGCTCTGCGATGCGTTCGGCATCCCGCTGGTGGTGATCGTCGACGTTCCCGGCTATCTGCCAGGTGTGGACCAGGAGTGGGGCGGCGTGGTGCGCCGCGGGGCAAAACTGCTGCACGCGTTCGGCGAGGCCACCGTCCCGCGAGTCACCCTGGTCACCCGGAAGATCTACGGCGGGGCCTACATCGCGATGAACTCTCGTTCTTTGGGCGCCACCAAGGTCTTCGCCTGGCCGGACGCCGAGGTTGCCGTGATGGGCGCCAAGGCTGCCGTTGGCATTCTACACAAGAAGAAACTGGCGGCCGCGGCCGACGACGAGCGCGAAGCGTTGCATGACGAGCTCGCCGCCGAGCATGAGCGGATCGCCGGCGGCGTGGACAACGCCATCGAGATCGGCGTCGTCGACGAGAAGATCGACCCCGCCCACACTCGCAGCAAGCTCACCGCGGCCCTGGCCGAGGCGCCGGCACGGCGCGGACGGCACAAGAACATCCCGCTGTAATCGGTACGCCCACGCGCTATTTGACGAGGGCTGAGATCAGCGCCCTGCCGAGTTTTGACCTGGCGCGGCTGGTTAACCGGTACCATTTCTTCCCGACGGCGGCTGGCCGGTCGCGACGGCTGTCGTGGCCGGCTCCGAGCTTCAGCAGCTTCTCTGCGGTGCCATGCGCGAACCACTCCTTGTCCTGCGGCGACAGGTCGCATCGCTGCAGGAACTCCGTCGCGGCGAAGTTGTCCTGGAATGGGTAATCGACGGAGAACATTAAGTTGTCCAAGCCCAGCATGGCCCGGGCGCACTCGAACACTGGGATGTCGAAAACCCCACTGCTGGTGATGAAGACGTTCTCGCGTAAGTAGTAGCCGACATTGTTGCGCATTGGCATCACGTCGGATTCGGGCGCACCCAGCCATCCGGCCATCGTCAAGCCGAGGTTGACTCTGGTGAAGCAGAACGGGATCAGCTCCCCCATGTGGCCGACGATGATCTTCAGATTCGGATGACGGTCGAACACACCGGCGCAGATCAACCTGAGCAGGTGCGTTCCGGTCTCCACCGGCCAGCCCCAGGTCGGCACCAGCGCGAAGTCGAAGGGTGCATAGTAGACATCCGTCACCGGCCGAGGCGGATCGGTGGGATGAATATAGATGGGCACATCCAGTGATTCAGCCTGAGCCAGAAGCACTTCGAACGACGGGTCGTCCAGGTAACGCCCGTTGGTGTGACCGTTGATCAAAGCGCCTTTGAAGCCGAGGTCGATCACGGCTCGCCGCAGTTCCTCAGCCGCGCCTTGCGCCGATTGGGTCGGCAGCATGGCGAAGCCGGCGAACCTGTTCGGGTGCGCAGCCACCGCTTCGGCCAACCAGTCGTTGACTTCGCGGCAGACCGCGACCGCGTGCTCGGCCTGGTCGTCGCCGAGCAGTTGAATTCCGGGCTGAACGTGCGAGAGCACCTGCACGTCGATTCCCGCGGCGTCCATCGCGCGAATCCGTTCGGCTCCGACGTCGCTGAGCCGGGCCCGGACCGGCTCGTATGTCCGTTGCAGCGAAACGGGAAACAAGTCCCACACTCGTGGATGCAGGAACGCCTCTTCCAGCGCCACGACTCGCGAGACTGACCGTGCGGTCACGACGCCCTGCCCAGGATGGCCGAAAGCACTTGGCGCAGACGGTGTTCGGGGTGATCCGGAAGCCGGTCAGCGCGCCAGCCGACGAAATCGTCGGGACGCACGAGCAGGGCTCCGTCGGGTGAGAGGCCGGTCGCCTGCGCCCACGAGTCGTCCACGTCGCGGACATCGCCCGCAGACCCGATGTGATGAACCGTGATCGGGACGCGGAGGTCGACCGACACCGACGCGGCGGCATCGGCCCATGAGGAGTCGCCGTCGCCGGTGAGCAAGGTGAAGCCGTGGCCGACCACATCCAGCGTCGACACGCGCCGGCCGCCCTGCTGCACCCACACATGTGGCAGCCGGGTGCCGGGTTGGCCGCGCAGTTCGTCGACCAACGACACGTCGTCTGGGTCAGCGGCCGCGGGCTGACCGGAAACGACTGCAGCCGAGCGGTACTGATAGCCGACCAGCAAGGAGAACATCGAAGCCTCCTCCTCCGGCGGCAATCCCGGACCCTGTTCCTGAAGTCGCAGCAGGCCGACTGTCGGCCCGGTGAGCGACTGGCGAGCGGCAAACCGCCCGACGGGATGGCGCTCGGCGTGGTAGCTGGCCAGTAGCGCCGCGCCCGCCCATCCCTTCAAGACAGCGGCCAGCTTCCAGGCGAGGTTGTGTGCGCTTTGAATGGCGGTGTTCGCGCCTCCGGCTTTGAACGGCGGCATGGTGTGTCCGCAATCTCCGACGAGAAATACTCGCCCGCATTGGAATTGGTCGGCAACTTGCTCGTATGGCTGCCACGCCGCAGCCTCGATGACTTCGAGATCGATCTGCTCGCCGACGGCCTTGGTGAGCACTTCGCCGCAGTACTGCGGAGTGAATTGCGCCGCGGTCTCGCCCTCGCCGGGGAAGTAGGTGGTGATGAACATGCCCAGGTCGTCCTTGGCCACCAGGAATATGCCGTCCACGTCTGGATTTTTGACCTGTACGCCATCGCCATCGCTGAGGTGCGGCACGAACTTTCGCCAGGGCGCGCGGAAGTAGATGAACACGACGAAGATCGGCAATGCTCCGTAGCCAGACGTTGTGACGCCGAGCGATTCCCTGATCCTGCTGTGCACGCCGTCCGCGGCAATCAGATAGTCGGCCCGGACCGTCTCGGACTCCGCGGATTGCAGGTCGCGAAGCACCACCGTCACGCCGGAATCGTCCTGCTCGAACGAGCAAAGTTCCGTCCCATAGCGCACTTCGCTGCCACGCCGACGGGTGTCGGCGAGCAGCATCGGCTCGAGGCTGCTCTGCGGGCAGTACTGCACGGTGGGCTCCGGGCTCAGCTGATCCAGGCCGGCGAAGAACGCCTCGATGTCGATGGCCAGCTTCTCTTCCGCGCTGTTCAGCGTCGGCTTGACGACCATGTCTGAAACTCGGTCGGCCACCGCATGGACCTCGTCACCCAGGCCCAGACCCCGGAGGATCTCCAGGCTGCGAAAGCTCAAGTTGCGGGCCTTGGGGTAGATGAAGATCTTGGGCCGCTTTTCCACCAGCAGCGATCTGACCCCGTACTTGGCCAGCAGGGCGGAGGTGGCCAGGCCGGCCGCTCCGGCGCCGACGATCAGGACCGGGGAATGCTCGACGTTCATCGCCGCCCCTTTTCTATACGGAACGGATCAGTTCCGTCTAGATCAATGTGGCACTGTCGGGCGCAATGCGCAAGGATCACGGCGCCGGTGCGCCGGTAAGCGGCAGGATCACGTCCTCGAGCACGCGCCGGACGTACACCCGGTCGATCGGCCGTCCCGTCATCACCCGCAGTACGTTGAGACCCAGGGCCGCGTCGGGGATCAGACTCAGATCCCGGCCGGCCGGGATTTCTCCGCGGTCCACCGCATGGTCGAGCACGGCTCGGACCACCTGCCGTGGGGTGGAAAGCACAAGGTCGTCCAGAGCAGCCGCCAGGACGGGATGGTGCATCGCTGCCGTCGCGACCCCGACAATGACCTGAATTGTGCTGACATCAGACTCATTTAGGTCAGGTACGGCTGCAACCAGCGCCTCTATGTCGCCGCGCAGGCTGCCGGTGTTGGGCGGCTCCAAGGGTCCGAGTCGTCGTCGCCAGTGGGCGATCGCATCGGCCACCACCACGGCCTTCGATGGCCAACGACGATATATCGCAGCCTTACCGACGCCGGCGCGAGAAGCGATGTCGTCCATGCTCAACCGGTCATAACCCAGTTCCGCCACACCAGCCAGTGCCGCCTCGAGGATGGCTGCGTCCAATGACCGATCGAGACGTCCCGGGCTTCGTGCCGGACGCGGGACGCGTGCCGCCTGTTCCATTGGTCCGCCCTTAGCCGATACGGATCAGTTCCGTTCCATGGTATCGCGCTCGCTCCGCCGAACTAGGACAGAAACTCCTCGGCCGCACCGACGGAGCGTTCCCGGTCGGCGGTCGCCCGACCGATCCAGGTGCGGCGATCCAGGATGTCATCGACGGACAGTGCGCCCCGGAGTTTGTTAGGCATCTGCCTAACAAACCGACTGAAAAAGACTCGCAGTACGCGCAGCTCAGCGTATGCTCCCGACACTATTTCGACGTAGGAAGGGTCGTTCCATGATCAACCGCCAGGTTTTCCGGGCCTTCGGCTCGTCATGCGCTGCCTTCGCGGTACTCGCCGGAAGCACTCTGGCAAGCTGGTCGGCGCCAGCAGCCCACAGCGCCACATCCTGGCCCGGCCCGCCGTGCGGCAATCCCCAAGACGACATCGACCTCTGGAACGACGTCAAAGATGCCAAACCCAACAGTAAGGGCAACAATATAAAAGTCGTCTGGCCTAATGATAAACGCGAGCTCGGATATGCCACGCATGACGGAACAGAGCCCAAGAAGACCACCTACAACTATCTCCTCCTCGCTGCCATTCGGGAATCGGGTATCGAATGTCCCAATCTGCTGGACTCCGACGCACCCAATTATTTTAAAGACGCTTTCGATAACCTTGGTCTGCTGCCTACCGGTACTGACTGGGCGCTGGGCATCGAGTCCGCGGACAACCGGAGCAGGAATCAACTTCATATCCATATCAGCAGGCTGCAGGCGCAGGCCCGCACAGATATCGACAAGTCGGCGATCCCAACGGATGAGAGCAAGTGGACCAGCAGCGTAATCACGGTTATGGGCAAAAAATTCCGCGCCTGGAACGCCGGCACCATGGACCACAACCTATTTGCCCACTTGAACGACGACATCGTGAAGCCGCGAAAAGTCAGCATGGCAGACGAAACAATTCTGATTACTACGCCGCATCCGAAAGGCTCCGGTTTCGTAATACTCAATAGTGACGAGAAAAGTCCAGACACCAAACCTGGCGCCAATAACATCGAGTTCTTGCTGAATAAGGCATCCTGAGCCTGCCCCGCAGTTACGCCAAGCGGGGCAAAAGTTCCTCGGCCACGCCAACCACCCGCTCTCGGTCCGCGCTCACCAGTCCGATCCGGGTACGACGGTCCAGGATGTCGTCGACGATCAGCGCACCCTCGTGGGTGACGGCGTACTCGAATTCCGCACGGATCACGTCGATTCCGTCGGCGACGGGGTCGGCGGGTCGCTCGCAGGTGGCGGCGGCGATCACGTTGACCGCCTCAGCCCCGTAGCGCAGCACCAGCGATTCGGGCAGTCCGGCCATCGGTGCAGTCGTCGACCCCGGGTTCGCCGGCGCCCCGACCAGCGGCAGATTTCGGGTCCGGCACTCGCTGGCTTCCAGACCTCGCAACGCGATCGCCCGGTCGAGCACGTCCTCGGCCATGTGCCGGTACTCGGTGAGCTTGCCGCCGATCACGCTGATAACCCCTGACGGCGACTCGACGACGGCATGCTCGCGGGACACGTCGGCGGTGCGGCCCGTTCCGGTGTCGATCAACGGACGCAATCCGGCGTAGCTGCCAATCACGTCGGCACTGTGCAGCGTGACGTCCAGCGCAGTGTTCACCACGTCGAGCAGGAATTTGACCTCGCTCGAGGTAGGTTGCGGCACATCGGGAATCGGTCCGGGCGCCTCCTCATCGGTCAGCCCGAGATAGACCCGGCCCAGCTGTTCGGGCATGGCGAACACGAACCGGTTGAGCTCACCGGGTATCGGAATCGTCAGCGCCGCAGTGGGATTGCCAAAGGCCTTGGCGTCGAATACGAGATGGGTGCCACGGCTGGGACGCAGCATGAGCGACGGGTCGATCTCACCCGCCCAGACCCCGGTCGCGTTGATGACGGCGCATGCGGAGATGTCGAACGATTCGCTGGTCCGCTGGTCGGTCAGTCGCAACGACGTCCCGGTGACCTCGGAGGCCGCTGCGTACGTCAAGATCCGGGCACCCTGCTGCGCCGCGGTACGCGCGACCGCAACGACCAGTCGGGCGTCGTCTATCAGTTGCCCGTCGTAGGCCAGCAGCCCGCCGTCGAGACCATCGCGCCGAACAGCCGGCGCCATATCGATGGCACGCTGCGCCGAGACACGTTGTGAACGAGGCAAAATGGACCCCGACGTGCCCGCTGTCTTACGCAACACGTCGCCGGCAACGAACCCGGCCCGCACCAATGCCCGCTCCATGCGGCCCATCGACGGCAGCAGCGGGACCAGCTGCGGCATTGCCCGAACCAGATGAGGAGCGTTGCGCGCCATCAGGATCCCACGCTCGACTGCGCTGCGCCGAGCGATCCCGACATCGCCCGTGGCCAGATAGCGCAGCCCGCCGTGGACCAGCTTGGAGCTCCAACGACTGGTACCGAATGCCAGGTCGTGCTTTTCCACCAGCGCCACCCGCAATCCTCGGGAGGCTGCGTCCAGCGCGATGCCGGTACCGGTGATGCCACCGCCGATCACGACGACATCGATGGGGGCGCCCTCGGCCAGCGCGGCCAGGTCGGCGTCACGGCGCGCGGCGTACAGCGCAGTCGATGTCATGACAGGTACCCGTTCAGTGAGTAGGCCAGTTCGGCCGCCAGCGCATCAGCGTCCAGAATCGGGTGGACGATCTGGGCGGACTGAATCGTCGACTGGGTGATCAGCAACACCATCGCGGCCAGTTGGCGGGGGTCACCGGACCGCACACTGCCGTCGCGCTGGCCGGCTCGCACACCGTCGGCGATCGCGTCGATCAGCATCTGTTGGCTGCTGCCGAGCCGTTGGGCGATGTAGACCAGCGCCAACTCCGAACGCAGCACCGCCATCACCAGGTCGTCGCTCCTGAGTCGCTCGGCGACGGTGACCACCCGATCAACCAGCGCCGCACGGCCGCTTCCGCGCGCCGGCACTTCACGCACCGCGGCAGTGATGTGGCTGGTCAGCAGTGCCGCCAATACTGAGCGGGTGTCCGGCCAGCGGCGATACACGGTCGGACGGCTCACCCCGGCGCGGCGCGCGATCTCCGCCAGCGTCACGCGCTCGACCCCGAAATCGACCACGCAGCTCGCCGCCGCGGCCAGTATTCGATCACCGACGTCCACGGGGACGTTACTGATTGACAGCATATGTAATACTGTAACGCATGCCTGCCGACCTGCTGCCACCGATGAAATGGAATGCCTGGGGCGATCCCGACCAAGCCAAACCCCTCTCGGAGGGCATCCGCTCGCTGTTGGTGCAGGCCCTGGGCGTCACGGAATCGGCCGAAGCGGAACTCGACGCCGATCAGGTGCAACTACGACCGTCGGAGTTGGCGGACGGCCACCGCGAGGCGCTGGCCGCCATCGTGGGGCCGGACTACTGCCGCATCGGCGACCGGGACCGGCTGTTGCACGCCGGCGGCAAGTCCACGCTGGATCTGCTGCGACGCAAAAGCTCCGGCATTCAGGATGCTCCCGACGCGGTGCTGCTGCCTGGCACCGAAGACGAGGTTGCCGCGATCCTGCGGTACTGCTCTCAGCACGGCGTCGCCGTCGTCGCGTTCGGCGGCGGCACCAGTGTGGTCGGCGGACTTGATCCCCTGCGCGGCGAGTTCCGCGCTGTGGTGTCGCTGGATCTGCGGCGCTTCGACCAACTGCTGGCCTTCGACGAGGTATCCGGTGAAGCCGAGTTCGGTGCCGGCGTCACCGGGCCGACGGCCGAGCAAATGCTTGGCGCGCAAGGGTTTTCACTCGGGCATTTTCCGCAGAGCTTCGAATTCGCCAGCCTGGGCGGCTTTGCCGCGACCCGGTCGTCGGGCCAGGATTCGGCGGGTTACGGCCGGTTCGATGACATGATCCGCGGACTGCGTGCGGTCACACCCGCCGGCGTGCTGGACCTGGGCCGTGCACCGCAGTCGGCGGCCGGCCCGGATTTACGCCAACTGGTCATCGGTTCGGAGGGCGTTTTCGGCATCATCACCCGAGTGCGGGTGCGGGTGCACCCCACACCGCAAGCCACCCTCTATGAGGCGTGGTCGTTCCCCGACTTCGCCACCGGCACTGCGGCTTTGCGTGCCGTCGCCCAGACCGGCGCCGGCCCCACCGTGATCCGGCTGTCCGACGAAGCCGAGACCGGCGTCAACCTGGCCACCACCGAGTCCATCGGCGAGAACCAGATCACCGGCGGGTGCCTGGCGATCACCGTGTTCGAAGGCACACCGGCACACGCCGAGAGCAGGCACGCCGAAACCGCGGCGCTGATGGCCGCCGACGGCGGCACGTCGCTGGGCGAAGCCCCGGCCCGGGCCTGGGAGCACGGACGATTTAGCGCGCCGTACCTGCGTGACGCACTGCTGGCCGGCGGCGCGCTCTGCGAAACCCTGGAGACGGCCACCGACTGGTCCAACGTGCCCGCGCTGAAGGCCGCCGTCACCGATGCCCTGACGGGCGCACTGGCCGAATCCGGTACACCGGCGCTGGTGCTGTGCCACATTTCGCATGTGTATCCCACCGGCGCCTCGCTGTACTTCACCGTCGTCGCCGGGCAACGCGGCAACCCGATCGAGCAATGGCGCGCCGCGAAAACCGCTGCGTGCAACGCGATCGTGTCCTCCGGCGGGACGATCACCCATCACCACGCGGTCGGCGCCGACCACCGGGCCTGGATGCGCGACGAGGTCGGCGAGCTGGGCGTGCAGGTGCTACGGGCGGTCAAAGCGACACTGGATCCCGCGGGGATTCTCAACCCGGGCAAGCTGATCCCGTGAGCACGCGCCGCGACGATGCAGAGCGCAGCGATGAGGTTGGGGCACGCCCCCACGAGTGGGAGGTACCCCCACCCGCTTGCGGGGGAGAGCGGCGCAGAACGCCGCGCCAGATTGGCCGGGTGACGGTGCTGACCAATCCGGCGTCGGGACATGGCAACGCACCGCATGCCGCCGAAAAGGCAATCGCGCGACTGCAACAGCGTGACGTCGATGTGGTGGCAATCGTCGGCCGAGACGCCGACCACGCGCGCCGACTGCTGCGTGACGCGGTCGAACACGGCACCGACGCACTGGTGGTCGTCGGCGGTGACGGGGTGATCGCCGACGCACTGCAAGCTCTGGCGGGTACCGATACTCCGTTGGGAATCATTCCGGCTGGCACCGGCAACGATCACGCACGCGAATTCGGCTTGCCGACAAAGGATCCCGTGGCCGCCGCCGACGTCGTCGCCGATGGCTGGACCCAGACCATCGACCTGGGCCGGATTCGCGACCGCAACGGTACGACCAAATGGTTCGGCACCGTCGCAGCCGCGGGATTCGATTCACTGGTCACCGACCGGGCCAACCGGATGCGCTGGCCGCGCGGTCGGATGCGCTACAACCTCGCCATGCTCGCCGAGCTCTCAGCGCTGCGGCTGCTGCCCTTCCGGCTGGTGCTCGACGGCCGCGACGAGATCGTCACCGACCTGACGCTCGCCGCGTTCGGCAACACCCGCAGCTACGGCGGCGGAATGCTGATCTGCCCCCATGCCGATCACACCGACGGTCAACTCGACATCACCATGGTGCATTCGGCGTCGCGGACCCGGTTGATACGCCTCTTCCCTACCGTCTACAAAGGCAGCCACATCGATCTCGACGAGGTGACAACGGCGCGGGCGACGACGGTCGACGTGGATTCGCCGGGCATCAATGTCTACGCCGACGGCGACTACGCATGCGCCCTGCCCGCCCAGATCTCCGCGGTGCGAGGCGCGCTGCACCTGCTGCGGCGGGCTGGCTAGCCGACTCCCCTGCTGAGCCAGGAAACCTCGGCGCCGTCACCGCCGTCGCGGTAGGCCTCGAGCGCCTCGTCCCACGCCGTACCCAGCGCCGAGTCCAACTCGGCGGCCAGCGCGTCGGCACCGGCGGCCATCATCGAGCGCAACCGCATCTCCCCGATCATCACATCGCCGTTGGCGCTCATCGCCCCGCTCCACAGCCCCAGCTGCGGCGTGTGGCAGAACCGGTGTCCGTCCACGCCGGCGCTGGGGTCCTCGGTGACTTCAAACCGCAACACCGTCCAGGAACGCAAGGCGTTCGCCAACCGGGCGCCGGTACCGACCGGGCCGACCCAATTGGTGACCGCGCGCAACTGCCCGGGCATCGCCGGTTGCGGGGTCCACTTGAGGTTGGGCTTGGCGGCCAGGGTCGACGACAACGCCCACTCGACATGCGGACATACCGCGGCGGGCGAGGCGTGGATGTAGACCACGCCTGTCGTTACGTCAGCGAACTGGTTCGACGCACGCATCTGTTGCTCCTTCGGCTCCACGAGGGACGTCTTCCCCAACGGCCTGGTGTATCCGACGAGCAAAAATGTTGTGCCTTGCGTGTCTATTGTGCCTCGTGAGACCCATGTTGCGCTAGTGCGAGTTGTATTTAGCCAGCACGGCGTCCGAGAGCGCCGGCCACACCGGCAGCGCCCAGTCGCCGAAATCGCGGTCGGTGAGCACCACCAGCGCCAGCTTCGCCAGCGGATCCGCCCAGATCAACGTGCCCGACTGGCCGAAATGGCCGTAGCTGCCCGGCGAGTTGTCTGCGCCGGTCCAGTGCGGTGATTTGGCGTCCCTGATCTCGAAGCCGAGGCCCCAATCGTTGGGTCGCTGCACGCCGTAACCGGGTAGAACGCCGTCAAGGCCGGGAAACTGCACGGTGGTCGCCTCCGCGTGCATGGAGCCCGATACCGTCGCTGGGCTCAGCAGGTCGCCGGCGAAGGCCGCCAGATCCGCGACCGTCGACGTCGCCCCGAAGCCTGCGGCCGCAGCGCCGCCGTCGAGTCGGGTGGCGGTCATCCCCAGCGGTTCGCACACCGCCTCGGCGAGATAGCGGCCGAACTCGATCCCGGACGCCTGCTGCACGGTCTCCGCCAAAACCGCGAAGCCGTAGTTGGAATAGATCCGGCGGGCGCCGGGCTTGGCCAGTGCCTGTTCGGAGTGCATCGCCAATCCCGAGGCATGAGCCAGCAGATGCCGGACCGTCGATCCCGGTGGCCCGGCTGCAGTGTCGAGGTCCACCGCGCCTTCTTCGACCGCGATCTGGGCGGCCCGAGCTACCAGGAGCTTGGTCACCGACGCGAGCGCGAACTGCCGCTGCGTGTCGCCGTGGCTGGCCAACACGCCCGAGGGTCCGATCACCGCGGCGGCCGCAGCCGGTACCGGCCAGTCGTCGAGTGCATCAAGTGCGGCCATCGCGCAGGAGCCTAGCCCGGCGACGATGCGGCCACGAAGCGGCAGAGGTGGGGGTACCTCCCAGCCGCGCAGCGGCGAGGGGGCGAGCCGGGCAATCCGGCTACCGTCCAAGCACTAGGTTGGTGGGCATGAGTCGGTTGGTGCGCGGCGTCATTTCACGAAAAAAGGGCGAACCTGTCGAGTCGGTCGACGTCGTCATCCCCGATCCTGGTCCGGGCGAGGTCGTGGTCGACATCGTCGCGTGCGGGGTGTGTCATACCGACCTGACCTACCGCGACGGCGGCATCAACGACGAGTTCCCGTTCCTGCTCGGCCACGAGGCGGCGGGCACCGTGGAAGCCGTCGGGGCACACGTGACCGCGGTCGAGCCGGGCGATTTCGTCGTCCTGAACTGGCGCGCAGTATGTGGCCAGTGCCGGGCCTGCAAACGCGGGCGCCCGCAGTACTGCTTCAACACCTTCAATGCCGAGCAGAAGATGACGCTCACCGACGGCACCGAGTTGACTCCGGCGCTCGGGATCGGGGCGTTCGCCGAGAAGACACTGGTGCACGCCGGCCAGTGCACCAAGGTCGACGCCGCGGCCGACCCGGCAGTGGCCGGCCTACTGGGCTGCGGGGTGATGGCCGGCCTGGGCGCGGCGATCAACACCGGCGCGGTGAATCGTGACGACACGGTCGCGGTGATCGGTTGCGGCGGCGTGGGCGATGCGGCGATCGCCGGGGCGGCGCTGGTCGGCGCCAAGCGGATCATCGCCGTCGACACCGACAACACCAAACTGGACTGGGCCCGCAAATTCGGCGCCACCCACACCGTCAACGCTCGCGAACTGGATGTCGTCAAGACCATTCAGGACCTCACGGACGGTTTCGGCGCCAACGTGGTCATCGACGCGGTCGGACGCCCGGAAACCTGGAAGCAGGCATTCTACGCCCGAGACCTCGCCGGAACCGTTGTGCTGGTAGGTGTTCCGACACCTGACATGCGCCTGGAGATGCCGCTGATCGACTTCTTCTCACACGGCGGCGCGCTGAAGTCGTCCTGGTACGGCGACTGCCTGCCCGAACGCGACTTCCCCACCCTGGTCGACCTGTACCTGCAGGGGCGGCTGCCGCTGGAGAAGTTCGTCTCCGAACGCATCGGTCTCGACGACGTCGAGGAGGCGTTCCGCAAAATGCACGACGGCAAGGTGCTGCGCTCGGTGGTGATGCTGTGATGGGCAACATCCAACGCATCGTCACCCACGGCACCTTCGAACTCGATGGTGGCAGTTGGGAAGTCGACAACAACATCTGGCTGGTCGGCGACGACTCCGACGTCGTGGTTTTCGACGCGGCGCACACCGCCGAGCCGATCGTGGCAGCCGTCGGTGGCCGCAACGTGGTGGCGGTGGTGTGCACACACGGCCACAACGACCACGTGACCGTGGCCCCCGAACTCGGCGACGCGCTCGACGCGCCGATACTGCTACATTCCGGCGACGATGTGCTGTGGCGGATGACCCACCCGGACAAGGCCTTTCGCGCCGTTTCGGATGAGCAAACACTCAGCGTCGCCGGCACCGAATTGCGCGCGTTGCATACCCCAGGGCACTCCCCCGGCTCGGTGTGCTGGTACGCCCCGGAGTTGAATGCCGTATTCAGCGGAGACACGCTGTTCTCCGGTGGACCGGGCGCCACCGGGCGATCGTTCTCCGACTTCCCGACCATCCTGCAGTCGATCTCCGGCCGACTCGGAGCTCTCCCTGTCGACACCGTCGTCTACACCGGCCACGGCGACACCACCAGCATCGGTGATGAAATCGTGCACTACGACGAATGGGTGGCCCGGGGGCACTAGAGGGCCACTGATCACCTAGAAGGGGCGCTACCCGCCCCCGAGGATTCTGCGTTTCTCGGCCTCGAACTCGGTTTCGGTCAACGCTCCCGAATCCCGCAGCGCCGCCACCGTTTTGAGCCTTTCCAACCGAACACCCTCGTCATTGGGCTCGTACGCGGCGCTGGTCAGCGGCGGCTTAATGACCGGCGCAACCGGCGGAACCGAAAACCCGTAGTCCGGCACCCCCGCGACCGAGGGCGCGGCATTGCGGCGGACGCGGCCCAACCACTTCGACGCCACGATCGATCCGATGAGGCCCACAGCGAACATGCCGACGAACACCCACACCAGAAAACCGATCGGACTCGAATGACCGAAGGCGAGTCGCGGGTCGATGAAACCGTTGACCTTGCCGTCGGTGGTGATGTTGTAGGTGCCCTCGGCGGGGACCTGGGCCACCCAGACCCGCACGTGCGCGTCGTTGTTGACCGTGGTTGTGCTGCCGATGTTTTCGGTCACCACTGGCTGCGCAACACCGTCGGGAGGGCCGAACGTGATGCCCAGCGGCGGAACCGGCAGGCCGCCCCCGTTCGGGCTGCCGATCACCACTGTGTGCAGGCTGACGGTCACCTCGCCCTGGGGCAGGTGCAGACTGGCCGAACCGGGTATCGGCACCTCCCCATACGCGTCATAGTCGTCGAGGAAGAACGCGTTGAGCACCAGGGTGGCAATGAAGCCAGGGACCGCTATGACCATCAACCAGATGGCAAGAGTTCGCGAGATTTTCGCAGGCCTTTCGCCGCTCACCTGTGAAGTGTGTCATCGCCTGCCGCGAAGCGCACACTAAAATCAGGCGCCGAAGAAAAGGGACACGGTCGGATGGCAAACAACCTCGTCGCAACCGTGCCCGATCTGTCTGGAAAGCTCGCCGTCGTCACCGGATCCAACAGTTGCCTGGGTTTCGGTTTGGCCCGTCGACTGTCCGGAGCGGGCGCCGACGTCATCGTGGCGATCCGCAACCGCGCCGACATCCGCCAAGGTGCCCGCACGAGCCCAAGACGATGCCGACAGTCGGCGACTGTGGGAGATCTCCGAGCAACTGACCGGGATCAACTACCCCACATCTGACTGACCTACCTGGAGGAAGGCGCCGCGCAGTTTGGATCCGTCTGCGGGGCGGGTAGTCACCGTGGAGCGCCGATAGGTGACGGCAAAGTCGCCGGGACGGAGAGTTATGAGCGCCGACGAAAAAGGTCAAACGAAGGCCGACAGCAGTGACGACGAGCATCCTGCCTCCGACCAGCCTGAATTGAGCGAGGAAGGCAAGGAGGAGGTTCGCAAGATGCGGGCGGCCTACGACGATGACCGGCCGACCGCGGTCCTGCCCGGCACCGGCGGGACCATCACCGGTGTCGCGGTCAACGAGTGGCTAGACGACGACGGCAATCCGAAGTTCGGTAAAGAAAAGCAGCAAGAAGACGCCGACTAACGGTAGCCGGGTTCCGGCTGCGGGAAGAACCGCGGCCCGACCGGCTCCCGGGGAAATCGGCGCCGGTCCGGTGGCTCCGGCGTGGTGCTCGCTTGGCTGGACGTGGTCGTGGTGGGAGCTGCGCTGGTGGTGGTCGTCGGCGTTTCGCTAGTCGTGGGCGTTTCGCTAGTCGTCGACTCGCCAGTCGTCGACGAGGGTGTTCCGGTATCCGATGCGGTCGATGACGGTGGGCTGCTGGTCGGCGTACCGGTGTCCGTGGATGAGCCGGGACTCTGATTCGTGGGCGCGACTGTGGTGCTGACGCTGGGTGTCGGCGTGCTTGGTGCGCCGCCCGACGTGTGCCGCAACGTGATCATGATTCCGGCAGCGACCGCCAGCACCGCCAGCGCCGTGCCGATTGCTACCACTGCTGGGCGGCGATACCAGGCGTCGGCGGCGGCCACGCGCGACTGGGAGGCGAGATCCACACTGGCTTGCGGGCCCACCGTAGGAACCGCTTCGTCCGAATACTCACCGGGGCGCAGCGGCATGATCCCGGAGTCGTCGTCTGCCTCCGACCACGCCAACGCCGGTGGGGACCCGGCGCCTGCAGCGAGGCTCGATCGCGTCGTCGCGTCCGCGATCGAGCCGGCAGCGGTGGGCGCCAACGCCGTCTCGCTGTCGCCTGGGCCGCGGGCAGCCCGGAGCGCCGCGCCAACGGCGGCGGTCAGATGTGGGCGCGGTGCGGTGATGACCAAGGCGCCCGATTGTTCCGACAAGGTCCGTGTGACCAGGGGTATGCTGGCGCCCCCTCCCACCGACGCGACCGCCGCCAAGTCTTCCAAACCAATTCCATTGCGCTGCAACGTGTCGTGGAAGAAGCCGACAAAGCCATCCAGCGGCTGGCGGATCGCCTCGTCGAGATCGACTCGGGTCAAACGGATCTCACCACGGTAGCCAGGCACGTCGGCGATCAGCTCGGTCGCGATGGTGGACGAGAGCTGTTCTTTGGCGTACCGGCACGCGCTACGCAGCCGAGTCAAGGAGCCGATCGCCGACGTTGCCGCCGTCTCGAACGAACCCGCCGACGACAAATCGGAGACGACGTGGTTCAGCAGCGCCTGGTCGAGCCGGTCGCCGGAGAATTCGGCGTGCCGCGCGGCAGAGGCGATGGCCTGGTAGTCGTTCGCCGCGTCGACCAGGGTGAGAGTTGTTCCAGAGCCGCCGAAGTCGCAGACCGCGACGATTCCGCGCGCCGGCACTCCCGGGTTCGCCTGTAAGGCGAACAGCGCTGCGGTCGAGTCCGGCAGCACAGCCAATCGTCCACGCGACCATTCGGACACCCGGCTCAACGCGACCCGCACTGCGTCGATCGCTGCCGGGTCCCAGTGCGCAGGGTAAGTGACGGCGACTGCATCCGGCAGTGCAACCCCGTCGGTAATGGTGTTTGCCAGCGCCCGCAGCGCGTCGGCAACCAGCGTTTCGCTGCGGTGGATGGTGCCGTCGGCGGCCGTGATGCCGGCCGGATCTCCCACCCGGTCCACGAAATCGGTGATCACCAGCCCGGGCTCGTCGAGCTTCGGGTTCTCCGAGGGCACGCCAACTTCAGGTGGGCGCTGCCGGTAGAGCGTCAACACCGGCTTGCGAGTCACCGCCCGATCGGCCGTCACCGCCGCCAGGTTGGTGGCCCCGATCGAGAGGCCTAGCGCCAGCCGTTGTCCGTCAGCCATGTCTTCTCATCCCGCGCATCGGCCACCAATTTATCGTCACCGGCTGGGCATCAACGAATCGTGCCGACCCCCGCGATCAACGGCAGGTCGAGCGGAGTGACCCAGCCCGGGGAGAGCTCGTTCACGGCCGGGACCGCGTTGAGCGCCCGCATTCCGGTGGCCAGGCATCCGGCGGCGGCCGCGTCCCGTCCAGATCCGTCGGTGAACCGGAAGGCGGTCTCCTGGGAGATGCTCGGCGTGCCCTCGATGTCGACGCGATAGACGTCGTCCTTGGTGCCGGCCGGCCAGTCCGGCGCCGCGTCCAGACCGATGCGGTTGACGTGCTCGAGCTGGATGCGGGTCTGACCGTGGTAGACGCCGTTGATGGTGAACCGGACCGCGGCGACGTGTCCAGGCGCAATCACACCCTTGGCCGTCTTGCGCTCGTCGGGGGTCACCCACTTGTCCCATGTCGTGGTGATCTCGTCGAGCATGATGCCGGCGGCGTGGGCGATCATCGGGACGGTGCCGCCCCAGGCGAAGACCAGCACATCCTGGTTTTCCAGCATCGGGCGAAACTCGGGCTCGCGTCCGATGCCCATCTCGACTTCGTAGTCGCCTTCGTAGTTGGTGTAGTCCAGCAGCTCGGATGCCCGGACCGTGCGCACCTCCGAGCACAGTCCCATCAGCGTCATCGGGAACAGGTCGTTGGCGAAGCCCGGGTCGATGCCGGTCGTGAAGCAGGACGACTCGCCCAGCTCGCACGCCTCGGTGATCGGCTGGATCCAGTTGGGCGGGTTGAGGTGCATCGTCGGCCAGACCCACGGCGTCATCGCGGTCGAGCACACGTCGATACCGGCCCGCAGGAACCGCGTCATCAAGGCGATGTTCTCGTCGGCGTGCGCTGCGGTAGGGCCGTAATGCACCAGCGCATCGGGCCGCAGGGCGACCAGCGCGTCGACGTCGTCGGTGGCGGCGAGCCCGATCGGCGCGGGCAGCCCGCAGATCTCGCCGACGTCGCGGCCGACCTTCTGCGGGTTGTTGACGCCGACGCCGACCAGTTCGAACTCCGGGTGCTTGACGATCTCGGCGATCACCATCTTGCCGACGAAGCCAGTACCCCACACCACAACCCGTTTAGCCATGCGGTTCACCCTAGGCGGGCCTGGCCGTCGTTTGGGCTAGACGCGCGATCGTCTTCTATCGGCCGGCCCGTCGGCTCAACCGGAACGTCATCCGCTCGATCAGTCGATTGCGCAACGCCACGGTGTTTCACTGTCTCCCACGACCATTGTTGGGCATCGGTTCAATTGCGGCACAGTGGAACTGCTTTTAGAGAAACACTTCCAAAACCGACCCGCGCGACCGGTCATGGTGACACGATGTCGCGGGGTGATGACCATGACCGGCAAGTCGATCTTTCTTGCGGCCCTCGCCGCGTTCGTGACGACCGTCTGGCTCAGCGGGCCGGCGAACGCCACCGGCTCAGAGTCTCAGGTGACGTATCAGTTGAGCGGCAGCGCCCCAGTGGCCGACTACATCTCGTACGAGACCTATTCAGGTCAAACGCAGCAGGCCCACGTGCAGTTGCCGTGGAGGACGCAGTTCAACGTCGTCGGCAGCAGGGTGCTCGTCATCAGCGCGCAAAGCCCCGGCTCGATCACCTGCACGATCCTGCTCGACGGCCAGGTGGTCAGCCAAGCGACGGCGAACGGGGCGCCGGCGCGCACCGTGTGCTCACACTGACGTTTCGACCGGCGCCGGCGAATCAGGAAGCGGCGTCCACCGGTGTTCGTGGTTTCGGTGGTGGATAGACCACACGTGCGATGCTCGCCGACAGCCAGCCGATAGCCCACCCGCCGAAGAACACCGCAAACGTGTGCCGGGTGGCAGTGTCGGCGTGTGTGAACACCGTCGCCAAGATGACGGCCCAGACCACCGCGCAGCCGATGCTGTAAGTGGTGTATGTGCGGGGTCTATTGTGCAGCAAACGGATTCGCTCCATGCATCCCGATCGGACGAGTGATATCCGGGCGCGCAGCGGAAGCCCGCCTTCGCCGTGGGTGTCGTCCAGCATGGCGATCAACTCCTGCCCATAGCGGCGGCGCCAAGCCGCCGGGTACCACCGCAGGACGCGCTTGGCGTCGCGGGGATTCACTGCGCCCACCCGGGTTTGGGGACGTGCAAGGCGATCCCGAGCCGTCGAGCGCCTTCGGCCGCGATCACGCCGAGGCTGCGTACCGCCGTCGTCAATTCGGCCCGTCCCGCGGCGGTCAACTGATACGGGCGACGCCGCTCGTCCTCGCCGGCCGGTTCGATCAGGCCGTGTCCCTCCAACGCGGTGATCGCTCCATACAGCGTGCCCGGTCCCAGCGTCACGCCGGCGAATGTCTCGATATCACGCGCCAGCGCGTAGCCGTGCTTGGCGCCGGACGCCAGGCTGGTCATGATCAGCAGGCCGGGGTCATTTCTTCTGCCCATCCTTCGGGCTGCTCTCGAACCGGACGCCATGACCGTCAAAGATAGTACGTCGTACGTATTACGGCAAGCGTAGTATGTGCCCGCGCCCGTGGAAACGCCCGAAACCGTCGCCTGCTTAGGCTCGAGTACCACTGCCGCCAAGGGCACCTATATGTGGATCGATGAACTGGCCAAGCGACCGCGCAACAGCCGCTTCCGATTCGTCAATTTCGGTGTGGGTGGCGACCTTTCCTTCGACCTGACCGAACGGCTCGGCCCGGTAGTGCGGACCGAGCCGGACCGGGTCATCGTTCTGATCGGAACCAACGACATCTTGGCAAGCGCCTTTCCCCGCTTCCGGCGATTTACCCGCGTCTGGAAGCGACGAGCTCGCAAACCCTCGCCGATCCATTTCAAGGCCAACCTCGAAGTCATCACCCAGCGACTGCAGCAACAAACGGACGCCATGATCGCGCTGAGTTCGCTGGCGCCCATCGGAGAATCTCTGCGATCGAACGACGCCGTTCAGTCGCGACTCAACCAGCTGGTGGCCGACTACAACGGCATCATCCACGACGTCTCGCGCAGCAGCGGCACGCATTACATCCCGTTCTTCGAAATGTTTCGGAACCAACTCGATCGCTCACCGACCGCCAGACCGTTCACCCGGTTCTCCTTCGTCGCGTTATACCGCGACTACCTGTTCCGTGAAATCCTCCTGCGACGCAGTTTCGACGAGATCTCGCGGGAAAACGGGTGGGAGTTCCACATCGACGGCATTCACCTCAACACCAGAGGAGGCCGCATCCTGACGGACGTCATTCAGCAGTTCCTCGACTCGCCTTCGTAAGAAGCCCCGGCGGTTTAGGCTCGCGCTCGTAGCCCGCTCAATGACGAGGAGGTTCAACATGGGCCTTGCAGCTCGAGTGAACGGCAAGGCGCCACCCGAGGTTTCGCTCGCCGACATCGAACTCGGCACATGGGATTTCTGGGCCCTCGACGACGATTTGCGCGACGGGGCGTTCACCACGCTGCGGCGCGAGGCGCCGATTTCGTTCTGGCCCGCGATCGAGTTCGAGGGGTTTGATCCAGGCAGTGGGTACTGGGCCCTCACCAAGCACGACGACGTGTTCTACGCAAGCCGGCACCCGGAAATTTTCAGCTCCAGCCCCAACATCACGATTGGCGACAACAATACGGAGATCGCCGAGTACTTCGGTTCGATGATCGTGCTCGACGACCCGCGGCACCAGCGGCTGCGCTCGATCGTCAGCCGCGCGTTCACCCCGAAAGTGGTGTCGCGCATCGAGTCGTCGGTGCGCGAGCGGGCGCACCGGCTGGTCGCCTCGCTGATCGCCAATCACCCCGACGGCAAGGCGGATCTGGTCGGCGAGCTCGCCGGACCGCTGCCGTTGCAGGTTATCTGCGACATGATGGGCATCCCCCAGGAGGACCATCAGCGGATCTTCCACTGGACCAATGTGATTCTCGGGTTCGGCGATCCCGACCTGTCCACCGATTTCGAGGAGTTCCTCAAGGTCTCGATGGACATCGGCGCCTATGCCAGCGCGTTGGCGGAGGACCGCCGCGTCAACCACCACGACGATCTGACCACCAGCCTGGTGGAAGCCGAGGTCGACGGCGAACGGCTGTCGTCGCAGGAGATCGCGTCGTTTTTCATCCTGTTGGTGGTGGCCGGCAACGAGACGACCCGCAACGCGATCAGCCACGGTCTGCTCGCGCTGTCCCGCTACCCCGAGCAGCGACAGAAGTGGTGGGCAGACTTCGACGCGGTCTCGCACTCGGCCGTCGAGGAGATCGTGCGATGGGCCTCGCCGGTGGTGTACATGCGAAGGACGCTGACGCGCGACATCGAACTGGGTGGCGTGAAGTTGGCGGCTGGCGACAAGGCCGTGCTGTGGTACAACTCGGCCAACCGCGACGAGTCAAAGTTTGCCGCCCCGTGGACTTTTGACGTTGCGCGCAACCCCAATCCGCACCTGGGCTTCGGCGGCGGAGGCGCCCATTTCTGCCTGGGCGCCAACCTGGCCCGCCGCGAGATCAGAGTGATCTTCGACGAGCTGCGCCGCGAAATCCCCGACATCGTGGCGATCGAGGAACCGGCGCGGCTGCTGTCGCAATTCATCCACGGCATCAAGACGCTGCCGATCGCCTGGACGCCGCCGGGTTGATTCCGGCCCATTCCGCCGAACTCTGCGCCGTCAGGACCTTATAGTCGGCTCAAGCCGGCGGGCGGCAAGAAACGGAGGAACCCCGTGAAAACCCCGAAGATTGCGGCAGTCGGCGTGACGCTGGCCGCAGCCGCAATGGTCCACGCGCCGGTCGCCGCCGCCGGCATGCAGATCGGCAACTACGAAGATCACACGCCAAGGGACCCGGGTCACTCCTGGCTCTGGTCGGTCCGGGAGTGCGGCACGAACGCGCTCGTCGACACCACCGACTGCGTCCACGTGGGCGCCATTCCGCGGCCCAACGGGCAAGCGGTCCCCTGGAACGCCGATGCGCACCTGGTGAACGGTCGATACACGATGGTCGTCGACGTGCCCGACGGGGTGCGCTGTGTGGTGGCCTTCCTGCCATCGCACGACACCTATTCGTGGGACATGGTGACGTTGCAGGGTTCGGTCGACTCGGCTTTCGATGCCGGCTGTGGAGGCGCACCGGGCGGGACGGTGTCCTACCCGTTCACGCTGGTGCGTTACTAGCCGCGGCTTAGCGTTCTCAGCCGACCGGCACCGCCGAGTCGATGAACAGCTCGCCCCATTCGTGATGAGCCGCCGATTGGGCATCGGCGGAGGTGTGCGCCGACTCTTGGCTCCCGTCGGCGAGATGCACCAGCGCCCAAGCCATCGCGAACACCGGCATCCTGTGACGTTGTGACGCGCCAAGCAACTCATGGAACGCTGTCTCCGATGGGCACCGGCGAAGGCCGATGAGAATGCCCTTCGCGGTGTCGAGGATGCGACCACCGTGCAGTTCTGTCGTCATACCGTGCGTACCTCCTGTAGAACATCCCGTGCCATGATTTGCGCCCGCCCCCGGTGACGCCAGGTCACTGTCGACATCGGTATGCAGCTGTGATGGTCCTGGTACACAACTCGGCGAAGACACTGCCGTGGGCGACGTCTGGCGTCCCCTCGATCGGACAACAAGAAAGTTGACCGGGTAGTACAGCATGATGTGCTGGTGTTCGGGCTAGTCGTCATCGTTGTGCTGTTCGCCATTGTGATCTTGGGGACGGTGCTGGGCCGCCGCTACCGCGTGGGCCCGCCGGTGTTGCTCATCGGGCTTGGCGCGGTGCTCGGTCTGATCCCCCGGTTCGGCCACGTTCGACTCGACGGCGAAATCGTGCTGCTGCTGTTCCTGCCGGCCATCCTCTACTGGGAGAGCCTGAACACCAGCTTTCGCGAGATCCGCGCCAATCTACGCGTCATCGTTTTGCTCAGCGTCGGCCTGGTGATTGCCAGCGCGGTAGCGGTGGCCTGGACTGCGCGGGCGTTCGGCATGGAGTCCCACGCCGCCTCGGTTCTGGGCGCCGTGCTCTCCCCGACAGACGCCGCCGCCGTCGCCGGCCTGGCGAAGCGGTTGCCCCGCCGCACCCTCACCGTGTTGAAGGCGGAAAGCATCATCAACGACGGGACCGCGCTGGTCCTGTTCGGTGTGAGTGTCTCGGTCGCCATGGGCGGCGCACCCGTGGGCCCGGCCGCTTTGACCGTCCGATTCATCCTCTCCTACCTCGGCGGCATCACCGCGGGCCTGGTCGTCAGCGGGGTGGTGACGCTCATCCGTCAGCGGCTCGACGCGCCGCAAGAGGAAGCCGCCCTGAGCCTGCTGACGCCGTTTGCCGCGTTCCTGCTTGCCGACGCGTTTGATTGCAGCGGTGTCGTCGCCGTCCTGGTGTCCGCGCTCGTGCTCGCCTACGTCTCGCCGCGGGTGATCCGGGCCCGGTCCCGACTGGTGACGTTCGCGTTCTGGGACATCGCGACATTCCTGATCAACGGCGCGCTGTGGGTGTTCGTCGGAGTCCAGATCCCCAGCGCGGTGCGCGGAATCTCCCGGGTCGACGGCGGCGTCGAGCACGCCGTGATGCTCGCACTGGCCGTCACCGCGGTAGTCGTCGTGACTCGACTTGTCTGGGGAGAAGTCACCACGATGTTCCTTCGGGTGCTGGACCGGCGCGCAGTCCAGCGCGCCCGCCGGGTGGATTGGCGCCAGCGCGCTGTGTCGGGCTGGGCCGGATTCCGCGGAGCCGTCTCACTTGCCGCAGCAATAGCGGTCCCGCTGACCACCCACAGCGGTGCGCCGTTCCCGGACCGCAGCCTGATCGTCTTCGTCGTGTCGTTTGTGATTCTGACGACCGTTCTTGTCCAGGGCAGCACATTGCCGACCGTCGTCCGGTGGGCTCGAATTCCCGAAGACGTGGCACACGCTGAAGAATTGCGGCTTGCCCGTTGTCACGGCGCCCAAGCCGCCCTGGACGCGCTGCCGGCGGTCGCCGCCGAACTCGGCGTCAGCGAGGAGTTACAGAACCGTCTGCACAAGGAATACAAACAACACGCGGCTCTCGTCAGATCCGGCGGCGACGGCTCAGCCCCCAACGATGCCGAAGCGCGCAGCGACCTGATCCGGCAGGTTCGCCTGGGCGTGCTCGAGCACAAGCGGCGTGCTATCACCGAGCTTCGCGACCAGCGTCGCATCGACGACATCGTGCTGCTCGAATTGCAGGAGTCGATGGACCTCGAAGAAGCACGGCTGCTCGGACCGTCCAGCCCCGACTGAACGCATCCGTTATCGCGTCGCCACTTTCGCGACAATCTGGTTGGCGATGTCGACCGCAGAGTTCCCGGGGTTGGGGCTGCATGTGTTGACGTCGACGATGACGTTGTTCTTGACGGCCAACGCCCGGCCACAAGCCCAGCCGCCGGTTCTAGCTTGCTCTTGCGTCGAAATGGTGCTCAGCGCGCCGTTGGCGTCTGAGATCGGCCCGACGGTCCACTGCGTTCCGGACTGAGTGTGGGTGTACTGGTGGCAGGCCGGCCAACGTAGACCCGACGCGATGAAGAAGACCTTCGCCTGCTTGGCGGTGGGAAATAGCACCACCGCCTGCTCGGCGTAATGGGTGAAGCTGTTGCCATCGTTGAGCGCCTGATCGCGCACGGCAGTGAACCCGCTGTTGTCGTAGACCTGCGCCTGCGCCGAGCCGTCGATGGCCAGACATTCCCTGGGCTTCATCGTGGCAGCGTCGTCAGACATCGCGTCGTGCTTTCTGATGATCGCCATCTCGGTCGCGCCCATCAGGGGGTTGATCTGCGCTGGGGTGAGCAGCAAAGCGTCGAGCTCACGCTCGACAACAGGCCGCGGGATCAGCGACGTGACGGTCGTCGTCGAGCGGGTACTGGCTTGGTTGCCACCGCTGCACCCCGCGACGATGATCCCGACGCCGGCCACGGCGAATGCGGCGGCGAAGTGGCGCATCTGCTCTTTCCTCATCCCCCTCGTAGTCCCAATCCGATCACGCGGCCCGATAACTCAATGGCGTTGCCGGTCAGAACTCGCGAGCGCTAACCCTACCGCGCACTCGGGCCGGTAATACCAGGGCATTAGACGAAATTTAGGCTCCGCTCAGTGATTCCAAAGAGAGCCGGGATGGTTTGCGGGAGACGTCGGCAACGCTGTGCGCCGGCAGCCAACCGAACGGCCCCATCGAGATCATTGCGACGGCAATCCGGCGTCCGCAATCTGGGGTGTTCACGGCCTGTTCAGCCAATCGTCGGTGTCAGATCGTTGACCGCACACGAGCGCCGGTTCTGCTGGCTATATGCGTGTCGCTCAGGTCGCCAACTTCTACGGTCCTCGCTCCGGCGGCCTCCGTACCGCCGTCGACCGGTTGGGCGCTGAGTATTGCGCCGCGGGCCACGAGGTGTTTCTCATCGTTCCCGGTCGACACACCGCGCACACGCAATTGCCGACCGGTGTCGTGCGAATCACCGTGCCCGCCAGATTGATTCCGTTCACCGGTGGATACCGCGCCGTGCTGCCGGGCCCAGTGCGGACGTTGCTGAAAGCCCTGCAACCAGACACCTTGGAGGTCTCCGACCGGCTCACGTTGAGATCGCTGGGCCGCTGGGGACGTGAACACAGCGCGACCACGGTGATGATCTCCCATGAGCGCCTGGATCGCCTTGCGGGCCAAGTGCTTCCGCGTCGCGCGGCCCGGAGATTCGCCGATTTCGCCAACCGGCGCACTGCCGCCAACTACGACACGGTGGTGTGCACCACCGGGTTTGCCCGCGAGGAATTCGATCGCATCGGCGCGACAAACACCGTCACCGTCCCCCTTGGCGTGGACCTGGAGATGTTCCACCCGTCTAGGCGCTCCGCCCTGGTGCGCCGGCGCTGGGCCGCGCCCAACCAGATCCTGCTGGTGCACTGTGGCCGGCTGTCGGTGGAAAAGCGTGCCGATCGCAGCATCGACGCGGTCGCCGCACTGTGCGACGCCGGCGTCGAGGTCCGGCTCGTCGTGGTGGGTGACGGGCCGTTGCGGGCCCGATTGCAACGGCAGGCCGCGCGATTGCCGATCGATTTCACCGGCTTCGTCTCCGACCGGCACTCCGTCGCCGAGCTGCTGGCCTCGGCCGATGTCGCGCTCGCGCCGGGGCCGCACGAAACCTTCGGGCTGGCCGCGCTGGAGTCGCTGGCCTGCGGGACGCCCGCGGTGGTCTCGCGCACGTCGGCGCTGGGCGAGATCATCACCTCAGAAAGCGGCGCCCTGGCCGACAACAACCCGGCGGCCATCGCCGACGCGGTCCGCGCGATCGTCAGCCGACCCGAAGGGCATCGGCGCGCCTGTGCGAGGCAGCGCGCCGAAATGTTCACCTGGCAACGTGCCGCGGTCGGCATGCTGACGACCCTTGGCGCCGCGTCGGTTGCTGACGACCGCGGCGACTCCCAACACACCGCCTAGCCGTGGCCGGCCTGCCCGGAATTGGCCGGCCCCACCTGGCCGGTAAGCGGATTGACCTGGACTGTCACCGGGCCGCCGGCCGGCGGCTTCCCCTGTGCGCGCTGCTGCGCGGCGGCCTGGGCAAGCGCGGTGGCCACCTGGTTGTTCTTCGCCATCTCACGGCGATCTTCTTCGGACAGCTCGTAAAACGACCACAGCCCCCACGCGGCGGGCCGGATGTACAACGTCACCTTCTGGTGCCGACGCTTGTTCCGCGACAGCACTGCGGGAACGGGCACCACCCGATCCAGCGTCGCGGAACTGACGAGCTCCTGGGCGATCTTGTCCACATCCACCCCGTCCTGAAGCTCGTAGACCATCGACTGATTGGGGGTGTGCGATGGGCCCTGGAGGGCCAGGAACCACGCCATCCGCGTCTCCTTAACTCATGATTGTCAGCGCAACTGTAGAGGACGTGGCGTGCTTCGGTGGAGGCAATGGCGGTGGGGCGCCGACAGGCGCCAATGGATGTTGCGGCCGAGGCTAATTGGGTTTCGGGAACGCGACCGCGCCGGCCGGCGCCCCGCGGGCGACCACGACCGGCATCGACGTCGACGCATGGGTGCGCAGAATCGTCTGGACCACCTCGATCAGATCTTCGACCGGCATTAGCTTGCCGGGCATGCAGCCGCCCGAAACCCACAGCGGATAAGCCTGCATTGCCAGATCCATGTCCCAGCCGGCGTTCATCCCGGTGGCCGCATCGCCCTCACCGCCTGCGCACTCCCCGACGATGAGGGTGGTGAAGCCGATATCCGGGTGCTCGGCTCGCCAGGCATCGACGAGTCGTTCCAGCGCAGCCTTACTGACGCCATACGCGCCGAGGCCGGGCCACGGCGGCCCGAAAGAGCCTGCGTCAGAGGAGAGGTAGACCGCCTTGCCCGCGGAGGCCGTCAGGTGAGGCACCGCCGCCGCGGTTGCCAGCGATGCGCCGATCACATTGGTATCGAAGATCCGCCGCCACGTGTCGGCACTGGTGTCGACCATGCGAACAAGCGGACTGATGGCGGGCGTGTAGATGACGTTGTCGATGCCACCCAGCGCCTCGGCCGCCCGATCAAAGGCCGACCGACACGATCCCTCGTCGGTGACGTCGCACTCGATGGCAACGGCACCCGGACCGGCCTCCTGCGCCGCCGACTCGATACGCGCGCGGCGCCGCGCGAGCAGCGCAACCTGTCCGCCCCGCTGCGCAAGACCGACACCGATGCAACGCCCCAGCCCACTCGATGCGCCGACCACCACTGTCCGTGACATATTCGCCCTTTCTTGTAACGTGCCCCGCTGCAGGCACAGCGTATCGGCCGCCAGGTGGGCCTGGTCAACCGCGGGCTCCAGAACAGGTCGACTGCACGTGATTTCCAAAGTGTCAGACCGCAGTTCCGGGTAGTTGGCATCGCGGGAGTGTGTGAGTTTAGCCACGTACCCGAGGGGTTAGTTGCAGGTATAGAAATGGGTTTGGTACGCCGCCCGTACCTGAACGTCGGGAGTGTGATCGCGATGAGCATGACTTCTTTCGCCGTGGCCGAGATCGGCACCGACGAGCGTGACTACGACAATTGGCTCGCCACGCTCACCCAGGCGTCGGCCTCGGCGTGATGTCTTGCAGACCGTCGTCTTCGAATTGCGCGAACGATGCCAGCAAGAAGACGTCGTCGAGAGTCGGCAAGTGATCGAGGTACTCGAAAAGCACGGCGCGATCAGCTAGGCGTGCATCAGTCGGGCACCTGGCTGGCCGACGCCCACGTCGCTACGGTGAGAAGAATGAAATATCTGAACGTCGACGGAGTCGGCAGAGTCAGCCGGATCGGGCTGGGCACCTGGCAGTTCGGATCACGCGAGTGGGGTTACGGCGACAGCTACGCCAGCGGCCCCGCCCACGACATCGTTCATCGCGCACGCGCATTGGGCGTCACGTTCTTCGACACCGCCGAGGTGTACGGACTCGGGAAGAGCGAGCGGATCCTTGGTGAGGCACTCGGCGACGAGCGCGAAGACGTCGCGGTGGCCAGCAAGATCTTCCCGGTCGCGCCATTCCCGGCGATCATCAAGCAGCGCGAGCGCGCCAGCGCGCGCCGACTCCAACTCGAGCACATCCCGCTGTACCAGGTTCACCAGCCCAACCCGGTGGTTCCCGACTCGGTGATCATGCCGGGCATGCGAGACCTGCTCGATAGTGGGGCCATCGGAGCGGCCGGCGTCTCGAACTATTCGCTATCCCGTTGGAAGCAGGCCGACGCCGCACTCGGGCGACCCGTCATCAGCAACCAGGTCCTTTTCTCACTGGCCCGTCCGGGTGCCCTGGATGATCTCGTTCCGTTCGCTGAGCAGGAGAACCGCGTGGTGATCGCGTACAGCCCACTGGCGCAGGGACTCCTGGGCGGCAAGTACGGCGTCGACAACCGGCCCGGCGGCGTGCGCGCAATCAACTCACTGTTCGGCACGGAGAACCTGCGCCGGATCCAGCCGCTGCTGCAGACCTTGCGCGACGTCGCCAAGGACGTCGACGCCAAGCCGGCGCAGGTGGCGCTGGCTTGGCTGATCAGCCTGCCCAATGTGGTCGCGATCCCCGGGGCATCCAGTGTCGAGCAGCTCGAATTCAACGTCGCGGCAGCCGATATCGAGCTGAGCGCGAGCTCCCGCGACGCGCTTACCGACGCGGCCCGCGCATTCCAACCGGTGTCGACGCGGCGATTTCTGACGGACACGATCCGGGAGCGGCTCGCCAGCCGCTGAGCCTGCACTTCAGCTAGCGCAAGCTGACGAGTTGGTCGACCGAATCCATCGGCAGCTCACCGTCGACGTAGGCGGTGACCATCATGTTCGTCAGATTGATCGAGCCTTTGTGGTTGTCCAGGAACGCGGTGTCGGCCGCATCGCGTCCGGTAGCGATCCGCACCATCGACTGCCGGGGGGCCAGGCACGTCGCGTCGACAACGCGCCACTGGCCGTCGACGAACGCCTCGGCTACGGCGTGAAAGTCCATCGGGTCGCACCCTGGCGGATATACCGCTGCCAGGCGGGCCGGCACGTTCAGCGCCCGCAGCAGCGCGATCACCAGATGGGCGTAGTCACGGCACACACCGGCACCCGCCAGCAGCGTGTCGGCGGCGCCGTCAATCGGATCACTCGATCCTGCAACGTAATCCAGCCGCGTGCCCACCCACGACGACACCTTTTCGAGCAGTGTGGCCGGGTCGGTGTACTGGCCGAACTCGGTCGCGGCGAATCCGAAGAACTTGTCAGCTTCTGCGTATCGACTCGGACGCAGGTAGGTGATCAGATCGATGTCGCTGACCGGCGCGGGTTCGGCTTCGCCGGCCACCGTTGCCGAGTACGACAGGCTCACCGTTCCCCCGTCGACAACCACCGAATGAATCCGCGTCTGGTGCGGCCCGATGATTTCGCGAGGCTCAAGCGGCTTGCCGTTCAACGTGATCGTCAAAGACTCGCGAATGTCCAGACCCAGCTGGCGAGCCACCGCCACCTGAAATTCCAGCGTCGTGGGAGCGGTGACCTCGACGTCGATTTGGGCGCCGACTTCACGGTTAGCTGCCGTCGTCGCGATTGGTTCTCCAAGCTCTTTAGAACGCCGCCATGAGGGCATGCCTGTGCCACCTCTTCGTTGTCGCAAGAAATTGCGCGCCGAGACAATGCAATGCCATCGACCGATGTCCCACGAAATTTCGCGGTGCGCCATCGGCTGCGGACTCAACCAGGGCACAAACGCTTCGGGCCCAGCGTACAGGGGGTCGCGCTCGCCGCGTGACTACAGGACGTACAGCATCTCCTGGTAGGTCGGCAGCGGCCACAGGTCGTCGGCGACAACACCCTCGAGCGCGTCGGCGGCGGTCCGAATCGCTTCCATCGCCGGTAGCAGCTCCTGCTGTGCGTGTTTGGCCTCATCGAGCACCGACTCAGCCGAGTGGTCAGACAGCGCCGCCTTCAAGGCGGTCAACCCCTTCTCGAGATCGACGATCGGGGCCGAAACCGATTCCAGCGCAAGAGTGCTCGGCTCGACGCCGGCAGCCTTCAACGCGGCGATGTTCTGGGCGAGCTCGGTCTGGTAACGGATCGCGGCAGGCAGGATGATCGTCGAGCCGATCTCCAACGCGAGCTTGGCCTCGACGGCGATGGTCAGCGCATACTGCTCGAGGCGAACCTCGTAACGGCTGTGCAGTTCGCGCTCGTTGAACACCCCGTATTTCTCGAAGAGCTCGACCGATTCGGGCTTGATCAGCTCCCCGACAGCGTCCAACGTGGTTTTCAGGTTCGGCAAGCCTCGTTCGGCCGCCTCGATCTGCCACTTCTCTGAGTAGCCGTCGCCGTTGTACACCACGTCACCGTGTTCGGTGATGACCTCGGTGAGCAGTGTCTGTACTGCCTTGTCGAAGTCCTCGCCGTCGCTGACAGCCTTCTCCAATTTCGTGGCCATGAAATCCAACGAGTCCGCCATGATCGTGTTGATGACGATCAACGGCACGGCCACCGTCTGCCCGGAGCCAGGGGCGCGGAACTCGAACCGGTTGCCGGTGAACGCGAACGGGCTGGTGCGGTTGCGGTCACCCGGGTCGGTCGGCAGCGTGGGTAGCGTGTCGACACCAATGATCATGGTGCCCTTACCCTTTGACGACGTGGCTGCGCCCTTGGCGATCTGCTCGAACACGTCGGCGAGTTGTTCCCCGAGGAAGATCGAGATGATCGCGGGCGGTGCCTCGTTGGCGCCCAGGCGGTGGTCGTTGGTGGCCGACGCCACCGAAACCCGTAGCAGCCCAGCGAATTTGTGCACCGCACGGATCACTGCGGCGCAGAACACCAGGAACTGCGCGTTCTCGTGCGGGGTGTCGCCGGGTACCAGCAGCGAACCCAGCTCGGAGTTACCCATCGAGAAGTTGACGTGCTTGCCGGAGCCGTTGACGCCGGCGAATGGCTTCTCGTGGAACAGGCATTCCATGCCGTGCTTTTTGGCCAGCGTCTTGAAGATGGTCATCGTCAGCTGCTGATGGTCAGAGGCGATGTTGGCCCGCTCGAACATCGGCGCCAGTTCGAATTGCCCGGGGGCGACCTCGTTGTGCCGCGTCTTGGCGGGAATGCCGAGTTTGAACAGCTCGCGTTCGGTGTCCATCATGAAGCCGAGGACACGCTCGGGCACGGCACCGAAGTAGTGGTCGTCGAACTCCTGGCCTTTCGGCGGCTTGGCGCCAAACAAGGTACGTCCGGCGTTGATGAGGTCGGGTCGGGCCAGGAAGAAGTGCCGGTCGATCAGGAAGTACTCCTGCTCAGGGCCGCAGAACGACACGACGTGGTTGAGATCCTTGTGACCGAACAGCTTCAGGACGCGCTCGGCGTGCACGCCCATGGCCTGTTGGCTGCGCAGCAGCGGTGTCTTGTAGTCCAGTGCCTCGCCGGTCATCGAGACGAACACCGTCGGAATGCACAGCGTGTTGCCGTTCGGGTTTTCCAGAATGTAGGCCGGGCTGGTGACGTCCCAGCCGGTGTAGCCGCGTGCCTCGAAGGTGCTGCGCAGCCCGCCGGACGGGAAGCTGGAGGCGTCCGGCTCACCCTGAATGAGCGTCTTACCGGCGAACTCGGCCAGCGTCTGCCCGTCGGACACCGGCTCCAGGAAGCTGTCGTGCTTCTCGGCAGTGAGGCCCGTCATCGGGTAGAAGACGTGGGCGTAGTGGGTGGCGCCCTTCTCCAACGCCCAGTCCTTCATGGCCGCCGCGACCGCATCGGCGACCGCCGGGTCCAGCTTCGCGCCCTTGTCGATGGTCGCCACGATGGACTTGTACGCGGCTTTCGGCAGCCGTGCCTGCATCTCCGCCTTGGTGAAGACGTTGGAGCCGAAGATCTGGCCCGGCGTCTCGCCCGGATCGAAGCTGATTGCCGGAGGCACGTACGCCTCTACGTTGTTGATTGCCGCCAGACGTACTGCGTTGCCGCTCAATTGAGTCCCTATCGCCGCGATGTTGTGCATCGAATTTGCCGGTTGTTGCTCGGCCGACACTAAGGACCGTCGATGGCGGGGATGTTACACAGCTGTCAAACTCTGATGGCGGCGACGTTTGGTGAGTCACGGCCGTGTTTCGGGGCGCCTTACCGCGCGAACCGCCCGGCAAACCCACGCAATGGCAGGTCGGCGCTGGTCATCAGTCCCGGCGGCGCCGCGACGACGCTGGCGATGGCGGCCAGCGCGGGCATGCCGGTGACGGTCATCCCAATCGATGCGAAGTTCGCCGGGTTGGACAGGTCCACGCCGGGCTTGGGGAAGATCATGTGCTTGTTGTAGACGCACGGGTCACCGGTGATATGCGTGATGTAACAGCCCTTGATGTGCCAGTTCGGCTCGGTGTGCGGGGTCATCTGCCACTCTAGGTGCGTCTCGACCCGCGGGACTCCGTCCACCATGCCCTGGTACTTGATGTAGTTGCCACCGAGTGACCCCTTGGGCAGGGTGTACCAGCCCAGATCCACGTCCTTGATGCAGGCGCCCAGCTCGTAGCTGAACTTCACCTCGTCCAGCGGCAAGTCGAAGCAGTCGGCCATCATCAGGACGCTGTCGGCGAAGACGCGGGTGTACTTCTCCAGCTTCACCGGGATTTCCGGATCGTCGACGGGCAAGCCGTAGCCGACCTCGATCCAGGTGTCCTTGGAGTGATGGCACGACACATCCACCGACTCGATCGTGGTGACGTTCTCGATCTCGGCAACGTCAGCAGAACACACCACGCCCAGAATCTGATTGAGCCCAGGGTTCATGCCCGTGCCATAGAACGTGGCGCCGCCCAACTCGGCGGCCTCCTGCAGGAGCTGGCTTACCCGCTTGCCCGATGGATGCGGGTGGTTGGTGTCGCGGTGCCAGCCGGTGATCCAGTCCGCGGTGGTCACGATATTGATCCCCGCCTCAAGCACTTTGACGTAGAGATCCTCGTCGGGGAACACCCCGTGGAACGTCAACACGTCCGGCTTGGCCGCGATGATCTCCTCGACGCTGCCGGTCGCCCTCACCCCGTTGGGCGCCACGCCGACGAGCTCTCCGGTGTCCCTACCGATCTTCTCCGGCGAATAGCAATGCACGCCAACCAGTTCGAGGTCCGGCCGTGCCGCGATCCGCCTGATCATCTCCGAACCGACATTGCCGGTGGCAACCTGGAACACCCGAATAGGTGCATTCATTCTGTTCAGCCTTTCTGGGACGCGGCATACACTTCAGCGGCGCTGCCACCGACGCTGTCAGGGTAGAATTGCTTGGCCCACTTGCGAATTGCGGTGAAACCTTCGTACTCAGCGGTTGCCAACGCGGGTGGGTCGCAGTAGCGCTGGTGCTGCCAGATCTCGATGTCCTGCTCGAATTGGCGAATCACCTCCAGGCCGAATTCCCGCGCCTTGGTCTCGGCCCGGACCGGATCCTTGCCCGGTGTGCGGCCGATGTACACCATGAACCGGACGTCCGAGGTGGAGTCGTCGACCGGAGTGATCGCCGAGATGGTGCGGTTGTCGATCATGCCCCAGCTCTTCGTGACCGCGATTCCCAGACCGCCGTTGATGGCCTCGACCCGGCTGTCGATGTCGTCGATGCTCTGGTTGTCGTCGCCCTCGAAGGTGATGGTGAAGTCGACGAAGGAGACCGGTTCGGCGAAGTCGTGGCGGGTGAAGACCGGCACGATGGGCGTGTTGTGCACGTACTTGAAATGTGCGAAGTCCACGCCGTTTTCGAGCACGTACTGCGGGTGCATTTCCAGGCGTTGTCGGTAGAGCCTCTGCTGTGGGTAGTAGTCGTCAGCGTTGCTGCCGTCGTTGAATCCGGCGAAGATGTCCGGCGCCTCGAAGTACGGTTCACGACCCTCGAGGTCGTGCCAGATGTAGACCGACTCGTTTCGCTCCACGACCGGATAGGTGCGGATGCGCCTACCGCGATTGGGACGATCCTGATAGGGGATGCGGACGTTGCGGCCCTGCTGGCTCCACTGCCACCCGTGGAATGGGCATTGCAGGACCTCGCCGACGACTTTGCCGCCGAAACCCAGATGCGCGCCAAGGTGTTCGCAGAAGGCGTTCATCACGGTGAGCTGACCGGACTCGGCCCGCCAGGCGACCAACTGCTGGCCGAAGTAGGTCATCTTGTGGACGTCGCCCATACCGATCTCGTCGGACCACGCAACTTGGAACCAGCCGGTCGGTTTCATTGACAACGGCGGTTTGGCCATGTCAGCGCGTCCTTCCTTCGATCTCGAGCCGACGTGACTGGATGTTAGTGCGCTGGTCGACAAATTCATAGTGGGTTCTATGAAATCCTCAACGAGCGGCTACCATCCCTTGCATGGCTTCGGCGGGTGTGCATCAGCGGCGCAGTAACAAGCGCGGCCTGGCCACCCGCGAGGCGATGCTGGACGCCGCGGTGCGCTCGTTGGCTTCCGGCGATCCGGGCGCAGTGTCGGCCAGCCGCATTGCCAAGGAGAGCGGCGCGACCTGGGGCGCGGTGCAGTATCAGTTCGGCGACGTCGACGGGTTCTGGGCAGCGGTGTTGCACCGCACCGCCGAGCGGCGTGGCGCGACGTTGTCGGCCTGGGCCACCGTCAAACCGGACGCACCCCTGCGGGAGCGGGTTGCCGCGATCATCGACACCCTGTATCACGGCCTGGCGTCGCAGGATTCGCGCGCGATCGAGAATCTGCGGGCCGCACTCCCCCGCGAGCATCAGGGGCTTGAGCGTCTCTATCCGCGCACCGCAGCCGAACTGTTGTCGTGGGGTAAGAGCTGGCAGGAGACCTGCCATAACGCCTTCGCCGGTCTGGGTGTCGACCCGCAGCGGGTCCGCGAGGTGGCCGCCTTGATCCCCGGAGCGATGCGTGGCCTGGTCTCCGAGCGTCAACTGGGCTCCTATGCCGACCTCGATGACGCCCGCCGGGGGTTGACCAACGCGCTGGCAACCTATCTCGAGCAGTCGCGTCCGCGATGAGTTCGCACCACCGCATCGCGGTCGCAGATCAAGCCCCGCGCCATTTTGATTAGGTAGCTCATCGGCCGCGAGATCGACGACCCGAAGTAGAATATTGATCCCGACCTTTAATCTAATGTACATTAGATAGTGCGCACTTGGCGCGCGATCGTTCACAGGATCGGTTCGGGTGCGATTCAGGATCGGCACTGCAGACTACGGAAAATATAGCCAGGAGAGGTCGTCCCTACATGCCGCCAAACATTCTCCCCAGTCCGTCGGATTTTTCCGCGGGGCACTTCGCTGGCTGGTTCTTCACGTTATATGCGGGATTGCTCGTGGTCAGTATCGCCGTCATCTGGGGACTGTGGACCGGGTTCAAGAACCGCAACTGGCTTCCGATGATGCTGATCTTCGGCGGCTTCGTGTGCTCGCTCCTAGAGCCGATGCTCGACCTGCTGGGCCATCTTCGGTGGGCCAACGACCTTCCGTTCTACGTCTTCACCAACTTCGGGATATCCATACCGCTGCTGATCCCATTCTGTTACGCAGCCTTTTTGGGCTTGGAGCCCTATTTCATCTATCTGCTGTTCAAGCGTGGCCTGAACGTCAGGCAGGTGATGTTGGTCTACCTGATCGCAGGCCTGACCGACGCCATCATGGAGACTCCTGGGCTGCTGATGCACGTCTATCAGTACTACGGCGTACAGCCCTACACCTTCCTGCACTTCCCGTACTGGTGGGCGTTCATCAACGGCGCATCGTTCATGACGATCGCGTTCTTCGTCTGGTACCTGGAACCCCGCTTGAAGGGCTGGGCACGATCGCTGTTCCTGATCCTCCCCCCCATCGGGATGATGGTCGCTTACTTCAGCGTCGGCTGGGTGCACATCCTGGCGCTCAACTCGACGCTGCCGACTGCGGCCAAGTGGGCGGCCACCACGATCATGATGGGCGGCTTCATCCTCTACATCCGCGGCATCGCCCACTTCGTCGCCGTGCCGGACGAGGAAGCGGTCGACTGGCATTTCGGTCACCTCCTCACCTACCGGCTGCTCGCCTTTCTGCCCTCACAACGGCAGCGCATGCTTGACGACGAGGCACGGCGCCGCGCCGCAAAAGACGTTCCCGCAGCAGAACGAGAACGAGCGAGGACGGCTTAGCCGGCAGCCAAAACTTGCCGTGGCGGGGTGGCTTCATCCCCCGCCACGGCATTTTTAATGGTCAGCCCGCGTGAACTCCGCGCCAGGGACGAGGGTTTTGGTCCATAGCCAGGACAGCGTTTCTGTGATGCTGTTGTGCGCGTTGGGCTGGTCATCCTGTAGGTCCGCGATGTACAGGCAGTACTGGGATGACCAGATGAGTGTCGCGGCAAGCTCTTTGGCCGGCGGACCGGGTCCCATCGCGCCCTCCGCGCGGCCGCGGCTGATGAGTTCGCCGAGTGCGGTGCTGAGCCAATCGACCATCTCGAACAGGACGGTCCGGAGTTCCCGGTCGTTGTGCCAGTGCTGCACGGCGGCGCGCAGCACGAACCGGTGGCGCTCCCAGACCTCGGCTGCGGCGCGCACGCCGGTGCGGAGCGCGTCGTCGTAGGAGGCGCCCTCGGGATGGCTCATGATCGGCAATGCCGCGTCGTGCATCTCATCCATGGCTTCGGCCAGCAGCGCGATCACGACGGCGAACTTCGAGCTGAACCAGAAGTAGAACGTGCCGCGGGAAATCTTTGCCTCCCGGACGATTTCGGTAACGCTCAGCTCATGCAGCGGCGTGGTCGCGAGCAAGCGCTCGGTTGCCGCCATGATCGATGCTTCGGTGGCGTCGCCGGAGCCGCCTTGCCCGTGTGGCCGATCGCGACGGCGCAGCGCCTCGAGGGTCGTGGAGATCGCCGAGTCCCGGCTGTGCGGGTTTGGAGGATCGTCGGCTGCCATGCGGGTGACAGTACTTGGGGACTCGGGCATCAGCGTCAGGCGGAAAAGACTCGGCGCCACATCGGCAGGCCGATGCGGCGCGGGATGTAGGCGCCGAGGACACCGAGCGCCCGTACCGCGGGTCTGGGGATGACGACCCGGCGACCTGCGTCCAGCCCGGCGAGCCCGGCCGCCGCACATTGGGCCGCGGTCGCGGTCAGGAATGCCGGCGTCCGGCCGATCAGATCCTCGAGGTCGGCGACCGCCCCGAACTCGGTGTCGATCGGTCCGGGGCACACCACCGTCACGCTGACGCCGTGCGCGCGCACCTCGGCGTGGAGCGCCTCCCCGAACGACGTGACGGCGGCCTTAGTGGCGGAGTACGCGGCGAAGCCAGGCACCGGTCCGGCTCCGGCCAGGGAGGACACCAGCAGCACGGCGCCACTGCGGCGGCCGACCATTGCCGGAAGCACGGCGCTCACCAGCTCGACGACCGCTTCGAGGTTCGTCGCCACCATCCGCACCGCTCGATCACGGTCGTGCTCATGGAACGGCCCGGTCATGCCGACACCCGCGCAGTTGGCCAGGACGTCGATCTCCAGACCCATACCGGCGATCTCGGTCAGCGCGGCGGTTCGGGATTCGCGTTCCGACAGATCGCAGGGCGTGATCTCAGCGCGGATCCCGCGATCAGCGGTGAGCTCGTCGGCGAGCGCCCGCAGACGCTCAGCCCGCCGCGCGAGCAGCACGACGTTGTGACCCCGTGCTGCCAGCCTCCGCGCGACTTCTGCACCAACGCCCGAGGATGCGCCGGTGACAAGCGCGGCAGACCCGGATCGTGGCTCGGGAAGCGGCATCAGCCGATCCGTGCACCGGTGGTCGCCGCCGCGGCGCGCGGGGCCTGCGGGCGGGCGCTCCATGCAGCGGCCAGTGCCGCGTTCTGCTGCGGAGTGCTCCCGTAGGTGGCCACCTCGTCGGCACCGGCATCGATGAAGCGCTGCAGCGAGGTGACACATTCGTCGACCGATCCGATGGCGCTGCAGTCCAGCATCCACTCCCAGGGGAACACCGAGCCCGGTCCTTCGACCATCTGGTGACGGTGGTAAGTCAAGTCGGCCGCACGGCTGGTGTCGGCGAACATCGGGTGGCGGCGCATCTTGTTGACGACATCCAGGCTCCAGCCATTGGCCTTGGCCAGGAAATCGCCGTAGTACGCGTACTGCAAGTAGGTGACGGCGCGACCGGCGGAGATCGACCGTGCTTCGAACGGATCCATGTCCGGGGCGGTCACCACCGGCGCCACGACGCGGATCGTCGCCGGATCGCGGTCGATGCGTTCGCATGCCGTGCGGATGCGCGCGACCGCGTCAGCGGTGGCCTGCGGGGTCAGCATCGGCGGCAACATCACACCGTCAAAGGCTTCCGCGGCGATCGCAGCGCCTTTCTCATTGCAGAAGCCGGCGATCCAGATAGGCGGCTGCGGCCCGAGATAGGTGTTGTGAAATTGCAGCGCATCGAAGGACCCCAGCTGACCGTGGTACGCGACGCTTTCGCCGGCCCATAACCGACGGGTGATCTGAGCGGACTCCACCATGGCCTTGTTCGTCGTCACTGGAATGCCCATGCCGGCGAAGGCGCCGGCATCGCCGCGGCCGAGACCGAGGACGAACCGAGGCCCGAAACAGCTGTGCATCGTGGCACCGAGCGACGCGACCGACCACGGGTGCCGGGTGGTCGGCACGATGATCCCGGTGGCGAGCTCCAGGCGGGTGGTCCGGGCCCCGATCGCGGCGAGGATGGTGTCGGCCTGCTTGATGTCCCAGCGCTCGGAGAGGAACACGCGCCGGAAGCCGAGCCGCTCGGCGTCGACACCATCCTGAACTCCCTGCGCGGGCGTGCGGCCCTCGGTCTCCCGCTCGAACAGTGTCGAGTCGGAACTCACCGCGCCGGCGATGATCCAGGCGCTGAGATCCTCGTTCAACGGGGCCAGCTCAGGGCTGTCGTCGATGTGCTGCGTGGCGCTGGTCATACGTGTCTCTCCCGAGTCGATCGATTGCGGTGCGGTCAGTGGCCGTCAGCGTACCACGGTGTCTGGACACAGCGGTACCGAGTCTGTTAGCGTCGCTAGAGTGTCCTCGGTCACAGCAGGTGGCCATCGACGACGAGAGCCGAAGAGAAGGGCCGCACCGCATGTCAGTGGCGAATACGCTTGATCCGGAGCACGCCGCCAGCGTGCTGCAGCAGTGGTATGAGAAGAGCGCGACGGACGGCGCGCAAGTGCGCGTCGTCGACGTGGAAATCCCGAAGAGCACGGGGATGTCCAACGAGACGGTCCTCTTCACGCTGCTGCGGGACGGCAACCGCCGCGAACGTCTCGCCGCGCGGGTTCCGCCCGCGGGGCCGGGTCTCTTTCCCGACTATGACCTCGCTCGCGAGCATCGTGTGATGCGGGCGCTGAGCGAGCGCAGCTCGCTACCCGTGCCGCGGATTCGCGGTTTCGAACCTGATCCGGGGCCGCTCGGCCGGCCGTTTCTCATCATGGACCGGATCGACGGCCGGGTGGCCACCGACGACCCACCGCACACACTCGAGGGCTGGATTGTTGAGTCGTCGGCGCAGGACCGGGCCGTCCTGCACGACAATGTTCTGCAGCGCATCGCCGAATTGCATCAACTCGATGTACGCGAGATCGGCCTGCGCGACCTCGCCCGACGCGACGCAGGCGAAACACCGGCTGCGCGCCAGCTCGCCTACGTCGAGCGCTACGTGAGCTTCGCGTCGCCCGTCGGTCAGGAGGACCCGACGCTTGCCGCCGCGCTCGATTGGCTGCGGCAGCACTGCCCGCTCCAGGACGAACCCGAGGTGCTCTGCTGGGGTGATGCCCGCCTGGCCAACGCGCTGATCGCTGACGATCTGTCGGTCGCGGCGATCCTCGACTGGGAGGAGGCCGACATCGCGCCGCCCGGCGTCGACGTGGGCTATTGGCTGTATTCCATGCGTTACTACAGCGAGGGACTCGGCGTGCCGCTGCTGCCCGGTTTCCCCAGCGCCGACGACACCGTAGCCCGCTATGAGGAACTCACCGGACAGCCGCTGCGGCACCGTTTGTTCTACGAGGTCCTCGCGACGACCCGCTCGTGTTGCATCGTGGTGCGCCTGATGAACCTGATGGCGGCCAGCGGGATACTCCCACCCGACGCCGAGCTGATCAGCAACAACCCGTCGACGCAGCTGCTGGCGCGCACGCTCGGCCTGCCGGCCCCGGGCGGCCGCCCCCGCGACTGGGCCGGCCTGCGATGAGCGCGCTCGAGCGTCTGCGGGCCACCCATCAGCCCCTCCGGAAGCTCGGCGCCGGCTGGCGCCAGGGCGAGCTGGACCTGTCCAGCCTGGAGGAACTTCACATCGCGGCCACCTGCGCCGCGCACGAGCACTACTGCCAGAACGTGGCCGCCTACCGCATCCTGGCGACGGACCTCGATCTCCTCGACTGCCGCGATGCCCACCTCATCCGCAGCGAGTTGGCCAGCACCGACGACTTGTTCAAGTCCTACGACGAAGCCTGGATCGACGCCGGTGATTTCGGAGCCATGACGCGCTGGCTGGCGAGCATCTACGCCGGGCCCGTTGCGATCGACCCAGCGCTCGTGACGAGCATCCAAGGTTGGCTCGACGCGCTGGAGGCCGCCGGCATCCGGGTCTGGTTCTCGTCCGGAACCTCGGGGCACTTATCGTTCGTGCCGCGCGACGAGCTCGCCGCACAGAACCTGGACGCCCAGATCGGCACCCTCATCGGCCCGCTGCTTGGCGGCCTCGAGTCAGCAGGGCGATACGACGCGATCCTGCTGTCGTTCCGCGGCGGGCGTCAGGGTCTGGCGTCAGCGGCCGACAAATTCGCTTCGGTGACGGGGCGCCAGACGTTCCTTTACGACTTCGCGGTGACACCGGACGGTGTACGAGCAGCCGCGAAAGGCGACGCGAACGCGGCCGCCGAGTTCCGACGGCGCACGGTCGACGAGCTCCCCCAGCGCTACGCGGTGATCGTCGACGCGCTGCGCCGCAGCGTCACCGATGAACGCCCGGCGCTGATCGTCGCCGCGCCCTTCCAAGTCGCCGACATCTGCGCCGCGCTCAGCCGCGACGCGGAGCGCATCGCCCTGCCGCCCGGATCGCTGCTGTTCCTCGCGGGCGGCTGGAAATCGTTCGAGGGTTCAAGGATCACTCGCGAGGAGCTCATCGCCAACGTGGCAGAGCGGCTCGGTGTGACCCGCGTCCTGGAGAGCTACGGCATGACGGAGTGCACAACGCAGATGCCGCTCTGCGATCGGGGACGCTTCCATGTCCCGCCCACGCTGTGGCCGATGGTGTTCGACGATGCGTTGATGCCGATCGAGGGTCTCGGTCGCGGTCGCTTCGGGTTCAGCGACCCGTTCGCCACGTCCATCCCCGGGCTGTTCATCACCGGCGACGAGGTCGACCTGACCCTCGAGCCGTGCGCCTGCGGCCTGCCCGGCTACAGCTTCGTCGGGGAGGTCCGCCGCGCCGCCGGTCGCGAGGTCAAGGGCTGCGGCGGCGTGATGGCCTCGGTGCGCGGATGACCGCGTCCACCAGCGCCACGACTGAATGCCCGATCACCGACGTCGCCGCATACCTGCGCGACCAACGCCTGTTCGCGATCGACAAACGCGGCATCGTGCGCCTGCCGATGCTCATCGGCGGACGGCTCGTGACGCCGTCGGAGATCACCGCTGACGACGCCCTTGCCGCACTCGCCGGCGCAGATTACGCGCAGACCGCCGACGTGCAGATCGTCAGGCAGGCGCGGATGGACCCACAAACGCTTCACGAGGACGGCCAGCATCTGCTGTTCGTGCTGCCGCGCGTCAGCGATGTCGAGCAGCTTCGCGCCACCACGGCCGACGATGTTGCCAGAGACCTCGCGTGCCTGCCGACCGCCGACGTCGGCCGCTACCTGGACCGCGTCGGCGATGTCCTCGCGCAGAGCGGAAGCGTCTATTCGCGCCTACGCACGCTCGTCGAGCTGACCGCCGACACGCCGATCGCCTATCTCGACGCCGCTCTGGCCGGGTTGGCCCTCGCCTTCGACGGGACGACGGTCCTCGGGGCGGTCGACCGCGAACTCGCTCTGGGCACCACGCCGGGCCGGGAACTCCTGGACGGCTGGGTGGCGCCAGCAGGATTTTCGGACCAGCCCGGGCTCACCGGGCAGCTCTGCGGCGCCGTGCATGACGATGCGCCGCTGCCAACGCCGGCACCGCTTGAGGTGCGGGCGATGCCGACCAGGCAGCTGCATATCACCGCAGGTAACTCACCATTGATCCCGGTGATCTCCGCGGTCCGCGGGCTCGGCGTGAAGGGAGCGGTGACCCTCAAAATGCCCGCCGGTGCGCTCGCCGCCGGCGCCGCTCTCGCCGTCGCGCTGCACTTCGCCGGTCCCGAGCATCCGCTGACGCGCCACGCGTCCGTCGTCTATTGGCAGGGCGGCGACCGTCGAGTCGAAGAACGGTTGTTCGCCGCGGGGGCATTCGACCGCATCGTCGTCTGGGGCGCGCCGGCCGCCGTCGAGTCTGTACGCGCTCAGGCGGGCCTGACGAAGACCCTCACCTTCAACCCGCGCTACGGGGCCAGCATGATCGGCGCAGCGGCTCTCACGCCCGATGCGTTCGAGGAAACGGTCCGTCGCGCTGCGACCGATGCGCTCATCTGGAACCAGAAGGCCTGCATCGCGTCGCTGGTGCAGTACGTCGAAGGCGACCGTGACACGGTGGACGCCTACGCCGCGGCGCTGGCCAGGGAGCTGGCGCTGTGGGACGAACGCCTGCCCAGCCCGCTGCCCACCGAGGTGCTGGGCCGCGTGCGGCAGGCGCGGCGCAGCGGAATGCGACACGGCCGGTGGCTCGCGAACGGCGACCCCCGGGCACCCGCCTCAGCTGTCGTGGTCTTCGACGCCGCGTTCGACCTGGCGACGCACCCAGCGAGCCGCGTTGTCGCCATCCGTCCGGTCGCCCGACTCGAGGACGCGCTGGACACCTTCCACCCGGGGGTGTCCGAGGTCGGTATCGCCCCCGAAGCCCGGCGTGTCGAACTCCGCGAGCGCGTCTGCGCTCATGGAGTTACCGGCGTCCCACCGCTGGGAAACGCGGACGCAGTCGACATAGCAGGCATACCCCAGGACGGCCTGCGCGCGATGTCGGAACTCGTCTCCTGGGTTACCGCCTAAGGCGACCACTCCAGGGCCGGCGTCCTCACCCTAGTTGGTGGAGCGCTGAGAGCGGCTATCCGCCAGTCATGTGCGGATAGTCGAATAATGATGTTGGACAATTGTTTTCGGCCGGTCCGCGACGTTGGGCCCCAAAAATTCGGCAGGACCGTCGGGGTGGTTTCCGATGACGAGCCCGCACCCGAGACCGCGGGCTGGCACGGTTGGCCCCCCAACAGGCCGGGTCAGCCCGCCCACATGTACGTCGGCAAGTTCGCCTTCGACGCTCCGACAATGCCCAGCCAATTGAACGGCAGGTGATAGATCAATATGGTTGCTGCGCAGCAGAATCCGATCGCCGCCAGAGTGCGTACCTTCGACTGAAGAGCCGGGCGCCACCGCTCGAATCCGCGTTCGACAGGCGACAGTCCGTCGTCGGAGGAAACCGCCTGCAACCGCATCCAGGTATAGAGCAGCCCCAGCGTGGCCACCAGGAACGATTCATAGAGCGGGAACTGGAATTGGCTTCCCGCCCACAGCGTCAAAGGCCCGTAGGTCTTCGCGAACGCGTAACCGTGGGTCACTCGGATCGCCAGATTCTCGACCACGAAGTCGAACGCGAACTCACCGGCGAAGATGATCGCCAGCAGCGACACGTTGGACAGCCGCCGCCAGCGTGATCGCAGCGCGAAATAGGCCGGGCAACCGACAATGGCCACACCAGCACAGAAATACACGTACATCGGCGGTCCCCACAGCAACGACTCCGCGTAGCGCGACGAGGCGGCCGGATTGTGAAACGGCAAATAGGCTGTCCAAACTCCCAAGTTGACGTTGTGCGCGTTCCACGCGAACAGGTAGCTGTAGCAGTTCAGGAATGCGTCCGCGACGAAAGCCGCCATCCCGCCAAGGACGAACGTGCCATCCAGGCTCAAAGCGCCGGTCCGGCGCCACGGCGCGACGACGCAAACCCAGATCAGAAAAACCAGCAGCGCCATGCTGAGTCCCTCGAAGATGCGCAATGCCAACAAATTCCACTGCGGCATCCGGTCCGGACCGATAACTGGCGCCGGCCCGAAATCACTGGAAGCCATCCATCGCACCAGTGCCTGGGCGGCGATGACCAGCCATAAGACTGCGATTGCGGCCCACACCGTAACCGCGCCCGAGCGGGACGGTTCCCGAGTGGTCATACCCCTCTGCGGGCCGCTTCGGTGGAGCGTCGACTCCGACACCACGACAACCACCTCCCTGTTTTGAACTACGAGTAAACACGGGCCCGTAAGCGGGGCGCAATCGCATACACCGCGACGGCCGGTGCACGAGAGTCGATATCCTCTAGAATCAGGACACGCCTGAGATCAGTCGTCTCAATATCCGGCCCGAAGGAGCATTGCAGACAGTCAGCGGGCGACCCCACATCTGGAAGGTGCGTTGCAGATATGACGCCGGCTCGGACTGACGATCCCTCTGCCTATCTCGGCGCTACCTGGTTTATCGACGCTGAACATCCCAGGGTTCGCGAGTTCGCCGAACGTGCCTCCGAGGGCGCGGACTGTGGCATTCGCGTCGCGCAACAACTCTTCGTAGCGGTACGTGACGGCCTGCGTTACAACCCCTACACGGCCCGAATCAGCGACCCCGACAACTTTCGCGCCAGCCGCGTCCTGACATTGCCGGCAACATGGTGCGTACCGAAGGCAGTAGTGCTGACCGCGGTGGCGCGAGCGCAGCATATTCCGGCTCGGATCGGATTTGCTGACGTCAGGAACCATCTGTCATCCGAGAAGCTTTCCAGACTCATGGGCACTGACCTTTTCCTGTGGCACGGGTATACGGAGTTATATGTCGAAAACAGGTGGGCGAAGGTCAGTCCGGCGTTCAACCGCGAGCTCTGCGCACGATTCGGAGTTGAGCCGATCGAGTTCGACGGCATTCACGACGCCCTGATGCACGCTTTCGATGGCGACGGAACGAGATTCATGGAATACGTTAACGATCGCGGCGCCTACGCAGATGTGCCCTACGAGCGGCTGACGCAGGACCTTCGAAGTCACTATTCCCACATGCTGTCGATCTTGGAGGATGACGGTCCCGTCGGTGCCGACGACGCGCTCATGGGACAACCGAACGGCTGATCGGATCGGAATCGAGCGCGTCGAGTCCCACCGGTGATGGACGCGGCGCAACACCATGGCGGCGCGCACCGAAGAAGACCCCATTTGGACTTCTCGTGCTCGGGATCCACATGTTGGTGGGGCCGGACCGCAGCCCGGCGATTCCCCATTCCATTATCGAACAGTGATAGGTTAGGTTGCTATGGTAGGTCCCGCCGGCGACGCCGCTGAATAGGAGATACGCATGGGAACGTTAGACGGCAAGGTTGCCTTCATCAGCGGTGGAGCCCGCGGTCAGGGCCGCGCAAATGCGGTACGGCTGGCCAAGGACGGTGCGGACATCGTCACGTTCGACATCTGCGAGCAGATCGACACGTGTCCCTACCCGCTGGGAACCGAGGAGGAGCTTGCTCAGACCGTCGAGCAGGTCGAAGCGCTCGGTCGCCGGATCGTGGCGGCCAAAGCCGATGTACGCGACCAGGCGGCGGTCACCAAGGTCTTCGACGAGGGCCTCGGGCAGTTCGGCCGGGTCGATATCGTGCTCGCCAACGCCGGCATCATGCCGGTACTCGGCCCCACCTCAACGGTCGTGCAAGCCTGGCATGACTGCATCGACGTCATGCTCACCGGCGTCGTCTACACGATCGAGGCGGCCATCCCAACGCTCGTCGAACAGAACGGCGGCGGGGCTATCGTCATCACCAGTTCCGCTGCCGGCCTGAAGGGAACCACCCGCAGTCTGCGATCCAAGACGTACGGGATGTTGGGCTATACCGCCGCAAAGCACGGCGTCGTAGGGCTGATGAGGGCATATGCAAACGCACTGGGCAGCTACAACATTCGGGTCAACTCCGTTCACCCCACCGGCGCCGACACTCCCATGGTCAACAACGAAGCGTTTTTGGGTGCCGCACCCGAGGTCCCCGAGCTGTTCGAAGCGATGACCAATATCCTTCCTGTCCCGCTCATCCAGGCTGACGACGTCTCAAACGCGATCGCCTGGCTGGTCTCCGACGACGCCCGATACATCACCGGCGCGACGATCCCTGTCGATGCCGGTGCGACGGCCCGCTGACGCGCTGCTCGAAAGCCGTGGTTCATCCCGCCGATAACGTTGAGCCTGAGCGCTGGTGGCAACAGATATTCATCCTGCACCAGATCGCCGCCGACACCTATGAGGCCGGCGCCACACGTTCGGGTCTGTCCCGTTTGTACGGCGGCCAGGTGGAGGCGCAGAGCCTGCTGGCCGCGGCGGCGACGGTCGATGCCGAGCGTGTCGTGAATTCATTGCGCACCTCGTTTTTGAACGCGGGCGACGAAGCGCGCCCCATCACCTACGAGGTGAATCGGGTGCGTGAGTCCCGTTCACTGTCCACCCGCTGCGTCACTGCGCAGCAGGACGGGCGAATGCTCGCCACCAGCGTTGCGTCGTTTCACACCGCACCGTCGGCCGACGCCCCACCGTCCATCGAACACGAATTTCCCCCGACGCAGCGCGAACCTACCCAACCGCTGCTCGACCCTGAGGAGCTGCGATCGCGGTTGGTGTCATTGTCGGAGCGCTACGGTCACGACATTCCGCGCGGAGCCATCCGGCAGTGGCCGGTCGACTTACGGTACGTCGACCACGCCCCCTGGGATGATTCGGTAGCCGCACCACGAAACCGACTCTGGCTGAAAGCTATCGACTACCCGCGCCACGTCGCCGGCGCCGATGCCGCCGTGATGGCCTTTGCGACGGATCTGCCCATGTTCGAACCGGTCTTATTTCCCACCGGAATAGCCTGGCGAGACATGATCAGCAGTACGGCCCTCTTTGGATCCACTCTGGATCATTCGGTCTGGTTCCATCGTCCGGCGCCCCTTGACGACTGGCTGCTTTTCGAGCAGTTCGCACCCATCGCGCACGGATACCGGGCGTTCTGCCGCGGCGAATTACGCTGCCGTTCAGGACAACTCGTGGCCAGTGTCGCCCAGGAAATGGTATTCGTCGCGCCGCGGGCTCGCCCGCCCAGTGCACCGGCGTAGCCGAGGCATCCTTGACGTGGTGCACGCCGCATGGCACCGTTGCGAATCAAATAACCCAACACCGTTTGAGCCTGGCAGGGTGATATCGATGACCACGTTCGTGCTTGTCCACGGCGGGTTCCACGGTCCATGGTGCTGGGAGCGCATCATCGGTCCGCTCAGCAAGAGCCACGCGGTGGAGGCCGTCACCCTTCCGGGGCGCGATGGAGCGGGCCGGCCTGAACTGGCCGACTACCTCGACCCCATTGCCGCCGCGGTGGACCGTGCGGAGCCCCCGGTTGTCCTAGTCGGTCACAGCCTCGGCGGAGTCGTAGTCAGCCAGTTCGTGGAGCACAAACCCGACGCCGTCTCGGGACTGGTACTGGTCAATGCGCTGCTGGTCGAGGACGGCGAGGCGGCGCTGCCGAAGATGCAGACCATCGGCGAGGACTGGCTCTTCGCGCGGCCGGGAGCGCTCACCATCGCCGAAGACGGCAGCACGTTCGCATCGGCACCAGAGTTCGTCATCGAAGGCTTTTACAACTGCTGTCAGCCCGCGGACGCCGAGTGGGCCGCCGCCCAGTTGGTTCCCGAACCGATGGGTCTGGTGACCGCGCCGCTACACATCAGCAGCGAGGGATTCGGATCGATGCCGAAGGTGTATCTGGGCGGGAGTCGCGATCGCGTGGTGCCGTGGTGGTTCCAGCAGAAAATGAGCGCAGCGGCCGGGGCCCGCCTCGTCGACTTGGGCGCGGATCACTCACCGTTTCTCTCGGTGCCCGACGAACTGGTCGCTCACTTGGTCGACATCGGCACCAACGGTCTCGTCTGACTCGTGGAGCGCTTTCGGTGGTGAGTTCTCCCGTCACCCGCCGCCGGCCCGGCCGCCCGTTGGGAGCCGACGGCGCCGAGACGCGACTCAAGATCCTGCACAGCGCCCGGCAGGTGTTCGCCACAATCGGCTACGAACGGGCCAGCCTCAGACAGATCGCCGAGGACGCAGGGATAACCCGCAACGCGATCACGAACTACTACGCAAGCAAAACCGAACTCTACGTCGCCGCGCTGGCGTCGGTCCATGATGTCGTGGCCGGGCAAATCCTCGATGCCGCAAAGGAGGTGACCGGCTCTGTCCACCATCGCGTGATGGCGGTGTTCGAAAGTGCCGTCACGTTCAGCCAAACCGACGAGACGTTCGTCCGATTCTTCGTGATCTCCACCGCCGACGCGATCACCCATTCGGAGCTTCGCGAGAAGGCGCTGCTGCCGATCGACTCGGTGCGCGAATACGTCGCCAACCTGCTCGCCACGGCCGCGCGCGCCGGTGAGATCGACACCGAGATGGACACCGAGGCCATCACCCAGGTCTTCATGGACCTGCTGTGGGGCCTGGCGATGGACACCGGCTTCTATTCCGACGAGCAACGGACCCAACGGACGATGCGGGCCATCGGCCGGATCGTCGCCGCAACGCTGGCTCCCATGCCAGATTGACCGTTGTTTGGCCGAGCATCACGTACTCGAGGGCGCCTTGCGATCGGCCAGCGCGGCGAGAAGGCCGCTCAGACGTCGCTGGTCGGCGGCGGCAAGCGTCGAGAGCCACGCACGCTCCCGGTCCCCTTGCTCGCGCATCGCGTCGCGGAGAGCAATCCGGCCATGTCTGGTCAGCTGGGCCCGGACCAGTCGACGATCGGCGCTGTCGCGGGTCCGGCACACCAGGCCATCGCGCTCAAGGGTGTTCATCGCACTGGAGACAGCGGCCCGAGACGATCCGGATAGACGTGCGATATCGCGCAGTTCGGCAGTACCGACTGCCCACAACACATTCATGATGCGAAACCCGGCCCACGTCCAGCCGCGCTGACGGTGCAGGCCCTCGAAATCGCGGGAGAGTCGATGGTGCAGCCGGGTCAGGTTGAACACGAGCTCAGCGTGCTCAGCGGCGTCCGGGCCGATAACGTCGTCCGCGCTCAGCCGCTGGGCCAACAGTTCCCGGTACTGCTCTACGGTGATCGTCCGAGCAGGCGGGGGATGGGTGGCCATGCCCGATTATGAACCGTCGCCGACAACTCGGCTCACGGACGGACCTGTCATCGTGCGGCTTCCTGGTGCGGGATCGCGTAGCGCACAAGGCAGAACGTCACAGCAAGCATCCAGATACCCAAGGCCGACAAACCCAGCCACCAGGCCAGCACGCCGTTCCACGCGATGGGGCCCGTCTTGGCCAGACAGTTGAAGGCACCGGGCAGAAAGCTGATCGCCGCCCATACGCTCAAATAACCCAGCCATCGCGGGAACACCGGTGGGCGGTGTTTGTCCTGAAAGATCGCCATGGCCAGCACTATCGCCTGTAGCGCGGCACTCCACGGCAGCGAGACGAACGTTATGGAACCGAGGTCGTGTAAATGGTACGTGAAGGCGGGATCGATCTCGGGCCGGAAGGCGGCGGCCATCCACATGACGGACGGTACGTAAAACTCGATGATCAGCACCGCGCCGAGCATGACCTGTAAGATCGCCAGGGGCGCGAATTTTCCTTCGGTGCGCCACATCTGGATGGCGATCGCAACCGTCCACGGCCCCAGGAGCGTGACGCCGGCACAGGCGACAATCAGCCCGAACCTGATCGACACGCCATGTTCGACGTACAACGCGACGATTTGTTCCTGCGACTTGTTCGGCCCCGGCGGAGGGACGAAGCCGGCGATGACCCACATACCGACCAGCAGGAGTATCAGACTGGCGATGCCGCTATACGCCATCAACCGCTGGTTTGCCGTGCTCGCACCGTTCTCGGTCATTGGGCGTCAGCTGTCCTTCAGATCGCTCTGCCAGCGAGCGCCGGGAACTCTGCAACGATGCGTTCGGTGACCACTCGCGCTGACTGCACGCACCCACTCTGCCCAGCCGTGGCCCACTCCCGAACGCCATCGCCGACATTGAAGAGATTGGGGATCGGCGTGGTCTGCGGCAGGTCCCGGCCCGCGATCGCGTGCTGCGCCGGCCAGTCCTCACCCGCGCAGATCTCCACCGACAGGATGCGAGCGGATTCGAAACCCGGAAATTGTTCGGCCAGATCGGCTTTCAGCATCGCAATTTCGGCGGGGGCGTCGAACGGACCGGTAGCGGGATGGGGCGTGCTTGCACCCGCGTACAGGTACCACCCGGGCGGCGCCATCTCGGGACACGTCTCGGTCAGGTTCGCCGCATATGCGAGGCGGCGAGTCGGCCCGAAGAACACCAAGCCTGTGACGGTGGTCAGCGGCTGCATGCTGGCGAAGTTGACCGTGATCAACGTGCTCGGCGCCGACTGCGCCCGGATCCGGTCTGCGTAGCCGGGCGGTAGGTTCTCATCGCCACACAGCCGCACTGTGGCGACCGGTCCGGCGTTGCTGACTGTCACACCAGCGCGTACCGTCACGTCCTCACCAGCACGCCGCACAATCGCACCGTCGACCCGGCCAGCGCCGTCGATGGTCAACTGGATCACCTCACTGTTGAGCCACAGCACTCCCCCGGTGCGCTCGAAGTGATCGGCCAGCGCCCGCCACGGCCCGATGCTGCCCTCCGGGTGCATCGCATAGGTATCCAGCGCCTTTGGTTTGGTGAGGTAATCGAACAGCACCACGGCCTCAACATCGGCCGGCTCGGCCGCGAACAATGCGGTGGTCAAGTTGCGCATCAGGCCGCGCAGGAACTGGCTGCGCCGCTCAAGCACGTCGGCGAGGCTCACTCCGGGCGACGGGCGAAGCCGCGGGAAGCGTCGCCCGACGACGCCCACCAGTGCCAGCAGATATCTGAAGGCCACACCGGTCGCGCCGTTCATTACCGGGACGTCTCGTTTGCCCAGCCGAAGGACCAACGGTTGGCTTGGCAGCCGGGTCCCCATCGGGACCCCCATGTCGTCAAACAATCTGCCGTTCTCGCCACCGGTCTCGATGATCAGCGCACCGGTGTTGACCCGGAAGCCGTCGATGTCCACGGTCGACGCGCGACCGCCGACCCGGTCGCGCTTCTCCACCAGCAGGGTGCGGTACCCGTGCCCATTGAGCCGCGCTGCCGCCGCCATTCCACCGGCTCCTGCGCCGATGACCAGCGCATCGAATATCGTGTCGCTTGCTTCAGGCATGGTGTCCCCTACCGCCGCTGGAGTCGCCGCGATCAGCACCCCATGTTGCAGGGCGCGGTCCCGGCCAGCCGCCGGGTTCCGATGGTGCGGACGTTGTCCGCGCTGACTATAACCACACGGTGTTGGGTTTGGAAGGGGATCCGGCGAAACGCCCGGCTGTCGATCAACCTCGCCATGAGGCCCAGCGACGAATGCCGCATGGCCCGGGGGATAACGATCGTTTACTCAAGGCTGGTGATACCAGCCGCTTGGTTCAGTGCCGGATGCAACCGACGGTTTGCCCACGAAGACGGGCTTCTATACCTTCCGCGCAGGGGATTCCATCTAATCCCACCGTCCAGGGCATTTTTTTCGAGTCAGCTGCCTCGTGACGGAGCACGACACGATTCCAGCCCTTCAATGCTGTAAGTGATCGTTTACAGATCGGTGTTTCGGCGCTAGCATCGCTATATCACAGTCCCTACGCGGGCGCTGAAGACACGCTGCTACTCAGAGACAAGGACCAGGGCACAACATGGGCTACTCCGTTCCCGACACGGTGACCACCAAAGGGCCGTTCCAACCGATGCGGTTCGAAGCCACCGTCGAGGAGTGCATCGTCAGCCACGGCGAGATCCCCAGAGATCTCGCGGGTGGCATTTACCGCACCGGACCGTGCTGGAAGCGACCGACCACCCAGGGCACGACACCGCTGCTGGCGATGGACGGCATGGTGCAGGGCCTGGTCTTCGAAAACGGCCGGGCAGACTTCCGCAACCGCTGGGTACGCACCCCGAAATACCTGCTCGAAGAAAAATATGGCCGGGGCATGTTCGATTACTCCGACGGCGGATTCGGCGACTACCGCGACTACGGCTACGGCGAGGTGACGCGCACCCCGGAGAACGCGCACACCCCGCAAGGCACCAGCAGCATCAACATCTTCCCGTTCGCCGGCGACCTGGTGGTATCGGGCGAGTTGGGCGGTCCCCCGCAGCTCATCGACCCGATCACCCTGCAGACCAAGGGCATCGTGGAGTGGGCGCCGGCCTTGACCAAAGGACCACACGAACAGGTGTGTTTCGGCGACGGCACATTTTGCGCTCATCCGAAGTGGGATGAGGACACGGGCATCTTGTACGGCTGGTCGTACAGCGACACCGCGCCCTACGTGTCGATGAAGTACGTGCATCCCGACGGCACCGTGGAGTCCCGCGACCTGTGGGATGCCCCGTACAACACGGTGGCACACGACATTTGGCTCACGCCGGAATGGGTTGTCATGCCCTTCCAGCCCTTCATCATCGACCTGCAGCGCAATAGTAAGGGGTTCGCCGTCTTCGGCTGGGAGCCCGAGCTGCCGATCACCATCGCGCTGATTCCGCGGCACAACTTGCAAGGCGAGATCCGTTGGATACAAACCGATCTGCCGGCCCAATACGTCATGCACACGATGACGGCCAACGTCAAGGGGGACCAGCTCATCCTCGACGCGCCGATCTTCAACAAGCCGCCCTTCCCGATGGAGGATGAATTCAAAGAAGGCGACCAGGCCGCGCTGTTCTTCAGCAACGCCGCCAGCTACCTGGGACGGTGGACCGTCAACTTGACTACCGGCGACACCAAGGCCGAGCAGCTCTCGGAGCTGCCGTCCGAGATATGCAAGGTCGACCAGCGCTTCTATGGACGGGGACACCGCTACGGCTTCCAGATCGGCGGACAGCCCAAGAAGCGCGGTATGCGGATGGACAGCCTCATCCGCAATGACGTGGACAAGGTGACCGAGCAGATCTACCAGATCCGTGGCCCGGGCGAACTGGCCGCGGTGCTCGAGGCGTCGTTCGCACCGCGCTCCACCGACGCGCCCGAGGGCGACGGCTACATCATCGTGCCGGTGTCGTGGTGGGCCGATCGCCGCGGTGAATTCCAGATCTTCGACACCGACGACATCACCGCCGGTCCGATCTGCAAGATCGACTTGCCGTTCCACATGGGCTGGACCCCACACGGTCACTGGATGGACTTCCGCTGAAGCGATACAGGCGATTGACAATTTGATACAGGAGGTTTCACTATCAATCCCATGACAACGACTCCTGTCACCGCTACACCAAGCTCAGGATCAGCCGGCGTCGAGGCCCTGAATCCTGTTGCACAGGAACCACGCCGGTTGGTTCCGGTGAAGTGGTGGGCTGGCCTGGGTGCGGTAATCCTGGGCTTCATCACGTATGTGCTGATCGATTGGGTGACTGGTCCGTTCTTCGAGCGGGTGCCGACTGGTCCTACGGACCCACCGACATTCATGAAAGTGGGGATGGTCTTCTTCCAGGCCGTGTCGATTCCCGTCGGCATTGGCCTCATCTACTGGTTCGTGTTGCGCCCGATCATCCGCGAACGCCGGTTGACTCTCGACGGCATGCTTGTGATCGCCTTTTCGACGCTGTGGTTCCAAGATCCGTTGTCGGCATACGGTGGGCACTGGTTCACCTACAATTCGTGGGCTCTCAACTACGGCTCATGGGTGCACAGCGTCCCGGGTTGGCTCTCCAACGGGAAGCCGGGCGCGATGCTGGTCGAGCCGATGTTGATCATGCCGGGGCTGTACGTCTACGTTTTCGTCATCACGATGTTCCTCGGTTGCTGGGTCATGCGACGGGCTAAGGCGAAGTGGCCACAGATCGGGCCGGTCGGACTGATCTCCGCCTGTTTTGTCGCTATGGTCGGTTTCGACATCATCCTCGAGGGCGTCACCTTCATGCCGCTCGGTATCTGGGAATATCCAGGCGGACGCGGTCTCGCCATCTTCGGTGGGACCTACCACGCCTATCCACTGAATGAAGTCGTCACCGTCTCGACGACGTTCACTGCGATCTGTTGCCTGCGTTACTTCCGTAACGATAGAGGTCAGACGCTGGTCGAACGCGGTGCTGAACGACTTAGGATGTCCGAACGCACGCAGATGGTGGTGCGCGCACTAGCGGTGTTCGCCGGTGTGCACGTGGCATTGTTCATGACATACAACGTGCCGAACTATTGGATCGGAACACACTCCAAAGAATGGCAGCGCGACCTCGTCGACCGGCCGTACTTGACCGATGGATTGTGCGGGCAGGGCACTGACCGCGCATGCCCCGGCCCGGGTGTCCCGTTGAGCCGCAACGACAACAGCGACTCCGGCAAGGGTTCTGTGTACATCACACCTGACGGGAAGGCCGTCGTCCCGCCGCACACCAAACTGCCGCCCCATTACCCGTTTAAATGATCGAGGCGGCGACGACGCTAGTGCGCTGCAGCGCCGCCGAGGTCCGCGCCGCGTAAGCGATCAGCAGGTCCAGCGCGGCAAGGCCGATCGCAATGGTCAGTGCGGCGGCCAACCATCGCACCGGCGCGGAAGCGTGGGCATTGAGTGCACTGAAGATCGGCCAGCCAACCGCGACACTGCCGGCCGCGTCGCACATCATCGGCAAGAAGAGCAGATACAGCGCACGCCAGCCGGTGAAGGTATCCCCCGCGGCCAGCAGCAGCGCGGCAAGGGCCAGTGGTCCCACTGTGTTGATGACGATCCAATACACCGGAAAGCCGGCTATCTGCAACGGCGCATCGCCGTAGTAGCGGTAGATGCCGCTCGCCAGAATGGGAATCTCGACGGCGACGTCGACCACCGCCAGCACACCCACCCAGCCCCACAGCTGACGGCGAGTCACTCCGCGACGCAGACTCTGCAGTATCACATACGGCATGCCGCCGAAGAAAACGATATAAATACCCAAGCCCCACAACGGAATCCGTGAGAAGGTAGCCAATGCCGTCCACTGACCGGCGACCGGGTGCCACACCAGCCCCAGCACATCGTCGATCGGTTCGTTGAAGTATGAGATCGCCCCGCCGATCAGCAGCAACGCCAACGTTACCGATCGCGATCGGGCGATCTCCCGCACCGCGTACACGGCGAAGCCGGCCACCAGCACGGCCATGGCCGCAGTCGCCACGATCTGGGCGGCTTGCGGCATCGCCGTGCCATCGGGCGTCGCCGGCAAATCGAAATGTCCGCGAACCCAACTCATAATTGCTCCTGCAGTTGAGGTGCCGATTCCGCGGTTCTTCGCAACGTGAGAGTGTGGGAATAGATCCAGCGTGCCGACGCGTCGAGTATCACCAAACCGATGGCACAGGAGGCGAATGCACCGACCCACGTCAGCCACGCCGGGGCGCCGGGCATGTGCAGGGCGTTGTACACAGGCAGACCCACCGCAGCGCTGCACCCGGCATCGGTGACCAGCGGCAGGAACAGCACCAGCCCGCCCCGCCAACCGGTGAAGTAGCCCGGCGCCCCAAACAGGATGGCCGCGCACAGGATTGGGCCCGTGGTGTTGATAAGGAGCCAATACAGCGGAAATCCGCCGATGCTCATCGGCACCTGACCGTAGCCGAAGTACGTGTAGAGCCGAAAGTGCAAGAGCGGCAACTCAATCAGCAGATCGGCGACAAAAGTGATCGCGATCCCGATCCAGAATGCGCGTGGAGTGAAGTTCAGCCTGCGCAGTTCCAACAGCAGTACGTAAGCAATGCCGCCGAAGAAAATGATGTACGTGGGCAGCCCCCAGTGCGGTATCGGACCCATCGTCTCGAACACCACATCCTGGCCCGGCCTAGGGTGGTTCACCAGCCCCAAGATGTCGTCGAGCGGTTCGTTGAGCAGCGCGATCCCGCCACCCGCCAGCAGCACCAATCCCAGCGGCGACCCGGTCCGCCGCCACTGCTGCAACGCGAAACCGACGAACGCGACCACCACAATCCACAGCACAATCTCGGCGATGGTCTGAGGTGTCCGCGGGAACACCATCGCAGGCGGTGTCGGGATGTTGAATTGGGCCATGGCAATCACACGCTCAGGGCGGTGGCCGGTGAAAGTGCTTGCAACAGTTCACGTGCAGCTCGCTCACCCGCCGTTGTGGCCGTGTTGACGTTGCCCGACGAGTTGTATGAGCCGGCGAGGTGGATGCGGCTTGTCAGATCTCGGGCGGCGTGGAAACGGCCTAAGTCGCGGTACAGCCCGGGATGGCTGTAGACGAGCACCGGATACCAGCGGTTCACTCGCACGAACTCGATCGCATCACCCAACCCGGGAATCGCCTTTTCTGCGTCGGGCAGCACGTCAGCCAGGATCTTGTCGTCGCTGGCATCCATGTGGTCGACGGCCCACTGGTTCATCATGAACAGCGACACCAAGCCTTTGCCTGCCGGCGCGCGCCCCGGTGCCTTGTTGTGCTCCAGAATGATCGCGAACAGCCCCTCCGACACTGGCCGGGGAACGACGATGAACGACGCCGGGCAGTCCGGAACCCGGTTGAGCGCCAAGTTGATCGACATCGTCGAGGTGTAGTTCAAGTCGCGCAAGAACTTCGCGCGTTCGGGATCCAGCTGCGGCACGATATCGGGGACTCTGTTGCCCATGGAACTGACGATGGCTCCAGCACCGCGTTCGGTGTATTGATTGCCGTCGGGCCCGACGCAGGTGATCGTCACGCCGTCGGAGTCGTCGACGACTTCTACCACTTCGGTGTTGAGGCGCACATCGGGTATGGCCGCGGCGAGCCGCTCGGGGAATGAAGAATAGCCGTCACGGAACGCATACAGCTTGGTGCCCAGCACCTTCTGCCACAGAAAAAAGAACTCGACCACCGAGATCACGCTGGCCGGCACTCCGGCTCCGCCGCGCACGGTGGGCTCAATCAGGTAGTCGTACAGCTCACCATCGAGACCGCGCCGACGGCAGTACTGTTCGGGCGTCTCGGTGTCGAACGCCCCGGCGATGGACAAATCTTCGTAGCTGAGCAGGTTGCGCAACTTGAACGAGTCCACAGCGAGCTTGGCCACTTTCAACTTGGACCGCAGCGACAGCAACTTGGTCCGTGCCGCATCCATGACGAGCCGGTTCGCCCTCAGGTAGTGCAGCTGATCACCGCGCATGAAGCCCATCAACGAGTTGGCCGGCAGCAACTCATCAGTCATGCCGATGTCGTCGACCAGCCGCATCACGCTGTCGTAGGCAGCCGGAAGGATCGTCGTTCCGGCTTCCATCAGGTAGCCGTCGCGCTTGATCGACAGCAGTTGTCCCCCAACACGATCGCGGGACTCCAGCACCACGACTTCGCGGCCGGCCTCGTGCAGCCGCCAGGCCGCCGCCAGCCCCGAAGGGCCAGCCCCCACGACGTACACCTTTGACAGATCAGACATGCCGTGCACTGTATCAAACAGTCAGTTTTGCAAAAAGACATTCTGTATGACGCACTGGACAGTGCGTATACTCGGCCCGTGAACGCTTCTCCTCCTCGACCGTTGCAACTGTCACGGCCGCAGCGGCGCAGCATGCTCAGCCGCCATTTCGTGAGCGTTGTCGAAGGGCTGGTGGGGGACGGGGTGAGGTTCGCCGACCTGAGCGTCGAGGCGATCATCACCGCGGGCGGGATTTCGCGTTCCACGTTCTACGTCTACTTTGACGACAAGGGCGACCTTCTGGTCGCGATGGCGCAGGATGTCATCGGCGAGCTGCTCGCCGACGGCGCGTCGTGGTGGGAGCTGCCCGTGGGCGCAACCCGCGAGGACCTGCACAAGGCCTTGCGTGTGCCGATCGACACCTATCGCAAGCACCGGACGATTCTGGGCACCATCGCCGAGACCGCGGCCTATGACCCCCGGGCGCAAGAACAGCAGCAGAACCTGATCGGCCAAGTGGTGACCGCGCTGACAACCTATATCGGCGACGCCCAGCGAGCCGGAGCGGCCGATGCCCACCTGGACGCCGCTCGCACCGCACAATGGCTGATCTGGATGATCGAACGCGGGCTCTACCAACTGGTCGGTGCCGCCGACGACGAGGAGGTCGAACGTCAGCTCGATTCTCTTGTCGAGATCGTTTGGCGGGTGGTATATCTCAGCGGCCGTGGCGCCGTGAGCAGGCGAGCGCCAGCGCCGCCGCCCAAGCCGACCCTCCGGAATAGGCGGAAATCACCCGGTTAGTTCGACGAGCCGGAATTGCCGTTCGGACCCGATTGGTTTCGCAGCAACTGTTTTTGAACCTTTCCAGCCCCGTTGCGCGGGATCGCCGCGAAGACAAACTCGCGTGGGATCTTATAGTCGGCGATGCGCGACATGCAGTGCTGCCTGATCGACACGGGCGCCAGGTCAGACCCGTCGACCGTGGTGATGAAGGCCACGACCGTCTCACCCCATTCTGGATCCGGACGCCCGATCACCGCCACGTCGGCCACGCAGGGGTGATCGGCGATGGCCTGCTCTACCTCGGCCGAGTACACATTGCGCCCGCCGGTGATGATCACGTCTCGCAACCTGTCGACCAGACGCATGGCGCCATCGTCGTAGACCTGCATCAAATCACCGGTGTGTAGCCAGCCGTCGCGGATCACCTCCTGGGTGGCTTGGGGGTTGTTCCAGTAGCCCTTGGTGATGGCCTCGCCACGAAACACTAGTTCGCCGACTCCTCCGGGTGGCGTGTCGTTGCCGAGCGCGTCAACAACTCGCGCCTCGATGAAAGGCTGCGCAAGGTGGCCGGATGACAGCGGCCGAGACCGTACCTGTTCCATCGTCGAGTAGATGCCGGTGGGTCCGGCTTCGGTCTGGCCGCACTGCTGGAAGAACGCGACTTGCGGAAATGCGGCCAATAACCGCTCGATGGCTGCTGCCGGCATCGGCGCGGCGCCGAACACGCCGACGCGCCATGACGTCACGTCGGCGCACTTGTCCTCATAGCAATGAAGGATCTGCTGATACATGGTGGGAACAGCGAAAAGCCATGTTGCTCGATACCGTTCGATTGTGTCGAGCACTGTGCGGGGATCAAACTTTGGCACGACAATATGAGTACCACCCAGCAGAGTCGTCGCATTTAAAAAGGTCATGCCTCCTGAGTGGTACATGGGCGCCAAGTGCAGGTAGCGATCGCCGTCGCGCAGGCCCAGCGAGACGATCTGAGCCATGGCGGCCCACACGGCACGGTGGTGATCCAGCAACACGCCTTTGGGTTTCCCGGTCGTACCGGAGGTGTACAGAATGAACGCGTCGTCTTGTTCGACGGCGCGATCTTCATGCACCGGATCGCCGTATCCGCCGGCGAGCAGATCCGGACATCGTGTCGAGGGTCCCAAAGAGAGCAATGTGGTGGGTGCCGCCATCCGACTTGCGGCCTCGGCCAGGTGGGCTTCAGCCGCGGTGAACGCCAATACCGTGCTGCCGGAATCGTCCAGGATATGGGCGAGCTCCGGTGCGACCAACCTGGTATTCACCGGCACGACGATCGCACCGAGGCGCGACGCAGCGTGCGAAACGATAATGAACTCTGGAGAATTCGCCGACAGGATGGCGATGCGATCATGTTTGCGCAACCCGAACGCATCAAGCGCTGCCGCCGCGTTGGCGATCTCAGTCTCTAGCGCTCGCCAAGTCCACCGCCGCTCCGCCGTGACGATCGCCTCGCGCTCGCCGACCCGTTTGGCATTACACAACGCCGTTCCGCCAATGGTCGGCATGACTTGCCCCGCCTTCACCCCAGCGCCCATTATTGAGCCCAGTCATATCAATATAAATAGGCCCTGCGGGACGGTCAACGGCGTCGCAAGAAGCTAAAGCAGGCGTCCTCTGTCGTAGCTGCGAAATGTGCAGCGAGCCGGTTATGCTTCCTATTCCTGCGGGCAAATACGAGGGGTGCCAACGCCGCAGATGTGGTCGTTGAGGTAGCTGTTCTGCTGCATATCCTCATGCCACGCCGAGTTCGGCGTGATGGTGGTCCAGATCGCCATCGGCACGTGATAGCCCAACAGCAAGCACATCTGCATCGCGGCGAATACCGCAAAGAACCGGAGCGTTCTCGACTTGGCCCCACTCCTCCCGAACTCGTTGGACCCTCGCTCGACAAGCGTTTCGCCGCGGTCATTGCGGAAGTAGCGCAGGGCCGTGACAGCGGTGATCGTCACCGCCACCAGAACGATATTGGCGAGCGCATTGTGGGAGTAGTAGCTGTCGAGCAACGGAATCGACGGACCGGTGTGATCGTAGATGCCCAGCCGCATGACAACGCCCTCGAGGACGATATCGATCAGCACAATCGTGATGAAGCAAATCGCCAGCAACCCGATGTTGGGCAGCTGAGGCCACCTCGACCGGGCCCGCCGCATCACCAGGCAGCCGAGAACAGGGATGCCCAGGAACATTCCCGCGTACAGCGCCGGAATGAAGAAGATCGGCCAGGCGATCTGTGCACCGGGCTCGTTGAAGGACTGCCAGCCTGGCATTCCCACCATCGGTGTGCCCCTGTTGAAGAAGTAGGAGTTGTAGGCGAACCAGACGTGGAAGTAAGAGCTCAGTGGGTCGTACATCGAAACGCACAAGGCGGTAAGCACCAACAGTCCGTCGAATGGAATCCGACGCTCGCGGCGAAAGGGCAGCACTACAAAGCGGTAGACCAGCACGACCACCATTGCCGTGGACAAGACCTGCACTGTGAGGATGGCGACTTTCATCCAGGTAGGCGGAACCGTCGGCCCGTAGGACACCTTGGCGAAGTTCGGGCCGGCGATCCACTTCAGCAGCAAGTATGCCTGGAGGCTGGCTAGCAGGATCCCCAGGGCCGCAGCCGCTTTCAGTGGCGTAACGTGCCGAACTCGGCTGCGGGCTTCTGGGACCGACTGCACCACGCGATACTTCTTTCCGAATTTGTTGTCACTGAACCCTTAAGGGATGTCGGCAATTCCTATGCGGGCGTGCCTACTTGGTCGCGAACTGCGTGACTTGGTTGGCGTCGGCCGGCGCCGGGCCGCCGTCACGCACGATGAACTTTCCGTTCGGGTCGAAGTGCCCCGAGTGCCGAGTGGGCATGGGCAGAGCCGGCGACGGGCACGCCTGATCCGTTCTAGGCCCACAGATTCCATTCGTCCAGTAGGAATTCTGCTGCGCATCCTGAGGCCAGGCCGCGTTGACGTTATTGGTGATCCAGTAAGGGACGTTGTAGGTCACCATGTAAATCGCGGCGCAGATCGCGGCCATTGCGCTAAACCGCAGTGCAATGGAACCAGCCTTGCCGACCTTGATCTTCTCGACGCCCCGCTCGACCAGCGTCTGGCCCCTGTCGTTGCGGAAGTACAGCAGTGAGGCGTAGCCCACGCACCAGGCGCCCGCGAAAACTGCTTCGTAGACGGGCATTTGGTAGTAGTGGCCGTACCACAAGGTGAGTTCTGGCACCGCGCCGTGGTATCCGTAGATTCCGGCGCGCATGTAGACGATCTCCAGCGCGAGGAAGGTCAACGTCGCCAGCACATAGGTCCATACCAGCAGTGTCGGTGTGCTCATGGCCGGCCAGCGTGAGCGCATCCTGCGCATGGACCACGCCAAGAACGCGATTACCCCGAACAGACCCCACACGTAGGCGGTGACGACGAAGCCCAGCGGATATGCCTGCATCGCACCCGGCTTACCAGCCGTGATCGAGCCCCAGAACGGTATGTCAGCGACCCACGAACCCATGTTCGGAAACCAGCTGTTGTAGGTGAAGAACGCGTGAAAGCAGTTCGCGAACGGATCAAAGAACCAGCCAAAGGTGGCGAACCACACCAGCATGAGTCCCTCGGCGGTGACGGTGCGTGAGCGCCGCCAGGGCTTGACCACCCAGTTCCAGAAGAACCACACCGTCGCGATCGCTCCCCCGACGGTGATCGCGGTGCCGGCGATCTTGAACCCCAGCGGCACCGGCGTGGGACCCGGCGGCACATTCTGGAAATTCGGCCCGGTCACCCACTTGATCAGCACATAGGCCTCGAACGCGAGGATCAGGGCACCGAAAGACGCCCAGATTTTGACGGTTGCTACCCGCTTGGGCGTCACCAGGGGCGGTGTTGCCCGAGCTGGCGTGGTCACTGCGTTCGCGGATCCCATGGTTGCGGTCATTTCGGCTCCTCGGTCAGGGCTTGCGATATTTCGATGCTACACAGATAGCTATCCGTCTGTCTATACAACTGTCTAATCAATCGTATGGTGATATTCCCCTGTTCAACAGGGTTACTGACCGACACGACAACAACGGCTCGTCTGCGCTGGATAGCTGTTTAGCTGCTAGTCTGGGCGAGGAGTTGGGCCAGCTATCGAGTGGAGAAAAACGTGGCGTCCTCGACACCGGGCCGTGACCCGGCCTTGGCGCGATTCCTTGACCGTCCACGAATGCGCAGGGGGAACAGCGCCACCGAAACGGCCATCTTCAAGGCCACCGAGAAACTGTTGGCAAGGGAGTCTTTTGCCGACCTCAGCGTCGCGCAGATCATCGAGCGCGCCGGGATCTCGCGAGCCAGCTTCTACCATTACTTCAGCTCGAAGCTCGGCGTGATCGCCGGACTGCTGGTGGCGGTCATGGACGACATATTCGACACCGCGAGCCCGTTTCTACACCGCCCCGGCACGACGGTCGTCGAGTCGCTGCGCATCAGCATCCAAAACGCCATGGACGTCTGGACCGAGCACCGGGTGCTGCTGCGGGTCGTGATGGAGAACTGGGCGTCCTCAGACGAGCTCGAGGCCCAGTGGACCGGAGTGATGAACCGCTTCGCCGAGGCAGTAGCCATCGAGATCGACGACGAACGCGACACGGGGCACCTACCGCCCGGGCTGCCCAGCCGCGAACTCGCCGCAGCGCTCATCTGGAGCACTGAGCGCTGCCTCTACATAGCCGGACGGGAGGCTCACGGGACTGACTTCGACGAGCGCGCCCGGGTCGAAGTACTCGTCACCCTTTGGGCGGGCGCCCTGCAACTGGGCCAAGCGGAAACGCGCTGACCTCTGACGTCTAAAGGCGGCGCGCTCGTCGCCGGCTCAGGTCGTGCGCTCGCAGTTTCCAGCGCGCGATCATCAGCGAGATCGCCGAGGCTGCTGATCGCGAGGCTGCTGATCGCGTAGTGCGGGCGGATATTCCGGCTGAGCGTCCGCGTTCGGCTGTGGTCGTTTGCTGTCACGACGGTGTCACATGTCGGCGACACGCTCCCATCCCGGACGGACTGTCCAGAACGCACAGCGCCGGGTCGCTGCGGGTGACGAACAGGCCACCTTTGCGGACCCAATGAACCAAATTCCCAAGCCGAATAGGGCGGTTCGATTCCCGTCATCGCTCCTCAGCAGCGCCTATGGGGCTTCGACGTTGTCTGGTGTGGCATTCAGTCACCGTCTGGCAGGCGAACATCGGTGTGAACGCTTGTTAGCACTGCTATACCGCGACGAAGCGCCGTCGCGGCGCACTCAGCTGGGCCACCAACTCTGCCGCCGCACGCTCGCCTGACACCGTCGCGGTGCACATGTTCGACGATGACCGGAACACCCCGGCCAGCTGGATAGGCGACGTGATTGCTGCCTGCCGGGCCTGGAATTGCCCGAGTTCCTTGTACAACCCAGGCCTGCTGTAGACGATCACCTCATTCCACCGGGCGATTCGCGTGTAGTCCACGGTGTCGGTGACCCCGGGGATCAACTTCTCCATCCTCCGCAGAATCTCGGAACGGATGGTGTCGTCATCCTCGTCGATGATCTGTTCGGCGAATTCAGTCATCGTCAGGATGTCGAGCAGACCGTGGCCCTCCGGCGCGCGGCCCGGCGCCTTGTTGTGCTCGCAGGTGAAGCCCATCAGATCGGCATCGACTGGTTCGGGAATGTTGATCACGGACGCCACGATGCCCTTGGGTTTGCGGGTAACACCGGTGTTCATCACCACGCATTTCGTGTAACGCAGACCGCGCAAGAACGCCTCCGAAGCCGCATCGAAATGGCCGGGTACGAGGTCGGGGATGGTATCGCCGCGAGCGGTGATCACCGCTCCCGAGCCCGGCTCGGAATGGGTGACGCCGTCTGCACCCGTCCAGGTCACCGTCACTCCATCCGTGTTCTCTCGGATCTCGTGCACCGTGGTGTTGAGCCGGATGTCCATGCCTTGGGAGAGGCGGTCGACGTAAGTCGAGTATCCCTCGCGGAATGCGTACAGCTTGCTGCCGAGGATGTTGTAGAGCATGAAGAAAAGCTCCAGGTTGGAGATCGCGTCGCCGCGCACTCCTAGCACTCCGCGCACTGTCGAATTGATGACGTAGTCGTAAACCTCGCCCGATAAGCCGAGGTGCAGCGAGCAGTATTCGCGGGGTGTCATGGTGTCGAAAGCCGAAGCGCGAGAAAGATCTTCGTAGTTGAGCAGCTTGCTCGCGCGGGTTGCGTCGACACCGAAACGGGCCATCAGCGCCTTGGACTTCAGTGACACCAGCGGCGTCTTGAGAACGTCGAGAAACAGATGGTCCGAGCGCAGGTTGTGGATGGTGTCATCGCGTGCGAAGCCGATGATGGACCCGGCGGGAATCAGATCGGGACCGCTACCGATTTCGCGGGCGAGTTTGACCACCGGCTCGTAGGCACTCGGCAAAATGGTGGCGCCCTCCTCCATGAGGTACCCCTGTTCGCGGTGGGTGTGGATCATGCCACCCGTGCGGTCGCGCTTTTCCAAAACGACAGCCGGAATCGCTTGAGACCGCAGCCGATACGCCGCGGTGAGGCCGGACGGCCCCGCACCGACGATGAAGACCGGTCCGCGGTCGGCGACTCCGTTATTCGCTTTGGCTGTCATCTCTTTGCTCTCTTTCTCGGTTTCTCGCGGTTTGCGACCAGGGAGGGCAGCACGAAGTCGGTCACGAGCGCCTGCTCGGCGTCGGCGTCAAGATCCTCGCGCAGAATCAACATCAGGTAGACGCCACGCAGCCACTCGACGGCCCGTTCGTCGCTGACTTCGGGTCGGATCTCGCCGCGCTCGCGGGCACGCCGCAGCATTGGGCCTAGGACATCCAAAACGATGCCCTGCATAGAAGATTCGTGACCGGTGATCAACCGGTGCAGTGACACGGTCGCCGTGGTGTCCAGCAGGTGGCGCAATTCGGGATCGGAACGGGCCGCGTCCACTGTGGCGATCGAGGTCTCCAGCAGCAACTCGACAAACGGGGCGTCACGGTCAGCGATCGGCCTGATGCCCTCCCCGAGTTCGCGCAGTCTCGTCACGATCGCGGCTTCGGTGATCTCTGGGCGGGTCAAGCCGAGCCGGTAGACACCTGTGCGCCCGATACCTGATTCCTTGGCGATGTCATGCATTGTGGTCCGGTCGACGCCGTAACGGGCGAAACAGCGCCGAGCGGCAGCGATTACCCGCTCCGGAAGGGCAGGCTCCTCATTTTCGGTAAGCATGGCGACCATCTAACCGCCCCCGGTGACGCCGCTGCTTTGGATTCGTTTCAGCTGATTCAAATATTGATTGGGGCACAAAGGTTTTCCGGGTTGGCCACAGTAGATACTCCCCTGCTGGTAGGACGGCAACACCGGAATGCTGTTTACGCCGCCGGTCATCGCCACCCAGTCGTTGGGTATCTGGTAGGCCACCAGAGTGGTGAAGGCCGCCCAGCCGCACACCGCTAGCGTGGACAGCAGCGTCTTGACCCGGCGGCTCAACGTCAGCGTGTCGACGTCACGATCCACCGCGCAGCGCCCTTCGCCATCGCGTCCGTCGCGCAACCAGGTGAACATCAGGCAATAGGAAGAGATGAACAGTAACTCGGTCAGTGGGAGCCGGTGAGTGGTGCCCGCCCACAGGGTCAGCGCGTTCGGCGAAGAAATGTAGGTGTAGAGGCCTGTTCGGTTCCACACCGTAGCCAGACATCCGAAGACCACCATGAAAGTCATCAGCACGACCACGTACTGCGCAACCGTGCTGAGTCGCGGAAACCGTCGGCGCAAGACATCCAAGTAGGCACATCCCGCGATGGCCGCGCCCACTCCCAGCCAGATGTAAGCGGGCATGCACCAGCCCAGGCTCCATGCCCATCGGTCGGCCTGAGGTGCGGCGAACCCGGGGAATTGCCGGGACCACGTGCCCAAGTTCAGCGAATGAGCGTTGATCGCCCAGGTGGGGTTGAACATCTGGCACAACACGTCGAGAACCGATGCGAAAAGTCCGCCCAGAAACAGCTTTCCGTCCAAGGTCAAGGTCCGCTTGCGGTACGCCGGGCGTAGCAGCGTGGACCAGAGCAGGCCGGCGAATACCGACAGGCTGATTACCTCGGTCAGCCGAATGACCCAGCCGAAAGAGTAGGGATCGGGCCCGGGGTCCACGGGTGTGGCCTGCGGGGACAGCAACCACCTGGTCCAGCAGGTCATCGCCAGCACCACCAGCGCCAGGCCTAAAAGGGCCCAGAGCCACACATTGCCGGACGGCCGCCCACGATTCGAGGTCACCGCGTCCGTGTCCCGTGTGACCACGACCGCATCAACGCCGGCGCCCATTCAAGGAACATAGCACATGGAACTCTTTTCGTTCCTCGTTCCAATGTCGTAGATTACCCCCGATGAGTAGCCAAACCGCGCCGGTGGCCGAGCAGCCGAACCTGCTGCACATGATCAGCTCCCCGAACACTTTTTTCTCCACGGGTAATGTCGCCGAGGCCGCACCCGGCGTGCACACGCCGCTGGGCTGGAGCATCTGGGGTGGCCTGACCGAACAGGTGCTTTCAGAGGTCGTCGTCACCCTTGGCGCGTGGTCACACCCACCTGACGTGTCCGATGTCAACCGGCGGTTCGGCTGCATCTTCTACGGGCGATATGCGGCCAACGTCAACACATTCCGCGCCTTTGGCGATCGGATGCCCGGCACCTCGGGCGATGCGGTGGAGACCCAATTCTTTGGCGCCAAGATGTCGCAAGAGCGGAATCATCCCGTCTTCCAACGATATCCGGTCGTGGCGGCGAAGATGCCGTGGAATGTGATCCAGACCCCTCGCCAGGTCGCCGCCCATCGGGCAGACAACTACACCTGGTGGACTGACCACGTCTGCGACCGGTCACCCATCGGGGTGGTCGAAGGCCTCGCGGCGCTATCCGAAGGCAGCCGCCGCTACGTCCCGGTGATGCGTGCGCACTGCATCGTCACGCTGCTGGCTCAGGCCTTCTACGACCGGCTCGCCACGCTGTGCGCCGCCGCCGGAATGGAGGGCGAAGAGCGGGTGCTGGTGAGTGGGTACGGCGGCATGGAGGAGTCAGCGGTAGTCGGCGACCTGCATGAGCTGGCCAGCGGACGGCTTACAGAGAAAGAGTTCGTACGTCGACACGGCTACCATGGCCGCGGCGAGGGCGACGTCTCAAGCCGTTCCTGGCGCGAGGACCTCACCCCGATCCGGGTATTAGCCGAGTCCTACCGAAAGTCTGGGGCCGATCCGCTGGCCAATGCAGCGTCGACCCGAGCTTCACGGCAATCCGCCGAACGGGAACTGCGAGCACGCCTCTCGTGGGCGCGCCGGCCGCTGGTAGCGCCGACGCTGACGCTGACGCGCCGGTTCGTGCTCGGCCGCGAGGTCGGCAAGGCCGGGTTTCTGTTAGCCATGGACGGGATGCGGGCCGGCGCCCGCGCGACCGGCTCAGCGTTGGTCACCGACGGTGTGTTCGACGATGCCGAGGACGTGTTCTTCCTGACCCTCGATGAACTGCTCACTGACCCCCGTGCCGACCGCGGCGATATCATCGCCGAGCGCCGCGCACTTTACACCCGATACCGGAGCTTGGACCTGCCGCCGACCTGGCAAGGCAACCCCACGCCGGTGCCGTTGAACGGCGGCGACCAGCCGACCGAACGGGTCGAACTCGTCTCGGGCGTGGGTGTCAGCCCCGGAATCGCCGAAGGCACGGTGCGCGTCGTCCACGACGCCGACAGCGACCAGGCTGACGATTTCGAACCCGGCGACATCCTGGTGTGCCGCCTTACCGACCCGTCGTGGGCTCCGCTGTTGTCGGTTGCCGCAGCGGTCGTCATCGACATCGGCGGGTCGCTGTCCCACGGCGCCATTGTTGCCCGGGAACTCGGAATCCCTTGTGTCATCAACACTGTGGACGGCAGCCGCAGGTTGCGCACCGGCGACCGAGTGACCGTCGACGGCGGCGCGGGCTCGGTGCGGGTGCAGCCGCAATAGACCACAACGTCCGCTCACGTTGAGAAATCGGTGGCCTGACGCTGGCCGTTCAGGTTCCGCAGCATCACGAAGGTCATTGCGATGACCCAGACGAAAAACAGTGCGACTGGGAGGTAATGGGAGAAAAGACCGTTGTAAGCGAACGGCCCCGTCTTGAAAAAGGCAACCAGCGCGCCCGCCGAGATTTGCACCGCGAGCCAGACGGACAAAAACCCGGACCACCGCGGAAACGCACAATGTTCAGCGTATTTGAACGCGGCGAGCGCGATCGCGACAAACCACACCGTGCGCCTTACGCAGGCCGCGTCTGCGCGGCGAGGGCGCCACCAAACGGTGCGATGAGCGGCGAGGCCGATGGCCGAGAGATAGCGCCGATGCGGACACTGGTCGCATGTTGCGCCTATTTCATCGCTATCACCGCCGCGGTACTCGACGGATCTATGAATGTCGGAACGAATTGTCCGACAAAGACCGCGCCGATCAAGGTGATTATCGCCATGGCTGCGCCGTCAGGTGATATCGCGGTCGAGGTGATCGCTTTCCGGCGGGGTCGGGTACTGCACCGCTTTGACCAGCCAGACGGTATTTGCCACGAACTGGATGCCGAAGACCACCGCAGGCAACCAGAACACGAAGACTCCGTTCCACGCGAACGGCCCGTCTTTGAAGAACTGCAACACGATCGCTGGGGTGTAGACAATGGTCGCCCAGATGTTGAGATAACCAAGCCAACGCGGAAACAGGGGCCTGCGCAGCGAATCGGTAAGGATCGCAAAGGCGAACGCAAAGTTCTGAGCCATGAACGGCGCCCACGGCATCACCACAATGAACCACGCCATGTCGTTGAGCGTCTGGGTGGCCTCCGGAGACCGCTCGGGACGAAACGCGGCGACCGCCCACAGCATCGCCGGAATCATGAATGTCACCGCCGCCACCGCGCCGCCGGCTAGCGCAACACCAGCGGCGGTGTGGCCAGACCCCGGGATGCGGCGGATCTGACCGTAAATCGCTCCCGAGTAGGCGATGTAGAACATCGACGCGAGAAGAATCAACGCTGCGCCAAACCGGATACCGGTCGCATGCTGCTGATAGAAGGCAGCGATCTGGATCGCCGACGCACTGGGCCGCAACGGCGGCAAGAACCCACAGAACAGCAGGCCCCCGAAGAACAACAAGGGACACACCACGCCGCTCATCGCGCACAGCCGCTGGAAGGTTTGCTGAACCCTCATCACCGAGGATCCCGAGGTACCAGCTGCCTCGACGGAGATCGCCGTCGTCCCGTCTTCACGGTCGGTCACGCCGTTCACATCGTGCTGCAGTGCCATGACGATTACTCCCTACGATCGGGCCGACAGTCTGGGCCGCTCGAAACCTGTGTCCTACCCGCTGGCGCGGCCACGCGAGAACCGCGTAGGCGCGGGCACTGACTAAGTGTCAACACGGCCCACTTTCCGAGGCCAGGCACCCGGGCCACCCATCATTGGCCAAGCTAACCCGAAATGAAATGGTTTTCAATAGTGAACGAACATTCAAGGCGCCCGGGCGCAGTGCAGGTGTAGCTAGGGCAGTGGGCGGCGGGCGATCTCTTTCGCAGCGGCCACGTCGAGGCCGAATGCGCGCAGCATCATCTCCGCGCCTCGCGACTCTGTCTTCGGGCCGGCCGAGATGCGGCCGGCCAAAATCGCGCGAATGGCGGCCAACGCCGCACCCACGATCGACGTGAGGGCCAGGTTTAGATCATCGATGGCGAATCGACCAGATTTCCGGCCGCGGGCCAGGGTTTCCACAGCCCACGGTGTCACCGCATCCTCGAAAATCGTATTAACCCGGTCGATTTCGACGAGAACCCGCGCCAGTTCAGGCTCGTCTCGGCTGAACCGGAGGAAACGCCGATAAGACGCCGATGCCGCTTCGGCAGGATCGGTGAACTCGAGCGCGTCCGCCCCGATGCTTTCGGCCAGGCTGGCAAGTACCTCGGCGACGACCGCCTCGATGAGCGCGTCCTTGGATTCGAAATACGTGTAAAAGGTGCCGAATCCGAGGTCGGCACGATCGGTTACATCGCCGATTCGAAGATCCGACACCCCCTTCTCGGCGATCAGCTGGTGGGCCGCGGCCAGCAGCCGTTGCCGGGCTTCGGCCTTACGGCGATCGCGCCGTCCCATCGGGGTAGCAGTCGCACTCACGACAGCAGTATCGCATTCGATCTACATCTCAATCTTGATTTTGTAATCGAGTTCGGTGAAGATCACAGATATGACCGAAACCAACCTGCCCACCGAAACCGACTACGTGGTCATCGGAGCCGGACACAATGGGTTGACCGCTGCCTGTTACCTGAGCCGCGCCGGATTTCGGGTGGCCGTCCTGGAGGCATCGCCCACCGTGGGCGGTATGACCTCCACCAACGCCACCCTGCCCAGCGCGCCGGGCCATTACTTCAACGAGGGCGCAATCCAGCTGACCGGAATCTTTCGGCTCTCTGGAATCGCCGAGGAGCTCGAGCTGCACAAGTACGGCCTGCAATTGATCTCGGTGGATCCCGCTCACGTCCAGTTGGATCCGGACGGCAGCTCGTTGGCGATCTGGAAGGATGCCAGTCGCACCGCCGACGAGCTACGGCGGTTCTCGCCCAAAGATGCTCGAGCTTGGCTGGACATGGCCAACGCACTGGACCCAATCATGGACGCGGTGGTTGCCTACATGAAGTCGCACCCGCTGCGGCCGTTCAACCGCGAGATGGCCAGCTCCTTGCTGGGCGCCACTCGCCACCTCAAGCGGACGTGGGGCCTACGGAACATGGTGACCGCGTCGCACACCGAGTTCCTCGAGGAGACCTTCGAAACTGAGCTACCCAAGGGCGCACTGGCAGCCATGGCCGCGTTCTCGCAGATGCGTCTGGACATGACCGCCTGGGCAATGATCTATCTTGGTGTCGTACAGAAGGTTTCGAATGCGATGCCGATCGGCGGTACCGGCGCGCTTCCCGCCGCTCTGCATCGCTGCCTCACCGCGCTCGGCGGCACTGTGCACACCAACAGCCGAGTGCAGGAGCTCGTTGTGTCCAACGACCGCGTAACAGGGGTGCAGCTCGAAACCGGCCAATTCGTCGGAGCCCGCAAGGGCGTCCTGACTACCTGCAACCCCGTCGTGACACTCAACGAACTCCTGCCGTCAGGCACGCTGAGTACCAAACTGTCGACGCGTGCCAAGGACATTCCGATCCGCAAGACACACGCCACGTCGCTGAAGATCAACGTCGCCCTCGAGGGCCGCGTGACGATGAAGAAGCACGAAGACTGGCGCGGTGACGGTCTGGACCTGCGCAAGTACCTCATCGCCTGGCACACCCTGAAAGAACAGGACGACGGCTGGAACGCTCTGGTTCGCGGCCAGTGGCCCGACCCGGTTCCAGTGAGCTGCGCCATCATCCCCACCGCGGTCGATCCCACGCAGGCCCCCGAGGGGCGTGACAATTTGTGGCTGTGGTCAGGCGTTATCCCGGTGACACCGGAGGATCCGTGGGATGACGTGCGTGACAAGGTGGGCGATTCCGTATTGCGTGATACCGCACAGTATTACGAAGGCCTGGACAAACTTGAGATCGCTCGGGCTGTACTCGGTGGACCCGACCTCGAAACGAGGTTCAACGCCCCGGCGGGCAACGTCTACCATGTCGACCCACTGATCTCACGGTTCGGGCCGCTGAAGCCGGCCGCAGGGCTGGCCGGCTATCGGACGCCTGTCAAGGGGCTCTTCCTCAGCGGCGCCGGTACCCACCCCGTCGGCGGTGTGTGCGCGCTGCCGGGCAAGCTCGCCGCCCAGACCGCCATTCGCGACCAGAAGAAGTGATGACAGCGCCTAGTTGGTCTTTCCTTCTTGCTCTCGACCGGCTGCCGCGCGAACGATCGTTTCGGCTTCTGCCGGCGGCAACCCGAGTGACGCCAGCACGTGGCTAGCGAAAGCCTGGTCGGCGTGCGCGCCGTGACGACCGCCCAGGATTTCGCGGATCAGCGCGAACGCGCCGCCGATCACCGCGGTCAGCAGCACCTCGATATCGCCGACAATGAAGCGGCCACTTTCGATTCCGAGCTCCACGGCGATGCGCGCATAAGGGTGGACCGCAGCACCGAACAGTGCCTCCGAGTGGGCGATGTTGACGACCAGACGAGCGAAGTCGGGCTCCTCGTAGGCGAGCCGAATGACTCGAAGATTGGCCAGTGCCACGAGCTCGGCCGGGTCGGTGTGGTCGTCGGCGCTGGTGACGATCGCCGACGTCAGGTCGGAGAGACTTTCGGTGATCACCGCCTCCAGGAGCTCCTCCTTGGACTGGAAGTAGTTGTAGAAGGAGCCGAGGGCCACGTCGGCCTCTTCGGTGATGTCCTGGATGCGCAGGCCGGCAACACCTTTGGCGGCAATCAGCGTTCGGCCCGCGTCCAGCAGCAAGCGCCGGGTGCGTAGCCGCTGACGTTCGACACGGGTCGCCGTCTTACCTTCGGAGTCGGGCTCCACACCCGGATTCTTACCCGATGAATCACATTTCACTCTTGAAACTATATTCATTCAGTGTTAGGTTACCACTGCTGAAGTGAACTGGCTCACAGCTGAGGGAGCGCGATGTTAACGACGATATTGGCGGCAGTTCCGCAGCCGCCGCGGGATGCGGTAATGCCGAAGACGGCGGAAATGGTCTTCAATATTTTTATCTTCCTTCCGCTGGGTGTCGCATTGGCGCTGGCGGTGCGCAAGCTGGTCAAGGGACAGGGGCCGGTGCTGCTGTACTGCCTCCTCGGCGGCGCACTCGCGGCCGGCTTCGAGCCGGTCGTCGATGTCCTCGGCCTGGTCTACATGAAAGAACACGGCGCGCTGGGCGCCTTCACCATCCTTGGTCGCCAGATGCCCCTCTACATCTGCTTCGTCTACCCCTGGTATGTCGGCGGGCTCGGTTACCTGGCGCACAAGCTGTTCAAGCGCGGCGTCACGATGCGGGACCTGTTTGTGCTCTGGGCAGTTGACTTCGCGGTGGACGTCGTCCTGGAAACTCCCGGCATTCTGGCCGGAACCTATCTGTATTACGGCCACCAGCCGTTCAATTTCTGGGGATTCCCGCTGTGGTGGGGCTTCGTCAACCCGGTGATGCCGATGGTGGCCGGCGCCTTGATCTTCCACATCCGCCCTCATCTGAACACGCCGTGGAAGCTGCTCGCAGTGATCCCTTGCATCCCGATGGCCGACGGGATCGCCAACGGCGCCACGGCCTGGCCGATGTGGGCCGCACTGAACCAGGCTGACCTGCCGGTGGTCTTGACCTACCTGGCGTCGTTCGCCTCGCTCGGGCTGGCCCTGTTCTCGGTGTGGATCATCGGCTTGTCGGTGGTCGGCCACGGTGAGGAGCCCCATCCCGAGTCCGAAACCCTATGGCAAAAGCTCAAAGCCGTCGTCACGGCCTCGGACCCGTTACCCGCTGTCGATCGTGTGCACGCCTAGGAGGGCGATATGGGACTTCACATCCAACCGGCGTCAACCGATCTGCTGGTGCCCCTGCCCGCCGCCGGCGAGGAGTGGGACCCCCATACCATTCACACGCATTACTTCGGGTTCTCGGTGCCCGAGGCAGCAATCGGCGCGTTCCTGTACGTGCGCTACCAGCCGGCGTTCCCGCTGTCGCAGGGCGGCGTCTGCATCTTCCAGGGCACCGACAACGTCGAACACACAGACATGGCATTCCTCGATTACGAAATCACCATGCCGTGGCCGCGAATCGAGGGCAACACGATCACTACCGACAACGGGCTGAGCATCGATTTTATCGAGCCGGGCAAGACCGCGCGAATCACCTACCGCAGCAATGACGGGGCCACCTCCTTAGACGTCCTCGCCGAAGCCGTGACCCCGCTATTGGCCCGGGGCCATGTCGTGCCGGGCGAGGAAGACCACCACCACGACGCGGCGCGCGAGTCGGGCGGCAGCGAGCAGTTCATGCACATGACCGGCGAATTGCTGCTTGACGGCACAACCTATCCGGTCGACTGCTATGCCCCGCGGGACCGCTCCTGGCGCCAGATCCGGGTGGAACGCCGCGGCGCGGTCCAGGTTCCACCCGTCGGCTGGTCACCGATGTATTTCGGCCCCGATCTCATCTTCAACCAGATCAGTTTCGAGCCGCTGGACACCAACCCCGCGTGGGCCGGGCTGTACGACGTTGGGGACCGCCCGTCGCATCATTTCGCCTGGATTCAGCGCGGTGCAGAAACCCGCTCCATCACATGGGTGCGCCGCAACGTGTTCGAATATCACCCGCGTATTCATCTGCCGATCCGCCAGGAGATCACCGCCGAGGACGAAAAAGGCGAGGTGTACCGGTTTCAGGGCGAGGCGATCGCGTGCGCGCCGCTGCCGGCCTGGCCCAACACCTCGTTTCACGACAGTGTGTATCGGTGGACTGACGAACAGGGCCGAACCACTCATGCGACGTACCAAGAACTGTGGTTCGACGACTACCAGCGGTTGATGAAACGCCGAGCGTTGGCAGGCTCGGTCTCCTAACACGAGCGGAAACCGTCGAATTCCAGCGGTCCGACCTCCTGTTGGGCGGCGCTAAAAGCTTTGTCTCGTCGGCACATTGACGCAAAAGGAGCAAACCATGGCCCTGCAGAACACCATCGACACCGAGCTGGCCGCCAAGCGGCTCGCTGATTGGCTGGCATCAAAACAGCCTGGCGCGCACGGCATCAACGTCACCGACGTGCAGGTGCCCGGCGCGGGTGGACTCTCCAATGAGACGGTGCTGTTCACGGCGCACTGGACTGATGCCGACGGTGAGCAGACCCGGGGCATGGCCGCCCGCGTACAACCCGAACGCGCCGGGGTTTTTCCCGACTACGACCTGGCCAAGGAAGCGGCCGTCATCAAGGCGCTCGCCGATCACTCGCCGGTCCCGGTACCTCACGTGTACTTCTTCGAACAGGACCCGTCCGTCTTCGGTGCGCCGTTTCTGGCGATGCAGCGCATCGACGGGCGCATCCCTGCCGACGACCCGCCGTTCACCGCGGCCGGATGGGTGCTGGACCTGACGCCGGATCAGCGACGTCAGATGTGGCACAACAGCATCGACGTGCTGGCACAGATCCACAGCGTCGACTGGCGCACACTCGGGCTGGACTTCCTCGACACACCAGAGAACCAGAGCGGTCTGGGAGCGGGCTTGGCCAAATGGAAACGCACCTTCGAGTGGGCGGCCGAGGGCGAGCCGAACCCGACGCTGGAGGCGGCGCTGCGCTGGTTGGACGAGAACCGGCCGGCCGACGACGAACCCAAGGTCCTCAACTGGGGCGATGCGCGGGTGGGCAACATCATCTTCTCCGACGACCTTGCCGCCGCGGGCGTGCTCGACTGGGAGATGGTGGTACTGGCCAGCCGCGAACAGGACCTTGGCTGGTGGCTGTTTTTGATGCGCCACCACACCGAGGGCGTCGGACTCCCGCTGCCGGCGGGTATCCCCGACCGCGGCGAAACCATCGACTACTACCAAAGGGCCACAGGCCATCAACTGCGCGACCTCGACTACTACGAGGTGCTGGCCGGTACCCGGCTGGCTATCCTGATGGTCCGCGCCGCGCACATGATGATCAGCGCCGGACTTTTGCCACCGGAAAACCCTATGGCGCAAAACAATCCGGCCAGCCAGCTGGTCGCGAAGTTGCTCGGCCTGCCTGCCCCGACTGGGACCACCACGAGCTTCATCGGAAACCGGGATCAATGAGATGAACGCTCACACGAGCTACTAATTGGCGGTTCATTCGGCCACTGGCCGGGTCAGCAGTTGTGCGCGCAGGTTCTCGACGATCATCGTCAATCCGGGACGGACGTCGGGCTGGCCGCCCTGGTAGTGCTCGTCGGCACCGGAGTGTGAGTAGTCCAAGACGCTGTGCCCGATGACGTAGCTCTGGAATATCGACAGGCCTTCGACCGCGGATGCGCGACTAAGGCCGGCGTCGAGAAGCATCGTCAGCAGAATGTCGGCAGCGCGGGTGAAGCTGGGCAGCGGAGCGTTGCGGGTCATCAGCAGTTCGATGGCTGCCGGATGTTCGCGCAGCGCGTGATGCAGCTCCACTCCCACCCGCATCAACTCGGTATCCCAGGAATCGAGTCCGTCGACCCGGATATCGAGGTCGGCGATGGCCACCTCGGCGAGGCCGTCGAGCAGATCGTCCTTGGTGTTGACGTAGTGATAAAGCGACATCACGCCGACGTTGAGCCGACGCGCGAGATTGCGCATGGTGACGGCTTCGAGCCCGTTGGCGTCGGCGATCTCCAGGGCGGCGCGCTGGATGGCGATTCGGTCGATTCGCGGTGACATGGCTTTCATCCTCGGACGTTGCAGGGCCCCATCATTATCCTTGACGTTCGTACGTACGCACGTACTATGACGTAGACCACATAAAAGGAGATGAGGGTGAGCTCACCAACCCCCGAGGACGTCGTCCGGGATTTCTGTTCGAATTACGGGCCGACCTATGAGGACATGATCGCCACCACGAAACGACTGGTGCACGACGACGTGGTGTGGGTCGCTCCTACCTTCGAGAAGCCGATCGAAAGTTTGGACCAGTTGCTCGGCGATCTCGAGCGCGCCCGTGACCTCGGGGTGCACGGGTTCAGCTTCGACATCCTGCATCTCGCGGTCGACGGCAACGTCGTCCTTATGCAGCGCATAGACAAGACCCTGGACAAGGACGGCAACGTGCTGCACGAGCTGGACATGATGTGCCTGCACTGCGTGGAGGACGGCAAATTCCGCTGGGTCAAGGAGTACTTCTTCGACCCCAACAGCTACGCCGAAGCCTGGGGGGACCCCAACTCATGACCAGCGCGCCACCCGTTGCGCACCTGGTACCGGATGAAATCGCCGAAACCATCATCCTGCCGCTGGCCCACCTCGATGACGACGCGGTGTACCGCGCCTACGGATGGCTACGCGACAACCAGCCCCTCGGGCGCGCGCACGTCACCGGATATCCCCCGGTCTGGCTGGTCAGCCGGCACGCCGACATCGACGCCATCGCCAGGGACCGAGACCGCTTCCCGCACGGCATCGAGGAATCCTTCCTGCAGGACGTGGCGGGCGAGGCGTTCCTCAGGACGGTGTACAACGCCAACGGCCGCACCCTCGACATCCTGAATTACATGGACGAGCCCGAGCACTCCCGGATTCGCGGCGTCGCGGCCGAGTGGTTCGCACCCGGCAACATCAAGAAGCTGGAGAGCCAGATCCGGGCGCAGGCCGTCGCCGCGGTGGACCGGCTGGCGGCTCTGGACGGGCAGGTCGACCTGGCGCGTGAACTCGCCCTGCCGTACCCGTTACGGGTGATGATGTCGCTGTTCGGTGTTCCAGAACAGGACGAGCCGTTGATGCTCGCCATGACGCACGAATTCTTCGGGGTGCAGGATCCCGACGCGGCCGCGGCGATGGCCGCAGCGCCGGAGTCGGCGTCGATCGCGTTCAGGGGCGCGATCGAGGGTTTCTATAGCTACTTCGACCAGTTGGTGGCCAAACGCCGGGCGGACCCGGTGGACGATCTCGCGTCGCTGTTGGCCAACGCCGAACTCGACGGCGAATACCTGGCCCGGGATTACCTCAACGCCTATTACGTGGCGATCGCCACCGCAGGTCACGACACCACCTCAGGGACCGTCGCAGGAGGCTTACTTGGGCTGGCCCGCTTCCCCGACCAGCTAGCCGCGGTCAAGGCCGATCCGTCCCTGATCCCAGGGTTGGTCAACGAGTCGCTGCGGTGGGCCGACCCGGTGAAACATCACATTCGCGGGGTTCGTCAACCGACGACCTACGCGGGAGTCGAACTGGTTCCCGGCGACCGGCTGATGCTGTGCTGGCCATCGGGCAACCGCGACGAACGCGAGTTCGGCGACCCGGACAGATTTGACGTGACCCGCCGGCCCAACCGGCACCTCGCCTACGGCCGGGGACGCCACACCTGCCTCGGCCTGCACGTGGCCAACCTGGAGATGCGAGTGCTGTTCGAGGAGCTGATTCCGCGGCTGGAATCCCTTGAGCTGGCCGGAGAACCGGTCTACAAGGCCACCAACTTCGTCGGCGGGCTGGACAGCCTGCCCGCAACCCTGTTCTGGCGGAGGTAGCACGTGCCCAGAATGACCGGAAAGGTCGCTCTCGTCACCGGCGCCGCGCGCGGTATCGGCCGGGCCACAGCGGTGCGTTTCGCCGAGGAAGGCGCCGACATCATCGCCGTTGACATCGCCGAGGACATCCCCCAGACCCAACGGGTGTACCGGGGATCGACCGAGGAGGACTTGGCCGAGACCGTCGCACTTGTCGAGAAACTCGACCGCCGCATCGTCGCGCGCAAGGCCAACGTGCTGGACTTCACTGCGCTGTCGGCCGCCGTGAGTGACGGCGTCAACGAGCTCGGGCCGCTCGACACCGTCTGTGCTGCAGCCGGGATCTTCCTGGCCGGCAGTCCGACCGAAGAGCTCGACGAGGACGACTGGGACGCCATGCTGAACCACAACCTCAAGGGGGTGTGGCTCACGTGCAAGGCGGCGATTCCGCGGCTGCGTCTCCAGTCGGGCAACCGGTCCCTCACCCTGATCAGCTCCGCGGCGGGGATCATGGGAGTACCCAACGTCGCCTCCTACGTCGCCGCCAAGCACGGTGTCACCGGGCTGATGCGCACTCTGGCGCGCGAGCTGGGACCAGAAGGCATCCGGGCCAACTCCGTACACCCCTGTACGGCGGCCACCCCGATGGTGTTGAACGAGGCTACATTTCAGCTTGTTGCCCCAGACATCGAAAACCCCACCCAAGACGACGTCGCGGCGCGGTTCCAGCAGACGATGACGCTGCCGGTGCCCTGGATCGAAGCTGTCGACGTCGCCAACAGTGTGCTGTTCCTGGCCTCCGACGAGGCCCGGTACGTGACCGGAATGGAGCTAAAGGTCGACGCGGGCTACTCGATCAAATGATTCCCGTCACCGACTGGGTGGGCTACCACGCGCGGCGCCGGCCGCACTCGGTCGCGCTCGACGGCCTCGATACGGGCGTGTCGTTGACCTGGTCGGCGTTGGAGGCGCGGGTGGCGAAGCTGGCCGGGGCACTGCGGGAGCGATTCGGCATCCGCGCCGGAGACCGGGTCGCGCTGATCGCCGACGACGACCCCCGGGTGATCGAGCTGCAATTCGCCTGCATCCGAGTGGAAGCCATCTTCGTTCCGCTGAACTGGCGGTTGGCTCCGGCCGAGATCGAGGTGCTGTGCCTCGAAGCTGAGCCCGCCCTGATGGTCCATGACGACACCTGGCAGGACCTGGCCGTCACGGTTGCCAGCCGGGAGAACATCCCGCAGGTCGCGAGCTGGGGTTGCGCGGACACCGCGGCCGACCTGGACAAAGAGCGGGACCGGGCGCGCGGCGTAACTGAACGGCTCGATCACACGAGCGCCCAGGTGGCCCAGATCCTCTACACCTCGGGCACCACCGGGCAGCCCAAGGGAGTGCTCGTCACGCTGGGCTCCCTGGTGACCAACACGCTGAACATGATCGAGGGAATGAGCCTGATCGGCAGGGACACGCGGTATCTCAGCGGGCTGCCCCTGTTTCACGCGGCCGGATTGAACGTGCTGGCGAACCCGGTGCTGATGACCGGCGGGCGGATGAGCATCCTGCGCCGGTTCGACCCGCAACGAGTGATCGACCTGCTCGGCGACCCGGCCGGCGGCTACACCCACTTCAACGCCGCACCGGCGATGTACCAGATGATGGCCGACTGCCCCCGGCAGGGCAAAGACTTCTCGTCGGTGCGCTCAGCGATGCTCGGCGGCGGCCGCCTGGAACCCGAATTGGGCGACGAGTTCGGCGATCTCGGCATCCAGATTCAGTCCGCCTGGGGGTCCACCGAGATGGGTCCGAACCTCACCCTGGTTCCGAAGAGCGACCGGGCACGCAAGGCGCACACCGTAGGATTCCCCGTGCAGCACAGCCAACTTCGCGTGGTGGATCCCGCCACCGGAGTCGATGTCGCACCCGGTGAAACCGGTGAAGCATGGGCTAGAGGCCCGTCGGTCTGCCAAAATTACTGGCGACACGACCCGGTCCCCGAAGGCTCCGCGCACTGGTTCCGGTCCGGTGACGCCGTGACGATCGACGAGGACGGCTTCGTGATACTGAGCGGCCGGTTCAAGGACATGTACAAGTCCGGTGGCGAGAACGTCTTCGCCGCCGAGGTGGAGCTGATCCTTGCCGACCACCCCTTGGTAGCGGAGGTCGCGATCATCGGCGTACCCGACCCGAAGTGGGGCGAGGTCGGCCGGGCGATCGTGGTCCCAGTCCCGGGTGCCACGGTCAAGGTCGGCGACCTGGCCGCCCACTGCGCCGGCCGACTCGCGAACTACAAGATACCCAAGAGCGTGGCAACGGCGGCGATCTTGCCGCGCAACGTCCTCGGCAAGGTGCAGAAGGAGGTCTTGCGCCGGCAGTACGGCGAAAACTCAAGGACGACAACGTGAGTGACGGCGCCCCGGCGGGCCCCCTGGCCGGCACCGTGGTCGTCGAGATCGGCGCGCTGGGACCGAGTCCCTTCGCCGGCATGATCCTGGCCGATCTGGGTGCCGACGTCATCAGGATCGACCGGCACCAGCCCGCCGCCGACGGTATCGAGGCCATCGATCCGCGATTCGACATCGTCAACCGGGGCAAGCGCTCGCTCGCGCTGGACCTCAAGCGTCCCGAGGCGATCCAGATCCTGTTGGGCATCCTCGAACGGGCCGATGTCCTCACCGAGGGGTTCCGGCCCGGCGTTGCCGAACGACTCGGCATCGGACCGGCGGAGTGCCTCGAGCGCAATCCCCGCCTGGTATACGGACGGATGACGGGGTGGGGCCAGGACGGCCCACTCGCCCAGACCGCGGGCCACGACATCAACTACATCGCGTTATCCGGCGCGCTCTACAGCATCGGGACGGAAGGCGGGCCGCCGCAGATTCCGGTCAACCTGGTCGGCGATATGGGCGGGGGCGCACTGTATCTCGTCATCGGCATTCTTGCTGCCTTGAGTGAACGTGCGCGCAGCGGTCGAGGTCAGGTGGTCGACGCATCGATCCTGGACGGAACGGCCCAACTGCTGACCTACGTGCACAGCATGCTCGCGGCCGGCACCTGGCGGGAGGAACGCGGCGTGAACGTACTCGACGGCGGTGCGCCGTTCTACAGCGTCTACGAGACGTCCGACGGCGGCTATATGGCCGTGGGCGCCGGCGAGAACAAGTTCTTCACCAATCTACTGAAAGCCCTTGAACTTCCCGATGATCCGCGCCAGCAGGAGCAGCGCGAACGTTGGGCGGATCTTCGCCTACGGATGGCCGCGGTGTTCCGCACCCGCACTCGCGCCGAGTGGACGGCGTACTTCGAGGGCCGGGACTGCTGTGTGACTCCCGTCCTGCGCCCCACCGAGTCGGTAGATCACCCGCACGTCGCAAATCGGCGAACGATGCAGAGCCGCAACGGAATTCTTCAGGCCGCGGCCACACCGAGATTCTCCCGGAGCTCGGGTGCGGCCGGCTCCGCACCACCCGTCGTCGGCGAACACAGCCTCGAAATACTGCGGTGGCTGGGGTGCACGGATCCCGAGGCGCTGATCGCCAGCGGAGTCGTTTCAGCGGCCGGGTTCGGAGCCCATGGTGAGCAATTCGCCACCATCGATGGGCACGGTGACCCCGGTGATATAACCGGCCTGATCTGACACCAGGAACGCGACCAGGTCGGCAACCTCGGTGTCCGCGCCGATCCGGCCCATCGGATTCATCGGCAGCTCGTGCTTCTCGGTCCAGGCAATGATCGGCGCCACGAGTTCGGTGTCGATCTTGCCCGGCGCCACGCCGACCACCCGCACGCCCTCCCTGGCCCACTCCAACGCGAGCACTCTGGTGAGCATGATCATCGCGGACTTGCTGACGTTGTAGGCCACCAATCCGCGGGACGGGAAATAGGCCGCCGAGCTGGAGTTGTTGACCACCACGCCGCGACGCCCCATCAGTTCCTTGGCCCGACACGCCAGAAACCACGGCGCCGAGAGGTTCAACCCCAGCGCGGCGTCCCAGGCGTCCCACCCCAGCTTCTCGGCGCGGCTTGCCGGTGGCAGGACGCCGGCGTTGTTGACGAGGATCTCCAGCCCGCCGAACTCCTCGCCGACGCGGTCCATCAATGCCTGCAACGCGACACGGTCGGTCAAGTCGGTCGGCACCGCCAGCGCCCGCACGCCCAAGCCGCGCAGTTCCTCGGCAAGCGTTTCGATCGGGCCGACGCTGCGCGCCGCGAGCACGATGTCGGCCCCCTGCCGGGCGAGCTTGCGGGCGACCGCCGCCCCGATGCCCCGGCTGGCGCCGGTCACGAGCGCACGCCGCCCCTGCAGCGGTTCGGCGATGTCGTCACCCATGCATGCTCCTCGCCTGCCGGACACACGTCCGTAGCCATCTTCAATCAAACACCATACGGTTATGCTGAGCGACGCCCGACGAAAGCCCGGAACGGCGAGGTGCCAGTTGAGTTTTACCCCCAGCGAGGACGCCGAAAGCCTGCGTGCGGTGGTCCGAGAGTTCCTCGAGAAACAGTCCACCGAGCGGGACGTCCGGCGGCTGATGGAGACCGACTCCGGCTTCGACCCGGACGTGTGGATGCGCGCAGCTCAGGAACTCGGCCTGCACGGACTCGCGCTCCCCGAGGAGTTCGAGGGCAGCGGCGCGAGCCCGGTCGAGCTGGGCGTGGTGTTCGAGGAGATGGGCGCTGCGCTGTTCTGCGGGCCATTCCTGTCGACGGTCGGCCTGGCCGCCACCGCGCTGCAGGAGATCGGGGATGCCGAGGCGGCCGCCGAGTACCTTCCGGGCATCGCGGCGGGCACCACCACCGCGACACTGGTCTGGGCCGGGCCGGCTCCGGCGCAGTCCACCCTCACCGCCGAGCGCACGGCCAACACTTGGCGCGTCAGCGGCCGGGCCCCGATCGTCGTCGACGGCGCCACCGCGGCCCTCGTGCTGGTTGCTGCGACCACGTCGGCCGGTCCGAGCCTGTTCGCCCTGACGGGAGCCGACGCGGCGCTCTCGCGTACCCCCCTCACCGCCATGGACTCCACCCGTAAACTCGCGGCGCTGCGATTCGACGCGGTGCCCGCCCGGCTGCTCGGCACCGACGGCGCAGCCGCGGACGCGCTGGCCCGCACGCTGGACCTGGCGGCGCTCTACCTGGCTGCCGAGCAGCTCGGCGGCGTCGACCGGGTGCTGGCGATGGCGGTGGAATACGCGAAGACCCGCGTACAGTTCGGGCGCGCGATCGGCTCGTTCCAGGCGATCAAGCATCGCTGCGCGGACATGCTCGTCGACGTCGAGTCGGCGAGGTCGGTCGTCCACCACGGCCTCTGGACGGCCGTGCACGAACCGGCGAACCTCGCTGTGGCCGCGAGCCTGGCCCGTTCGGTCGCCGCCGACGCCTACCAACGCGTCGCCACCCACAACGTCCAGATCCATGGCGGCATCGGATTCACCTGGGAACACCCCGCGCACCTCTACGTGAAGCGGGCCAAGTCAAGCCAGCTCCTGCTCGGCTCGCCCGCACACCACCGCGCTCGGCTCGCCGGGCTGCTCGATCTCGCCGGCGGCGCCCCGAAAGACACCGCCACCGCCGACGACACCGCCGACATGACACCAGAGGTCGCGGCCCTCAATGACGCCCTCACCCGGTTCCTGGCCGAGCACCCGGTGCCCGACCCCAGTGATGTCGCGGCGGACCGAGCGTTCCGGGAGGCGCGCTTCGATGCCGGCCTGGCCGTCGTGAGCTGCGCTCAGGGCCACGGCGGCCGTGGACTGGACACCTCGCTGCAGGCGGTTGTCGAGCAGCGGATGACCCGCGCCGGAGCGGCCGACCACACGGCGCGCAACGTGATCGGCCTCGGCATGGCGCTGCCCACCATCCACGCGCACGGCACCGAACAGCAGAAGACGCGCTACCTGCGGCCCTGCTTCTCCGGAGCCGAGATCTGGTGCCAGTTGTTCTCCGAGCCCGGCGCGGGATCCGACCTCGCCGCCCTCGCAACACGAGCCGTCCGCGACGGTGACGCCTACGTCGTCGACGGGCAGAAGATCTGGACCTCGCTCGGGCACGTCGCCGACTGGGCCATTCTCGTCGCCCGCACTGACCCCGACGTGCCCAAGCACCGCGGCCTGACGTATTTCCTGCTCGACATGCACACCCCCGGTGTCGAGGTCCGGCCGCTGCGCCAGCTCACCGGGGAGGCCGAATTCAACGAGGTTTTCCTCACCGGCGTCCGCATCCCGGTGGCAAACGTGCTCGGCGATGAAGGCCAGGGCTGGCGGGTCGCGATGACCACCCTGGCCAACGAGCGGGTGTCCCTCGGCGGGCGCCCGGCCCAACGCGGATCCGGGCCGATCGGCCAACTTGCCGAGGTTTACCGCGCGGCGCACGCCGCAGGCCGAGTCGACGCGACCACCACGGAGCAGGTGATGCTGCTGTGGACCCGCGCCGAAGCGGCCCGGCTCACCAATGCCCGCGCCGCCGCGCAGCCCGGCCGCCAGCCGGGACCGGAGGGCTCGATCGCGAAGGTGCAGATGGCCGAGCTGAACAAGGCGATCTATGAGCTGTGCGTGGACTTGTCGGGTGACGCCGGTCTGCTCATCGACAACTACGCGGAGACCGCCCCGAACTTCTCGGCCGTCCACGGCGACACCGACGTACGCAAAGCATGGCTGCGATCACTGGCCAACTCCATCGAGGGCGGCACCTCCGAGATTCTGCGCAACGTCCTGGGTGAACGCGTCCTGGGCCTGCCCGGCGAACCTCGGGTAGACCGCGACGTCGCCTGGAAGGACACCCGACGCTCATGAGCATCTCCTTCGACTTCATTGGCCGCACCGTGATCGTGACGGGCGCCGCGCAGGGCATCGGCCTCGGCATCGCCCGACTGTTCGCCGCCGCCGGAGCCAAGGTCGCGCCCTTCGACCTCGACCCGAGCACGTTGGGCTCGGTCTGGGGCGAGCGCACCGACACCGTCGCGCCGCTGGCCGTGGATGTCGCCGACCCGGAGGCCGTTACCGCCGCGGTCGACGACGTCGCCGCATGGGCCGGCGGTGTCGACATCGCCGTGAACAACGCCGGCATCACCCGCGACACGGTGGTCTGGAAACTGTCCACCCAGCAGTGGCAGCAGGTGCTCGACGTGCACCTGGGCGGCACCTTCCATGTCACCAGGGCCGCGATCCCGCACATGCGCGGGGGTGGTTTCGGCCGGATCATCAACGTCACCTCCTACACCGGCCTGCACGGCAACGTCGGACAGGCCAACTATGCCGCCGCAAAGGCCGGCATCATCGGGTTCACCAAGACCGTGGCCAAGGAGGTCGCACGATTCGGCATCACGGTGAACGCGATCTCCCCCAACGCCGCCACCGCCATGGTGGCAGGGGTGCCCGCCGACAAGCTCGCCGAGCTGACGGCAGCGATCCCGCTCGGGCGTTTCGCCGAGCCGCAGGAAATGGCGCCCGCGGTCGCGTTCCTCGCTTCCGAGGAGGCCGGATACGTCACCGGCGCCGTGCTCCCCGTCGACGGCGGGATGTCGATGTGAGCACTCAGCCGGTCGAGGTCAGCACCTCCGGCGACGTCGTGACGATCAGGCTCAGCCGACCGGACAAGCGCAACGCGATCACAGCGGCGATGTACACGATGCTCGCCGACGCGCTCCTGGCCGCCGAGGCGTCCGCCGCGGCCGTCGTCGTGCTGACCGGTGCGGGCGGTGCCTTCACCGCGGGCAACGATTTGCGCGACATGCAGGAGAACCCACCCATCGGGGACAACCCGCCGCCGGTCCGGTTCCTGTCCGCGCTCACCGGCCTGCGTGCGGTGCTGGTGGCCGCGGTCGACGGGCCCGCCATCGCCGTGGGCACCACCGTTCTGCTGCACTGCGACCTGGTCTACGCCACGGCCCGCAGCACTTTCCGGCTGCCCTTCGTTGACCTCGGCTTGGTGCCCGAGGCGGCGTCGACACTTCTGCTGCCCCGGCTCGTCGGCCACCAGCGCGCGGCAGACCTGATGCTCTTCGGTGAGCGTTTCGACGCCGCCACTGCTGCGGACCTGGGGATCGTCACCGCGGTGGTGGCCGACTGCGACGCCTTGGATCAGCTGGTCGCCGAGCGCACGCAGGCGCTGGCCGCCAAGCCCCGGGCGGCCCTTCGCGCCACGAAGGCGCTGCTCACCGACTCGAACACCACAACAGTGGCCGAGCGGCTCGACCTGGACCGCCAAGTGCTGCAGAGCCTGTTGCCGCCCGTCACACGGGACTAGCGGACCGCGTGACCGGGAAGCCGCCGGCGCGGGGCAACAGCGCGGGCACCTGCCGCCCGAGCGCGTCGCCCAGAAAGCCCGCGGTCTCGATGAGGGCCGGCAGGTCGAGCCCGGTGGCCAGGCCGCTGCGCTCCAGCAGGTAGACGAGGTCCTCCGTCGCGATATTGCCGGTGGCATTCGGCGCAAAGGGGCAGCCGCCGACACCGCCGATGCTGGCATCGAGCCTTCTCACACCGAGGTCCGCCGCGGCCATCGCGTTGGCATAGCCCGTATTGCGGGTGTTGTGGAAGTGCACCCGCAACGGGGTCTGCGGCAGTTCCGCCCGCAGGTCGCTCACCAGACGCCGAACCTGCACGGGCACGCCGACGCCGATCGTGTCGGCGATCGCGACCTCGACCGCTCCGGCCCGCGCCGCGCGCACGCCGAACTCAACGACCCGCGCCGGGTCGACCTCGCCTTCGAACGGGCAACCGAAGGCGACGGCGAGGGTCACTGAACAGGGCAGACCGATGCTCGCCGCGTCGGCGGCCACCTGCTCGGCCATCTCGAGCAGATCCTCCGCGGCGGCATTCTGGTTACGGCGGGCGAATGTCTCGGTCACCGGAACGACGACATTGATCTCGTCGACCGCAGCGGCCTGCGCGCGGATGAAGCCCCGTCGGTTGAGCACCAGCCCGATGTAGGACACCCCGTGAGATCGCGGGACCGCCTCCATGACCGCCTCGGCATCGGCCATGGCGGGCACGGCGTCGGCCCGGACGAAGGACACCGCCTCGATTCGGCGCGCCCCGGCTGCCACCGCGCGCTGGATCAGCTCCACCTTGGCCGCGGTAGGCAGCAGCACCGACTCGTTCTGCAGCCCGTCGCGCGGGCTGACCTCGATTACCTCAATCACACTCGTTCCCTTCATGTCCAATCAGAATAACCAAACAGCGCCCGATTATCTCGCTAAACCAAACAACGTTTGGTACTCTGGCTTCTGAAGGCCCACTGGACACTGGAGGAAGCATCATGAAGTTGAGTCTGATGACACTGGGAGACCAGGTCACCGACCCGATCACCGGCACCAGCGAGACCGCCGCGCAGCGCCACCGGGCTATCGTCGAGGCCGCCGTGGTCGCCGATCAAGCCGGTTTCTCCGGCATCCACATCGGCGAGCACCACGGGTTGGAGTACACCACCTCGGCACCGCCGGTCATCCTATCCGCAATCGGTGAGCGCACCGAGAACCTCACCCTGTCCACCGCGGTCGCACTGGCCGCCAACCTCGATCCCGTGCGGGCAGCCGAGGACTACGCCACCGTCGACGTGCTGTCCGGCGGACGATGCGAGGTCGTTGTCGGGCGCGGCAATTTCTTCGTCTCCACCTACACCCTGTTCGGCCAGAAAATCGAGGACTCCCACGAGCTCTTCCACGACGCCGTCGAACTGCTTGTGCAGCTGTGGAGCGGAAAAACGGTCAGCTGGCCCGGCTCGGCGCACCGTGCGCCCATCGACGAGTTCGTCCTGCAGCCACCGCCCGTCGGCCCGATGCCGCTGTGGATCGGCGGCGGGGCATCGGAGTCCACCGCAGAGTTGGCGGCGCGCCTCGGCCTGGACCTCATGCTGCCCAGCGCTTTCGGCAACCCGTCGATGTTCGTGCCGGTAGTGGAGACTTACCGGGAGAAGTTCGCCAGCTACGGCCACACGCACCAACCGCGTATCGGCGCCTGCTGGCACGTCAACGTCGCCAAGACATCGCAGGCGGCCCGCGCCCGGTGGGAGCCGCGCTACCGCACCTACTTCGAGCTGATGAACACGATCATCCCGCGGGTCAACCCCGACCCCCCGGCGTTCGTCACCAAGCCGTTCGACTTCGACTTCCTCACCACCCGGGGCCCGGCCCTGGTCGGTAGTCCGGATGAGGTGGCCGACCGGCTCAACACCGCCGCCCAGTCACTTGGCGCCGACACCAACCTGATCTACCTCGACATGGGCGGCCAACCCGCCGGCGAGTACCGCGACATGGTCGAACTCATCGGCGCCGAGGTGATCCCCCAGCTGAGCTGATAGGTAGGCCGACACCGCCGGCACGCTTGGCGGCCACGATTGCCCTCGTCATGGAGAGTGCCATCCGGGTCAGGACGCCTGCGAGATGGAGGGGCGCTCATCACCTGAGTGCGCTTTCGGCTGCCTTGTTGGTCTCTGCTTCTTCGACTCTGATCGCCTTGAGGAGGTGGACGGTGTTAACGACGAACTGGATGACGAAGATGGTGGCTGGGATCCAAAAGACGAAGATGCCGTTCCAGCCGAACGGGCCGGACTTGAAGAAGGGCAGGATGATCGCCGGGGTGAAGCTAATGGGCGCCCAGATGTTGAGGTAGGCCAGCCAGCGCGGGAACACCGGGGTCGATCGTTTGTCGGACAGGATGGCGAAGGCGAACGCGAAGTTCTGGGTCATGAACGGCGGCCAGGGCATCACCAGGATGATCCAGCTCATGTCGTTGAGCAACAGGGTCGAATCGGGCGAACGCTCGGGGCGAAAGGCGGTCACCGCGAACAACATCGCGGGTATTAGGAAGGTCAGGCAGCCGAACGCACCGGCGATCGACTGGGCGTTGATCACCGCCTGGTGCACACCCGGGATGCGCTGCATCTGAGCCGAGATCACCGCAGTGTAGGCGGCGTAAAACATCCCACTCATCAGCATCAGGCCCGCTCCGAAGCGGACGCCGTTGGCGTGCTCCCGATAGTGCGCCGCGATCTCAGCTGCCGATGCCGACGGTGCCAGCGGCGGGATGAAACCCGCCGCGATGAAGGCGCCGAAGAACAGGATCGGGGTGATCACGCCTGCGATGGCGCAAACCCGTTGGAACGTCATCTGGGGATTCATGACCTGGACTTTCGGTTGCTCGGACAGAACTCAACTGGAACCGAGCGGCAGGGGCGACGCGCGCCACCGCTCGGGTTGACATTTGCCCCGCTATGGGACAGATTGTGACGCACACCTCATATAGTAGGCACACAACGTATATCCAGAGAAGATCCGCGCTGAAGCAAGAGGACCTGTAAGCGATGTCGGCAGCCAACGAGCCCCATTCCGATCTCGATGTGCTGATCGTGGGTGCCGGCCACAACGGCCTCACCGCCGGTAGTTATCTGGCCAAAGCCGGGCTGCGGGTGCAGATCGTCGAGTCGTCCGGCTCGGTCGGCGGGATGACGTCGACCAACGCCGTGCTGGAGCGGGCCCCCGGCCATCGCATCAATGAGGGCGCGATGGATTCGTCGCTGTGGCGGACCACCCCGATCGCGGACGATCTCAACTTGGCCAGCTTCGGGCTGCGCGAGCTCGAGATCGACACACCCTACGCATTCCTCGACGCCGACGGCAGCTCGCTGTGCATTCACCGTGACCCCATACGGACCGCCGACGAGATCGCGCGGTTCAACCCCGCTGACGGCCGTGCCTATCTCGAACTGGTCAACGCGCTGCAGGCGGCGATGAATGTCGCTGTGCCCTATATGAACACCAACCCGGTCCGTCCCCGTGTCGGCGATATCGCCGCCGGCGCACTGAAATCCGCGCGGCATCCCCGCCGGCTTGGCCCCCTGGCCGAGTTCATGTCGGCCTCGCAGGCCGAGTACATCGACACCCGCTTCAGCGATCACCGGATCAAGTCGCTGCTGGCCGCAATCCCGTGCTTTGCCCCCATCTCCAAGGACGGCACGGCCTGGGTGCTCATCTACTTCGGGATGATCCACCGCGACGGGGTGGGCCGGTTCGAAGGTGGCACCGGCGCCCTGACCGATGCGTTGGCGCGCTGTTTTGAGGCGGCCGGTGGGCAGATTCGCCTCAACGCGCCCGTCGACGGTGTCGTGATGCAGGGGGGCCGCGCCGCGGGCGTCCGGTTGGAGTCCGGCGAAGAGATCCGCGCCGGTGCGGTCGTCACCACCAACAACGCCAAAACCGTTCTCGGCGAATGGCTTCCCGACGGCGCACTGCCGGATCGGATCGCCGAACGCGTCCAGTACATACCGACCGGCTCGACGCATGCGTCGTCGTTCAAAATCGACATCGCACTGGGTGGCCGTGTCGAGTTGTCCGCGCACCAGGCCAACCGGCGCGACCCCGATCACCAACTAGTTGACCTGCGCCGGGCGGCGCTGTGTCTGACGACCTTTGACGACCACGTCGCCGCATGGCACGCCTGCGCGCGCGGCGAAGTCCCCGATCCGCTCACGGGCATCGCGATCCTGCCCTCGGGGATGGACGCCAGCCAGGCCCCCGACGGGCAGGACACCTTCTGGTTCTGGTCGGGTATCTCGCCGGTCAATCCGACCAGTCCGTGGTCCGATCTTGCGGCACCCACCGCCGAAAAGGTTCTGCAGCATTGCGGTAAATACATCGACGGCCTCGCCGAACTCGAGATCGACCGGCGCGTCATGACACCGGTCGACATCGAGGCGCGGTTCCGCGCCCCCGACGGCAACGTCTACCACGTCGACCCGATCGCGACGCGATTCGGACCACTGCGACCCGCGGTCGGGTTGGCCGGATACCGCACCCCGGTGGACGGCCTGTTCCTCAGCGGGGCCAGCACCCATCCCAGCGCAGGCATCTGCGGGGTGCCCGGCCAGCAAGCCGCCAACGCGGTCCTGAAATCGTTGCGGGGCCGTCGATTCCGCCATCAGCGATGAGCACGAAAGGACGACCCCATGTCAGTCACGATTCCTACCATCGAGCTGCACACCTCCAATGACCTTTTCCGGCAACGACTCTGGCTGGCCTGCATCTGGGCGTGGCCGCTGTGCATCGTCACCTTCGGCCTGTCGTTTGTCGTCATCGCCGGATTCCTGCCACCACCGCCGGAATCCGCCAGCGCCACCGATATCGCCGCCTTCTACGCAGCGAACCGCACCACCATCCGCGCCGGGCTGATCGGCGCCCTGTTCGCCTCGGCACTACTACTGCCGTTCTTCACGGTGGTCTCCGCGGAGATGCGCAAAATCGAAGGCCGCAACCCGCTGCTGGCGCCCATCCAGTTCGGTGGCGCGGTCATCCTGACCGCGTTCTTCCAGATCATCTGCATCTTCTGGTTGCTGGCCAGCTTTCGCCCGGAAGCAAATCCCGAGATCATCCGCGCTTTCAATGACTACGGCTGGCTGGTCTGGACCATGCTCATCCCTACCTATTCGCTGCAGTTCATCTGCATGGGCATCGCCGGATTCATGGACGCCCGTGACCATCCGATCTGGCCTCGCTGGTCGGCCTACCTCAACATCTGGGTCGCGACCATCGGCGCGGGCGGGGTTCTCGCGGTCTACCTGAAGACCGGCCCGTTTTCCTGGAACGGCATCATCGGGATCTGGTTACCTGTCGCGTTCTTCGCCATCGGAATGTCGGTCAACGCCTGGCTGCTGTGGCGCCGAGCGAAGTTCGAATTCGCCGTCCCGGTCACGGCCTAGACTCCGAAGGATGAGCACTGCTCAGCCTTTACCGAGCGTGCGAGGACGCGGGCGGCAGTTGCTCCTCGAAGCTGCCCGCGAGGCGTTCGCCCAGCAAGGCTTCAGAGGGACCTCCACCCGCGATATCGCCGGACGCGCCGGAGTGACCGAAGTGATGATCTTCCGGCACTTCAGAAGCAAAGCGAACCTGTTCCAGGAAGCGGTTGTCGATCCGTTCACGACGTTCATGGATGCCTACATCACGGATTACCGCTCCCGCGAACACGGAATGCTCTCCGCCGAGCAAGAGGGCCGATCCCTCTACACCGGCCTGTTCGACGTGTTGTGCTCCGAACGCGAAGTGCTGCTCGCCTTGATGGCGGCCCGCCAGTACGGAGACCTTCCTGACGCGGCCTCAACCCAGGTCAACGATGCGTTCGACCAGGTGCTCGCGGTTCTCGAGGAAGTCGTCGCCACCGAAGCCCGGGAACGCCGATTCTCCGGGTTCGATCTGCCTGCCACCGTACGGGTGATGTTCAGCATGGTGCTCTGCGCCGCGCTGCACAGCGACTGGATCGGCCTGGGCCGCGATGTCACACATGAACAATTCCTGGACGCCATGACAAAGCTGACCGTCCGCGGTCTGAAAGTCCCCGAGGACTGACGACAGGCGTACGTCACGCGATTGCTCTCAGGCAGGCTTTCCGAGCGCGCACGGCAGCGATTTCACCGCGGACATGAAGTTGCCGGCGAAGGGCTGGCTTCGCTGCGGACTCTTTCGCTCTCGTTACGTGCGGTTCCCGACCTACCGGGGTGGAGATGCCCCCGGCTCATGTGGGCGCGTGCCGTCGAGCATGACCTCGAGCACGGTGTCGACAACCTCGCGGTGGCTCCAGGTGCCATCCGGGCGGAACCACTCGACCACCGAGTCGGACATGCTGAAAGCGAGATGCACGATCAAGGCGGTGTCGAGGTTCGGCCTGAGCTGACCGTGCGCCTGGGCCTCGGCGACGAGCTTGGTGATGGTTTCTTCGAATCTTTGTTGCTCACCGATGGCCCAGCGCTCAACGCTGGTATTGCCCCGCAGTCGATGAAGCAGCGTCATTTCAGAGCGCAGCCGAAGCTGTTCGGCCATCAGCTGACGCATGATGTGGACCAATCGACTGAGCGGGTCACCTTCACGAGAACCCGGTTGTTCGAGGATCTCGCGGCCGGCGGTAATCGCGCGGATGAGCGCCCGCTCGAGAAGTTCTTCTTTGCCTTTGATGTGGTGATAAAGGCTCGACTGAGAGATGTTGGCGGCCTTGGCGATGTGCTCGACCCGGGTAGCGTCGTAACCGCGCGCAATGAACAGCGGAACGGCAACATCGGTCAAAGTGTCGACGTTGTAGGGCGCGCGGTCACGTCGACGCGGAGGGGCCAAGGCACGTCCTTCCCTTCGCTCAATGCCCGATCACCGGCCCGGTTTCACACAATTTCGACGCCGAAGGAGTCAACGACGAAGAAGGCGCGGTCTGCGCAGGCCTAAGTGCTTGATAATAGTGCGCGCGCTGACATAACCGGGACCACCGGTGATTCCTCCGCCGGGATGCGATCCCGACCCACCCAGGTACAGTCCCGCGATCGGCGTTGTGTAACCGCCCAGACCGCGGGCCGGACGCAGCGGTCCTGAGCGTCCCAAGACCATATCCACGTGAGCGATATTGCCGCCCGTTGGGTGCGCCTGGGCGCCGATGTCCTCGTTCGTGAGGACCTGCCGCCCGATCTCCAGATCCGCCAGCTTGTCGTAGTACATCGAGGCGTTGTTCAGGATCCCCTCGACTGCTTTGTCCCGCACGGCAGCCCAGCCGCCTTCGGGCGCATAGGGAGCGACCGCACAGTAGAGGTACAGCGTGTCCTGCCCGGTCGGCGCCTGGGTCGGGTCAAGGGCGGTGGGGATCACCGGCCACAGCGAGTAGTCGGTCTCATCGGGAAGCAAGCCGGCCATGCTGCGGGCGAACAGGCGTTCCATTCCCTTTTCCGTGCCGATCATGTGGGACGGCTGGCGAACATCGACGTCGTCACGGCGCCAGGCTTGATGCCGCTTCATCGTGACCGGGCCGGACAGGGCCAGATCAACCTTCATCTGCCCGCAGTTGAGGTTGCTGACGGGAATGGCGCGGACTTTGGCCTGCACGGAAGCAGGCAGAGTGCCCGCGGGCAGCAGTTTGTCGAGTGTGGTGATCGGGTCACAGCTGCCGAGCACCGCCTGATCAGCGCCGATCTCCGTGCCGTCGGCAAGCTTGACGCCGACCGCCCGGTCGTGGCGCACGAGGATCTCGGCCACCGCGGCGTTGGTGCGCACGACACCTCCTTTAGAGCGGAGCCGAGCGGCCAGGGCGTCCGGGATGGCCCCGACACCGCCCACTGGTCGTCGGCACTTGTAGCGGTGCATGGTGGCGAGCCACAAAAAGGCAACGCCGGTGCCGCTGAGGCTGTTCGGCACCGTGGAGCCCGACGCGGCGTGCAGGCCGTCCCGCACCACCTGGTGCGTGAATCGCTCGGCGATGATGTCGGAGACCGAACTGAATGGCAGGGTCGCCAGATCGGCGAGCTCTCGTCGTCCCGCCACCGCCTGGCCGGCGGCGTAGGCCAGCGCCGAGAGGTCCGGCCGGACCGGATTGCTGCGGGCCAGCCGCAGCACAATGTTGCCGAAGCGCTCGAGCACGTGAGCGAAGTCCAGGTAGGCACGCGCGTCCGCCTGCGAGAACCGCCGGATGTCGTCGGCGGTCCGTGAGGCGTCGCTCCAGAAGCCGATCGATGCGCCCTCGGGATGCAGATAGAGGTGCCCTGGATCCACCTCGTTGCGGCGCAGACCGTACCGCTCGAGTTCCAGCTCACGCGACGGTGGGAAGGCGTCCCAGAAAAACGCGTCAACGGAGTAGCTGTTGATCAGGTGCTGTGGCGCCGCGGCGATCGGGGTTTGCGTAGCAGTCATCCCGCCGATCGCATCGTTGGCCTCCAGCACAGCCACACTCAGCCCGGCGTCCTTGAGGTAATTAGCCGCGACCAGACCGTTGTGTCCGGCTCCGATCACCACGACGTCGTGGCTTTCGCCCATGGCGCATCCTTCCGAATAACCGAATGTATTCTCGGTAACAATAGACATCATGGCTGCCACATGACACGATGCCAGCAGGATTCAGCAGTAAAAACTGACAACCACGGTGCGTCTGTCTACCGAATACCTAGTCGGCGGACGCGGCACGAACAAAACCTCAGCGTAAGGAGTGCTCGATGGACTTGCCGGTAGATGCGCCGATCGACATGATCGTGAACCCGGCGTGGCAGTGGGGCTTCGGCCTGCTGCATTTCGGCGTCGCCGCGTTGACCATCTACCTGGCCGCCCGCAACCCACTACGCCATCGGGACTGGTGGGAGCTGCTGTTCCGAATGACGATCCTGTTCAGCGGTGCGCTGGGCGCGGTGGTCTTCGAGGGCGCCGTCGACCGGGCGGGCAAGCTCTGGTACGCCGAGCACGGCGCGTGGCACATGGTCGAGTTGTGGGGTACGCACGTCCCGCTCTGGGTCGCCCCGGTCTACCTGTGGTTCATCGGCGGTGGATCGCTGTTCATCATCCAGCGCATCCGCAGCGGCTGCCGTCCCCGCGACTTCCTGTTTATCTTCGGCGGCATCGCCATCGCCGATCTGCTGCTGGAGATCCCGATCATCAAGATAGCCAAGCTCTACACCTACTACGGCGACAACCAGCCCTTCTTCAACCAGCACTGGTTCCCGCTGCCGCTGTGGTTCATCAGCACCAACCGGCTGTTCGATCTGGTGCCCGCACTGCTGATTCTGGTGTTGATGAGTTTCAAGACGAAATGGATGATCGCCGCGATTCCTGTCACGATGTTCGGGTCGATGTATGTGTCGTATGCGTTCGTCGCATGGCCGACCGTCACGGCGCTGCACTCCGGGGCCAGCCCACTGCTCTCCTATCTGGCCGCGACATACACCATCCTCGTCGGCGTCGGTGCCACCTTCGTGGGCGCCCACCTGGCTCCGAAGATGACGAACATCATGCGCCACCACGACCGGCCGTCTGCGCTCGATCCGCAGACCGTTGGTCGGCTAGAGCCCGTCCGTGCCACAGCGAACGTCTAACGCTTGACCGCAGCACCGCCGTTGGTACCAGCTCAGCGGCCGCTGTACCGGTAAAGTCAACGACGTGCGTCTCGTGGTGTCCTCGTGTGCTGGATAGACCGCAACGCAGGTGTTACGCCGACTAGCGGGCCTGCGGCCGTGGTTTCGCATGAGTGAAGCATCCGCCGGCGTCGACGGCCAGGGCGGGGCAAGTCTGTGGGAACGGCGACGCAGGCAGACCACAGATGAGATCGCCGGCGTCGCCCATAAGTTGTTTCTCGATCACGGCTATTCGTCGGTCAGTGTCGACGACATCGCCGCCGCGGCGAACTGCTCCGCCCGAACCGTGTACCGCTACTTCGGTTCGAAGGATGGCGTCCTGTTCTATGACTTGCCGATAATTCTCGAGGCGTTGATCGAAGCGCTCGACGACGCGCTGGCGCGGGGCTTACGCCCGTGGCGTGCTGTCACCGAGGCGATGGCAACAGTGTTCCGACGATTTGAAGCTGAGAACTTCCGGATCGCACACGACCGAATTCGCTTGTGGGTCAATGAACCCGACTTGCGCGCACGGTATATGGAGTTCATCGCCAACACCGAAGATGCGGTCACAGATTCACTGCTGAAAGCGCCTCATGCCACTGCGAAGGATATTGAGTTGGCACATCTGCGAGCGGTGGCCGCCGTGGGCGCCTACCGAGTTGCGCTGACGACCAATGTGCCGCCGGACGACGAACATACCGATCTCATCGCGCCGCTGCAGATGGCCTGCAACGCTATCGGCGCCGGCCTCGGAGACCTGTGACGGGACGCAGCGTAGCTACTCGCCGTAGAGCTTGACGAAGCCGGTCCTTCGGTGCGCGATGTGTGCTCGCCTGACCTCAGGCGACACCGTCGCGACGTCGGTGGGCAGATGAGAATAGAGGTCAGCGAGATTGACTCTGGTCAGAGTCGGGACGATGTCCTCCGTCGCCAGGTAGTTGCGGAAGAACACCTCCCCGTCGTTGTGTCCGGTGGTGTCCAACCAGTTGGCCACGCCGGGATCGACGACAGAGACGACGAAGCGGTATCTGCCATCGGAATCCGGCGTGACTTGTGCGCTGTTGAGCGAGGTCTGGTACCTGCTGAACGGCAGTGCGCGCGACCACACATCGCCCAGCATGAACCCCCAGTACATACTGTCTGGGCTTGGCATCTCGACGATAAGCGCCTCGTCGTCCTCGATCGCGAAGACGCCTTGAGCGTATCGGCTGAATGAACTGCCGCCGACAAATGTCAGCCCTGGCTGGAGGGACATTTTATTGACCCCGCCAGACCCTGCCATCGCGAAATCGAAAATACCTACCGTGAATTCGCGGATATAGATACGCATGAGCATTTCCGCTCGGTGCACACGGCGGGCCATTTCCTCTTCGTTGAACTCTTCGTTTTCATAGTATGACGGCGTAACCGCGGAAATATGCTCGACCCCGTATTCACCGACGCCTTCGTGCCCGAAGTCTTTCAGCTGCGTGCGAATATAGAGGAAGTTCCAGTCCGAGTTGGAATCAAGCGGTATCCAGTTCCCGTCCGTCTGAGCCCCGCCGACCGTGATCGAGAAATACCCGTCCGGTTCGACGATCATGTCGGCGAGATCGTACATACCGATAGTCTTGCCACCTTCGACACCCAGCGACTCGTTGGTCACTTGAATCAGGACGAGACTGTTGTCACTCACATGCCCCGTGAGTCGATAGCTGTGCTTGCCATCGAGATATGTATGTCCATAATGCCAATCGGGACAGACGAGGCCAAGCGAGAAGATGTCGTCATGCCATCCGGAATTCGTCATCATGCGAGGAGTCGCCAGACGGGGCGCGACCGCCATGCAATAGGCGATCGCCTGGACTTCCATGAGCACGTGGAACGCCTTGGCACGGTACCTGGGGTTAAGAAACATGGAGCTGGACTCCAGCATCACCCGCATCTCGTCGAGTGCCCTGTAGTAGCTATTCCAGGCTTCTTTGAGTGCCGGACTGGCGGAGGCCGGTGTCGCAGTGAACGATGCCGGCGGGGCCGCCATCAGGGCTTCACGAACCTTGTCGCTCTCCTCTTCTGGAATGTTGTAGGCGACACTTCGAGATTCGTCGAGATTGGGACCGGTCGACACGAGTTAATCTCCTTCGAATGGCGTTTGGCAAGCGGTACTGCACCGCGCCATCACTCCATGGGAATATCGAAGTAGTTTTGATAACGCTCGAACGCCTTGCGGGTCGCTGCCACGACGTCAGCCGATCCGATGCTGAATCGATGGGGCGGACGAGCGTCGCGGGGATTCTCGACCAGATATTTCTCCATGCCCGCGCGGCCCACGTCGGACAACGTCATGCCGAAGTGATCGTACATCGCCGCGATCGTACCGAGAGGGTCAGCGACGAGATCCTTGAAAAAGACGTTGAAGATCTGCTTCTCAGGAATCACACCGGCCGTTATCTGGTCGATCACGTAGTTGAATCGCGACGCCGATAGGTCCGGGTCGGTCATGTATTCCAGCGACCCGCCCTTGAACGGATGATCACTTCGCATCCATTGAATGGTCCCGACGATACTCACCAGTGAGGCAAGTGCCCGAACCGGATCTCGATGCGGCCAGACAAAGCACGCATCGGGATATACCTTGAGAACAGTTGTCATCCGATCAAAATGGCAGGGATCCTTCAAGACCCACGTTCTCCGCGGATTCTGCCACTGGAGAAGCTTGAGTACGCGGCGATGATAGCGAAATGTGGGTTCCCAATCCCAATTCGGATCGAACACGAGTGCATCGTAGGCAGCCACTTGGCCCATGCAGTCGAAGCACGAGGGCGCCACAAAGTTAAAAGCCATGATCGACATATCCTCGAACGGCAGAGTGCCGGCCATCTCATGCATGGAGGTAAATGTGGGTGCGACTCGCTCCCATTGACGGACGATCTTGTCAGCGGTCCCGATACGCGGATCGCAACGATAGGTCTCTGCGCGCGGAGGCGGGCACGGAAACATGGCCTCCCAATGCAGCAGAGCCCCGTTGTCGGGGTTGTGAGCCAAGACATTCTGCAGAAACGAGGTTCCCGAACGGCCCTGCCCGATGATGATGATGGGTTGGACGATCTGCTCGTCATCAATCTCCGGGTGACGCTTGTAGGTATCCTCGATTCGCAGTCGCGCCTCCAGTAACCGAACAATCTCAGATCGCGTCATGATGCGACCCATTAGATTGAGTTCCGCATCCTCCTTGAAAGATCTGACGAGGACACGGAAAGGTTCACGCCAGCCGTCGTCACCGAAATCGGAGAGACCGGTGTTTCGCATCGCCGTTTCGATCAACGAGTTCTCGTCGAGCGGCACCGTGCCCTCGATGTCGATACAGTAGCCCTCCTCGTTGATGCGCTGCACCCATTCTGGCCTGGGGGGCGGACACCATGTTGTCCGAAGGTCGGTCTCACGAGTTTGAGTCACTGGTATTTCCCTCGATTCACATCGGAAAGTTCGCACATTATAAGTAGGTCAAGATAATTCGAGATCGTTTTTCACCGCGCGGTGGGTATAAATCATCATCACAACGATCCAAACGAGATACGTGGCAAAAGGTAGATAGAAGGGCAACAAACCGCGCCAGCAGAACAGTCCCGACTTGAAGAACGGAACACATATATCCGGGAAGAATGAGACCGATACGAAGATGGTCCAGTAGCCTACCCACCGAGGATAGATGGACGGTTTATTCGGGTCTGTGAGAATGGCCGCGGCTATTGCGAACAACCAGATCGAGAATGCAATGAAACCGGTGACGAACGTGATCCAGCCGAGATCATTTATCAGCTGGATTTCTGAGTCCGCCCGTTCTGGGCGGTACGCCGCGACGAACCAGCAGAGCCACGGGATGACGAAGATCAGAGATCCGGAGCCGAGCGCGGCGATCTGGATGTACGCCAGGACCGGAGATCTCCCCTCGAGTCGCCGAGTCTGGGCAGCGATCGCCGCGCCGAAGGGAAACAGGAGTCCGATGCTGAGAAACGAGACCGCGAGCCAGAATCTAATTTCTCCCGTGTGAGTCCGGTAGATACCGGCGATCTCCGCGGCACTCCCCTTCGGGTTGTGCGGCGGGATGAATCCGGAGAAAATCATGCCTGACATCAGCAGGATGATCATGGGCGCGCCGCACCAGATACTGACTAACTGTATTAGCCTCCGCGTTGATCCCGGTGGAAGTCGCAGCGGCGTCGAATTAGTCGTTAGAGGGAACTGCTGTGCAGTATCGGTTGTTGTCATCTCATCCGTCCTCAATAATGGTTTTACTGCGCCTTTTTGTCTTTTACGTGCACGTGAATCGCGAGTGTGTTCAGAGCTCGTGACGTTTGTGAAATGACGCCAAGCGATTGCTCAATTGAACTTCACGTTCCGCGGCGGTAACCCAAACGGTCTCTTGGGGTAGGATTTCGCGCAGGTCCCGTAGCTTGACCAGGTTGCCCTCTGCCCACGGTGCGCCACGGGCGAGGCCGTTTGCTTGAGGCAGCATCTGCCACCTATTCATAAAGAGCGAGTGATGCAGGCCCTCCGTGCTCATCCAGTTGTGGACTCCGGGGTCCCTGATCGAGAACACGTAGGTATACGTTCCATCGGCGTTGGCGACGCTTTGTGACGTGTTCAATGAACTCAGATTCGACCAATAGTCTCCACTCATCAGCCACCAGTCATAGAGCACAAGAACCCAGTACGTTGATTCGGCCGGTCCGATGGTGAGGACGTAAGCATCGTCATCCTCGAGGTCGAGCCGGCCGCGGAGAATTTTCTGCGTCGCCATCCCGCCGATTTCCCCCGTGTTATCGGGACCTTGGATGGTATTTGGCTCCAGGTACCCGACCATCTGGCGGAACCAGAAGTTCATTGAGACATCGTCGATGATGAATCTCTTTGCCAGCGCTGCTTTTTCGTCGACACCCATGGCTGGTGCCGTGGGTGGATCAAGGCGCCGAATCCGATATGCGTTCGGAATCTGGTTCCAATCGGTGCGGCTGTCACGGATGAAGAGCCACTGGGTGTCCACAGAGGTCCTGAGATGGTTGGAGCGCCCGTCTGCGGGGTCTCGATCGAGGGTGAGGACGAATCTGCCATCGTCGGCGATCTCGACGTCCTTCCACATCAGGCCGTCAACATTGGTCGATTGGGAAAGGTTGCTGGTCAGCCAGAAGTTGACATCACCGATCGGCTCGGGCGACACCTTTCCATAGACTTCGAACCGACCATTCCCGTCGATCGGAGCGAAGTTGTAGTGGTTGTCCGGGTTCTCCGCGGTACCCAGCCCACGACAACCAGGCACCTGCATGCCAAGCCATTCATGCGGCGGACCGTAGCCATGCCCCAGCATCTTGGGGTAATTCGGATCGGCATTCAGCGCCAATAGCAGGTAGTGATACGCCCATTCGTCGAGTTTGGCCTCGATGTTGTCGAACGCTTCGGCCGGTGCGTGCGAGCCGTGCTCCCCGGCGAGAATCCGAAACCGCATCTCCGCGTTGGCTCTGCCCGCTACGACCGAAGGATGCGACAACATCGCAAGGCCCTCAGCCTCAAGGTCGCGCTGATCCACGGTGGCGGTCGGATTGGTGGCGGACAGAAAGTACGACTCGTCGCTGAGGAGATCGCGCGAATCAGCTGCGGTGGTAATTGTGGACCCCCTTCTGGGACCGCAACCACTTCCGGGCGCGGGTACGCGAGGACTGTCGATCGCGACCCAGAGTGGTGTGTGTCACAGCTAGAGTGTCATCCACCGCCAAGATTGTCAACGACTGACATCACAGGCGAGCGGCGGTCAGAATTGTCGCTAACAGTGAGCCATGCCAGAACACGACGGTGGACTCCGTCGCCGCGGCAGCAGGCAACTTCGGTTCGAAGGAGGACGTCATGTTCGACGGTCTCCACCGCGATTCGAATGGAAATGTGGTTGCGGGAGCCGGCGCTGCGCGCCTGTTGAACTCGTTGTGCCGCAGGCGAAACACCACCCCTGATGCAGACGATGCGGCGCAGCTGATCGCGGTCGCGGCGATCGGTGCGTACCGCACCGTCATCAGACGTAACGAGCCGCCAGATGCCGTTGGGCAGGAACGCCGCTACGTATGTCGGGTCAGATTGCCGCGCCGGCGTTGCTCAGCTCGTTCTTCTCCGCGTCGCGGCGGGCCTGGTAGTGCGGCGAACGGTGCTGCACACCCTCGTAGTCAGGCACCTGAGCAGGCGTGTCGTCGGCGAGCAGCTCCGCGGCCTCCCGTTCGTCGGCTTCGGTCAGCGGTTGGGTGTCGAAGGTGAACTCGACCAGCGTCCCGTCGGGGTCTTTGGTGTAGATGGAGTGGATGAACTCGTGTTTAACCTCCACGACGTTGTAGCCATGGTCGATCCAACGCTGCTTGCAGTCCTCCAGCCCGCCGATGTCGTGGCAGTCGAACGCGATGTGGTTGATCCAGTACGGCAGGCCGTTGCCGATGCCACCTTTCCACTGTTCTGGCTCGATGACGACGCCCTCGATCCCGCGCAGGTCCCAGATCGCGAAGTACTGTCCGTCGCCGGTGTCATAGAAGATGTGCTTCGTCCACCCGCCCTCGGGCGTCTGGCGCTTGACCACCTTCTTCAGCGTGAAACCCATTGCCTCGGTGTAGAACTTGTGTGACCGCTTGACGTCCTTGGACGCTACGGCGACGTGATGGAACATCCTTACTCCTTTCGGCACCCGCCCGCCCGGGCACCTAACCTAACAACATTTGGTTCGGTGTGCAATGCTAGGCCCGCTGCAGCCCAAAACCCGCACGCGTCAGCAGCCGTCCTCGACGGTGACGTGCGCAGTGGCCTCGGCATGCACGCCTGCCTCCGTCGCCGCGCGAATCTTCAGCACGGCACGACCGTCGGCTGCGTCGGCAACCAATCCGCCGACGGTCAGGGTGTGGTGTGGGTACGCGGGGGCGCGCAGCCGGGTGTCCAGCCGGGTCAGCCGGGCACCGCCGCTCCACTCCCCGACGACCCGAGACAGCAGGCCGTTGGTCGTGAGGATGTTCATCACGATGTCGGGGTTGCCGTGGGAGCGGGCGAAGTCGCGGTCGTGGTGCACCGGATAAACGTCGCGGGTGGCCATGGCCCCGGCCACGATCAGCGTCGGCGTCACCGGAATGCGAGTGTCCGGCAGCACGCCCCCGGTGCGCAGGGATACCGCCGGAGCGGCTTCGGGAAAGTCGGGACGGCCGGCAGGCGCAGGCGCGGGTGGCGCTGGCATCGCCATGGGTCGGGGCTCGAAGACGAAGATGGTCAGGGTCAGCCGTCCCACCTCGACCCCGTCCTGCCTGCTGTAGCTGGTGCGGGTGGACAGGAAGTGCCCGCGGCCCAACGCGGTGTGCTTGAGTCGGCTTGCCGATGTGTAGTGGTCCCGCGCGGTCACCAGGTCGCTCGGCCGCAGATCGGCGATGAACTCCTGGTCGGTGGCGGTCGCCAGGGTCGCGGTGAGCCCCATGTCGGCGAGCCGGGCGCGTACCTCGAAGTCGAGGTCACCGGGGGCGGCGGGGCCCGCATCGACGGGTCGACCCGGCGCGAAGCCGGGGAACGTCCACATCTGCAGCGTGGCCGGCGGGGCGAGCGGATCGTCGCCTGTGAAGGCGGTGCCCCGCTCTCCCATGACGTCGCACCACGCGTGAATGGCCGACACGCTCACCGCTTCGCGCGCGACCACGGGCCGGTGAGCGGGCTGGCCGGGCAGGTCGGCGATGAACGTGTCCAATTCCCCAAAAGGTATGAGCGTCACTGTGTGGCGGTCCAGGCCGGCGAACGTTGCCAGGCCTCTCGCACCGTCTCGGTGGCCGTGTCTGTCGCCATGTCGGCGAGCACCGAGCGCAACTCCCCCGCCGCACCGGCGACATCGTCCTGCTCTCCGACGAACCGAACGAGCATCGGCTTGCCGGGATAGGACCCCACCTTCACCTGCGGGTGTCGAGCCCGGATCCGTCCCAGATGGCCGACCAGCAGCGTCTCGGGGTACTCGTGCGGCACCTCGGCGACGGCCAGCGGCGTGCGCTCGCCCCCAAGGACTTCGGGGATGATCAGCTCGTCGACGACCGTCTGCAGGTGGTTGGGCGGACCCGGAAGCATGACCACCGCCGTACCGGACCCCACCGTCGGGCCGCCGTCGATCTCGACGTGCACCCCGGCGAGCCAGCGCTGCAGCAGCCGGACCGTGGACCCCTCGGGTACGGTCGCAATCCGCATCATTCCCGCCACCGCCTGCGCCTCGAGCCGGTACCCGGTGGAGGTCGTCCACTCGATGAGTTTGCGGACCGGCGTTGCGAGTTCGGGTGCGATGACCAGCGGAACCCCCAGCGCGAACGCGACAGCCTCGTAGGTCACGTCGTCGTGCGTGCCGCCGACGCCGCCGGTGGTCAGCACGATCGAGGGCCGAGGCGCGGCCAGCCCGGTGCGGACCTCGGCGGCGATCGCCTGCACGTCGTCAGGGACGATCGCGATCCGATCCAGCGCGATGCCCGCCGACCGTAGTCGCCGAGCCAGCCAACGGGCGTTGGCGTCGGCGACAAACCCGTCGAGCACCTCATCACCGACGACGACGATCCTGGCTCGCACCCGCGGCATGGTAATCACGGGCTGAGCTGCAGCTCCTCCAGCTCATCGGCTCCGAGTAAGGGGCCGAGCACAGCGGCGTTGTGCTCACCCAGCAGCGGCGCGCCGCGGGTGAGCTGACCCGGCGTGGCCGACAACTTCGGCACGACACCGGGCATCGGCACTGTCTCACCGCCGAGCCCAGGCTCGGGAACATCCACGATCATGGCGCGGGCCAAGTAATGCGGATCGCCGACGATGTCGCGAGCGGTGTAGATCCGCCCTGACGGCACCCCCGCCTCGGCCAGCACGGCCAAAAGCTCGTCGGCAGCAAAATCGGCCGTCCAGACGCCGATCGCCTCGTCCAGCTCGGCCTGAGCCGCTCCCCGCAGCTCGTGGTTGCGGTATGGCGAATCGGCGGCCAGCCAGGTCTCCCGACCCATCGCCGTGGCCAGCCTGCGGAATACCGAGTCCTGGTTCGCGCCGATGATCAGCCACTCGCCGTCGCGGGTCGGGTAGACGCTCGACGGTGCTATTCCGGGAAGGAGAGCACCGGTGGGCTCACGGGTGCGGTCCAGCTTGACGAACTCCGCCGCCAGCGACTCCATGTACATCCACATCGCCTCATACAGCGCCACGTCGACGACCTGACCACGGTCGGTTCCGCCGGGACGATCCCGCGACCAGAGTGCCATCAGCGCGCCGATCAGGCCCTGAGTGCCGGCCAGCGCGTCGCTGATCGAGATCCCGACCCGTACGGGGGGCCTGCCTGGCTCGCCCGAAAGGTATCGAAAGCCGCTCATCGCCTCCGCGACGGAGCCGAAACCCGCCCGGTCGCGGTACGGCCCGCTCTGCCCGAAGCCGGTGACCCGCACCATGATCAGGCGCGGATTAACCGTCGCCAGAACCTCGGGGCTGAGATTCCAGCGCTCCATCGTGCCGGGCCGGAAGTTCTCGACCACTACGTCAGCGGTGGCCGCCAGCTCGCGGAACGCGCGCTGGCCTGGTGGCTGACGCAGATCCAACGTGACCGACTTCTTGCCGCGACCGATGATCGACCAGTACAGCCCGACGCCTTTGTACAGTCCGCCCCAGGTCCGCATCGGGTCTCCGTCCCCGGGCGGCTCGACCTTGATCACTTCGGCGCCATGGTCGGCGAACAGGTGGCCGCAGAAAGGGCCGCCGATGATATGGCCGACCTCCAGGACCCTCAGCCCGTGCAGCGCCCCTGGCACGCCTCAGCTCGCCCCGCCGCTCAGCGCGGCGGCCCGCACTGGGAGGTGTTCGTCGAATCCGGTGAGCACGCGTTCCGCCGGCGGGAACGTGGCCGGCATGGCGATGTAGCCGTTTACCAGCGGAATCGTGGGGTACTGCCGGACACCGTCGAGGTCGATCGTGTAGTCCGGCATACGTCGAAGCACCTCTTCGAGCAGCACGGTCAACTCGGCCGGGGCCAGGAACGCCCCCAGGCAGCGGTGCATGCCATGGCCGAACGAGAGGTGCTTGCTGCTGTTGTCGCGGTCCAGCCTGACCTCGTCGGGCGAAGGAAACACGTCGGGATCGAGGTTCGCGGAGCCCAACCCCAGCAGAATGCGGTCACCCGGCTGCAACTGCGCACCGCTGAGCTCAACGGGCTTCAGCACGGTACGTGCGACACCGGTGCCCGGTGTGAAGTACCGGAGCATTTCGTCGACGGCGGCCGGAATCAAACTGTGGTCGGCTGCCAGCTCCGCGCGATAGTCGGGGTGGCGCCCCAGGTAGAGGAACATGCTGGCGATCAGCGCGGTCGACGTGTCGATACCGCCATTGAGCAGCATGAACATCATGTTGACGGCGACGTCCTGGGGCATCGGCGCACCGTTGACCTCCTCGGTGAGCAGCCGGTCGACGATGTCACCGCGCTCTCCGGCGCTGTCCCGTCGCGCCGCCATGACGGCTTCGAGGTCCGCCACCACTTCCCCGACAGCCCGCGCCGACCCCTTCTCGCGGTAGGCGGCCTTGTGCAGGGCGGTCGCGTAGAGCTCCCACTTGTCCAGTGGCAGACCGAAGTAGTCCAGCGACACCAGGGCGGGCAGCGGGTTAGCAAGGTCGTCGACGAAGTCGATGCGCCCGGACTCGATGACACGGTCGACGACCCACGACACGATCTCGCCGAGCCGCGGCCGATACTCCCTGATCGCTTTGGCCGAGAACCGCGGAGCCAGGATGCGCCGGTACGCCTGAGACTCCGGTGGGTCCGTCTCCATCATGCCCATCTGCACCGGATTGACGGGCACCGTGACCCCTCCCACCACTTCTCCGTTGAACACGAAGTCACGACCGCATGCGAACGTGTCCGGGTCGGCCAACACCTGCTTGATGTCGTCATACCTGGTCACAATCGAGAATCCGCCGTACAGGTCGCTGTGGGCTACCGGGCAGGACCCGCGCAGCTCGCGGTAGGTCTCCCGCCAATGCTGAGCGAAGTGCTCGGAATGGTGATCGAACTGTTCCACGGCAACTCCTGCGTTCGAGTGGCTGGGATGAGTCGGCGCCCTCATGGGACGAACTCACGCTGGCGACACTGCTGACCAATATATCAAACGGCGTTTGGTATCACAAGCAAGCTAAACGTTGAGCTGCGCGCTCGCCTGACGCCGAGGCGGTGTTCAAGCTCGAGGTACAGAAGTAGTCACCGGCGAACTGCACCAGCCGATCGGTGGCCTCGGATCGGCGCATGAACTCCCGCATCGACCTCCAGTAACCAGGCCTGCTCTGCAGCAGTGTCGGATGCCATCGACTGACGTGGGTGAACATGACATCGTCACCGAGTCCGGGTATCAAGTCCTCGGCTTCGGTGATCAGGTCCTTGGCGATGGCGTCGTCGTCCAGGTCGTACAGCTCCCGCGCATGCGCCGAAGACGGATAGATACCGACCAACCCCTTACCCGCTGGAACCTGCATCGGTGTCTTGTTGTGCTCCAAGGAGAGAATCATCAAGTTCGGGTACTTGGTCGCGCGCGGAAAGATGAAGCAGGAATCGACCGGAGGCGCCTCCTGGAGAGCAACATGCACCACCGTGCTCCAGGTGTAGTCCACGCCTTTGGTGAGCAGTTCCCTTCTCCACGGGTCGAGGTCCACACAGACCGAACCCGCCGTATTGGCATCCGACGCCACCACGACGCCGGCGAATTGCTCGGTCCGGTCCGCGCTGTCCGGACCGCGCCACGTCACCTCGACGATCGCGCCCCGGTCCCGCACAGCGCACACTTCGGCTTCAAGCGTCACGTCGCACAGGGAGCCGACACGCTCCGCGTACGAGCTCATACCGTGGCGGAAGGCGACGTACTGTGAACTTCCCATGAATGCGCCGAACACATAAAGCAGATCCGCCGCAGACACTTCAGACGATCCGCAGTTGACGAACGAACGGATACAGGGATCGATGAGGTAGTCCGTTAGCTCGTCACCGAGGCGACGACGGGAATACTGTTCCGCACTCACGCCGTCGAACTCTTCGAGCAGGGAGAGGTCGTATGGCTTGCGCCGCGAACGGGTGCGGAAAAGATCGAGCCCCAGTCTGGCCAGCCGAATCTTGGCACGCGTGGATATCAAGCTCGTGCGATAGCCGTCCTTGATGATCCTGGTCGGGTCCAGATAATGCATTTCGCCGTCACGCCCCGGAAGGGCGATACGACCGGAAGCGGGAACAATGTCGGCGCCCATGCCGACTTCCCTGGCAATGCCCAATATGCTGTAGTAGCTGCCGGCCATCGCGCTGGGGCCCTCTTCGAGAGTGAAGCCCAGCTTGCGGGTGGTCAACATTTTCCCACCCAGGCGCGCATTCCGCTCCAGGATTCGAACGTTGTGCCCAGCTTCCCGGAGGCGGTAGGCAGCAGCCAGACCCGCCGCGCCCGAACCGACAACCGCCATGTCACTCATGCTCGCCACGACCTATCACTGCGGGCCGAGCCGTTCCGAGCGAACGGCCCGTCGTGGAAAGCGGAGCCGACGGCGGGGCCACCGTGGACACCTTGGACCCGTACTTCTTCTTCAAGTCCGCTTTCGGCAACTTACCCGAACCGTTGCGCTCGAACGGCTCCACGATCAAGAATTCAGCGGGCACTTTGTATTTCGCAAGATGCGAGCGGCAATGCTCCCGCACGGAGTCCGTCTTCAGCTCGACGCCGGGCTTGGCCATCAACAGGGCGCGGCCGACTTCGCCCCAACGCTCGTGGGTGATCGGAATCACCGCGGCGTCGGCCACATCGGGATGCGACTGCAGCACGCGCTCGATCTCCGCGGGATAGACATTCTCACCACCGGACTTGTACATGTCCTTGATGCGATCGACCAGTGTCAAATACCCCTGTTCGTCTTGCCTCACCGCGTCCCCGCTGCGGAACCATTCGCCCTCGAACGCCGGATCATCATTGCGCTCGCGTCCCCAGTAGCCGGGGATTATCGACGGGCCATGCGCCCAGACCTCGCCAATCTCGCCCACCGCCACGTCGTTACCGTCCGGCCCGACGATTCGCAGGGTGGTGTACTGCACCGGGGCGCCGCAGGTGCTGAACTTCGTCAGAGCCACCGCCGGAGCGACCACGCTGGCGATCGGACCCATCTCGGTGGATCCGTAACCGGGACTCAGCGGCCAGCCGCGGTCGTGGAACGCCTTGGTGACCTCCCAGTTGAGGAATCCGCCACCAACCTGGCCGTGCCGCATGTGACTGAAGTCTGCGTCGGCGAACGCCGGGACAGTGCTCATAACCTGATACATCACCGGCGCACCGGAGAAGTGCGTGAAGCCGGCGTCGGCATCACTGAGCAGCGAAACCGTCTGAGCGGGATCGAAACCGGGCGCCACCGCCACGGATCCGCCGAGCGCCAGGATCGGGTTCGTCATGCTGTTGAGGCCACCGGCGTGGAAGAACGGCAACACCGCCAGATACCGCGACGATGACGACAACTCATAGGGCTCAATCGAATTCAGCGTCTGGTAATGCAGCGTCTGGTGAGTGACGATGGCGCCCTTGGGTCGTCCGGTCGTTCCGGAGGTGTAGATGAGCTGAACCGGGTCGGTGATGCGGCTCAGCGGCCGCGCGCGCCGGGGGGTCGCATTTCGGGCGCCGGATTCGATGTCGTAGGCGGTGTCGTCGGCGGCATCCTGGGCGCCGAAGGACGCCACCCGAGGAACTCCGGCGCCGGCGGCGACCTTGATCGCCATCTCGCGGTAGAGAGCGTCGTGAATCAGCACTGTGGGTTGGGCGTCGCTGCACAGGAATTCAAGTTCGGACTGCACCAGCCGGAAGTTCATCGGTACGTATATGGCGCCCAGACGCATACAGGCCAGTTCGATGACCAGGCTCCACGGGTGGTTGTTGGCCAGCAGCGCAACCCGGTCGCCGACGCCGACCCCGAGATCGTCGGCGAGCGCCCCGGACAGCCCGGCCACCCTGTCCTCCAACTCGCGCCAGCGGATGACATCACCGGTGACGACGTCCTCAATTGCACTGTGCTGCGGCCGGAGTCGAGCGTAGTAGTCCACGAAATCGGTCGCGTAGTGCTCACCCGTGACGATCATCAGCGGAGCTGCGGTACCACGGAGGAGCCGATGAGCTCAACCATGTCGCAGAACTCACCCGCGGGCTGCCCGCCCATGTCGACGTAGATCAGATTGGTGTCGCTCGACAGCACCTGCGCCCAGTTGTTCAACTTGTCGGCGACTTCAGCGGGGCTGCCGACCAGCGCGGGTCCGCGGGTGGTGAGGAAGTCGAAGTCGAACGGCTTCTTGATGAACGGTGGCGGGTCGGGATTGACCCGGGGGATGATGGTCTTCATCAGTTCGAAGTAGGCGCGGTAGCGCGGTTCCCAACGCTCGCGGGCGGCTTGACTGGTGTTCGCCACGTTGACATGCCAACAGGCTCCGATCCGGGGCTTGTGGGGGTGGCCGTAGGAGGCGAAGCGCTCCTTATAGGTCTCGACCACGGGCTTGAACATCTCGGGATTGCCGAAAGCCGAGGGCAGCATCAGGTCCAGGCCCAGGCGTGCGGCGAGTTCGGTGGACGACTCCGATGCGCCGCCGCCGACCCACACGGGCACCGAGCCGACCGGCGTGGGCTGCAGCGTGAAGTCATCGATCGGGGCGCGGAACTTCGAACCTGGCCAGCTGACCGACTTACCGGTAAACAGCAGTGTGAGAAGTTCGACGTTCTCGGCGAACACCTGGTGCGAGTCCGCCAGGTCCCTGCCGAACAGCGTGTAGGTCGACACGAAGAAATTGCCGCGCCCGACGACCACCTCGCAGCGGCCGTCGGACAATGCGTCGACGGTCGCGTAATCTTCGGCCACCCGGATGGGATCCAGATTCGCGGCCAGCGTCACCGCGGTGGACAGTCGCAGGTTGCTGGTGCGCTCGCCGATCGCAGACAGGATGACCGGTGGCGCCGACGTCGTGTACTCCAGGCCGTGGTGCTCGCCGACGTGCATACCCTCGAAACCCGCCGAGTCGGCGACGACGGCAGCCTCGACGATGGCGCGGTGGCGCTGCGCTGCGGTCTCCGCCGCGCCGGTGACGGGATCAGTCACCATGTCGCCCAACGACATCAAGCTCAACTTCACCGGATTACCTCCTGGGTTGCACGGCTCAAGCGGTGACGAATTCGTGGCGCTGCATCCAGTCGTGTACGTGGTCCGCGGCGGTGGCCAGGTGCGAGCGCTGCCCCTGGCCGCTGAAGTAATGGTTGGCCTCGAGCAGGTCCACACGTTCGCGGTCGGCGTGCGTGATCGCGGCGAACACCTGGTCCTGGTGGCTGGTGGGTACCGCGTCGTCGCAACCGTTGCGCACCATCAGGATCGGGACCGATACCCGCGGCGCGGCGTCGCCGGCGTCGACCTGTGCGGTCTCCAGACTCCACTGCGAGAGCCAGCTCCGCGCGGTGGTGAAACGCATCAGCGCGCCGGGGCTGGTGTTGGCCACCTCCGGGTCGCCGAGGTAGCTCCAACCTGGCTTGCGCCCGTTGGGTTCGATGGTCGGGTCCAGCCAGCGCGGATCGGCCATCGTGCCGTGCACCACGAAGGCGTGCTCGGCATTCGGCTTACCGGCAGCGCGGAACGCCGCCAGCTTCTCCTGCGCGAATGCCGTGATCCGGCGGCTGCGATCGCGCTGGCGCTCCCGGTAGGCCGCGAGGAAGTCCGGCGTGTAGGGCGGCTGGTTCGGGTTGGCCGGGTCGTAGAGGTCGAACTCCGCGACGCGGTTGCGTTCGGGCGAGATCTCGTCGGTGATCGAGGCGTCCAGGAACTCGGTCAGCAAGCGGTGCCGGCTGCGGGGCGCGGCCAGCAGCATCACCCCGTCCGCGGCCGGCAGCGCTGTGTCGGCGAGCAGCGACGGCTCCCCCGCAGCGGTCTGGGTGATGGTCGGTTTCTCGGCCTCGGCCTGGTAGCCCATCATCGGTGAGCCGCCGCCACTCCAACCGGCGAGAACGACCTTCGAATATCCCAGTCGTTCTTTGGCGTCGCGGATGCAAGCACCGAGGTCCAGCAGATGGTTCTCCATCTGCAGGGCGGCATCCCCGCCGGAGTAGCGGTTGGTGCAACCGATCACGTGCAGCCCGGTGCGCGCCAGTTCAGGGAACAGCGGCAGGTAGGCGGGCGATCCGACCGGGTGGGACGCGACGATCACCGTATCGGCGTCGCGCTCGCCGCGCAGCAACTGCGCCTGACGCACCACGTTGTCGCCGACGGAGCCGTAGACGTCCTTGCGGACGGATGCTTCCTGGGACACGACAAGGTATGGCGTGCGCCGGTACTTCATGCGCTCGATCGAGTTCACCTGGTTGCCTGCCTTGTCGCTGGTGGCGTGTGCCCCCAGATCTTAACCATATGTTGTTTGGTTGTGAAAGGATCGGTGCCTCCGACAGATCTACAGTGGCGCACCGCCGCCGCTGAGGTAGCTCTCGCGGGTGCCGTCCAGAAACGTCTGACGGGCGTCGTGGGCATGGCCCAGCATGTTGAGCTCGAAGGTGTAGCTGAGCTCCTGACGGTAGAGCGTGTACAGGTCTCGGCGCGCGGTGTTGTTCAGTGCCAGCTTCATCGCCCGCACGACCAGGGGCGACTTGGCCGCGACCGTCGTGGCGACCGCCAGCGCCGCGGCGGCGGCCGCGACCGGTGTCGGCTCGACCCGGTACACGCTGCCGTAAGCGGCCAGCTCGGCGATATCGACCGGCTCGCAGGTGAACATCGCCGAGCGAACGCGGCGCTCCGGTAGCAGGCCCAGCGCCTGCACGGCCCCGGTGGTCGCTCCGTTGTCCACCTCGGCCAACACGAACCGGGTGCCCGCCGCGCCGATCAGCACATCGCACGTGCCGGCCAGCAGCACGCCGAGGCCGACGCAATAGTTGTGCACGCAGCCGATGACGGGCACCGCGCAATCGGCGATGGCAAGGCTGGTGTCCTGGGATCCGCGCGCCTGGCCCAGGATGCCCTCGAAACCCGGCAGGCCCTGCACCTCCTTGAGGTCACCGCCGCCGCAGAAGCCCTTGCCTTCGCCGCGCAAGACGACCGCCCGCACCGATTCGCGCTCGCGGTAGCTGCGCAGCAGTGTCGTCAGTCGCGCCAAGTCCCCGATCGAATAGGCATTGACCGGAGGGCTCTGCACGACCAACTCGACGACACCGTCGAGATCGCCACTGTCGTGCACGATCTCGGTTACGGCCACGCAGGCTCCTGCAGCGCCAACTGCGCCTCACCGAGCAGTCCGCGAGCCTGGGACACGATGCGGGTGATCAGATCGCCGACGGTGGGCATGTCGTGGACGGCCGCCGAAACCTGGCCGGCCACCATCAGTCCGTTTTCGACGTCACCGTCACGCTGGGCGACACGGATCTGCTCTTCCTCCCAGTTCTGGAAGTCGTTGCCGGACATCGTCTTTCGGACCTCCTCCATCGCCTCCAGGCCCTTGTTCTTCAGACCGCGGATCGGCGCGTAGATGCCACCGTAAACGACATCCTCCCATTCCTTGGAGTCGACGATGCGCTGCTTGTAGGCCTCATGCCACTCGTGTTCCTGCGTGGCAATGAATCGGGTGCCCATCGCCGCCGCCGCACCGCCCATCGCCAGGACCGCCGCCAGACCCCGGCCGTCGGCGATGCCACCGGAGATCACCACCGGGATGTCGAGCGCCTCGATCACCTGGGGAGCGAGCACCATCGTGTGCACCGCCTTGGCGTGCGTGTGGCCACCCATTTCATATCCCGAGGCGATGATGACGTGGGCGCCGTACTCCGCGGCTTTCATCGCATGCCGCACGGAGCCGACCTTGCACATGTGCACCAGTCCGGATTCGCGGATGGCCGGGCCGAACTCGCCGGCGAAACCGGCGGAGGTGGTGATCGCCCGCAGCTGTTCGCCCGCCTTGCCGCCGTCCCGCTTGACCGCGATGGCCTCCTCGATGCAGGCCCGGCTGACCAGCAGCAGTTCTCCGGTCGCCGTGCGGCCGACCGGCACGTTGACCGCGAACGGCCGATCGGTGCTCGCCGCGACGTGCTCGATGGCCGCGCGGAAGCCTTCGCGGAGAAAGGTTTCCGAGGTGTTGGTGATACTCGGGCAGCTCACGGTGCCCAAGCCACCCGCCGCGGACACGGCGACGGCGAGGTGCGTTGTCGGCGACGGCCCCATGCCGTCCTGGACGATCGGGAATTCCAGGCCGACAAGATCCTGAAATCGACGCCACATGGTGCTCACGGGTACCTCCTAGTCGGGATCATCGGCCACCTTCGTCGCGGCCAACGGAGACTGTCTTCGGATGAGCCATCGGGTGGCGCACATCGGGGGTGTCGTCGGGCGCCTGATCACGGATCCATGCCGAGGCCTGCAGGTAGGCGTCCATCAACCGGTCCTCCGCGGGATAGTCGAACTTCGCCGGATAGAGCGGGTAGTTCTCCTTGGTCACCGGGTTGGCGGTGAGCCATCCGACCGCTTCCACCAGTGCGTCCGCAGCGGTCACCACCTGTACATAGCCGAGATCGCGCTTGGCCTTGTTGTTGTCGACCAGAATGTGCGGCCTGGCCGTCGGCGGCAGCAATTCGATCAACGCGGACCCGGCGAGTTCACTGGGTATGCCGACGAATTCGAGTTCGGCGCCCATGATTCCGGCCACGGCCTCGGCCCATTGCCGGACCGTGAACTGGTCGTCATCGGCTGCGTTGTAGGCCTGCCCGTTGGCGACGTCGGGATTATCGACCACCTTGAGCACCACCTCGGCGGCATTGCGTCCCGCCGCGCGGGAGATGATCCACAATCCGCTGTCCGGCAGGATCATTCGGGTCCGGTCGTCCATGATGCGGCGCATCACCGACCACTCCCACGGCACCAGATTGCGCGGTCCGTAGATCGCGGGATAGCGAATGACGGTGCCACGGTATGCGCCCGCGGCGGCGCGGTCCAGGACGGCGCGCTCCGCGCTGCGGATGAGTCCGGCGAACTTCGGCACCGGTTCGGTGCCGTCCGAGAGCGGCCCGTCCTCGCGTGCGTTGACCGCCATCCCGTACGGGGTCACCGTCTCCGGCTGCAGACAACCCCGGTAGGCAGGGACCCCGCCGATGCTGATCAGCTGGCTACACCGGCCTGCGAAGACCTCCGCGATCACCGAGACTCGGCCGTACATGGCCAGCACAACGTCGAAGCTGCGGTCACCGACCGCGTCAACCAAGGTCTCCGCGAAGTGCGGGTCGGCGTGGATGTGCTCGACCTCAGGCAGCTCCGCAGGCTCGTGTACACCGCGGTGCAGCATCGCCACGTCGTGGCCGCGCGCCAGCAGCCCCTCGAGCACGGGAACACCGGTCGAACCGCTCCCACCGATCACCAAGACCTTCATCCGCACACCCAACATCCTAAACCAAACAGTAATTGGTTCTTATTGAGAACCATACGCTCACGCGGTTTCACCACCAACATCCGAGGCTGCCTGCCGCCGGCCATTCCGTCATTTGATACTGGCGCCGGCGTCGATCGGCAGCGTGACGCCGGTGATGTAGCGGGCCTCGTCACTGGCCAGAAACAGCACCGCGTTGCTGACGTCGATCGGATCGATCCACGAGATGGGCAGCGCATTCATCTCGCCGGCGGGAATGGCGAACTGCTCCCGGGTGGGATGCGGCTCGTCGGGCAGGAAGATCCGGAACGTCGCCTCGTTCATGATCATCTTGGTGTCGACGTTGGTCGGATGCACGCTGTTGACCCGGATGTTCAGCGGCGCCAGCTCCAGCGCGAGGGTCTTCATGAGGCCCACGAGGCCGTGCTTCGCGGACACGTAGTGCGCGAGTCCCGGTTGCCCGATCAGGCCGGCGATGCTGCTGGTCAGAATGACCGATCCGCCGTTGCCCCCGCTGATGAGGTGGGGGATGGCCGCCTTGGCGGTCCGCCAGGCACCGCTCAGGGTGATGTCGATCATCTCGGTCCAGGCCTGCTCGGTGAGTTCGAACGATGGCCCGATGGACAGGATGCCCGCATTCGCCAGCACGATGTCGAGGCGACCGAGCTGCGCGACCCCTTCGTTGACGGCAGCGGTCAAGGCCTCGGAGTCGCGGACGTCCACCTCGCGGGTGACGACGCTGCGGCCCCGGGCCTTCACCTCGCGCGCGGTCTCCTCCAGGTCCTCCGGCGTGGCCATGGCGTACGGCGCCGATGAGACCGGGGCGGCGATATCGAGGGCGATGATGTCGGCGCCCTCCTCGGCCAACCGGATCGCGTGGCTGCGGCCCTGTCCGCGGGCCGCGCCGGTGATCAGCGCAACCTTGCCTTCGACTCGTCCGCTCATCGATTTTCTCCTCGTCGAGATGCTGTGCGGCCTAGACCTTGTCGAATGTCAGTGGGACGCGGTCGGGGCAGTTCGCGATGCCCGGCGCCCATTTGAGGCTGTTGGGATCGCCGTCGAATCTCAGATTCGTGATGCGCGACAACAGCTCCTCGAACGCGACGGCGATCTCCACCCGGGCCAGGTGCATCCCGACGCAACGATGGATACCGAGACCGAAGCCGGCGTTACCGCCGCGTGGTGGGTCGAATTGCAGCTGCCCGGCGTTGGGGAATTTCTCCTCGTCGCGGTTCGCCGAGTCGAAGCGCACCAGGACGCGGTCGCCCTTCTTCATAGGGCAGCCACCGACCTCGGTGTCCATGGTGACGGTGCGACCGAACGACGCCACCGGCGACGTCAACCGGATGAACTCGTCCATGTCGTTGCGCACCCAGCGCGGATCGCGCACGCGGGCCTCGAGTTCTGGCTGTAGTGCGACGTACATCGCGATGGTGCCGATCGCCGACCTGGTGGTATCCAGCCCGCCGAGGAACAACACGCAGATGGCGCCGAGCGCTTTCTGGGGGTCCAGCGGCTCGCCGTCTATCTCACCGGTGACCAGAGAGCGCAGGATGCCGTCTTCCTCGGGCGGGTTCGCGGTAGCCGCCGCAAGATACTCGGCGGCGAGCATCCCCAGGCCCATGAAAGCCTCTTCGGTGCCGTCCTCGGTAACCCGGAAAACGACCTCCTTCGCGTGCTCCATCTTGGTCAGGTCGGTTTCGTTGAACACGACGGAGGCCAGTACTCGGGAGACGAACGGCCCCGCGAACTCGCTGAGCAGTTCCACCTTGCCGTTGCCGATGAACCCGTCGATGAGTTCGCGCGCGATGCTGCGCATCTCGTCTTCGAACGTCAGCGAGTACTTGCGCGACAGGTACGGGTTGAGCAGCCTGCGGAATGAGGTGTGCAGTGGTGGATCAGAATCCAGCGGCCCGAGGCCAATCGGGGTCGGTGCGGGCGATCCGCCCTCCGACGAGAACGTCTCGGGATCCTCGAGGACCTTGCGAACGTCGGCGTAGCGGGTGACCATCCACATCGGGCCGGTCAGCTCGGTTTCAGTGCGCACAACAGGGCAGTGTTCACGCGCGTAGGCGAAGGCGTCGTACTTCCAGTCCTCGTGTTCAGGGTCGAAGAGGTTGAACGACGCAAGCAGGGTAGCCAGGTCTCGATCAACGGCAGAAGATGTCATTCAGCGGCTCCGTGAGCTCCGGTTGCAACGCAAGTCAAACGGCGTTCGGTATTAATTGGCGAGCATGCCATATGAACTGGGTCACGTCCACAACCCCTGCGACCCACACTGTGCCTGCGGAGGCGTCCGCATACAGTCCCGACTCCTCCGGCGCGCGGACAACCAAACCGCGTTTGATAGCTTGGCTCCAAGCGCTTTGATCAGAACTTGAGGGGGCCCGTGACCGCATATTCACCGCCCGACCCCAGCGCCGGACCGCTCGCGGGAGTCCGGGTGCTCGACCTCAGCGCGCTGGGTCCCGGACCGTTCTGCTCGATGCTGCTCGCGGACTTCGGCGCCGATGTCGTCGCGATCGAACGCCCGGGTGAACGCATGCCCTTCGATCCGGCTACGTCACTGTCGCGCGGAAAACGGTCCGCCGTCATCGACCTGCGTGCTCCACGCGGCGCGGAGGTGATCACCCGGTTGGCCGATCACGCCGACGTCCTGCTCGAGAGCAACCGCCCAGGCACCATGGAGCGGCGCGGACTGGGCCCGGATGTGTTGTGCGGGCGCAATCCCCGGCTGATCTACGCGCGACTCACCGGCTGGGGCCAGGACGGACCGTACAGCAGTCGGGCCGGTCACGACATCAATTACACCGCGGTCGCAGGCACTCTCGGAGTGGTCGGCAACGAAGCTCCCGTGCCGCCACTGGCGCTGGTAGGCGACCTTGCCGGCGGTTCCCTGACGACCGCGCTGGGAATCATGATGGCGCTGTTCGAGCGGACGGTCACCGGCCTGGGCCAAGTGGTCGACGGCGCGATCGCCGACGGCTCGGCACTGTTGAACCTCACCAACCTTGCCGAGCTCAACGCCGGAATCTGGGCGGGTCGCGGCAAGCACATCCTGTCCGGCGCAGCGCCGTTCTATGGCGCGTACGCGTGCGCCGACGACGCGTACTTCGCGGTCGGAGCCATCGAACCCAAGTTCTACACGCAGTTTCTGGCGGCGCTGGGCATCACAGACATCGAGCCGGGGCAGCAGATGAACCCGGCGGGATGGCCCGCGTTGCGCGCCCGCGTTGGTGCGATATTCGGCTCCAAGCCCCGATCGCACTGGACGGCGGTGTTCGCCGATATCGACGGCTGCGGCGCCCCGGTACTGGACCTGGACGAGCTCGCCGACGACCCGCACCTGCGCGCTCGCGGGACCATTGTGAAAAGCGAGGATGGCACCGTGACCGCCGCACCGGCGCCGCGGTTGTCCCGGACGCCCGGCCGATTGCGACCGGCACCCGCAGGTCCCGGCGCACAGACCCGTGACGTGCTGGCCGAGACGGGTTTCACCGCAGCTGAGATCGACGCCCTGATAATCGACGGCACCGTCACCGCGGCGGATTGACGGCGTCAGCCATCAGGCAGACCGTGCTGAATCGTTCAGTCCGACAGCGCGATCGCGTTCTCCGGGCAGCTTAAAATGGCCTCGTCGATATCGACACGGTCAGCCTCGGCAACCTCGTCGGTCAGCACGAGGCCGAAGCCGCTGTCTTCGATGTCGAAGTACTTCGGGGCGATGATGACGCACCGACCGTGACCCTGGCACTTCGCGGGGTCGATCGTCACACGTGGCATGCAGTGGCCCTCACTTCCGTCCGCGCCGGCCGAGCCGCCGCCGCCAGTCATGTGCACCGGTGAGCCGCATCAGCCGAGCCTGCAGGCGGTTCATCCGTGGTTTGTAGGGATACCAGTGCCGCTCGGACTTTTCTCGCCTAATGCAGGCCAAGGCGAGAGTTATCCGAACGGCGTTAGGGATATTTTGCAAGCATGACATATGGCCTGCGTCACGTCGAGTGAGCAGTGGCCCGGCGTGCAGCTCCTCGAGGGGCCTCGTACATCAACGGTCTTGATGATCCATTTCAAACCAAACGTTGTTTTGATACATTTCGTGAGGAATGGGTTATCAGAGCGCGATCGCCAATGGGCGCCGCATGACCTGGGGCTACTTGGCCGGCAACGATGCGGCAACGAGGAGTGCACGATGTCCGCTCGGTCAACGCAGGTGGTCCTGCGGTTCCTCGACGCGCTTCTACAACGACGCAGAGTCAAAGTCGGCCGCCCCAAATTCTGACGCGGGTTGTCCTGACGGGGCCACGACCTTGGCCCACACATCGATGAGAGGAGCTCAGGTGCCGACCAGAGCCGACGAGGTCGTTGCTGAATTCCTGGGAGCTTGGGGGCCTGACTGGCCCACCTTCCGGTCTGCGTACGTGACGTACCTCAGCGAGGACTGCGTCTACGAGAACACGGGCATGCCGACGGCCACCGGGCATAGCGAAATCCTCGCTCTGGTCGACGCGTTCGCGGCAGCAACCGGAATGGTCAGCGGAAAAGCCGAGATCAGGCACAGCTTCGCGAGTGACACCGTCGTTCTCAACGAACGAACGGAGATCTGGCTCAAAGAAGACGGCACCCCGATCATCGACCATCCGGTGGCAGTGATGGGCGCGTTCGAAGTACATGGCGGCAAGATCACGCACTGGCGCGACTATTGGGATGCCTCAGCTGTTGTGGCGATCCTCGACGGGTCCGTCACCGCCGGGGCGACCGGACACGAATCGTGATCATCGAGCTGCCACTGAAGGAAGAGGGGCTTACCGATGCAGTCGGCTGGACACTGAAAGAATCCGGCCTCTGCCGGGCCGACGCCTGCATCCCCGTCCGTGACCGTGGTCAACTGGTGGACGACGGGGTCATCGACGCAACCGAACTCGCCCGCCTTCTCGGTCGGCGAATCCTCATCGACACCGACGAATCCGTGGCCGCACTCGGTTCTGCCGTCCAGGACCTGCAGCTGGCGCAGCGCGACCGCATCGCACCCGATTTCGAACTACCCGACCTCGACGGTAAACCCTGCAGACTCTCGCAGTTCACCGGCAAAAGGCTGCTGCATGCCTTTGCCTCGTGGTGCGGCTGTCGCTACGACCTGCCCGGCTGGCAATCGCTGCACAGCGAATTACGAGCCGAAGGACACGACTTCACGGTGGTCGCGGTTGCCCTCGACGACGATCCCGAGGACGTCAGACCCTGGGCTCAGGGACTGGACATGCCTGTCCTGGTCGACCGAGACCATCTGGTCGCCGAGCTCTTCGCTATCTCCAACGTCCCGTGCGCGACGTGGATCGACGAGAACGATCGAATTGTCCGACCGAACGCTTGGACCTTCAGCACCGAGATCTCCACGCAATTCACCGGGGTCGACGAAGACCTCGACCCAATTAGGGCGTGGGTTCGGTCTGGGACCGTCCCCCCGGTAGTCGAGACAGTCGACACCAGCCTCACCGACGACGAGCTCGAAGCGCGACTGCACTTCAAGCTCGGCGTACACCTGCGTGACCGGGGTCGTGACGATGCGGCGCAGCGACATCTCAGTAGGGCCGTCGAGCTGGCACCCTTTGACTTCACCATCAGCCGGGCCTCCATGCCGTTGCGCGGAATAGATCCCTTCGGCCAAGCGACATTCGATCTTTACGACCGCTGGAACGAAGCCGGCCAGCCCTACCACGGACTCTCCCCGAAATTTTCGCCGCCGGGCACTTGAACCGTTACCAGGGGCTCTGCCGTGGGCGATACGCGAAGAATCAGGATCGTGTAGGCGTCGAACTAGCGTTGCGGGACATCCGGTTCCGGGCCCGCAGGCTCAAGCGCCCGCACCTCGTTCGATCGTAACCACTTCGCGGGTGTTTAAACCCGCTGCTGCAACCTGGCGGGCGCTGTCAAAGAACCGACCGGGAGCTACCGCCCCCTGGGACCGTGTATCCCTGCAGAACGGTCGGTAGGAGTTCAATCAGCGTCCGGTGCTTGATCTTCCAACCTTTCGCCGTGCGCTGGTAGATATCGTCATAGCGTCCATAGAACTCAGTGTGGCCCCCGTTCTTCAGAATGCTGCGTTGAAAGAAATAGCACCAACCGGTCGCGGTGTCGCCGTCGATGCTGGTGACTCTTTGATTCGTCGTCATGTGCATGTTGTGTGTCTGCTGAGCGAAGGTGTCATCCATCAGCGCCGCGATAGATGACCGGCCCGCGACGGCCGGGATGCCGGTACCGGTCGCGTCGAGGACCCCGTCGTCGGTAAAGACTTCCGCGTATGTCGCGCCCGAGAAGCTGTCGGCGCCGCGGGCGTAGTCGACTTGAAGTTGCATGATGGTCAGTACCTCTTCGGGAATCATTTGACCTCCTTGTGATTTGAGCGGACTCCCGGGGTGAAAGTTGCCGGCATCTTGAGATAGCCGTTGATGATTCCAATACTGCGGAAGCGTTGGCAGGAGTCAGGGTCGATGTCGTAATCTGGGAGCCGTCTCAGCACCTGTTCCAGGACGATTCGCATGTCAGCGTGGGCGAGGTGAGCACCCAAGCACCGATGGGTGCCGAACCCGAAGCTGGGGTGCGCGCCTGGCTTCCGATCGATAAGGACTTTCTCTGGATCGTCCACAAAGGCCGCGTCGCGCGCCGCTGAACCCCAGGCGAGCCAGACGCGGTCACCGGGGTTGAGGTTGACTCCTGACATTTCAGTCTCGACAACGACGGTGCGGCTAACCCCGGTCGAGGGCGTCAGGTAACGGATGAACTCGTCAGTCGCGCTGGAAATCATGTCCGGGTCGTTGATGAGCCGCTGCTTGTCTTCAGGGTGCTCTGCCAGGTAAAGCAACCCGCTGGCGATCAATGCTCCTGATGTCTCCACTCCGCCGGTGAGCAACATGAACAGCATCTCGACCGCGGTCTCGGCGGGCATTGGCTCACCGTCGATCTGGGCGAGAGCGATCGTGGTTACGAGATCATCGCGCGGGTGCGCGAGCCGGTCGGCGACTTCTTCTCCAAGTCGTAGCTGGATCCACTCCAGGTCCGCCAACACCTCGGCGAATTCGGGGCTGGTCTGCTCGACGTAGACCATCCGATGCAGTGGTAGTGCGAACCGCTCCCACCCATCGAGAGGCAGACCCATCAGATCGAGGGTAAGAATCGCGGGGACGGGATTAGCGAGTTCGTCGACGACGTCGAAACTACCGCGTTCAATGAATCGGTCGATGGTCTGGTCGACCAGCTCACGAATTCTGGGCTCGTACGCGCGGACCGCCTTCGGCGTCAGGCGCGGTGTCAGAATTTTGCGGTACTTGAGTTGCAGTGGCGGATCCATTTCGATCATCCCAAGCCGAGTGGGGTTGGGCGGGATCATGATTCCGCCGCGGTGTTCGTCGTGCGCGGAAGAGAAGGTCTCGTACTCCGTGGCCGCCCGCCGCACATCGGCATAGCGTGTCAAGACGTAGAACCCGCCGTATTTGTCGCTGTGTGCAACCGGACAGGTGCTGCGCAATTGCCGGTACTGATCGGGCCAGGTCTCAGCGAATTCTGGTGAGTGGTGGTCGTAGTCGACTGGGGGTTTGATCATGATCAGTGCAGCCCTTCCGTGGGAAGTGGAAACAGACCGGACATCGCTGTCAGTCCACCGTCGACAGGCAGTCCGACGCCTGTGATGTAGGAAGCGTCGACGGAGGCCAGAAAGGCAACAGCCGAGGCGATTTCATCTGGCCGGGCCCACCGGCGGATCGGCACTCGCCCCCGAATTAGTTCGATCAGGTCCGGTGCCTGCTGCTCGAGTTGCTCGGCGGCCGCGGTGCGGACCGGCCCCGGGCACACCGCATTGATCCGCACGCCGAGGTGCGCGAGTTCAACTGCGGCAGACCTGACGAGGTTCAGCGTTGCGGCCTTGGTGGTGTTGTAGGCCCACGCGCCAGCGTCACCAGCGATGCCGGCAGTGGAGTTTGTCACAACGACCGAGCCACCACCACGATCCGTCATCGTCGTTGCCGCGGAGCGCATCCCGTACACAACACCGCGGAGGTTCACGGCGAGGCACTGCTCAAAAACCTCGAGACTTGGGTCCAGAATCGATCCCATCGGCGTAACCCCAGCATTGAGGTGCACGACGTCGAGTCGACTCCATTGCCTCAGCGCCCGAGCAACCATGTGGCTCGCAGTACTGGGTTCGGCCACTGAGCCGACGAACATCTCGACGTTGGACAAGTCGGCCGCCCAGCTCAACGCTGACGCGTCAATGTCGACTGCGAGGACCCGGGCGCCCTCGTCCAGAAAGCGCCGTACACTCGCCTGCCCGATGCCCGATGCGGCGCCGGTAACGATGACAACCTGGCCCTCAAATCTGTGCATTTCGGCCCCTGACTCCTCAGACGGCCAGCGCGCCGGTATCGACGACGACGACGCTGCCGGTCATCGCGCTTGCCATGTCGCTGGTGCAGAACAGCACCGCACGGGCGACTTCGTCGGCGGTGACCGGGCGACCCATCGGGGTGCCTGCTTTGACGTGTTCCACCGTCTCTTCTGGCAGCCCGGCAGCAATCAGATCGTCCAAAACCCCTTGGTAACCAGGTGTGACGACAACGTTCGGTGCAACCGCGAGAACCCTGATCCCGTGTGGCGCCAAATCGATGGCGAGGGCTTTGGTCAGACCCATGACGGCGTGTTTGGACGATGTATAGGCGGACATTCCCGGCGCAGCGCCCCGCAAACCCTGCGTTGACACCACGTTGACTATCCTGCCGTCAACGCCGTTGTCTGCCATGATCTTGGCTGCCGCCGCACTGCAGGACAATGTGCCGTCGAGATTGACAGCGAGCACCCGGCGCCATTGCTCGAACGGCAGCTCGAGCACGTGCGCCGGGGGGAAGATCCCGGCATTGTTCACCAGGATGTCGAGACCGTCGAGGTGGTCAGCCGCAGCGCGCACGCCCGCTTCGCCGTCGGTCGACACATCGAACTCAATACCGATCACGCGACCCGACGCGGACGCGTTCAGGCGCTCAGCGGCCTCCGTTGCTCCGAACCGATCGCCGATCGCAACGTCTGATCCGGCTTCGGCGAGCCGGGCAGCAATCGCCAGGCCGATACCGCGCGCGCCGCCCGTCACCAGAGCGCGACGACCATTCAGCGAAAGCAGTTCGGCGAGCGGCGTATCGTCATGCGCCGGAAAGGACATCAATGTTTCCTTCGCGGCCGCCGGGAGTAAAAGTGGCGGGCATTCGCGCGAATGCATTGACAATGCCTACGTCGGAATACGGTTCGCAATCAGCCCGTGTGATGACCAGATCGGGCATCCGCCGCAAGACTTGCTCGAGGAGAACCCGCAGCTCTGCGCGGGCTAACGCAGCCCCGACACACTTGTGCGCGCCATAACCGAAACTCAGATGAGGATTCGGGGACCGGCCTAACATCATCGATTCGGCGTCGGTAAATCGTTCGGCATCACGGTTAGCGGACGCCCACGACAAATACACACGATCGCCAGGGCTCAACTTCCTGCCCGACATCTCGCATTCTTGAACTACATTTCTTCCGACGCCGATCGCGGGCGGAATCATGCGCAAAAATTCCTCGATCGCCGTCGGGATGGTCGTCGGATCCGCAGCGAGTCGGCGCCGTTCCGCTGGGTGCTCACTAAGCCACAGGAGCATGTGTGAGATCGCCCCGGTCGTCGTGTCGACCCCACCATTGAGCAGCATGAACAGAAGCTCCGCGATCTCGCCGTCGTCGAGCGCCACTCCATTGATTTCGGAACTGAGGAGGTGGCCGATTACGTCCGCCCGAGCCGCCGACCCATGCTCAGATCGCCGTGCCGTGACCATTTCCACCAGATCGCTCACCATCCACTGAAGCTCACCAACGATCGTGACGAACGCATCCGAGCCGCGCAAAGTGCACACCGAGCGGTGCAGGATGTCGCCGTAGGTCAAACCCCTTTCAAGCGGAATCCCCAGGAAGTCAAGCGTTACCAGAGCGGGGACAGGATTAGCGATGCGCGTAACAACGTCGCAATGCCCGCTCTGGATCACCTGATCGATACACCACGTGATCAAGTCGGTCATTCGCCCCTCATAGCGGGCAACTGCCTCGGGCGAGAACAACTTCGTCAGTAGCCGCCGATAATCAAGGTTCGCGGGCGGATCCATCTCGAGCATCCCCATCCGCACCTCGTTCGGCGGGATCTGAATGCCACGCCCACCACGGCCGGTCCCGTCCAGATCGTTCTCGGTGGAGAACGTCTGCCAATCCCTTCCCGCGCGGGCGACGTCGCTGTAGCGGCTCAGCACGTAGAAGCCACCGTGCTTGGGCGAGTAAGCCACCGGACACCGGTCGCGGAGATCGGCGAACTGGTCAGGCCAGTCTCGCGCGAACTCAGCGCTGTGATGATCGAACGCATGGGCCTCGCTAGCCCGACCGTGTGTGGTCACGGTCACAGTGTGGCACCCAGCCACTTGTGATGTCAACGGAGTGCTTGCTCCGCTAATTTAAAGTTCCGAGCGCTAACCAGCTACTAATCTCGGAGTATTTACTCCGTTAACTCTGGGGCCCGCTCCTCCGAGAGCGCTCCGCGAATGATCTGGCCCGCCAGTTCTCGAATTATCGTCTCGTTCCCGAAGCGCCCGTTCTGCGGCAAAAACCAGCGATCGTAAAGAACCACAGAAACGATCATCGCGATTGGTAACCGCACCCGGAATTCCAGCCTCGGAATGGTCCGTCCGAAGCCCTTCGTCCAGTTGTCAGCCACACCCGTCAAATCATCTAGTACGGCCTGGAACCGTTGACGCGCCGCTTCGGTGAACTCCTCAGAATCTGGGTCAGTGCTTCCGGCGAGCAGTGCCAAGAGGGCCTCACGGTTGGCCATAACGTGATCGAACAGCACACTGACATAGTGGACGACCGTGTTCTCAAGATCCGCAGGATTGGTCGCCGGAGGCTCAGCGAGGAAGGCAGAAATTTCGTCGGCGAACGATACAAAAGCCTCCAGCGTTGCAGCAACGAAAAGGTCACCCTTGGAGGGAAAATGAGCAAACAAAGTAGACTCCGACACACCAGCTTTTGCCGCGATATCCGCTGTCCGTGAACCACTAAAGCCTCTGCGCGCAAACACGCCTGCAGCCGCGGCCAGTAGCAATCGTCGCACTTCAGTGGAAGAGCGTCGTCGCTTCGCATGAGCCATCCCGTTACGATACGTCCCAGCACGCAACCCGTTTGGACCAAGAGTTTCGTTTCCTTCGCGAGGCCGCCGGTCTCGGCGGATCGCCTTTCGACTCATGATGGTTCGACTGGGCATTACTCGGTTGAGGTTGCGCATCGCCCGTTATCCGCCCCAACAACACTCGGGTGGGAATCAGCATGGTCGAACACCGACCGGCGCCTTGGCAGGCGTGCGGGTGCTCGACGGGGAGTCTTTTACGCCGCCCAGCCGGGCGATCCGTGCACTCCGTTAAACTAACGACATTTGGTGGACGATCAGGGATATCCGGAGGGCCGCGATGACGACCAGGTTCGAATCTCTCGAGGACGCCAGTGGGTTCGTGCTCACCGAGCAGCAACGCGAGCGGCTGCTCGCGGGTCAGATTGAGTGCACGTTCTGCTGGACCAACCGCGACGGTCATCCCATCGGCATCACGCAGGCGTTCGTCCATGTAGGCGGGGTGTTCTGGATGCTGTCGGAGCAATCGCGGGCCCGCGTCCGAGCTGTCCGCAGGGATCCACGCACCTCAGTCGTGGTCACCGCTGTTGGCAAGTCGAAGAGCCTGTCCTACAAGGGCACAACCGAGGTTGTCGAGGATCGGGATACCGTGATGTGGGTGCTGCGCGAGATCGTCCGACGCTACGACCCCAACGACGAGCAGGCTCAGGAAGCTCATGCCGCTGCGGCCGATTCGCCCGGTCGCGTGGCGCTGAAGTTCACCCCGCTCAAGGTGACCAACGCCTTCGACGCCGGCCTGGCCCGGCGTCGGGAATGACGAGCATTGCAGCCACGCGCACTCGGCGTCACCAGCCGTTCACACCACGTTCCGGGATGTCCGAATCCGTGGGTCGTTCCGCCTCCGTGGCGGGTAGCCAGCGCGCCTGGCGCTCCTTTACCGCCGCCTCGATCGCACCGACGATGCTCGTCGTGACCAAGTCGTAAATCTCGTCGGACGACAGACCGCGCTCGGACATCGCCTTGACCAAAGCCGGGTACTTATCACTGTCGATGTCGTGCTGGTCCTCGGGCGAATACCCCTGCGTTTCGTCCAGAACGCTGCCGATGGCGAACAACTCGAGAGCATCCACCAGCGGCATGACGGCTGCGCTCGGTACGCCTTCCTCCATCAGGCGAGCCGCGGAAGTGTCGAGCATGTGTGCACCCATCCCCAGCGACCGTTTGCTGACGATGAGCGGAACCAGCCCAGGATGCTTGAGCAGCGCGGCCCGCAGATTGCGGGCATTCTGAGGCAGCCATACCCGCCAGTCCCGGTCCGACTCCTCCGGTGTGCGGACGTCCGCGAGTGCTAATTCTGCAGCGCCGACGAGGATCTCGTCCTTGTTCGCGAAGTGGTGGTACAGCGATGCGCCGTTGACGCCGAGGTTGTCGGCCAGGCGACGGATGCTCAGCCCGTCGAGCCCGTCTTCGTCGATGATCGCCAGCGCCGTTTCGAGCACTTTTCGCCGCGAGATCAGCGCGACCTTCGGTCGTGCCATGTCACCACCTCCCGGGAACGTGCCATCAGATTAACCAAACACCGACACTTTTGGAGACTGCCACGCATCAGCACACAACCGTGACCGGGCCGGACTCGCCCGGCGATTCAGATGCCGTTGTGGTCCGACTTGAGTCGCTCCCGGGACAGCTTGCCGGTCACGTTCCGCGGCAGGTCGTCGACCAGGACAAGCTTCTTGGGCAGCTTGTACCTCGCCAACCGCTGCGCGGCAAAAGAATTGAGGTCGTCCAGGGTGATGTCGGCACCGGGCGCCGGCACCACGACCGCCAGCCCGACCTCGCCCCACTTCTCGTCGGCGATGCCGATGACGGCCACATCCTGCACGCCGTGATGCAGGGACAGGACGTTCTCGATCTCAGCTGGGTAGACGTTCTCCCCGCCTGACTTGAACATCTCCTTGACACGTCCGGCCGGGTAGTAATAGCCGTCCTCGTCGCGGCGCGCCGCATCACCGGTCCTGAACCAGCCGTCGTCGGTGAAGTAATCGGCCTTGTTCCGACCCCAGTACCCTGCGGTGATGCTTGGCCCCCGGAGCCAGATTTCACCAGTTATCCCGTTCGCGACATCAGCGTGATCGGAATCGACCAACCTGATCTGCGTGTGCAGCACCGCGCGACCCGTTGATCCTTTCTTGGCCGCATCTTGGTGCGCCGCTTCGTCGACGAGCGCAGTCGCCACCGGGCCCATTTCGGTACCCCCGTACTGCGGCTGCAGCGGATGGCCGCAGTCGGCCCAGCGCTGCAGGAGTTCCGGCGTTGCGATCGACCCAGCCACAACCAGGTGGCGCAGGTGAGTCAAATCCGCGTGGGCGAAGCCCGGCAGGTCGGCGACGGCCTTGAACATCAGAGCGATCGCAGTGAAATGGGTGATCGGCGGGTCGGAGTTGGTGAGGTGCGCGAGAACCTGCTCGGGGACGAAGCGGGTCATCGTGGTCACCGCGCCCCCGAAGTACAGAATCGCATTGGACATGACCTGCAGGCCCCCCGCGTGGAACAGGGGCATCGGATTGAGTTGGTGACACCCTGCTTGGGAGAAGCCGGTGGTGTGAGCGGTGTTGAGGGCATTCCACGCCATCGTCGAGTGGGTCGACAACGCACCTTTCGGTTTTCCAGTGGTCCCGGAGGTGTAGAGGATGTGGGTCGGGTGGTCCAGCGCGATGTCACCAGTGGCGCGCAGCGGCGTGGCCGACGCGATCGCAGACTCGTAGTCAGTCGCGCCCGGGCCGGCGTGCCAGGAAATGCGCTGCGCGATACCGGCCTTTTCAGCGATGGCGGTAGCCACCTCCGCCCACTGATCGTCGTGGACGAGGACGCACGGCTGGGCGTCGAGGCAGATATCCACCAGCTCGTTGACGTGCAGCCGCCAGTTCAGCGGTACGAACAGTGCTCCCAGCCGCATGCAGGCGAACTGCACCTCGAACACGCGCGGATCGTTCTCGGTGATCAGGGCCACCCGATCCCCGTGTCGGGCACCCAGAGCCTGCAGAGTGGCGGCAACCCCGGCCACCCGCGCTTCCAGTTCAGCCCAGGTCGTTCGCCGTCCGTCCTCAGCGCATCGGAGAGCGAGGGCATCGCCCCGATGCTGCGCGTGATATGCCACCCAGTCCGCCGCGCAAAGCATTGCTTAGCCTCCGATACCCTGTGTTTTACCCAACACTGTATGGATAGTAACGAACGCGCCCGGGAAAATGCAGGGGTCTCGGCGGCTGGCTGCTCTGGCGCGAATTCGTTGACCGGTGATCGCCGGGATCACATCGCGCGCAGTCCTGCGCCGCGATCGTCAGAAGGTGATTAGGCCTCTGATGTTGCGGCCGGCATGCATATCCTCATAGCCTTGCGCGATGTCGTTGAGAGGGTAACGAGACGTGATCAGACTCTCCACCTGAATCCTGCCTTCGGCTGCCAAGCGCAGCACCTTGGGGATATCGACCAGCGGATTGGCCTCTCCAAACATCGACCCTTGAATACGCTTTTGGTAGAACACCAGCTCGCTTCCCAGGATCGGAATGCCCACGCCGCTCGGGGAGAAGTTGCCGACGCCGGTGAGGACCAGTGTCCCCGCTTTCCTTATCGATGCAAAGGCTTGGCTGATGTGCTCTCCGGTGGTCACTCCCACAGCGAGGATGGTGCTGTCGGCACCCTGCCCGTTGGTGACGCTGTGGGCGTATTCGGTCGCGTCTTCGATCGAAGGGAACGCGATGGTCGCCCCGACGCCGAGGGCGAATTCCCGCTTGAACTCGATCGGGTCCACCGCGATGACCTCGCCGGCCCCGGCGAGAGAGGCGCCCTGGACGGCGTTCACGCCCACGCCCCCCACTCCCATAACAATGACGACGTCGCCCGTCTTCACCTTCGCCGAGTTGACGGCCGATCCCCATCCGGTAACGACACCACAACCGACAAGTGCGGCGACGTCAAGCGGGATGTCCTTGTCGAGAATGATGACCGAACGCACGTCGACCGTAGAGAACTCCGAGAATGTCGACACGCCGGACATCTGGCCGACTGGCTTTCCGTCGAGGTGCATGCGGAAACTGGTCGGGTCGCTGATGCGCGAGCCCAGACGAGTGTTTGCGCCGAGGTCACATAGGTTCTGGTGCCCCGTCGAGCACCACCGGCATCGCCCGCACACAGGCAGGAAGGAAAACACGATGTGGTCTCCCACCGCGACCCCAGGTGTGTCCTCTCCAACGGCCTCGACGACCCCCGCGCCTTCGTGTCCTCCGGCGAATGGGTATATCCCGACAGTTAGATCACCTGTGGCCAGATGATCGTCAGAGTGGCACAGTCCGGCCGCCACCAACCTGACCATCACCTCTCCTGTGCGGGGCTCGTCCAAGTCAATGTCCACAACCTCGTACTTGCCGGGCGCCTCGGTCACCACTGCGGTCCGCGTCTTCATTGACCCTCCAGCTGTAGCGGTGTAACTGGTTTTATAGTGGAAATATCTGATGCTGGGCGTTTCGACGCCTTCCCCGAAACGTCAAGTTCGGATCCGGCTAGGGACAACCTCAAGACTCCTCGGGACCGATGCTCACAACGCAGGGGGAATGCGATCGAGCCAATCCATGACCAAACGGTTAAATTCATCGGGTTGCTCTTGGTGGAGCCAGTGACCCAGACCGTGCATCACGACGAGGCGGCTGTGTTGACCTGAGAAAGTCTCCTCTTCCCAACTGCACCGGTCGGCATCGGCCGCGACAGTCAAAACCGGACAACGCCGACGAGAAAGATAGGCGTCAGTCGCCGGCCTTACGCCGAATTGGTCGGGCCCAACATAGATGGAGCGCAGGCTCAGTTCCAGCACATCTGTTCGCATCCCAAGGACCCTCCTTCGACGCCAGACCCTCAGAGCCGTCGAGGCCGTCGGTCCTGCGAATGCCTCGACCATGCCGACCGATGCCTCGAGTACGTCGGATCCAGGCAACGAAGCAACAAACTCAAGCAACATTGCCTCAAAGGCCCCAGTAACACCGTAAGCCGGCTCTACTTCCACGACAGCCCGTACGAGGTCCGGGTGCTCGACAGCGAGTGCAGCGACGATGGCTCCCCCCATCGAATGACCTACCGCTACGACCGGTCCCGTGTCTAGCAGAGACAGTAGTTGGACCAGGTCGGCGGCAAAGGTCCTGGGGGTATAGCCGTCCGGAGGGGCGGAAGACATCCCGTGACCCCGGAGGTCGACGGCAATGACCCGGTGGTTGGACATGAAGGAAGCGATCTGCCAAATCCAGTCATTGGAATCACACGCCCACCCATGTACAAAGAGGACCGGAGTTCCCTTGCCCTCGTCGGTGAAAAACAACTCGACGTCATCGATCTTCACAAAAGCCATTGACGAATTCCATTCGCATGATGGGAGCGTTTTCCGATCAGTGCCGGTGACACTGAGTTGACGATCTCCTACTCTGACAATTCGATGACAATGGCTCCCTCGGGGCAGGAACCCTCCGCCAGGGTGGCGCTGCCGAGATCCTGGGTTTGCAGAGTGGCCTTCGCTACCATGCCAGTACCGACATCGTCAGGGGCGAAGAGGCTGGGGGCCACGGCGTAGCAGCGACCGTGGCCCTGACAGAGGTCCGGGTCGATGCGCACAACACCTTCGTAGTCACTCATCATTTGACCAGGAGGTGCAGCTTGTCGATACCGGCAACGGCCCCCCAATGAATGCCGACTTCCTGGGCCGGATCCAATTCAAAGTCAGGCATGATGGAGAAGATCTCCTCCAAAGCGACGATCAACTCCATGCGGGCCAGGTGCGACCCGATACAACGGTGGGGTCCGCCCCCGAAACCTAGGTGGCGGATTGGACGTCGACGGAAGTCGACGTCGCTCGCGTTCTCATACTGCAACTCGTCCCGCCCAGCCGATGCGGTGGGGATTACGCAGAAGTCGCCCTTAGGAATGGTGACCCCCGCCACCGCGACCGTTTCCATAACCTTTCGGGTCACCGTGACGATGCTGAAGTACCGCACCAACTCCTCAACGGCATTTGGGATGAGAGTGGGTTCCTCGATGAGCAGCTGGCGATGCTCCGGGTGGGTGGCCAGGAACTCCATGATGAACCCGAGCGTGCCGGTGACTGTGTCAAGACCAGCCTGAAAGAACAGCATGAGGGTCTGCACCATCTCATCACGAGTAAAGGGAACATCGCCTCGCTTGGCGTGCAGGATCGAGGTGAGGACGTCGTCGGGCTGGTCCTCCATGGCGGCCCGTTCGTCGAGCGCACGGTTGAAGTAGGCGCCGATCAGGGGAATTCCCTCATCGACAACCTCATCGATTTTCTCCTGATCGTCCTTCAATAGAACATGGATGAGCATGTCCTTCCATTCCAGAAGGTCCTTCATGTCCTCAAGCGGAAGACCCAGGATCAGGAGGAACGTCACGCAGGGGAAGGGTTCCGCTACCGCACTGATGAACTCTCCTCCGCCGGCCGCCGCGTAGGTTGCCAGGTAGCGCCGGAGACGATCACGGGCACCCGGTTCGGTTCTCTTCACAACGGTCGGTGAGAACCACGGCGCCATCTCGGTGCGGAACACGGTGTGCTCGGGTGGGTCGTAGTTAAGTGGGAGAAGCTTTCCGCGGACCTCCTCGACCTGTCCCAGGGTCATCACCGTGTTCGAGAACACGGTCGGAGTCTTCAAAGCCTCAAGGCAGTCCTCGTACCGACTCATGAGCCAGTAGCCGCCCATGGCCTCACTGCGAGCTACCGGGCACTTCTTACGCATCTGTTCGAACAGCGGGTGCGGGTCGTCGAGACCCTCCTCGCCCATGTGAAATCCTCGGAGTCGCTCGTAGAGGCGTTCTTTTGATAAATCCTCACTCTGTACTGACACGGCAAAACCTCCCTATTCATGGTGACGTTCGTTTACCGCGGAAGCCCGAACAAGCCACTCCGCCATCGCGTTCCTATGGATCTCGTTTCTGCGCCCCCGATCGTGTCAGCAGGGCTGCCGAGTCGAACCAGTCAGTCACCGACGCCGCGCTGAATCGCGCTATGTCCGCGCCGGTCATGGATTGGCAACTTCGTTGTACGGATCATCTTCGACGACACCGTCTGCGACGAGCTGATCAAAATCGTCAGCGGACAATTTCAGGAGATCAACGAGGATGCTCCGCGTATGTTCGCCAAGGCGAGGCACGGCCGAGACGAGCGTGTCGGCGCCGCCCAATCCGAGTGCATTCCCGACCACGACGGTCTCCGCAATGGGACCGCCCACTCGACGCAGCATGCCCCTCGCGTGAACGTGTTCATCCTGAAGAACTTCGTGCGGCGTGAGGCTTGGAGCGGCCGGCACCCGGGCGTCCGACAGTCTAGTAACAGCTTCTCTCTTGGTTAGCGATTGAGCCCACGCTTCCACCGCGGGCCTGATAACGGTCGGAATATGGTGAGACCATTCCGCCCTCTTTGCGAAGCGCTCGTCAGTCGCTAGCTCAGGGCGCCCAATGGTTGCGAATAGTGCGTGAAGTTGGTCCTGGCGCATCGCCATGACCAGGAATTCGCCATCACCCGCTCGGAACAATTCAGCGACGCCAGCGCCGCTCGGCCGCCCTGAGTCGAGGCTAGCTCCCATCGCAGCGCTCTGGATGACGGCGTCGTTCAGCGTGAGGGCAGCGTCCAATAGGGCGACATCTATGACCTGACCCTGGCCGTCTGAGGATCTGCCGATCAAAGCAGCCAGGATTCCTATTGCGACATTCAGGCCCGCAACAATATCGACGATAGCTCCGTACATTCCCACAGACGGTCGACCGCCGTCAGCGCCGGCAAGAGACTCATAGAAGCCCGCCATTCCTTCCGCTACGGAGGCGAATGCCGGGCGGCTTTCGTACTCTGAAGCCGGATTCCTGCCGTATCCCGAAATTGAAGCGTAAATAAGCGATGGATTGAGCTCGTGAAGGCGGTCTTCAGTGAGGCCGAGACCTTCGGCAGCGCCGCCTCGTAGATTCTGGACAAGAATGTCGACGACGGGCACCAAGCGCTCGAGAATTTGTCGCCCCTCCAGCGTCTTGAGATTGATGCTTAGACTTTGCTTTCCAGCCCCATAGCGGACCAGGCTCGCTCCGAAGGGTGCGCCGCCTGTTCCAAGAGTGACCGGAATCGAAGCGCGTCCAGCCTCGCCTGACTTGAGCGGCTCGACCTTAATTACGGTCGCACCAAGAGAGGCAAGGATAGCCGTCGCGATCGGCATAGCAACAATATTCTCAATAGCTAGGACCCTAATGCCGCGAAGCGGTTGAAATGGCAGCCCCGCTTGCTCTTGACCTGTCATCACGTCTCCTTCATTGCAAGTTTTGTCGGCCCGGGTGAATGGTGCACCAGACCCTGAACTTCGACAGGACCAACAAGCGATCTGACGATGCACTCCGGCACGGGAATCAGCGTGAAGTGCGGCTTCAAGACTGGCCGTCGCCGGTTAGTGACGGAAAGCAGGCGTGCCCAAGAATCGCTACCACTTCTCGATCCCGATCGTCGACCGCAGTTGCGACACAACGCGCGTGCAACTCGCCCGACTCCGTTGTCCACTCCTCCGAAACCGATCCGGAAATCACTACACGACTATCTGGCAGCAGCGGGTTCTTGTACCTAATCTCCCAGTCGAGCAACTGACCGGATTCCGCCCAGTCCTCCAAGAACTGCGTCGCCCATCCACAAATCATCGGTCCCGGCGCAATAACCGAAGGCAAGTTTTGGTGCGCCCGAGCAAAGTTGTCGTCAAAATGAATTTCAGCGAACGACCCCGTCGCGACCGCCGCCCAAGCGATCGAGGTTCTCGTAATCAGCGGGCTGGTGAACTGTCTGACGGCTGGAGCACTCATTACGCACCCCACGTGAGAATCGGGCAACGCTCTACGAGGACGCGCTCACCGAGCTGGTTCGTGAAGGACGTCTCCAACACAAAGAGGATTGCAGGACCCAAAGCAAGTTTCTTGTCATCGCGAGAAATGAGGGTTGTTTTCCCTCCCAACACGTCATTGGCGCATACCGTCGTACGATAGGTATTGGACAGGCCGACCGCGACGGTGCTCGACCAATCGTGAATGCCGAAGGTTCCGAACAGCTCGTTCTCATCCTGCAGCTGGACCGTCAGGCAGAGCCCGCGTGGCGCAACTATGTCGCGATAACCACGTTGCTGCGCCGCTTGCGTGTCTCGATGGACAACGTCTTTCAAGCTCAGCGCCCAAGCATACTCAAGAATTTTCGCCCGCTCGACGGTCCCAGAAAATGGCTTTGCCTCAGTGTGAATTGGGGGAACTAAATCGATACTCATCTCTCGCCTTTCCGAGAATTGCACACGAACTAGCGGTTTACGGCGGTGGCCTTGATGGCCGTCGTCAGGCGCTCCCATCCCTCACCAGGCGGATCGACCAGCGTGATCATCAGCCGGGATGCCCCCGCTTCTCGATATGCCGTTGCCAACTCGACTACACGATCCAGGCCACCTATGGAACGTCTCTCAGTGGCTTCTGCCCGAACCCCGAGCATGGTCTGGAAGAATTGTGAGCAACGCTGACGGGCTTCGACTGGATCGTCGGCGATCGACGCAACGATCGACACGGCCGGTGACCAGTCTTCTGACTGACCGATCTCTGAACGGAGGGAGGCCACGGTTTCGCGAAACGCGTCAGGCCAGCAGTATGACGCGAGCCAACCATTCGCACGAACGCTGCGACGGATCGCCGCGGGCTTGCGCGCTCCGACCAAAATCGGAACATGCGGGGGTGGTTCGACAAACAGACTCGGGCAAGAGAACTTATAAAAGCGGCCGTCGTGGGCGACCGGCTCGTTACGCAAAAGACGAGGGAGAACGTCCAGAATCTCGTCGAATCGCGCACCTCGATCCTGCGGACCTATCCCTAATGCGTTCCATTCGGCCGCCAAGTCGCCGCCGACTCCGAGTCCTGCGACTATTCTTCCTTCGGACTCGAACGAAAGCGCTCCAAGCCACTTTGCCAGCGCTACCGGATGTCGCAAACCAGCCTGCATGATGCCGCTGCACACGTGCACGCGTTCCGTTGCTCCTGCGGCAAGAGCCATCGACACCATGATGTCCGTCATCGGTGCTCGAAAGATCACATGATCCACGAACCAGACGTCGTCAAAACCGAGTTCTTCGGCGCGAGAAGCCCAACGTGCTGGATCGAGGCGTCCCGCTGCGTAGACAACCGGCATTGCTATGCCCAAGCGCAAGGTGCCTCTCCTTCCACGTCAGAGCCCGCTGCGAGCACGCAAACTATCGTCTGCGAACACTAGTGCGCCCCTGACGCGAGTTCAATCCCCGTCAGCGCGTCAGACGGCCGGCGTGGCGATGTCTTCATCGAGGATCACCGTCTTCGACTCGAGATAGGGCAATAGACCTTCGCGTCCACCCTCGCGGCCGATACCGGACTGCTTGAAACCGCCGAACGCAATCCCGAAGTCGCTGCGGAACGAATTGTGGCCGACGGTTCCTGACCGCAACTTTCGGGCAACTTCGAAGGCGTGCAGCGGGTCATTTGTGAACACTGAGGCGTTCAGCCCGAAAATCGTGTCGTTGGCGATGAGGACGGCCTGGTCCTCGTTGTCGGCGGGGATCACACTCAGCACGGGACCGAAGATCTCATCCCGGGCGATCGAGTAGCAGTTGTCCACGTTCCCGAAAACGGTCGGCTCGATGAAGTAGCCGCGAGCAAGGTGCGCCGGGCGCCGTCCACCGGTCGCTAGTTTCGCACCCTCGGCGATGCCCTGAGCGATGTAGTGCTCAACCTTGTCGCGCTGCCGCTCCATGGTTAGCGGACCTATCTCGGATCGCGGGTCGAACGGATCGCCAACCCGAACCTGCGAGAAGCGGGCACTCAGAGCCTCGACCATTTCATCGTGCCGCCGTCTTGAAACGACGATGCGAGTAAGCGATGAGCAAGTTTGGCCCGTCAGCAGGCACGCGGGAGGCACGATCGCCGCCGCTGCCGTGTCGACGTCGATGTCGTCGAGGATAAGGGCGGCGGACTTCCCGCCCAATTCAAGTGTCACGCGTGCAATGCGTTGTCCGCAAAGTGACGCGAGGCGGCGCCCCGCGGCGGTCGACCCGGTAAACGAGATCTTGTCGACTCGGGGGTCGATAACCAAGAGCTCGGACTCTGGGCGATCAGCCACCACGGCGTTGATGACGCCTGGCGGCAGCCCGACCTTCTCTGCGATTTCCGCCATGATGTAGGCGGCGCCGGGTGCTTCTGGCGCAGTCTTGATCACCGTGGTACAGCCGGCCAAGAGGGCCGGGGCCAGTTTGTGCGTGATCAGGCCCATTGGGCCGTTCCAAGGGACGATGATCCCGACAACGCCGACTGGCTCTCGCACCAAGAACCCGGCCGCACCCCCCGCCGTCGGGGTATGCCGCTCGACAAAGGGGAACTCGTCGGACAGGTTGGCGCAACGCTGATACTCGGCTGCGTGAACGGCAGCGCTATTCCGCGCGATCGAGTGCAAGACCCCGGTTTCCGTCGTCCACAGCGCACCAAGAATGTCTGCGTAATCGGTGAATGCCGCGGCAATCTTGCGGAGGTACTCGGCGCGCTCAGCTACCTTGAGCCGAGGCCATTCGCCGTAATCGAAGGCCCTGCGGGCCGCCGAGATGGCCAGCTCCATGTCTGCAGCCTGAGCAGCTGGCAGTGTGAAGGCGATCTCCTCCGTGGACGGGTTGACGACCTCCACGGCTGCGGAGGTGGAGGGGAAAACCCACTGCCCGCCGATGAACAGCTTGTCTGGGTGCTCGAAGGCAACTGTCACGCTGGGCGCCGTGGTCATCTAGTGCTCGCTTCCGGTGTGTTGTCTAGGGGCGGTGATTGCAGAGTAGGAGTAAGGAAAATGACCTCGCCATTTCCAGTAAACGGCTTATCCAAACAACTGTTCTACAATCACCACCCACTGAATACAAGCGAGGGATTTCTTAGGCGACAGCGCGAGTACAAATCACAGATTCGCGACGCCCGAGCACCACTAACTTGCAAGTGCTACGGGCGGCGTTGCCGCCTCAAAGTTGTACCAGGACTCGGCATTACCACGACGAAGGGCATAACGCTCCTCTTCGGTGAAGCTCACGAGTGCCTCATCGACGAGCTTGTGCGTGGTGGGATAGGTGGAGTCGGCGTGGGGGAAGTCTGTCTCCAAGAATATATAGTCGGCGCCCACCTGCCGAATTGAATCCACCGGGTGCGCCTCCTGCTCGACGATGCAGCACCCACGCATATTCTTTTGAAAGACCTGCGAAGGTGTCAGATCGCCGTGCGCCCATGACGTGAAACCCACGCCCTGATCAGTGATCGACTGGTCCTTGTGATAAATGTATCGCTCGCCCCAGGGTCGGTACTGAAATTGGCTATAGTCGCAGCGGCCAAGCGTACTGGGCAGCCAGCCGATGCCTCCTTCAGACAGTGTTACGCGAAGCCCGGGGAACCGTGCGAACACACTACTGAAAAGCCAATTCGTCAGCGTCGACGCCGCCCGCCAACCCATCAGCACAAGTGGGACCATGGACGGCGCGTCTGTTGGCGCCCACGGCATAGTCGATGACGAACCCAAGTGCACAGCGAGTGTGACCCCCGCCTCCTCAGCTGTCCGAAACACAGGATCCCAAAATCCGCGAGTGTCATGGATCGACGGCAGTCCCAAGTCAGTAGGCTGCTCGGAGAATGTCACCGCCCGCGCCCCTTTTGCTGCGCATCGTTCAATTTCAGCTGCAGCCAGACGCGAATCCCAGAGAGGTGTAATGATGCACGGAATGAACCGACCTGGGGCGCTCGCACTCCATTCATCGATTATGAAATCGTTGTACGCCTGAATGCAATACAGCGCCATCTCGCGGTCTGGTCCTTCAGAAAACTCCTGCCCGCAGAATCTTGGCAGGTTTGGGAAGACCATTGACGCGATGATTCCATCCTCATTCATCGCTTCCAGTCGCGCCTTCGGGTCGTAACATGACGGACGAATATCGGCGTAGTTAACCGGCAATGGGTTGTACGTCGATCGTTCAAACCCACCCATAGTGACCAGTCCGTTAACCGGGATCCGTTTCCCCTCGAAGTGCCACGCATCTCCTCGCTCATCCCGCAGAACCTTGGGTCCTCGCTCCTTGAACCGCGCGGGCAGCCGGTCCTGCCACAGGTTCGGCGGCTCAATCACGTGGTCGTCCACAGAAATGATCCAGTCGTTCGCATTTTCAACAGCCATGTCTATCTCCGTCTCGGGCCCAATGATTGAACAAGACCCGACGTTAGTTGACGACTGACACAAATACAAGTCCTGTCAGGATGTCATTGCTCGTCGGTCGGCGGTCGCCGCGGCTTCGAACGGTGCGTCCAGCACGCGGCGCCGCGATCCGGCTTCGAGGTAGGTTCAATCGGTCCGGCGCTGCACCGTCAGAACCGCGCAGCGGCGCAAGCTCTGGGTGCTGGCGATGACGCTGGCTATTCGCGTGTGACCGACACGGTCGTTGCTGCCGGGCCGACTCGGCGAGGCTCTAGGCGACTGCTGGTCCGCACCAGCTCGGCGAGTGTGACCTGCGGGTTCGCGGCGCGCTGCCCGGCTAACGGTTATGGCTACTCGATGGTTTTAACCCTCAACCAGGCCACCCAGGAGGCGATCCTCGACCGCCCAGAACAAGCCTGGACGCCGACCTACGACATCGGTGGTGAGCCGCGCGGCGGAGCGTGGATCGTCGAGGTCACCGACCTGATCGAACGCGGCAAACGGACGGACGGGTCGCGCGTGATCGTGCGCCGCAAACGTCCGAACCCGTTTCTCAGCTTGGGCAAAGTTGTGTGGCCATGAGTGCTCGGTGGTACGTCGCGTCACCGAGAAATATCTCGGCACTCTTAGCGCGCTTGTAGTATAGCTGAGCGGAATAATCCCACGTGAATCCTATGCCTCCGTGGATCTGAATATTCTCGGCAGCGACATGCATGAATGCGTCCGAGCATAGCGCCTTTGCGAAGGATGCTACAAGCGAGACTTTTTCTGCGTCGTCTGATTCGTCTGCTTCATATGCCGCAAAATAGGCTGCCGACCGCGCTGACTCAACTTCAAGAAACATTTCTGCGCACCTGTGCTTTATTGCCTGATAACTGCCGATCTTATGCCCAAATTGCTCACGGTCGCTCGCATATTTCACACTCATCTCCAGCGCCCTCTGCGCCCCACCGACTTGCTCGGCCGCCAGTGCAATAGCTGCGAATGCCCGGATATGATTCATCGTCGCCTCGCCAGACAGTTCTAGCTCTAGACGTGCCGCTGGCGTCCGCTCAAAGGAAACAGTCGCAGCTTTCCTCGTTTGGTCAATGGTTGTGAGCTGCTTAACTGTCATGCCACTCGACCGAGCCTCGACTAGGTGGAGGCCGAGACCGGTCTCACCGAGTGCAGGCACCAGAATGAGATCCGCCGTGTGCCCATCGATAACGAACTCCACGGTGCCGCTGAGCTCGCCAGTTGCCTCTCGCACTGAAACAGCCTTCGGACCCCATTCGCCAGAGTCCTCGGGGAGCGCCAAAGTGGCCGTGATTTCGCCTGCAGCGATTGCTGGGAGGTAGCGAGCCATGATCTTCTTGTCCCCGGATATCAACAGCGCTTGAGCCGCTAGAACGACTGTCGACAAGAATGGTGCACACAGGAGACTCCGGCCCATCTCTTCCATTACGACGCCGAGCTCTACCAGACCGTATCCTGCTCCACCATATAATTCGGGAATGACTATTCCCTGGAGGCCCATCTGAGCACCCATCTGTTCCCAAACTCTCTTGTCAAATCCGCTTTCCGATTCCATGAGCCGCCTGGTCTCAGGTTCAGCAGCCTTTTCAGCGAGAAAGCGTGACACGGTCTGTCGCAGGTCCTCCTGCTCTTGGCTGAAGCTAAACTCCATCGACATGACCCCTTCTTGGCTAAGTTCTAGTTGCGTTGGATACGAGTGGGAGTATGTCTGGCGCGTTGGAAACCGGGCCGGCCTCAACTCGTAAGCGCTCGGTAGTAGAAGATGCAGAGTCGCCGATGGGTTGCGTGAACAGTTCTTCCTCTGATGCGGTCAATTCGTTCGAGCGTTTGTTCTCGGAACAAGTCAGGCTCGCGGCATTTTAAGGACTCGGTCTGCAATCGCGTTCTTCTGAATTTCGTTAGTGCCGCCGCCGATGCTCTCAGCCGGACTACGTAGGAATTGTTTGGTTGACCACGGCAGGTCGTCCCACCCGCCATCGACGGCGATAGAGCGCAGCCCCTCGGAGTTAGCTGCGTAGTCTGCCAGCGCTTGGGCATTTCGTCCATATTGCAGCTTTGACGCGGACGCGAAGGCGAGCGCCTCCTCAGGTTTTCGCGTTGCGCTGGCGCTTCGTAGCGCCGTCAGTCGTTGAGCTGCGATCGCTGACCACACGCGCATGTACGCATCCTTCTTCTGCGCGCCGCCGGAAGTCATTCCCCGCTCGGAAAGGACTTGGAGGCTACGCACGAGCTGTGCATAGCCGCCGAGTGACATGCCATTTCGTTCGCTCGTTAGTGAGGTCATCAACGCTGCCCACCCCCGGTCGAGGCCACCGACGATGTTCTCCTCCGGTACTACAACGTCGTCAAAAAAGACCTCATTGAACTCTTGCTGGCCGGTGAGCTGCTCAAGCGGCGTCATGCTAATGCCCGGGCTCGCGAGATCGATCATGACCATGGTCAGGCCCCGACTCCCGTTTGGCGGGTCCGATGTCCGTATTAAGGTCATTCCATAATCGGATATGTGCGCCCGGGACGACCAGGTCTTCTGTCCACTGACGTGTAGTCCATCCGACTTCATGACTCCGCGGGTCTTGACCGAGCCAAGGTCAGATCCCGCCTCCGGCTCGCTCAGCAGCATGCACCAAACTGAACGGCCGTACAAGATGGCGTCAAGGTGCTGTGCCCGCTGCTCCGCAGTGCCAACATTCATCAGCAAAGGTCCGGCCAGCGTGAGTCCTGCCATCAGTATCTTGGGGTCTATGTCCATCCTGGCGAGCTCTTCGACTTGGACCAGTTGGTATCCGATCCCCAGTTGCAGGCCACCATATTCTTTTGGCCAGGACAGCCCGGCAAAGCCGGCTTTCACCATGGACGCGTGCCAGCGCGCGTATCCCCGGATCCAGTCCCGATCCAGATTCCTTGGGCGAGGGGGCGGAGGATTGTCGTGGAGCCACGCGCGCAAGTCCGTCCGAAAGCGCTGCTCGGCATCGCTAAATAGCTCATCGCCCGGAAACCACTGATGATTCAGGATGTTTCCCATTGGCAGATTCTGTGGCCCTTGACTCTGACTGTCAATATGTCAGAGGGTGTGGTAGTGGTGCGGCGGTTAAGTCAGTGGACGTCGCATCCGCTGCCCACTCGCTCGCTGAGTCCAGCGCACGAAACTCTCCGACCTGAACCGCCCCTCCTCACTCCCAGTCGATCAAGATCAGGTTGTGAGCGACTTACCCACACTTGCTGGGATGCCATGCCATTTTATGGCATGGCATCCCGCGATGAAAAGTCGCCAGGCGCTCGCGTGAGATAACCCGTCCCATTCGGCTACGACGGCATTGGGCAAGCCTCGTCTAGTAGCCCAGACGGATGGAGATCTGTGAAGCCGCCTCCATAACCAGGTCACCCCAGTGCCCCGTCAGGCGGTGATCGAATCGATGACTTGGCATCGAGATGGCCACAGCTGCGATCGGACGCGACGAGCCCTCAAGAACAGCGGCCGCGAACGCGGTGACATTAGGCCGATTCTCGCCGACGTTCACCGCATAGCCCTTGTCACGACACTCCTTGATCTCCTGCCGAAAGCGTTCAGGTTCAGTCAAAGTCTTGTCGGTGACCGCAGACAAACCTCGGCTGATCACCTCCTCCACCGCTTCATCAGACATTGCCGCCAGGATGCTCCGCCCGCTCGACGTCGCGTGGATCGGTGAACTGAAGCCCACCCGGACATAAGTCCGCACAGCCTGTTCGGGATCCGTACGATCCACGATGACTACGTTCGAGACGCCATCGGGCACGGAGAGGTGGATGGTCTCCTGCGTGGCGTCGCACAGTTGCCTCACCGGCAGCGCCGCGGCCTGGAGAAGGCCGGTTTCCGGCACAGCCTTCCTCCCCACAGCCAAGGCCCGCGGCGTCATGGTCCACCTAGTCAGGGCCTCGTCGGTCGAGGCAATCCAGCCCGCGTCCCGCAACGTGACCAAGATTCGCTGGACTGTCGACGTCGGGAGTTCGACTATGCGCGCCACATCGGCGACACCGATCGGCTGGTGATCTGCAACGGTCTCCAGCACACGGAAACTGCGCAGGACACTCTGCAACAGGACTCCTCCCGTCCGGTCCCGACCGGACTTCTCAGATCTTGGGACACAGTTCCGGGCGTTGACAGACCGATCAGCAGTTGACAGTGTAGTGGAACCAAAACGGCATGCCATTCCATTTTAAGCATCGCCGTTGAAACGACTCGGGGCATCGCCAAACGCACCAACTCAAGATGTTGAAGGGGTTCGACATTCCCATGACTGATCCAGACCTGGATTCTTTCCCCAAGGCCACCAAGGGCCGGCGGTTTGAGGACTTCACACCGGGCCAGCTGATAACACACCACTGGGGCCGCACGATTTCAGCGGCCGACAACGCCCTGTTCTCGACGGCTACCTGCGCGTGGATCCCCATGTACTTGAACGCTGAGTTTGCCCGGGCACACGGTCACGGCGATGTGGTGGTCAATCCCATGCTGGTCCTCTGCACCGTCGTGGGGCTGTCGGTAGAAGATCTGAGCGAGGGCGGCGGTCCATTCCTCGGAGTGAACGAATGCAACTTCCATCTGCCAGTCAACCCTGATGACACCATCACAGCGCGGTCTGAGGTGGTCGACAAGCGCGCCTCGGATAGCCGTTCGGACGTCGGGATCGTCACCTGGCACACCGAGGCACACAATCAGCACGGCCAATTGGTTCTCGACTTCTTCAGAACCAATTTGATTGCAATGCGGACAGCGGCGTGACCACCACGTCCGAACTGCTCGGTGCGACCGGGTGGTTCGAGGACTTCAGCGTCGGCCAGCGTATCCGCCACGCGCGCTCGTCCACCATTGATGAGGTCGAAGGTGCCTTCCTCTCCAAGCAGGTCATGAACACCGCCCAGGCACACTTCAACGATCACATCATGTCGAAGCACCCGCTCGGGCCCACCCGGATTGTGTTCGGCCTCGCGACTGCGGCCACGGTGTTCGGACTTGCGTCACAGGACACTACCGAGCACTCCATAGCCGAACTCGGATATGACGCTCTGCGCTTCCGTGCGCCAGTGCACCACGGAGACACGCTGGAAGCCTTCACCGAGGTGCTTGAAGTCCGAACGGCCGAGGACCGCTCCGATGCCGGCATCGTCCGATTCAAGCACTGGGGACGTCGCCAAGACGGCGTCATCGTCGTCGAGGGCGAACGCACGGCCCTGATCAAACGCAAATCTCATTGGCTAAATCGTTAGCCATGGGTCATCACAACACCGTCACCAGGAGGGCTCGTGTCCACATCCCGTAAGGCCCGTCTGCGGCGCAGCGAACTGTCAAGCCCTGGCAGCAGCACGAAGATGATCGGCAAGGCTGCGGCAAGCGACGCTGACCTTGCGTTCCTGGATCTCGAGGACGCAGTCGCGCCCATCGCGAAGGAGAGCTCCAGAGCCAACATCATCGCCGGGTTCAACGAGCTGGACTGGGGCAGCACTGTTCGCGCTTACCGGATCAATGGAGTCCACACCCGCTGGTGCCATGACGACATCATCGAAGTCGTCACCGGTGCAGGTGGCAACATCGACGTCATCATCGTTCCCAAGGTGAAGTCACCTCGTGACGTTTGGTTCGTCGATGACCTGCTAACCCAACTCGAAAGCAAGCTCGGCCTGGAGCAGGGCGGCATTGGACTGGAAGTGCTGATCGAGGAGACCGAAGCGCTCGCCTGCGTCGAAGCGATCGCGGCAAGCACTCCGCGTTTGGAAGCATTGATTTTGGGCCTCGGTGACCTATCGGCGAGTCAGGGTACCCGCGCTGCGCATATCGGGGGCGGAGGCAGTAGCGGCGACTTGGCCTATCCCGGGGACATGTGGCACTACGCCCGTAACCGGACGATCGTGGCTGCACGTGCCAACGGTCTGGACGCTGTGGACGGACCGTTAGGCAATATCGCCGACCCGGACCGCTACCGCCGGGACGCCACCTGGGTGTCGACACTGGGTGCGGTGGGAAAGTGGTGCATCCACCCAAGCCAGGTCGCCATCGCCAACGAGGTATTTGCACCGACGCAAGCCGAGATCAAGCGGGCGAGCGAGGCCGTCAACGCCGTACGCGAAGCAGAAGACCAAGGACTGGGGGCAGCAAACCTCAACGGTGTGATGGTAGATGCCGCCACCGCCCGTATCTTCGAGACAGTCTTGGATCGCGCGGCGCGCTGTGGCCTGCTCTGAAAGGAAGTCCTAGACGTGCCCACCAGATACGGCAATTGGATCAACGGCAAGGACATCGACCCGTCCAGCGGTCGGTGGATCGCATCCGTACGTCCGGGCACCGATGAGCTCGTCTGTGAGGTTGCGTCCGCGAACTCGGCGGATGTCGCATTTGCCGTCGCAGCGGCTCAAGTTGCATTTGAGTCCTGGCGCGATGTCAAGCCCACCGAACGTGGACGGATACTGACGGCGATAGCTGCCGAGATGCGCGCCAGGGCGGCAGACCTGGCCGCCCTGGAGTCGGCTGAATCAGGCAAGCCTGACTGGCAGTCACCACGGGAGATCGAAGCTGCGGCTGCCTATTTCGAATTCTATGCGGGCCTGGTGAACCTTCCGGCAGGCGAGATTCTCGGCATGGGGGCGGGGTATCACGCATACACCCGTCGGGAACCCTACGGGCCGGTCGCGATCATCACCCCGTGGAATGCACCCCTCAACCAGGCGTCACGGGCAATCGCCCCGGCCTTGGCCGCGGGCAACACAGTTGTCGCCAAACCGTCTGAGTTCACCTCGGCTACAACCCTTGAACTCGCCAGAATCGCATCAACGGTTGGATTGCCGGACGGAGCGCTCAACATCGTCACCGGGACAGGTGTGGATGCCGGCAGGCCGCTCGTCGAGCACCGCGGCGTCCGCATGATCGCGTTCACGGGGTCGGTCCGAGCGGGCAGGGAGATCGGGCGGATCGCGGCGGACCGCATCGTGCCGCTGACACTCGAGCTTGGCGGAAAGTCGCCCAACATCGTCTTCGCCGACGCCGACATAACAGCGGCGGTAGCGGGGGCCGTTCGAGCGTTCATCGCCAACGCCGGCCAAGTCTGCTCCAATGGCACGCGCCTGCTGGTCGAAACTCCCATTCACGACGACTTCATCGAGCAGTTGTTGACGGCGGTGGGAAAAATCAAGGCGGGCAGGGAATTCGGGCCGCAAACCACACAGGCGCAGTTCAACAAAGTGCAGGACTACTTCGACATTGCAGCACAGGACGGCGCAGTGCTCGCGGCCGGAGGCCGAGTCGTCGGGGACGGCTGGCTCGTTGAGCCAACCGTCTACACCGGCGTGAACAACCAGATGCGGATCGCGCGCGAAGAGGTGTTTGGACCCGTGCTCGCCGTGATCCCGTTCACCGGAGAAGCCGAGGCTGTCCAGATCGCCAATGACTCCGATTTCGGACTGGCAGCCGGAGTTTGGACCAGCGACGTGGGCCGGGCACACCGGGTCGCGGCGAGGCTGGACGCAGGGCAGGTCTACGTCAACGAATGGCAGGCGGGGGTGGTCGAGGGTCCCTTCGGGGGCTTCAAACAGAGCGGTCATGGTCGCGAGAAGGGCATTGAAGCCTTGCATCACTACACCCAAACAAAGTTTGTGATGGTGAAAGTCTGATGATCGGACTTCCCGCCCCGGTGCAGGATGTGCACCGGCCGGGACCGCTGGACGGGGTGAAGGTCGTCGATCTCACCGCGATGCTGGCCGGCCCCTACGCCACAATGCTGCTCGCCGATCTCGGCGCCGACGTGGTCAAGATCGAACCCCCAGGCGGCGATGTAACCCGGCGCTCCAGCCGCATCCGTGAGGATGACTCCGACGAGGCCCTCGGTGGCTACTTTCAATCGATCAACCGCGGCAAGCGCAGCGTGATGATCGACCTGAAAGATCCCGCGGAACGCGACCGCCTCCTTGACCTGGTCCGGGTGGCTGATGTCGTCGTCGAGAACTTCTCGAGTGGGGTCATGGAGCGGCTGGGCATCGGGTATGAGACGCTCGCCGAGATCAACCCGCGGCTTGTCTATGCCACGGTCCGAGGCTTTGGTGATCCACGCACCGGCGTCAGCCCCTACACCAGCTGGCCGGCATACGACGTCGTGGCCCAAGCGATGGGGGGCTTCCTCGGCATCACTGGGACCGCGGATGGCACACCAATCAAATCCGGGCCGGGAATAGGAGACATCCTGCCCGCCACCTTGCTGGCGGTCGGGATCCTTGCCGCGCTGCATCACGTGCAACGCACCGGCGAGGGTCAGTTCGTCGATGTCGCGATGTACGACGCGGTGTTGTCGCTTTGTGAGCGCATCGTTTATCAGTATTCCTACACGGGCGTGGTCCCGCACCAGCAGGGAAACACTCACCCACTGTTGAGCCCGTTCGACATCTTGCCAACCGCTGACGGCTGGGTCGCCATTGCTGCGCCTCACGACTCACAGTGGCGGACGGTCGTCGCATTGATGGGTAAACCCGAACTCGGTGAGGATCCCCGTTTCATCACGAGTGGAGCACGGATCGGCAATGCCTACGAAGTCAGATCGATCCTGACGGACTGGTTGAGCACACGCAAGACGATTGACGTGATGGCGACCCTCGGCGGCAAGGTGCCCATCGGGCCGGTCAACAACGTGGCGGACATCTTTGCCGATCCCCACGTGCGGGCTCGCGACATGCTCGTGGACATCGAACAGCCTGGGAACGATCGGCCCGTGACGATCGCTGGCCAGCCGATCAAATTCACGCTGACGCCGAGCAGGGTTCGTGGTCGCGCACCGATCCTCGGCGAGGATAATTTTGACGATGTGCTCGCCGGATGGACATCAACCGCCGAGCGGTGACACACAGACTGTTATTGTGTCGATGCCAACGCATGCGTAACCACTGGCGGCCTCGACGGAGACCTGCTGGAGTCGGGGTGGAGACGGTCAGGCAGTCGCCAGCAGGGGGCTGACTGCGAAGGTCTTCAAGAACTCGGCAATGTCGTCGAGCCCCTCGAACCGATTGAGATTCTCCAGCACACCGCGCTGGACGAAGATGACCCATCGAAGCGCGTCCTCGTCGGACAAACCGCGTCGGAACTCTCCGCGGGAGCGCGCGTAGTTGAAAGCCGCCGCCCACCATTGCGTGACCGGTGACTCGTTGGCACGGTCGGGTTCGATCGCGTGGATGTCGCGGGTGAGCTCATCGGTCATCGCGATCTCGATCCCGCCGACGAACCGCTTTAAGAACAGATCCTTTGAGGCGCCTTTGAGTGGCAGATTCTTCTCGAAGTGGGCATCGATGCGCTCGGCTGTCTGCTGCATCACCGCATTGATGAGATCTTCCTTGTTCGCGAAATAGTTGTAGAGGTTTGAGCGGGAAATGCCCGTCTGCCTGGCGATATCGTCCATGCGGGTGCGGGCAACGCCCCATCGGCCGCACGCTTCCCGGGCGCCGTCGATTATCCGCTCGCGAATCTCATCCGACGTGCTCACAGGAATCTTCACCCCAGGCATACCGACCCGCTCCCAAACTCTTGTCACGAGAGGACCTCGCAGCACGCAACGATGACACGCTCAGGTCTTGTCGCATCAGCGTAGTCGGCCATCGGCGCAGCGGCGGTAGCCCGGCGCCACGGCGCATGTGTCAGGATTTCAGCCGGACTTGATGTCCTCGCGCTCCAGGCGGTCGGCCTGGCGGCGCTGCTGGCCGACAAGATCGCCATCGCCGAGCCCAGGATCAAATCCGGGTCGGCCAACCCGCACGGCTGCGCGCCGGTCGCGCCAACTCCGGCAAGGGAGGAGCCCAGATGATCGCCCCAAGCCGTGGGGTGGTGTGTGCCTCCGCGCCAGTGCGCGGTTCTCTCGCTGAAAGTGACCAAGAAACGCGGCGGCATGCGCGCCAGGGTGGGTCGAACTGGCGCGCCACGCCGAGCAAATCGGATTCCCCTCACCCACGTCCGCGACGACCATCCAAGTGCGCTGCCCGGTCGGCCGGCTGCGCCCCGGTGCGCGACGGGACCATGGCCAATCCTCAGATGGGCCGTGCATTCCTCACATCCAACGGGTACCGTCGGCTTTCGAGACGACGCGTCTCAGGTAATCGCGGCGCTGCCGGGAGCGGGAAGGGGCTTCATGTCCGCCTTGAAGAAAGCCGCGATCATCGCGTTAGGCACCGCCACGACCGGTCTCTATCTGGCAGTTCCTGCCGGTGCGGACCCTGGCGACGACCCGTGTCGCTCCCTGTTCATTCCCATCTGCCGCTTTCTCCCGATAGTGCCTGATCTCGACCACGATATTGATCTCACAGAAATGCCCGGCGGAGCGAATGCTGGGCCCGACGGGCAAAGCGCCCCCGACAATCAACCCGGCCCCGTCCACCGTGGCGGTTCAGGTGCCGGCGCCACCGACGGTGGCACGTAAACCGGCTACCTGCCCTGCCAGCGTGGTGGGCGTTTCTCTGCAAACGCCAGCGCGCCTTCCTTAGCGTCGGCTGATTCCCTTACCACAGAGGTAATTTCCCGCTGCCATTCAAACGCCGGAAGGTCGGTCCAGTTGCTCTGATGCGCGAGGATCTTCTTCGTCGCCCTGACAGCCAGTGGCCCGTTCGCAGCGATCTTGGTCGCGACGTCGCGCGCCGCCGCCAACGCCTGGCCTGGTTCAGCAAGCACAGCGACAAGTCCGTGGCGCTCGGCATCCTGGGCAGTGATCGGTTCGCCCGTCAACGCGGTTAACATCGCCAGCGAGTACGGAAGCGCTTTCGGGAGTCTCAGCAGCCCGCCGGCGGCGGCGACCAGCCCTCGTTTGACCTCGGGCAAACCGAATTTGGCGGCGGTGCTCGCCACCACGATGTCCGCGCTCAACACCAGTTCACAGCCACCAGCGAGCGCCCAGCCCTCCACGGCCGCGATCAAAGGCTTGGTCGGGGGACTTTCGGTGAGCCCGGCAAAGCCGCGGCCCGGGATGGATGGCGACTCGCCCCGCAGGAATGCCTTGAGATCCATACCGGCACAAAACGATCCGCCGGCACCTGTGAGGATGGCCGCAGTGAGGTCGTCGCGGGATTCCAAGTCGTCGATCGCCGCGGCGATACCGGTGGCGACCGAGGTGTCGACCGCGTTCCTGGCTTCCGGGCGGTTGATCGTGATCACCATGATCCGGTCCGCGGTGTCAACCAAGACGGTGTCAGTCACTGCCTGCCTCCCGAAGTTTTTGCCAACGTCGCGTCCGGCTACGCCGAGATACTCTCCCAGAGCTCAATTTCGCCTCCCGCGCGAACCCTCTGCCCAAGCTGGCGGGAATAGGCGGATTCAGATTCATCGGCGTCACGCAATGCCCACAACTTACTGGTGTAGTGGTGCAGGCTGTACTCGGCTGTGATGCCCACTGCACCGTGTAGTTGGTGGGAAATCCGCGCCACCAGGGTCGCCGTCGCCGCGGTGCTGACGCGGGCCGCCGACACCGCGCCGAATCGGCGCAGCGCCGGAGTGTGTGCGTCAGCAGAAACGGTGATCGCTCGATCCAGGGCCGACTGGGCGAACCTGATCCGCACCGCCATCTGCGCCAGAGTCGTCGAGACCGCAGGAATCTTTATCAACGGCGCTCCGAATTGCTCGCGCTGCGTCACGTACCTGCGGGTGAGTTCGTATGCCCCCCAAGCGGTACCGAGCAATGCAGCCGACCGCGCAAGAGCAAGACGGTTCGTGACATCTGGGGCGGCGGGTCCCCCCGGTAGGTGCGCGACCGCAGCATCGTCAAGGCGTATGCGACCGTTGGTCAAGTCAGCAACGTCGTGGCCTGGTTCGACGATGACCGACTCGCCCGACAGCGGGACGGTCACGACCGACGATGCTGTCACGATGACCAGCCGGCGGGCCGCGTCGGCGAACGGCACTTGAGTGAAGTTCGCGGAGATGGCCTTCGACGAGACATCCAAGTCAGGGGTTACGACGATCGTGTCGAAAACCTCACCGGGCGCGGCGCCAACCGCGTACGCGGCCGTCGACGCCTCGACGATCGGGGTGCTCATCCCGGCGCGCGACAACTCCGCAATAGCGACCATCAGGTCGGCCAGGCTCCCGCCGGAACCACCTTTTTCTTCGGGAATGCCGATACCGGCAAGACCGAGTTCGCAGACCTGAGCCCACACTGAACCCGGGTCGCGATAGACCTTTTCGCCGGCGTCTTCGGCGAGGTTCCTGATGAGGTCGATCAATTCGAGGGCAAATTCGCTCACGGCTTGGTCTCGCTCTTCGCGACAATCGAAAGCAGAACATCTGCAGCGCCTCCCCTGATAGCGAACCCGGGTGAGGCGAGAAGCGCTTCGGCCAGTGAGTCGTTGCGTGTCGTCGGCAGTCCTACTCGGCGAGCGAACTCGATCACATCGTTCTCGAACTCGTTGCCGAGATACTTCAAACTCGCCGCTTCGACGACAGGCGCGCGACCGGCGTCGAGGGCATTGGCGATCTCCCAGCACTGTCGCCGCAATGTGGCCAAACGGGCGACCAGCACACCGAGTTCGACGTCATGACGCTCATCAGAGGTGCGGCGCAGATGATTGAGCGCTTCGACAAAGAGCGGATAGGTGCTCAGCACCCGTTCGGGGCCGCCGCGCTCGAACGACAGCTGCTCGATCACCTGACGCCAGCCGTTTCCCTCCGTTCCCAGCAAGCGATGCTCCGGAACGAACACGTCGGTGAAACTGACCTCGTTGAAGTGGTGCTCCCCCGACATATCAACTATCGGCGACACCTCAATCCCGGGCCAGGACATGTCGACGATCAATTCCGACAGGCCTTCGTGCTTTCGGCCGGTCGAATCAGTGCGCGCCAACAGATAGGCGTGCGTCGCGCGATGGGCATTACTGGTCCATACTTTGCGGCCGGATACCGACCAGCCGCCGTCAACTTTCTTCGCCGCGGTGCGCACCGCGGCCAGATCCGAACCGGCCTCGGGCTCACTCATCCCCAAACAAAAGATGAAGTCGGCGCTGATGATGCCCGGCAGCAATTCCTGCTGCAGCTGGTGGCTGCCGTAGCGCAGAATGGCCGGACCGATCTGACGATCAGCGATCCAGTGGGCTGCGACCGGCGCCCCGGCGCGTAACAGCTCTTCAGTGACGACCAGGCGTGACCGGGCGTCGAGTCCGCCGCCCCCGAATTCCACCGGCCACGTGATACCGATCAGGCCCCGAGCGGCAAGCTCGCGGGAGAACTCAAGATCGAAGGACCGTAGCCAACAGTCGCTCCGCGGGGTGTAGCGGCCCGCGGCCCGCCACGAGTCGGTGAGCTCGCGCACGCGCAGACGCAGCGCGCCGAGCCGCTGTGCCGCATCATTGTCGGCGCCCAGCTCATGTGCAGTCACAGAGATAGTGTCCGTCATGGCCGTGGGCCCGTCGCAAAGTTGCGCACGACGCAACGATAACATTTTGAGTTTTCACGTCTCAAATCAGTCGATGGCTGGCTCTCGGCATCTGCGAGCCTCCGGGGCATGGTCGCGAAACTAATGCCACTAGGCTATTCATCGTGTGCGATGGCGGCAGCTGGTGCAACCGAGAACCCCCGTCGTGAGCAACGCCAACAGGTTTCCACTTCCGAACGCCTCGACCGACCTCGGCGGTCAAGTGGCGTTGGTCACGGGCGCCACCGCCGGACTCGGCCGCCGCTTCGCCGCCGTACTCGCCGACGCCGGCGCGGCTGTGGTGGTTGCCGGCCGCCGGCTCGAACGCCTGCAGCAGGTCGCTGCTGAGATCAGCGAGCGCGGCCGCCGGTGTGCGCTGGTGGCGATGGATGTGTCCCGGCCCGCTGAGCTGGGGAGTGCGTTGGACCGCGCCGAAGAGGCATTCGGAACCATAACGATTCTCGTCAACAATGCCGGGATCCCGGATGCGCAACGGGCGCATCGGATGTCGCTGGAGCTCATCGACGCGGTCATCGATACGAATCTGCGGGGGCCGTTCGTCCTGGCATGCGAGGTGGCCCGGCGGCTGATCGCCGCTGAGCTGCCCGGCCGGATCATCAACTTGTCGTCGATGGGTGCGTATCACTACCAGGGCGACGGAGCTGCGCTGTACTCGGTGACCAAAGCGGCCATCAACCGGATGACCGAAGCCCTCGCGGTCGAGTGGGTCCGCTATGGCATCAACGTCAACGCGATCGCGCCTGGCGCGTTCATGACCGAGATGATGGAGGGCCGCATCGCGCGCGCCGGCGAATTCGCCGACGACCTGCCCCGCAAGCGGATGGGAGACCCGGCGCAACTCGACAGCACACTGCTCTACCTTGCCGCGCCGGCATCAGAATTCGTCACCGGAACCATCGTCAAAGTCGACGACGGGCAATTCCCCCGCTGATTACGGCGCCGCTGAATTTCACAACACGGGCCAGGGGCGTGCGGTCCGAATCCCTTGTGCGTCAACCGCAATTCTGGTCCGAAGCCGCGAGCGGCTCGTGAATGATGACGCGGCCCGAAGCGCCGTCAACGGTGATCTGCACGCCGTCGGGAATATCGCGCGTGCCGTGTTTGGAGTTGATCACACAGGTGACGCCGAGTTCACGGGCGACGATCGCACCGTGGCTCATCACACCACCGGTGTCGATCACCAAAGCCTCGGCCAGCATGAACAACGGCGTCCAGCTGGGGTCGGTGGTGGGACACACCAGGATGTCGCCTTCTTCGAGGTCGGCGTGGTCGGGATCGAAGACCACCCGCGCGGTACCGGTCACCTCACCACCACAGACTCCGATTCCGGTCAGTTCACCGACCGCGCGCCGGTCCTCGTCGACGGACGGCGACGCCTCCGTCGGCACCGGATTGCCGACCCAGCGGTCCGGCACGTCGAGGCGTTGAAAGTAATCGTGGTCGGCCTTGCGGGCGAGCACCAAAGCGCGCAGCACTTGCGCAGGACGAGTCGGGGCATCGCTCACCAGTTCGTCGTACGTCAGGAAGAAGACGTCCTCGGAGTCTGCGAGTTGGCCGGCTGCCGCCAGCCGGTCGCCGATGATGCGCGCGGCGCAGCGGGCCGCATCGACGCAGTGCAAGAATCCGGCCTTGCCGACTTCGCGGACCGGGATATATTCAGCCGCCAGCCGCAGTACGATCCGAGCACGAATCTTGTTGATGCCATTGAGGTTTGCCAGCATCTCTTGTTCCGCTTCGCGCCGTACCCGCTGCTGGCGCTGCCACACCTGGTCGGGATGCGCCGCGTCGCGGCAACGGTAACGGCCGGCCAGCAGCCACACGGGTGTCTGATCCTCACGCCAGACGCGACTGGGCAGATTGCCTTCGCTCGGGCCGTGATAGCCATGCCGCGCAACGAATTCCGTCATCGGCAGCACGTCGTTGGCCAAGTTCCACAGGTCAGCGATGACTTCGGTTTCATCGACACGCCCGTATCCCGTCATCAGGTCGCCGGCCCGTTCGCGATTGCCGAACCCGGCCAACGCGAGCAGCTCCACCTGCTCACCGAGCGCCTGACCCACCAGAGACAGGGTGGTGTGCATGGTGCCGATGGTCACGAAATTGTCGGCGGCCTCGCGCAGCAGTCGCTGGGCTCCGGCGGTGGTGGTGGGCGGGGCGTCGACAGTGCCGCGCCGCCACCAGATGCGAATGCCCTCGCGGGCCGGGCGGATTCGCTTGCGATGCCGGTAGGCGCTCCAGACGGTACTCGCCAGGATCACCGGGTACCTCAGCTTCGCGCGCAGCCGCGACGTCGCCGATTGCGTCACATCCACGGCACCGCGGGGTTCCCCGAACATCTGTTGCAGAACCGTGTCGCCGTCCGTTCCGGGCATCCGCTGGCCGATGCGATGAAACGTGTTGAGGTTGCCCGCCGGAAGACCGTAGAACGCGGCGCTGATGCGGTCATCCGGGCTGGCCGGAGGCGGTACTTCGGCGCGCGTGAGCACGCCGAGTGCCCCGAACCCGCGGCGCACGGCGGTCTCCATCGCGAACTGCCAGAATGTCCAGCTCAGCGGTGTCTGTACGCCCTGAATCGCTTCGGAGAAGTTGACTCTCGACCATGCGGTCTGCGCGCCGGATGCATTGTGTACCGGACTGTTGGTTACGGCTCTGGGCGCCAAAGGGTTTGCGCAGTCGACCGGATCGTCGCCGCCGGCTTTCACTTGATGATCGCGCCCGCGTCGATCGGCAATGAGATCCCGGTGATGTAGCGGGCCTCGTCGCTGGCCAGGAACAACACCGCATTGCTCACATCGCTGGATTCGATCCAGGGCACCGGCAGCGCGTTCATCTCGCCGGCAGGCACTTCGAACTTCTCCCTGGTCGGATTCGGATCATCCGGCAGGAAGACGCGATAGGTCGTGTCGTTCATGATCATTTCGGTGTTGACAGTCGTCGGGTGGATACAGTTGACCCGGATATTCAGCGGCGCCAGTTCCAGGGCCAGCGTCTTCATAAAGCCGACCACCCCGTGCTTGGCGGCCACGTAATGTCCGATCCCGGGCTGACCGATGAGCCCGGCGACGCTGCTGGTCAGGATGATCGATCCGCCATTTCCCCCGGCGATCAGGTGCGGTACCGCCGCTTTCGTGGTGCGCCACACCCCGGACAGATTGGTGTCGATCATCTGCGACCAGGCCTGCTCGGTCAGCTCGAAGGACGCACCGACGGAGAGGATCCCGGCGTTGGCTATCACGATGTCGAGTCGTCCAAGCTGGGCGACTCCGTCGTTCACCGCGGAAGCCAGTGCCTCACCGTCACGGACGTCGACCTCGAAGGTCGCCACGCTCTGGCCGATTTCCTTGACTTGACGCGCGGTCTCCTCAAGATCCTCGGGGGTCGATAGCGGATAAGGTACCGACTCGATCTGCCGGCAGATGTCGAGCGCGATGATGTCGGCACCTTCCTCGGCGAGCCGCAGGGCATGGCTGCGACCCTGGCCACGCGCCGCCCCAGTGATCAATGCAACCTTGCCGGCTACCCGTCCGGTCATGGTTTCTCCTATCGGGTGGGGATGAAAGCCGTTGGAGCTTATATCTTTTCGAAAATCAGAGGATGTTTTGCTGACCCCGGGCGCCCACTTGAGGTCGCCCGGATCTCCGTCGAATTTTCAGGCCGATATGCGGGCCAGCAGGACGTCGAATGCGATCGTGATCAACACCCGCGCCGGGTGCATGCTCACGCAGCGAAGAGGACATCGAGACGGCTCCGAATTCGGGCAACAGCACTCAACGGCGTTTGGTATTTAATTGGCGAGCATGCCATATGAAGGGGATCACGTCCAACATGTGTCGTGACCTGAGCCTCAGATATGGCGCCCGGGATGGTGTCCAGAGACAGTGGCCAGAGATAGTGCCCGTCAGCCCTGCAGGACGGGGTCCAACCTCAGCGGCCGAGCAGCCTCAACCATGATGATCTCCCATTCGATACGGGCGTGTTCGCCCCATTCGCGACGAGACTTGATGCGAGCACGGTCGGGGAAGCCATGATGGATGCCCTGTGGATCGTGGCTGACCAGTCCGGGTTTCATCGGTCGACCCAGCGATTTTCCGCCGTGGATCAACGCGATCTCGTCGTAGTCGGCGTTGCGGTGAAACCACGGGATGCGCTCGACGCCCTCAACCGACTCGAACGGACGCGGAAGCAGGTTGATGATATTGATACCGTCGGCGACCAGGAAGCAATGCATCGACGGCGGCAGGTGCAGGCTGTCCGACATGATCACGTTCCAGTCGTCGATGTTGAAAGCAAACGGAAAATAGTCACCCTTCCACCCCTGCACATCGCATGGGTGATTGTCGACATAGATCGACGAGTACTCGTTGTCGTACTTGACCCTGATCTCGTATTCGTCACGATCAGAGGGCATGGCCGCGGGCTCGGGCACGCGGATCACGTCGGGGTCGAACGGGGCGTGGCGGCCCAGTCCCACATAGTTAGGCGCCCGCAGTTCGCCAACCGTCTCGATACCGAACAGCATGGTCTCGCCACCGTCGACCACGAAACGGTGCGTGATCGCCTTGGGGATGACGACGTAATCGCCTTGCCCGTAACCGATTGGGCCGAATTCCGTCTCGACGGTCCCCGATCCGCGGTGGACGAACCAGCACTCGTCGCCGTCGACGTTGCGGCGGTAGAACGGCATCGGCTCGGCCCGCCGTGACAACCAGATGGTGGCATCGGCGTTGTAGTAGAGCCGTTGCGCGTTTCCGCGCGGATCGGTCAGGTCCTCCGGCTTGATGTCACCAAGCATCGCGCTGGTCGACCTGAACCGACCCTCGGTGCGGAAGACCGTCGGGTCATGGGAGCGGTACAACACGGCCTCGCGGCCGTCGAAGCCCCGCCGGGTGAGTTCATCGTCCTTGAGGAGTTCGCCGTTGGTGCCGGCGCTGGGCAGATCGCGGTGGGCCTGCTTGCTCGTCTTGCCCTTGCTGAGCTGGATCAAGGTACGCATCGTCATGAGGCCAGCATATGGGATCGTCAAGTATTTGACGAACATTATTTGGTTTAGTCTCCGACGGCGGCGTCGATAGCCTGGAACGGCCACCCGACCGGGCCTCTAACCTGATCGAATGAGCTTGCCGCGAAGCGAGGGCCGCGACCTGGCGTCCGTGCAGTCCGATCAGGTCCTGTACGCGGAGGATCTGGCCGTCGGAGACTGGATGGACTTGGGCTCAGTCGAAGTGAGCCGCGACGAAATCATCTGCTTCGCAAGGAAATTCGACCCGTTACCCATCCACCTCGATGGGACCGGATCACCATTCGGCGATGTGATCGCCAGCGGCATGCACACATTATCGCTGTTTGCGAGCATCTCGGCACCCACGTTCATGACCCGGCTCGCGCTGGTGGCCGGCAAGGGTTTCGACCGAATGCGACTGCCGCATCCTGTCCGTCCCGGCTCGGTGCTCACCGGATCGCTGCAGGTAGTGGAGGTCAGGATGGGTTCGCGAAAGGCCGATGTGCACTGCCTCTACGAGATGGTGAATCAGAATGACGAACTGGTGATGACGATGGTGGGCATCCAGGTCGTTCGCCGCCGTCAGCCCGTCGCCGAGTGACCCGGCGCGGGTCTGGGCAGCAGCACGGGGACACCGGGGCCCGGGCACGGGTATCGGGTGTCGGGTCCGCACATGCCGGACCGAAGGTAGCTGGGCACCAGGACGGTAGCCCGTACATAGAGGCTCGCCCATGCGCTGGGGATGGTGTGCAGGCCCATCGCGGCGTTGGCGAAGCCGACGATCGCCAGAGTGCTGATCGCGGTCGCGGTCCGGGGACCCACCCGCACGGATGACAGCCCACGCTCGACGAACGAACGTCCCCGATCATCGCGGAAGTAGCGCAGCGCGGCCAGCGAAGCGAACACCGCACCCCAGAAGACTGGGTCGGGGATCAGTGGCACCTGGTAGCGGGTGCCCGGCCATATCACCAACCAGTCCGGCAGCGAGGTGGCGCTCCATGAAGCGAACCCCGACCGCATACACAGCGGCGCCTCGAACACGATGATGCCGATCCCCGAGGCCAACCAACCGACGCCGATCAGGCCGATCGGCCCGAGGTCGGGCCGCCGCCGAGCCACCCAGCCCATCAGCGCGCCGGTGCCAACGGTCGCCATCACCGCCATGCCGTAGGCGGGCAGCTCCATCAGCAGGGCGTCCGGGAACTTGCCCCCGTTGGGAGACACCCAACCCGGAATGTGCTCCACCCACGAGCCGCGATTGACGTAGTAGGCGTTGAACATGAACTGCGGGCGCAGATAATTGCCCGCCGGGTCCAGCCACAGAATCGAATACCACGCCACCAGCAACTTGGCGTCGAACGTCACCCGATGCTCCCGTACACAACCGCGGACCACCCAGCCCAGCGCCGCCAGGGCGCCAATGGTGAACAGCGGCTGCAGGATCCAGGCGTTGACCTTTTCCCAGTTCGGTACCGGGTCGGATCCCAACGGTGACGGGACGAAGCCGTCCGAAGTCACCCAGGCGCCGTAGACGTAGAACTGCACGGTTAGTGCCGCAACACCGATCGTGGCCCACCACAGCACCGGCCGGATCCGTCGTGATCCTGGTGCGCTGGTACCGGCGGACGAGGAAGCAATTGACTGCTCGGTGTTGACCATGCCAATCATCCGGTCCGCTTGCTGAGGCCCTGCGTCAGGGCCGCATTGAGGGCCAGCCCGATTGGGGCGGTGCCCATGCGGGCGTTGTTGCTGACCTCGAAATCGCAAATCCCATAGCGGTCTTGCGCGCCGGGGAGGCGGACCTCACAGATGGAATCGATGTAGTACACGTTGTGCAATTGTGCGACCACCGCGTCCATCTGGTGAGCGCGCAGTTGCAGCACCTCACCATCAGGCATGCACCAGCGCACCTCGCCGCCGCGGTGGGTCAGCCCGTCGGGTTCCAGAAACGTGACCGCGTCCACCTCGGCCGCATAGGAGATTTGCCCGTCCCGGACCAGGTAGCCCACCTTCACCAGCGACTCGTCGCTGGCGTGCCACAGTATCGAACCGAACGACAGGTCGGGGCCGAACGTGCCCGAGATCCAGCGGTGGCTCTTGAGCGTCATTGTCTTGCGTAGCCCCCACGAGTGGTCGCGGTGGTACATGCCATCGATGTCGTAGTGACGGCCATCGATCCGGGCGGTGCCCCGGATGCTTCCGGATGTCTCGTAGTGGTCCTTGGCGAAGTCTTGGGCCATGCTGCTAGAGGGCGGGAAGAAGTCGGTGAGCGGGTAGAAGTTGTCCATCACCAGATCCACGTCGACTCCGGGCTCGTCGATCCGCACCCGCGGCTTCCCGCTGTCGACGTCCCAACGCGAGCCACCGGACCGGAACCCGCGCGGAGTCGTGGCTTCCTCGAAAGGCAGCTGAAAGTCGTTGCGACGGAAGCGCGTTCCGTCCTTGGTGGCAACGAAGCACTGCAGAGTTGAGCGGCCGCCGCCGGGCCGGTTGGGCTCGTGGCCGATCCGGCTGACTCCGCCGACTCCGGCGGCCTGGTCGTACCAGTGCACGAAAACGCTCTCTTGCCAGTCCGGGTCATCGGTGCCGGGCTCGTGGCTGCCTTCGTCGTCGAAGGAGTACTGCTTACTCATGGCCGCCCTCCGCGTCGTCCTGCTCGGGCAGGATCACCAGGCCGGTGTCGCCGTTGATCTCGATGTGGGAACCGTCGGCGATCAAACGAGTCGCGTTGGGAAGCTGCACCGCGGGCAGTCCGTACTCGCGGGCCAGCATCGCGCCGTGTGCCGTCATGCCACCGGTTTCCAGGACGATACCGCTGATGACGCTGAACACTGTGGTCCAGCCGGGGTCGGTGGAGTTGACGACCATGATGTCGCCATGCTTGATCCGACCGATCTCGTGCAGTCCGAGCGCAATCCGGGCGGTGCCGGAGACCTTGCCCCGCGAGGTGCCCATCCCCTTGCGCGTGTTGCCCTCGTGCTCGACGACGTCGAGTTCGACTTCGTGACCGCGGTGCAGGTACATGGGCAGCTGTCGGGTCTTGCGGTCGACGGCGTCGAAGTCTCGCATGCGGGCGCTGATCTTCGCTTGGGTCAGGTCCTCGTTCGCGCGGTCGAAGAACCAGTCGTAGAGCTCCCAGCGGGCAAGGAAGAAGACATCGCGGTCGCTGGTCGCCTTGCCTCGTTCGAGGAGCCGTCGGTTCATCTCCAAAAAGCCCCGACGAATCGAGAAGGTTGCGATGTCGATCCAGTGCCGCTCGTCGTCGCGGACCATGATGAAGCGGTGACAGTAGTCGAGCACCAACTTGAACAGCTCGACCCGTAGCCCTCCGAACGGCTTGCGCCGGATGCTTTCCAGGACGTGTTCGGTGACTTGGGCGCGGTGCGCGCCGACTTCGGCTTCGCGCGCTTCAGGGTCGGCCATCCGGGGACCGTCGTCGAGTACGCCGGACAGCATCGGCTTGAGGGCGTTGTAGTCCAAGCCGGGGTCCTCGACACGGCGCTTGAAGTAGATGTCGCGATCGGAATGGCCCCGATGACCGTAGGTCTCGAGAAACTTGCCGTACTGCTCGAGAAGCTCCGGTCCACCGTCGACGGTCTTAATGGCGTCGAAGAACTTCGCACCCTCGTAGTCCTTGAATGTTCTTACCAGGGCCGGGTTGTCGGCGATCCGCTGCGACATCAACCACAGCTCATGGTTGGCCTCCAGCGTGAGCGTCTTGCGGGCGACTCCGGTCAGCAACCCGCCCATCGCTTCCATGGTGTCGCCGTCGTACCAGGTTTGGACCAGATGTCCGAGCAGCAGGAACATGTCCCTGGCGTTGACGAAGAACGCCGTCCACAAATCGATCAGGTAGGTGAACTCGAGCTTGATCTGTTTTTCGCAATACTGCTTCAGTTCGGTGTCAGACAGCTCGACCAGCTGATCGGCGGTCAACCCGCGCGCCGCGACGTCCATCTCGATACTAGTGATGTACCACTCCCAGGTCTTGAAGCCCTGGTAGAGCTGCGGCTGCAGGGCTTCCACCCGGGCGTACTGCTTGATCAGGTCCCAGTAGCTGAACGGCGCTTTCAGCGTCTCCTCGCGCCATTGCGGCGGGAGCTTGGCGAGCCCAGAAGGATGCAGCGCCCGCAAAGCGGGTGGCAGGGTCTTCTCCAGGATCAGCTTCTCGACCTTGCAGTTGTAATAAGCCTCCCCCTTGTAGAACTTGAAGAACCGGGTGTCGGCGATCTCGGGATGGCCCCACTGTCGTGCCGCGTTCTGGTGCCCGGCCACCCAGGCCGGGGCGCGCAGCGAGTACATCAACGGACTGATCGCGCCGGTCCAGTTCTCATCGGCCATGTCGCGGGTCCAGTAGAAATCGTCGTCATCCTCGGTGTCCCAGAGGTTTTCGTCCACGTCGGCATCCCAGGAGAATTCGACGCCGGTCAGTGGGCGGGTCTGAACGAGAAAGAACCGGCCGTCGGCGTATGCCCACTCGATATCTTGTGGGAACCCGGCATAGTGTTCCTGAACCCGACCACCGATGCGGCAGAGCTCTTTGATCGAGGCGTCGTCCAGGGCCTGCCGGCCGCGATCGTTCGCTGGGACAGGCTCGGTGACCGTCCCGGGGCCATTGGGGTTGCGCACGATCCGGATTTCCTTGGCCCCCAACGTCTTCTCTTTGATCCGGAAGGTGCCGGACTTCACCACATAGGTGTCCGGGTCGACCGCGCTGGACACGATGGCCTCACCGAGGCCATAGCTCGCGTTGAGGACCAGCTCATCAGTGGCCGTGGTGACCGGATGTCCGGTGTACATCACTCCGGAGACTTCCGAGGCCACCATCACCTGAACGACCACAGCGATCGGTGAGGAGAAGTGGTCCAACTGCTGAGTCTGACGGTAGGACACTGCGCGCGCCGTCCACAGTGAGGCCCAGCAATGCTTCACTGCGTCGATGACATCGAGGGCGCCGCGGACGTCAAGGAACGTGTCATGCAGCCCCGCGTAGGACGCGGCGGCCCCGTCCTCCTTGGTGCCTGACGAGCGCACCGCCACGTACGGACTGTCGCCAAGGGCCGCGTAGGCAGCGCTGATCTGGTCGGCGAGCTCGGCCGGGAGTTGGCGGTCGCTGACAGCGGCGCGCATCGACGCGCTGCTCCGCTCCAGCGCCTCGGGGTCCTGGTAGTCGATCCCGGTGAGCAGGCGGTCAATCTCCGGCCGCAAGCCTGAGTCCGCGAAGAACCGAAGGTAGGCGTCGGCGCCAACGATAAAACCGGGCGGAACCGGGAAGCCGGCGGCCGTCAACAGCCCCAGGTTTGCTCCTTTGCCTCCCACCACGGTGGCCTCGGTCGCTCCGTCGTCAGTGAATAGAAACAGGTCCGGCATCAGGCCTCCACGATGAGTGCGGGCGGGAACTGGCACAGCATGACAACCGACGGCAGTGACTGTCAACTATTTTACGTCAGTGACTGACGCCAGTTTACAGATCGGCGAATCCCTGCTCCAGCAGTTCCAGCGCGCGACCGACCAGGTCATCGAAGTTCCCGCCGTGCACAACCTCACCCCGCCACGCTGCCCTGAGCGCCGAAATAACAGCTGCTGCAACGGCTTCCGAGTCGATATCGAACTCCTCCGCACCGGGTCTTCGGCTGGACAGGAAGCGAGCGAGCTCCCGCTCCCAGGTCAGCGATATTTCTGTCCACCGCGCGTAGAGCATTGGTTCGGTCATCCACAGGCGGATCCTGGCCTCGGTCAGCTCGGGGTCCTCGTCAGTGAACTGACGCGTCATCTGACGTAGTGCATCACGCACCGCCGCCCACGCGGACTCCTCCGCGGGCACGACATCGAGGTACTGGGTCAGTTCGCTCAGACGCTCTGACAGCCCGTCGAATACCACGTCTTCTTTGGAGGCGAAGTGACGGAAGAAGGTGCGTTGCGAACAACCGGCGGCGGCCGCGATGTCGTCGACCGTGGTCGCCTCGAACCCGAATTCGTCGAAGAGTGCAACCGCCTGTTCGACCATCGCCCGGCGAGTCGCTGCCTTTTTCGCGTCTCTGACGACAGGGCCAACCCCGCGTGCCATGGTGTCTGCCTTCCCGAAGTCAACCGATTCGAGCGATGCGCACAGGCCCGAATCACTTCTTAGCAGCGTCAACGTTATCCGCTCGCGGCCACCAATCGTCGGCGTCAAGCTCCCCGGCGATGGCTGACACCCCCCGGCCAGCGTGCCGTGTGATCCTTGACACACCAGGTGTGCACGATGTATGAATACTGCGCACAGTGCGATGTGCATGGTGTCCGTATGGCCTGCACACAAAGTCCGCGCGTGAATCAACGCGAATCAAGAGGAGTGCAGTAATGGGAATCAACGGTCTGAGCGCCGACAACGCCGACGTCGTCGTGGTGGGTGCGGGTCACAACGGGCTGACCGCGGCCTGTTACCTGGCCAAAGCGGGGCACAAGGTGCTTGTCGTCGAGGCGTCGCCCACGTCCGGCGGGATGACGTCGACCTACGCCACGATCCCTGGAGCGCCCCATCACCTGGTGAACGAGGGCGCAGTGCAGGCCTCGCTCTACCGGGCCACCACTATCGCAGCCGATCTGCAGCTCTCCAGATACGGGCTGCGCGAGATCGTCTCCGATCCGCAGCACCTGCATCTGGGACCGGACGGGGAGTCACTCGCGATCTGGCGCGACGCCAATCGGACGGCCGACGAGCTGCGGCGATTCTCGAAGAAGGACGCCAAGGCCTGGCTCGATATGGCCGAGACGCTGGATCTGATGATGGATGTGATGCTCGCCTACATGCGCTCGCACCCGACGCGGCCGCATATCGGCGAGATGCTGAAGGGCGCGGCACGCATGGCGCGCCATCCCAAGCAGATGATCGCGCTGAGCCGCTACTTCTCGGTGTCGCACGCACAGATCATCGACGAGTCCTTCGAGTCTTCTCTTGTTCGCGGCGCGCTCGCGCAGATGCCGACCTTCGACTGGATGCGCCGCGACACCACCGCTTGGGCGATGATCTACATCGCGATCGTGCACCGCACCAGCTCCTCGCGTTTCGTCGGTGGAACAGGGGCGCTGCCTCGCGCGCTGGAAGCGTACCTACGCGAGCACGGCGGAACGGTGCGGACTTCGGCGCCCGTCGAGCAGATCCTCGTCCGCAATGGCCGCGCCGAGGGCGTTGTGCTCAAGGGTGGCGAAGAGATACGCGCGAAGGCCGTGCTGGCCGCCTGCGATCCCAAGACCGCACTCGCCGGCCTGCTGCCGAAGGGCGCCCTGCCGGACAAGCTTGCGGCGGCCGCGGCCCACATCCCCACCGACACCACCGGCGCCGGGCATATGAAGGTCAACGTGGCGCTGCGCGGGCAGCTTCAACTCCCCCGCCACACGGCGCTGCGGTCCGACGGCCTTGACCTCCGCGAGCCGGTGACCTGCTGGCACACGTTCGAGGAGCATGTCGCGGGATGGGACGCCATTGTGCGCGGTGACTGGCCCACGCGGCAGCCGTTCTTGGCGGTCATCCCGACCGCCTTGGACCCCACCCAGGCGCCCGACGGTCAGGACACCCTGTGGATCTGGAGTGGCGTGGTGCCCAACAACTCTCGCGAACCCTGGGATGACGTCCGCGAGAGCCTTGCCGACCAGATCCTCGCCGACTGCGCCGACTACTACGAGGGAATCGAGGACCTGGTGATCGATCGCACCGTCCTCACACCGGGTGACGTGGCCGACCGGTTCAACGTCAGCGACGGCAATGTCTATCACGTCGACCCCTCACTGATGCGGTTCGGGCCGATGCGCCCGGCGCTGGGACTGTCGGACTACAAGTCACCGGTGGACGGGCTGTTCCTCGGCAGCGGAGGGATGCACCCGAGCGCCGGGATCTGCGGCCTACCAGGGCAACTGGCTGCGCGCACCATGACGCGCGAACTCGCGAAGCCAAGCCGTGTCCGCCGGCTGATCCCCGCGCGGTTTGCCGCGCCCGCCCATAACGGCCAGCCAACCCCGAGCCCGACCCGCCCTGACGCCCTGACGCCCTGATCAACCGCTAGCGAGGAACAGCCATGTCCAGCAACATCATCTGGTTCGCCGACGCCGAGGCCACCACCAGCGAGCTCGTCGGCGGGAAAGGCGTGAACCTGGCGCGGATGACCGCGGCGGGCTTCACCGTCCCACCGGGCTTCACCGTCTCGACGGAGGCTTACCGGGCCTTCGTCGAGAGGCTGCAAGCCGACATCGACGCCACACTGGCCACAGTGGACTTCACCGACGCCGACGACGTCGAACGCGCGACGGCGGCGATCCGCGCCCAGATCCTTGCCGCAGACGTGCCGCCGCAGATCGGCGCCGACCTGCTGGCGGCCTATGCGCGGCTCGCCGACCAGGACGGGGATCGTTTCGTCGCGGTCCGCTCGTCGGGCACCGCCGAGGATCTCGCGGACGCGTCGTTCGCAGGCTTGCACGACACCTTCCTCGACATCCGGGGAGCCGAGGAACTTGCGCTCGCCCTGAAGCGGTGCTGGGCGTCGATGTGGACTGCTCGCGCCACCGCCTACCGCCAGGACAAGGGATTCGACCACCAGAGGGCGCTGATCGCGGTCGTCATCCAGGCGATGGTCCGATCGGAGGTCGCGGGTGTGCTGTTCACCGGCAACCCACTGACCACCGCAACCGACGAGTTCGTCATCAACGCCAGCTGGGGCCTGGGCGAAGCGGTGGTCAGCGGTGTCGTCAACCCCGACGAATACACCGTCACCGCAGCGGATCTGACGGTGCGCGACCGGCAGATCGGTTCGAAGGCATTGCGATTCGTGCGCGACACCAACGCCGGTAGCGGCGTCCTGGAGCAACACGTCCCCGAGGCCGACCAGCGCCGCGCCTGTCTGGACGACGACCAGGTCGCCGAGCTCGCCGGGCTCGGCCGGCGGGTGCTGGACTACTACGACGGCATCCCCCAGGACATCGAGTGGGGTTACGAGGCAGGGACGTTCTATCTTCTTCAGTCGCGGCCGATCACCGGTGTCGAATTCTCCTGGGACGCCGACGTCGATGCGTGGCAGACCCACGACTTCGACCCCGACACGACGTGGACCCGTGCCTGGTCGGACTCGAACTGGACCGGCGCGAAGACACCCCTGTTCTACTCGCTGCGCGCGTACTCGATGACCCGCGGAGAAACCTGGACGAACGAACGGCGCGGCTTGGAAAAGGCCGCTGCCATGCCCTACCTGCGCTACTACAAGGCCGAGGTCTACTACAACTGCGACCTGGACCGGGAGGTCGTGACGGCCACGACTCCCAAGGTCTTCCGCCCGCTGCTGCCAGACCTGAACTTCATCCCGCCGGCGTGGCAGGAAGAGGTGCTCAGCACCAAACTCGACATCGCCCGATGGCTGCGCATGCAGGCGCGGGCGGCGTTCCTGGGCGGCAAGCACGCACCCCACAACTGCGCCGAGGCATGCCGCGCCTACATCGAGGACACCGCGTGGCATCCCTCGAACCTGCCGCCCCTGGAGCGGCTCTCAGATAGCGAACTCAGACGCCACGTGCGCCGGTTCAATGAGATCGAGGCCAAGTACTGCGAGGACGTGTGGTTCCTATTCCTGCAGCACGCTCGCGATGCGCTGTGCCTGCTGCCGATCATCGTCAATGCGTGGTATCCCGATGATCCGCTCATCCTCCACGACCTGCTCGCCGGCACTACTCGGCCGTCACGCACGCTGATCGAGAATGCCGCGCTGTGGCGCCTGTCTGAACGGATCCGCGGATCCGAGATCCTGCTGCGCACGTTCACCGAGCACGAGGGGCCGGCATTCTTCACGGCTCTGCAGGAGTCTGACGAGGGGCGCGAGTTCCTTGCGGCCTACGCGGAATTCTGTGAGCAGGCCGGCTTCCGCGGACATGCCGACCGCGACCTCATCTTCGCCCGCCGTGTCGAGGATCCGTGGATCGACTATCGCAACTTCCAGACCCTGCTCAGCGTGGCCGACCCCGTCGACCCGGAAAGTCGCGAGCATGACGTCAACGCGCGCCGGGACGCGGCGGTGGCCAAGATCGTCGCCGCCGTCCGTGACCAGCCGATGGGCACGTGGAAGGGCGCGGCTTTCACGAAGCTGATCAACTACATCCACGATTTCATCGTTTTGCGCGACGATCAGCGCTGGTCGCTGGACCGCATGACATTGTCGCTGAAGATGGTGCTGAATGAACTTGCCCGGCGCGGCAGGGAGCGCGGCAGGCTCGAGCGCGAGGACGACCATTTCTTCCTCACCAAGGACGAGTTGTATGACGCGCTCGACGGGCGCGGCAGCCGCGCGTTGGTGAACGCCAAGATCGCCGCCCGCCGCCGCGACTGGGAACGCAACGAGAACAAGGTGGCGGGTCTGCCGATGTTCATGCGGCATGGCCGGCCCGCGGATCTCGGGGCCGCGGATGTCGCGGCCGGGGATGGCCGATTGCAGGGCATCCCGACCAGCCGCGGCACGGTGACCGGCACGGCACGAATTGTGCGCACGCAGAAGGAGATCGGCAAGGTCAGGTCCGGGGAAATCCTGGTCTGCAACAGCACAGATCCGGGTTGGACGCCGGTGTTTGTCGTGGTCCAGGGCGTGGTCACCGAGACCGGCGGCATGCTCTCGCACGCGTCGTGTTTGTCGCGCGAGTACGGCTTGCCGTCCGTCCAGATCGCGGGCGCGATGGGGCTCATCCCGGACGGGGCGACGATCACCGTGCATGGCGACACCGGCCGGGTGACGATAGACGACATGGAGACGTCGTCGCCCGAGCCGCAGCCAACGGGCGAGCTGGTCGCCGCGGGTGGCCCCCCTGGCGGAGGCGTGGGGTGAGACCGGATGCCGTGGCGTTCCAGGACGTCGGCGGGCATCTCACCGTCGACGGACGCGCGATGCGCACCGGCAGCATCTACCGAATCTCGGGTTCTCTGGTGAACGACGACGAGCTCGACACCGTGTCCCGGCTGGGGCTGCGCAGCTTGGTGGATCTGCGCGCGGCCGACGAGGACCGCCAGGCATTGATCGACTTCTGCGCCGAACACGCGATCACGTACTTCCACCTGCCGATCAAGGTTGCCCGACTCAAGGACCTGGCGGCGGGCACCGTCTCGCATGCCGATGCCCGCGCGCTGATCACCAGCATGTACCTGCAGATGGTCCGCGACGACGGCCCGACGCTTGCCAGCGCGATCGGAGCCCTCGACTCGCCGCTGCCGGCCGGCTTCGGCTGCGCCGCCGGCAAAGACCGCACCGGGGTGATGTCCGCGCTACTACAGCGTGTGCTCGGGGTCGACGAGCAGACCGTGCTCGCCGAGTACGTCCGCTGCGCACCCGATCCCGCCCGCGTGCGGGAGCGTCTGATCCTACTGCTGCCGGCCGGCGCCGAGCCCGGCCCTGGGCTTGATCTCATGGTCGCCGCCGCCCCCGATGCGTTGCTCGCCGCCCTGCACGAGGCGGAGGCCGCGCACGGCAGCATCGAGGGCTACCTACAGGCAATGGGCCTGGCAGCCAGCACTATTGAGCGACTGCGCGTGTCACTGCTTGAGGACGTCCAGCCACAAGACGGCCTGGACCGAGCCGCGGATCGTGCCCAGGATGTCGGGTAGCGTCCTGGAAGTGGGTGACGGGGCCGGTCGGCGTTTTCGCAGCCACACCGGCCGAAGCGGCCCGGAACTAGCGATCTTCGAGGCCACCGAGCGACTCTTGCAAACCGAGTCGCTGCATGAGGTCAGCGTGGCGCAGATCTTGTGTGAAGCCGGGGTGTCGCGGGCAGCGTTCTACTACTACTTCGCCTCCAAGCACGATGTGGTGGCGTCCTTGCTTGCTCGGGTATTCGATCAGATCTTCGCCTCGATCGAGCCGTGGACCGGTGGGTTCGAACACTCCTCGCCCGAGGTTCTGCGGCGCAGCCTGCTGACCGGTGTCGACCTGTGGACACAGCAAGGCCACATCCTGGCCGCGGCGATCGAGAACATGAACACCGCGCTGCAGCTTCGGACGCTGTGGGTTGCATTCCTGGATCGCTTCACCGAAGCGGTCGCCCATGAGATCGAGCGTGAGCGCGCCGACGGCACCGCACCGCCCGGGCCGCCGGCGCAGGCTGTCGCCGGAGCGTTGGTATGGGGTTCTGAGCGAGTCCTCTACCTGGGCCTTCGCGGACTGGACCCGGCGATCGACGGCGTAGCAGCGGCCGGCGACGCGCTGCTCGAGCTGTGGTTCGCCTCCATCTATGGACCCGACCGCGGTCCACGGTCCCGCACATGACACCGACGGCGAAGAACGGCAATCCCGAGACGCGGCAGTCGATCCTCGATGCCCTCGATCGCCTACTGCAGCATCACGTGCTCGACGACATCGGCGTGTCCGAAATCCTCGCCGAGGCTGGGCTCTCCTCCCGGACCACCTACTACCAGCACTTCGGCAGCCGCGACGAGGCGTTCATCGCCCTGGCACGACACGCGCTCGACGAAATCGGTGCCGAGGTCACCCGGGTGATCGAGGACCCCGACGTCAGAAGTTCGATGCAACTCCGGGCCGCGGTCGACGGCTGGATCATGCGGGGGGCGCGGCACCGCGGCCTGACGCGCAGCCTGATCACCGAGTGGCCCCGCATCCCCGAGCTCAAGGCGGTCTACGTCGCCTTCCTCGGTGCGCTGTCGGCGCGCCTGGCCACCACGATCGACGAAGACCGCAGCACCGGGCGTGTCGTGACGCCGACGGACAGCCGCACGCTGGCCACCATGGTGTTGTGGTCGGCCGAACGCTCGATCTACGCGGCGATGGCCGGAGCCACCGGGTTCGCCGACCCATCGGCTGTCGCCGACACCCTTGTCGCCGGTTACTTGTCATTGATCTACGGGCTCGCCCCGTTCTCGACGGCTCCTACCTCAAGACGATGAACCTGGCGGATTGGGCGGAATCGGCTTGGGGCATCCAATCTTTAGGAGCAGGCCGCAGAGCTCAACCATCCGGGCATTCGATATACACGTACACTGCTGTCGTGCCGATGCCGGCTTCTTCCCCGCTGAATTTCGAGACGGTCATCGCCGAGGCGACTCAGCTGATCCGCGAAGAAGGATTTGAGGCGCTCACCATGCGCCGGCTGGCGACCCGCTGCGGTGTGACCGCGATGAGCCTGTACCGACACGTGCAGACCAAAGAGGAGTTGCTCGTCATACTGGCCAACCGGCTCCTCGATCACCTGGACGTTCCCGACGGGGACGGCCAGGACTGGCGGAGCGACATAGCCGGTGTGTTCGGCGCGCTGCACCGGATGTGGTTGGCGCATCCCGAATTCGCCCAGATCATCGCCGCCCAGCCCGCCGACGGCAAGGTCGCATTTCGCTGGATGGAAAGGGTGTTCGCGGCGCTGGAGCGGGCGGGACTGTCGGATCGGCAAATCGTCGGCGCCTACGACACACTCGCTTCCTACACCGCCGGCTTCAACCAGCAGCACACCGGTCGCCGGTCCCCGGCCGCGGCATCGGCCCGCCTGGCCGGGCTGCGCGAAATCGACGCCCCCGAATTTCCGCGCGTTGCCGCTTTCGCCGAACTACTCACCTCCCGCGACGCCGTAGGCGGCTATGACGAAGGTCTGAACCTCATCCTCGACGGAATAGCCACGCAGATTGACAACAGCGCCGGACGATCAGTGCGCGGTAGGTAGCAGACACACCGGTCGCGACACAGCTATCAGGGTGTGGCAGCCAGCGCGGTGTTGCGCGCCTTGAGCCGCCCCGCGATATCGAACGTCCGGGTCACGGCCGTCGCGCCGTCCTCAAGATCGAGAATCGACGGCATCATGTCGATCAGACTGACCCAGGTGGCGCCGGCGTCGACGAATGCCTGAAGCCGATCAGAGACCCGCGCCGGAGTGCCCCTGATCCATGCCCGGTCCGACATTGCCGGGGTGACCCGCGACAAGATGTCGGATACTTGGGCGTCGGTCAGACTGTGCGGCTTGAGGTGCAACGCATAGTGCCAGTCTCGCGGCATCGGCGGCTCGATGCCCTCTGCGTCCCAGTCCGTCATCACGACCCGGCCTACGACCGCGGTGAACCACGCCACCATCGGGTTGCTGAGCTTGTCCTCGATGAGATTCTCGTCTTCGTGAGTCAGATACGCGCTGTAAAGGCCGAATCCGAACTTGTCCGGATCACGGCCCTTGCGTTCCAGCTGCTCTTTCATGGCCGTCACCATCTCGTGCCAGCGCTGCGGGCTATAGGCGACGAAGGGCGCCAGCGTCGCGAAGCCGTCGCAGTAGGAGGTCGCGTAGTCCATCAGTTTCGGGCCGCCACCCAGCCCCCATATCTGGGGGCGGTGGTTGCGGGCTCCGCCCAGGCAGGCGTCCCGCAACGTCCAGTATTTGCCGTCGAAGTCGAAGGGCTCCGCGCCGTGCTCCCAGAACAGGTGCGACAGCCGCAGCACGTCCTCGAGCTTGTCCCAGCCTTCCGCGCGTCGCCAGCCAAAGGGCTTGCACTGCTTGACTTCACCGGAACCCAGGTGGAATTGCGCACGGCCCTGGGTCAGATTGGCGAGGGTGAGCATGGTCTGCATCAACTCAGCCGGGCCGCGACGCACCGCATCGGTGCTCATCACGGTGCCCAGTCCCGGAGCGGCGACACTGGCCGCGGAGAGCATCGCGACAAAGTCAGGGTAAGAGTCGAGATCCGGGACCAGTGCGGCCATCGGGGCGTTGCCGACGTTCCACACCTGCGGAGGGAACATGCTGGACAGCTGATCCCAGCCCTGCATGTAGTCGACGACGCCACTGGCTTGGTAGGCCCTGGCAGCGTCCAGGAACGCCGAGGCGGGCAGATGGCGGTCGGCCAGGATCGGGATCGCGATCTCGACACCCCGATCGGTCATCAACGACTCCTCCCGGTCAGGGCCTTGACATCGCCAAGACTATACACGTATACACAGACGTGGCAAGGCTTCTCGGATTGTTTTCCGATCGGCCGAAGAGAACTTTCATTCGCATTGCAGGAAGGGCGTTCGATGGTCTGGTCGGAAGACGTCAACGTCGAGGATGATAATTTTCATCCGCGAAATAACGACCCCTGGTGGAACGAAGCTTCATATATTTCTTTCCGGGTCCCCGAACGTGACCTCATGGGTTTGCTCTACTTCTATTTCCGACCGAACCAGAACACGGCGATGGGCGGCCCGCTGATCTGGGACCCGAGTGGCCGAACGATGAATAACATTGCCCACAATGGCTGGAGCTGGCACATGGGCATCCCCGAGGGGGCCGACATGTTCGACTTCAAGCTGGAGAATGGATTCGGCTGCAAAACCATTGTTCCCCAGCAGGAGCACCGTTACACGTATGAATCTCCCGGCTGCGAATTCGAATTAACATTCACCGCCTCGTATCCACCTCATTACTTGAAACTCGACCGCCAGAAAAATGACGTCGACGCTGGCATGTTCGACTTTGTGCGAGATGTGGAAGGCGACATTACTACGGGCCATTACGAGCATTATGGCCGGATGAACGGGACGCTGTTACTCAATGGCGAAAGTGTCGACGTCAGTGACGGGGTGGTGTTTCGCGACCACACCTGGGGTCCGCGCAAGATCCTGGCGAACATGCCTCGGCTGCGCGGCGGCTATTCGCTGGGCATGGCCGATGACCGCAACGCGTTCAACACCTTCGCCACGTGCGACATCCCCTGGGAGGACGATCCCATCGACGGGGTGAAGGACAAGATCACCGCCGGCTTCCAAGTCAAGGACGGCGTTCCTGCGACTATCGTCTCGGGCACCCGTCAGCGCATCACCGCTCCGGATGGCTGGCCATTGGGCGAGATCATCGACGCCGTGGATGAATTGGGTCGCCCACTGCACGCCGAGGGCCGCATCGTCTCCGGCCTGGACTGGCCCGGACTGTGGGGGGACCTGGCTGCCTACTGGTGCTACGAACGCTGGGACTGGGACGGAAACAACGCCGTCTGCGGTGAGCTACAGGACTGGACCTACGCCCGACACTTCCGGAAGTGGTTGCAGGACAAAGCGCTGCAAGGCTCGGGCCAGGCGTAGCGATGGGCGTCCCCACCCAGCGCGATGTGGAGCAAGCCCGCGAGACGCTGCTCAAGTGGCTGGGCAGCCGGCTCGACGACGCCTCCGAGATCGAGATTGGGCCCGTGAGCAACCCGTCCGGAGCGGGGTTCACCAACGAGACCCTGTTCTTCGACGCCGAATGGACTTCCTGCGGTCAACGTGAAAGTCGTTCGCTGGCGCTGCGCGTCAAGGCCACCGACTTCAACTTCCTGTACCGCGCGCCGGACTTCTTTGAACCACAATGCCGGTTGATGACAGCCCTCGGGCAACGCGACGACATCCCAGTGCCGCGCGTGCACTGGTATGAAGAGGATGAAGGATGGCTGGGCGCACCGTTTTTCGTCATGGATCGCATCGCGGGCCGCGTCCAGCCCGACATGCCGCCCTATTGGCAGCAGGGCTGGCTGCGCGAGGCCTCGCCTGAGCAACAGAGCACACTGTGGCGGTCTGCGGTCGAGACGGTGGCGTCGATCAACACCCTGGATTGGCGCGCGGCCGGGCTCGGCTTTCTCACCGAGTTTTATCCGGCCGGCCTCGACGGGCGCTTGCAGTATTACGACGAAGCGCTGCAGTGGGCCGCGCAAGACGAGCCCAACCCGATCGCCGAGGCGGGCCGCCAGTGGCTTGCTGCCAACCGCCCCGCCGGACCCGAGCCGCTGGCGCTGAGTTGGGGCGACGCCCGGCTGGGCAACTTGATATTTCGCGACTTTCGCACCGTAGGGGTCATCGACTGGGAGATGGCCTCCATCGGGCATCCGCTGCAGGACCTCGGCTGGTGGTTCCTGGTCGAGAAAGCGCTGCTCGGGGACGCCCACACCGGCGACCCGGACGACCCCTGCGGCCTACCGGGCTTCCTGTCGAAGGCCCAGACCGTCGCACTCTGGGGCGAAGCGACCGGACTGCCCATCGACGACTTCGCGTTCTATGAGGTGTTTGCGGCCTTCAGACTGGCCGTCCACCTGCAACGAATGGGGACGTTGTTCAAGACGTTCGGCGTGATCGGTCCCGACTCGCCGTGGCCGGTGAACAACATCGCCACTCAGGCGCTGGCGCCGTTGATCGGAATCGACCATCCACCACCGGAACCCATGCCCACCTTGCCATCCTGATCGGGGGCCGAACATGCAGGAGCATCCGATGAGCCACCACGTGCCCGATATCGCCCACACGACGATGCCTGCCGCGGCACAACTGCTCTTCACGTTCGTCACGGGAGTACCGATGGTGATCGTGTTGGGCATCGCCATCAACCACGTGCGGCAGGGCAAAGGGCCGTTGCTGCTGTTCTGCTTCATCGGCGGCGCTCTGGCCGCGTTGTTCGAACCCGTCGCCGACGTTCTGAGTTGTCTGTATTTTCCCGCGATCGGGCAACATACCGCTTTTACCGCGCTCGACCGCCCGATCCCGTGGGCCTTGGTGTTCGCCTACCCGTGGTTCGTCGGGGGCCAGGGTTACCTCGCCTACCGGATTTTCGCCAAAGCAGTTCCCGCGGTGCGGATCTGGCAGCTCTGGGGGATCTTCGCGGTCTGTAACGTCCTGGTCGAGACGCCTGGCGTGCTGACCGGATTTCACAGGTATTACGGCAACCAGCCACTGAACTTCTGGGGATTTCCGCTGTGGCAGGCGGCCGTGCAGTCGATCATGCCGATGGCGGCCGGTGCGCTGATCTTCGCGCTGCACGGCAAGTTGGGCGACGGCTGGCAGCTGGCGGCCGTCATCCCGCTGCTGCCCATGGCCGACGGCATGGTCAACGGCGGTCTGGCACTTCCGATCTGGCTCACCGTCGGCTCGGATGCACCGTTCCTCATCACCTACCTGGGGGCTGCGGCGACGATTGGCATGGCCGCCTACGCGATCTGGC
>CAWIAC010000051.1:0-44681 GCA_963833935.1 uncultured Actinomycetota bacterium | reverse complement strand
GATGGTCTGCTGGCGAAAGCGCCGCACACCCTTGACCCGATTCTCGTGCCCGCCTTCAACGCCGCCGCCGACGACGGTCAGCGGCTGCGCGTGATCGTCGACCAGATCGCCTCCTACACCGAGGGGCGCCTGGAACGCATCGAGACCACCCAGGGATGAGACCAGAGCCGGACTAAAGTCGGCTCATGTTCAAACCCACAGTTGTCGTTGCCGCAATGTCTCTCGCCGCCGCACTCAGCGCCTGTAGCTCGCATCAGCCGTCGTCCACTGCAAGTTCGACCAGCGCCCCGGCGGGTGCTCAAACTCTCAGCGCCCAACTACACACCGCCGATGGCCGGTCGGTGGCCACTGCCACCTTCGAGTTCGCCAACGGGTACGCGACCCTCACGGTGAAGACGACCGCAGACCACATCCTGACGCCGGGTTTGCACGCCATGCACATCCACGGGGTCGGCAAGTGCGAGCCGAACTCGGTCGACCCGATGGGCGGCGCGCCCGGCGACTTCATGTCGGCCGGCATGCACTATCAGGCGCCCGGGCACACCGGTGAGCCGATGAGCGGAGACCTGACATCGCTGCAGGTGCGCCAAGACGGCGCGGCGTACCTGGTGACCACCACGGATGCCTTCACCAGGGATGACCTTCTGGCCGGCGCCAAGACCGCTCTCATGGTCCACGGCGCCCAGCACACCCCTGACGCGGAGAAGCGATTCGCGTGCGGCGTGATCGGCACCGGTTAGCCACCGCCAGTCAATCGTCGCGGCCTCGGAGACGGACCAGACCTCCTACACTGTGCCGATGGCCGGCCGCATCTCCGATCGCGACATCGCCGCCATCCGCGAACGAGTCCGCATCGAAGACGTCGTCGGCGACTACGTCCAGTTGCGTCGAGCCGGCGCGGATTCGCTGAAGGGTCTCTGCCCTTTTCACGACGAGAAGTCGCCGTCGTTTCACGTGCGGCCCAACCACGGCCACTTTCACTGCTTCGGCTGCGGCGAGGGCGGCGACGTGTATGCCTTCCTGCAGAAGATCGAACACGTCAGCTTCGTCGAGGCCGTCGAACTGCTGGCCGACCGGGTCGGGCACACCATCAGCTACACCGGGGCGGCAGCGACCGCCGTGCAGCGTGACCGGGGTAGTCGCAGCCGACTGCTCGCCGCCAATGCCGAGGCACTGGAGTTCTACACAGCGACGCTGGAATCCCCGGAGGCGCAGCCGGCACGGAAATACCTGACCGAGCGGAATTTCGACGCCGACGCCGCCCGTCATTTCGGTTGCGGCTTTGCGCCGTCAGGCTGGGATTCGCTGACGAAGCACTTGCTGCGCAAGGGTTTTGAGTTCAAAGAGCTCGAAGCCGCAGGCCTGTCCCGGGAGGGCCGCCGCGGCCCGATCGATCGGTTCCACCGCAGGCTGCTGTGGCCGATCCGGACGTCGGCCGGCGAGGTGATCGGGTTCGGGGCGCGGAGGCTGTTCGACGACGATCCCATGGAAGCGAAGTACGTCAACACCCCAGAGACGTTGCTGTACAAGAAGTCCGGAGCGTTGTTCGGTATCGACCTGGCCAAGCGCGACATCGCCAAGGGGCATCAGGCCGTCGTCGTCGAGGGCTACACCGACGTGATGGCGATGCATCTGTCCGGAGTGACGACGGCGGTGGCATCCTGCGGCACCGCATTCGGTGACGAACATCTGTCGATGTTGCGCCGACTAATGATGGACGACAACTTCTTTCGCGGTGAGCTCATCTACGTGTTCGACGGCGACGAAGCGGGCAAGGCGGCGGCGCTCAAAGCGTTCTCCGGTGAGCAGCATCTGGCCGGCCAGTCGTTCGTCGCGGTCGCGGCCGACGGCATGGATCCGTGCGATCTGAGGCTGGCCTCCGGCGACGGCGCGCTGCGGGATCTGGTGGCGCGACGAACTCCGTTATTCGAGTTCGCGATCCGCGCGACGCTGAGTGACATAGATATGGACAACGCGGAGGGACGGGTGTCCGCGCTGCGCCGATGTGTGCCGATCGTCGCCCAGATTAAGGACCCGACCCTGCGCGACGAGTACGCGCGGCAACTGGCGGGCTGGGTCGGCTGGCCGGATGTCGCACAGGTGATCGGCCGGGTACGGGAAGAAGCCAAAAACCCGACCAGCCAGGGCCGCGCTACCGGCAGGCTCCGTGGGGCCGGGCAGGTTACCGCCAAGGCGGCGACCGTGCCTGCCGCTATTCGTCCTGATCCCAAAGACCCGACGCTGTGGCCGCAGCGCGAGGCGCTCAAATCGGCGCTGCAGTACCCGGCGCTGGCCGGCCCGGTGTTCGACACGCTCACCGTCGAAAGCTTCACCCATCCCGGCTATGCCGCGGTGTCAGCTGCCATCGCCGCGGCCGGCGGCACCGGAACCGGCGTCGGCGGGGCGGAATGGCTTGAGGCGGTGCGGCAAAAGGCCCCGTCGCCCGCGGCCGCCGGGTTGATCAGCGAGCTGAGTGTCGAAAGCATCCGGGTCGACGACGATGACAAGCTGCCGCGCTACATCGCCGGCGTGTTGGCGCGCCTGCAAGAGGTGTGGATCGGCAGGCAGATCGCGGACGTGAAGTCCAAGCTGCAGCGGATGTCACCGGTCGAGCAGGGCGACGAGTACCACGCGTTGTTCGGCGATCTGGTCGCCATGGAGGCCTACCGGCGCAGCCTGCTGGAGCAAGCCAGCGGCGACCTCACCGCCTGAGGCGTCACGGGTGTGGTCGCTGGGGCTCGACCACGCTGGTCGCGTCGTCGATCTCGGTCAACGTCACCATCGGCTCGTCGGGTGAAACCCGATCCGCGACCTTGCGCCGTCCCGCTTCGATGACCGACTTGGTGGCGGGGCTGCTGGTGAGGGCGCGGTAGGTGCCGACGATCTGCTCGTAGCGGCGCCGTCCGGCCTTGGCGCCCAACACATAGCCCAGTCCCAGCACGACGACGTATCGGATCAATGCGGTCCCTTCCGAGGTTGGTGGCTTATCCATCCATCCTGCCCCATACCCACGGACAGGTGCCGTGCGGCGGGCGATCAGGCTGATTGGGCGGGGGCAGGCCGGTACGCTAAAGTCATCCAGCGATCCGCGCCGATATGCACGCGGTCACCGAGCAGTCCCCTGTAGCTCAATTGGCAGAGCATTCGGCTGTTAACCGAAGGGTTGGTGGTTCGAGTCCACCCGGGGGAGCAGGCGCTTCATGGCCTTCTCAACGGCCTCAGCGACCCAGTCCGGGGATCAGGGGTTGCGTGGTGTGCTGGCTCGACTTGGTCAGGTAGTCCGGGCAATACGCGCTGGATGCGAGCGCCGCGAACTTCATGGCACCGCCGGTGCTCAATCCCGGATTGAGCGCCGCCAATTTGTTTACCACGTCCTGTTCGGACGTCCCCGAGTTCATCATGTCGCAGGCCAGTCTGCCGGCCGCGACGGCATCGGACTCTTTACGAAAGGTCATGCCCGCGTTCTTGAGCGAGGCGATGAAATTCGAATCGGCAGCAGGGTCGGGCGGAGCTGGAGGGGCGGACGGGTCTGCCAGCGCCGGCACCGCCAGGCCGAGGACCGCGGCCACGCTGGCCAGCGCGAGAAGAAGTCGCATCAGGTCATTGTGTGCCAGAGCAGCGCGGTTGTCTCGTCGAATTCGGTAAGTCAAGCTGCAACGCGTCTAGTCGAGGCTATCGCTGGCCCGACGGCGCATTGCTGGCGATCGATCAGCGTGCGCTGCCGCGCGAGTTGGGCTAGCTGCGGATCACGACCGCACGGTCCAACGCGGAGAATGTGGGCCGAGGCGTACGCCGAGTTGCTCAGACCCGTGCCAAACGGCACGAAAGCCTTGCCGTTTAGGCGAGGGACAAGAAGAGTTTTTCCAGTTCGTCTTCGGTGAGGGCTGGTGGTGTGCCTGCCTCGTTGCTTGTGATGCAGTGGCGCATGCCGGTGGCAACGATTTTGAAGCCGGCCCGATCGAGCGCTCGGGATACCGCCGCGAGTTGGGTGACGACATCTTTGCAATCGCGGCCTTGTTCGATCATGGTGATTACCCCGGCCAGCTGGCCTTGGGCACGGCGCAGTCTGCTGAGCACAGCATCCATGCGGTCGGCGTCGTCGATCATCGGTTCCTCCGGCGGGGTAGGGTAGCTGCTATCTTACCCCGGGGGGTATTGCAGCCGGGATGCAGCGGCTCGCCCTTCGTCTGCCGCGTGATCAATGGCGTGTGGCGAGGAACGCGTCGGAGGTTTGGTCGGCTAGCAGCGGTGAACGCACCGGCCGATGCGCTCCCAGGGGCCGGGGCCCACGACTGGCCGGGTGAGGCTGGACGCGGTGAGGCCACCAGAACCAGCGTCCCAGTAGCGCGGCGATCGACGGCGTCATCAGCGAGCGCACAATCAGGGTGTCGAACAGCAGCCCAAGGCCGATCGTGCTGCCGGCCTGGCCGATGGAGCCTAAGTCACTGGCGACCATGGACATCATGGTGAAGGCGAACACCAGCCCCGCCGCGGTGACAACACCGCCGGTTTCGCCCATCGAGCGGATGATGCCGGTGTTCAATCCTGCGCGTATTTCCTCCTGGAATCGCGAAACCAGCAGCAGGTTGTAGTCAGATCCGACGGCCAGCAGAATGATCAACCCGAAGACGGGCGCGATCCAGTTCAAATCCAGGCCGAAAATGTGCTGCCACACAAGCACTGACAGCCCGAAGGCAGCGCCCAGCGAGAGCAACACCGTTCCGACGATCACCAGGGAAGCCACCAGAGCCCGGGTGATGATCAGCATGACGGCGAAAATCAATGTCAACGCCGCGATTCCCACGATAAGCAGGTCGTAGTGAGACCCCGATTGGATATCGCGGTATATCGCCGCTGTCCCGGCGAGGTAGAACTTTGCGTCGGTGAGCGCTGTTCCCTTCACCGCTTGATGCGCGGCGGCCAACTCGGGTTCAACGGCGGAAATGCCCTCGACAGTCGCCGGATCCGCGTCGTGGGTAATGATGAACCGCGCGGCTTTGCCGTCCGCCGATAGGAACAGTTTCAGACCGCGCTGGAAGTCTGGATTTTGGAACGCTTCCGGCGGCAGGTAGAAGTAATCGCCACTCCTGGAAGCGTCGAACGCCCGGCCCATAGCGCTTGCGGTATCAGTCATCTGGTCCATCTGCTTGACCAGACCCGAGAAGCTGCTGTGCATGGTGAGCAGGGTCCCCTGCATGGACTCCGCGACGGCGATGATGGGCGGGAACTGGGAGAGCATTTGCGGCAATATCGCGTCGACGTTGTGCATGTCGTTGATCAGCGTGCTCATGTTCTCGCTGAACTTGTCCACACCGTCCATCGCCTCGAACACCGACTTGGCCGCCGAGCAGACTGGGATGTCGAAGCAGTGTTGTTCCCAGTACAGATAGCTGCGGAACGGTCTCGCGAAATCGTCGAAGTCCGCCAGATGGTCTCGCATCTCGTCCAGCGTGGACTGCATATCGTGCATATCGCCGACGATGTGATGAGTCGTCTTGCTCATCTGCGCCACCAAGCCTCGCATGCGCTCCATCGACCCGATCATGGCACCGAGGTCGTCGCTCATGGTGAGCATGTCAGCCGTGCGGTCCTTCATGAATTGAAGGTTCTCGCGGATCGGGATCGACTGGGCGCTGATCTGGAAGGGTATCGAGGTGTGCTGGATCGGGCCGCCCAGTGGGCGGGTGATGCTTTGCACCATGGCGATTCCCGGCGAACGGAAGATGTCTTTGGCGAGCTTGTCCAGGATGATCATGTCGCCGCTATTCCGCATGTCGTGATCGCTCTCGATCATGAGGATATCGGGATTCATTGTCGCGGGACTGAAATGGCGCTCCGCGGCTGTATATCCGACATTCGCCGGCAGGGTGGGTGGTATGTAGAAGCGGTCGTTGTAGCTGATCTTCATGCTCGGCATGATGAGGATGCCGAGGATGGCGATGACCAGTGAGGCCGCGAAAACCGGACCGGGCCAGCGCACGGTGGCGGTGCCGATTCGCCGCCACCCACGCGTCTTGATCATCCGTCTGGGGTCGAGCAGGCCAAACCGAGTGGCCACCGCGACGACGGCGGGCGCGGCGGTCAACGCTCCTGCGACGACGACGAGCAACCCCACAGCCGACGGAATGCCCAGCGCCTTGAAATACGACAGGCGCGCGAAGTGCAGGCAGAAAGAGGCTCCGGCGATGGTCAACCCCGAACCCAGGATGATGTGAAAGGTTCCGCGGAACATTGTGTAGTAGGCCGTTTCTCGATCCTGCCCGGCCTGCCGGGCCTCTTGATACCGGCCTATCAGGAATATCGCGTAATCGGTTCCCGCCGCGATCGCCAACGAGGACAGCATCGCGACGACGAATGTCGAGAACCCCAAGAGGTTGTAGTTCCCAAGAAGCGCGACAAGTCCTCTGGCCGTGCCCATCTCGACACCGACCATGACGAGAACCAGAAGCATTGTGCTGATGGAGCGGTAGGTGATGAAGAGCATGATCATGATGACCACGCCCGTCACGCCCATCATGGTGAACATGCTTTTATCGGCGGCCTCGTTCATGTCCGTGTTGAGCGCCGCCGGGCCGGTCTCGTAGACCTTGAGCCCTTTGGGCGGCGCTGACCTGTCGACGATTTCGCGTACCGCTCTTACGGATTCGTTTCCCAGGGTGCTGCCCTGGTTGCCGGACAGGTTGAGTTCGACATAAGCGGCTTTGCCATCCCGGCTCTGGACGCCGGCGGCGGTGAGCGGATCTCCCCACACGTTTTGGATGTGCTGCACGTGCTTGGGGTCCGCCTGCAGCTTTTTCACCAAGCCGTCGTAGTAACGGTGCGCTTGGTCGCCGAGTTGTTTATCGCTCTCCAGGAGGATCATCGCGATGCTGTCGGAGTCCGACTCGTGATATTTCTCGCCGATGCGTTTCGCGGCGATCATGGCCGGCGCATCTTGCGGTGACATCGTCACCGCGTGGTTGCGCGCGACCGATTCGATCGGCGGCACAAGCACATTCAAAGCCACGGTCAGCAGTAGCCATGCAACGAGTATCGGCACGGCGAACCTGCGGACGAACCGCATGAATTTCGGACGGTTTTCGTTGTCGGCGTTGTCGGTGTTCATGCGGCCTTGACCAGACAGGACGTTTGGGCGTGGTGCCCGGCCGAGGATTGCTCGTCTTTGACCACGCCGTTGACGGTGATGCGGCAGCCAATGTTGTCGCTATTGCTCTGCGCCACAACGTTGGCGATCACGGCGGGCACCGTCGTGGTGATCGTGAAGGTCCAGGGCAAGCCGGTGAAGGTCGCCTGTTCCGGCTTGGCGTTCTTGTCCAAGTAGCTCACGCTTCCTGTTGTGTCGTGTGGACCGTAAACCTCGTATGTCACCTGCTTGAGATGGGTCGGTTCAAGCGGTTCGGCGCTGCTGCCGGTCGCGGCAAAGATTTCCTCAGAGCCGAAAACGCTGCGGAGTCGAACGACGGTGACACCACCGAGGACAACCGCCATCACGACGACGAGCGGCACCCAGGTCCGTTTGAGAACGGTCAACATTCAAACTTCCTTACCGCTGGCCTCGTCGTTGTCGCTTTAACTTCACGCTCGGACCGCCCTACGACACAGGGCCATTCGGCCCTATGTCCGGTGACTTTCGGAGCAGGCATCTCTGGCAATGTACCCTAGGGGGTATGGTATAGACCAGTAGGGCCGTTGAGGAGTGGGGATGACTGACATGCAGGCATCAGATCGCGTGCACGGCGCGGTGACGTTATGGCTGGACCCGGTGTGTCCATTCTCCTGGAACACCGCTCGCTGGCTGCGATCCGCTGCCGAGAAGGCAGGGTTCGAGATCGATCTGCGCCTGATGAACCTAGCGGTCCTCAACGAGGGACGGCAGCTGCCGCCTCCGCAGCAGGCACGCATGAACGACTCACGAAAGGTCGGCCGGCTGATGGCCGCCTTGCGTGACGAGGCCGGGCCGGGCGCGCTGGCCACGGCCTACTTCGCCTTCGGTCAGCAGTACTTTGATCGCTCGGCGGCAGTCGACGATCAGCTTGTCGACCAGGTGGCCGCGGCGGTGGGTGCACACCGCACCACCGCTGCAGCATTAGCCGATGCCGCCCTGGACGCGGCGGTGCTGCAGTCTCATGAGGCCAGTCAAGATGCGTTGGGAGGCATCGGCGGCAGCCCGCTGATCACGATCGGCGGACGTACCGCCTTCGGGCCGGTCTTCAGCTCAGTGCCCGACCCTGACCAGACGCTGACAGTGTTCGACGCCGTCGCAGCATTGGTGCTCACGCCCCAGTTCCATCAGCTTGAGCGCCCCCGAACGCATGCTTGACCGCCACGGGCCAAGATACGCGTGGTGCTTGCAAAGTCACGACGGCTTCTGGGCTGACACCATGAAATGGTTTGTGCCGCAGGTGTGCTCATGTAGTAGTGCCTCTGATTTCAGAGGTACCCGGTGAACCCAAGTCACCTACTGCGCACGCGGCTACCGATCGCTGGTCGCCGCGAGCCTGCTTCGAGCTTCGGGCTTTCACGAGGTCTCGGAGCTGTTGGGCGGCTACGAGGCCTGGCAGGACGTCCGCGCGGCCTGACGCCGGACGCTTAGATCGAGAAGTCCTCGCCATGCCAGACGCCCGACTCGGGAGGCCGGATGACCCGGCCGGTCTGCGGGGTGTGATCTTGAGCTTCCAGTTTGGCGACCCTGGTCAGCAGTGACTGCAGACTGACGCCCACCAGGTCAGGCATCATCGAGTCATCCTGGCTGTCGGCGCCCGGCCGCTGGCGGCTGATGATCTGCCCGGGAACCCCGACGACCACTGAGCTTGCCGGGACTTCTTTGACCACGACGGCATTGGCGCCGATCCGGCTGTCGTCGCCGATTTTTATTGGGCCGAGGACCTTGGCGCCGGCGCCGATGATCACCCGGTCTCCGATGGTCGGATGGCGTTTGCCGGTGTCGGCGCCGGTACCGCCGAGAGTGACGCCGTGATAAATCGTGACGTCGTCGCCTACCTCGGCGGTTTCGCCGATCACCACGCCGGTCGCGTGGTCGATGAATAGCCCGGTGCCCAGGCTGGCCCCCGGATGGATGTCGACGCCGGTCAGGATGCGGGTGATCTCCCCGAGCGTGCGCGCGGTCACCTTCGCACCGCGGCCCCACAGCCAGTGACTGACCCGGTGGCCCCAAATCGCGTGGACACCTGGATAGGCGAAGACGACTTGCAGTGTGCTCGGGGCGGCGGGATCGCGCTCCTTGGCTGCCCGTATGTCGTCCCGCATGCCTGCGATCATGGCTAGTCGGCCGCGTCCGCGAAGAGCGGCGTGCTCAGGTAGCGCTCGCCGAAGGACGGGAATACGACGACGACCAGCTTGCCGGCATTCTCGGGGCGCCGGGCGACCTGCAGGGCGGCCACTGTCGCCGCGCCCGACGAGATGCCGACCAGCAGTCCCTCCTCGCGGGCCAACCGCCGGGACAAGGTGACCGCGTCGTCGTTGCCGACGGTGACGACCTCGTCGACGAGATCCATGTCGAGCACCGGCGGAACGAAGCCGGCGCCGATGCCCTGGATCGGGTGGGGGCCCTTCTTGCCGCCGGAGAGTACCGGCGAGGCCGCCGGTTCCACGGCGATGAACTGCACCGAGGGCTTGCGTTCCTTGAGGACCTGCGCGACGCCGGTGATCGTGCCGCCGGTGCCGACGCCGGCGACGAAGATGTCGATCTTGCCGTCGGTGTCACGCCAGACCTCTTCGGCGGTGGTCTTGCGGTGGATTGCCGGATTGGCGGGGTTCTCGAACTGCTGAGGTACGAAATAGCGCTGGTCGGTCTTCGCCAGTTCCTCGGCCTTGGCGATGGCGCCGGGCATGCCCTCGGGGCCCGGGGTCAGGATGAGTTCGGCGCCGTAGGCGAGCAGCAACTTCCGGCGTTCGACGCTCATCGTCTCCGGCATGGTCAGTGTCAGCTTGTAGCCGCGGGCCGCGCACACCATCGCCAGCGCGATGCCGGTGTTCCCGCTTGTCGGCTCGAGGATGATGGTGTCCGGCTTGAGTAAGCCGGCCTCTTCGGCCGCGTCGATCAAGGCCACGCCGAGGCGGTCTTTGACGCTGGCCGCCGGGTTGAAGGATTCCAGCTTCGCGACAACGTCCGCGCCGATGCCGTCGGTAACCCGGTTCAGCCGGACCAGGGGCGTGTTTCCGATCAGTTGGGTGATGTCGTCAGCGATAGTCACAGCTTCAATCCCAGCCGATGTCGAAGTGAATTGCAACGTCAGCGGGTGCCGCCAGGGCGACCGGGGTGAAGCGGCGTGCCGGCCCATCTGCAGCCACTCCGGTCAATACCCGGCCGACAAGAGCCCGCGGTGTTGTCGCGGTCAGCGTCGTCGTCGACGTGCCTGGCGCCGTTCGTACATAGAAGTCGCGACCGGTTTGCACCGGGCCGTCGATGGTGACGCCGTCCGCGTCGACCAGTGCATGGCCATCGGTAACGTTGAGCGCCAGCGGGATTCGAACGTAAAACGGGCCCACCAGCCCACTGTCGGCGACCGCGTGCCTGGTCACCAGTTGTGGTTCGTCGGCTTCGCGCAGGGCGGCGTTCGCCCCGGCGAGCAGGTAGTTGTACAGGTGCACGATCCGGTCCGCGTTGCGGTAATGCCTTGTGCCGGTGAGCCAGAACCGGACGTGACCGATGCCGGTTCTGCCGGTGGGCGACGCGGTGACGAGTCGGTAGTAGCGGAAGCCGCGCCCGCGGCGGCCGTGGCTGCTCGACGACACCGTGCTGCCCACGCCGAGTGCGCGCTGGTAGCGGCCCTTGGCCGGATCAGTGGTCAGTTGGGAACCCGAAACATCATGCCAGTCAACGCCGTTGGCTGATTTTTGCAATCGCAGGCTGACTGGCGTGTCCGAGGTGGTCCACACCGAATAGCCGCCGATCTGGGGTTGGCCGTCGAATTCGTAGCTGAGGACCGGTCCCGGGCCATGTCGCACGGCGACAGGGACGTTGAGTGGCTGGGTGTCCAGCGCCAGGTCGTTGGTGAAGTACCAGATCGCGGCTTGAGTCGCCGCGATGGCTTCGTGGTCGCTGATGTTGGCTGCGCCCAACGGATAACCCGCGGCGCGAAGCTGCCGGCTCAACTCCGCGGTCGTGATGATCGGGAAGGAATGACGCAGGATCCAGCTGATCTGGGCTTCACGGCCGCGGCCGCGCAGATGGGGCAGCGCTGACCAGGTGCCCAGCCGGTACCTCGACGGAAGGCGCGGGGAGATACCGCTGAAATCCAGCGAGTAGGCGTCCAAGTTCGGGTTGAGCCTGATCAGGTCGGTGCGCGCGGTGCTGCCGTCGGCGAACACGATCCTGTCCACGGTGTGCGAGTAGGTGCCGCCGCGGTAGCGGGTCATCCGGGGCAGTTCTTTGGCCGGTCGGACGACCACGCGTCGGCGGGCTGTCACCTGCGTCGGCGCAGGTATGGCTAAAACGGTCATGGGGGTTGTCGGTCTTCCTGAAAGAATCCGATCGCGCGCGGTGCTGTGTCACCGCATAGGCCGGCGGGGCCGACCGCTTGCGGGATAAACGCGCGAGGATTTGAACGTCAGCTGGGCGTCAGGAAATCAACGACAACAACAACAACAACTCACGGCAAGCCGGCGCGAGCGGACAAAGCGCAGCTGTGCAGCCTGTTGCATGAGATTCACTATAGGGCATGATTCTCGGCGGGTTTGTGGCAGCGGTTTGAGGGCCCGCCGGCGATAAAATCTCCGTGAGTTTTAAGCTTGCGTAGGCTCGGCGCGGCGCCATAGGTCGGTCGCTGTTCGCCCGACACGCTCCACGACACTGGACCAAGACGGAAGGACCACGATGACCTCGGCCCAAAACGAGTCCCAGGCGCTTGGCGATCTCGGTGCCCGGCAGCTCGCCAATGCGACGAAGACGGTGCCACAGCTCTCCACGATCACGCCCCGCTGGCTGTTGCATCTGCTGAGCTGGGTGCCGGTGGAAGCCGGCCTGTACCGCGTCAACCGGGTGGTGAACCCGGAGCAGGTTGCAATCCACGCCGACGAGGGTGCCGGCACGGAGGAGCCGCTGCCTGAGACCTACGTGGACTATGAGACCAGCCCGCGCGAGTACACGCTGCGGTCGATCTCCACGCTGCTCGACGTCCATACCCGGGTGTCCGACCTCTACTCCAGCCCGCACGACCAAATCGCCCAGCAGCTGCGGCTGACCATCGAGACGATCAAGGAACGCCAAGAATTCGAGCTGATCAACAGCCCCGAGTACGGCTTGCTGGCCCAGGCGACGCCCGAGCAGACCATCCAGACGCTGGGCGGTGCTCCCACGCCCGATGACCTCGACGCCTTGATCACCAAGGTCTGGAAGACGCCGAGCTTTTTCCTGACCAACCCGCTGGGTATCGCGGCGTTCGGTCGCGAGGCCACCTACCGCGGAGTGCCGCCGGTCGTGGTGAGTTTGTTCGGGGCGCAGTTCATCACGTGGCGCGGTATCCCGCTGATTCCGTCGGACAAGGTGCCCGTCGAGGACGGCAAGACCAAGTTCATCCTGGTGCGCACCGGCGAGGAGCGCCAGGGCGTCGTGGGGCTGTTCCAGCCCGGCCTGGTCGGCGAGCAGGCGCCGGGGTTGTCGGTGCGGTTCACCGGCATCAACGCATCGGCGATCGCTCGATACCTGGTCACGCTCTACACGTCGTTGGCCGTGCTGACCGACGACGCGCTCGCCGTGCTCGATGGCGCATCAGTGGACCAGTTCCATGAGTACAAGTGAGCACCGCGCTCTAGACGCCGAAAGCGACCTGCCCATCAGCGCTACGGAACTCGCCGCGCTGGCCAGTCAGCTGTATGCGGCCAGCATCCGGCCGGGTTTCGACAGCCCCCCGCAGTCGGCGCCCGTTGCCCCGCGGGGCAACGTGCCGGATACCACGGCGGCGACGTCGGCGGGTCAGACCGCAGCGGGCTCCGCGACCCAGTACCCGGCGCCGGTTCCGTTGCTCGGTGTCTCCGACATCTACGTCCCCGCTCCGACGTCCCCGGAGCCCGAGCTACCGCCGCAGACCGCGCCGGTTGCCCCGCGGGGCAGCGTGCCGGACACCACGGCAGCGCCCTCAGCCGCGGCGACGACCGGGGGGATCGCAGATCCCTACCTGCCGCCGACCGATCTGAGCGCGTTCGCGGTGCCCACTGTCGGCATCGTGCCGACGGTGCCCGGCGTGCTGGCCGGAGCGATGCCCACTGTTCCCGTGGCGCCGCGCGGCGAGGCGCCCTACTGGCCGGCCGACGCGCCATCGGTGCTCGACCTCGGCTGGTCTGACACGCCGCCCGTCGGCATCGGTGGGCAGGCCGCCGCGGACAGCCCCCACGGTGACGAGCACAACTACTACTTCCTGCAACAGGGTCAGCCGGTACCGGTGCTGGCGGACGACCACGAGGTGTTCGACGTCAACGCGGTGCGGGCGGATTTCCCGATCCTCAAAGAGGTCATCCACGGAAAGCCGCTGATCTGGTTCGACAACGCGGCCACCACCCAGAAGCCGCAGGTGGTGATCGACCGGCTGTCCCACTTCTATACGCATGAGAACTCCAACATCCACCGCGCCGCCCACGAGTTGGCGGCGCGGGCTACCGACGCCTACGAGGAGGCTCGCGACACCGTCGCGGAATTCATCGGCGCACCGTCATCCGAGAACATCGTGTTCGTGCGCGGCACCACCGAGGCCATCAACCTGGTGGCGCATGCGTGGGGCGGCAAGCACCTGCAGCCTGGTGACGAGATCGTCATCACCCACCTGGAACATCACGCCAATATCGTTCCCTGGCAGCTCATCTCGCAGAAAACGGGCGCCATCCTGAAAGTGGCGCCGATCGACGACGCCGGCAACCTGCTGCTGAACGAGTTCGAGCAGCTGCTGGGCCCACGCACCAAATTGGTCGCGGCCAGCCAGGTGTCTAACGCGCTGGGCACCGTGGTCCCGGTGGACAAGATCGTCGAAATGGGTCACCGCTACGGCGCTCGGGTGCTGATCGACGGCGCCCAGTCCATTCAGCACATCCCGGTCAACGTGGCCGAGCTGGGCGCCGACTTCTTCGCGTTCTCCGGACACAAGATTTATGGGCCCACCGGGATCGGTGCGCTCTATGGCACCGAGGAGGCGCTGACCGAGACGCCGCCATGGCAGGGCGGCGGCCACATGATCGCCGACGTCACGCTGGAACGGTCGCTGTATCAAGGCCCGCCGACCAAATTCGAGGCCGGCACCGGCAACATCGCCGACGCGGTCGGACTCACCGAGGCTCTGCGCTACGTGCAGCGGCTGGGGCTCGACCGCATCGCCGCCTACGAGCACACGTTGCTGGAGTACGCGACGCCGCGGTTGGCCGACATCCCAGGAGTTCGTCTGGTGGGCACCGCAACTCAGAAAGCCAGCGTGCTGTCGTTCGTGCTGGCAGGACACGATCCCGTCGAGGTGGGCAAGGCGCTCAACGCCGAAGGCATCGCGGTGCGCGCCGGCCATCACTGCGCGCAGCCGGCCCTGCGGCGGTTGGGACTGGAGGCGACGGTCCGTCCCTCGTTCGCCCTTTACAACACCATCGAAGAGATCGACGTCTTCCTCACCGCCGTGCGCCGGATCGCCGAAGGCGGCGCAGGAGTCGGTTAATCTCTGCCTGATTTTCTCTGGTTGATTGCAACTCTCCCGAGTCGCGCGTCGTGTCCGTAAGTTACCGACGTGGTCTGTGTGTGTAGGCAAGCTTTGCATTGCGGTCGGCTGGCCGCGCGTGTACGTGCCCGCAGACAGTAGGTCGAATCCCCCAGTCTTCCCTTCGACAGAGGAGCGCGATGAGTCGCATCGACAACCGGCAAAGCGAGCAAATCCGATGATCGCCGCAGCCGTCGCTACTCCGCCTGCGCGTGTGGGTAAGTTATACCAGCTCAGACGTGCTTTTCCAGCAAACTGGACGGCATGTCCACCCAGCCCGACTGACAGGTTGCAGCTAACTAGTCAAGCGATCAAGTCGTGGTCTTTGTCACACCGGTACAGCAATCGGGGGAGCGGGTAGCCGGTGCCTGAAAATTCGGGGGGATCGACCCTGTCGCGGGTCGAGTGGTCAAAGCCCGCGAGAGCGGTGGGCGACTTTGTCGTTCTGGCCGGCGAGACATTCGCCGCCGCCTTCCGGCGACCCTTTGCGGTGCGCGAATTGATCGACCAGATCTGGTTCGTCGCGAGGGTGTCGATCGTGCCGACGCTGGTGCTGTCGATTCCCTACACCGTCCTCATCGTCTTCACGCTCAACATCGTGCTGATCGAGGTCGGCGCCGGCGACCTGTCCGGTGCCGGGGCCGCACTGGCCTCGATCACCCAAGTCGGGCCAGTGGTCACGGCGATCGTTGTCTCCGGGGCCGGCTCCACCGCGATGTGTGCGGATCTGGGTGCCCGGACGATTCGCGAAGAGATCGACGCAATGAAGGTCATCGGCGTCAATCCCATCCAGGCGCTGGTGGTGCCTCGGGTCATCGCTGCGACATTCGTTGCGCTGCTACTGTATTCGGCGGTCGCGGTAGTAGGTCTCACCGGCAGCTACTTCTTCGTGGTGTACGTCCAGCACGTCACGCCGGGAGCCTTCATCTTCGGGATGACCCTGCTGACCGGCCTTCCGCAGGTCATAGTGTCCCTCGTTAAAGCACTGCTCTTCGGGCTTTCGGCGGGTCTGATCGCTTGCTACAAGGGCTTGTCCGTTGGCGGCGGACCGACCGCAGTGGGCAACGCCGTCAACGAGACCGTGGTGTTCGCCTTCATGGCGCTGTTCCTGATCAACATCCTGGCCACCGCGTTCGGCGTGAAGGTGTCCCCGTGACGGACCGAACGACAAGAGCACGCAGGTCCGAGCGCGACAGCTCGGCGATGCGCAAGTATGCGGCCAGGTCGGGTAGGCGTGAGCCGGACGAGGACGAGCCCTCGCTTGTCGGTGAGACGCTGCAAAAGCTGGTCGACGCGATCCGCAGCCTGGGTGAGCAGACGGCCTTCTACGGCAACGCGCTCGTATCCACCGTCGACGCCGTCCGGCGTTATCCGGGTGAGGTGCTGCGGCTGATCGCCGTGCTGGGCATGGGGACCGGGGCACTCGCCGTCATCGGCGGCACGGTGGTCATCGTCGGATTTCTGACGCTGACCACCGGCGCGCTGATCGCCGTACAGGGTTACAACACGCTGTCCAACGTCGGGATCGAAGCTCTCACCGGCTTTTTGGGCGCGTTTCTCAACGTCCGGTTCATCGTGCCGGCAACGGCGGGTGTGGCGCTGGCGGCCACCATCGGTGCCGGCGCAACCGCGCAACTGGGGGCCATGCGCATCAACGAAGAAATCGACGCGCTGGAGGCGATGGCAATCCGGCCGGTCACCTACCTGGCGTCCACCCGGATCGTGGCTGGGGTCGTGGCGGTCATCCCGATCTACACCATCGCGATGCTGATGGGATTTTTGGCCACCCGGTTCGGCACGACGATCGTCTACGGGCAATCTCGCGGGGTCTACGACCACTACTTTTCGTCGTTTCTGCACCCAACCGACCTGGTCTGGTCGTTCACCGAAGCGCTGGCGATGGCGGCTGCGGTGATGGCAATCCACACGTACTACGGCTACACCGCGACCGGCGGACCGGCCGGGGTCGGCGAAGTGGTCGGTCGTGCCGTGCGGTCTTCGATCACTGCGGGGGTTTTCATTCTGTTGACCATCACGCTGTCGGTATATGGACAGTCCGGCAACTTCCATTTGTCGGGGGGGTGAGATGAGCAAAGAGAACCGGCGCCGGGGAACGGATCCTATTTGGTGGGCACCGATACTGTTTCTGGTGGTGATCGCGGTCAGCACGCTGACCGCGATGACGTTCGAAGGAACGCTGTTGGAAACCGTTCCGCTCACCGTCATTTCCGATCGGGCCGGTTTGGTCATGGAAGACGACGCGAAGGTGAAGTTGCGCGGCGTCCAGATCGGCGAAGTGGCGAAAGTCGAATCCTACGCCGACTCGACCGGCAATATGTCGAAGCTGAAGCTGAAAATCTATCCCAACGAATTCCGCTACCTGCCGAGCAACATCGAGGCGGAGATCAAGTCCAGCACTGTGTTCGGGGCCAAGTACGTCGACCTCATCGTGCCCGCGGGGGGCGCCAGTCATCGTGAATTGGCCAAAGGTGCTGTGCTACACAGCCGCAATGTGACGGTAGAAGTCAACACAGTCTTCGAAAACTTGCAGTCGATCGTTCACGCGATCGACCCGGCGAAGCTCAACGGTGTGCTGTCGGCATTGGCAGCAGGCTTCGGCGGCAAGGGTGTCCGCATCGGCGAGGCGATCGGCGGGGCCAATCAATTTCTTGTTGCGGTGAACCCCAAACAAGCCACCATCCGTAAAGACTGGCAGCTGTTCGGCAAGACCGCCGCGGCCTATTCGGTTGCGGCGCAGGATATTTTGTCAACACTTGATTCGCTCTCGACAACGAGCGTGACGATCACCAAAAACAACAAGGCGCTCGACGGACTGCTGTTGGATGCAATCGGCTTTTCCAACGCCGGGATCAACACGATCGGCAGGAATCAGCAGAACCTGGTCCGCGCGATCAATTTGGTGGCGCCGACTTTTGAGCTGCTCAAAAAATATTCACCAACCTACAAGTGCACGTTCGAGGGCGCCGTCTGGTACTTGGAGAACGGCGGCAGAGCCTACATGGGGGGTAACGGCAAATCACTCATGATCGACGGCGGACTGCTCTTCGGCGACGACCCGTACCGGTATCCGGACAACTTGCCCCTCGTGCAGGCCAAGGGCGGCCCCGGCGGCAAGCCGAGTTGTGGTTCCTTGCCTGACGCGAGCGCAAACTTCCCGGTGAAGTATCTGGTGACCGACACCGGATTCGGCACCGGCCTGGACATCCGGCCCAACTCCGGCATCGGTTTCCCCGGCTATGTCAACTACTTCCCGGTCACCAAGGGAACGCCCCAACTGCCGCTCATCCGTTACCCTGGCGGTCCGGCGCCGGGCCCCGCGCCCGCCTACCCGGGACAACCGCCGTACGGTGCACCTGACTACGCAGGGGCTGCAACCCCGCCGCTTCCGCCGGCGCTGCCTCCATCGCCTTGAGTCACTCTGACCCCGAAAAGTAAGGAATCGCAATGAGAACCAACGCCGGCGCCGTCGCGCGTGTGGTGGCGTTCACCGTTGTCTCCCTTGCGTTCGTCTTCATTCTGGTCACGGTCTTTGGGCAGTTCCGGTTCGACACCCGCACTTCCTACAGTGCGGTGTTCTCGAATGTCTCTGGGCTCAAAGGCGGAAACTTCGTTCGCATTGCCGGTGTCGAAGTGGGCAAGGTCAGTGACCTCAAGCTGCAGAAGGATGGCACTGTCCACGTCGACTTCGCCATCGACAAGGGGCTGAGGCTCACCGAGGGCACCAAAGCGTCTGTGCGCTACGAAAATCTCATCGGCGACCGGTATCTCGCTCTCGAGGATGGGCCCGGACCGCCACGGAGATTGGCGCAGGGAGCGACGATCCCGTTGTCGCGTACCTCTCCCGCTCTCGACGTCGATGCGCTCATCGGTGGTTTCCGGCCACTGTTCCGCGCGCTGGATCCCGACCAGCTCAACGCGCTGTCCGGCCAACTGCTCAGGGTGTTCCAGGGTGAAGGCGCCACCATCTCGTCGGTGCTCGGCGAGACGTCCGCGCTGACCATGACGCTGGCCAACCGCGACAAGCTGATCGGCGATCTGATCACAAATCTCAACACCGTTCTGCACACCTTCGGCACCCGGGACAAACAGTTCTCCGACGGCCTGGACAAACTCTCCCTACTGGTCGGGGCACTGTCCGAGCGCAGAAGCGACATCGCCAAGGACGTGGCCTACATCAATGCCGCGACAGGATCGGTTGCCGACTTGTTGACGACCGCGCGACAACCGATCAAAGACGTGATAGTGCAAACGGATCGCGTCGCGGGGCAGATCGAGTCCGATCACAACTACTTCGACGACCTCGTCAGAACACTTCCCGACGTTTATCAAACGCTGTCCCGCCAGGGTCTCTACGGCGACTACTTCGGCTTCTATATCTGCGATGTGGTCCTCAAGCTCAACGGCAAAAACGGACAACCCACATTCGTCAAACTTGTGGGCCAGAACAGCGGGCGGTGCTTGCCGAAAAAATGACCTCGATGACAAGCCGTCTCGGCGCTGTGAAAGACAAGCTCAAGCGACGCAACATCAAACCGCTCGCCGACCGCAACCGGGTCACCGTCGGTGTGGTTGGCATCAGCATCGTCGTCGCCGTGGTAGTTGCCGTCTTCTCCTATGAGAAAATTCCGTTCCTCACCGGAAAGTCAAGTTATTCTGCGTATTTCACGGAGGCAGGGGGAATCAAGCCGGATAGTGACGTCCGAGTGTCGGGACTGTCGGTCGGCAGGGTGTCCAGCGTCACATTGGACGCGACGTTGGTCCTGGTCAAGTTCACCGTCGATGACGACGTCGCACTGGGGAACCGCACCGAAGCATCCATCAAGACCGAGACGGTGCTCGGTACGAAGATGCTGGAGATAACTCCGCGTGGAGACGGCAAGCTCCAGGGCCCGATCCCGGTCGAGCGGACTCGCTCGCCGTATGACTTACCGGACGCTCTGGGCGATCTGACCAGCACCATCAGCGCGTTGGACACGGCAAAGCTGTCTTCGGCGCTGACCACGTTGGCGAATACCTTCAAAGACACTCCACCTGATGTGAAGGCGGCACTGCAGGGAGTTGCGCAGTTCTCCAGCACGCTGGACAACCGTGACGCGAAACTGCGCAGCCTGCTGACCAATGCGAACAAGGTCGTGGGCGTGCTGGGCAAGCGCAGCGACCAGATCGCCAACCTGGTCATCAACGCGAATGCCTTGCTGGCCGAGCTTCTGACGCAGCGCAACGCGGTTGACGCGCTGATGACCAACGTCGGGGCCGCGACACGGCAAATATCCGCTGTGATCGGCGACAACCGCACGCAGCTCAAGCCCGCACTGGACAAGCTCAACAGTGTGCTGGCGGTCTTGGACGACCGCAAAAAGGAATTGCAGCGCACGCTGTACCTCATCCCGAAGTATGCGATGTCGTTCGGTGAGGTGCTGGGGTCGGGGCCGTTCTTCAAAGCCTCGCTACCGAACCTGACGCTGGGACAATTCGTGCAGCCGTTCACCGACGCGGCGTTCGCTGATCTGGGGCTGGATCCCAATGTGCTGCTGCCGTCGCAACTTGTCGATCCGGGCACCGGCCAGCCAGGCCTACCGCCGCTGCCGATACCGTATCCGCGAACCGGACAAGGCGGCGAGCCGCGACGGTCGATCCCGGACGCAATCACCGGCAATCCGGGCGATCAACCGTGCAGTGCGCCCGGCAGGCCGGGAGCCCCTGGCTGTTATCCGTACCGGACGCCACCACCCGCGCCGCCGCCAGGCGGGCCACCGCCCGGCCCGCCGGCGGATCTCCTGCCGCCGCCTCCGACAACGCCGGTGTACCAGCCGGCGCCTAACGAAGTGCCTGCGAACGGGGGTCACTGATGGCGTCCGCGGATCTCGGCGCGAAGGTCGGCAACCGACTCGACAAAGTCGGCGCGTGGACTGTAAATCATCGACGCGCCACGCAGATCGGCACGTCGATCGCTCTGGTCGTGGTTCTGCTCGCCGGGATCAGCATGATGGTCACGCCGTGGTGGAAGCAGGTAACCAGAAATACCTACATCGCCTATTTCCCCAACACCAACGGGGTCTACACCGGCGACGAGATCCGCATTCTCGGCGTCGCGGTCGGAACAATCGAGAAGATCGAGCCGCAGCCCAACGCGGCGAAGGTCACGTTCACCGTCGAGTCGCAATATCCGGTGCCCGCCGACGCGCACGCAGCGATCCTGTCGCCGTCACTGGTCACTTCCCGCGCGATCCAGCTCGTCCCGGTCTACTCCGGCGGGCCGAAACTGGCTGACGGCGCGACCATTCCGGAGGAGCGGACCGCGGTTCCCGTCGAGTGGGACGACCTGCGCAAGCAGTTGGAGAAGCTGACCGAATCCCTGCAGCCCACGACCGAGGGCGGGACAAGCGCGCTGGGGCAATTCGTCAACACCTCAGCCGCGAACCTGCGCGGCGAGGGCGACACCGCGCGCGACACCGTCATCAAGCTCTCACAGGCGGTTTCAGCGCTCGGCGACCACAGCACGGACATTTTCAGCACGCTGCGCAACCTGGAGACGTTCGTCTCCGCACTGACCTCGAGCAGTGAGCTGCTGGCGTCGTTCAACAAGAACCTGGCCACCATCACCACGGTGATGACTAATACTCCCAACGAGTGGGGTCAGGCCATTGCGGGATTAGACGGCGCAGTCAACGATCTGCGTCCCTTCGTGGCCGAGAACCGAGAAGCCATCGGTACGACCTTCGACCACCTCAACGAGATCACCACGGCGTTGAACGACAGCCGCCGTGACATCAAGCAAACCCTGCACGTCGCGCCGAACGTGTTCCAGAACTTCCTCAACATTTATCAACCGGCGCAGAGTGCGGTCACCGGGATTCTGGCCCTGTCGAACTTTGCCGACACCGTCCAATCCATTTGCGGTTCAATCGAGTCCGCGGCCCGTATCGGGGCGAAACAGTCGGCGCGACTGTGCGAGCAGTATTTGTCGCCGATCATCAAAAACCGCCAGTACAACTACCTGCCGCTCGGTTTCAACCCATTCGTGGGTGCATCGGCACGTCCCAACGAGATCACCTACAGCGAGGACAAGCTCAACCCCCACATACCGCCGCCGGGAGCGCCGGGCGGCCCACCCCCCGCGGACGGTCCAGGCCCGGGCCCACTGCCGCAGTCGCCTCAAGCACTGCCCGGGGGCGCTGTACCGCCGGCGCCGATCGCCGTCCGTTCGACCGATCCCCGCGGGGGACTGCCGGGCATGATGGTGCCTGAGGCCGCACCCGTGCCCCCCAGGGGCACACCGTGAGGCGCACAGTATCTGCGGCGCTTGCCATCTCGTGCGTGTGCTTGCTGACGAGTTGTGGAGGATGGCGGGGTCTCAACTCGCTACCGCTGCCGGGAACCCAAGGTAAGGGCGACGGTGCGTACACCATTGCGGCTCAACTGCCCGACGTTGTCGTCATTCAGCCGAATACCCGGGTGCGGGTCGCCGACGTCAACATCGGCAACGTCACCAAGATCGAGGTGCAGGACTGGCATGCCCTGGTGACCATGCGGATCAACGGCAATATTCACCTGCCCGCGAACAGCACCGCCAAAGTCGGCCAAACCAGCCTGCTGGGCTCTATGCACATCGAGCTGGCGCCGCCGACCGACGAAGCACCGAGGGGTGAGCTCAAGAACGGCTCGGTGATTCCGCTGTCCAGAGCTGCGACGTACCCCACCACCGAGCAGACGCTCGCGTCGGTGGCAATTCTGCTCAACGGCGGCGGACTGGGTCATCTTCAGGAGATCACCCGGACTTTCGCAACGGCGTTGGCCGGCCGTGAAAAAGAGATACGCAGCCTGTTGACCCAAATCGACATCTTCGTCACAGAGACCAAAAAACAGACTGACGACATCATCACGGCCATTGACAGTCTCAATTCGTTGGTCGGCCAGGTGGCCGAGAAAGATCCAGCGGTTGACAAGGCGCTGACAACGATCCCGCAGGCGCTTGGAGTTCTTTCAGATACCCGAAAGACATTGGTCGATGCGATCGACAAGGTGGGCCAGTTCAGCGCCGTCGCCGCCTCGACGGTCAATCAGAGCAAGAAATCACTCGTCGAAAACTTCCGCAACCTCGCACCGGCGCTGCGGGAGCTGGCTAACGCCGGGCCCGCGCTGACCCGGGGTCTGGATTTTTTGTCGACGCTGCCGTGGGTGAAAAGCACCGTGCCCAACTGGTTTCGGGGTGACTTCGCCAATATCTCGCTGATCGTCGACCTGACTCTGAGCCGTCTGGACAGCGGTTTTTTCACGGGGTCGAGATGGGAAGGGAACCTCACCGAACTCGAAATGCAGTGGGGCCGAACCATCGGCCAGATGCCCAGCCCGTATACCGCGGTCAATCCGTTGATCGTGCCTTACCACTGGGGGGGTTACTAGCATGGCCCGCTCGAGTTCGTTGCGCCTGTCACGCAGGATATGGACGCAGCTGGCGATCCTCGCGTCGGTCACTATTCTCTCGATCGGCGTGATGGCATTCGGTTTCGTCAAAGTGCCTGCGCTGTTGGGGGTCGGCAGATACACGGTGAAGGTCGACCTGCCTGCATCTGGAGGGTTGTACCCGACGTCGGTGGTGAACTATCGCGGCAGCGAGATCGGCAGCGTCACGTCTGTCGACGTCACCCAAACCGGAGTTCAGGCCGTTCTTTCGCTGAAATCCGACATCGCGATTCCCTCCGACGTGACAGCTGCGGTGCACAGCCGTTCCGCGATCGGTGAGCAATTCCTCGAGTTGACACCGCATTCCGGCACCGCGGCGGACACCGGCCCGAAATTGCGCGACGGCGACGTGATCGCGGTCGGCAAGACACAGATCCCGGTCGACATTGGATCCCTGCTGGACACAACCAACAAGGCGCTGGCGGCGATCCCTCAGGACAACCTGCACACCGTCGTCGATGAAGCTTCGAAAGCTGTCGCGGGTTTGGGGCCGGAACTGTCCCGGCTCGTCGATGGCGGCACCGCATTGGCGATCGACGCCGGCAAAACCAGCGACACGTTCTCCCGGCTGATCGACGAGTTTCCGCCGGTGGCCAGCTCGCAGGTGCGAACGTCGGATTCGATCGCGACCTGGGCGCAGCGGGTGAACGCGATCACCAGTCAGGTCCAAGCACAAGACAATAGGCTTGCGGACTTGCTCAACAACGCCGGCGCGGCGCTCGACGAAGGCACCGCGCTGTTCGACCGGTTGGCGCCCACGCTGCCGGTGCTACTGGCGAATTTGGTCAGTCTGGGTACTATCGCCGTGAACTACCGCAACGACCTCGAGCAGCTGTTGGTCATGTTTCCGCAGGGGACCGCGGTGATGTCGTCGATCATCGTGCCGGACCGGGTTCCCCAGCTGAACTACAAAGGCATCTATCTCGACTTCAACTTGAACCTCAACTCGCCGCCACCATGCAACGCCGGGTTCCTACCGGTGCAGCAGCAGCGGATCCCGGTCCGGGAGGACTATCCCGACCGCACGAACGGCGAGTTGTACTGCCGCATTCCGCAGAACTCCGACATGAATGTCCGCGGCGTTCGTAACGTCCCCTGCGAGACCAAGCCGGGCAAGCGCGCCCCGACGGTCGAGATGTGCGAAAGCGACGAGCAGTACGTCCCGCTGAACGACGGTCTGTTCTGGAAGGGCGATCCGAACGCCACATTGAGCGGCCAGGGTGTGCCGCAATATCCGAAGGGCGGCGCACCGTATTCACCCGGTGAGCATTGGCATCCACCCCCTGACTCGGCGGTGAAGCCGCCGATCGCCATCCCCTATGATCCCTTGACTGGGAACTACATCGGGCCGGACGGCCGTCACTACAGCGACTCCGACCTGGCTTTTACGTCGAAAGGCAAGACATGGCAGAGCATGATAGTGCCGCCGCACAAGCCGAATCCGTAGATGCCGATTCCGTAGACACAGCTGAGCTCGACGACGCGGAAAGCACCGCCGAGGAGCTCGACGTCGAGGATATCGATGCCGAGGAACCCGAGGATGTTGAAGATATCGACAGCGCGGACACTGAAAAGTGGGCACGGCAATGGTTTTCACGGCAATGGTTTTCGGGCACGCGAGGTTTGATCACGGTCAGTGTTGTTGCCATCGTGGCTCTACTCGGGGTAGGAGGCTGGCTGGGATACCGCATCTACGATGACCACCAGGAGCAGGCGCAGCGCAACCTTTACGTGCAAGTCGCGCGGCAGACCGCGATCAATCTCACCACGATCAACTACACGGAGGTCGATGCCGACATCAAACGGGTCCTGGACTTGGCGACCGGCGGCTTTCACGAGGAATTCCAAATCCGGTCGAAACCATTCGTCGAGGTCGTCAAGAAAGTGCAGTCGAAATCGCGAGGCACCATAGCCGATTCGGGGCTGCTCTCCTACACCAAAGACCAGGCGCAAGTGCTTGTCGCGATCTCGGTCAAGACGTCAATGGGCACGGCCCCGGGAGACCAAGAGCCACGCAGATGGCGGATGCGTCTTACCGTCGACAAGACTGGGGATAGCGCCAAGGTATCGAATGTCGAGTTCGTGTCGTGAGCAATCGAACCCCGTTAATCACGCAGGAGGAGGACTCGGCGATGTCCGCTGACAACGACTCGGTTGCCGACGAGCCGTCGCCGGATGAGCTTGTCGAGCACGACGATGCGGCCGACGAGACGGAGGCGGTCGACGAAGCGGAGCTGACTGACGTCGACGAGGCGGTCGCCGAAGGCGAGGATGCGGACGAAGGGCCGGCCGAGCACGGCGCCCGGTTCTCCTGGACTCGTCTGCTGGTCGTGGTGCTTCCCGCGCTGGCGCTGATACTTGCCGTCGGAGTCGGTTATCTGAAATGGCTCGACGGCACGGCTCGGGCATCCCGCGCGTCGGCAGAGCAGTCGGTGCGAGCCGCCAGCGACAGCACCGTCGCGATCTTGTCGTACAAGCCGGAAACCGTGGACCAGGATTTGAAGGCCGCCGCCGACCGGCTCGCCGAGCCCTTCCGTCAGCAGTACACCCAGCTCGTCAAAGATGTGGTCGCGCCGGCCGCCAAGCAGCAACACATTTCGGCGTTGGCCACCGTCCCTGCGGCGGCGTCGGTATCGGCGACCGGAAAGCACGCGGTGGTACTGGTTTTCGTCGACCAGACCACCACCATCGGCAACGATGCACCCACCCAGAGCACGTCCAGTGTCCGCGTCAGTATCGACAAGGTCGACGGTCGATGGCTGATCTCGCAGTTCGACCCGGTGTGAGTAAAGTGAAGGACAGCTCGGCGCGACCGGCGATCTCGCGGCCAACATCAGCCAGCGATCTCGCGAAAGCTGACATGTCATGACTGACAGGGACATTCGCCGAGTCGGCTGGACGCTGTCGATACCGGTCATCGCGCTGATCGCCGCACCGCCGGCGCTTGCGGATGGTGGCAACGACACAGTCATACCCAACAACCAGCGTCTCAACAACGGCATCGTGGTAAACGTCGCCACCATCAAGATGCAGGCCGGCTGCACCAACGACATCAAGATCAACCCGAAGCTACAGTTCGCCGCGCAGCAGCACGCGATCGACGTGCTCCACAATCGAGGCCTCGACGGTGACATCGGGTCGGACGGGTCGTCGGTGCAGGACCGGGCCCGCGACGCGGGCTACGGCGGCACCGTGTCGGAAACCGTGGCGATCAATAATTCACTGGCTATCAACGACCTTGACGTCATGGGCAATTGGTATTACCGCCCCGACTACATGGCGATCATGTCTAACTGCGCCAATACTCAAATCGGGGTCTGGTCAGAAAACAGCTTCGACCGCAGTGTGCTGGTCGCCGTGTATGGACAACCAGCATGAGCGAGCCCTGCACGACCACCGACAGGGGTTGAAGATGAAATGCGAACCCGTCACGCCCGGCGCGGTTCCGAATCAGTGGCTCAGCCGGGCAGATTCTCCGGGTGCAGCATCTCGGCGTCGCGCAGCGGCTCGGGGATGCCGAACCCGTCGACCAGGGTTTCGGCGTAGGGCCGCAGCAGCCGGCACCGGTCGTTGATGCCCCGGGTGACCGCTTTGGCGCGCTCCGTGGACAGGTACCGGTGCTCGACGTACCACGCTTTGTCGTCCTCGATCACGGTCAGCGCGTAGAGGTCGCAGACCAGCCCGAGGACCTCGCGGGCCTCGTCGTCTTCGCAGGCCTCGATACCGGCGACGAACGCCTCCAACACCACCCGGTCGATGTGCGCCTTCGCGGCGTGCAGCACGTGGTCCTGCACGGAGTTGAACGCGTCGAAGGCCGACATCTCTTTCGACTTGGCCTGCAGCCGACGCGCCACCGAGGCGATCAGGTATTCCTCGCGGTCCTCGAACATGGTGACCTGAGTCCCGCGGTTGAACAGGCTGCCCTCTTCTTCGTTGTCCTGCCGGGCATCGACGATGGTTTGGATGATGGTCTCGGCCGCAGTGCGTTTCAGCACCCGCTCGCCGGCGAAGTTCGCCGCGAAGCGCACCCATTCCACCGGGCTCATTCCCTTGATGTCGTCGGCGTAGGCGGTCAGCAGCTCCTTGGCCACTAGCTGGGTCAGCACATGGTTGTCGCCCTCGAAGGTGGTGAACACGTCGGTGTCGGCGCGCAGCGCAATCAGCCGGTTGTCGGCCATGTAGCCGGCGCCGCCGCAGGCCTCACGCGCTTCCTGGATAGCGGTGGACGCGTGCCAGGTGTTCGCGGCTTTCAGGCCGGCGGCCCGCGACTCCAACTCGCGTTGCTCCTCGGCGTCGGGGGCGTCGGAGGTCTGCAGATCGTGGCACTTGGCCACCAGCTCGTTCTGCGCGAATTGCAGCGCATACGACTTCGCGATCAGCGGGAACAACCGGCGCTGATGCACCAGGTAGTCCATGATCAGCACTTCGCCCTCGTCGTCGGGTGCGCTGAACTGCCTGCGCTGCAAGGCATATCGAGTCGCGATGTCCAGGGCCACCCGCGCGGCATTGCCCGCGCTGCCGCCGACCGTGATTCGTCCGCGGATCAGAGTGCCGATCATCGTGAAGAACCGGCGGTTGGAGTTCTCGATCGGTGAGCTGTAGGTCCCGTCGGCCGCCACGTCGCCGTACTTGTTCAGCAGGTTGACCCGCGGAACGCGGACGTGGTCGAAGACGATGCGACCGTTGTCGACGCCTGGCAGACCGCCTTTGTACTGACAGTCCGATGTCGTCACGCCGGGCAGGTTGTTGCCCTCGTCGTCGCGGATCGGCACCAGGAAGCAATGCACCCCGTGGTTGACCTGCTCACCGTTCTCGCCTGCGAGGAGTTGGGCGAATACCGCGGCGATGGTTGCGGTTTCGGCGGCACCGCCGATGTAGTCCTTGCGCGCCGTCGGAGTCGCGGAGTGGATCACGAACTCCTCGGTGCCGGCGTCGTAGGTCGCGGTCGTCTCCAGGGACTGGACGTCGCTGCCGTGTCCGGTCTCAGTCATTGCGAAACAGCCGGGCAGCTCGAGGTTGATGATCTTTGGCACGTACGCCTCGTGGTGGCGTTCGGTGCCCAGGTTCTCCACCGCCCCGCCGAACAGACCCCACTGCACGCCCGCCTTGACCATCAGCGATAGATCCGACATCGCGAGCATCTCGATCATCGTGACCGCGGCCCCGACGTTCCCGGTACCGCCGTGCTCTTTGCGGAAGCCGTCGTCGGCCGCGCTTGCGGCGGCCATGATGCTCATTTGCTCGGCGACCTTGGTGCGGGCGATAACCGTGTTCGGTGTGTAGTGCGGACGGAAGATCTCGTCGGTCAACCGCTCCCGCATTTGGTTCTTCACGTCGCGCCAACGTCCGTCGAGCGAGTTGCGCAGATGTTCCGCAATGGTGGCCATACCCGACGGTAACCGATCGCGATCGGAGCACCGGGGTAAGCTCCGCGAGGTCAGCGGACACTTTGATGGCCCGACATCAAGATGAACACTCCGTTAACCAAAGGTGGCTATAGTCTGTCGCGCGGTCGCAGCCACGCGGCCAACGAAAGGCAGGCCATGGTCGACGTTCCCCGCGCCTTCAGCAAGGAAGGCGCGGTTGAGGTTGAGGCTGTCGCGGCGGCTCTTGCGCCCAAGTTCGCCTTGGCCGCCGGACCGGAAAAGACGGTGTCGCACACCTGGCTGGACACCTTTGACTGGCGACTGCACTCCGCCGGGATCACCCTGGAATTCGTCGACGACGGACCGCTGATCATGCAGTTTCCGGATGGCGGTTGGTTGCAGGCCTCGCTGGCCGGGGTGAAATGGCCGGCGCAGCCGCATGCGCTGCCGCGCGGGCGGCTGCGCGATGCGTTGACTCCGATTGTTGGGCTGCGGGCGTTGCTGCCGGTCGTCACGGTGCGTTGCGCTGTCCGGGAAAGCCGGGTGCTCAACGCCGACGAAAAAACCGTCGCCCGACTGCGGACCGAAAGCGTTGACGACGGCACCAGCCAGCTGCGGATCCAGCCGCTGCGCGGCTACGACGCCGAAAGCGATCGGATCGCACGGCTGCTGGCCCGCGTCGACGGGCTCACCGCCGCAACGACGGCGCCGTACGATCTGGCGCTGACCCATGCGAGTCGCACTCCCGACCACGGGAACAAGACGGCTCCGTTACCGCCGGACATGCCTGCGGCGGCTGCGGTCGCCGAGATGCTGGCGCGGTTCGCGGCAACTATCGACGAGAACGTGCCAGGCACGCTCGCGGCGGTCGACACCGAATTCCTGCACGACCTACGAGTGGCGGTGCGGCGCACCCGCTCGATTCTCAAGCTCGTCGGCGACGTGCTGCCCGCAAATCTGGCCGGGCGGTTCCAGCCGGAGTTCAAGTGGCTCGGTGATCTGACCACACCGGTTCGCGATTTGGACGTGTACCTGCTCGAGCTGGACAAGATGGCCGCTCGGTTGGCGTCGGCCGATCCACACGACCTCGACCCGTTCCGGACGTTCTTGGTCCGGCATCGGGCTGTTGAACGCCGCCGGTTGGTACGTGGGCTGCGATCGCGACGCTTCGAGAAATTGATGACCGAGTGGCGCAGCGCTCTGGCGCAGGTGGCCGCCGATGCGGACGGCGGGCCGTCGGTCGCGATCTTGGCCCGCCAGCGAGTCGAGCGGGCGTACCGAAATGCGGCGCGGCGCGGAAAACGGATCAACGCGGACTCGCCAAGCGAAGACGTGCACGCACTGCGCAAGCGCTGCAAGGAGTTGCGTTACCTGCTCGAGGTATTCCGACCGTTGTGCGCCAACGCACCGCACGGGCAGCTGGTCAACGAGCTCAAGGCGCTGCAAGACACGCTCGGCGACTTCCAGGACGGCGAGGTGCAGCGGGAAGCCGTCCGGGACTTCGCCGCGGCGATGATGGAGCAGGGTGCGGCGCCGGCCGAGACGGTCATGGCGATGGGAGAACTGGCCGCACAACTCGACGCCCACCAGCTGGGTGCGCGGGCGGCGCTGGCGGGCCGGCTGCAGCCATTTCTGGCCCACGAGAATCGCGCTCGTGTGAAGGCCCTGGTGCGCTGATGAAGATCTACGCGACGTACAACATCAAAGGCGGTGTCGGTAAGACCTCTGCCGCGGTGAATCTCGCGCACCTGGCAGCGCACAGCGGTTACAACGTCCTGCTGTGGGATCTCGATCCGCAGGGCGCGGCAACATACATGTTCCGGGTGCGGCCGAAGGTCAAGGGCGGTGGCCGGGCTCTGGTGGAGGGCACACGATCGCTTGACGATGCGATCAAGGCCACCGATTTCGACGGGCTTGACTTGGTGCCAGCGGATTTCAGCTACCGCAATCTTGATGTGCAGCTCGATGACATGAAGCGGCCGACGCGCCGGGTCCGCCAGTTGCTGCGACCACTCGACGGGCAGTACGACGTGGTCTTCCTCGACTGCCCGCCGAGTATTTCGCTGTTATCGGAGAACGTCCTGCACGCCGTCGATAACCTGCTGGTGCCGATGATCCCGGCGACGCTGTCGGTGCGCACATTCGACCAATTGGCAAGCTTCGTCAGCGATTTCGACGGTGCCCGGCCGCGGGTGCAGGCCTTCTTCTCGATGGTGGACCGGCGCAAGCGGTTGCACTGCGACCTGGTGGCACAGTTGTCAGCCGAAAGGCCGGAAATCCTCGCCACGACCATCCCCGCGCTGTCGATCATCGAGCAGATGGCTGAACACCGGGCACCGGTGACGGCATTCGCGCCACACAGCGCCGCCTCGCATTGCTACAGAGCGCTGTGGGCGGAGGTCAATGGAGCTGACGTCACCTGAGTCGTAGTACATTTGCGCGCGTAATGCGCCGCTCCCTGGCGCTACCGGTGCGCCGAGCGTCTCAATCGCCAGCGCAGCGCCGCGGTGGCGGCTATCCCCAAACCGACCAGCATCCCCATGTCGAGCAGCCACCGGCCGGATGAGTGTTGCCATAAATCATCCTTGGCAGCAAGCAGATTGACATCGTGAAGGTCGACGGTGGAAGCCAAGGCGGCGAATCCCCATCGGGCCGGTACCAACCACGCGACCTGCTCCAGGCCGAATCGGCTGCCGATGGGGAACAACGCGCCGGCCAGTACCAGCGAGAGCAAGACGGTCAGCACGGCCATCAACAGGATCTGCTCGGAGTACGTCGCCAGCGAGGACAGGGTCAGCGCGACCATGGCCGAGACGATGACGGTGATGGCCAGCGCCACGAACAGCTCGGCGGTGGCCCCGAAGGTGCTATCGCCGAACAGAACGGCGCCATGGGTGGGCGCACCCTTGCCGACGACAGCGGCGATGGTGATGATGCCGGTCTGAACGATCGCGACGAGGCTGTAGACGACGATCTTGCCGACCAACAGCGCCGTGGCGGACAAACCGTGGGCTTGTTCGCGCCGGAAAATCCGCCGTTCGCCGAAGAGGTCGCGGATGCCCAGCGCGGTGCCCATCACGACGGCGCCGATGCTGAGGACCGCAAGGATCTCGACGGCCTGGTCGGGACTGTTGCCGTAGGGGTTCGCCGGGCCCAGCCCGGCGTCCCCGGGTACCAGCAGTGCGATCGCACCGAAAAGCAGCGGCAGGATCATCAGGAAGATGAAGTACCGCTGATCGGCGACCGTCAGCCAGGCCTGCCGACGGGTCGCGATCACGATCTGGCGCCACAGACTCGGGTGTGCCGGCGGAGCAGGCTGCTCGGCGAGAGCGGGCGGCGGCGCTTCGGTGGGCAGCGGCTGGTGCTGGCGGGCCAGGTAGCCGTTGTGTGCGCCGTACGGATCCGCACCGACACGTGCGACGATCTCCGTCCAGTCGGTCGTGCCCAACTCCTCGCCGATCTGCGAGGGCGCACCCGCGAACGCCGGAGCACCCGTCGCGGTGAGCACCAACACCTGATCGCAAGCATCGAGGTCGGTTGGCGATGTGGTTGCCTCCACCACGACGCGTCCCTCGTCGGCGAGTTGCCGCAGCGTCGCCGTCGTCCGGCGTTCGGCGGCCGCGTCGAGTCCGGCGGTGGGCTCATCGAGCACGAGCAGCGCCGGGTCGGTCAGCAGTTCCACCGCCAGCGACGCGCGCTTGCGCTGCTCGACGGTGAGGTTGCCGACCTGGATGGTGCGCAGTGCGCCCAACTCCATCTGGTCGAGCCGTGTGCGCACGAGGTCGCGGCGGCGATCAGCGGAAGTGCTTGGGGGCAAACGCAACTCGGCGGCATAGCGCAACGCTTGTTCGATGGTCAGTTGTGGATGCAGCAGGTCGTGACGCGGCACCACTCCGACGCGGGGCCGCACGTGATCCGCGGTGACGTCGTAACCGCCGAAATCGACTGTGCCGACACGTGTTTGCACTGAGCCGCCGAGAACATCGACCAGGGCCGATGCGCTCGCCTCTGACAGCCCGATGACCGAGGTGAGCGTCCCCGGCGACGCGGTGAAGGACAGATCCGCCAGCAGCTGGTCGCCGTCGACGCTGAGCCGTACCTGACGCACCTCCAGCGGGCCGCTGGTGGTCGCCACAGGCGGCGGCGACGGGGATTCGGGTTCCTTTTCGTCCTGCTCTCGCAGCTGTGCAGTGGGCGCGACCTCATGCGGCCGTGCTTGGCGGCGCTGCGGCAACAGTTTTCGCACAGCGCCGGTGACCTGCTGGACGACCGCGTCCCGCTTGCGTCGAGGCGGGGTGAACGCTGACGCCCAATCCGGAGGAGCCTCCGGCGAGGGTGCTTGCGGCGGCGGTGGGGGTGGCGGGGGTCTCGGCGGCGGCGGCGCGTGTGGCGGCCAGCCGTGTGCCACCGGCAGCGCTGTCGTGGCGGCCGGCGGTGGTGGCGGTGGCGGTGACCAGGGCGGGGGGGCCGGCGTCGGTCGGCGATGTGGTGGGGGAGCCGGCGGTCGGTTGTGCTGAACCGGCCGCATCGGCGGAGGCGGTGGCGCAGGTCTCGGTGGTGGGGGCGGCGGGGGGCCGAGTTGGAAGACCAACCGCGGCCCGTGCTGCGGATCGCCGACGGTGATCGCTCGACCCTCGTGCAGGAAAACTGTCGACATCCGCACACCGTCGACGTAGATCCCGCTTTCGTTCCGATCGACCGCGATCCACTGCGTGCCGTTGTGATGCAGCACGACCTGGGGTCCGGCGGATGCCCCGCCGCCGAGGCGGATGTCTACCCCGTCGCCGCGCCCGACGATCACGTCTCGGCCTGGGGGAAAGATGTACTTCCGAGGGCCGAGCCAGACGATCAACGGAGAATTGAACGCCTCCGTAGGCATCGACACCCCCTTCTAACCCTTACATCCCATCATCTTGGAGTCTGACGATCGTTGTCCACCCGCCATGATGCGCCGAGAACCGAGCAACGGTCGTCGGCGCGGGCCGGCCGCGATCGGTCCAGCCGTCAGCGCGGCGCGCACGGCCGCGGGGCAGGCGCGGAATCGTCGAGCAGGCGTCGCAGCACGGTCACGGCATCCACCAAGGTCTGGCGGTCCGAGGCCTTCAGGTTGCCGAGCTGCGGCTCGATAGCCTTGACGCGGTCGGTCCGGACTTGGTTAAGAGTGTGCAAACCCTCGGGGGTGATCTTGATGCGGACTGCCCGGGCGTCGCCGGGGTCGACAGTGCGGGTGACCAGGCCGGCGTCCTCGAGCCGCCGTACCTGCGTGGTCATCGTCGGCTGCGAGCAGTGATCTACCGCGGCCAGATCGCAGATGCGTGCTTCACCGTGGGCGTCGATGGTCGACAGCAGCCGGGCTTGGGCGGCCGGCAATTGCATCTGGATGCGCTGGGTTGCATAGCGATTGAGCCGGGCGACCACGGCGAGGAGATCCGCGCCCAGACCGGCGACAGCCTCCTCGGCCGTGCCATGCTGGGTGGTTGCGGATGGTGTCATGCGTCTATAGTTGCATAGCTAGGCTATCTACACCACTAACCGGGCAATTTCGACTGCAAACTCGAATGACCCGCCACACTTCGTTCGCAGGGGCACCCCGCGACAACTGGCAGAATCGATGGAATGAACGCGACTCGCCCCGGGTCCGAGACCAGAGGGTCCGGACCACTGCGCCCCGGTGAACTCGCGCAGTCATCGGTCATGGCCGCGCTATGCGCCGCGACCGCCATTATCGCCATCGTTGTCCCGTTCGCCGGAGCACTGGCGCTGCTGGGCATGGTTCCCATGGGACTGCTGGCCTATCGCTACCGCGTCCGCGCGCTTGTCACGGCGACGGTCGCCGCCGGGTTGATCGCCTTTCTGATCGCCGGCCTCGGCGGCTTGATGACGGTGGTCCACAGCGCCTATGTCGGCGGGCTGACCGGGATCGTCAAACGCCGGCGTCGCGGTACCGGGACGGTGCTCGTCGCCTCGTTCGTCGCGGGTGCACTTTTCAATCTGGCGGCGGTGGCCGCGTTGGCGGCGCTCGCGCGGCTGAGAAACTTGATCTTCGATGCCATCACCGCCAACATCAACGGGACCGCGGCTGTCTTGACGGCGATCGGGCGCTTCGCAAACTCCCATTCATTCCCGCTCAGCGGGCGCGTCGGGGAAGTGTTCCCGGCGACGGCCCGCGGACTCCAGTGGTTGCTCGCCGAGGCGCTGCACTACTGGCCATGGCTGATCTTGGCCAACGGCATCGTCTCGATCATGGTCGTGTCCTTGATCGGTTGGTGGGCGCTGTCGCGGGTACTGGATCGGATGCGCGGTATCCCGGATGTGCACAAACTGGATGCGCCACCCGACAATGCGCCGATTGCGCCGATCCCCGTGCGACTGGACCAGGTCCGCTTCCGTTACCCGCGCGCCGACCACGACGCGCTGCGCCCGCTCAGCCTGGAGATTCGCGAAGGCGAACATCTCGCCATCACCGGGGCCAACGGTTCGGGCAAGACAACGCTGATGCTCGTCCTGGCCGGTCGGGAACCGACGTCGGGCACCGTGGAACGTCCCGGGGCGGTGGGGTTGGGCCGGATTGGCGGTACCGCGGTGGTCATGCAGCATCCGGAAAGTCAGGTACTGGGGACACGGGTAGCCGACGATGTGGTGTGGGGTCTCCCGCCGGGGACGACCATCGACGTCGGTCGGTTGCTCAGCGAGGTGGGCCTCGAGTCGCACGCCGAACGTGACACCGGCAGTCTCTCGGGCGGTGAGTTGCAACGGCTGGCGGTGGCCGCAGCGCTGGCGCGGGAGCCCGCGCTGCTCATCGCCGACGAGGTCACCAGCATGGTTGACCAGCAGGGCCGGGATGCGTTGCTGAGTGTGCTGTCCGGCCTGAGGAATCGGCATCGGGCAGCGCTCGTTCATATCACGCACTACAACAACGAAGCCGATTCCGCGGACCGCTCAATAAATCTCAGCGAATCCGGGGACAACACCGGCATGGTCGAGACGATGGCCACGCCGATGGTGACCCCCGTGATGGGTCACGAGTCCGGTCCCGCGGTCCTCGAGGTCGCCGGTGTCGGGCACGAATACGACAGCGGGACACCGTGGGCCAAGGCCGCACTGCGCGAGGTCGGCTTCGTGGTGCATCAGGGCGACGGCTTGTTGATACACGGCGGCAACGGTTCGGGTAAGTCGACGCTGGCGTGGATCCTGGCCGGATTGACGGTGCCGACGACCGGCACGTGTCTGCTCGACGGGCGCCCGACTCATGAGCAGGTCGGCGCGGTGGCATTGTCGTTCCAAGCGGCCCGACTGCAGCTGATGCGTAGCCGGGTCGATGTGGAAGTGGCTGCGGCGGCGGGTTTTTCGCCCAAGGACCATGACCGGGTGGCGACCGCACTGGCCGTGGTCGGCTTGGACAGCACGTTGGTGAAACGTCCCATCGATCAACTCAGCGGCGGTCAGATGCGCCGCGTCGTGCTGGCCGGTCTGCTGGCGCGCTCGCCGCGGGCGTTGATTCTCGACGAGCCGTTGGCCGGCTTGGACGCGGTTACCCAAAGCGGCTTGCTGCGACTGCTTGAGGAGCTTCGCCGCGAGCAGGGCCTGACCGTGGTGGTCATGTCTCACGACTACACCGGCATGGAGGACCTGTGCCCACAGACCTTGGATCTGCACGACGGTGTGCTCCAAGCGGTCTCGACGACGGCCGGGGGTCTGAAGTGACCACGGCGCCGACGGCGGAAAACTCGCCGCGCAAGGCGACTCGGCAGATGGTGCTGTTACGTCCGGTGCCCGGCAACTCGGCAGTCCACGATCTCTGGGCAGGCACCAAACTCCTTGCGGTCGGCGGTATCTCGATACTGCTCACTTTCTTCCCGGGGTGGATCACCATCGGCATGGTGGCAGCGCTGGTGTTGACGGCAGCCAGGATCGCGCACATTCCGCGGGGCGCGTTGCCCAACGTGCCGCACTGGTTGTGGACTCTGTTGGCCCTGGGCGGCATCTCTGCGGCGTTTGCCGGTGGTAGCCCGGTGGTCGAATTGGCCGGAGTGTCGATCGGCTTCGGCGGACTGTTGAATTTCCTGCGGGTGACCGCGTTGTCGATAGTGTTGCTGGGTCTGGGAGCCATGGTGTCGTGGACCACCAATGTCGCTGAAATAGCTCCGGCCGTCGCGACTCTGGGCCGTCCACTGAAGCTGTTGCGGATACCGATCGACGAGTGGGCGGCCACGCTGGCTCTTGCGCTGCGCGCATTCCCGATGCTGATCGAGGAATTCCGGGTGCTCTACGCCGCGCGCCGGTTACGGCCCAGACCAGTCGCACCTACCCGTAGGGCGCGGCGCCGGCGTCGTGCGTCGGAACTCGTCGACCTGCTCACTGCGGCTCTGACGGTGACCTTGCGGCGCGCCGACGAGATGGGCGACGCCATCACGGCGCGCGGCGGTATCGGCCAGATCTCGGCGATCCCGTCGCGGCCGAAACGGGCGGACTGGCTGGCACTCGCGATCATTGTCGGCGTGTGCATCGCGGCGATGGTGCTGGACGTTCCGCCGGGTGGCTAGCGGCCCGCGGCAGCGTTGGCGGCGTCCTGAGCCCGACGTAACGTCGTCGCGATGTCGCTGCGTCCTAGGAACATCTCATCGAAATATGGCTTGAGGACCTGATTCCCCGCGGCGAAGCCGGAGCCGCCTGGCGCGGCGATGCGTGGCCCCCTGAGGACGGCGAAGAAGGGCCTGACGTCGACTCCCTTGCCCGACCAGTAATCGAAGTACACCTGCTGGGCCGACGTGACCGCGGGAATCGCGCTGCCGCTGCGGCCCACGTACGCGTTGCCCTCAGTACTGCCCATCCAGGCCAGCACCTTGCGTACCGCGTCGGGGTGTGCAGTTGCCGCATTGCCGGCTGCGGCAATGCCGTTGGTGACGCTGACCCGCCCCTTGGGGCCGGCGGGCAATAGCGCCACGCCCCACCGGAAAGCGGCCTGACCGGCTACTGCCGCCAGGTTGTAGGTGCCGGACTGGAACAGCGCCATTCTGCCGGCCAGGAATTGGTTGCGGGAGAAGTCGCTGTTGTCGTTGGTTTCCGAGGCAGGCGGGGCCACGTGGTCGGTGTTGATCAGCTTGACCAGGTAGGTGAACGCCTCGACGGCGGCAGGGTTGTCGAACGCGAAGCGGTCACCGTCCTGGAATGCGCCCCCGGCTGAGCCGATGTAGTTGAGGTAGATGCCCTGCGCGTCGTTGGCCGCGTTGTAGGCCCACCGTCGCACCCGTCGGGCGTCGAAACCCGGTGTGGCCGCGGTGCGTCCATCGGCGTCCACGGTGAGGCGGGCCAACAACGGACGCAGCGTGTCGCCGCCGTCCGGGCTCCAGCGCAGTGCCGCGAGGTCGGCAAGGTCGACACCGGCGGCGGCGAGCAGGTCGGCGTTGTAGTACAAGGCGATGCCGGCATCGGTGATTTGGGGAACACCCCACAGCGTCCCGCCGCGGGTGAACTGCTCGACCACCGATGGCTCCCACGTCGAAACGGCTGTCGGCCCAAAGGTTTTCCCGATGTCCATCAGCCGGCCGCTTTCGGCGTATCCGTCGAGGTAGGCATTGGAGATCCAAAAAATGTCGTCGGCGCTACCGCCGGCGACATCGGTGCGCAGGGTGTTGAAGTAGGTGGAATACGAGATCACATCGGTCTGCACCTCGATGTCGGGGTGCATCCGGGTGAAAGCCGCAAACGACTGCCGGTACGCCTTCGCGACCTGCTGGTCCCACAGCCGGACCGTCACCACGGTCTTGCCGCTGGGCGGCCGGGCTGTGACGTCCAGCAGCACCGCTGCCGCGGCCAGCAACGCGGCCAACAGCACCCAGGCCAGCGCGACCAGTGTGGAGAATCGGAGCCGGCTCATTTCAGCCCCGTGACGACGATCGAGCGCACGATGTGCCGCTGGAAGATCAAGAACAACGCGAGCAATGGCACGACGGCCACCCCGACCGCGGCCATCACCAGCGTCCACTGCGCGTTGTAGCGCGACTGCAGCGCGGCCGTCGCCACCGTCAGCACCTGCCATTTGGTGCCGCTGGTGATGATCAGCGGCCACAGGAAGTGGTGCCACTCCGCCACGACGGTGATCAGCGCCAGCGTGACGATCACGGCCCGGCTGGACGGCACCACCACGTGCACGATCACGTCCAGGGTGTTGGCGCCGTCCAGGTAGGCCGCGTTGATCAGGTCGTCCGGGATCGCGCGGAAATGCTGGCGCAGCAGGAAGATTGCGTACGGCGAACCGAAGACGAACGGCAACACCAACGCCCAGAAGGTGTTACGCAGCCCCAACTGCGCCATCATCAAATACAGCGGGACAACCGTCACGCTGCCCGGCACCATCAACGTCGCGAGATACACCCAGAACAGTGCATCCCGGCCCGGAAAACGCAGACGTGCGAACGCGTATGCGGCAAGGATCGAGGAGCTCAGCTGCCCCAGCAGGCTCACCGCCGTCATCAATGCCGTCACCGCCAGTGCGCGACTGAACCCCGCTCCGGCCAAACCGGTGTAGTTGGCCAGCGTCGGCGGCCGCGGCCAGGCCAATGGTGCGCCCGTCGCGAACTGGTGCGCGGTGGTGAACGAGGTCAGCAAGCCGACAGCGAACGGTGCCAGCGTGATCACCGCGCCCAGCGCCAAGCCGACGTAGACCAGTCCTGCCGACGGCGTTCTACGTGAGGTCATAGCTGATCCGCCGTCTGAAGTAGAGGTGTTGAACGATGGTGATGCCGACCAGGATGACGAACAGCACCACCGCCATCACCGAGGCACGGCCGATCGCCGCGGCTCCGAAGGCCTCGGCGTAGATGCGGTGCGCCACCAAATCGGTGCGGTCCTTGGGGCCGCCCCCGGTCAACGCGTAGACAGTGTCGAAAACCTGTGCGGCACTGACGACTCCGGTGACCAGAACGAAGAACATGGTCGGCCGCAGCATCGGCAGCGTGATGCGCCGGAACCGCTGCCAGGACGTGGCGCCGTCGGTGCGTGCCGCGGAGTGGATCTCGTCGGGGATGGCCAGGATGCCTGCGAGGAAAAACAGCGCCACATAGCCGACGTTGCTCCAGATGACCACGGCCGACACCACCGGCAGCGCCAGCCCGGGATCGGTGAGCCATTCGATGCGATGCCCGAGCACCGTGCTGATCGCGCCGTTGGTGGGCGCCAGAATCCAGCGCCACAGCACCGCGATCGCCAGCGGGACGGAGATCCACGGCAGCACGTATATCGTGCGGAACAGTCCACTGCCGGGCAGATCGCGCGCCAGCAGCGACGCAACCGCCAGCCCGAGCACAGTCTGGGTCGGGACCACGATGGCCACAAACGTCAGCGTCACCAGAAGCGAGTTGCCGAAACTCGAATCGCTGAGGACCGACCGCCAATTCTCGCCGCCGACATACTCGATCGGCCCCAACAGGTTCCACCGGTGCAGGCTCAGCCACACCACCACCAGGATCGGCAGCAGCAAGAACGCGACGACGCCGAACAGGCTGGGCGCGATCTAGCGCATACCCCAGCGCGGTCGATCTGCGGGACGCTGCCAGCCCCGCCGCACCTGCAACGCTCGCCATGAAGGTATTAAAGCCGGTCGTTACGGTGTAAACGTGACACTGAACCGAGGAATTGATGGCGACTTCCTCACCTTGGCGCGCCACGAACTGGCCGATGCGGCGCTGTCGGCAGCCACGGCAGCCGGCGCCACACACGCCGACCTGCGGATTCACCGACTGGTCGAGGAAATCATCCAATTGCGTGATGGCGAATTGGAGACCGCGGTGGTCAACCGTGAGGTCGGCCTGGCGGTCCGGGTGATCGTCGACGGCACCTGGGGATTCGCGTCACACGCCGAGCTCTCTGCGGATGTCGCCGCGGAGACGGCGCGGCGCGCGGTGTCGGTGGCCAGCAAGCTGGCCGCGCTTAACACCGAACGCATCGAGCTGGCGCCCGAGCCGGTCTACTCCGACGCCACCTGGGTGTCGAGCTATCAGGTCGATCCCTTCACCGTGCCGGCCGACGAGAAGATCGCGGTGCTCGGTGACTATTCGGGGCGGCTGCTGGCATCCGACGGTGTCAACCACGTCTCGGCCACCTTGCACTCCGTCAAGGAGCAGATCTTCTACGCCGACACCTTCGGCTCGTCGATCACCCAGCAACGGGTAAGGGTGCAGCCCGCTCTGGAGGCGGTCACCGTGGATGCCGGCTGGGGGTTCGACTCGATGCGTACCTTGGCGCCCCCGATGGGCCGCGGCTGGGAGGTGCTGGCCGGCGACGACGTGTGGAATTGGACCGACGAGCTCGCTCAGTTGCCGTCGCAGCTGGCCGAGAAGGTCAAGTCGCCCAGCGTCACGCCCGGCCCAACCGATCTGGTGATCGACCCGACCAACCTGTGGTTGACCATCCACGAATCCATAGGCCACGCAACCGAATACGATCGCGCGATCGGCTACGAGGCGGCCTACGCGGGCACCTCCTTTGCGACCCCCGACAAACTCGGCACGTTGCGCTACGGCTCACCGGTGATGAACGTGACGGCCGACCGCACTGTCGAATTCGGTTTGGCCAGCATCGGTTACGACGACGAGGGGGTGGCCGCGCAGAGTTGGGATCTGGTTCGCGACGGGATATTCGTCGGCTACCAACTGGACCGGGTGTTCGCTCCACGCCTGGGCCAATCCCGTTCCAACGGCTGCTCGTACGCCGATTCGCCGCACCACGTGCCGATTCAGCGGATGGCCAACGTATCGCTGAAGCCCGGCCCCGACGACGTAAGCACCGCCGACTTGATCGCCCGCGTGGACGACGGCATCTATATCGTCGGCGATAGGTCGTGGTCAATCGACATGCAGCGCTACAACTTCCAGTTCACCGGGCAGCGGTTCTACCGCATCCGGGATGGTCGTCTGGACGGTCAGCTGCGCGATGTCGCCTACCAGGCCACCACGACCGATTTCTGGAACTCGATGGAAGCCGTCGGCGGTCCGTCGACGTGGCGTCTGGGCGGGGCATTCAACTGCGGCAAGGCCCAGCCCGGCCAGGTGGCGGCGGTCAGCCACGGCTGCCCGTCAGTACTGTTCCGCGGTGTCAATGTGCTCAACACCCGCACCGAGGGCGGCCTGTGATCCGCGCGCAGCAAGTCGTCGACTTCGCGCTGGGCGCGGCAGCTCAGCGCGGGCGCGCCGACGAGACGATCGTGTTGGTCAGCGACCGCAGCGCGGCGTCGCTGCGGTGGGCGAACAACTCGATGACCACGAACGGCGCGTCGACCGCCCGGCGTACCACCGTGATTTCTATTGTCCGACATGGTGATACCGCAAAGGTGGGCTCGCTGACCTCCGCCGAGGTGCACCCGGCGGCAATCGAGGATTTGGTCGCCGCGTCGCAGGCCGCCGCCGCGTCGGCACCCGAGGCGCGCGACGCCGCGCCACTGCTGAGCGGCAACAGTGCGCCGGCCGACTGGGATGCGCCGATTCCGGCGACCGGGCCCGAGGTGTTCGGTGACGTCGCCGGCTCGTTGGCTCGCGGGTTCCGCGGCGCCGATCAGTTGTACGGCTTCGCACACCATGACGTGCAGACGACGTTCCTGGCGACGTCCAGCGGACTGCGCCGCCGCTACACCCAACCGAGCGGTTCGGTGGAGATCAACGCCAAACGTGACGGTGCAAGCGCCTGGGTAGGCGTCGGAACGCCCGACTTCGCCTGCGTGCCAACGGATTCGCTGCTCGACCAACTGTCGATGCGGTTGGGGTGGGCCAAACGCAGCGTCGAGCTGCCCGCCGGGCGCTACGAGACCATCCTGCCGCCGTCGGCAGTGGCGGACATGATGATCTATCTCGGCTGGTCGATGAGCGGGCGCGGCGCGCAGGAGGGCCGCACCGCATTGTCGACACTCGACGGCGGGACCCGGGTGGGGGAGACGCTGACCGACCTGCCGCTGACGCTGTACTCCGATCCGTTGGCGCCGGGGCTGGGCTGTACGCCCTTTGTGGTGACTGCGAGCTCGTCGGAGACGCTGTCGATCTTCGACAACGGGATGGACATCGGCCGGGTGGACTGGATACGCGACGGAGTGATCAACGCGCTGGCCTACTCGCGCGCCGCGGCAAGCGAATTCGGCGCCCCGGTCGCCATCGCCGCCGACAACGTGCTGATGACGGGCGGCGACACCGAACTCGCCGACATGATCGCCCAGACCGGGCATGGGTTGCTGTTGACCACGCTGTGGTACATCCGCGAGGTCGATCCCACGACGTTGCTGCTGACCGGCTTGACCCGCGACGGCGTCTACCTGATCGACGACGGCGAGGTGACGGGAGCGGTCAACAACTTCCGATTCAACGAGAGCCCACTGGACCTGCTGCGTCGGGCAGGCCAGGCGGGTGTCAGCGAGCCGACGCTGCCGCGCGAGTGGGGCGACTGGGTCACCCGCGCGGCGATGCCGTCGCTGCGGATTCCGGACTTTCACATGTCATCGGTGAGCCAGGCGACATAATCGCCTTGTGGTGCTATACGACGATCTGACGCGGCTGGTGGCGTTGTCGGCCGAGGACGGCCGGACGACAGCCCTGATCCGGCGGGTCTGCGCGCAGACCCTCGGTTTGCCTGCGCTGCCCGCCGAGATCGCGGCGACTGGCCCGGAGTCGGACGCCGAGGCCGCCGTCGCCGAATTCGCCGAACAGTTCAGCATCGACGTCACGATGATTGGCGGCGAGCATCGCTCGCAGCTGTGGAAAGTTCTGGGAGACAGTACTTTCGGCGCCGTCGTGCAGATGTATATCGCCGACTTTGTGCCGCGCGTGCGCGCTGGGTTGGAAGCGCTCGGGGTCGGTGGCGCGTACCTCGGATGGGTTAGCGGGCCGGTTGCGTGGGATCACGCCACCGATCCGTCCGACGTGGTGTTCAACGGCTTTCTGCCGACGGTGGCCCGCCTGCGTGAGCTTGATGCGCTGACGTCGGAGCTGGTTCGGCTGCGCGGGGCGGCTCAACACAACTGCCGGTTGTGCAAGTCGCTGCGCGAGACGACGGCGCTGGGTGCCGGCGGGTCGGAGACGCTGTACGGCGACATCGAGCGGTTCGAGGCGTCGGCCCAGTTGACCGACCGTCACAAGGCCGCACTGCGGTACGTGGACGCGTTGATTTGGTCGCCCGCTCACATCGACCTCGGCATCGCCGAGGCGGTGCGTGCACACTTCTCCGACGCCGAATCCGTCGAACTCACTCTCGATGTGATGCGCAACGCCAGCAACAAGGTCGCCGTGGCATTGGGCGGTGATGCGGCGCGGGTCGAGAACGGCACCGAGCAGTATTTGCTCGACGCTGACGGTCACACCGTGTTCAGCTGACGAGCGAATTCAGCCGCCGCTAACGTCGGCTCCTGGTGAGCGTGCCTTTGGTGGTGAGCGCCTTGGCGGCCGTGATGCTTTCAGCCCTGCGGGCTTCCCGCTCGAGGTAGCGCTGCTTGGACAGCTCGAACTTTTCGCAGGCCGCCTCGAGCTCTTTGACCAGCACCGCGAGGTCGTCGCGCATCCGGGCGGCTTCGCCGGTGAAGTCGTCACGCTCAAAGATGCGCCACTTGTTCAACACCGGCATCACGACTTCATTGAGATGGATGCGGGGGTCGTAGATGCCGCCGACCGCGATGATCACGGCCTTGCGGCGGAACTCGGGAACCGTGAACCCAGGCATCTGGAAATTGCGCAGCACTTGGTGCACCGACTTCATTGCCTGGTTGGGCGCGATCTCCAGGCCGGCTGCGGTGACGTCGCGGTAGAAGATCATGTGGAGGTTCTCGTCGTGCGACACCCGGGCCATCAGCTGGTCGGCGATCGTGTCGTTGCAGGCCTTTCCGGTGTTGCGATGTGAGACACGGGTGGCCAGCTCCTGGAAGGAGACGTACACGACAGAGTCGAAGAGGCTCTCGGCGAACAGGCTGCCTTGCTTGTTCTGACCCGGGCTGAACCCCCGGGTCAGCTGCTCCACGCGAAGTTTTTCCAATTCGAACGGGTCGACCGAGCGGGTAACGACCAGGTAGTCGCGCAGCGCGGTGCTGTGCCGATGTTCTTCGGCGGTCCAGCGGTTGACCCACTGGCCCCACGCGCCGTCCATGCCGAAATTCATGGCGATCTCGCGGTGGTAG
>CAWIAC010000050.1:0-37742 GCA_963833935.1 uncultured Actinomycetota bacterium | reverse complement strand
ACCGCTGTTTCAGGAAATCGCTCTCTAAGGAGTGCAAGACCTCGACGTAGGGTGCGTTACCGTAACTGATTCGCGCAACACCGATTTCGGTGAGTTCGGCATTCGTTGGAGCCCCGTCGAAGACCATCACGTTGACCGGCAGCGGTACGCCTTCGCAAATGCGAGTGATGAGGTCCTTATCGGGGAGGCCGGGGATGAAAAATCCCGAGGCGCCAGCCGCGGCGTACGCCTTTGCGCGATCGATGGCTTCACCGGTCACCGACGTGGCGTCGTTGCCTTGTCCCAAGAACAGATCCGTGCGGGCGTTAATGAACAGCGGAATTCCTCTGTCATCGGCCGCTTTCCGGATCACGGCAATTCGATCTGCTTGTCGGTCGATGGGATACAAGCCCGATCCCTTGACGACACGATCCTCGAAGTTGATGCCGATCGCACCGGTGTCCAGCAGGCGCGAGATGTTTTCGGCCAGCTGGCCGTCGTCCTCGGTGAAGCCGCCTTCGAAGTCTGTCGAAACGGGAACGTCGACCGAGGCCACGATCCGTTCGACGATCTGATTCAGGAACTCGATGGGAATGCCCTCGCCGTCCCGATAACCCTGCGCCTCCGAGACGGACCAACTGCTGGTAGCCACGGCCGGCGCTCCAGCTTTGGCCAGTACGGCCGCGCTGCCGGCGTCCCACACGTTGTAGAGCATCAGTGGGGCGCCCTGGGTGTGAAGCTCGGCAAAGCGGGTGGCTTTAGCCTTCTGACTCATGGTTTCTCCTCAATCTGAACAATCGTCTCGGTGTTCGACATCTTGGCTACCTAACAACGTTGCGCTGCCGCCATTCCCGCGTCATGTGACCGACCGTCTGCCAGATCGGACTATGAGCTGCTTCGTACGGTAGGAGGCGCATGGGCTGCCGCGCTGTCAACATCTTTGGCACGACCGGCCGGATACGCGTTGAACATTAATTTTGTGATAGCGGCCGGTGGCGAGGCGCTATTAGCTTCTGCTGGTGGCGTAGGCACCGATCGGACGAACACATCTGCACTTTCAGAGATCTCCGGAGGCCGAAATACACATAGGAAGAGGCACTTTCATGCAAATCCAGGGCTCGATCGTCCTCGTCAGCGGAGCCAATCGTGGTATTGGGGCGGAGTGGGTCCACCAGTTGCTCGAGCGCGGGGCTGCCAAAATCTACGCTGGCGCCCGCGACCCGCATTCTGTGTCGCCCGCTGATGGCGTCGTGCCGATCGCGCTCGATGTAACAAACCAGGCCCAGGTCTCCGCTGCGGCTGAGCAAGCCACTGATGTCGAGATCGTCATCAACAACGCTGCGGTCTCGTTCCGCCAACCGCTCGTGGGTGGCGACCTCGCGAAGATTCACGAGGAATTCGAAACTAATGTGTTCGGCCCCATCTATGTAGCCGAAGCCTTCGCTCCGGTTCTGAACGCCAACGGCGGAGGCGCGATCGTGAACGCACTCTCCGCTGTGTCCTGGTTCTCGTTCCCGGGTATGGCCGGATACAGCGCAACCAAGGCAGCCGCGTGGAATTTGACTGATGCGCTCAGGCTCGAACTCCAGGATCAGGGCACGCTCGTGATCGGTCTGCACTCGGGCGCTGTCAATACCCCTATGGGCGAGAACTTTCCGATCGATAAGGTCGATCCGAGCCAGGTCGTGACTGCAGCGCTCGACGGGCTCGAGGCCGGCCAGACCGAAGTCCTTGCCGACGACATCAGCCGCGTCATCAAGAGCACCTTGACGTCGGACCCGTCTCGCTACACAGCAATTCTCGGTGGCTAGATCACTGGGGCTGCGCAGCACCCTGCACCCCAGTTTTGGCATGCGCGTGGCGCACTAAGTTCTGATGACTCGAAAGGATGGCTGCCGTGAGTGACTTCCCGATCGTCGAGATGGACAATGACACGCTGCTGACCACTACTCGCTCCGTACGAAAGCGGCTCGATTTCAGCCGGTCGGTTCCTCTGAACCTGTTGCGGGAGTGCATCAATATCGCGGTGCAAGCGCCTACGTCGGCGAATCGACAGCACTGGAGCTTCGTCATCGTTCAAGACTCCGGGCAGCGTCGCAAGATCGGCGAAATCTATTCGCGGCAATGGGATTGGCTTGCCTCCTCTCCATATTCGGTGGCAAGCCAGTTCGCCGACGACGAGGTACGCTCTGCCCAGCAGCTCAGAACCTCCGATAGCGGCGCCTACCTTGCCCGCCATCTCGCCGAAGTACCGGTGCTCGTTCTCCCCTGCATCGCAGTCGAAGGCGACGGAGAAATAGACAATGAGAGCCAGGCTGACGTCTGGGGTTCGATCATGCCCGCGGCTTGGAACTACATGCTGGCAGCGCATACTCGGGGATTGGGTGTTGCGTGGACGTCGCTGACAACAAGGGTCAACGACGAAATCCGAGCCATTGTTGGCTACCCCCGGAACGTCTACCACGCGGCCCTGCTGCCAACCGCTTACTACACCGGCAGCACATTCAAGCCCGCCACACGAATTCCGCTCGACGAAATCATCCATGTCGATACATGGTGAGCACGCGCCGAGAGTCCACCGTGATGTTCTGTGCGCAGAGACACCGGGCGCAGCTGCGATGACATAAATCCAGCAAATCCTGCCACCGCAAGAGCAGCGCTCGAGCCCGAACCAAGTCCCGGCACTCCCCTAGTACGCTCCCTACCTGCATATTTGCAACAGCGGCGCCCAAGTCCGTTGACGTTAAGCCTTGGCGCCACCACTAGCAGATCGCGTGGTGGAGGTTGTACGGTCTGCGCATGCTCAGCGGAGCTGATTCCGGTGAATAGCGCCGGTCTGATCGGGCGGGAACGCGAAGCACGACAGCTCGCCGAGCTCGTCGACGGATTCCGCGCGGGCCAGAGTCAGACGCTGGTATTGCGTGGCGAACCAGGTATCGGGAAGACAGCATTGCTGGACGACGTTGCGCTGCTCGCGAACGGTTGCACGATTTTGCGGGCTGCAGGCGTGCAGGCTGAGATGGAACTCGCGTTCGCAGGACTACATCAGCTTCTGACTCCGATCCTGGGCCAGCTAGACGATCTGCCCCCTCCGCAACGCGAAGCCTTGTCCGTTGCGTTCGGGATCAGCGGTGGCCCGACTCCGGACCGCTTCTTCATCGCCCTCGCCGTGCTGAACATGCTCGCGTCGGCCAGCGGCCAGGCACCCGTGTTGTGCTTGATCGATGACGAGCAATGGCTTGATCGAACCTCGGCCAAAATTCTCTCGTTTGTGGCCCGCCGCCTCGAGGCGGACCCGGTTGCGCTGATCTTTGCGAGTCGCACGAAAAGTGATGACCTAAGTGGCATCCCGGAAATGCTCGTGGAAAGACTAACCGCGCCACATGCCGACGCAGTGCTTGACACGGCGCTCAGCGGCCCGATCGATCCGCAAGTTAGGGCTCAGATTATTCATGAGGCCAATGGGAATCCCCTTGCACTGCTTGAGTTGCCGCGCGCCGTCGACCCGAGTGAGCTTGCCGGTGGATATGGCTTCCCCAGGGCGATCGCCCTTTCGGGGCGCATCGAAGAAAGCTTTGCGCAGCGTCTCGAGGCTCTGCCGAAGCCAAGCCGCCGCATATTGCAATTGGCCGCGGCCGACCCCGTCGGTGATCCGGCCTTGATCTGGCGGGCTGCAACGTTGCTCGATCTAGGCGTCGACGCGGTACGAATCGCTACCGAATCCGGGCTGATCGAATTCGGAGCCCGCATCCAGTTCCGTCATCCACTGGCGCGATCAGCCGCGTATCGCTCAGCGCCACAATCGCAACGCCACATCATTCATGACGCATTGGCGCGTGCGACTGACTCGAGTCGCGATCCCGACCGTCATGCATGGCATCGCGCTCAGGCGTGCGCGTTACCCGACGAAGACGTCGCTGCGGAACTGGAGCGCTCCGCCTGGCGCGCTTATGGGCGTGGCGGTTTCGCCGCAGCTGCAGCGTTTTTGGAGCGTGCAGCGGCATTGACGCCGTCGCCGCCGCAGCGGGCACAGCGATTGATGGCCGCCGCGGGAGCTAAACGCGACGCTGGAGCCCTTGACGCAGCGCTGGGCCTTCTCGTGGCCGCCGTCGCCTTACCTCATGACGAGGAGCAAGCGGCATCGATGACGCGCCTGCGCGGCCAGATCGCCTTGGATCAGCTACGCGCCAAAGATGCAGTACAGCTGCTCCAGACTTCGGCTAAACAGTTCGGCTCCCTAGGGGTAAGTACGGCGCGCGTGGCGCAACTCGAGGCGATCGACGCCGCGGTGTGGATTGGAGAACTCGACGGCGCGAACGGGCTACGCGCAGTGGCATCAGCCGCGCTGGAACCCTCGTCAGCGGCGGATTCACCCCGCACAATAGACATGTTGCTCGACGCGGTGGCTGCGCGCGTGATCAACGGTCACGCGACCGCGGCCCCCAAATTGACTGCTGCGCTGGCGCACTTACTTGAGTCAGACGCCGACAACGGAACCGACATGGGCTGGCTCTGTCTAATGCGTTCGAAGATAAGCGCATTGCTCGCTTCTGAAGTGTGGGATTTCGATGCCTGGCATTCGTTTGCTGTCCGGCAAACTCAATCCGCTCGGGAGATTGGCGCCCTGCTCTATCTGCAATTTGCGGCAAGCTATCTCGCCTGGACCTTGATACAACGCGGCGACTTCGGCGCGGCCGAGATGCTCTTCAGCGAAGATCGTCTGCTCGCCGAAGCAACCGGCAACCCGCCGCTGCCCTACATGCCAATTCTGTTAGCTGCCTGGCGTGGCGAAGAGGCCGAAACGAACGACCTTATTCAACGCGACATCGAACCAATCAAAGCAGCCAAGCTAGGTTTGGCCGTCAACTTCATCTGGCACGCGAAGTCTGTACTATCCAACGGCCTTGCGCAACACAAGGATTCCCTGACCTACGCGCGTCGCGTCTTTGACGCCGACCACATGGGGTTAGCAAGCTTCGCAGCCGCCGAACTTGCGGAAGCAGCCGCACGGACCGACGATACGGCCACGCTGCGCGCCGTACTTGACTGGATGACCGATCGAGCCGCGTCCTGCCCCACCGACTGGGCGCTCGGCATCGAAGCCCGTATTCACGCCCTGCTGGGCCAAGGCGCCGACGACTGGCATCAGCGGTCCATCGAACATTTGTCCCGCGCCGGTCTACGCACCGAGGCCGGCCGCGCCCACCTGCTGTACGGAGAGTGGCTGCGACGAGCCGGGCGCCGCATCGACGCCCGGCTGCAACTTCGCACCGCCCAGGAAATCCTGGACTCCATTGGCATGGCCGGTTTCGCCGATCGGGCGCGTCGAGAACTGTTGGCAACCGGAGAAAAAGTGCGCAGACGTTCCGTCGAAGCCGCCTCCGCGGCGCTGACTAGTCAAGAGCTGCATGTCGCGGTGCTCGCACGCGACGGGCTATCCAACATTGAAATCGGCACACGACTTTTCATCAGCCCTCGCACGGCCCAGTATCACCTCGGAAAAGTCTTCACCAAGCTGGGAATCCACTCGCGCGGTGAGCTCAGCCATGTCCTCGACAAGGGAGGCCACAACTGACGCCAGGCGCTTAGCGAGGTGCCACATTGCGTGGCTTGCATCTAGCGAAAGACTAGCCAATGGCGGACGCGAAGGCTCTCCGCCGCAATGCAAACTGCCTCTGCGCACACATCGCGCGGCACCTGCGTCAATGAAGAGGATGGTCCGTGACCCGATGGTCATCTTCGTCTATGCGGCCCCGGTTCGGCACGATCGACGGAGTCACCGTCCGCTTCGCGCAAAGCGAGCCGCATGAACGGCAGGCACTACTGTTCAGTCCGTGGCCTGAGAGCGTGCTGGCCTACGAACAAGCATGGTCGCAGCTAGCCGACCACGCGCATCTCGTTGCGATCGATCTCCCCGGATTCGGCGCCTCCGAACGGCGTGAGGACCTGCTATCGCCGGCCGCACTGGGCGAATTCATCGTCACTATCGCCGACGCTTTCACCATGGAACGACCACACCTCGTGGCACCCAGTATCGCGACACCGGCAAGCCTGTTCACCGCAGCGCGTCACCCCGAGCGTGTTGCCACGGTGACCGTCGGGCCCGGTCCCGCATTGACGCCGCTGGTGGTCGGCCCTGATCTGCACCCTTGGGCAAGCGCAACAACCGATATCGTCAGTGATGATCGTGGCGGACCGCGCAGACGCGTCATCGAACTGCTCAGCCACATTGAACGGCACGAGTTAGATGACGAAGTGCGGGACGACTACCTACGCAGCTACGACGGCGATCGACTTGCCGGATCGCGAACGTATTGGCAACGCGTGCGTGATGAGCTACCGGCATTGCAGCAAATCCTGCCAACAATCGAAGCGCCGATTCAGATCATCGCCGGCCGAGGGGATCGGCTAATCCCCTGGCCGAACGCAGAATTCCTGCACCGATGCCTTCCGGGTAGTCAGTTGTTCGGCATCGACACCGGTCACTTCGTTTGGGAAGACGCAGCAGCCGAGTACGCAGCCTTGCTAAGCCGATGCTGGCAGGCGTGGAGCCTGCGCTAGCCAGATCACTAGCCGCCTGACTAGCAGTCGACAGACGCGAACGCTAGTGACTCAACGCGAAACTCCATATACCCGTACGACACTTCAGTAATCGGCCGATACGTCGCCGCACACCGGAGATCGGGTGTTTTGTCCAGGCTTAGGACCGGAGACAGCGATGCCGACTACCTCATTGACCGAGCCGAATGCCCGCCATTCCCGAAGGTTCCCGGAACAGGCTCGCATCGGCGGGCGCACCAGGACCAATGCGCCGCAGCATCAGATACAAGCCAACCCGGCTAGTCTCCCGCCGAGACACCGTCCGGCCGGCAACGCTTCGCAGACCTCCGACGGTGGAGCTCGGTTGTTGCTCCACACAGGAACGTTTACCGCCTGGGATGTGTCGTGGTCGGTCGAGTCCCGGAGCCGTGGAGATGAAAAATGCTCTCGCACGACCCAGATTTCGTTTCCTTACCGCGGGGCCCACGTGCAGCAGATCGGCGCGAATCAATATCTTGCCGACCCGAATCACATGGTGATATTCGAGAAAAACGAGCCATATAGGTTGAGCTACCCGACCGTCGGCGAACACGCAATGTTGACGATCGCGATCAACCCCGAGGCATTATCTACTGTCCTACCAAGTGAATACTCGGATTCACATGCTCCGCTGGCGGGTGATCGACGGGGTCTGCGGACTGATCCGCACACTCAGTTGATGGCGGCGCAACTGCGCCAGAGTCTGATCCGGCGGTCGATTGGCAAGCTGGAAGGCGAAATTGCGACATTGCACCTTGTTCGGCGCGCGCTGAGACAGAGCATCGCCGGTGTCGGGCCCGCGTCCAAGGGGCGTCCCGCCGAACTGGCCGACCAGGTGAAGATACACCTCTCCGTCGATCCCTGGCGTCGATGGAGACTGGCGGAGATGGCCGAAACAGTCTGTGTCACACCGGAATACCTCACCGACACATTCCACCGCGTCGAGGGCACCCCGTTTTACCGTTACCACCTGCGGTTGCGGCTAGCGTTTGCTCTCACCATGCTGACAAACTGCGACGATCTGACCACACTCGCTATCGAACTGGGTTTCAATAGCCACAGCCACTTCAGCTCGGCTTTCAAGAAAATGTTCGGACAGACACCCTCGGCGTTCAAGAAATCGATCACCGAACCACAAGGTACGCTGATCGGAGATGACGGCCCTTCCTTCACGAATGCTGAAAGCGCGAAGGTCTACGTTGCCGGTCGTTGCTTTCGCCGTAGTGAACAGTCACGCGCGGTGCCGGTGCTGCCGGCGACAATTGTTGCTTGACAGTCGACGCGGCGGCGGTCGCGTTCTACGAGGCCCTATAGCGCGGACAACCTCGCGTCGGTTATCGCAAGCTCACCATCCGCCTCGAAGCAGGCGCGGGTCGCCGTCACATGGTCTTCGACAGTCGTCGGCTTGGACCCGGTAATCTCTTCGACAAGGTTGTTGAAGCCGGAGTAGAAGCCGTCTCGGTAGTCCTGGGTCACCATGCCGAGATGGTGTGCGCGGTTCGGGTCTCCGCCAGCAACAGTAAGCGCCGCAACCATCGTCGCCACCTCGATCGGCTCGTACCGAACCCTAATACCAAGCGTAAGTTGAACCTTCGCGGCGATCTCGTACCAGTCGAGTTCTCTGGCGCCGAACAGCTCATAGATCTGGCGGTCATGAGGATCGGGGTCTTGCAGGATAGCCACGATCACCTTCGCCTGGTCCTCCATGGCAATGGGGGCATGACGTACGCCGGCGAGGGGCAGTCTCAGGATGCCCTCGTCGGCACCGGCGCGAACCCAGAAGTTGTTCATCCAGTTCATGAACAGCGTCGGCCGCAGGTGCGCGGTAACCAATGGTGTGCGATCGAATAGCCGTTCAACGATCCAGTGCTGCAGACCGATGTGCGTGGTGTCAGGTCGTACCCCGATTTGTGACAGCTCAACTACCGCGTGCACACCGGCGTCGCTGGCAGCCTGGGCGAAGTTGACTGCCGCCTCGATGTATCCGGGACCGGGCGGATAGCTGAAATATGCTGCAGCGACTCCCGCTGTCGCCTCCCGAACGTCGGCAAAAGCCAGTAGATCACCTTGAACGATCTCTAGCGCCTTGTTCGCGCAACTTATCCGAGCGGTTGTCCAGGGCTCGGACGAGTGCGCGCACTCGCAGGCCCCGCTCACGCAACAGCCGGACGGTATGGGCGCCGGTCTTTCCCGTCGCACCAGCGACGAGGAACAGCCCCTCGTCGTGACTACCCATGCCTGAATCCTTAATGTCTGGCGAAATCGCTTGGTGGTCGGCCTCTTCGGTCTCACCGCTGCCTTTGAATGAATTCCTTCAGCTCACTGGGGTTCTGCGAAGTTCGCCGAGTGAACGCCGCTAACTCTGCGAACGTAGGACTCGGCTCGGACATGACGCCCACCTGTCGTCAATCGTGTCGAACATCGTTGCGGCACAGCTCGACGCCTTCCCATTGCGGTCTCACTCAGCAACTCACGCCGGAAAGATCGGCGATGCCATGTGGAAGTAGTGCTACCGCAGCGGGAACCTGGTCGATGAACTCGCGCAGCAATTTGATCTTCCCGCCGACCGCGACGACGAGGCCACCATAATGAAAGTCGAAACGGCGACCATTGCTGGTCTGCTTGTCCACACGGAATTCGGCGAACATGCGGTCGGGTGTGTCGATGTGGACCTCGATGTCGATGAACTCGAATCCGGGCACGAGATCCAGGAGTTTGCCCAGGTAGGTCTCCAGGGCTGCTTGCCCCTGGTACGCCGACGTGAGTCCTAGCAACGGCCAATACGGAAAGTCCAACACTCCGTCTTCGGTAAAGCATCCGGCGGCTGCGGCGGCATCGCCATCGGCCAAAGCATCTGCGTACGTGCGAAAAAATCTCGCGCGCGGTCGTCAAGTCGACTGTCCTCCTCGATTTGCCAAGTCAGAGCGCCATGGCTGCAGTGCCGCGAGCGAGCACTAGTAACTCCTGGTCCACGCTTACGACCCACTGCCGCTTAGCGGGGAACTGGACCCTTATTTCACGCCGTTACCGGAACCCTCTGTCGCCCTTAGAAGCGAATGGTAGGTGCGTAAATCGCATGGGCGCTTTCAAAAAATTTGGCTGCTTGCTGAGACGAAAGTGTCTGGGATGCAAAATATCCCGTGCTACTTTCACCGACAAGGCGAACTTGGAGCAAGTCGCAGCGGCGCGATCGACGGCAGGTGAGATGCAGGACAGCCAAACTCGCGGGATATAGGCACCTCAGCTCGCGGCGTTAGCGCCGCGTGCTGGCCTGCAGCCGCTTCGTCGTCTCATAGCTCATGGATCGCTGGCCGTTGCATAGGACTCCCGCACGCCCTGTTGACACTACTGGCGAAGATTCTGACAGCATGCGTAGCGACGAGTCGATCGCCTCTCCATCATCCCAGCTAGAAACACCATCAACGCCATGAAACGTGCGGCCGTACGCAGTGTCTCGCTTGGATGGCCAATTGGCCAACGTGTGGCCATTTCGAATGAGATGTGGCCAAACTGTTTGAGATCGACATCCGCTTCACCGCGCCATGTTGGCGAAGCGGGACAGGTGCAGCTGGTGAGCGACCGTCACTGTCTTGGTCGGACCGTTGCGGTGCTTGGCCAGGATCAAGTCCGCCTCACCACCGCGCGGGTCGTCTCGCTCGAAGGCATCCGGCCGATTCAGCAGAATAACCATGTCGGCATCTTGTTCGAGACTATTATGTGCTGAAATCCCTTGTGCCACAAAGTTATTCGTGCCAGGAACCGTTCCGTCGTAGACATCATGGTCGCCGATGCTGCTGATCTCGACGATCTTGTCCCAGAAGACATCGCTGGTTGCGAGAGTGTGAATTTCACGATCTTCCAGCAGGGCGGCTACTTGATGCAATCGTGGTCGCCCCGGAGCGAAGCGCCTCGTCGCACCGGCGAACCTTGAGTTCATCGCGGCTGAGAGTTGGCGATGGGAAAGGCCCTTAGCCGAAAGGGCTTCGCCGATTTTGTTCCACACCTCTTTGGGTATCGTGTCAGTCCCTGGACGGCCAATACGAGTAGCGAGATTAGCGAGCACCTCCCGTGCCTGCTCCCCTCGCATACCGTGCACTCCGACGCTCTGAAGGAAACGGGTCTGATTTTCCGCCCTGTCGATATACAGGTGCCAACAGTCGCGGAATCCGGGCTTCCGCGCAGGCGCAACTCGGCAAAATACGCCGAGACGGAGTAGCAGCTGCATTACATCGTCAACCAGTTGCCGGCTGGTCGACGCGTAATAGATGCGCGACCCACCGAACTTGTCGTCCCACCGAACCGAACCGTCGGTCGCCCACAGGTGACGCAAGAACAACGCCACCTGATCGGTCGGCAACGCGAAAACTGGCTGGGGCACGAACTTTTCGTAACTCCGCAGCCCGAACAGACCCAGCTCATCGAGCCACGCCGCAATCGGATTACGACGACCATGCGTCAACCGGTACGGCGCGGGCAGCCGCAACGTGGTCACCCGCGCGGCCGGGTAGTCGTCACGGACGGCGGTCACGCCGAAGTACGCCGCCGAGACGGTGACCGCAGCCAGGTTGGCCTCGTCGACCGAGGCGTACCGGATCGGCTGCCTCTTGACGCACGACCCGTCACCGATCATGTGCGCGAGCAGTATCACCTCGGATTCCGCCATCCGCTGTGTGTGGACGGGTTCGGGGACCCGGCGCGGCAGCGCCAGCCGGTCACCAACCGTCAACTCTTCCAACGGCGTCCAGCCGTCGAGCCGCATGAACGGATGGTTGCCGGTGGCCTCGATCTCTCGCCCGGAGGCCAGCCGGAGCTTGAATACCTCTTTGCGGCCACTAGGGAAAACGCTTGTCATGGGGCGCGCCACCATCCGGAGCTGGTCGTCCAGCGACCACACCAGCGGCCGCTCGCCGGTCCGCATCAGCTCACCGAACGTCACCTCAGCGCCGTTGTCCGCCCGCAAGACCCGCGTCGAAGCGGTGAGGCATCCCGATTCACGAAGGTCGGACAGCATCGGCTTCTTGTCGGTGCGCTGCTCAGGGCCGCGGTTGAGCTGACTGATCGCGATAACCGGGACCTCGAGCTCCTTGGCTAAAAGCTTTAAATGCCGGGAGAATTCGGACACCTCGATCTGCCGCGACTCGACCCTCTTGCCGGACGACATCAGCTGCAGGTAGTCCACCACGACCAGGCGCAGATCCGCCCGCTGCTTCAGCCGCCGCGCCTTGGCGCGGATCTCCATCATGGTCAGGTTCGGCGAGTCGTCGATATACAGCGGCGCCTCACTGATTTCGCTCATCCGTCGCGCCAGCCGGGTCCAGTCGTCGTCGCTCATCCGGCCCGAACGCATATCGGCCAGCTTGATTTTGGCCTCCGCGGACAACAGCCGCATCACGATCTCGGACTTGCTCATCTCCAGCGAAAAGATGACGCTGGCCAACCGGTGCTTGATCGAGCACGACCGCATGAAATCGAGCCCGAGCGTCGAGTTGTGCGTCGGGATCATGCCGCGGCCGGCCAGGTACAGATGCGTGGCGCTGTCCACCTGCACACAGCGCACCGGAACACCGCTGACCCGGCGCACGGCGGTCAACTGCAGCACCGGGGCCATCAACGTGGCGGGGCCGCGGCGCGCCCCATAGCGGGCGATGGATCCAGCCACGGCGATAGTGTCCAACCCGCAACGCAATTCAGTCGTCCTACGAATGCCGTATTCCGTGGGCCATTGGTGATTGGCGTCAGCGACAATGCTGGTGCCGTCTGAGAATTCGACCTGGTAGCACGGTCGGCCAAGCATGACGTCAGTGGCGGCCACCACCCGTGTGGGCTGCCCGTCGGCGCTCAGCAATTCGTCACCGACGGCGACGTCGCCCATGGTCGTCCAACCGGTCGGCGTCGGCAGAGGCGTGTGCAGGGCCAACGCCTTGCCCACGCCAGGCCTGGCCGCGACGATGATCATCTGCCCGGGATGCAGACCGTTGGTCACCTCGTCGAGTTCGGTGAACCCGGTCGGCACCCCGCGGGCCAGACCGCCGTTGGACGCGATGGCGTCAATCTCGTCCATCGTCGGCTGCAGCAGGTCTTCCAGCGGGACGAAGTCCTCGGTGAGCCGACGATCGGTGACCTCGTACATTTCGGCTTGCGCGCGGTCGACAACCTCGGCGACATCGGCGCCCTCGGCACCCGCATAGCCGTACTGCACCACCCGAGTGCCGGCTTCCACCAGCCGGCGCAGCAGCGCCTTCTCCGCGACGATCTCAGCGTAGTAGCCGGCGTTGGCCGCGGTCGGCACCATGGAGATCAAGGTGTGCACATAGGGCGCTCCGCCGATCCGGCGCAGCAGCCCGCGACGATCCAACTCAGCGGCCACTGTCACCGCATCGGCCGGCTCCCCCCGCCCGTAGAGATCCAGGATGGCGTCGTAGACGTTCTGGTGCGCCGGGCGGTAGAAGTCGCCGGGCCGCAGCTTCTCCAGGACGTCGGCGATCGCGTCCTTGCTCAGCAACATCCCGCCCAGCACCGACTGCTCGGCCGCGAGATCCTGCGGCGGCTGACGCCCGTAGTCCTCGCTGGGCGCGCCCGCGCTGGGGTGCCCCAGATCGTCAACGACAGCCATAGGCTCCCGCCTCCTTCGACCGATGCTCGAACGTGCATTCGACATCGATGGTCTGACGTTAAGTCACACCACCGACACCGCTCGACTCAGCCCGACCGCCCGAGTGGCCCCCATCATCGGGGGACCCCCCACCCTGGGCGCATCGACGGCCTTCGCCCTCGTGACCGACCCGCTCCGGCAGGCGGTGGGACTCCACCGCGGGCCGCGTGGTCGGTCATCGAACGCCAGCATCACCTCACGACGAGTTGACGTTAAAGGTTGCTGGCGAGGACACCAAACGCTGTTGTTCATAGACCTGTGCATGGTGTGTGCATATCCGTCCAAGCCCGTGTTGAGGGGGTGTGGAGAACTTGTGGAGCAATATGCGCCATTGCAGCATCACTGCAGATAAGCGCACCACACAGCAGCGCAATTGGTGTGGATGGGAATCTCTTCGGCGTGTCGGGCCGGGTTGCCGTTCCGGGCGTGTTGTGTTTCGACGAATGATTAGCGACGTAAACGGGCGGTAACGCTGGCCATGGGTCGTTGTCGCCGATGAGTTCGCTACGCAAACACCGGTGCCCCCAGGGCGGCCGATTCGGCGTGCCACCGGGGGTTATGGGTGCGGAAAGTCACCTCTCGGCGACTACGTCGAGCGCAACCTGCACATCGACCTCGGGGTGCACGTGCAGGGTGATCGGATGGCTGCCGACGGCTTTGATGTGCCCCTTGGGCAACCGGACCACCCGCTTGTCGAGATTGGGGCCGCCGGCTTTCCGGATCGCCGTGACGACGGCGCCCGGAGTCACCGAACCGAACAGCTTGCCCGAGTCGCCCGCGGTCTTCACCGCCAGCGCCACAGAGCCCAGGCCCTCGATGGCAGTCTTAATTTCGTTGGCGTGACTCAGGTCTCGCACCTGCTTGGACTCGCGGGCGCGACGGATGTCGTCCACCTGCTGCTGAGCACCGCGCGACGCGACGATCGCGAGCCCGCGCGGAAGCAAGAAGTTGCGGCCGTAGCCGTCTTTGACCTCGACGGTGTCGCCGGCGGAACCGAGGTGGTCCACGTCGGCGGTCAAAATGAGCTTCATTGTTCGCTAATCCCGTTCTGCGCTAACCGGTTACCGCGTTGAAGAGGTGAAGGGCAGCAGCGCCACCTCGCGGGCGTTCTTGACCGCGATCGCGACGTCGCGCTGGTGCTGGACGCAGTTGCCGGTGACGCGGCGCGCACGGATCTTGCCGCGCTCGCTGATGTACGTGCGCAGCAATTGGGTGTCCTTGTAGTCGATCGCCTGGCCCTTTTTGGAGCAGAACACACACTTGCGTGTCTTGATCGGCTTCTCCGGCGCCGGGCGCCGCTTGTTGCTACTGGACTTAGCCATATCTGTCTCTTTCGTTCTCTGGTTGAAGACGTTAGAAGGGTGGCTCGTCGTCGCCGCCGGCGAACGAACCCGACGCCGGGGCACTGCCCCACGGGTCGTCGCCACCGGCCGCGCCAGCGCCGCCCTGGGCTGCTGGCTGACGGGAGCCCCCGCCGCCACCGAAACCGCCACCACCGCCACCGGCGCCGCTGCGGCTGGCCTTGTTGACCTTGGCCGTGGCGTAGCGAAGCGACGGGCCGATCTCGTCGACCTCGACCTCGACGACAGTGCGCTTCTCGCCCTCACGGGTCTCGAACGAACGCTGCTTGAGCCGTCCGCTGACGATCACCCGCGACCCACGGGTGAGGCTCTCGGCCACGTTCTCGGCGGCCTCACGCCAGATGCTGCACCGCAGGAACAGCGCCTCGCCGTCCTTCCACTCTCCGCTCTGGCGGTCGTAGGTCCGTGGGGTGGAGGCGACGGTGAAGTTCGCGACGGCAGCACCCGCCGGTGTGAACCGAAGTTCAGGGTCGGCGGTCAGGTTTCCGACGACGGTGATGGTGGTGTCACCAGCCACAATGTCCTCCTGGGGGCAACCGGAATGGGCGGTTGGTCATGAGCGGTTTCTCGCTGAGCCTACGCAACAGCTACGACGCGACGCGGTCATTCGCCAACAGGCCGCGATCGTCGAGCTCGAGCTAGTGCTTGTCGGTGCGCATCACCTTGGTGCGCAGCACCGACTCGTTCAGGCTGAGCTGACGATCGAGTTCCGACACTGTCGCGGGCGCAGCTTTGAGATCGATCACCGCGTAGATGCCCTCGGCGTGCTTGGCGATCTCGTACGCCAGCCGGCGCCGGCCCCAGATGTCGACCTTGTCCACAGATCCGCCGTCCTTACGGACGACGTTGAGAAAGGTCTCCAACGACGGGGCTACGGTGCGCTCGTCGAGGGTCGGGTCAAGGATGACCATGATTTCGTATGGACGCATGGGAACCTCATCACCTCCTATGGTCGTGTGCGGCCGCGGTCTTTTCCGCGGCAGGAGAGTCGCCTGCGTCGGCAACCGACCCAGGCTACCGGACGGTGGCCGAGGTTACGAAATCCCGCGTTGAGTGTGCATTGAGGGTTTCCAGTGTGCGCGGAGGGCGGCAATTGGCCGGGTTTTCCGCCGTCAGCGCACAGTGAAAGCCCAGACAGCACGCTCGACGACGTCGGTGCTACCGGACGGTGGCCGAGGTTACGAAATCCCGCTCTGCGGCGACGCCCGGCGCGGGCGCGCGCCGTAGCCGGGTGGGCGCAGCCGCCCGGGAAGCCAGCCCGGCGGCGCGTCGGCGGCGCGGTCGAACACCCCGCCCGCCGGATCGTCCACCCGTCCACCCCAGCGGACCAGGTCTTCCTCGGGCCGGTAGATCTGGCGGACCACCAGCGCGCACAGGCCCACCACGGCGACGTCGCGCAGCAGCACCGTCGCGGTGAACCACTGCTCGGGCAAGCCCCGATCGGGCACGCTGTAGAGGTAGTACATCCGCGGCACCCACACCAGCGCATCGATCGTCATCCACGCCAACAGCACCCGGCGGTGCGGCAACGCCAGCACCGCCAACGGCACCAGCCAGAGCGAAAATTGCGGGCTCCACACCTTGTTGGTCACCAAGAACGCCACCACCACCAGGAAGGCCAACTGTGCCACCCGGGGCCGGCGCGGAGCGGTCAGCGCGATGTAACCGATTGCCGCACAACACAATCCGAACAACACCAGCGCGACGGCATTCAGATGATTCGGCGGCTGCCAAAAACCCAGGCCTGGATCGAAACCCTGCCAGCCGGTGAAGGATTTCACGACGTTGTACAGCGAATCCAGGTCATCGCCGCGGCGGGCGTTCAACCGGAAGAACTCCGACCAGCCCCGCGGAAAGAGCACCATCACCGGCAGGTTCACCAGCAGCCAGGTCGCCACCGTCGCCGCCGCGGTACGGGCCAGCTCACGAAGCCGACCGGTCCGGATGCCCAGCACCAGCAGCGGGCCCAACAGCAGCAGCGGATACAGCTTCGCCGCAACGCCCAGGCCGATCAGCACCCCGGCAAGCACGGGGCGTCGCCGCGCCCACGCCAGTAGCCCACCCACCGCCAAAGCCGTTGCCAGCGCATCGAAGTTGGTGAAGATCTGGAAGATCACCAAAGGGGACGCACCCACCAGAGCGGCGTCCCAGACCCGCCGGCCCGCCAACCCCGCGGTGGCCCACAGCGTGCCCAGCCACGCCAGCGCCAACCCGAGCGCGGCGACGTCGAAGAACACCACCACCTCGGCGACGACGGGCAGCGCGATCAGCTTGCTGAACGTGGTGTAGGTCTTGGCCAACGACATTGCCACGTACTGGTACACCCCGGTCAGGACCGGATACTCCATGTAGCGCACCGCGGGCTTGCCGTCATAGCGCGCTTGTGGTTTGCCGGCGCCGTCCTTTTCGATCCAGCTCGACTTGTACGGGAACCTGCCCTGGCTCAACAACTCTGCGCCGTAGAGCGGAACCGTGTCGGAGTAGCACAGTTCGTAATAGGCACGCTGGTTCTGCCAATTGGCGACCCGCTGATCGCCTGGCCCGGTCCCGATGCTCTGCAGGCACGGCGCCTTCGTCGACCAGCCCAACGCCAAGAACACCAGCGCGATCACAAACATCACTCGCACCGGCGTCAGGACGGCCGTGCGGCCGATCACTGCGTGCCGGCCCACCGGACCGCCGACGACATTCGACAGCGCCGAGCCCAGAAAGTCGTTGCGGCTGGGGCAATCACGGTCGTCGGCTGAGCGCAGGTCGGCGGCCAACCGCCGCGGCGAGATGGCGACGCGGTCGATCACGGCGGCGGCGCTGGCGCAGGCTCGGGCGCTCCCTGCGGCGGAGGTGCCGGCCCGACGGGCACCATGGTCGGCGGCCCGATCGGAATGGTGATGCCAGGCGCCACTTCGATCGTGGGCTGGATGTTCGTCATCTGCGGCGGCGCGGGCGGCGGCGGGGGGGCGGCCGGCACCCCGGCGGACCCGCCGATCTCGGTCGGCTTCGGGAACGACTCGTCCGTGCTGCCTTTGAGTGCGCCGTCCATGGTCGCCTTCCAGATGTCTGACGGCAAACCTGACCCGTAGATCGGCGAACCCCACTTGTTGACCAGCGGCACGTCACCGCGGACGGTGCCCACCCACACCGCCGTCGACAGCGACGGGGTGTAGCCGACCATCCAGGCGTCCTTGTCGGCGTCGGTGTCACCCAACTGGGTGGTGCCGGTCTTGGCCGCCGACGGCCGGCCGCCGGCCAGATTGTGTCCGCGCGAGTACCCCGCGATCGGCTGCATCGCCGAGGTGACGTTGTCGGCGACGTCCTTGGGGATCCGCTGCTCGCCGGCGTTGTCCGATCCGGTGGCGTCGAACAGCACCCGACCCTCGGCGTTGACCACCTTCTGCACGAAGTGCGGCCGGTGATAGACGCCGGAGGCGGCCAGCGTGGCGTACGCCGAGGCCATGTCGATCACCCGGGTTTGGTACTGGCCCAACACGATTCCGTTGTTGGGCGGTCCGCCCTTGCCGTCTTCGGACAACGTGTGCGGGACACCCGGGAAGCTGGTTGCGACGCCCGCCTGATGCGCGGCGTCCGCCACGTCCTCCGGACCGTTCTTCAACTTGAGCATCAGCCGGTAGTAGGAGGTGTTCAACGACCGCTTGAGCGCCTCGGCGATATTGCAGACCCCGCAGCCCTCGCCCTCCACGTTGGTGATCTTGATGCCGTTGACCGTCAGCGGTGAGCTGTCCACCTGGTAGCCCAACCCGATGCCCTGCTCGAGCGCCGCGATCAGCGCGAACACCTTGAACGACGACCCGGTCTGCAGGCCCGCCTGGGCGAAGTCGAACCCGTTGGCATCCGCGCCGCCGTAGTACGCCTTCACCGCGCCGTTGTGCGGATCGATCGAGACGACCGCGGTGCGCATGTCGGGTTTCTGCCCGTCCATGTACTTCGACACCGCGTCTTCTGCGGCCTTTTGTGCTTGCGGGTCGATGGCGGTGGTGATCTGCAGTCCCTGGGTGTTCAGCGTCTGCTCGTCGATGTTGAACAGATCGAGCAGTTCTCTGGTCACCTGGCGCTGGATCAGCCCGTTGGGTCCGGTGGTCTGGTTTCGTGCGCGGGCCTGCTCGGGCGGGACCGTCGGTGGAAACACCTGTGCTGCGCGCTCACTCGCCGTCAGCGCCTTGATTTCCACCATTCCGTCGAGCACCCAGTTCCATCGGTGCTTGGCACCTTCGAGGTCCACCGCGGGGTCCAGCGTCGACGGGCGCTGGATCAGCGCAGCCAGCAGCGCCCCGTCGGCCACGGTGAGTTGCTCGACGGGTTTGCCGAAATAGGCCATCGAAGCCGCGGAGATCCCATAGGCCCCGCGGCCGAAGTAGATGATGTTGAGGTAGGCCTGCAGCACGTCGTCCTTCGACCACTCCCCCGACATCTTGGTGGCGATGACGAGTTCCTTGGCCTTGCGCACCAGGCCGCCGACTCCGGCACGCTGCGCTCCCACCAACGCGTTCTTGACGTACTGCTGGGTGATCGTCGAGCCGCCCTGGGTGTCGCCGCCGAACATGTTGTTCTTGATCGCGCGTGCAAAGCCGGTGAAGGAGAACCCGGGGTTGGAGTAGAAGTTGCGGTCCTCGGCCGCGATCACCGCCTGGCGCACATGCACGGGCACCTGGTCGAGGTTGACGTCCACTCGATTGCCTTCGGGCGGCACAATTTTGGCCAGCTCGGAGCCGTCGCTGGCCAGGATCGTCGATACCTGGTTGGTGCGGATGTCGCCGGGCTTGGGAATGTCGACGATGAAGTAGGCCATCGCGAAGGTGACGATCGGCAGCAGCAGGATCACCACGGCGCTGACGTAGAGCCCGCGACGGACCCACGTCCCGTTGATGTGGTGCAGCCAGCTCCAGTCGATCCGCTGCAGCCAGCCCCGGCCCGGCAGCGGCGGGCGCCTTTCTGGCGGCCCACCGGTCGGCGGCTGGTGGCGCCGCGGTGCCTTGCCTTCCAATGCGGCCGTGGCCATTTCGAGCGGGTCGCGCTCCGACGATCGGCCGCCCAGCGCAGCCTTCACCGCCTCGATCGGATCCTGGAGATGGTCCGGCCTGTCGTCCCGCACAGGCGGCAGGATCGTGGTCAACCGGTCGTCGGGCGGCACCGAGGATCGGTGCGAGGTATCCCCCGGCGGCTGCGTTGGCCCGCGATCGGCCCCAGTCCCGTTCGGGGTGTCAGTGGCCGACTGGTCTGGGTGCCCTTCGTTATTCACTGGCCGTGCGGGCGCCGTCGCGCGCCGTCCGTGTAGTGCGTGTCCCCCTTGAAGGGCGGGGCGGACGGGTCGGGCGGGCCGAGCGGGCGGCGCCGAGCACATACGACTTGACCAGGTGATTCCAACTGCAGGTTCGGCATACCTCCACCACGTGAACCGAGAACTCTTCGAACCGGGTGGCGAGCAGGACCAATTCTTCGGCCGTCCGCGCGGACCCGGATACTGCGCCGAGATGATCACCGAACACCCACGACACCAGCGTGAGCTGCTCTTTGCGGCAGATCGGGCACATCACCGTGCTGAGCTTCCCGTGGAACTTGGCTGCTCGCAGCAGGTAGGGGTTGGCGTCACAGACTTCGGTGACGCCGGTCCGCCCCGAGTACACCTCGGCCAGCAGTGAGCGGCGCCGAAGCGCGTAATCCACCACCTGTCGCTGCAATCGCACGATGACCAGAGTACGTCCGCGACGCCGGTGCCGAGATGTAGGTCGGTTACGTTTCCGATCCGCTCCGCTCGGGCAGCGACGTCGCCCTGACTTACCGGCCAAAATCGGCTGAACGGGATGCGAACACCAGCTGGAGTGGTGGCGAATATATCGAGACGATACTATGACGCGAGACAGTTTCTCGACATAACGGCGTCGTACTCGACCGAGCAAAGGAGGTGACCTCGTGCTGGAACTCGCCATCCTGGGACTCTTGCTCGAATCACCCATGCACGGCTACGAACTCCGCAAACGGTTGACCGGGCTGCTAGGGGCGTTTCGGGCTTTCTCCTATGGGTCGCTGTATCCGGCGTTGCGCCGTATGCAGACCGACGGGCTGATTGCCGAGAACGCCGCCCCGGCCGGCATGCCGGTACGGCGGGCGCGACGCGTGTACGAATTGACCGACTCGGGCCGGCTGCGCTTCACCGAACTGGTGGCCGACACCGGCCCGCACAACTACACCGACGACGGCTTCGGTGTGCACCTGGCGTTTTTCAACCGCACACCGGCCGAAGCGCGAATGCGCATCCTGGAAGGCCGTCGCCGCCAAGTGGAAGAACGTCGAGAAGGCCTGCGTGAAGCAATTGCGCGGGCCAGCAACTCTCTGGATCGCTACACCCGCCAGCTGCATCAACTCGGGCTGGAGTCCAGCGAGCGCGAAGTCAACTGGCTCAACGAGTTGATCGCGGCCGAACGCGTAGCGCAACGCAGCGCTGAGCAGGCCTAAGAGCCGAATCCACCCCTACAGATACGAATTGAGGAGACCGCCCTATGAGTGAGCACCAGTCGCCACAGGCGCCGGGGGCGCAATCGGACGTCCGCGTCGCCATTGTCGGCGTCGGCAACTGCGCGTCCTCGCTGGTCCAGGGCGTCCAATACTACTTAGACGCCGACGAGAACAGCACCGTGCCGGGCTTGATGCACGTGAAGTTCGGCCAGTACCACGTCCGCGACGTGAAGTTCGTCGCCGCGTTCGACGTGGACGCCAAGAAGGTCGGCTTCGACCTGTCCGAGGCGATCTTCGCGTCGGAGAACAACACCATCAAGATCGCCGACGTGCCGCCGACCAACGTCACGGTGCAGCGCGGTCCGACCCTCGACGGGATCGGCAAGTACTACGCGGAGACGATCGAGATCTCCGACGCCGAGCCTGTCGACGTGGTGAAGGTACTCAAGGACGCGAGTGTCGACGTGCTCGTCTCCTACCTGCCGGTGGGCTCCGAAGAGGCCGACAAGTTCTACGCGCAGTGCGCGATCGACGCCAATGTGGCATTCGTCAACGCGCTGCCGGTGTTCATCGCCTCCGACCCGGTGTGGGCGAAGAAGTTCACCGACGCCGGCGTGCCGATCGTCGGCGACGACATCAAGAGCCAGGTCGGTGCGACGATCACTCACCGGGTGATGGCCAAGCTGTTTGAAGACCGCGGGGTACAGCTTGACCGCACAATGCAGCTCAACGTCGGCGGGAACATGGACTTCCTGAACATGCTCGAGCGTGAGCGGCTGGAGTCCAAGAAGATCTCCAAGACGCAGGCCGTCACCAGTAACCTGCAGCGTGAGTTCAAGACCAAGGACGTCCACATCGGACCGTCCGACCACGTCGGCTGGCTCGACGACCGCAAGTGGGCGTACGTCCGGCTGGAGGGACGTGCCTTCGGTGACGTGCCGTTGAACCTGGAGTACAAGCTCGAGGTGTGGGACTCGCCGAACTCCGCGGGCGTCATCATCGACGCGGTGCGCGCGGCCAAGATCGCCAAGGACCGCGGCATCGGCGGCCCGGTGATCCCGGCGTCGGCGTATCTCATGAAGAGCCCGCCGCAGCAGTTGCCCGACGACATCGCTCGCACCCAGCTCGAAGAGTTCATCATCGGGGACTGATCCCTCTTTGCGACCGGCCCGTCACCTTGTTGGTGGCGGGCCGTGTCGTTTCCGGCGCCACGGAACGAAGCGGTCCGGAGCGCGCTCCCTTTCCCCGCGCATGCCGCCCAGGACGGATTGTGTTGTCTGACATGCCAATCAACGATGTTCAGGTCCACCGGTCCGCCGAGGCGGTCTACCAGCAGTCCGTGGCGCACGTACTCGTGTGCTGTGCTCATCGGGCGATTCTCGCACATGAACTGGTCTTCAGCGACCAATTTTGGTTCTGCGATAGCGCGATTTCTCCGGCGATAGAATGTGGGCCGTGGTGGCCGACGAGGGCAATGGCCGTTCAGCGCGCCGGCTGACGGCAAGGGGAGCGGCCACCCGTGCGCGGATCGTCAACGCGGCCGCCGAACTGATGTACGTCAAAGGCGTCGACGCGACCACTCTGGGAGAGATTCTCGTCGCCGGCGCGGCAAGCAAGTCCCAGTTCCGTCAGCATTTCACCGACAAAGATGACCTTGTCCGCGCGGTGATCTCGTTTCGCGCCGAAGAGGTGCTGGCCAAGCAGACTCGACGGCTGGCGAAGGTCGATTCATTTCGCGGCCTTGACCTGTGGCGCGAGGCTTTGTTGCAGCGCAGTGCCTTGCGGCGGGGGGCCTGGGGCTGCGAGTTGGGGTCGCTGTCATCGCAGCTATCCGACAAAGACGACGACGCGCGTCGCCGCCTCGTCGATGCCTTTCGAGATTGGGAACGACTGCTGGCCGAGGCATTCGCACGGATGCGGGACAACCACCTACTGGCCGACGACATCGACCCGGCGGCGATGGCTACGTCGGTGATGGCCGCGGTCCAAGGGGGCTATCTGCTGGCCCAGCTCGCTCACGATTCGGCGCCTATGAAACTCGCCCTGGACATGGCGCTGCGGCACGTTCGATCGTTCGAGACACCGGGTGTCGCGGACGAATGACTGGTCTTGACAGACCAGTTAGACAGCGACACACTGGCTGCCGACGAGGAGGTTGCGGTCTGTGTCCCACCATTTCGACACCCCCACCGCGCGCGAAGACCCCCGGCTCAATCTGTGCGACTTTTATCTTTTCGCCGGTGCACCCGGAACGACCGTGATGGCCATGACCGTCAATGCTGCCGCTACCGTCGACACTCCCGACCCATTCCGCGACGAGGCGCTCTACGTGTTCCGCTTCGACACCGACGGGGACCGGCGGGAGGACGTCTCGATCAAAGTCCGGTTCGGTGAGCTGGTCCATGTTCCCGCCGGCGGAGTTGACGGGCACGCCCAGACATTCGAAGTCCGGTGCGCGAACGGCGACAACGCCGTTGCCGCCGGCGGGGGAGACCTCATCGCGACCGGGGTGACCAGCTCACCGGCGCACGGAGACAACGGGATACGTACCTTCGCCGGAGTGGTCAACGACGTGTTCGGCGGCGATGCCGCCGCGGTCAACGCCTTCAAGGACGCGTTCGCCGCCGGCACCTACAAGCCCGAGGCTTTCGACAACCACGTAAACTTCTTCGCTGGCCGCACGGTCGCCGCCATCGTTGTCGAGGTGCCGAACGCATTAATTGGCGGAGAGCGTCCGGTGCACGCGTGGGCCACGGTGTCGCTGTTCGGCCACGCGCCCGAACAGCAGGTGGCGCGGTGGGGATTGCCGCTGTTCACCCACCTTTTCCTCAATGACGACGATCTGCGAGAGGCTTTCAACCGCACACCCCCCTGGGGCGATAACACGGAATTCACTGCCAGCACGATTGACACGGTCACCAAGTACGTCGCCCTCGCGGGCACGTCTGCTGAGCCGCGCGTTTACGCGCGCCGCGTCGCGGACCTTTTCGGGTCGATCACGCTGCCCTACGTCGTAGGCACCCCCGCCTCGTTCGACTACACCGGCTTCAATGGCCGCGCCCTGGGTGACAATGTGATGGACAACATGCTGTCGGTTCTGACGAACTCCCCGCTAGGCACCGGAATCGCCCCCGACAAGGGAAGCGTCGCGAAAGGCTTTCCGTACTTCACTCAACCTGTTCGGAAGGTCAGCCCCCCTCGGCACTGAGGCCACGGCGCGCCACGGTCTGCAGGGCGCGGGTAGCCACCGCGAGTTCCAGACTGGCGTCCAGCACTAGCTCCTGGACCACTCCGCGCAACGCCCCATCGAGGACGATGACCACCCCGGCCATGTCCGCGCGCATGCCGAACAGTAAACCGGTTTTCGGCGTCCAGCCTGTCCCGACACCTCACCTGGTGCTATGCGCGTGGATTGAACGGATCGCAGATGCTGTTGCCGCGGCGAGGTGGGCTCGATTCCGCGCCATCTGTCGTCGCTAGGTCCTCTAGGGTCGGAATCCATGAGCGACATCTCCGACGACATTTCCGAAGAAGAGCTACTTGGGCTGTCCGAATTCGCGCTGCTGCCCGAGAATGCCGAGCAAGCCGGCGTCACAGGTCCGCTGCCCGAGGTGCGTCGAGTCGACACGGGCGGCATCAGCGCACTGCAATGGGGCGGGCAGACTCCGCGGGTGGTGTTCTTGCACGGCGGCGGCCAGAACGCACATACCTGGGACACCGTGATCGTGGGACTGGGCCTGCCGGCGCTGGCCGTGGATCTGCCCGGCCACGGACATTCGGCTTGGCGGGAGGACGGCAACTATTCGCCGCAAAACAATGCGGCCACACTGGCTCCGGTGCTGAAAGAACTCGCGCCGGATGCCGACCTGGTCGTCGGCATGTCCCTGGGTGGGTTGACCGCCATCGGGCTGGGCGCCATCGCGCCGCATCTGATCCGTGAACTCGTCCTCGTCGACGTCACTCCGTCAGCGTTGCGGCGGCACGCCGAGCTGACCAAAGAACAGCAGGGCACGGTGGCGTTGGTCCAGGGGGAGCGGGAATTCCCCAGCTTTGCCGCGATGCTGGAGCTGACCACCGCAGCGGCGCCGCATCGTGACCCGAAATCGTTGCGCCGAGGGGTGTTTCACAATTCGCACCGACTCGACAGCGGCGCCTGGACCTGGCGTTACGACACCATCCGGGAAATCCCCGACTTCGACAGCCTCTGGGACGACGTTGCCAGCCTGACGGCACCCATCACGCTCGTGCGCGGGGGCACGTCGGGATTCGTCACCGACGAGGACACCGCCGAACTCGGCAGGCGCGCAACGCAATTCCGCGGCGTACACGTCGTCGACAATTCCGGGCACTCGGTGCAAAGCGACCAGCCCCGGGTGTTGATCGACCTTTTACGCGGGGTGCTCGACGGCGGCTGAGATTCTTACTCGGGCCAACTGTTGTTCAAGATGTTGTCGACGAAATTATCGCGGGCAAACGCGGGGTCGAAGCGCTCGAGGACATCGGCATTGCACGTCCCGAAGGTGGTCTCGGGGCGGTCCTTCATGCCGTCGTTGAAGGCCTCCAAGATCTGCCGCTTGAAATCGGGGCGCGGGTGCGCGGCGGTCACCGCGGCGAGCGCTTCGTGCGGCAGGTCGTCGCGGCCGATGCCCAGCACGTCGGTTTCGACTCCCGCCGTCACCAACGCAGTCTCGGGCGCCAAGAATTCAGGCACGCCCGGGGTGGTGTGCAGCGCAATGCCCAGCCATACCTTGTCGGCGTCGGCCTTGTCGACGTTGTGCTTCAGCAGGAAGTCGCGCGCCGCGTTGGCGCCGTCGACCTCGAAGCGCACGCTCGACGCGCGGTAGCGCTCGGTGAGCCCGATGTCGTGAAACATCGCTCCGGCGTAGAGCAGCTCCAGGTTCGCCTGCAATCCGCGGCGTCGGCCCTGCAAGGCCCCGAAGATGAACACTCGGCGGGAGTGGTTGAACAGTAGGTCGTCTTCGGCGTCCCGGATGTGCGCGGTTATAGCCCTGACCAGCGCAGTGTCGGGAATATCGATGCCAGCGATGCTTTCGGCCATTTGTTGCTGAGCATATCGCCGCGCCTACGGTAGAGGCCATGACTTCTTCCGACCGGCCGATCCGCATCGGCGTTCAGTTGCAGCCACAGCACACCATGGACTACCACCACCTGCGCGACGCGGTTCGGCGCTGTGAAGACATCGGCGTCGACGTCGCCTTCAACTGGGACCACTTCTTTCCGCTCTACGGCGACCCCGACGGCCCCCACTTCGAATGCTGGACCATGCTCGGCGCCTGGGCCGAGCAGACCTCCCGGATACAGATCGGCGCCCTGGTGACCTGCAACTCCTATCGCAACCCGGAGCTGCTGGCCGACATGGCCCGCACCGTCGACCACATCTCCGACGGCCGGCTGATCCTCGGCATCGGATCCGGCTGGAAGGAAAAGGACTACGACGAGTACGGCTACGAGTTCGGCACCGTCGGCGGCCGCCTCGACGACCTCGGCGAAGCGCTGCCGCGGATCAACTCGCGCCTGGCCAAACTCAACCCGGCGCCCACCCGTCACATCCCATTGCTCATCGGCGGGAAAGGCCCCAAGAAGACGCTGCGGCTGGTCGCCGAACATGGCGACATCTGGCACGGGTTCACCACCGTCGACAGCTACCCGAAGGCCGCGGAGGTACTGGCCGAGCACTGCAAGGCGGTGGGCCGCGACCCGGGCACGATCGAACGCTCGGCCGGTGTCAACATAGCGAGTCTGATCGCCGACGCGGAAGGCTTGGTGGCACTGGGCGTCACGCTGCTGACCGTCGGCGTCAACGGCCCGGACTACGACCTGAGCAACGCCGAAGCGCTGTGCCGGTGGCGTGATCGGGCATGAGGGTCCGCTGCTCGAAGCTGGTCGCGCTGCTCGCCACGATTCTGCTGACCTATTGTCTGGCTCCGATGGCGCCAGCGGCGGCCGACAACCTGTGCAAGCCGTCAGGCAAAGAGGGCGCGATAGCCCTGCCCGAGAAGCTGGTCAGCACCAGCCCGCCGGAGGAACCCGACTACACGACTGCCAACGTCGAGCCGTTGAGTTCGGTGAACATCGACGCGCTAGGCTTGCGCACGCCGCGGACCCTGACCATCGGGACTCAGCCCGGCGGACCGCCGACCAGCTGCCTGAACACCACGGGGCGCTACACCGGTTATGACAACGAGCTGCTGCGCGCGATCGCCGCGAAGCTGGGACTGAACGTCGTCTTCGCCGGCACTGAATTCGCCGGCCTGCTCGCCCAGGTGGCGACGAGACGCTTCGATGTCGCCTCGTCGTCGATCGTCGCCACCGAAGCACGGCGCCGCACAGTCGGATTCACCAACGGCTACGACTTCGGTTACCTGTCGTTGATCGTGCCGTCCGGCTCGCCGCTCGACAGCTTCGACAAACTGGGTGCAAGGCAGCGGATCGGCGTCGTTCAGGGCACTGTCGAAGAGGCCTACGTCGTCGACATCGTGCATGTGCAGCCGGTGAAATTCCCCGACTTCACCACCCTGTACACGTGTGTGAAGAACCATCAGATCGACGCGTGGGTAGCGCCGGCAATGGAGGCGGCCAAGGTGATGCGGCACGGCGATGCCGCCACCGTCGCCGCCTATACGTTCAGTCCGGGCAGTTTCGTAGCGTTCCCGGTGGCCAAAGACAACCAGCCGCTGATCGATGCGCTGAACGCCGGCCTGGACGCGGTCATCGCCGACGGCACCTGGTCGCAGCTGTATACCGACTGGGTTCCCCGGCCCTTGCCGCCGGGCTGGAAGCCGGGATCGAAATCGGCACCGACGCCGCACCTGCCGGACTTCGCGGCGATCGCCAAACACAATCACCGGGCGGACGCGACCGGGGCGGTGCCGCCGAAATCCACCCTGGCCCAGCTGCGGGATCAGTTCTTCGACTGGGACCTGTACAAGCAGGCCATCCCGGCCATGGTGACGACGGGCCTGCCGAACACGCTGATCTTGACCGTCAGTGCCAGTGTGATCGGCCTGGTGGTCGGTCTTGCACTGGCGGTGGCCGGCGTCTCGCGGACCCGCTGGCTGCGCTGGCCGGCGCGGATCTACACCGACATGTTCCGGGGCTTGCCCGAAGTGGTGATCATCCTCGTGATCGGTCTTGGAGTCGGGCCGATCGTGGGCGGATTGACGCACAACAACCCGTATCCGCTAGGGATCGCCGCGCTGGGGCTGACCGCGGCCGCCTACATCGGCGAGATCTTTCGCTCCGGTATTCAAAGCGTCGAGACCGGACAGCTGGAAGCCGCCCGGGCGTTGGGGTTGAGCTACCGGACCGCCATGCGACTGGTGGTGATCCCACAGGGCATCCGCCGGGTGCTGCCCGCGCTGGTCAACCAAGTTATCGCGCTGCTGAAGGCTTCCGCGCTGGTGTATTTCCTCGGTTTGATCGCCGGGCAGCGCGAACTGTTCCAGGTCGGCCGCGACCTGAACGCACAGACAGGCAGCCTGTCACCATTGGTCGTGGCGGGCGCCTTCTACCTGATGCTGACCATCCCGCTGACCCATCTGGTCAACTTCGTCGACAACCGGCTTCGGCACGGCCGGGCCGCTGCCGCCGAACCAGAAGATCCGCTGGCATTGGCAAGCAGTCAGGAGATGATGTGACCGAGTCAGTGTCGTTGGCGGGCAAGGGGATTCACTTGGCCTTCGGCCCCAATAAAGTGCTGCGCGGTGTTGACATCAGCGCGCCGGCCGGCAACACGGTGGCGGTGATCGGCCCGTCGGGCTCCGGAAAGTCGACCCTGCTGCGCGCGCTCAATCGATTGCACGAACCCGACGGCGGCGACATCTTGCTCGACGGTCAGTCGGTTTTGAAGGACGATCCCGATACGGTTCGGCAGCGCATTGGCATGGTGTTTCAACATTTCAACCTTTTCCCGCACCTGAGCGTCCTGGACAACGTCATGCTGGCACCGCGCAAGCTCAAACGACTCTCCGGCGACGCGGCTCGCGAGTTGGGGCTGGCGCAACTGGACCGGGTCGGCATGAAGCACAAGGCCGATAGCCGCCCCGATGCCGTGTCGGGCGGGCAACGGCAAAGGGTGGCGATCGCCCGCGCGCTGGCCATGGCACCTCAGGTGATGCTGTTCGACGAGGCGACCTCGGCGCTGGATCCCGAACTGGTGAAAGGGATCCTGTCGCTGATCGCGGACCTGGGCGCCGACGGCATGACAATGCTGGTAGTCACGCACGAAATGGGTTTTGCCAAATCCACATCCGACGCCGTCGTCTTCATGGACCACGGTCGGGTAGTGGAGACCGGGCCGCCGGATCAGATCTTCGAGGCGGCCGAAACCGAGCGACTTCAGCGGTTCTTGTCGCAGGTACTTTGATAGCAAAACCCAATTAACGGCCGCGGCACCCCAGACAGGTTAGACTGTCGAACTATGGCGGAACGCGAGGCCACCGTGCCAGACGCTACCGAGCTGGCGGAGGGACTTCACCGCACCCTGTCCAAACTGTTTTCCATTCTGCGCCGCGGCGACCCCAGTGCCGGCAAAGAAGCGGCCGGGGACCTCACGCTGGCCCAGTTGTCGATTCTGGTCACCCTGCTCGACCGCGGCCCGATCCGGATGACCGATCTGGCCGCCCACGAACGTGTTCGCACACCCACCACGACGGTGGCGATCCGCAGGCTGGAGAAGATCGGCCTGGTGAAACGCTCGCGAGACCCGTCGGACCTGCGCGCGGTGCTCGTCGACATCACCCCGCGGGGCTTGGCCGTTCACCGTGAGTCGCTGACCAACCGGATCACCGCGCTGGCCGCGCTGCTGAGCCAGCTCAGCAACCCCGACTTGGAGACGCTGACCAAGGCGCTTGCGCCGCTGGAGCGGCTTGCGGCCAGTGAGCCCGTCACCAGCGCCGCGACGGCGCGGATCAACGGCGACCAGACGTCGTAAACCCTTGCTGCCCTGGGGCTGCGAGGGCGACCCGCTTCACCCGGCTCCGCCGCGCTTGCGATCGCCCCTAGGTTGCCAGGGCGACCCGCTTCACCCGGCTCCGCCGCGCTTGCGATCGCCCCTAGGTTGCCAGGGCGACCCGCTTCACCCGGCTCCGCCGCGCTTGCGATCGCCCCTAGGTTGCCAGGGCGACCCGCTTCACCCGGCTCCGCCGCGCTTGCGATCGCCCTTGGGTTGCCTGGGCCCCCGCTAGGCTGGCAGGCGTGCGGACCGCCCTCATCACCGGTGCCAGCCGCGGGATCGGCGCTGCCATCGCCGCCGCCCTCGCCCCGACCCACACTTTGTTGCTGGCCGGACGGCCCTCTCCGGCGCTGCAGGCCACTGCCGAGCGCCTGGGCGCCACTGCGCTGCCATTGGATGTGACCGACACCGACGCGGCCCCAGCCGCCACCGCGGCCATCGGCAACCTCGACGTGCTGGTGCACAACGCCGGCGTGTTCTTCCCCGGGCCGGTCGCCGAGTCGACCGTCGACGACTGGCGGGACACGTTAGAGGTCAATGTGGTTGGTGCAGTGGCTATTACGCTTGCGCTGCTGCCGGCGCTGCGACAGGCAGGCGGTCAGGTCGTCTTTATCAACTCGGATAGCGGACGCAAGGCGTCGGCGACCATGGCGTCGTACTCGGCGAGCAAGTTCGCGCTGCGAGCATTCGCAGATTCGTTGCGCGAAAGCGAACCGGCGCTGCGGGTCACCACCGTGTTCCCCGGTCGCGTCGACACCGATATGCAGCGTGCACTGGTGTCCTTCGAGGGCGGCGACTACCAACCCGAACGCTTCCTACGACCCGAAACCGTCGCCGAAGCGGTCGCGAAAGTGGTGGCGACCCCGCCGGACGGTCATATTCACGAGGTGGTGCTGCGGCCAAGGGGCTAGCAGGACTCAGACGACCAGGTTGACCAGTCGCCCGGCGACCACGATCACCTTCTTCGGTGCGGCGCCGGCCAGGAACGCCCGCACCTTCTCGTCGGCCAGCGCCGCCGCCTCCACCGAGTCGGCGTCGGCGGCGGCGGCCACCGTGATGCGGCCGCGCACTTTGCCGTTGACCTGCACCGGATATTCGACGGTGTCTTCGACCAGATTGCCGGGGTCGGCCACCGGGAATGGTCCGTGGGCAAGCGACCTCGGATGGCCCAGCCGCTGCCACAACTCCTCGGCCAGGTGCGGAGCCACCGGCGCCACCATCAGCACCAGCGGCTCGACCGCCACCCGCGGGACAGAATCGCGATGCTGCTTGGTCAGGTGGTTGGTGTACTCGATCAGCTTGGCCACCGCGGTGTTGTTGCGCAATGCCGCATAGTCCTCGGACACCCCGGCGATGGTGCGGTGCAGCAGCCGCAGGGTGACGGTGTCGAGATCTGGATCATCGGACACCCGGATGTCGCCGGAGGACTCGTCGACCACCAGTCGCCACACCCGCTGCAGGAAGCGGTGCGCCCCGACGACGTCCTTGGTGGCCCACGGCCGAGACGCCTCCAGCGGCCCCATCGACATCTCGTACACTCGCAGCGTGTCGGCGCCGTAATCGTCGCACATTTCGTCCGGCGATATCGAGTTCTTCAGGCTCTTACCGATTTTGCCGAATTCCTGGAAGACTTTGACTTCCCCGTCCGGGCCCGGGTAGAAGAACGTCCCGTCGCGCTCAACGACGTCGGCGGCCGGTAGGTAGGTTCCGCGGGCGTCGGTGTAGGCGAACGCCTGGATGTAGCCCTGATTGACCAGCCGTCGGTAGGGCTCGCGAGAGCTGACGTGACCGAGGTCGTAGAGCACCTTGTGCCAGAACCGGGAATACAGCAGGTGCAGCACCGCATGCTCGGCACCGCCGACATAAAGGTCGACGCCACCGGGATCGTCCGGCCCGTGCTCGGCCGGCCTGGGGCCCATCCAGTAGGCCTCGTTCTCTTTGGCGCAGAAGCGTTCTGCGTTGTGCGGGTCGGTGTAGCGCAGCTCGTACCAGGAGCTGCCGGCCCACTGCGGCATGACGTTGGTGTCGCGGGTATAGGGTTTCAAGCCGTCACCGAGGTCCAGTTCGACATGCACCCAGTCGGTCGCCTTGGCCAGCGGCGGCGACGGCTCGCTGCCGGGGTCGTCGGCGTCGAACAGCACCGGCGCATAGTCGGGGACGTCGGGCAGTTCCACCGGCAGCATCGCGTCGTCCAGCGCGTGCGCGCGCCCGTCGGCGTCGTAGACAATGGGAAACGGTTCGCCCCAGTAGCGTTGCCGCGCGAAAAGCCAGTCGCGCAATTTGTATTCGATACGAGCCCGGCCGCGACCTTCGGATTCCAGACGCGCGGTAATGGTTTCCTTGGCGGCCGCGACATTCATGCCATCCAAGTAGTCCGAGTTCACCAGAACACCGTCGCCGACGTAGGCCTCATCCGAAATATCGCCCCCGGCAATGACTTCGAGGATCGGCAGGCCGAATTCGCGGGCGAACTCCCAGTCGCGTTGGTCGTGGCCGGGAACGGCCATGATCGCCCCGGTACCGTATCCGGCCAACACGTAGTCGGCGATGAAAACCGGCGCCTGTTCACCGTTGGCCGGGTTGATCGCATAGCTACCCAGAAAGACGCCGGTCTTGGCTTTGTTCTCCTGGCGTTCCAGGTCAGACTTCGCGGCGATGGCCTTCCGGTAGGCGGCGACGGCCTGCGCGGGGGTGGCCGCATCGTAGGTCCAGCGCGGGTCCGTGCCGTCCGGCCATTGCGCCGCCACCAGGCGATCGACCAGGTCGTGCTCGGGCGCCAGCACCAGATACGTTGCGCCGAAGAGGGTGTCCGGCCGGGTGGTGAACACCTCGATATCGCCGGCTGCCGATGAGAACAACACGGCCGCACCGGTGGAGCGTCCGATCCAGTTGCGCTGCATGGTCTTGACCTTCTCCGGCCAGTCCAGCGCGTCGAGGTCGTCGAGCAGCCGGTCGGAGTAGGCGGTGATCCGCATCATCCACTGCCGCAGCCGCTTGCGGAACACCGGAAAATTCCCCCGCTCGCTGCGGCCGTCGGCGGTGACCTCTTCGTTGGCCAGCACGGTGCCCAGGCCCGGACACCAGTTGACCATCGAATCGGCCCGGTATACCAGGCGGTGGCTATCGACCACGTCGGCGCGCTCCCCTGCCGACAACGTCGCCCAATCTCGGCCGTCGCTCAATTGCCTGGCGCCGGAATCGAATTCGGCGACAAGGTCGGCTATTGGTCGGGCCTTGGTGGCGGCGGTGTCGAACCACGCGTTGTAGATCTGCAAGAAGATCCACTGCGTCCATTTGTAGAACTCGACGTCGGTGGTGGAAAAGCTTCGGCGGCTGTCGTGACCGAAACCCAGCCGGCCCAACTGGCGCCGGAAATTGACGATGTTGGCCTCGGTGCGGGTGCGCGGATGGGTGCCGGTCTGCACCGCGTACTGCTCGGCGGGCAGCCCGAAGGCATCGAATCCCAACGCGTGCAGCACATTACGGCCGACCATCCGGAAGTAGCGGGCGTAGACGTCGGTAGCGATGTAGCCGAGCGGATGACCAACGTGCAGCCCCTCACCGGATGGGTACGGGAACATGTCCTGCACGAACATCTTGTCGTCGGGTATCGGCGAGCCGTCGGTCGGCGCCAGCGAGCCGACCGGGTTGGGCACGTTGAACGTGCCTGACCGGGTCCAGCTGTCCTGCCAGTCCCGTTCGATGCGGCCGGCCAGCTCCGCGGTATAGCGATGCCGCGGCGCGTCGGCCTCGGCCGGCTCGGCAGGGGCCGTCGGGGAGTCGGTCACGCCCAACAGGTTATAAGGGCGCAGGTCGCCGACCCGCCGGACACCGATGTCTCGGTTGGGTTGCAGACCGGTCAGCGCTTGATCCCAGGTGTGTTCCAGGTCTATTCCGGTGCTGGTAGCCGCCCCTTGGCCCTGGTTACAGTCGCGTTCTGCGACTTCGAACACAGCTCGACCGCGAGTGATGGAAAAGGACCGCCTCAGATGATGCAGATTGCCCGTAGCTGGCGAGTAGCGATCGCGGGTCTGGCCGTCGGCGTTGCTGGTGTGTTGGGCTCTGCCTGCCCGGTCGCCTCCGCGGACCCGGCTTTTCCGCCCCGGCCCAATCCCGCGCCGGTCCCCGCCGCCCCGATGCCGCAGGCCGTCGCGGTCGTTCCCGGCGCCGCTGGAGTTGCGGCCAACGCCGTGCCGGGCGTGGCCTCCGCACCCGCTCCGGTCTCGCCCGCGCTGGCCCCGGCAGCGCCCGCCCTCCCACCGGCTCCACCGGTTGCCGTGCCGCCGGAGCCCATCCCGGCGGCCGCTGGGACGCTGCGCGACTACTTCGGGAGCAAGAACGTCGCGCTGCAACCGCAGCAGGCACAGAATTTCAAAGCCCTCGACTTCGTCTTGCCGATGCCGGCCGGCTGGACGCAGATACCCGACCCCAACGTCCCCGACGCGTTCCTAGTGACCGCCAACCGTCGCAGCAATAGCCTCTACACGTCCAACGCCCAGCTGGTGGTGTACCGGCTGGTCGGCGATTTCGACCCCAAAGAAGCCATCACCCACGGCTACATCGACAGCCAGCAACTGCCCGCGTGGCGCAACACCAACGCCTCGCTGGCCGACTTCAACGGCTCTCCGTCGTCGATCATCGAAGGCACTTACCGGGAGAACCAGATGACGCTGAACACCTCGCGGCGCCACGTCATCGTCACCTCCGGCCCGGACAGATACCTGGTGTCGCTGGCCGTGACGACGGATGCCTCGCAGGCCGTCGCAGAGGCGCCGTCCACCGACGGCATCATCAACGGGTTCAGGGTGGGGCCGCCGGGGTCCATCCCACCGGTAGCCCCGCCGCCAGCGGTAGCGCCCGCGGCACCGCCGGCGGCGGCAGTCGCTGTGCCACAGGCGCTGGCGCACTAGCACCCCGGGCGCGGGTCCAGCGTCCGCGCGGGCCTCGTATTGTGTCCCCATGCTCATCGCGGGGGTGCTGTGCGTCTGCGTGGCGGTGGTGTTGGCAGTGCTCGGATTGCGGTCGCTGGTGCGCCCCGCCGGTACCGCCACGGCCGAGTTGGTGATGCGGTCGGTGGCGCCGCCCCAACTGGCAGCCGCGGTGATGCTGGCGGCCGGCGGCGCCGTGGCGCTCGCCGCGCCCCAAGGCAGCGCGTTGACGGTGGTCTGTGTGTGCATCGCGGGAGCGATCGGCACGGTGGCCGCCGGCTGCTGGCAGACTGCGCGCTACACACTGCGTCGGGAGGAGGCATCGGCCGCCTGCGGCGGCGTGTGCGCGGCCTGCCCGCTGGCATGCCACTGACAGCGGGACGCCGCCAATCGTGCTGAAACGGCTCTCGGCGCTGCCGATCGACACCTTCCTGCTGGCCATGGCGGCGACCGTGGCGTTTGCGGCGCTGTTCCCCGCCCGCGGCGCCGTCGCCGACGCGATGTCGGTGGCCGCCAAAGTGGTCATCGCGTTGCTGTTTGCGCTCTACGGCGCACGGCTCTCGCCGCAGCAGGCATGGCACGGCGTCAAACAATGGCAGTTGCATGTGCTGGTGCTGGCGACCACGTTCGTCGTCTTTCCCGTGCTCGGGCTGGCCGCCCGTGGCCTGGTGCCCTGGCTGCTGAACATCGACCTCTACCACGGTCTGCTGTTTCTGTGTCTGGTCCCGTCCACCGTGCAGTCCTCGATCGCATTCACATCGATTGCGCGGGGCAATGTCTCGGCGGCGCTCGTCAGCGCGTCGCTGTCCAACATCCTCGGGGTCGCGTTGACCCCTTTGCTCGTCGTGCTGCTGATGAACACCGGCGGCGTGACCCGGATGGACGCCACGGCGATCCGCGATATCCTGCTGCAGCTGGTGTTGCCGTTTACGGTCGGCCAACTGCTGCGGCCATGGGTCAGCGAATGGCTTGCCCGGCATGCGATCTTGACCAGCGTCGTCGATCGCGGGTCGATCCTGCTGATCGTCTACACGGCCTTCTCGATCGGCATCGTGGAGCACATCTGGCGCAGCGTCGATCCGTGGCAGCTGGTCGCGGTCGCGGTCATCGACACCGCACTGCTGGGGGTGGTGCTGGTCTTCACCTGGCTGATCGGTCGACTGTCCGGATTCGATCGCGGCGACAGCGTCGTGTTGCTGTTCTGTGGATCGAAAAAGAGTCTGGCGTCGGGTCTTCCGATGGCGCTGGTGTTCTTTCCGGCCGCCACCGTGGGGGTGATCATGTTGCCGCTGATGATCTTCCACCAGATCCAGCTAGTGGTGTGCTCGGTGATCGCCAGCAGGCTCGCGCGCGATGCACCGGCGTCTGCCGACTAGTTGCGGCTGATGTCGATCGGATGGGTGGCCAGCAGCGACAGCGGCTGCGGCTGACGTCGCAGCACCCGACCCCACAGGTCTACCCGCGGCTCGATCAGAACATCAGATGGCAACGCCGACAACACAATCCAGCCGTCGCGCTCGATCTCACCCTCTAACTGGCCGATCGTCCAGCCGGAGTAGCCGGCGAAGATCCGCACGCCCTCCACCAGCGGGGCGATCGTATCTGGGTCGGCGTCCAGATCGACCATCGCCATCCGGCCGGTCACATGGCGCAGGCCGGCCACGCCGTCGGGCTCCGCACCGACCCGCAGCACCCCCAGGCACAGCGCCGCGTCGCGCTTGACCGGCCCGCCGATGAACATCGTCTTGGGTTTGGACGCCAGCTTGGCCCATTGCGGCAACACGTTGTAGACAGCCGTCTCGCTGGGGCGGTTGAGCACCACGCCCAGCGTCCCCCCGTCGTTGTGCTCGACGATGTAGATCACGCTGCGGCGGAACGTCGGTTCGAGCAGGTCCGTGTTCGCCAGAAGCAAAGTGCCCGCCCGCACTCGCTGTGCGGCGGGGGCAACATAGTCCTCCGGGTCTTCGTGCTGCGCCACTACACCATCATGGCATCCGGGCCGGACGACTGTGGTGAACACCGAAGACCGCCCGGCGAGAATTTGTACTGTTGTTAACAGGGCCCGATGGCCAGGATGTGTCCATCCGGATAGCCCGGCCCTACCGGGAAGTAGGTTCAGTGAGTCATCCGCGCGCGCCGGTCGCTGTCTGGCGCTCGGTGCGCAGCCTGCCCGACTTCTGGCGGTTGCTGGAGTTGCGGACGGCAAGCCAGTTCGGCGACGGTCTTTTCCAAGCGGGTCTGGCCGGCGCGCTGCTGTTCAATCCCGAGCGGGCCAGCCGCCCGCTGGCGATCGCGGGCGCGTTCGCGGTGTTGTTTCTGCCGTACTCGCTCCTAGGGCCGTTCGCCGGTGCGCTGATGGACCGCTGGGACCGCCGCCTGGTGCTGATCGCCGCCAACGTGGGCCGTGTGGTGTCGGTCGCCGCGGTGGGCATCTGTCTGGCGCTGGGTGCCGGCGACTTCCTGGTGCTGTGCGGCGCGCTGGTCGTCAACGGCCTGTCCCGGTTCGTGTCGTCGGGAATGTCCGCGGCGCTGCCCGACGTGGTGCCCCCCGAGCACGTTGTCACGATGTATTCGGTCGCGTCGGCGACCGGCGCGATGGCGGTGTTCGCCGGCGCCAACTTGATGCTCGTACCGCGCGCGCTCGTCGGCTCCGGCGACCGGGGTTCAGCGTCGATCATCTTCTTGGTCACCATTCCGTTGCTGATCGCCCTGCTGTTGACGCTGCGATTCGCAGCCCATGTGCTGGGTCCCGACGACACCCGGCAGGCGATCCACGGTTCGGTCGTCTACGCCGTGATCAC
>CAWIAC010000049.1:0-23830 GCA_963833935.1 uncultured Actinomycetota bacterium | reverse complement strand
GGTCGATAGTCTGCGCGGTGCTGCTGTCCGCGGTCGCGCTGATTTCCGCGACGCCCGCATCAGCAGATACCACCGATGACGCGGTCGTCGCGGCCCTCACCAGGCAGGGAATCGCGATTACCGATCGCGACACCGCACTTGCAACGGCTCATGCGGTGTGTGCCGGACTCGACAAGAACTACAAGTCAAGCGTTTTGGCGATGAAGTTGGCGAAGGACACCGCTCTCTCGCTGAGACAATCCGGCTACGTCATCGGTGTTTCGGTGTCTGCCTACTGCCCGCAGTACGTGGGGCAACTCGACACGTCGGCGAACTGGCTTAACCCGCGTCCCCCGCTGATGTGAGCTGGGGGACCCGACAGCGGTTTACGGGCACATGAATGCGATGGGTGGACAGTGCCTTCGTGTTATCGCCTCCGGCGGTGGGTTATCTCCGTCCCAAACGGGAGCAATATTGCCGTCGTAGGAAGTGACAACGTTACCCATCCCATAGTTGGTGAAGTAAAAGGTGTGACAGACATTCCAATCCCAGACCACCGAGCCCGGACCGGTAGGAGGATCTCTTCTTTGCCCCGGGCACCAATGGTGAGGAGCAAAGGTGTCGTCCGCGTGGGCGATAGGTACGGTGAATCCCAATCCAGGAATCGCCAGACTGCCCGTTAGCAGCGCCCCGGCGGTGATCTTCTTCAGAGTCTGGGTGATGTCCATGCGACAGAATTTAACGCCGACCGTTTAATAGATACTTAACGCCGCGGCGGGCCTAGCCACAGATGACAGTCGCTAGAAGGGCGGCGGGTCGTCGTCCGGCGCCGCGCCGGCGTAGGTGTAGGCGCGTTGTCGGGTCAGCCTGTCGTTGCGATTGAGGTTGCGCTCGGCGGTGATTCGCTGCGATCGCTGCTGAGCCCGAGTGCGCCGACGTGTCGGCATCATGGCGGTGCGCTCACTGCACCGGTCTTCGGGCGTCGATGGGGCTTCAGATAAATCGCCGGTGGGCACCGTCAAGACCGGAAACAGGATGGCGCTGCCGGGGCTAGTCACATAGGTCTGCCCGGACGGCAGCGCCCAGATGACGGTACCGTCGGGCAGCTGCTTGTCGCACCATCCCCAAAAAGTCTTGAGCAGGTGGTGTTTTCGGCATAGGCACTTCAAGTTGGACGGATGAGTGGGCCCGCCGTCGGCATAGGGAATGCTGTGGTCGATATCGCAGTTGAAAGCCGGCTCATCGCAACCCGGGGCTCGGCAAGTCAAATCCCGGCACCGCACAAACTCGGCCAGTTTGGTTGACGGTGTGTAGCGCGGTTCGGCGGCATCAGGAAGCCTCAATGGTTGCAGCGTGGCCGATTTGGCCAATTCGGCGACCACCTCGGGCGGAATGAGCTCGTCGGCGCCGGCCATGAAGCCGGGCGTTGTGCCCCCGCCCTCGACGCTGGCCCCCTCGGCCACCACATGGATCACCACGTTGCGGTTTCGCAGGCGGCCCCGGGATCCCACGCAGTCCGAAGCCCCGCAGGTACATATCATCCGATCGTCACCCGCAGCCAGGGCGGCCAGCGCGTCGGCACGCCGCTGTGCTTTGGTTCGCGGATCGGCCTCACATACCGTGCCCGCCAGCTCGTCTAACCGACGATCCAGGGCGACGGCAGTGCTGGCGAACACGTTGCCGTACACCTCGGCGATGCCCGACATCGACGCGGACACATTGAGGTAGCGGTCCTTGATCTCCTTGTTGGTCCGGCGGATCGCATCTCGGTCGACGCGCGAAACGATGCCGTCGACGCGCCTTGCCAGCTTCCCGCGGGTCAACGACGGCCACCGTGGGGCTCGCACGGCCACCTGCGCATCGACTGAGGCCAGTGCCTTCTCGTCGGTGATCAACGCCGTGCGATGAGCAATGACATTGAACATCGCATAGTTGATGTCACCGGCCGCAAGACACTCTCCGACTTTGGGGAGCCGCTCACGCATCACTTCTGCGTCGCGCATGTAGCTCGACGCCAACGCGCGGCTAACCCGAAGAGCCGCAGCCAGTTCGGCGACGATCGCGTCCCACAGATCGGCGACCCACTCCGCCCGGTCACCGTACTGACGATCCCGCAGGCGCATCAGATCGGCGATCGCATTGAGTCGCCGCGCCGTGGCCTGTGCTTCCGTTCGCGCGGCCGCGCAGGCCTGGTCGAGCAGCGCAGCTGACTCAGTGGAGGTCGACAGCTCGATCAATTCGAACATATGTGCGATACTACCAGCGCTCGGCGACACCACACGGCCCGGTCAGAAACAAACTAGAACGTGTTTCAGAAATAGGGTTCCGCGACCAACCCCGCCTTGTTACGGTGACGCCCGTGATCCTGGACAAATTCCGACTCGATGATCAAGTCGCCGTCGTCACCGGTGGCGGCCGCGGACTCGGCGCAGCCATCGCGTTGGCGTTCGCCGACGTTGGCGCCGACGTCGTCATCGCCTCCCGCACCCAATCCGAACTAGAGGCCGTTGCCGAAAAGGTCCGCGCCGCGGGGCGCCGCGCTCACATCGTGGCGGCAGACCTGGCCCAGCCCGAGGTGACGGCGGAGCTGGCCGAGGAGGCCGTCAAGGCGTTCGGGCGACTGGACATCGTCGTGAACAACGTCGGCGGCACCATGCCCAACACGCTGCTGACCACCTCGACGAAGGATCTCAAGTCCGCGTTCACCTTCAACGTCGCGACCGCCCACGCGTTGACCATCGCCGCGGTGCCGCTGATGCTCGAGCATTCCGGTGGTGGCAGCATCATCAACATCACCTCGACGATGGGCCGGCTGCCCGGCCGTGGTTTCGCCGCCTATGGCACCGCCAAAGCCGCGCTCGCCCATTACACGCGACTGGCCGCGCTGGACCTGTGCCCACGGATCCGGGTCAACGCCATCGCGCCCGGGTCGATCGCCACTTCGGCGCTGGACATCGTCGCCTCCAACGACGAGCTGCGGGTGCCGATGGAGAAGGTGACACCGCTGCGCCGCCTCGGCGAGCCTGACGAGATCGCTGCCGCGGCGGTATATTTGGCGTCGGCAGCGGGCGCCTACCTGACCGGGAAAGTGATCGAGGTCGACGGCGGCATCACCTTCCCCAACCTCGACCTGCCGATCCCGGACCTGTGACCGGCTCTGCGCGGGAGGCCATTCGCGTCGCCCAGATCGGCACCGGCAATGTCGGCGTCCACGCGCTGCGGGCGCTGATCAGCAATCCCGATTACGAGCTGACCGGGGTGTGGGTGTCATCGGAAGCCAAGGCCGGTAAAGATGCCGGAGTGCTTGCCGGTGTTGATGTTTCGACCGGAATCACCGCGTCCACCGATCTGGATGAGGTGCTGGCCACCGGCCCGCAGTGCGTGGTCTACACCGCGATGGCCGACAACCGGCTGCCCGAGGCGCTCGATGACTACCGCCGCATTCTGGCCGCCGGGGTTAATGTGGTCGGCAGCAGTGCGGTCTTCTTTCAATATCCGTGGCACGTGCTTCCCCCCGAACTGCTCAAGCCGATTGAAGACGCTGCGCAAGAGGGTCATTCGAGCCTTTTCGTCAACGGCATCGATCCCGGGTTCGCCAACGACCTGCTGCCACTGGCGCTGGCCGGAACGTGTCAGAGCATCGAGCAGATCCGCTGTATGGAGATCGTCGACTACGCCACCTACGACAGCGCGACCGTCATGTTCGACGTGATGGGGTTCGGCAAGCCGATCGACGAGATCCCCATGCTGCTGCAACCGGGCGTGCTGAGTCTGGCGTGGGGATCGGTGGTGCGCCAACTCGCCGCCGGTCTCGGCGTTGAACTCGACACCGTCGAAGAGATGTACGTGCGCGAACCAGCACCCGAGGACTTCGAGATCGCCGCTGGACATATTGTCAAGGGCAGTGCGGCCGCGCTGCGCTTCGAGGTCCTCGGACTGGTCGACGGCGATCCCGTAGTCGTCCTCGAACACGTCACTCGATTGCGCGAAGACCTTTGCCCGGACTGGCCACAGCCGGCACAGCTCGGGGGCTCGTACCGGATCGAGATCACCGGCGAACCGTCCTACGCCGTCGACGTCTGCCTGAGCAGTCGCAAGGGCGATCACAATCACGCCGGTCTGGTGGCGACGGCGATGCGCGTCGTCAACGCCATCCCCGCCGTGGTTGCCGCGCCCGCCGGAATCCGGACGACGCTGGACCTTCCGCTCATCACTGGCCGCGGCCTGTATTCGGCCAGCTGAAGGTTTCGGCTAACCTAACTTTTCTATTCGTTCATGGAAAGTGAGTTAGGTGCCCGAGGACACCCGCGTCCCGGTCAAGGCGGCGTGGTATCTGCTCGGACCGGCATTCGTCGCCGCCATCGCCTATGTCGACCCGGGCAATGTGGCCGCGAACATCAGCGCAGGCGCGCGCTTCGGTTTCTCGCTGCTGTGGGTCATCGTCGTTGCGAACGTGATGGCCGGTCTCGTGCAATACCTGTCGGCAAAGCTCGGCCTGGTGACTGGGCGCTCGCTGCCGGAGGCCATCGGAGCGCAGCTGAGCCGCCCGGCCCGACTGGCTTTTTGGGCGCAGGCCGAGATCGTCGCGATGGCCACCGACGTCGCCGAGGTCATCGGCGGGGCGATCGCCCTGCATATCCTGTTCCGCCTGCCCCTGCTGATCGGCGGAGTGATTACCGGGGTTGTGTCGCTGCTGCTCCTACTGATTCAGGATCAACGCGGCCAGCAACTGTTCGAACGCGTTATCACCGGGTTGCTGCTCCTCATTGCAATCGGTTTCACCGCCAGCTTTTTCGTGGCGACACCGCCGCCGGGGGACGTGGTCGGCGGCCTGGTGCCGCGATTCCACGGGAAAGAAAGCGTGCTCCTGGCCGCGGCCATCTTGGGCGCTACGGTGATGCCGCATGCGGTCTATCTGCATTCGGGGCTAGCGCGCGACCGACACGGCCATCCCGATCCCGGCCCACATCGGCGTCGGCTCCTGCGTGCCACCCGGTTGGACGTCGGGCTGGCGATGGTCGTCGCGGGCGGGGTGAACGCAGCCATGCTGCTGGTCGCTGCGCTGAACATGCAGGGCCGCGGTGGTGCCAGCTCAATCGAGGCGGCCTACTCCGTGGTGCGCGACACCGTAAGTCCAGTCATTGCGGTGTTCTTCGCGATCGGATTGCTGGCCTCGGGGTTGGCCTCGGCGTCGGTGGGCTCTTATGCCGGCGCGATGATCATGCAGGGATTGTTGTACCGGTCGATTCCGATGGTGGTGCGTCGAGTGGTGACGCTGATGCCCGCACTGGTCATTCTGGCCGTGGGTTTAAATACTACGCGCACGTTAGTGCTGTCACAGGTCGTCTTGTCGTTCGGCATCCCGTTCGCGCTGATTCCACTGGTCCGGCTGACCAGCAATCGGGCGCTGATGGGAATCGACGCCAATCACCGCGTCACCTCCGCCGTCGGCTGGGTGATCGGCGTGATGATCAGTCTGCTGAACGTCGTGCTGATCTATCTCACAGTCAGCGGCAACGGCTCGGCATAGTGCCGAGAGTTCCGTTGTCCTGCTGGGGTTCTGCCTGCCCGCCGAGCTCGAGTAGTTCGTCCAGCAGGGCGTCCATCTGGTTTATCGACGGCATCGCTCCGCCACGCTCGCGGTAGGCGCTACGCACGCTGGCCAGCAGTCGCAATTCGCGTTCGATCGTGTCCCGGCCCCGGGTGCCGTCGCCCTTCACGCCGCTCATTGAGCAATCTTTGCACCGAAACTGCGGTAACGAATACCGTGACGCGCGGAATTAACCTTGCGGTCATTGGGCGCTCAACCATCGGGGAGGCAGATATTTCGCTCGGCTAACATCGAACCCGTGACGCCAAGCCGCGGTCATACCTACTTCGCGTACGGATCCAACCTATGCGTGCGGCAGATGGCGCTGCGTTGTCCCGATGCGGCGTCTCCGCGGCGGGCTGTGCTCACCGATCACGATTGGCTGATCAACCAGCGCGGGGTGGCCACCGTCGAACCCTTCGAAGGGACGCAGGTCCACGGCGTCATCTGGCAACTGTCGGACCGCGATCTGGCCACCCTGGACAGCGCCGAGGGCGTGCCGGTCCGCTATCGGCGCGACCGCCTGACCGTGCACACCGATAACGGGCCGTCGGACGCTTGGGTCTACATCGACCACCGGGTGGATCCGGGACCGCCGCGGCCCGGCTACCTGGAGCGCATCATCGATGGGGCAGTCCATCACGGGTTGCCGCAGCGGTGGGTCGATTTCCTGCGCCGATGGGATCCTGCCCGCTGGCCCCGCCCCCGCTCGCGGCCCACAACGCCTGCGCCACAATCGCTTTCCGAATTGCTGTCCGACGCCGGGGTAGTCGAGATCAGCCGGCTGCGATCGCGCTTCGGTTTTCTGGCAATCCACGGCGGCGGCCTGGAGGAGATGACCGACGTGATCGCCGAGCGCGCCGCCGACGCGGCCGACGCGTCGGTGTATCTGATACGGCATCCCGACCGTTATCCACACCATCTGCCGTCGGCGCGATTCCTCGCAGACGAGTCAGCACGCCTCGCGGAGTTCCTCGGCCACGTCGACGTCGCGGTTTCGCTGCACGGCTACGGGCGGATCGGCCGTGCCACGCAGTTGTTGGCCGGAGGTCGCAACCGCGCACTGGCGGCCCACCTGGCAGAACACCTTCACCTGCCCGGCTATAACGTCGTCACCGACCTCGACGAGATTCCTCCCGAACTGCGCGGGCTGCATCCACAGAATCCGGTCAACCAGACACGCGACGGCGGAACGCAATTGGAGTTGCCGAGTCGGGTCAGGGGCATCAGCCCGCGCAGTCCGCTGCCCGGTGACGACGGCTTGTCACCGGTGACCGCTGATTTGGTGTGGGGCTTGGTGAATGCGGCCCGCTCTTGGAAATTGCCGTCCAACTAACTACACGATCGGAGATGGCCGATGGCCAAACGGGCCTTTCGCTTTTCGGTGGGCATTCATTCTGCCAAGTCACTTACTACGTTGCAGGACAAGGCAAAGCGCCTGGAGGACTCCGGGTTTAACGCCCTGCACCTGCCCGACCACCTCGGCGCGCCGGCACCGTTTCCCGTCCTGACGGCGATCGCGGCCGCGACCTCCACGGTGCGGCTGGGGACCTATGTGCTCAACGCCGGCTTCTACAAACCGGCCCTGCTGGCTCGTGACGCTGCCGAAGTCGATCAGCTCAGCGACGGGCGTCTGGACTTAGGCCTGGGTGCCGGCTACGTGCGCGAGGAGTTCGAGGCTGCCGAGCTGCCGTACCCGAGCGCCCGGCAACGCGTCGACTATCTCGAGCACGTCACCACCTACATCAAGAAGCACCTGCCCCGCGTACCAATCCTGATCGCCGGCAACGGAAACCGACTGCTGACGATCGCTGCCCAGCACGCCGACATCATCGGGTTGACCGGTGCCAATCCCGGCAATGTCGCAGACCCGCTCGCCGAACGCGTCGAGTTCGTCCGCAGTGCCGCCGGCGACCGGTTCGCAGATCTCGAGTTGAACCTCGCGATCACCGCGGTGCCGTCAGACAACTCCGGCAAACCGGACTTGGCGCTCACCCGCAGATTCGTGCACCTGTCCGATGAAGAACTGCTGGCCCTGCCCACCGTGCTGAGCGGATTGCCGCGGGACATCGCCGACACCTTGCGCGGCTACCGCGACACCTACGGGCTGACGTCTTTCACCTTCCAGGAAAATCATGTCGACACCATCGCGAAAGTGATCGCCGAGCTCAACTGAGCGCTGGGTTACGTAAGGTGGTTTGATGCGCTACAACCCGCCTCCCAATTGGCCGAAGCCGCCGAAGGGTTGGGTGCCGCACGCGGACTGGTCGCCGGATCCGTCATGGCCGCCACCACCGCAGGGCTGGCGGCTGTGGGTCGAAGAAGACGGCGCGGACGCGCCGCCGAACAAGTCGGCCCTCGGGCGACTCGGGCAGACCGGCGACGACGTTGAGTATTTCGGCGACGACCGCGCCTGGTCGGAGGACTCCGGACCAGCGCCAGCGCAAGAGGAGCTGGATGCCGCGGATCCGGCGCCGGCGCCGCAGCCGACCGAGGTCGCGCCCGAAGACATTGCGGTCCAGCACCTCGGGCGCTACGCCACGATCAAGTGGGGTGACGATCAGTACGACATCGGCAAGATCGTTGCCGTCTCGGCTGACGCGGCGGCAGTCAACCTCAAGATCGCCGGCATCGAAGCGCCGGTTTCCTTTCCGCGCGGGGTAGCACCCGGCGAGCCCGGCACCCCACGTCTCTACGTCTGGATTTAGAGCCCGCACGCGCTTGACGCCGACGAGCGGCTAGATTTAACGATGTCGTCAGCCCTCGTAGCTCAGGGGATAGAGCACGGCTCTCCTAAAGCCGGTGTCGCAGGTTCGAATCCTGCCGGGGGCACACTTGTCATGTATTAGCTCGGTTGATGGTTGACATTTCAGCTTCGGTTGATGGCTGACAGTGTTTCGGCTGATAGTGACAGTTGTTTCGGCTGATTCGTGACACTCCCTAGATGAGGGAGTTGAGCGTGGCTGAGCAGAGCGCTAACGCTTGGCGACGATGGCAACCTTGTCGACAACCAGCACTGGTGCGGGGTGGTCGGAGTCTTACCGAATGTCAGTTCCACTGCTTCGATTCGATAGTGTGGTCCAGCCAGACCAACAACGCCTCGGTGGCGCTGATGCAGGCCGACGGAAATTTCATTCTCCTCGACCCCGCCGGTAACACCATCTGGCAATCGAAAACCGCCGGAAATCCGGCTGCCTTTGTGACGCCAATCGGTAACGACCTCATCCGAAATACGCTGGTTCCCGCAGTCATGGGCGGCGCAGGCTTCGGTGGGCCGGTCTGGTCTGGCAGAAACTGCGGAGAAGGCAGGTTGTGTTGAAACGGGGGGAAATCAGGCCGAAGGGCGGGCCGCGTCGGCATCGGGTGTGAATGCTGAACCTGACGGCGCAACCCGAATCGCTACTCATGACCCGCAGCTAGTCATAGTCCGCCCGGCCACGGCGGCCTCAAGCGGGGCGCGAACCGAGAATGCGTTCGCCACACGCGTGCCACGCACCCATGTCCCCAGCGAGCGCATCCTGGCGGCATGCTTCGCTCCGGCGACGTAGAGTCGTACACAACAGTGTGGACAGCCTATGTCGTACAGCAGGTTTCATCGGGATCGTTAGAGGCAGCGGCAAAGGTGTCGGAATCGGCTAGGACCGTATAGACCTCCCAGCGTTCACCTCCGGGGCCGGTCACCCAGACTTTGTCTTGGGTGGCGAAGCAGCAGGTGGTGTTGATTTCTTCGTCGGTCAACAGGCCCTCGTCGGTGAGTCGGTTGATTTCGGCATGCACGGTGTCGCTGGTGGCGACTTCGACGCCAAGGTGGTTGAGGGTGCCGCCGTGGCCTGGGTTTTCCACCAGGACCAGTTTGAAGGGCGGATCGAAGACCGCAAAGTTGGCGTAGCCAGGTTTCACTTTGGCTGGTGCGGTGCCGAACAGTTTGGAGTAGAACGTGATTGCCTCGTCGAGGTTGTCGACGTTGAGGGCTAGCTGAACACGCGACACGGTGATCCTTTCTCGGCGGCGCAGGATTTAGTTGGTTGCGGTGGGGATCAGTTCGGCGATCAGCGCTTGGACTCGGTTGGCGATGTCGTCGCGGATGGCGCGGACCGTGTCGAGAGGTTGGCCGGCGGGATCCGAGAGTTTCCAGTCGCGGTAGGACACCCCGGGGAAATACGGGCAGGTGTCGCCGCAGCCCATGGTGATCACGACGTCGCTGGACTCCACGGCGTCGCCGCTAAGTATTTTCGGGGCGGCATCGGTGATGTCGATGCCGATTTCGGCCATGGCGGCGAGGGCGACGGGGTTGATCTGTTTGGCGGGTTCGGTTCCTGCGGAACGGACTTCGATGCGGTCCCCAGCCAGGTGGGTCAACAGCCCTGCGGCCATCTGCGATCGGCCTGCGTTATGCACGCAGACGAACAGCACGCTGGGTTTCTCAGCCATGCGCGGGGAGGAGTCGGGGCCGCAGCGCCAGCGAAATGTAGACCAATGCGACGAGGACGGGGACTTCGATTAGGGGGCCGACGACACCGGCGAGGGCTTGTCCGGACGTGGCGCCGTAGGTGGCGATCGCCACCGCGATGGCTAGTTCGAAGTTGTTGCCCGCGGCGGTGAACGCCAGCGTGGCGGTGCGGGCATACCCCAGCCGCAGCACGTTGCCCAGGGCGTATCCGCTAGCCCACATGATCGCGAAATACGCCAGCAGCGGCACCGCAATACGGCCGACATCCCAAGGCCGTGACGTTATCTGGTGGCCCTGCAACGCGAACAGGATCACGATGGTGAACAACAATCCATACAGCGCCCACGGCCCGATGCGCGGCAGCAACCGGGCCTCGTACCATTCGCGGCCCTTGACCTTCTCACCGAGGCGACGGGAAAAATATCCGGCCAACAGCGGGATGCCCAGGAAGATCAACACCGATTTGGCGATCTGCCAAGGCGACACGTCGATGCCAGTTTGGGGCAAGTCAAGCCAGCCGGGTAGCACCGACAGGTAGAACCAACCCAAGACCGCGAACATGACGACCTGGAACAGCGAGTTGAGGGCGACCAGGACCGCGGCGGCCTCGCGGTCCCCGCACGCGAGGTCGTTCCAGATGATGACCATGGCGATACAGCGGGCCAGCCCAACGATTATCAGACCGGTGCGGTACTCGGGCAGATCCGCCAACAGCAGCCAAGCCAGGGTGAACATCACCGCCGGCCCCACCAGCCAGTTCAACACCAGCGAAGACACCATGAGTCTGCGATCCGCGGTGATCTCACCAAGCTGGTCGTAGCGGACTTTGGCTAATACCGGATACATCATCACCAGCAGGCCAACCGCAATCGGCAGTGAAATCCCATCCACCTCAACAGCACTCAACGCACCGCCAAGACCGGGAATCGAACGACCGAGCAACAGACCGGCGGCCATCGCGACGCCGATCCACACCGGCAGAAACCGATCCAGCGTCGAGAGTCGACCAGCCACCGCATCCACGCCCGGCACGGCAGCCCGGGTCTCGGTCACAGGACAGACTCCGGTAAGGTCTCCAACAGGAGGCCGTCAGCGTGCAGCACTGACGAAAGTTGCTGCAAGGCCGAAGGAATCACCCAGTAATACACCCAGGTGCCGCGTCGTTCGCAGTCCAGCAAGCCTGCGGAACGCAGCAGTTTGAGGTGGTGAGAAATTGTCGGCTGGGAGACATCGAAGGTGTCCGATATCTCGCACACACATGCCTCGCCGCCGGGGTGATTGGCGATCAGACTCAGCAGGCGTAGCCGTATCGGGTCGCCCAGGGCCTTAAACATCGTCGCCAGTTTCATAGCTTGGGGTTCGGCCAGTGCGGCCACCCCCAACGCTGGGCAACAACCCGCTGTGGCCTGATTCGACATCCTTCTATATAAGCAGACTTTGAATCAGCACACCAGCACGCCACTCGTGAAAGTCGCGCCGATCGCCTTAGATGCCTGACATTTCTATTTCGGTTGATGGCTGACAGTGTTTCGGCTGATGCTTGACATCTACTTCGGTTGATCCTTGAACACTCCCCAGATACACCCGCCGCGAGCTGTGGGTAGCGCCCGTCGCCGAGTTGCAGCCAGCTGGGGTCCTGGCCCTGCTCGGTTGATGCTCCCGGCGGCCGCGTCTGCGCGGGGGTCTCCGGCTTAACCCGATCCGTGCAGGAGACACAGCCGGTCGGCGGCCGGCCAGAGCACGACGGCCAGGACGTCGTGCAATTCGATGCCGTTCATCGCTGCGCCTTCAGGACCTGTCGCATCGATCAATTAAGTGGCAATATCGGCGCTATTCAGGACCCGGCGAACGGAGTGATCAATGACCTGGGCAATGTCATCCGGCGTCCGCAGCAACATCAGGAAGATCGCCGTGGCGGGGGTGATCATCGCGATACCCACGGCCGCGGTGTGCGTCCCGGCGTACGCGGCGCCCGGGTTCGGCGGTATGTCGAATATGCCGGCTGTCCTCCCGGCGCCGCCGCCGGCGGATCCACCCACCGATGCACCACAGCCGCCACCACCGCCGACCCAACCGCCGAGTGGTGAGTACTACAACCCGAATGACTGGTGGCCTTACGCTGGCACCGGCAGTTTCTGAGTGCCCGAAAGATTCTCGGCTCGGCTGCGCGAATGCCGCCCCTGCGCTTAGCGTGCCTTTCGGCCCCACCGCAGCACCGACCCCTTCAGGGGTCCCTTCTTGCTAAAACCTGGCAATTAGTGCTACTCCGCCGACCATAAGCACGCCGCCGAGGACTCTCCACACGCTGATTGGGTGGGGATCAATCCGAAACCAGCCGAAATGGTCTGTGACCAGAGACATGATGAGTGCCGCGGTTACCGTCAAGCCGATGAATGTACCGGCGCCAACCGTGGTTATCAATGTGAGGCCAGCGTAAACTTGGACGGCTCCAACGAGTCCGCCGATAACAGCCCACCAAGGCATCGCCGCAATGTCGTTCCTGGTGGGAAGCGGGTTCGGCATGATGAGAAATAATGCGACGAAAAAGATTGTGATCAGCGCGAACGAGACTGCCGAGGCCAGCCACGGGTTGATCATGTGTTTGTAAAGTTGTCCATTCATAGCACCGCCACAGGTCTGCAATGCGCCGCCAACGATAATAAAAGGAATAATCCAGACCGCGTTCATAATTCCCCTTTTCTTGCCGCCTTGTTAATTGGTGTGGCCGCCCCGGAACACCCGGCCCCGAAATGCTAGCGTCGCATCCTGGGACACCGGGTGCTGTCGGGTTCCCCCTCATCTGCCGTTCGCGCGGCGCTGTCGGCGTGTGTCTTTGGGGGTGCTGGCATGCTCATCGGGGTGTGGGCTGTGGCCGCTGTCGCCGGTGTGCTGGTAGTGATAACGGGTTGGCTGCCTGGACCCGAGGCACGCGAAATCGCGCTGACCCGCGGCGGGCCGGTACTGGGGTTTTTGGCGGCGATCACCGTATTGGCCGAATTGGCCGATCGGGCCGGCGTCTTCGACGCTGCCGCCGACTGGTGTGCACGGACCGCTGGCGGGTCCACGGTCCGGCTGTTTCTGCTGATCGCAGCGCTCGGCACGACCACCACCATCGCGATGAGTCTGGACACCACCGCCGTGTTGTTGACCCCGGTCGTACTGACGCTGACCACCCGACTGGGCCTGCGGCCTCTGCCGTTCGCGTTGCTGGCCGTCTGGCTAGCCAATACCGCCAGCCTGCTGCTACCGGTATCCAACCTGACCAACCTGCTGGCCTTGCAGCGCGAACATCTCTCCACCGTCCATTTCGCCGCACGGATGGCGGCGCCTGAGATCATCGCGGTCGCGGTCACCGTCACATACCTGGGAGTGTTGTTCCGCCGCGACCTGGCCGGCCGCTACGAGGTCCCCGAACCGACACGACCGCAGGATCGATGGACCTTCGGAGTCTGCGCGGCCGCTTGTCTGACGTTGGCGCCTGGCGTCCTGTTCGGCGCGCCTCCTTGGGCGGTGGCGCTGCCGTGCGCAGCGGCAGCAGCGGCGGTGTTCGTGGTGCGGACACCGAATCAACTGGCCTGGTCGCTGATCCCCTGGCGGCTGCTGGTATTAACTGAGGGCCTGTTCCTGGTCGTCACGACGATCGCACGACACGGGCTGACCGCACTGCTGGCCGATCTGTCGGGGGCGTCGGTGTGGCGCACCGCGGCGGTCGCGGCCGCGGCCAGTAACCTGGTGAATAATCTGCCCGCCTACCTCGCGGTCGAACCCGCCGTCCCGGTCGGGCACACCACCCAGCTACTGGGGACCCTGTTGGGCACCAACTGCGGCCCGCTGATCCTGCTGTGGGGCTCGTTGGCGACCCTGCTGTGGCGCGAACGCTGCAAGGCCCGCGGGCTGACGGTGCATCCCGGCCTGTTCGCCGCGGTCGGTCTCGGCGGAGTCCCCCTCGTCCTGGCCGCCACTTGGGCGCTACTCACTATCACCCGCTTTTAATCGCTTGGCTGGTCGCGATTGACACCGCGACCTAGGAACCCATCCGCATGGCAGCTTGCGCGGGCCGAATATGTGTAGCCATAACTATGCCACGCAGGCATGGCGACGTCGAGTTCTCTGCATTCAAAGTTCCTCTCTCCGTTGCAGTTTCGCAATTTACGGGCCGTGCAGACGTTGCTCTGGCACGGTCGGCCTTTCGAGCAGCTAGCCGCCGAATTTGGCAAGCATGGACCAGCATCGCCTCACCATGAGACTTCCGGCGCTAGCGCAAAGCGACACGTATTGGCGATGTTTCACCATGCGCTCTGCGACAAGCGTGCAATGATGCGCGATGTGTTCGACCGCTCCATTCTCGCTGCGGCCGCTTTCGCCGCAGCCATGATCGGCTCGGCCTCGCCGGCGCACGCGGATCCACAGTGCCCGTCCGGCAGCTGCACTCACGGCGCAAGCCACAGCCCGTCGTATCAGAACGGCTACAGCAGCGAACACGACTACTACTCGATCCCGCGGAATCATGAATATCTCAAGAGCGAGATGGGGCAGGGCGGCTACACAGTTGCGCTTGCCTGTCGGGTGGAGCTCGACGGAGGCCCGCAACCCTCGAACGTGACCGACTGGCTCAGCGGCTGCGCCGACGCCTTGCACGATTTGGGATTCAAGCCGTGAGCGCTCGTTGAACGCTCGCGCCCGCGTGCTGATCACGGTCGCAGAGTTGGCCGACCGCATCGGCGCCGGCGATCCGGTGACGATTCTCGATGTGCGCTGGCGGCTCGACGAGCCCGACGGCCGCCCGGCATACCTGCAAGGCCACATACCAGGTGCGGTGTACGTGTCACTCGACGACGAACTCAGCGACCACACCGTCACCGGTCGAGGACGCCATCCGCTGCCGTCGGGGCGCAGCGTTGAAGCCTCGGCGCGCCGCTGGGGCGTCCGCAACGGGGTGCCCGTCGTCGTCTATGACGACTGGAATCGTGCGGGTTCGGCGCGGGCCTGGTGGATCCTGACCGCGGCCGGGCTCGCCGACGTACGCATTCTGGACGGCGGCCTGTCAGCGTGGCGGTCAGCCGGCGGCACTCTGTCGACCGATCCGGTCGAGCCGCCACCAGGCGATGCGATCGCTCTGCACGACGATCTCTATGCCGGAGCACTGCCGACCCTGACTGCGCAGCAAGTCAGCGCCGCACACCTCAGCGCCGCACACTTGACGCTGCTCGACGCGCGCGCACCGGAACGCTTCCGGGGGGACGTCGAGCCGGTGGATCGGGTGGCCGGACATATCCCGGGAGCCGAAAACCTGCCCAGCGGCGAAGTACTCAACGGCGACGGCACTTTTATCGCCGAAGGCGCGCTGCGCGATCTGCTCGCCGAGCACAGCGTCGAAAACGCCACACAACTCGGTGCGTACTGCGGCTCCGGCGTGACGGCCAGCATCACAGTCGCGGCGCTCGTGACAGCCGGTTACCAGGCAGCGTTGTTTCCCGGGTCGTGGTCGGAATGGAGTTCGGATCCCGCCCGCGCTATTGCGCGCGGAGACAATTAGCCAGGTTCCGCCGATGAGGTTTGTCATGTGCCGCGGACGGCAATGCGGGTGAAGAGGCAAACGCGTAGGTCGACCTACGCGTTCGCCGAGGTCCTGTCGGTTCAGCCGAGAGCCGGCGGGACCGTCCCTCCCAGCGTTCGGCGGCCTGTCACTCTCTTAGTTGTAGTAGCGTGCGGCTATGGACACTGACGTCTGGATTCTCGGCGGCTACCAGAGCGACTTCGCCCGAAATCTCACCAAAGAAGGCCTGGACTTCGCGGACCTGACCCGCGAGATCGTCGATGCCACCCTGACCGCGGCCAAAATCGACGCCGTCGACATCGGCGTGGTCCACGTCGCGAACGCATTCGGCGAAATGTTCGCCGAACAGGGTCACCTCGGCGCAATGCCCGCGACCGTGTGCGACGGCCTGTGGGATACCCCGGCGTCTCGACACGAAGCCGCCTGTGCGTCCGGAAGCGTGGCCGCATTGGCAGCGATGGCCGACCTGCGCGCGGGCAACTACGACACCGCGTTGGTCCTCGGCGTCGAATTGGAGAAGACAGTGCCCGGCGACACCGCGGCACGTCACCTCGGCGCCGCGGCATGGACGGGACACGAAGGGGCTGACGCGAAGTTCCTCTGGCCGTCGATGTTCGCCAAGGTCGCCGATGAATACGACCGCCGCTACGGCCTGGACGAAACCCACCTGCGGGCGATCGCCGGGCTCAACTTCGCCAACGCGCGCCGAAACCCCAACGCGCAGACCAGGCAGTGGAAGGTGCCCGATCCCATAGGCGACGACGACGACAATCCGCTCATCGAGGGTCGGCTTCGCCGCTTCGACTGCAGCCAAATGACCGACGGCGGCGCGGGAGTCGTCCTGGTCAGCGACAAATACCTGCGCGATCATCCCACCGCACGCCCGATCGCCCGAATCACGGGCTGGGGCCACCGCACCGTCGGGCTGGGCCTGCAACAGAAACTCGACCGCACTGCCACCGGGGACTCGGCCCCGTACGTCTTGCCACATGTACGCGCAGCAGTGCTCGACGCGTTACGCCGCGCCCATGCGACGCTCGACGATCTGCACGGCATCGAGGTGCACGACTGTTTCACCCCCAGCGAGTACCTGGCCATCGACCACATCGGCCTCACCGGACCGGGCGAATCGTGGAAAGCCATCGAGAACGGCGAAATCGAGCACGGCGGACGGCTGCCGATCAACCCCAGCGGCGGCCTGATCGGCGGCGGCCATCCCGTCGGCGCGTCCGGAGTGCGGATGCTCGTCGACGCGGCCAAGCAAGTCAGCGGCACCGCCGGCGACTATCAGGTCGAGGACGCGAAAACCTTTGGCACGCTGAATTTCGGCGGCAGCACTGCCACCACGGTCAGTTTCGTCGTCAGCGCCACCGAAGGATCGTGACATGGACGTCGAGATCGTCGGCAAATTCCTGTCGACCCTGCCCGAAGACGATGACCACCCGTACCGGAGGGGTCCGTGGCGACCGCAGACCAGCGAATGGGACGCCGACGACCTGACCGCCGTGGAAGGGGAAATTCCCCGCGACCTCGACGGCGTCTACCTGCGCAACACCGAAAATCCGCTGCACCCGGCGTTGAAGACCTACCACCCGTTCGACGGTGACGGGATGCTGCACGTGGTCGGCTTCCGCGACGGGAAAGCTTTCTACCGCAACCGTTTTGTCCGAACGGACGGCTTCCTGGCCGAGAACGAGGCGGCCGAGCCGCTGTGGCCGGGGTTGGCCGAACCGGTACAACTAGCCAAGCGCGACGACGGCTGGGGCGCGCGCACCCGGATGAAGGACGCGTCGAGCACCGATGTCATCGTCCACCGAGGCATCGCGCTGACCAGCTTCTATCAGTGCGGCGATCTGTATCGCGTCGACCCGTTCTCGGCCAATACGCTGGGCAAGGAAACCTTCAACGGCCGCTTCCCTTTTCACTGGGGTGTCTCCGCGCATCCGAAGGTCGACGGCAAAACCGGCGAACTGCTGTTCTTCAACTACAGCAAGCAGGCTCCGTACATGCACTACGGCGTCGTGGACGAGAGCAACGAACTGGCCCATTACATCGACGTTCCGCTGCCCGGACCGCGGCTGCCGCACGACATGGCTTTTACCGAAAACTACGTGATCCTCAACGATTTCCCGCTGTTCTGGGATCCACAGCTACTCGAGCACGACGTGCATTTGCCACGGTTCTACCCCGACATTCCGTCACGCTTCGCGGTGATCCCCCGCCGCGGCCGCACCGGCGACATCCGCTGGTTCGAGGCCGACCCGACGTTCGTGCTGCATTTCACCAACGCCTACGAAGACGGCGACGAGATCGTACTCGACGGATTCTTCGAAGGCGCGCCCCAGCCGCTGGACACCGGTGGCACGAAGTGGGACAGGCTCTTTCGCTTCTTGGCGCTGGATCGCCTGCAGGCCCGACTGCACCGGTGGCGGCTCAACCTGGTCACCGGCGCGGTCAAAGAGGAGCAATTGTCGGACTCGATCACCGAATTCGGGACGATCAACCCCGACTACGCGGCCAGCGACTACCGCTACACCTATGCGGCCGCCGGCAAGCCGGGTTGGTTCCTGTTCGACGGGCTAGTCAAGCATGATCTGCGCACCGGAGGTGAGGCGCACTATCAGTTCGGCGACGGGGTCTACGGAAGCGAGGCCGCGATGGCTCCGCGATCGGACTCCCGCGCCGAAGACGACGGCTATCTGATCACGCTGACCACCGACATGAACGACGATGCCTCCTACTGCCTGGTCTTCGACGCGGCCCGGGTCGGCGACGGCCCGGTGTGCAAACTCACGCTGCCCGAACGGATTTCCAGCGGAACACACGCCACGTGGGCGCCTGGCGCACAGTTGCGTCGCTGGCATGACGTCGACTCCCCTGCCGGCGCGATCGGGCTGTGAATGTCTGCCGCGCCCATCGCGGCCAAGCCGACCAGGCTGAATCCCGGCGGCACCAATGCGGTTGGCCGGATACTGGGTCTACTCGGCGACGAGTGGACGCTGCTGATCATCCAGCAGGCATTGTTGGGAGCAACCCGCTACGGCGAGTTCACCGAGCGCTTACCGATATCGAATTCGGTCCTCACCAACCGGTTGCGGACGTTGACGGATAACGGGCTGCTGGCGCGCGAGACGTACCAGACCCGGCCCGTTCGCGCGGAGTATCTAATCACCCAACGCGGACGGGCCTTTTGGCCGGTGCTGTTGTCGATCTGGGAATGGGAACGACGATGGGTGCCCGACCATGTCCGCCGGCTTCCCGGAATGCGCCACACGTTGTGCGGCAACGACTTCGCGCCGATGCTGACCTGCCGGGAATGCGCCGACGTGGTAACCGAGAAGGAGGTGGCGGCGCGTTGGGGGCCCAGTGGTTCGTGGCCGCGCTCGGTACCCGAGGCGGTGACGCGTCGCAGGTCGAGCGCCGACGAGCAACGCGGTCAGGCCGGGCTGTTCCCCGAGACGATGAGTGTGTTCGGAAACCGTTGGGCGGCTGCGCTATTAGTGAGCGCCTTCCTGGGCACCAGCCGCTTCACCGATTTTCAAACGCAGCTCGGAGCACCGCCGTCGCTGCTGGCCGGCCGGCTGCAGACATTCTGCGCCAATGGAGTGCTGCGCACGTCGCGGACAGCGGGACCTGCGCGCGTCCACTATCAGCTCACCGAGAAAGGGCGGGCGTTCTTCCCGGTCATCGTCACCGCGCTGCAATGCGGACAACGGTGGTTTTACGCGCCGGAGGGCCCGGCAGTGACGATCACCCATCTCAGCTGCGGCAAGCCGTTCGTCGGGGAATTGACCTGCGACCAGTGCGCCCAACCGCTGAAGGGCACGCAGGTCAGTGTGGACTAGCGGGATCGGTGGCCGCGCAGCGACGCCACCAACGCCCACATCGAGCACAGCATCGCCGCGGTCGCGCCGGCGCCACCGACGTACAGGCCGTAGGCGGCCGATACCGGCGGCTTGACATTGACGTCGTAATACCACACCGTGAGCGCGACGACGATCAGCGAGATCAACAGCGCGGCAACCGATGCCGGCTTCGGCGACAAGTCCCTGCCGACCATCGCGCCCGCCACCAGCAGCGCCGACGACAGCAACACGATCAGCTGCCCCGGGCCGAACCCGTGCGGGAGCCGCAGGCTGCCGATGCTGCCGCCGATCGCGTTGGCCCAGCCGCCACCGTTGATGCGGGTCGTCAACCACGGTAGCCACGCGCTCACCGAGACCGTGGCGGCGAACAGCGAAACCATCCAGCCGGGGCGTAGGCGGGGCACACCGCGACAGTAGCGCGCCCGGCCCTGACCGCGGACGAGGTCAGGCCGGCGCGAACACCTTGACGAACTTGTTCAGCGACTCGTTGATATCGCTGCGCAATGCGGCGGCGACGATCATGCCGATCGGGCCGAACAATGCCGGACCGCCGAGGTGCACGTCGAAGCTGACAACCGAATCATCACCGTTGGGCTTAACCTTGGCGATCAACTTCACCTTGACCCCACCGACGCCGTCACCATTGAGCGTCATCGCCTCCGGCGGCTTGTAGTGCACGATCGTCCATTTGATCCGGTTGGCCATGCCCTTGACTTCGAGGATCGACTCGATGACGGTGCCCTTCTCCAGCTGCTCGGGCAGCGTGCTCCGCCACACCCGGTGGATGGTCAGCCACTCCTTGTAGCGGGAGAGGTTGGACGCGTCCGCCCAAGCCTGCTCGGGCGGCAACGGTACGTCGATGGATCCAGAAAGCTTTGCCATGGGTGACTTCTACTGATCGTCCTTGGTGCCGTCGTTCAGCGCGTTCTTCGCCGCCTCCTGCACCTTGCTGACGGTGTCTTTGTACTCGCCGTCGGTCTTGGAGTCGACGAACTCGCCCGCCTTGTCGATCGCGGAGCCAACCGTGTCGGCGTTCTGCGCCAACAGGTCCTTGGCCTTGTCCAGGAAGCCCACGGTGTGTCCTTTCGCGTAGAAGTCTGCGACTAGGGGTATCACGACCGGTCCGCGAGTCGCCACCACGGTTGCAACTCCGCAGTCGCGGTGGGGTCGACGCGCCCACCCGGTATCGGCACCGCCACTCGGACGTTCGCGGAGTCCGCGGCGTCCAGCAGCCGCTCGATCGGTTCGGCCCACGGGTGCGGCGCCAGCCGGAACGTGCACCAGTGGATCGGCACCAGAAGTCCGCCGTTGACATCCACGTGCGCCTGAACCGCCTCCTCGGGATTCATGTGAATGTCCGGCCACACCTTGTTGTAGGCACCAACCGGCATCAGCGTCAGGTCGAACGGTCCGTGTTGGGCGCCGATCTCCGCGAAACTTCCGGTGTAGCCGGTGTCGCCGCCGAAGTACGCCCGGTGTGCCGGCCCGATGATCGCCCACGATGCCCACAGCGTGGCGTTGCGGTGCAGAAACCGACCGGAGAAGTGCCGGGCCGGTGTGCAGACCAGGGTGAGCTCGTCGATTTGCGCGTGCTGGTTCCAGTCGAGTTCGATGATGCGCTCGTCGGGAATGCCCCACTCGCGCAAATGCGCCCCGACACCGAGGGGAACGACGAACGGGGCCCACTGGCTTCGGGCCAGCGCGAGGATGGTGTCGATGTCGAGGTGGTCGTAATGGTCGTGGCTGACGACGATCGCGTCCAGGGCCGGCAGCGCTTCCAGCGGCACCGGGGGCGGATGCATGCGTCCCGGCCCGACCACGTCCGAGGGTGAGCAGCGTTCACTCCACACCGGGTCGGTGAGAACGCGGTACCCGTCGATCTCCAGCAGTGCCGTCGAGTGGCCGAACCAGCTGACCGCAATCTCGCCAGCGGGAGCTTCGAAGGCTCGCGGCTCGGGGGTGAGCAGCGGGATCGGCGCCACCGGTCGCCCTGCGCTGCGGCCACTGATCAACTCCCACAGGATGTTTCGCTGTTCTTCGGTGTCGATGTTGAGCGAGGCCGGTTCCAGGTTGACGAACACGCCGTCGCGGTAATTCGGTGAGCGCTGCGCCACGCAGTGAATGTCGGCCGGTTGAGCCCCGAGCGCGGCCGGCGCACCGTGCAGCGCGCGCAGCACCCACCCGCCCGTCGCGAGCGAGACCGTACTCACTGCCAGTCGCAGCGCCCCCCGCAGCATTCGATCAGGCTCCCCGGAATTTCGGCGGCCGCTTCTCCATCCGCGCGACCTGCGCTTCGATCACATCTTGGCTGGCCCACGCCTTATCGAAGAGCTCTTTGTGAACCGGCCACTGGTCTTCATAGGCGCCGTCGTCGTTGAGCACCCGTTTCGCGTGCTGTAGCGCCAGCGGGGCCAAGCCGGCGATCTCGGCGGCCCAGGCCTGCGCATCGGCGACTGTGCCGATCCGGTTGGCCATCCCAGTGGTGAGCGCCGCCTCCGCGGTCAACTTCTCGGCGGTCAGCAGCATGGCCCGGGCGCGCCCGTGACCCACCAGCGACGACAACCGGCGAATGCTCCAGTTGTCCAGTGCAAGGCCGTATTTCGAAGTCGGAAACTGGAAGAACGCATCCGGTGCCACCACCCGAAGGTCGCAAATCATGGCCAGCTGCAGGCCCGCGCCGATGGCCGGGCCGTTGATCGCCGCGATCACCGGTACCGGCGTCGCGTCGATCGCCTTGTGCAGCGCGATCAGCCGGTCCGGATAGTCGGCGGCGAACGCGTCGCCGCTCAGGTCGGCGCCGGCGCAGAACACGGTGCCCTGCCCGGTCAGCACAAGAGCATGGACATCTTCCCCCGCGGCTTTTTCTATGGCCTCGCGCAACTCCTCGACCAGCTGGGAGTTGAGCGCGTTACGCCGTTCGGGACGTTGCAACTCAATAGTCAAGACGTCTTCGACGCGGGAGACACCAATCATGCCGCCAAGCCTAGTTAGACGCATCGGGCGGCGCTGAATCAGCGGTGGCCGCAACGTTCCCATTGGCCTAAACACCTGACAGGATGCTTCATCGTGACAAGGCCCAACTTCCTGGTGATCGTGGCAGACGATCTCGGGTTCTCCGACATCGGCGCGTTCGGCGGGGAGATCGACACCCCCAACCTGGATCGGCTGGCCCATGCCGGGATCCGGTTCACCGATTTCCACTCGGCGCCGGCCTGCTCACCGACCCGGTCGATGCTGTTGACCGGAACCGACCACCACATCGCCGGCATCGGCACCATGTTCGAGGTCACCCCGCCCGGCTTCCAGGGCCCACCCGGTTATGAGGGCTACCTGAACGACCGGGTTGCCGCGTTGCCCGAACTGCTGCACGACGCCGGCTACCTGACACTGATGGCGGGCAAGTGGCATCTGGGCATGACCATCGACAGATCACCGTGGGCCCGCGGATTCGACCGGTCGTTTGCGCTATTACCCGGCGGCGCAAGCCATTACGGCACGGTCACCGGGGATTTGCTGCCGGCGATGTCCCGGTACGCCGAGGACGACCAGCTCGTTACGGTCGATGACGACTTCTACTCGTCGGACTTCTACGCCGACACGCTGCTGCGGTATCTGCGAGAGCGCCCCACCGATGACGAGCGGCCGTTCTTCGCGTATCTGCCTTTTCAGGCCCCGCACTGGCCGCTGCAAGCGCCGCAGGAAACGATCGCGAAATATCGGGGCCGCTACGACGCCGGCCCGGACGCCCTCCGCGAGGCGCGACTGGCGGCGCTCAAGCAACTCGGGCTGTGCAAGGCCGACGTCACCGCACACCCCGTCGTGTCCGACGGAGAACCGGAGTGGGACGAAATGAGTGCCGCGGAGCAGGCCCTCTCGGCGCGCAGCATGGAGGTCTACGCCGCGATGGTGGACCGGATGGATCAGAACATCGGCCGGGTGATCGACTACCTCACCGACACCGGTGAGCTCGACAACACGGTAGTGATCTTCCTGTCCGACAACGGCGCGGAGGGAGCGATCGTCGAGGCGATACCGATCCTCGGTGGCGCGATCGCCGCGGAGATCGAACGCAACCTGGACAACAGCCTCGACAATCTCGGCGCCCCCAACTCGTTCATCTGGTACGGCCCCCGCTGGGCGCAGGCCGCCACGGCGCCGTCCCGCCTCTATAAGGCGTTCACCACCGAGGGCGGCATCCGGGTGGTCGGCTTCGTCACCTGGCCGGGCTTCGACCGGCAGCACCAGATCGGCACCGCGTTCACCACCGTGATGGACATCGCCCCGACCGTGCTCGAACTCGCCGGTGTCGCACACCCTGGCACCGAATACCGGGGACGCCAGGTGGTACCCATGCGCGGACGGTCGTTGGTGCCGTACCTGTCGGGGGA
>CAWIAC010000048.1:0-74130 GCA_963833935.1 uncultured Actinomycetota bacterium | reverse complement strand
GTTTTCAGCACTTCGGCCGGGTCGAACTTGCCCAGCACCACCATCTCGCCGCCCTTGACCACCGTAGGCGTGAAGAACGCCGCGCCGGCGTGCGACAGCGGCGTGCACATCAAGAACCGCGGGTTCTCCGGCCACTCCCACTCGGCGAGTTGGATCGACGTCATCGTGGCGATGTTCCCGGCCGTGCCGATCACGCCCTTGGGCTTGCCGGTGGTGCCGCCGGTATAGGTCAGGCCACCGATGTGGTCCGGCGGTAGGTCGGCCACCACGATTGGCTTCGGGGAGTACTTGGCCGCCTCGGCGGACAGATCAACCGCGACATCTTTCAACGCCTCGGGCACCGGGCCGATGGTCAGGATCTTCTTGAGCGAGTCCACCTTGTCCAGCAGGCCCAGCGCCCGTTCGACGAACATCGGGTTGGGGTCGATGATCAGCGCGGTGGCACCGGCGTCGGAGAGCACGTAAGCGTGGTCGTCCAGCGAGCCGAGCGGGTGCAGGGCGGTACGCCGGTAGCCCTGGGTTCCGCTGGCGCCGAGGATCATCAGGACCTCGGGACGGTTCAGCGCGAGCAGGCCGACCGTGACGCCGGTGCCGGCGCCCAGCGCCTCGAACGCCTGGATGTACTGGCTGACACGTTCGGCAAGCTGACCGCCGGTCAGCGTGGTGTCGCCGAGAAACAGCACCGGCCTGTTCTTGTGGCGCTTCAGCGCGCCTACGAGCAGGTGTCCGTTATGGGTCGGATTGCGCAGCAACTCGTCACTCATGAGGCCAGACTAGAACGTGTTGCAATTCTTGTCTGCCACCCCCTCTGATACCCCGACGATATTTGACTGACCGGTGGCGACCCGATTCGTCCGGCTCCGCCGCACTTGCGATCGCCACTAGGCTTTCTGCCCATGGCCGCCGCAGATGTCGTCATCACCGGAACTGTGTTGACCGTCGACGACGCTCGGCCCACCGCCGAGGCGCTCGCTATAGCCGATGGCCGAATCGTCGCGGTGGGCGACCGGTCCGACGTCGCGGCCTTCATCGGCCCCGCCACCCAGATCATCGACCTCGGCGACGGCTGCGTCATGCCGGGATTCATTGAGGCCCATGGCCATCCGCTGATGGAGGCCATCGCTCTGTCGGACCGCATCGTCGACATCCGTCCGGTCACCATGCCCAGCCCCGACGAGGTCGTCGCCGCGATCCGGCGCGAGGCGGCGCGACGGGGACCAGAAGGTGCCTACCTGAACGGCTGGGACGCACTGCTGCAGGACGGGCTGCCCGATCCGAATCGGGCCTGGCTCGACGACATCGCACCCGACGGCCCCTTGGTCATCATCCACAACTCCGGACACAAGGCCTTCTTCAATTCGCATGCCGCGCGGCTGAACGGCCTGACCCGCGACACCCCAGACCCCAAGGGCGCCAAGTACGGTCGCGACGCCAACGGTGAACTCGACGGCACCGCCGAGGAAATCGCCGCGGTGTTCCCGCTGTTGAGGGGCGCCATCTCGCCCAGCGAATTCCCCGCGATGTTGCTCGCCGAGTGTGCCCGGCTCAACCGCGCCGGGCTGACCACCTGCTCGGAGATGGCCTTCGACCCGAACTTCGGCCCGCTCGTCGAGGCGCTGCACGACGACCTGACGGTCCGGCTGCGCACCTACGAGGCGTCCAACCCGGCGATGTCCACCACCGCCACACCCGGCCAGGGCGATGACATCGTGCGCCAGGTCGGCATCAAGATCTGGGTGGACGGCTCGCCGTGGATCGGCAATATCGCGCTGTCCTTTCCGTATCTGGACACCGCCGCGACCCGCACCATCGGGGTGACGCCGGGCTCCTGCGGGTGCGCCAACTACACCGCCGAACAACTCACCGAGATCGTCGCCGCCTACTATCCGCTCGGCTGGCAGATGGCCTGCCACGTCCAAGGTGACGCCGGTGTGGACACCATCCTCGACGTCTACGAAAAAGCCCTGCAACGCAACCCGCGTGCCGACCACCGGTTGCGCCTCGAGCACGTCGGCGCGATCCGGAACGAGCAGCTGCAGCGCGCCGCCGACCTCGGTGTCACCTGCAGCATCTTCGTCGACCAGATCCACTACTGGGGTGATGTCATCGTCGACGGGCTGTTCGGTCCTGAGCGTGGATCCCGTTGGATGCCAGCAGGATCCGCGGTGGCCACCGGTATGCGCATCTCGCTGCACAACGATCCGCCGGTGACACCTGAGGAGCCGCTGCGCAACATCAGCGTGGCCGTCACGCGCACAGCGCCCAGCGGGCGGGTGCTTGGTCCCGAGGAACGGCTGACTGTCGAACAGGCGATCCGGGCGCAGACCATCGACGCGGCCTGGCAGCTGTTCTCCGACGACATCGTCGGCTCGCTGGAAGTCGGCAAGTACGCCGATCTGGTGGTGCTGTCGGCCGATCCGCGTTCGGTGCCGCCGGAGGAGATCGCCGACCTGGAGGTGCGGGCGACGTTCCTGGCCGGCCGCCAGGTCTACGCGTCGTGACCCCTGCCCTCGACGACGTCCTCGACCGTGTCCACGTGGTGGCGCTGCCGATGCGGGTGCGCTTCCGCGGCATCACCACCCGTGAGCTTGCGCTGATCGACGGCCCGGCCGGGTGGGGCGAATTCGGCGCCTTCCTGGAATACGGCGACGCCGAGGCGGCGCACTGGCTGGCCGCCGCGCTCGACTCGGCCTACCGGCCGCCGCCGCCACCGCGACGGGACCGGATCGCCGTCAACGCCACCATTCCCGCGGTCCCTGCCGCACAAGTACCCGACATCCTGGCCCGCTTCCCCGGCGCGCGGACGGCGAAGGTCAAGGTCGCCGAACCCGGCCAGACCCTGGCCGACGACATCGCCCGGGTGGACGCGGTTCGCGCCCTGGTGCCCACGGTGCGGGTCGACGCCAACGGCGCCTGGACCGTCGAGCAGGCCGTCGAGGCCGCGGCCGCCCTGACGGCGACCGGCCCGCTGGAGTATCTCGAGCAGCCGTGCGCCACGGTCGCCGAACTCGCCGAACTGCGCCGCCGGGTCGACGTGCCGGTCGCAGCCGACGAGAGCATCCGCAAAGCGGGCGATCCGCTGGCCGTGGTCCGCGCCCACGCCGCCGACATCGCCGTTCTCAAAGTTGCTCCGCTGGGCGGTATTTCGGCGCTGCTGGAGATCGCCGCGCAGATCGACATCCCGGTGGTGATCTCCAGTGCGCTGGACTCGGCGGTGGGGATCGCTGTCGGACTGGCCGCTGCCGCGGCCCTGCCGGAGCTGTCGCATGCCTGCGGGCTGGGCACCGGCAGGCTGTTCGTCGAGGATGTCGCCCCGCCCACCGCGTCCGTCGACGGCTATCTGCCGGTGGGGGCGGTCGCGCCCGATCCGGCGCGGCTGCAGGCGCTGGCCGCGCCGCGGCAGCGTCGGCAGTGGTGGATCGATCGGGTCAGGGCCTGCTACCCGCTCGTGTCCTGATTTGTGGGGTGCATGGCGTAGACGACATGACTGTCGTCGCCGACACTGGCGGTATGACACGAAAAGTGCTGGTTGTCGGCTTTGCGGGAGTGCAGGCGCTGGACCTGGTCGGCCCGTTCGAGGTGTTCACCGGGGCATCCGCGGTGCTGGCGGCCCAAGGCAAGCAGGGCTACCAGCCGGTGGTGGTGTCGCTGGACGGCCAACCCGTACCCACCGAGACCGGGCTGACCTTCGGCAGCGTCGAACTGCCCGACCCGACTGAGCCCGTCGACACCCTGGTCCTGCCGGGAGGTCGAGGCACCCGTCCCGGTCGGCGCGACCCGCGGCTGATCGACTGGATCGTCGCGGCAGCGCCGCAGGCCCGCAGGGTCATCACCGTGTGCACCGGCGCGTTCCTGGCCGCGCAGGCCGGCCTGCTCGACGGCTGCCGGGCCACCACACACTGGGCCTACGCCGAGGCGTTGGCGCGGGAATTCCCGGCCATCGACGTCGACCCGGACCCCATCTTCATCCGCAGCTCGCCGACTGTATGGACGGCCGCGGGCGTCTGTGCGGGCATCGACTTGGCTCTGGCACTGGTCGAACAAGACCACGGGACCGAGGTGGCTCAAACGGTGGCCCGGCATCTGGTGATGCACCTGCGTCGGCCCGGCGGGCAGACACAGTTCGCCGCGCCGGTGTGGGTGGCCCGGGCCAAACGCGAACCGATCCGCGCGGTCCAGGATGTCGTGGAGTCCGAACCCGGCGGCGCGCACAGCATCAACGAGCTGGCTCGCATCGCCGCGATGAGCCCGAGGCATTTCACCCGGGTTTTCACCGACGAGGTCGGCGAGGCGCCGGGCGCCTACGTGGAACGGGTTCGCACCGAGGCGGCTCGTCGTCAACTCGAGCAGACCGACGACACCGTGGTGGCCATCGCCACACGTTGCGGCTTCGGGACTGCGGAAACCATGCGCCGCAACTTTATTCGACGAGTCGGCGTGTCACCCGACCAATACCGGAAAACATTGACCTGAAGCCAAGGAGTATCCGCATGACTCAGATCGCGATCGTGGTGTACCCGGGCTTTACGGCCCTGGACTTCATCGGCCCCTACGAAGTGCTGCGCTGGCTGCCCGACGCAGAAGTCCGGTTCGTGTGGCACGAGCCGGGCCCGATCACCGCCGACTCAGGCGTGCTCGTCATCGGGGCCACGCATTCCTTCGCCGAAACCCTCTCACCGGACGTGATTCTGGTGCCGGGCGGGATGACGACGGTCGAACACGCGCGCGACGAGGCGCTGCTGGACTGGGTCCGTAGCGCGCACCGAACCGCGACCTGGACGACGTCGGTGTGCTCGGGCTCGATCATCCTGGCGGCGGCGGGCCTGCTCAACGGTAAACGCGCCACCTCGCACTGGATGGCCCTTCCGATACTGAAAACGTTGGGCGTCAACGCTGTCGGCGATGAGCGCGTCGTGCACGAAGGCCGGATCGTGACCAGCGCAGGCGTGTCAGCGGGTATCGACCTGGCGCTGTGGCTGGCCGGCCAGATCGGTGGCGACGACCGTGCCAAGGTCATCCAGTTGTCGATGGAATACGACCCGCAGCCGCCGTTCGACTGCGGCCACATGTCCAAGGCGTCGACGAAGCAGAAGGCGGCCGCTACGGCGCTGATGGCCCGAGAGATCGCCAAACCGACCCAACTGAAGGCCGGGACGCGGCTGTTGTGGAACCACGCGCTGGACGCCGCGCGGGCGAAGGTCGCCCGCGGCTGAGAAACCGGGTCAGGCCGCTATCGCGTCGATCACGGCATCCGGGTTATCTAGCGAGACAAAAGTTTTCGCGTCGGGCACCTCGATCAGCTTTGCGTTGCCGAATACCCCGGCCAATCGCCGACCCAGGCCAGGTGTGAACACCCGATCTTCCTGACCCCAGACCAGCGTCACCGGCTTGGTGAACCGGGGAAGACGTCCGGCCACGTCGGTGAGATCTGCGGTCGCCACATCGCGCAGCAGCGCCGCCAGATCGCGGCAGATGCGGGTGTCCGTCAGGCACGGCCGCAACCAGGCGGCTGTCAGGTCCGGATCGGGCCGGCTGATCAGCAGGCCGAAGCCCGCGACGGAGCTGCGCAGCGCGCCCAACCGCATCAGCCCGAACAGCGCTCTGATCGAGATGGGCCCGCGAAGTAGCCGGAACACGAGATCGAACGGGAAGGGCGGGCATTGGTCGAAGGCATCGCAGTTGGTCAGCACCAGGCGGCCGATCCGCTCCGGGTGGGCGTCGACCACCAGCTGACACAGCCCGCCTCCGGTGTCGCTGCCGACCAGCGTCACATCGGACAGGTCGAGGGCAACGATCGCCTCGTGGATGATCTGCGCGACTCCGGGCAGCGAGAGGGCGGCGCCGTCGCGCACCGGGATCGTGTGCGAGCCCAACGGCAAGGTCGGCACGATACAGCGGTAGCCGCGGCGCGCCAGACTGTCGGCCACCCCGCGCCACAGGTCCCCGTTCACCAAGATGCCGTGCACGAACAGCACCGGCGGATGCGCTGAATCCTGGGGCCCGAACTCCCGGTATTCGATGGTCGCCTGCGTGAGTGCGAGCTCTGCCATGTGAATTCTTCCTCCTTGAGCGTCTCGATTCGTCGTCGCAGACATTGCACTTCCGCACCTGCTGCCAGGTCGACGCCACAGACTGCCAACTACTGCCAACGCTCGGGCGTCGCGTAGGTTCGTCGTCGTGATCAACCTGGCGTACGACGTCACCGGCACGGGGGAACCCGTCCTCTTCATCGCCGGTCGCGGCGGTTTGGGACGCACCTGGCATCTGCATCAGGTCCCGGCCTTCGTGGCTGCCGGTTACCGCGTCATCACCTTCGACAACCGCGGGGTCGGCGCGACGGCGAACGCTGACGGTTTCACCACCGAGACCATGGTCGCCGACACCGCAGCACTGATCGAGTCCCTGGACGTCGGCCCGGTGCGCATCGTGGCGGTGTCGATGGGCGCCTACATCGCGCAGGAGCTGTTGGCGGTGCGGCCCGATCTGGTGAGCCAGGCGGTGTTGATGGCCACCCGCGGCCGCCTGGACAAGACGCGCGAATTCTTCCGCACCGCCGAGGACGAGTTCGCCGCCTCCGGAGTGCAACTGCCGGTGTCCTACGACGCGAAAGTCCGTTTGCTGGAGAGCTTTTCCCCCAAGACGCTGAGCAACGACGAGGTCGTCGCCGAGTGGATCGGCATGTTCACCATCTGGCCGATCAAGCTCACCCCGGGGTTGTTGTGCCAAGGCAAGGCCTCGCCGCAGGTCAACCGGCTGCCCGCCTATCAGGGCATCACCACACCCGTGCTGGTGCTCGGCTTCGCCGATGACGTGGTGACGCCGCCGCACCTGGGCAAAGAGGTCGCCGACGCCATACCCGGCGCCCAGTACCTGCAGATCGCCGACACTGGGCACCTCGGGTTCCTGGAGCGGCCCGAGATCGTCAACGCCACCATGCTCAAGTTCTTCGCCAGCATGGGTTACTGAGGCCGCGGGAGCTGACTGTCGGGCTCCTCAGCAGGCCATCGGCCTGCATCATCGCCCGAAGTAGGCTGGTCTGGTGAATCCATCGACGACACAGGCCCGCGTCGTCGTCGACGAGCTGATTCGCGGCGGCGTCCGCGACGTGGTGCTCTGCCCAGGTTCGCGTAACGCGCCGCTGGCGTTTGCGCTGCAGGACGCCGACCGGGCCGGCCACCTCCGGCTGCATGTGCGCATCGACGAACGCACCGCCGGGTTTCTGGCGATCGGGCTGGCGATCGGCGCTGGTACGCCGGTCTGCGTCGCGATGACCTCGGGCACCGCGGTGGCCAACCTCGGTCCGGCCGTGGTGGAGGCGAACTACGCCCGGGTGCCGCTGATCGTGTTGTCGGCCAACCGGCCCTACGAAATGCTCGGCACCGGCGCCAACCAGACCATGGAGCAGCTGGGTTACTTCGGCACCCAGGTCCGCGCCACGATCAGCCTCGGGCTGGCCGAGGACGCTCCGGAGCGCATGAACGCGCTCAACGCGACCTGGCGGTCGGCCGCCTGCCGCGTGCTGGTCGCCGCGACCGGGGCCCGCAGCGCCAACGCCGGCCCGGTCCATTTCGACATCCCGCTGCGCGAGCCGCTGGTGCCCGACCGTGATCTGGGACCCGTCCCGCAGGGCCGGCCAGACGGCAGGCCCTGGACGTACACCCCGGCGGTCAGCTTCGACCAGCCGCTGGACATCGACGTGAGCCTGGACACCGTCGTGATCGCCGGGCACGGCGCCGGCGAGCAACCGGCGCTGGCCGCGCTGCCGACCGTCGCCGAGCCCACCGCGCCGTCTCCGTCTGCTGGGATCAACCCGCTACATCCGCTGGCGCTACCGCTACTGCGCCCGCAGCAGGTGATCATGTTGGGCCGTCCCACCCTGCACCGACCGGTGTCGACGCTGCTGGCGGACCCGTCAGTACCGGTCTATGCGCTGACCACCGGGCCGCGCTGGCCCGACGTGTCGGGCAATTCGCAGGCCACCGGCACCCGCGCGGTCACCAGCGGCGAGCCGAACCCGGCCTGGTTGCGTCGCTGCGCCGAACTCAACGCCCACGCGATCACCGCGGTGCGCGGGCAACTCAAGGCCCATCCGCTGACCACCGGCCTGCACGTGGCCGCCGCCGTGGCCGACGCACTGCGCCCCGGCGACCAACTCGTGCTGGGCGCGTCCAACCCGGTGCGCGACGCCGCTCTGGTGGGGCTCAATCCGCACGGCATCAAAGTGCGCTCCAACCGCGGGGTCGCCGGCATCGACGGGACGGTGTCCACCGCGATCGGTGCGGCGCTCGCGCATGAGGGGTCCGGCCGCACCATCGCGCTGATCGGCGACCTGACCTTCGTTCACGACAGCTCCGGCCTGCTGATCGGGCCGACGGAGCCCGTTCCGGCCGATCTGACCATCGTGGTGTCCAACGACAACGGCGGCGGCATCTTCGAATTGCTCGAGCAGGGCGACCCGCGATTCTCCGAGGTGTCCGCCCGAGTGTTCGGTACCCCGCATGATGTCGATGTCGGCGCGTTGTGTCGCGCGTACCACATCGACAGCCGGCAGATCGAGGTCGATGAATTGGGTGCGGCCCTCGACGAGCCGGCCGCCGGACTGCGGGTGCTCGAGGTCAAGGCCGACCGATCCTCGCTACGGCAGCTGCACGCCGCCATTAAGGCTGCCCTGTGAGCCGCCTGGCCAGTATCCTCACCGTCCTGAAAGCCTGGGCCCGCATCCTCATTCACGGCCGCAGCGGCGTCCTTCCCAACACCCGGCGGCATCGTTTTGTGCGCTGGGCGCGGATCGGTGTCCTGATCCTGACCGGTCTGGTGACGCTGCAGTCGCTGCTGCTGGTGGCCGGCGCTTGGCGCAATGACATTGCCATCCAACGCAATATGGGCGTCGCGGAGGCCGAGGTGCTCGACGCGGGCGAGCGCCGGTCCACCATCGAGTTCGTCACACCGGACCGGGTCACCTACCGGCCCGAGCTCGGCGTGCTCTATCCATCCGAATTAGCAACGGGGATGCGGATTTACGTCGAATACGACAAACTTAACCCCAATTTGGTTCGCGTGCAGCACCGTAACGCCAAGCTGGCGATCATCCCCGCCGGGTCCATCGCGGTGGTCGGCTGGCTGATCGGCGCGGCCGCGCTGACCGGTCTGGCCTTCCTGGACAAGCGGCTGGACCGTCAACTGGCGATTGTGTCGAGCCAGCCCGGGTCGTGAGTATCGACAACGCTTTTGGTGTTCAGGTCATAGACCGTCGGCGTGCCCGGGTGTTCCGGGTTCTCTTCTTTGAGACGCCCCTTGTTGGCGTCGTTGAGCGCGGCCGTATCGATCACGTTGTCACCCGCCGCGATTCGGTCGGCCACCCAGTAAGCCAGCCCGCTTTCGCGGGCCATCGCCGCAAGGTCGTCGTTGCTCGGGCCGTCGTGGCTCTGATGGCGGTAGAGGTCTTGCACGAAAGCTTGATACGCGATCGGCGACGTCGTCGGGTCGGCCGCCAAAAACAGCGCATTAGTGGCGCGGGCGGACACGTCATTGTGATGTCTGTCATCGAGGAACGTCAGCCACCGATACGTGACCGCCAGCCGGCCGCCGGCCAGCTCGCCGGCCACCCGGTCGCCGTACGCGGACTCAAACTCCGCACAGTACGGGCATTGCGGATCACAGAAGATCTCCAATTGCACCGGGGCAGCACCAGAACCGACCAACACGCCGTCGTTGTCGCCGGTTCGTGGCACGTCGGCGCGCGCGTTGCCGACGCCAAATACCGCCAACCACAACGTCGTCGCCGCCAATACGTGCAGGCAAGATCGCATCAGCCAACCCCTTGTGTCAGTGTTTGCACACCGTATCCCCGTCGGTAACCATATCGACAGGCGGTGCTGTCACCGTGGTGATGTGCGAGTAGCGATTGTCGCCGAGTCCTTTCTCCCTCAGGTCAACGGCGTCAGCAACTCCGTGATCCGGGTGCTCGAGCACCTGCGCCGCTGCGGTCATGAAGCCCTCGTCATAGCGCCGGACACCCCGCGCGGCGAGCCCGCCGCCGATCGTGTCTACGACGGCATCCGGGTGCACCGGGTGCCCTCGCGGATGTTTCCGCGGGTGACCACGCTGCCGCTGGGCCTGCCGCTGCCGCGGATACTGCGGGTGCTGCGTGGGTTCGAGCCGGACGTGGTGCATCTGGCGTCGCCGGCGCTGCTCGGCTACGGCGGGCTGCGCGCCGCCAAGCGGCTCGGAGTTCCGACGGTCGCGGTGTACCAAACCGACGTCCCGGGATTCGCGGCCAGTTACGGCATCGGCATCACCACGCGGGCGGCGTGGGCGTGGTTCCGCCATCTGCACGGCATGGCGGACCGGACACTGGCGCCGTCCAGCGCGACGATGGAATCGCTTAATGCCCAACGAATTCCGCGGGTCCATAAGTGGGCGCGCGGAGTCGACATCATGGGCTATGCGCCGTCGGCGCGCGACGAAGCGCTCAGACAAAAGTGGTCCCCGGACGGCAAACCGATCGTCGGCTTCGTGGGTCGGCTCGCGCCGGAAAAGCATGTCGAACGGCTCGTTTCGCTGGCTGTGGGAGGCGCGGTTCAACTCGTCATCGTCGGTGACGGTGTCGACCGAGCCAAGCTCCAATCAGCCATGCCCACAGCGGTTTTCACCGGCGCGCTGTACGGCGAGGAACTCGCCGCCGCGTATGCCAGCATGGATGTCTTCGTGCACGCCGGCGAACACGAGACGTTCTGCCAGGTCGTGCAGGAAGCACTGGCGTCCGGCCTGCCGGTGATAGCGCCCGACGCCGGCGGACCACGCGACCTGGTGACACCGTGGCGCACCGGTTTGCTGTTGGGAGTCAAAGAATTCGAGGCGCAGCTGCCCGGCGCCGTGGCGCACCTGCTCGACGAACGCCCCCGCTACGCACTGGCCGCCCGGCGCAGCGTGCTCGAGCGCAGCTGGCCGGTCATTTGCGACGAGCTGATGGGCCATTACGAGGCGGTTCTGTCGCCCGGTGCTGTGGCGCGCATCTCACAGCGACGCCTTGCCCAGGGTGAGTGAGAGGCCCGCATCGTCGCAACGCGGCTCCCGGGTAGGTTCGATGGCGTGAACCGTGCGACTCTGGATAAGGATCCCCGTGAGGTGGCGTCGATGTTCGACGGCGTCGCCCGGCGTTACGACCTGACCAATACCGTGCTGTCGTTGGGTCAGGATCGGTACTGGCGTCGCGCCACCCGGCTGGCACTGGGCATCGGGTCGGGGGAGAAGGTGCTGGATCTGGCCGCGGGCACCGCGGTGTCGACGGTCGAGTTGGCCACCTCCGGGGCGTGGTGTGTGGCGGCGGACTTCTCGGTTGGGATGCTCGGCGCGGGGCAGGCCCGCAAGGTGCCCAAGGTTGCCGCGGATGCCACCCGATTGCCGTTCGGCGACAACATGTTCGACGCGGTCACCATCAGTTTCGGGCTGCGTAACGTCGCCGAGCGCGATGTGGCGCTGCGCGAAATGGCCCGGGTCACCCGCCCCGGCGGGCGGTTGGTGGTGTGCGAATTCTCCACGCCCACCAATGGGCTCTTCGCCACGGCCTACAAGGAGTACCTGATGAAGGCGTTGCCGCGGGTCGCGCGCGCGGTGTCGAGCAATCCGGACGCGTATGTCTATCTGGCCGAATCGATTCGGGCCTGGCCCGACCAGGCCGCGTTGGCGCACCAGATCTCGCGCGCCGGCTGGTCGGCGGTGCGCTGGCGCAACCTCACCGGCGGCATCGTCGCGCTGCACGCCGCGTACAAGCCAGCCGAAAAGCCGCTCAGCTGAACGGCTTTCGCCGATCGATCAGCCGCGAGGCCAGCCCGGCGCCGCGCCAGGCGCGCGCCACCCAGTCGGTGTCGTCGTCGGTGACCAGGTTGCCCATGACGCGCACCGCGATACCCATCAGCCGCGTCGAGCGCATTCCGAGTGGACCGGTCGCGGGTAAGAACCGCGGGAACGTCAGCAATAACCCGAGCCGCCGCGCCACCGAAAACGAACGGCCATAGTGGGATTGCAGTATCTGCGGCCATTCTCTCGAAAGGTCACCCGAACCCAGCATGTCCACCGCCAGTCGCCCGGTCTCCAGCCCGTAGTCGATGCCCTCGCCGTTGAGCGGGTTGACGCATCCCGCGGCGTCGCCGACCAGCATCCAGTTCCGCCCGGCAACGCCCGACACCGCGCCGCCCATCGGCAGCAGCGCGGACGACATCGCGCGCGGCTGGCCGGTGAATCCCCACTCTTCACGCCGCAGGTCGGTGTAGTACGACATCAGCGGCCGCAGCGCCAGGTCGGCCGGCCGTTTCGAGGTCGACAGCGCGCCCACGCCGATATTCACCTCGCCATTGCCCAGCGGGAAGATCCAGCCGTAACCGGGCAGCACCGCGCCGTCGGGGGAGCGCAGCTCCAAATGCGAGGTCAGCCAAGGCTCGTCGCTGCGCGGCGTGGTCAGGTATCCGCGGGCGGCGATCCCGTACACCGTCTCCTGGTGCCATCGCCGACCCAAGACGCGGCCCAGGGTCGAGCGGGCGCCGTCGGCGACGATCAGCTCGCGGCAGCCGATCTGGGTGCCGTCGGACAACGCCACCGAAACTACCCGTGCCGACGAGTCATGATGCACACCAACAGCTTTCACGCCGAGTCGCATCCGTGCGCCGGATTCTTCGGCGACTTTGCGAATCCGGTCGTCCAGCTCGACGCGAGCCACCGCGCTGCCGGTCGACGGGAACGACGGGCCGGGCCACGCGACTTCGACCTCGCCGCCGAACCCGCTCATCCGCAAACCCCGATGCCGGATCCGGGCATCCAGCCATTCGCCCAGTCCGAGCCGTTCCAGTTCGGCGACCGCGCGTGGCGTCAGCCCGTCACCGCAGGCCTTATCGCGGGGAAAGTTCGCCGCGTCGACGACAAGCACGTCGCGGCCGGCCCGGGCCGCCCATGCTGCGGCGGCCGACCCCGCAGGTCCGGCGCCCACGACCACCACGTCGGCATGGGAGTCCATGCTCACCAGTATGTTGGTCGGGTGAGGACTCCGGCGACTGTGGTAGCGGGCGTCGACTTCGGTGACGCCGCGTTCGCCACCCATGTGCGCGACGGAGTGGCCCGCATCGAGCAACTGATGGAAACCGAGCTGCGCGGGTCAGACGAACTGATGACCGAGGCTGTTTTGCACCTGTTCGAGGCCGGTGGCAAACGATTCCGCCCCCTGTTCACGGTGCTGTCCGCCCAGCTGGGGCCGCGGCCGGATGCCGACGAAGTGACGATCGCCGGTGCGGTCATCGAGCTGGTGCATCTGGCCACGCTTTACCACGACGACGTGATGGACGAGGCGCAGGTGCGCCGCGGCGCACCCAGCGCCAACCTGCGCTGGGGCAACAATGTCGCGATCCTGGCCGGCGACTATCTGTTCGCCACGTCCTCGCGGCTGGTATCGCGGCTTGGCCCCGACGCGGTGCGGATCATCGCCGAGACGTTTGCCCAGCTGGTGACTGGCCAGATGCGCGAAACCAAAGGGGCAGCCAACGCGGCCGATCCGGTCGCGCACTACCTCGAGGTGGTGCACGAGAAGACGGCCTGCCTGATCGGGGCGGCCGGCCGGTTCGGCGCGATGTTCTCCGGCGCCGACGAAAACCAAGTCGGGCGCCTGAGCCGCCTGGGCGACATCGTCGGCACGGCCTTTCAGATCTCCGACGACATCATCGACATCGATAGTGACCCCGAGGAGTCCGGCAAGTTGCCCGGCACCGACCTGCGCGAAGGCGTGCACACGCTGCCGGTGCTCTACGCGTTGCGTGACAGTGGGTCCGACGCCGATCGGCTGCGCGAACTGCTGGCCGGGCCGGTCGAGGACGACGCCTCGCTCACCGAAGCCCTGGCGCTGCTGCGCGCCTCGGCGGGCATGGCGAAGGCCAAGGACACGGTGGCGCGGTACGCGACGCAGGCGCGCGAGGAGCTGGCCGCGCTGCCGCCGGGCCCGGGACGACAGGCCCTGGCCACCCTGGTCGACTACACGATCCACCGACACGGCTAGGTTTCCGGAACTCGGCCGGTCCTCCTCAGCGTTAAATGAGAAGCACCCGGCTGGTCGTAGGAGGAAATTGATGACCTGGCACCCGCACCACAACACGTTCAAAACGTTCGTGTTGTTGGTTGGCATGTCGGCGCTGATCGTGTTCATCGGCGGGCTGTTCGGCAGGACGGCTCTGTGGATTGCTGTGCTGTTCGCGGTGGGGATGAACGTCTACACCTACTTCAACAGCGACAAGCTGGCGCTGCGGGCGATGCACGCGCAACCAGTGTCAGAGCTGCAGGCGCCGGCGATGTACCGCATTGTGCGTGAGCTGGCCACCGCCGCCCATCAGCCGATGCCGCGGCTCTTCATCAGCGACACCGCCGCGCCCAACGCCTTCGCCACCGGCCGCAATCCGCGCAACGCCGCGGTGTGCTGTACCACCGGGATTCTCAACATCCTCGACGAGCGCGAGTTGCGTGCGGTGCTGGGACACGAGCTGTCGCATGTCTACAACCGCGACATCCTGATCTCCTGTGTGGCCGGCGCGCTGGCGTCGGTGATCACGGCGCTGGCCAACATGGCGATGTTCGCCGGAATGTTCGGTGGCAACGACCGCGAAGGCGGCAATCCCTTTGCGCTGCTGCTGGTGTCGATGCTGGGCCCGATCGCGGCGACGGTGGTACGGATGGCCGTGTCCCGATCGCGGGAGTATCAGGCCGACGAGTCCGGCGCGTTGCTCACCGGTGACCCGTTGGCGCTGGCCTCGGCGCTGCGCAAGATCACCGGTGGTGTGCAGGCCGCGCCATTGCCTCCCGAACCGCAGCTGGCCTCCCAGGCGCACCTGATGATTGCGGACCCGTTCCGTGCGGGCGAACGGATCGGGTCGATGTTTTCCACGCATCCGCCGATCGCCGATCGCATTCGCCGGCTCGAGGAAATGGCCGGCCGCTAAGCCCCACCGGCCTCCGCAGTCTCCACAAGCTGACCATGAGGTGACTTTCCGATTCGGGGGCGCATGCGATATCACCGGCGCATGAATCGTTATACGTACCGCGCAGAATGGTCATCTGAATACTGCGAATACGTCGGCCGTTGCATCGAATTGCCGTGGTTATCGCAGTGGGCGCCGACGATGCAAAAAGCGATCGCTACCGTCGAGCATGCCGTCGACGAATACATCGCCGAACGCGAGGGAGACGTGCCCTCGCCGCTCACCGAGCGGCAATTCAGCGGCAGGTTCCTCGTGAGGACCTCGCCGGCGCTGCATGCACGCCTGACCGTTGAGGCCGCCGAACAGAACGTGTCGATGAATCAATGGGTGGTGCAGAAGCTGGCGGACCGCCCCCCGATCGGTCTGTTGGACCTCTGATATCGCATGTGGCCCTGTTTCCACAACAGTTCTGCCCCGGAGTCTTGGTTGCAGTTGAGGTTAATGTGATTACGGGCGACTCAGAAGCCCGAACCGTGGACCTCGTGTCCCGGTGTCTCGGCCGCCAGTCCGCGGTAGGCGTCTTCGACGGTGCAGCCGTGGTTGATCACCGCGTCGACTTCGCGCGCGATCGGCATGTTCAACCCGTACTTGTCGGCGAACTCCATGATGACGCTGGCAGCCTTGACGCCCTCGGCGACCTGGTTCATCGAGGAGATGATCTCGTCGATGGGTTTGCCCGCACCGAGCTGCTCGCCGACGTGCCGGTTGCGGCTGCGCTGGCTGGTGCAGGTGACGATCAGATCGCCCATGCCGGCCAGCCCGGCGAAGGTGTCGCGCTGGCCGCCCATCGCCTCGCCCAGCTTGGACATCTCGCGTACCGAGCGGGCGATCACCATGGCCCTGGTGTTTTCGCCGATCCCCAGCGAATAGCCCATCCCGACCGCGATCGCGTAGACGTTCTTCAGCGCACCCGCCATTTCAACGCCGAGCACGTCGTCGATGGTGTAGACGCGGAAGCGCTGGGTGCGAAACAGCTGCGCGAGTTGCGCGGCCTGATGCTGGTCGGGCATGGCCAGTACCGCCGCGGCCGCGTAGCCTTCGGCCACCTCGCGGGCGATGTTGGGCCCGGCCAGGATTCCGGCGGGATGCCCCGGCAGCACCTCGTCGACGATCTGCGACATCCGCATGTTGGTGCCTTGTTCGAGGCCCTTGACCAACGACACCACCGGCACCCACGGCCGCAATTCCGCCGCCAATTCGGTGAGCACATCCCGGAACCCGTGCGATGGCACGCCCATCACGACGACGTCGGCGGCGTGTGCCGCTTCGGCGAAGTCGGTGGTGGCGCGCAGGCTTTCGCTCAGGTCGACGTCCTTACCGAGATAGCCGGTGTTGCGGTGGTTCTCATTGATGTCCTGGGCAGTCTCCTTCGAGCGCACCCATTGCAGCGTCGGCGCGCGGCGCGCGCAGATGGACGCGACGGTGGTGCCCCAGGACCCGCCTCCCAAAACGACGACCTTCGGTTCGCGCATAGCAGCCATGGCGACCAGCGTATTGCCGCTACCCGATCTTTACCGGCGGTTGGCCATAACCGGCGTCCGGCCGAACACCATGGCCTCTTTGACCCGGTCGAACCGGTAGTCGATGGCGTCGGCGAAGTAGTTCTGTCGAACATTCCACGGCCGCTTGACACCGGACTTGGGCAGCGCATGCGGCGCGCGCAGCACGTAGCCGGCTTGGATGTCCCACGCCGGCTTCTCCGGCATCGGCTCGCCGTCCAAATGCGGGTAGGCGTGGGTGTAGCCGTGAGACTTCATGTAAGCCAGCAGCTTTGCCGTCGCACGGGCTGTCATGTCCGCGCGCAGCGTCCACGAGGCGTTGGTATAACCCACGCACCAGAACAGATTGGGCACATCTTCCAACATGTGCGCCTTGTAGACGAAGCGATCCTGCGGCTTGATCTCGGCGCCGTCGATGGTCACCGTCACACCGCCCAGCGCCTGCAGTTGCAGACCGGTGGCGGTGACGATGACGTCGGCATCCAGATGCTTGCCGGACGTCAAAACGATGCCGGTGGAATCGAAGTGGTCGATGTGGTCGGTGACCACCTCGGCGCGGCCTTCGCCGATGGCGACGTACAGATCGGCATCTGGGATCAGGCAGAGCCGCTGGTCCCACGGGTTGTAGCGCGGCTTGAAATGGGTGTCGACGTCGTAGCCCTTGGGCAGGTATTTCACCGCGATCTGGCGGATCCACCACTTCAGGAAGCCCGGTCGCTTGCGGGCCAGCAACCAGATGGCGCCTTCCAGTAACGCATTACGTTGCCGAATAATCGAGTGAGCAAACTTGCGCGGCAACACTTTTCGCAACACGTCCGTGAACGCACTGTATTTGGACCCGGAGAACAGATACGTGGGCGAGCGCTGCAGCATGGTGACCTTGGCGGCGTTCTCGGCCAGCGAAGGAATCAGCGACATCGCGGTGGCGCCGCTGCCGATGACCACCATCGACTTGCCCTGGTAATCGAGGTCTTCGGGCCAGTGCTGCGGATGAACGACGGTGCCAGCGAACTCGTCGATGCCGGGGAAGTCCGGGGTGTAGCCCTCGTCGTAGTTGTAGTAGCCGGACCCGAAGAACACGAAGCGACCGCGGTAGGTCGCGCCGGCTCCCCCTTCTTCGTCGGCGGTCACCGTCCAGGTGTCGGTTGATGAGTCCCAGTCCGCCGAGCGGACGCGGGTGTTGAACCGGATGTGCTCGTCGATGCCGTGCTTGTGCGCGGTGGCGGTCAGGTACTCGCGGATATCGACCCCATCGGCCACCCCTTCTCGACGGGTCCACGGCTCCCATGGGAAGCACAGGGTGAAAATGCTGCTGTCGGAGCGCACGCCCGGGTAGCGGAACAGGTCCCAGGTGCCGCCGATCTGCTCGCGCCGCTCCAGGATGACGTAGCTGGTCCCCGGGTTACGCTCGGTGATGCGGTAGGCGGCGCCCAGGCCGGAAATGCCCGCCCCGATGATGACGACGTCGACGTCGGTCACGTCTTGGGGCGTCACGCTCATCACGAACCTCGCTTCTCACCGCGGCAATGTGGTGCTGATCACCACATTAGGCGCCGATCATGACGGCTGAAGCAGCACATCGATATGCAGTGGCGCGCACAGGTCGATCAGCCAGATCTGGTCGGCGGGGCTGGCGAAAATTCGCGCGTGCGACGCGTCTTGAGCGAACGCGTCTGCGCACTTGTCGCCGAAGAACACATACGCCTTGCTGTTGTTGCACAGGCGCGACATCCAGACCATGCCGTCCAGTCCGATCCCGTGCGCAGCCTCGGCCCAGTTCACCGTGTCCAAGTAGGTTGACGCGGGGCTCGATGTGACATCCTGCGGGCTTGCCTTGAGGCGTCGTAGCCCCATGCCGTGCAGGCCGGCAAGACGCAGGTCGCGGGTCACCTCAAGGCGAGCGAGTGCTTTCGTGGAGTAAGCGGCATAGGGCAGCACGCCACCTTCGACCGGAATGTCGTGCAGCAGGGTCTCGGCGATGGCCGCTTCTTCGGTGTCGGCCGCGTACATGATCGGTACTACCGGCCTGCCGAAGAAACCGAACCTGGTCGGCGCGCCCGGGCCGGGATTGAAGACGGTGGGCGGGCGGACGTTCTCGAAGACCCGATACAGCAGGTGCTCTGCCGGCAGGGTTTCGATGTCAGGCTTGAACGGGTTCGGCGGCCTTGTCACCACGACACGGCCAAGGCGTCCGCAGCGACTGCGACGACTCGGTCCGGATCCTCAGTCAGGTGGTCTACGGGTCGATCCCCGTCGAAATACGTCGTCGGCGAGCACAACCACTGCACAAGATCGGCCTCAGACCAGTTGTTGGCGTCAGCGGTCTCGCGCAGCCGGGCGATCACCGCGAGGGGCTGCCCGTCCGGCCCGAACTGAAACCCCGGGTAGACGAGGCTGTTGCCTTGCCGCACGGCGACAAGCGTGTTGTTACGATGCGCGGCGGCGGCGAAGTTGCGTGGGGCACGCGACCGCGACCCCATTCGGTTGCCGGCCTCGGTGCTGGTCAGCATCCCGAACTCTGATCCGATCCGGGCGTAGAGGTTCTGCTCGGCCTGGACCGCTCGGGCAATCGCGGGCTCGGTGTACACGGCGACCGATGCAAGGGCAGCGCCTACGGCCTGAGCACTCTCCCGAACGCGTCGCGTCGCGACAACGAGGTCCTCGGCTGTGGTCATGACAACCATGCTACATGCGATTCATGCAGCTGTGGGAGTTGCACGAATTGCACGCTACCGGTAGTTGACGAACTGCAGGGCGACCTCGAGGTCGGCCTTCTTCAGCATCGCGATGACCTCCTGCAAGTCGTCGCGCTTTTTGCTGGTGACTCGGACCTCGTCGCCCTGGATCTGCGTCTTGACGGTCTTGGGTCCCTCGTCACGGATGAGCTTGGTGATCTTCTTGGCGTTCTCGCTGGTGATGCCCTCTTTGAGAGTCCCGGTGACCTTGTACGTCTTGCCGGACGCCTGCGGCTCGCCGGCGTCGAAGGCCTTGAGGCTGATGTCGCGGCGGATCAGCTTTTCCTTGAAAACATCGACGGCGGCCTTGACGCGCTCTTCGGTGGAACTGGTCAGCTCGATCGCCTCGTCGCCCTTCCAGGCGATCTTGGTGTCGGTGCCGCGGAAGTCGAACCGGGTGGCGAGCTCCTTGGCGGCCTGGTTAAGAGCGTTGTCGACCTCCTGTCGGTCGAGCTTGCTCACGACGTCGAACGATGAATCCGCCATTGGATACGTCCCCTTCCATCGGTATTGGCCGTTTGTTATCCGAGTACATCTTCGTTGTATCCTGCTACACGCACCACGGCAGATTGCCCGAGCGGCCAATGGGAGCGGACTGTAAATCCGTCGGCTAACGCCTACCCAGGTTCGAATCCTGGATCTGCCACACACGTCAGGCCCGCTTTCCGGCGGGCCTGACTGCGTTTGAACCTTCAGAATTGTCACCGATTGTCACAAGTCGCAGGAAAGTCGACGCGGCTCTCCGTCGGTGCACCCAGTTGAGCGCGCCCGGTTACTGTGTCGCGAACTCGCCCATTGAACGCCCGAACGGCATGGCCGGTTGCGTGTCGGTGCGTCTGTCAGTCCGACTGACCGCGGCCGACGACTCGGGAGAAGCTCTCCGCCGCTTTGGCGAGTGCATCGGGCTGGGAGTGCACATAGGTAGCCATCGTGAAGGCCTTCGAAGCATGCCCAAGCCACGCGGAGATCACCGCGATGGGTACGTCCTGAAGATGCATCAGCGTCCCGCATGTATGCCGCGCGGGCAAGCCCGAGGGCAGGCGTGCGGCTCGCCGGCTGAGCGGCGATGGGGCGGCACGGTTGTCCATCGAAGTTGTACCCCGCACCGTCGCGTCTGCCCTCTTTTTAGCCATCGTCAGCCATAGATGTCCCTGCTCATCCCCCGGTGCCTCAACGTGTATCATCCAAATCCGTAGTCCCACATCATGTCTCGCACACGTTTCCCATCGCCGCCAGAACCCAAATACTGCACGGCACATTGGCACAAGGGTGCAATACTGGTTCAGGCGCGCTGATCGCGTCCGAAACCTATTCCGCCGCAGGCGGTTTTGTCCTCCGGGTCGTGAGATGGTCGCAAGTGTTGACGATCTCCCGGTTGTCGCGGTGGAGTGTGAACTATTACAACGACACCGCGACGCGTGCTCAGGCGGCGGCGATGGACCGCCAGGCCGCTGGTTCGCAGTCGGCCCGCCTCGCTCTGTCGTATGTTTTACCGACTGGTCGAGCAGTACACCTATGAAAAGAGCGAAAGGATTCTCGTCCGGCAGGGGCTTTCTGCTGTTCCGAAACATCAAATCATCAGCTCGTGGCCTCAGGGTGTGGGAGCCTTTCGAGATGAGTGTCAACGACGAATCGGCTGCGTCGCGCCAGTTCGTGGCGTCCTCCGCGTCCTACTCGTCCAAATGGGAGAAATTCACCGGACAGCGAGCCCAAATCTACGCGATCGTCATTTTTGTGGTAATCGTCGCGCTCGGCCTGCTGATGATTGCTGGACCAACGTGGGGCATTCACCTGCGCTTCCTGCATATCAACCCGGTGGTCGGCTACGGCGCGCTGGTGGGAATCGTGGTTGTCGTTGTGGGTATGGTCGCCTACTTTTTTTGGCAATCGCGCCGCAAGTTCCTCATTACGGTCGCGAGCGATGGGCTGACCATCGATCGGCGGCGGGATGATGTCTATTCACTCGATGATGCGCACCTGGGCCCGTGGGTGGGAATGGGAGTGGCGCTTCATCTGCACTGTGGGGGTCACCGCTTTTTTCTGGGCGGACGAGATCGCCGCGTTAGTCCGGCGACACCGCTCAACGCACCACCCGTGTGGACCGTCGACGCCTGGCTTCCGGAGTCAGACTTCGATGAGCTTCTCTCCCTGGGCGGCCACCGGAGCGGGTCTGCCGCTTGCGGGCCCGCACCGGGGGAACCGACTCGGTGTCTGCTGTTTCCCAACCCTCTATTGATCCAAAAGATGGGGTCGTTTGCATTCCGAAAAAAACGACGATTGATGCGATCACTCTCGCAAGTGCAACTGTTCATTGACGTCGACCACGACGCGATCCAGGTGATCGACCCAAGCAGCAACGCGCTCAACGCCTCGGCCTCGCTTTCGCGGGTGACCGCGACACCAGCTACCTACCGGCCCCCATACAGACGTGGGTACTACGGTGGGGTAGCCGAAAGTATCGAAGTCTCTGCCGCGGAGACTGGCATGAGCCGATACATTTCCGCGATGCCCACCATGGCCGTGGGCGTTCCTGGCATGCAACCACTGACCATCGGATGTCGCGACTTCAGGGGGCTCCAGCGGCGATTTTCATGGCGCCGCAATGTGCCCATAACCAATGACCCCCCTGCCCACGCGGTCTCGGCGGCCGATTGGCTGACGTTGGCTGAGAAACTCGGCTTGGCCTCGTATGTGAAAGACACGGCTAATAAGCAGCACTAGGGGAACAACCCGCACGGGACGGGGCCGCACATACGCGGAGGAGGATTACCCTCGAATATCTGCGTGTGACCGTCGGGCCCAGGCCCGAAGTAATAGTCGTGGCAGACACTTAAGTCCCACCCCGCCTTCTGCATATCTGCTATCAAAGCCGAGCCCGGAGTACCTGGGCACCAGGTGGCCAGCGGCGCAAAACCGGGCGCAGCCTGGGCGGTACCTGCCCCCAGCCCCAAACCGCCAGACACCACCACAGTGGTTGCTAATCCAACGATCACTCGCTTCATAACCCTGGGATTATTCTCCAGGACAACCCCAGATGTGCTGGGAATGCGCTAGAACGCAAGGTTCGGTTCACGTTGGTCGGTTGCGTCCAGCAGAAGATGCAGTTCACCACCTACAGCGATACCGCCGCTTACGTAGCAGAAACCGCGCTGGCAGATGACGACCTCCCGGAACAATTGTTCGTCGCCGGGGACATGGTGACGTTTCATGAGTTCGTTGACGCCGTCGCCGAAGGATTCGGTGACAACATCAAGACCATCACGCTCGGTTCATTGCCCGACCTGGACGCCGAGATCGTCAAACGGATGTCAGACGGGCCGACCGACATAACTTCCTGGCTTCCGCTCATGTACTGGCGCGGAATGCTGAGCGGAAAAGGACGCCCCGGCCCCCTACTGAACGAACAGTTTCCGTCCATCCGGCCCGTGACGGTTCGGCAGTACTTCGCGGCTCTCGCTCGCCAGTCCGAATCCGCGTGATCGTGCCAGTCGCATTTCCTTCTGATTGGCACCGCGCGATCGTCTTGGTGCCCCGGCGACCAAAATGTCGAGACCAGTGGGGTATTCGCGGTCGGGCCAGTAGACCCGGTGAACGTGGACGGGGTCCGTCCAGTCGAAGTTGCCGGCGTTCCACTCATCGAGGTCGTGTATCGGCGGGGGATACACCCATCGTTGATATTGACGCGCCACGACGTCGATGCGCGGATCGGGTGTCAGCACAAGACGCTCACCGTGACGGCTGAGCCATGGCCGAATTCGGGGCCACCCAGTCGGTGGACACCGTGCGATGCCTGATCCGCCAGGTGTCACCGTCGGGCACCACGGTGTCGCGATAGCGACCGGCGTGGTCGAGGCCGATGTGGGTCACGACGGTGAAGTAACTCGACACCTGTGCGTTGTCCCGAGTCAGCTCGTTGAAGAGCAGGCCGGCGACGTTGTGTCGGACGATCGGCTTGACTTCGGCGCTGGCGGCGACCTTTCCGGTGACTCCGCCAAGGAACGCCACGATCTCGGATCGGCCGTGCAGCGGCTCGAAGCCGCGGATCTCCAGCACGCCGTCGGGGCAGAAGGTGTCCGCCAGGTCGTCGAGCCGGCCGGCGTCGCCCGACCAGTTGTACCGCGCGAGCGTGTCACGGATCTGCTCACGGGCCATCAATTCCCACAACTCCACCGTGGAAACTTATCCGGCCCGAGCTGCGGTCACGCGCCGGACGCTGATTGTTTGCCATTTGGCCACCGGCGGGCGGGCTGGGTCTGCGAACCTTGACTCGACGTAGCCGGCGAAAGGGCTGTCATGACAGAACACTTGCGTGCTTACAACAGCCTGTGGCAGGTCCGCAGCGACTCCTGGTGCCGATTGGAGGAGGCCGCCGATCGGCTGACCCGCCCCGACACCGCGGGAGCGGTGAAAGAAAAATGCGTGGCAGCCTGCCAGGAATTGCTGACTCGCCTCAGCTCATTGGAGCCCTATTGGGCTTATCCTGGATCGCCGCAATTCTCCCGAGTGCAGCGACTTTTCGCGGCGGGCAGTTACGACAAGTTCGCGCAAGTCGTTGCGCAGATCAACCGAGCGCTCAGCCAGGAGTCATACCGTTCCGGTGACGTGGAGAACGCCGGCGCCGACGAGCTGGACATGTTCCCGTCCGATCCGCGCCAGCTGGAGCGTCAGCCGGAAGCAGAACGCGACCGCCCTTATTTCGAAGTGCTCGTCGTCGAAAAGATGACCGAAGCTCAGGAGCGTGCGCTGCGCAACGAGGTCCGTAAATGGCGACGCCCAGACGACGAATTCGTCTACGAACTCGTGGTGGTGGCCAGCGGCGAAGAGGCTTTAATCGCGGCACGGCTCAACGTCAACCTGCAGGCGGTGGTGATCCGGCGGCGATTCTCGGCCAAATCGACGCGCGACCTGTCATCGCTGGCGGAGTTCGTCGACACTGGGGTGTCGCACGACTTGGCCGACCACTACACGCCCGAAGAACGCGCCCAGATTCTGGCGACATCCCTGGGCAAGCTGCGGCCCGAGCTCGACCTCTATCTCATGACCGAGATCGATGTGGAGGACATCGCCGGCCGGCTGGGCCAGTATTTCCGCAGGGTGTTCCACGCCCGTGAAGGCATGCTCGAATTGCACCTGTCGATCCTGCAAGGCGTGGCGGCGCGCTACCGTACCCCGTTCTTCAGTGCGCTCAAGCAGTACAGCCACCGCCCCACGGGTGTTTTCCATGCGCTGCCGATTTCGCAGGGCAAGTCGATCGTCAACTCGCACTGGATCAAGGACATGGTCGGTTTTTACGGCCTCGAAGTGTTCATGGCCGAGACATCGGCGACCTGCGGCGGTCTCGACTCGCTGCTCGAGCCGACCGGGCCCCTGCGCGAGTCACAACAGCTCGCGGCGCAAGCCTACGGATCCCGCCACACCTACTTCGTCACCAACGGAACGTCGACGGCCAACAAGATCGTCACCCAGGCGGTGGTGGCACCCGGCGACATCGTGTTGCTGGACCGCAACTGCCATCAGTCGCACCACTACGGCATGATGATGGCCGGCGCGAATGTCATTTACCTCGAGGCCTATCCGCTCAACGAGTACTCGATGTACGGTGCGGTGCCGCTGCGCGAGATCAAGTCAAAGCTGTTGGCGCTCAAGCGGGCCGGCAAGCTCGACCGCGTCAAGATGATGTCGCTGACGAACTGCACCTTTGACGGCATCGTCTACGACGTCGAGCGCGTCATGGAAGAGTGCCTGGCGATCAAGCCCGATCTGGTGTTCTTGTGGGACGAGGCGTGGTTCGCCTTTGCCCGGTTCCACCCGGTCTATCGCACCCGCACCGCGATGGCATCGGCGCAGGCGCTTCGCGAGCGGCTGCAAAGTGCTGAGTACAAGGGTCGTTTCGAGAAGTATCTGGCCGAACAGACCGCCGAGAAGCCGAGCGACGAGGACCTGCTGAACCGTCGCCTGATGGCCGACCCGGCGCGGGCCAGGGTGCGGGTCTACGCATCCCAATCGACCCACAAGACGCTGACCGCGCTGCGGCAGGGATCGATGATCCACGTCTTTGATCAGGACTTCGACCAGAAGGTGGCCGTGCCGTTCCACGAGGCCTACATGGCTCACACGTCGACCTCACCCAACTACCAGATTCTGGCGTCGTTGGACCTGGGTCGCCGTCAGGTGGCGTTGGAGGGCGCCGAACTGGTGCAGCGGCAAATCGAAAACGCCATGCAGTTGCGCGACGCGATCGACAACCATCCACTGCTCAGCAAGTACATGCATTGCCTTGGCACGGCTCATCTGATCCCGGACTGCTACCGTCCGACAGCCATCGACCAACCGCTGCGCTCGGGATTGCGCAACATGATGGCCGCCTGGCATGACGACGAATTCGTCCTCGACCCGTCGCGAATCACGTTGTCCATCGGACGTACCGGCTACGACGGCGATACGTTCAAACGCGAACAGCTGATGGACCGCTACGGCATTCAGATCAACAAGACGTCGCGTAACAGCGTGCTGTTCATGACCAACATCGGCACCACGCGCAGCTCGGTCGCCTTCCTGGTCGAGGTCTTGGTCAACATTGCCTCCGAGCTCGACCAGTCAATCTCCGAGATGAGCCTGGGTGAGCGCGAACACTTCGAGCAGGCGGTGTATCGGCTGACCGACCGTCCGGTGCCGCTGTGTAATTTCAGCGGCTTCCACCCCGCGTTCCGGGATCACAGCGGAACCGAGCCGACACCCGAAGGGGATGTTCGCCGCGCGTTCTACCTCTCGTATGACGACACGAACTGCGAGTACCTCACCGGCGAGCAAATTGACGAAAAGTTGGCCGCGGGAGTCGATATCGTGTCCGCGACCTACGTCACGCCGTATCCGCCCGGCTTCCCGGTCCTGGTCCCTGGTCAGGTATTCAGTCGCGAAATCCTGCAGTTCATGCGCGATCTCGATACCAAAGAAATTCACGGCTACGAACCGAATTTCGGCTATCGGGTCTACACGGAGAAGGCCATCGAAACGGTCGGCGCGGCGGCTGGGTTGCCGTCGAACGGCCACGGCACGTCGGAGCATGAGGACAAACCGCCGAAGAAAAAGCCGTCGAAGCGCACGGGTAATGGTCGCGACCACAATGTTCCCGAGGTCGGTCAGGACGAGCTACTCGGCGAGCAGCATCCCGGCGACGCGCTGACGACAGGCTCCTAGAACGGCGGGCCGTCAAACCGCTCCCGCCTGGCGAGGTCGGCGACGCTGGTGCGCTTGAGCTTCCGCACCTGCCGCCGCGGCTTGCCCAGCGGCAACACGGCGGCCACGGCGTAGGACTGCGGGATCCCGAGCAAGTCCCGGATCCGCGGCTCCTCCGGTACCGCCATCGTGGTGATGGTTCCCCCATAGCCCTCATTGCGTGCGGCCAGCAGGATGTTCCACACCAACGGGTAGACCGATGCGCCGCTGATCACGCCGATCCGGTCGAGGCGCTGATCCATCGCGGCGACGAGCTCGAGGTCGACGCAGACCACGAGAACCACAGCGGCGGCACGCAGGGGAGCAGTGAACTGCGACGGGACGTCGGTGGCGGCGATCTCGGCCGCCGTCGCCTTCGGCGGGTGCAGCGGATTCCACGGGCTTTCGCCCCTGGCCAACTGGGCCGCATACCGCCGGGCCCCGGTCGTCGACAGCTCGGCCAGCGCGTCGCGGGTGCCGGGGTCGCGGATCACAACGATCCGGGCGCCCTGGCGGTTGCCGCCACTGGGCGCGAACCGCGCATTGTCCAGGATCCGCTCCAGCACCTCGTCGGACAGGGGATCGCCGGTGAATTCGCGTACGGCGGCCGTGGTGCGCATGACGTCATAAAGGTCCACAAGCCCATAGTGGACTGCCCGGACATCTACAGTCCAAGGGGTGAGCAACCGAGTGGACGCCCGGCGGCGCGACGTGGCGTTCAGCGTCCTGGGAGGTCCGACAACCGTTGTCGACCTCGGCGGACGACGGATCCTGATCGACCCGACTTTCGACCAGCCCGGGCGACACGACTACTTGACCAAGACGGTCGGGCCCGCGGTCGCCGCCGCCGAGCTCGGATTGATCGATGTGGTGTTGGTCAGCCACGACGAGCATCCGGACAATTTCGACGACGAGGGCCGGCAGGTGGCGCTGGCCGCGCCGCTTGTTCTGACTCATCCCGGCGCCGCGCGCCGGCTCGGGCCGCCGGCTGTGGGCCTCGAGCCGTTTGAGAGCTACCAGCTTCCAGCTGCCGACGGTGCTAAAGCTCTTACCGTGCAAGCAGTTCCGGCCGTCCACGGGCCGGCTGACGGGCAGCGCGACGCCGCCGGCCACGTCAACTGCGAGGTCACCGGCTTTGTGCTCTCGGGTGCGGACCTGCCCACGGTGTATCTCAGCGGCGATAACGCGTCGATCAGCGCGGTCAAGACGATCGCCGAACGGGTGGGTACCGTCGATGTGGCGGTGATTTTCGCCGGTGCGGCCCGGGTGCCGATGAAAGAGCGCGGGCGGCCGTTGACGATGACCGGTCAACGAGCGGCGGCGGCCGCCGAAGTGCTCGGCGCCCGCCTCGTCATCCCCGCCCATGTCGATGGGTGGGCGCACTTCAGCGAAGGACTCGGCGAATTCGGCGGCGCATTCGACGAGTCCGGCATCCTCGATGTCGTCGCCGTCGCCCCCTTCGGGGAGTGGATCGTGCCTTCGTGGCTGTAGCGGCCGAACCTCTCGCGCCGCGAATTTCCTTGGCAATATTGACTTGTACGGTCATCGCCGGTCTTTGCTGGTCTCGTGGCGGCCCAGGCGAGCGTAGTGTTGCGGTTGCGGTGTACCAGCATCGATGACGGTGAGGTACAAAGGAATGACGACTGTCCGGTTGTCGGCGGCGGATGCGGCCCGGCTTCTCATGGAGAAGTCGACGACGCCGGCGCACACCGTCTCGCTGATCATTATCGAGCCATCCGAGCAGCTCAGCCACGAGCGGCTGCATCAGCTGGTGGGCACGTCGCTGCCGGCCCTGACTCGCTTTCGCAGCAAGCTGGTCCCCAGGCCGCTAGGAGTGGGACCGCCATTCTGGGCCGAGATCGACGACTATGACCCGACATCTCAAATCCACCGGGCAACGCTGCCGGCCCCGGGCGGTCAGCGCGAATTCACCGACCTGATCTCGCAGCTGAGCGCCGGATCGGGAAGTCATCGCGAAATGCCTTGGGAAGCTTGGAGCATTGACGGTCTGTCGGGTGGCCGCTGGGCGCTGGCGATCCGGACGTCGCCGGTACTGAGCGACAGTGGTGCCGGCGCGGCATCCATCTGGTCGCGGTTACTGCGATCCGATCCGCACCACGACGGGAGCGACGACCCGCAGCAGCCGAGCCCGAGCATGCCTGCCGTGGTGAGTGAACTCGTCAGCAATGCGGTGACCGAGCTACTCGAGTACCAGTTCAAGGGCTTGTGGCTGGTCGTGCAGACCGTGGCTGGTTTGCTGCGCGCAGGGCGCGATCAGGTGAGCGGAATCCCCGTTGTCAGCGAACCTGATCCGATGCCGCCGGCGGTTTCGTCGATGACCGGACCACTTCCACAGAACGCATTCAACGCACCGCTGACCGACCGACGTGCCGTCGCGTTCTGCTCGCTCCGGCAGGCCGACCTGGAGACGGTCAGCGACGCGTTCGGCGGCGACGTCACCAATGTTGTGGTGGCCGCCTGCACGCTGTCGTTGCGCGCTTGGCTACAACGGCACGGCTCTGTGCCCGACGATCCTCTGATGATTCGAATGCCGGTCGCGCTATCAGGCGACGCGGTCGGGGATTCGCCGATCGCGGGCCACATTCGTATCCCGGTGCAGCTCGGCGACCCCATCGAGGTGCTGACCAACCTGCACACCGCCGCCGAGAGGATGAAAACCACACACCTGCTCGACGCCGAAAAAGACTATTTGACAATCGATTTAGCGCGCATCGTGTCGTTGATCCCGTCGACGGTGGTCCATGCAGGTATGCAAATGCTCGACCGTCTGGGTTTACGGCAACGACTGGCGCCGATCTCTCACGGCACTGTCTCCTACATATCCGGACCGCCGTTTCCCGCTTACTGCGCCGGCGCCCGGGTCGTCGGTATGTACACGGTGACGCCGCTGTCGGAAGGCGGTGGGTTGGCCATCACGCTGACCGCGGTCGGCGCGGCGGTGTACCTGAGTGTGTGCGTGTGTCCGGACAACATTCCCGCGGTCGACGAGATCGCGACCGGGATCGTCGATGCGCTCGACCTCTTGGTGGCAGCCGCGCGCGAATCCCCTCGCGGGCAAGGTCGTTCGGTCGTCACACAGATGACATCGCACACCGAGAAACGTCGGCACGCTCGCGGTTATTGAGTCGCTAGTCATGCAGCAGATCGTCGATCGTCGAAGCATTGTCCGGCGCCGCCGCGGCCATCATGATGGCGTGCGCATGTTCTGCGTCGGTGTGCGTGGGGACCACCAGCAAAACGAGTTTGGTGCGGTTGATTCCGATGACTTCGATGGTGTTGACCGGCTGACGGTGGAAACCGCTGAGTCGGACCATTCGGCCACCCGTCGGGAATTTCTTCGGCGCTGTCTGCCACTCCGCGAGGTTGTACACCACGCTGTCGATGTCGCCGAGTCGTACCGATAGGACCGCCAACAGATCCGGAAGTTCCATCACCAGGTCATCGCTGTGCGGCCACCATGCTCCGTCGACATGCCCGCTGGTGGGCGCCTTTGGCTTCAACCGCAGGCGCGGTGTGGCCTGGGGTGTGGTGCGCGGGTCATCGGTTGCACCGCGGGTTTGTTGTAGCGTCATGAGACGCTCCTGTCTTGGCCGCGAATCGGCCAATTATTCGAATCGGCGACGACACAATCTCAAACGGTTGCGTGCGAAGTATCGCCAATACTGTTGACGCTACACGCGCTCAGCACCCCTTGGGGGACGGGAGTGTACCCTCGGAGGAGAACGTGCGTGGCCAGCGGTGATCCTGCAGCGGCACGCGTCAGAAACCAAACACCTGCGATCGAATTCGTTTGTCGATCCGAGATCCTCGCGCCGAATCAAACTTCGAAGACTAGGAATCGCCATGGACTCCCGCCACTTCAAACGGGAGGTGGCCGCAGAACTCGAAGTCGACATCACCGACCCGACGACGCTGGAATTCCAGATTGCGGTCGCGCCGCACCCGAATACCGAAGTTTCGGAGCGATTGTCGTTCGTGTTGGACGGCAAGCCCATCCATGCCGTGGAGATCAGCGGAACGCACGGTAACCGCATCCACAAAATGGACGTCCCGGTGGGCTACTTGACGGTCGACTATGCCGCGACGATCGTCGGCCGGACCGACCCGGCGCCGGTGACAGAACACGACCTGTCGGTGTATCTGCGTCCCAGCCGGTATGCCGAAGCCGACAAGCTCTACGGTTTTGCCGCAACGGAATTCGGCAGCTACGTCGACTCGACGACGCTGCTGGAGAGAGTCTCCCTATGGGTGGGCACCCGGCTGAACTACGTGCCGGGCTCGAGCGACCCGATCGACGGGGCGGTCGAGACCATGCTCAGCGGCGCCGGCGTTTGCCGTGACTTCGCGCATCTAGTGGTAGCGCTACTACGTGCGGTCAAGATCCCGGCCCGCGCGGTGTCGGTTTACGCGCCGGGGCTGTACCCGATGGACTTCCACGCTGTCGCCGAGGCATTCGTCGGCGGGCAATGGCGGGTCGTGGACGGGACTTTGCTGGCGCCACGGCAGGCGCTGGTGCGTATCGCCACCGGGCGCGACGCCGCAGATATCGCCTTCCTGGACAACCACCGCGGTGCGATCACCCTGACCAAGTTGGCGGTGACGGCGATTGTGGACGGCGACCTTCCCATCGACTCGATCGACCAACTGGTGTCGATGACCTGACGGGTCAATTGCGCCCATGTTCGCAAATCGGCGCCAACTAGTGGATGGTGGAGAAATGACCTCGCTAGCTCGGCGAAGACCGCTCGGCTAAATGTGGCAATCGACCAACAGCTTCTCGCGGCCGTCGACGGCCGGCGTGGCCTAGCGGCCGCTGATTCACTGTGCGAGGCGTGCGTGACGCTGTTCGAGATCGACGCGGCAGCCATTTCACTGGTCTTCTCGGGGGTCACCAGCGGAACGTTGGGTGCCAGCGACGCGGCTGCGCGCTCGTATGACGAACTCCAATTCACCATGGGCGAGGGCCCGTGCTTGGACTCTGTTGCGACCCGCGGCCCCATCCTCGTCGCCGACCTCGCCAATTCCACCAAGGTTCGGTGGCCCGCGTACGGCGCCGCCATGCTCGACTACAAGATCCGCAGCGTATTCGCAATTCCCGTCGTGCTGGCCGGCGAATACGTCGGAGCGCTAGACCTTTTCCGCGCGCAACCCGGCGAATTACCGGGTGAGGAGCTGGCCGGCGCCGTCGTCGCCGCCGAGCTGGCCGGCGCCCCCCTGCTTGACCTGATGGGCTCCGACCTGCAAGCCGCCGTCGACGACCCGGGCAGCGGCGCCTGGGCCGAGTTAAACGCGCTGAGCCGCACGGAGGTCAGTCAGGCCACCGGCATGCTCGTCGCCCAGCTCGGGGTCGAACCCGCCGAGGCGCTGGTGCGTCTGCGAGCCCACGCCTACGCAACCAATCGCAGCGCCACCGACGTCGCCCGCGACATTCTCGACCGGCGACTGCAACTCGAGGCCGACTGATGCCCGACAAGGAGGGCAAAATGACCGATAACCCGCGTGAAACTCGGGTTCTGGAGGCGGTTGTATCGCTCGTCGACAACGTGCTGCACGACTTCGACGTCGTCGACCTGCTCACCGAGCTCACCGAACGTTGCGCTGACCTCTTGGATATTGCGGCGGCAGCGTTTCTGCTGGCCGACCCGCTAGGGCAACTGCGCTTGCTGGCCGCGACCTCCACGCAGACCCGCGAATTGGAGCTCTTTCAGTTGCAGGCCGACGAGGGACCCTGTGTGGAGTGTTACGCCACCGGCGACCCGGTCTCGGTCGCGGATCTGCGCGCCGCGACCGCGCGGTGGCCGGGGTTCGTTCCGGCTGCGATCGAGGCGGGCGTCGCCTCCGTGCACGCGGTGCCCATGCGGGCTGCCGGCATTGTTTTGGGCTCCCTGGGGCTGTTCGGTAACCAGCCAGGCGAACTGAATGAGTCCGATCTCCTGGTCGCGCAGACGCTCGCGCATGTCGCGTGCGTGGCGATTCTGCAGGAAAGCGCGCCGACGCCCTCGACGGTGATACCGCAGCTGCGCTCCGCGCTGACCCAGCGCGTCGTCGTCGAGCAAGCCAAGGGATTCCTGCGTGAACGCTTCGATATCTCAGTCGACGACGCGTTCGCGCTGCTGCGCAGGTACGCACACAGCCACGGCGATCATTTGACCGACGTGGCCCGGCGGTTGATGGCGGTACCGAGCTCCCGGCCGGCGCTACTGGACGGGATGGCCCTCCTGGTTCAGGGCTGAGTCCGCCGGGTTTGGGCGCGCCGCACGGACTCCTCGACCAGTCGTTCCGCGACGACACGAAGCTTGACGTTTCCTTTTTGACTCATCTGGACGAGCCGGCTGAAGGCCACCTCGGAACTGACGCCCGTCCGGCTCCGGATGATGCCGACCGCCTGATCGATCACCGCGCGGTGAACCAACGCCTGCTCCAGTTGGTGTGCGCGTGCTCGAGCCCCGGCCAGCAGTTCCGCGTTGTGAATCGACACCGCCGCCGGTCCGGCGAATCGCGAGCCCAACCGCACGGCGTGCTCGCCAAACGCGTCGTGGGCGTTCGCATAGCAATTGATCGCTCCGATGACGTTGTCGCCGACAATCAGCGGCAGCGCCAGCGCCGAATGCACGCCCATCCTGGCCACCCGGCCAGCGAAGTGCGGCCAGCGGCTGTCGCTCCCCAGCGACCCGCTGACCGCGGCCCTTCGCGTCTGCATGCACGTGATGCAGGGCCCCTCGTGCGCATCCCGGTATTGGACGGCATCGATGTCGTGAACGAATCCCACTGTGGCAGCAACAGTCTGAACCGTTGGCGGCGCTTTGGCCGCGTCGGTCAACGCGACTCCTGCACCGTCGACCCCGGGAATGGCATGAGCGGCGAACTCGGCGACCTCGCTCAGCAGCTCGAACACGCCGCGAGCGTCGGCCACAATCCCGGCGAGCGCGCGAAGACCGGCGAGCAGGTCGACTTCGTCCGCTTCCTTTTGCCTCGTGGACAATTCGGCCTGCTCTGGAGGTTCGCGACCCGGCTGGGCGTCATAGTCCGTCATAGGTGCTTACAAGTTTAGGTGACCAATGCCAACGCGTGGGCCCGTCGCAGTTTCCCTGAGGGTGTTTTGGGGATCATGCCTGGCTCGAGCACAACCACGCTACGTGGCCGGACATCGACCTCGGCGAATACCTCATGGGCAACCTGCCGCTCGACGCGGCGTACTTCGGCCGGGTCCTCCCAGGCATTGGCTTCGACCGCGACTGCGAAAGTCTCCCGTGGGTGGCCCGCCTTCAAGCGCACCGCCACCGCGCAGCCGGGCCGGACCCCGCGGACGCGCGCCGCGGCACGTTCGATGTCCGTCGGATAGATGTTGCGCCCGGCCATAATGATCAAGTCTTTCACGCGGCCGCACACCACCACGTTGCCCGTCTCGGTGAGATAGCCCAAATCGCCTGTGTCGTACCAACCCTCGCGATTCTGTGCAGAGATGAAACCGGCGATCGTCGTGTAGCCCAGCGTCACCGGTTCGCCACGCACGTGGATGACCCCAACGCTGCGGGCCGGCATCACGTCCCCGTCCTGGCCGACGATCCGGACTTCCAGCCCCTTCAGCGGGCGACCGAGCGAGGCCAGTCGCCGGGTCTTACCCCTGGACGCCGGGACGGCCCGGTGCAGCATGGCGAGCAGGTCGGCGTCGACTTCGTCGACGGTCAATCCGCGGCCGCACTCAGTGAACGACACGGCCACCGTCGTCTCGGCCATGCCGTAGGCAGGCACCACGGCTTCCGGCCGCAACCCGAACGGCGCGGCGGCTTCGCACAGGTCCTCGACGTTGGCCGGGTCGACCTGCTCTGCGCCCGAGAGCGCCCAGCGCAGCGTGGACAGGTCGAACTGGCCGGGCTCAGCCTGCCTGCGCAGGCGTTTGGCGAACATCGTGTAGGCGAAGTTGGGCGCCGCCGTCATGGTGCCCCGGTATTTGTCGATGAGCCGGGCCCACAGCAGGGTGTCGCGAAGGAAGTCCATCGGCGTGACCTTGACCAGCTCGACGCCGAAGTACATCGGCACGGTCAGATAGCCGGTCATGCCCATGTCGTGGAAGCACGGCAGCCAGCTCACGATCACGTCGGATTCCCGGTCGACGTTTGCGCCGACGAACATCGCCTCAGCATTCGAGACGACGTTGCGATGGCTGATCTGGACCGCCTTGGGGGATCCGGTCGAGCCGGACGTCAATTGCAGCAGCGCAACGTCGTCGTCTTGGGTGTCGAGGGGCTCGATCGGCTGGCTGTCGAGTAATTGGTCGACGGTCAGGACCTGCATTCCCAGCTGGGAAAGCAGCGGTGCCGCGGGCATGAACGGATCGGAGACCACGACGGCTTTGGCGGCGATCATGTTGATGACGGCCGTGGTCTCGTCGGCCCAGCGTTGCAGGTCGGTGCGCGGCGTGGGCTGGTGCAGCATCGTGAGGCTGGCGCCGCGCATCCAGATGGCCTGCGCGGTCGGTGCGATCTCGACGGGCGCCCCGGCGAGCACGGCGACCGCGTCGCTGTGCCCGACACCGGCGGCGGCCAGACCACCCGCGATACGGCGAGATCGCTCGTGGACCTCGAGCCAGGTGTGCCGGACGGGTGCGTCCGGCTCGCCGGTGACCATGCCCTTGAGGCTGGTCTGGGCGTTGTCGAACATGGTCTGGGTGAATCGGCTCACGACAAATCCCCTGGCTCCGGCGCGATGTCGCCGGACGTTTTGGTCGGATCGATGGATCGATATCGATGGAGCCGCTGAGACGCGACCGCGGAAGAGCCTGAACCTCTCTTGTCCACCCCGGACGGTGTCAGACGCCCTGACTGTACAGACGCGATCGCGATAAACGGACGCGGCGCGCCAATAACCGCAGTCAAATGGGACCCCCAGCGCACAAAACCCGAACCGGATGGCGGCTTACATCGGGGCCTGATCGCCCTTCGGCGGGGAAAATCTGATCGCCGCCGTGATGTTTCCGAGAGGCTGGAGTGTCAACCGTGGAGAGAGAGTACCTGCCCGACGGGCCGCTATACACTCATTCGGCAAACGTTGTCCCGATGGGATTGGCCGCGTCCAACATTCCAGATGCCCGCTCCAATTAGGCACCGGCAATCGGTGATTCGTTGTTTTCTATCGCGGCAATGACTTTCGCGATCAGCCACTGGACGGCGTCGACCGCCTCGGCCTTGTCGAGGTCCCATGAGCCGACCAGCCGCTGGTAGGTGGGGGGACTCCACAGCACGTCGAGCAGGCCGGCCAGCGCCCTGCGTTGCCCATCCGGCAGCGTGGTTGCGTCGGCGCTGACCAGGCGTTTCAAGGCGTCGTGCCGTCGGGCCTCGGCGCCCGCGAAGGCCGGCCCCTGCGGTGTGGCGACCATGTCTTTGGTGGCAAAACGTTGCAACGATCTGAAGACCCGCGCCGTCACCTCGGCGAGGTTGGCCAGTTCGACGTCTTCGTAAGCGATGCCCGCTTCGTCCTCCAGGCGTCCCATGATCGCGTCGTGCAGGTGCCGCTCGGACGGGAAGTTGCGGTATACCGTGCGCTCGCTGACCCCGGCGCGTTCGGCGACGGCGCGGAAGGTCAGCTCGTCCCAGTCCCAGCTGGTGAACTCGCGGACCAACCGGGCGCCCGCGTCGATGATGCGCTCGCGAGTGGCGGCGGCTGCCTGTCGACGCGCCGGGCTGCGGTATGGCCGCCGTGGCGGGTCCTCCCGCGGCGTTGACAACTCGCTCATAATCGCGTCAGTATACTGACACGGATTCTCCGGGAGGAGGTATCGTGGCCGATGTCGACGGTGTCGTCGGCGCCGCTGTCGCCCAGAGCGGCTTCGACGATTTCGGCGACGACTCCTTCCGCGAAGGCCTCGAGGTGCTGCTCGCCTCGCTGCGGGACGAAGCCCGGCTCAACGCGCGCGGTGAGGCCTACATCTATCCCCGCATCGTCACCGCGTTGTCGCAGCGGTTGCAGGTGGAGGACTGGTACCGCCGGCACCCGGAGATCGACGACGTCGACGTCCAACCACCGTTAGTCGGGCTGGGCTTGCCCCGCACGGGTTCGACGGCGTTGTCGGTGCTGCTCGCGCAGGACCCGGCCATCCGCTACCTGCGCCGGTGGGAGTCGTCGCACCCGTGCCCGCCGCCGTCGACCGTGCAGGGCGCGGATCCCCGGATCCCGGCCGACGAAGGCAACACGGTCGGTTCGAGGTCGCATGTGCCGACTGGCACCCATGCTCCGATGGAATGTCTAGAGCTGATGGCGCTGGACTTCAAATCCCATATTTTCCAAGCCTTTGCGCAAATTCCGTCGTACTCGTCCTGGCTGGTGGACAAGGCCGACCTCACGTCGACCTACGCGTATCAGCGGCGGGTGATGAAGCTGCTGAGCTGGGGCGAACCGGCGCGGCCGTGGCGGCTGAAGTCGCCGTCGCACGTGTTGTCGCTCGATGCGTTGAACCACGTCTTCCCCGACGCCCGGTTCGTGATGACCCACCGCGATCCCACCGACGTGATCTTGTCGGTGGCAGACCTCTACGCCGACATCGTCGGCGGATTCACCGACCACATCGACCGCGGCTACCTCGGCCGGCTCAACGTCGAACACTGGTCGCTGGGCATGCAGCGGACGCTGCGGTTCCGCGCCGGGGAGGCCGATAAACGGTTCTACGACATCGACTTTCGGGCGATGCAGGCCGACCCCATCGGCGAAGTCCGCGGGCTCTACGCATGGTTGGGCGAGCTGATCAGCGACGAATTCGAGTCCCGGATGCGTGACTGGTGGGCCGAGGCCGCCGCAGAACGCGAGCCCAGCACGCACGCCGACCCGGTGGCGTTCGGTATCGATTTCGACACGGTGCGGCCGCTGTTCGCTGACTACGTCGCAAGGATGTTGCATGACAACTGATTTGACCGGTGGTATCGACCCCGCCAGAGAGCTGGTGTTCGCCACTCGGCCCGACGACCCGGAGATGCGCGACTCGGTGAGCTTCTGGGTCATCGATGACCGCGGGCAGGTTGGCCTGCCGCGCATCGGAATCGAGGCCGTCGCCACTAACTGGGACGCGCACGACGTCCAGGTCAACGTTGCCTTCCCGGACGGGCGGGTGTTCCGGCTGCGCGACAACGGTGCGAGCTGGCCGGCCGTCGGGCCCGACGGCCGGCCGGCCGTGCTCGGCGCCGGCGGGCTGGCGTTCCGCTGCGTCAAGCCTTTCGACACCTGGACGATGACGTTCGACGGCAAGGCGGTGCAGACGTCGTCGCAGGATCTGATCGAGGGCAGGAAGGACGGACCGCTGGTCGATGTCAGCTTCAGCGTCCAGGCCACGATGGCGGTACCACCGTGGGTGCAGGGCGCGTTGTCCGCGGCGTCGCGGGAGCGGCTGAAGACGTCGATTGAGGGCAACCTGATGGGCGGTCCGCGCTACGAGCAGCTCTTCCGCGCGACGGGGACGCTGAAGGTCGGCGCCGACGAGCACCGCTTCACCGGTACGGGTCTGCGCATCCGGCGGCAGGGAGTGCGCAAGCTGGCCGGGTTTTGGGGGCACAGCTGGCAATCGGCGTTGTTTCCCAGCGGCCGTGCCTTCGGCTACATCGCTTACCCGCCGCGGCCGGACGGCGAACCAACGTTCAACGAGGGCTACCTCTTCGGCGGGGACGGCAGTCTCATTCCCGCCCGCGTCGTCGAGGCGCCCTGGCTGACCCATCTGAAGCCGGCCGGCGAGGACGTCGCGCTGGTACTGGAAACACCAACCGGGACAGTGCATATCGGCGGCGAGACGATTCTGTCCACCCACGACGTCTATCACGACGACACGATGTTCTCTTCTCAGGCGCTCAAGCAGGAGATGCCCAGCTTCCCCGCGTTGCAGCAGGCAGGGGTGTGCTACCGGTGGGACGGCGAGGAGGCCTTCGGCATGCTGGAGCGGTCCAATCCGCTCGACAAGATCACCCGGCCCGAGGCCGGCAACTGACCTCTTGGACACTGGTTTGATGAGCATCCCAACCAACCTGCAGCGATGGGAACGGCGCAGCGAGTGGCCGCTCGCCGCAGCCGCCCTGATATTTTTGGCCGCGTTCTCCGTGCAGGTGCTGGCCCGGCCGCAGGGCCGTGAAGCGCATGTTCTCTGGGCGCTCAACTGGATCATCTGGGGCCTGTTCATCCTGGATTACATTGTGCGACTATGCCTTGCCTCCAACCGGTCGTCGTGGTTCTACCACCACCTGCTCGATTTTGCGATCGTCGCGCTGCCGTTGGTGCGACCACTTCGCTTGCTACGCCTGCTGTTTCTGATTGAGTTGTTGCAGAGGGCAATCGGGGATGCATTTCGGGGCCGCATAGTCATATACACCGTGTCAGGCGTCCTCCTGTTGATTTACACATCCTCACTGGCCGTATTGGATAAAGAGCGATACCTGCCCCGCGCGACGATCAACTCTTTCGGAAAGGCGTTATGGTGGTCGATCACGACGGTGACCACCGTCGGCTACGGTGACGTCTACCCGGTGACCAACACCGGTCGAGTGATCGCCGTACTGCTGATGATCGGCGGGATCAGTCTCGTCGGCGTCGTCACCGCGGCCATCGCATCGTGGATCATCCAACGCGTAGGAGAAGAAGAGGCCCTGAATCAGGCGGCAACCGTCGCCCATATCGAGGAGCTTCGCGGCGAAATCCGAGAGTTGGCAGAACAGCTACGGGAAAGAGGCTGACGGTGACCATCGCCCCTGAAACCTTCACCACCTGCGGCGTCGGCGGCACCCGCATCGTCGCCGATCGATTGGGCGATCCGCAGACCCCGGCCGTGGTGTTCCTGCACGGCGGCGGACAGACGCGGCGGTCATGGGGCAGGGCTGCCGCAGCCGTGGCCGAGCGCGGCTGGCAGGCGGTCACCGTCGACTTCCGCGGCCACGGGGAGTCGGACTGGTCGGAAGACGGCGACTATCGGCTGGTCAGCTTCGCCGGCGACGTCCAGGAAGTGCTGCGCCAGTTGCCTCCGCGACCGGTGCTCGTCGGTGCATCCTTGGGCGGCTTGACGACAATGCTTCTGGCGGGCGAGATTTCACCCGGTATTGCCCGCGCGGTCGTTTTGGTGGACATCGTGCCCGACATGGATCAGTCCGGTGCGAACCGAATTCACAACTTCATGGCCGACCGGATGCAAACCGGTTTCGAGTCACTCGACGAAGTCGCCGACATGATCGCCGAATACAACCCGCATCGGCCACGGCCGAGCGACCTCAACGGTCTGCGGACCAATCTGCGTCGCCGCGGCGACCGCTGGTACTGGCACTGGGATCCGAAGTTCATCAGTGAGACGGCGTCGCGTCCGCCCAGCGAGGTGGCCGATGTCGATCGCTTGCACGCGGCGGTGGAAACGATCCTCGCGGAAGGAATTCCGATGCTGCTGGTGCGCGGTCAAGTGAGTGATCTGGTCAGCCAGGACCGCGCCGATGAGTTTCTGGCCCGCTTCCCCGACGTCGAGTTCGTCGACGTCCACGGCGCGGGCCACATGGTCGCCGGCGATCGCAACGACCTGTTTGCTGACGCGGTGCTGGATTTCCTTGGCCGCCAAGGGAATCGCGCGTAGATCACGACTCGAAATCCGAGACGGGGCTGGGCAGCAGCGCCGCGTTGTCTGCGCCGAGGTCGATCGCAGCGTTGACAATGACGCGGTCGATCTGGCGTAGCGCATGCAACGCATGCAGCAGTCGTCGGAGATCCGGCGACGGTGGATGGTCGGCATTCTGTCTGGCGAGGGTCTCCGCGGCGTCGATGTAATCGGTGGACGGAAAGACCGTCGCGGCCTGGTTGAATTCCAGCGAGGTGATCAGCGCGTCGATGTTGCGGCGAATCTGCGTGGCCGTCGACGTGATCGCGTCGGCGAGTTCCGGCGACGTGCTGACGTGAGTTTCGCCGCTGTGGGCCAGGATTCGTCCGTAGCGTTCACACGCGGTGAGCATCCGCAACCCGTGCCGCATGCTGCGGCGACCGGCCAGTCCGGCGAGTCCAGCGCTCATCGGCTTGGCGGTGGTCCGAAACTGCTGCAGGTCGCGGCCGAGTTGACGCGCCGTCTCGGTCAAGCTCACGGCCGTAACGCCACCGAGCAGGCTGGTGACCGACGCATCGACAAGGTCGGAGAGCGTGAGGAAGAACGCGTGGGCGTCGCTGCGGATGCGCGCTCGGGTGTTCACCGGCAACACCAGCATCGCGGCGGCGATCCCGATGACCGCGCCGATCGCGGTCTCCTCGATGCGCAACAGCAGCAGATGGACCTTGAACTCGCCGAGCAGGCCGTACAGCAACGCCAGCATGGTGCTGATCCAGAAGGTCATCAGGCTGTAGGCGACCTTCATGAAATAGAAGGCGCAGAAAAGGCATACGAAGATCAGCACCAGCGCGGCGTAGCTGTTGCCGGACACCAGGGTGGCCACCAGCACGCCGCTGGGAACCCCGAGCACCGTGCCCAGCAGCCGCTGCCAGCCCTTGTTGAGGGTTTCGGCCCAGGAGTTGGTGCCGGCGAAGATGACGAACGCGGCGATCACTGCCCAGTACCAGCGCGACGGCGACACCGCCTCGCCGATGACAATCGCCAGCGCCGCGGCCACGGACACCTGAATGGCTTGTCGGGTGGTATGCAGCAGACCCGGCCGGAGTTGCTGCTCCGAGTCGGCACTCGGCAGCGTGGAAAGGTCCGATTGCACAGTCGCGACGCGCTCCATCCGCGCGCGGACGTCGGCGGTCGCTTTCGCGGTGTCGATGATCGCCAGCATGACGCGGCGCGCCGGCAGGTCGACGGGATACGACGTCCGCTCGAACAGCTGCTGAGCCCGCTCCGCCGTCTGCCGAAGCCCGTCGGGGTGCGGTATGCGGATGGCTCGCGATAGCAGGGCCACCGTGTCGGCCAATTCGGCGCGGGTGGCGGCGGGGATGTCTGCCAATGCGGCCCGCGCCCCAGCCGTCGCGAGGCGCTCGACGGTGAGCTCGGCGTCGAACAACCACAGGGCAAGGTCTTCGCCGCTGACCCCCGGCCACACCGCACCAGGATTGACCCTGTCCTCGATCTGGGCTTGGACCATCAACGCGGTCTCGTTGAGCCGGCCGGTCCGGATTCGCAGCCGTCGCCGTCGCCGCTCGTCGAGCTGGCCGGACCGCACGGTGTCGGCCGTGGTGTCGACGACGATCGCCATCCGCGCCCGCAGTGACCGAATGCTCTCCCGCAGAATGCTTTCCGGCCGATCGGGCAGGATGAAGACGCTCCACACGAAGCTGCACAGCGAGCCCACCAGCGTGGCGCCGACCAGCCAGGGCAGCTCAGAGAATTTCGCCCGTAGATACAGCGTGAAGAAGTACGACATGAACGTGACCATCCCAGCGCGGTCCCGCGTGTGCCGAACCGGCGCACGTAGACCGCGATGAACACCACCAGCACGAATCCGGCGTCGGCGACCAGCGGGTGCGGTGATAACAGCGTTGCCACGGTGATCGCCACCGCGCTGGGAATCGGCAGCAGCGCCATGGTGATTTTCTGCCGTCGCGGATCGGGCTCGTTCACCGAGCGACCCGAGACCATCGTGATCAGCACCCCGAGCAGCGCCACCGTCAGCGGCTGCCCGGTGGCCTTGGTCAGCAGGAACAGTGCCAGCAGCGCGGTTGCCAACGCGCCGGTCGTGCGGCTGGCCGTCCGCAGCCGCACCAACCCCGGATCCGATCCGATCGCCCAGTTACGCCCTTGCAGGTAAAACACGGTGAGCGACGTTCCGATCGAGCCAGAACCGGACACCGGTGACCCTCCACTTGTGCTGAACGTTCGGCCGACCCGCCTGTCTATGGTGACTTGACTGTGGCACATCGGCCAAAATAGGAGCCAATGGACTTCACATGGACTTAGCCCGAGGGCGGTTGATCGTCGCGGTGATGGTCCTTGCCGCCGCCTTGCAAACCGGCTGCGGCGCGCCACGCCACACCGCCTCGGCGCTGCCGCAAACCCCGCCGATGGGGTGGAACTCGTGGAACTCCGGCATCGAACTGACCGAGCAGAGCGTCAAGGCGACGATCGACGCGATGGTGTCGTCGGGCATGCGCGACGCCGGTTATCGCTACGTCAATCTCGACGCCGGCTGGGCCCTCCCGCAGCGCGGGCCGCACGGTGAATTGCTGACGGATCCCGCTCGGTTCCCGCATGGCATCGTCGACGTGATCCGCTACGCGCATGACCGCAACATGAGGTTCGGGCTGTACGCCAGCCCGTACAACGAAGGCTGCGGCGCGGTGCCCGCGCTCGCCAGCGCCGGGCATGAAACGCTGGACGCGCAGACGTTCGCCGGGTGGGGCGTGGACTTCCTGAAATACGACTGGTGTCAGAGCGCGGCCGATCATCAGCTGCAGGTGCGGATATTCTCGACGATGCGTGACGCGTTGCGGGCCACCGGCCGGCCGATCGTCTACAGCATCAACCCCAACAGCTCCGACGACAACACGGCTGGGTCGCGGTACGACTGGTCGGACATCGCCGACATGGCCCGCGCCGCCACCGATCTCGTCCCAATGTGGCACGACACCTTGCCGACGTCCGGCCCGTCGTTCCCGTTTGTGAGGGGCGTATTCGCCGGCGTACCAGCCGAATTCGCCGCGGCGCAAAAAGTCGTCACGGGCAGTAAGCCGGGTTACTGGGCCGACCCCGACATGCTGGTCATCGGCGTGCAATGGAAGAGTTTCATTGAGCAGATGCTCGCGAAGCTGCGTGAGCGTATCGCGATCGGTGGCCTGCCGCCGAACCTCGTTGCGCTGCTGCGTTCGGTGGCTGAGATGCCCGATGAAGACGTGCAGCGCGTCGTGGCCGCCGAGCCCAATCTGACCGACACCGAACAACGCACACAGCTGTCGTTGTGGGCGTTGTTGTCCGCGCCGCTGATCGCCGGCAACGATGTGCGGACCATGAGTCCGCAGACCCGGGACATCCTGACCAACCGTGAGGTTCTCGCCGTCGACCAGGATCCGCACGTGGTGGCTGCGCATCCGTTGGGCGCCGATCCGCGGGTATTGGTCAAACCGCTGTCCGACGGCGCAGCGGCAGTTGGTCTGTTCAACTCCAGCGATAACCCGGCGTCCGTCGCGACGACCACCGCGGCGGCGGGGCTGATTGGATCGTCCTGCTATCGGGTGCGCGATCTGTGGGCGCACACCGACGCCACCACCACCGACGTGATCGGCGGCGACGCCGTACCGCCGCACGCGGTCACGTTGCTGCGGGTTACCCCCGGGTGTTCGGCATCGTGACGGCGCCGACGCGGGCCACGCTGGCCGATGGCCGTGAGCTGCTGTTCTTTTCGCTGCCCGGCCACACGCCGGCGCCGGTGGCCGATCGCCGGCCGTTGCCGCCGTGGCAGCCGGGGCAATCGCAGTTGCGGTTCGACCAGACCACCGGGCAGTGGGTGGTCATTGCGGCCAGGCGCCAGGACCGCACCTACAAGCCGCCGCCGGATCAGTGCCCGCTGTGCCCAGGCCCGACCGGGTTGACCAGTGAGGTGCCCGCACCCGATTACGACGTCGTCGTCTTCGAAAATCGGTTCCCGAGCTTGTCCGGTGAAGGGGCGACGGCATCGGCACCGGACGGCTTCGTGCCGTTACCCGGCAACGGCCGTTGTGAGGTGATTTGCTTCTCCAGCAACCACACCGGGTCGTTCGCCGACCTGGACACACCGCAAGCCCGGCTGGTCGTCGACGCGTGGCGGCACCGGACGGCTGATCTGATCGCGACGCCCGGCGTCGAGCAGGTGTTCTGCTTCGAGAACCGGGGCGAGGAGATCGGCGTCACGCTGGCCCATCCGCACGGTCAGATCTACGGCTACTCGTACCTGACCCCGCGGACCGCGGCGATGATGCAACAGGCGGGCTCGTATCGAAAAACATTTGGCAGCAACTTATTTGATGATCTACTGGCGCGCGAGGTCGCCGACGGGAGCCGGGTGGTGGCGCGCACCGATGTGTTCACGGCCTTTGTGCCGTTCGCGGCCCGTTGGCCGGTGGAGGTGCACATCTATCCGAACAGGTTTGTGCATAACCTTCTTGACCTCTCCGACGCCGAGCTGGACGGGTTCGCGCAGATCTACCTCGACGTGCTGAGGCGGTTCGACCGGATGTATTCCGCACCGCTGCCGTATATTTCGGCGCTGCACCAGTTCGCCGACACCGACATGCTGCGGGAGGGCTACTTCCACGTCGAGCTGATGTCGATCCGGCGCAGCGCGGTGGCGCTGAAGTATCTGGCGGCGTCCGAATCGGCGATGGACGCGTTCATCAGCGACGTGATGCCCGAAACCGTGGCCGAGCGGTTGCGAAATCTCGCATGACCATCCGCTTTTCCGCGCCCGGGCGGATCAACCTGATCGGCGAGCACACCGACTACAACCTCGGCTGGGCGTTGCCGATCGCGCTGCCGCAGCGCACCGTCGTGGCTTTCGAGCCGTCGGATGCCGACGCGATCACGGCGTCCAGCGACGGCGCCGACGGCGCCGTGCGGATTCCGTTGCACACCAAGCCCGGTGAGGTGACCGGCTGGGCCGCGTATGTGGCCGGGGTGGTGTGGTCGCTGCGCATGGCCGGGCACGCGGTGCCGGGCGGTGACATGTCGATCACCAGCCAGGTCCCGATGGGATCGGGACTGTCGTCGTCGGCGGCGCTGGAGTGCGCGGTGCTAGGTGCGCTTGCGTGCGCGGCCGGTCTGCGTGTCGGCCGTCTGGATCAGGCGCGTATCGCACAGCGCGCCGAGAACGACTATGTCGGTGCGCCAACGGGTTTGCTCGATCAGCTATCGTCGCTGTTCGGCCAGGCGGGCAGTGCGCTGCTGATCGATTTTCTGGGGCTCAGTGTTGAGCCGGTGCCCTTCGATCCTACGAGCCACGGTGTGGCGTTGCTGCTGATCGACTCCCGGCAGCGGCATGGTCATGTCGGTGGCGAGTACGCGGCCCGTCGGCTGTCGTGCGAGCGCGCGGCCGCCGACGTGGGCGTGGTGTCGCTGCGGGAGATCCAGGACCGTGGGGTGTCCGTGTTGGACGGGGTTACCGACGCGGTCGATGCCCGTCGTGCCCGCCATGTGCTGACGGAGAACCAGAGGGTGTTCGATGTGGTTGCAGCGCTGCGTGATTCGGATTTTAACGAAGCCGGTCGCATCTTCACCGACTCGCACGCGTCGATGCGCGACGACTTCGGCATCACCACCACGCACATCGATGTGATTGCCGATGCCGCGGTGGGTGCGGGAGCGTTGGGAGCCCGGATGACCGGCGGCGGATTCGGCGGCTGCGTGATCGCGTTGGCGCCGGCCGAGCGGGCCGAGGCGGTCGGTGCCGCGGTGCGTTCGGCGGTGCACGCCGCCGGCTATGCGGAGCCGGTAATCACGGTGACCCGTGCCGCCCAGGGTGCGGGCGCGGTCACTTCTGCCCCATGAGTCACCGAGCGGGAAGGGACGCACGATGCGGGCAGAACGCCACATGGTCACCTCATGTTGCGGGAGTGAACCGGATGGCGCGCAGGTGCAGGCCGTTGGACCGCTTCGGCGAAGTCCTCGTCGGTCGGCACCTCGTTGTTGCGGAAGGCCAGACCCATGGACCGTGCGGCACGCTTGGCGCCATACGACTGAGTGACTCGGGCGTAGAGACCCGCGATCACCGCGGTGTCCTCGATAAGCTCGCCGCGCATCCTCGTCGTCTTGCCGTCAAAGAGAACCTGGGCCTCATGGCCGCCGCGGAAGTTGAACTTCCACTTCGCGTTCTCGCCGGACAGGGCATAGAGAATGTCGTCGACAAGATGAGCGCTCAACGGAACCGAGAAGTGCCGGCCGGTTTTTCGGCCAGTGAAGCTCACGGTCATGAACTGATTACGTGCCCCGCCCAGCAGCGGCGTGCGCAACAGCAGCGTCAGTACCGGATTGAAGAGATGGGTCAGCGTCGGATTCGGGTGGGAAATGGTGATCGCAGGTGACTGTTCGGTCATAACCCCACGGTAGTCCGCACTAAGCTCATCGCGTGACCGTGCAGCCACCGCCCGCGCCGGCGGCACCGCTGGCCAGAACCACCCCGTCCGAACTGACCGACGAGCAGCGGGGGTGGCTCTCGCAGGCCTCGCGCCGCGACGTCGACGGCTGGTTGCACGTCACGATCAAGGGTTCGCCGGCCGCGCGTGGTTTTCAGTACGGCTTCCTGGTCGCCGACGAGTATGCGGAGTCGATCCGGGCGTACCGGGAGATGACCTACCAGGACATCGGGATGGACTACGACTTCTTTGTCCAGCGGGCCGCTGAACTCCACGGCGACAAGATCCCCGACGAGCTCCGCGACGAGATGGACGGCGTGGCCGCGGGTTTGACGGCTGCCGGGGTTCCGACGACGTTCAACGATGTACTCGGCATCAACGACTGGATGGAGCTCACCGGTTACTGGTGGCCCAAGAACTCGGGCCGCTACACCGCGTTGGCGCCGACGGGCGGCGAGGGCAACCACTGCAGCGCCTTCATCGCGACCGGAAGTGCGACCGCCGATGGGTCGATCGTGTTGGGCCACACCAGCTTCACGGGTTTTTGGCAGGGCCAATTCGAGAACGTCATCCTGGACATCACACCCGACGACGGCAACCGGATGGTCATGCAGACCGCGCCGGGCTGGATCGCCAGCATGAGCGATTTCTGGTTGACCAGCGCCGGGCTGGCGATCACCGAAACCACGATCGGTGGCTACGACGGGTTCAAAGGCTACGACGAGACCCGGGTCCCGGAGTTCGTCCGCGCACGGAAGGCCTCGCAGTACGCCCACGACATCGACCATTGGGTCGAGACGCTCAACGCCGACAACAACGGCGGATACGCCAACTCGTGGTTGATCGGCGACGTCAACACCGGTGAGATCGCACGCTACGAAGAGGGCCTGCTGTATCAGAGCCTGACTCGCACAACCGACGGCTATCTCTGGGGTGACAACACACCGCAAGACCCGCGGATCCGCAACCTGGAGTGCTTCGGGACCGGCTTCAGTGACGTGCGTACCCCCAACGGTGCGCGGGAGGTTCGCTGGCGTCAACTGCTCAGCCAGTACAACGGGGGCATCGACGTCGAAGTCGGCAAGCGCATGCTGGCCGACACGTTTGACACCTACCTTGGCTATATCCATCCCTCGTCCCGCAGTATCTGCGCGCATTCCGACGTCGATCCCTGCCACTTCAGTGGGTTGACCCCGTTCACACCGTTCGGATCCGTGGACGGCAAGGTCGCCACGTCGGCAGATATCAAGGCCCTCAACGTGTGGGCCCGGTTTGGACGTGCCGACGGCGCCGGGTTCGACGCCGACGAATTCCTGCGGCAGCATCCGCAATGGGATTGGCAGCGCGGCTATCTCAAGGACCGTCCGCATCAACCGTGGAGCTACATCGACTCGGGCAGCACCGGCGGCCACTGACCGTGCGCGCGTTCAGGTGCCCGCACTGCGGAGGGGCGGTCGCGTTCGAGGTGCAGCAGTGCCCGACGTGCGCGACGACAGTCGGCTATCATCCCCCGTCGCGGCAGATGCTGGCCGCGCCGTCCGAGACGCTCACCGTGGACGGTCGCGGCTGGGTCCGGTGCGCACACTGGGTGCGGGGTTGCAACTGGCTGACCGAAGACGACTCCGCGTCCGGTTGCTGCTTCGCCGACAGTTTCGTGCGCGAGGGACCCGCGCCGGATGACACCGAAGCGCTGGCCGAACTCGATTCGACGCTCAAGGATCTGCGGCGGTTGATCTTCGAGCTGATGGACCTCGGTCTGCCCGTCCATCCTTACTACGCGGACGAGCATGGGTTGGCGTTCGATCTGCTGTCGAGCAAGACACTGAAGCGGCCGGTGGTGACGGGGCACGCCAACGGCGTGATCACCATCGACCTGGCCGAGTCGCTGGAGTTGTACCGAGAGCGCCTGCGCATCAAGCTGCGTGAGCCTTATCGCACCATGCTGGGCCACTTCCGCCACGAGGTCGGCCATTACTACGAGATGCTGCTTGTGCAGGACACCCCGCTGATCGACGACACCCGGGCGATGTTCGGCGACGATCGGGAGGACTACCAGGCCGCACTGCAGCGCCACTACCACAGCCAGCCGCCGGCGAATTGGCAGCACGACTTCATTTCCGAGTACGCCACCGCCCACCCGTGGGAAGACTTCGCCGAGACCTGGGCCCACTATCTGCACATCACCGGAACCCTTGCCACCATTGCGGATTCGGGCCTGGTGGTCGAAGCTGATCGGGTGAAGTGGGACCTACCCGCCAATATCGATGCGCGGGAGTCCTACGCCGATGCCACCATCGAGGACATCATGGGGGACTGGTTGGTGCTGTCGGGCGTGCTCAACCGGGTCAACAACTCGATGGGACGCGACGACCTGTACCCGTTCACCATCTACCCGCACGTCGTCGCGAAGCTCGGATTCATCCATCGTGTGGTGGTGCAACGGAATTGACATCAATCGACCCCGACCGGATCGCCGAAGCGGTCAGTGACGCCTACGCCAAACACAAAACCAACCGCCGCGGTAAAAACGCCGGCTACATACCGGCGTTGGCGGAGGTGGACCCGCAGCTGTTCGGGATCTGCGTGGCGACCGTTGACGGTCAGACGTTTTCGGCCGGCGACGCCACATGCCTGTTCGCGCTGGAGTCGATCTCGAAGGTCTTCACCGCCGCGCTTGCGATGGAGCAGGTGGGTCCGCGGGCGTTTCACCGCAAGGTGGGCGCCGATCCGACCGGGGCGGCGTTCAATTCAGTGCTGGCGCTGGAAATTCACAACGACAAGCCGATGTCGCCGATGGTCAATGCGGGGGCGATGACGTCGACGAGCTTGGTGTCGGCCACTGATGCCGACGACCGCTGGCGCCAGATCCTGCAGATGCAAAGCGATTTCGCCGGTCGCAGCATCTCGGTGAGCGAACAGATCAGCGCCTCGGAGCGGGCCACGAATTTTCACAACCGCGCGATCGCGTGGTTGCTGCTGTGCGGCGGATACATGTACTGCGACCCGATGGAGGCCTGCGACATCTACACGCTGCAGTGTTCGACCCTGGTTACCGCCGTCGACTTGGCGACGATGGGCGCGACCTTGGCCAACGGGGGCGTCAACCCCGTCACCGCCAAGCGTGTCATCGCGCGGGCCAACGTGTCGCACGTGCTGGCCGAAATGACGATGGAGGGTCTGTACACCAGTTCGGGTGACTGGGCCTACACCGTCGGGCTGCCCGCCAAGAGTGGCGTCGGAGGCGGCCTGGTCGCGGTGGCGCCAGGCAAACTGGCGGTCGCCGCCTACTCGCCGCCGCTGGATGCGGCCGGCAACAGCGTGCGCGCCCAGGCCGCGATCACCCAGATCGCGCACACCCTCAAGCTGGGGCTTTTCAGCGCGTAGCGTCGTGACTGATGTCGAGAAACAGAGAGCGGCGGTGGTGTAGGTGAGTACCGTTACGCGGCGACGGGCCATGATCGCTCTGGCCGTCGTGGCAGTCGTTAGCTCGGTTGTCGTGGTCGTTGTGCGGGTTTTGATGCATTCGGCCGTGGGTTCGGCTCCCGCAGCCCCTCCGGCAGCCACGTCGGCTCTGACCGCGCCTCAGGCCGGGCCACCGCCAGGGTTTCCGGATCTCAATGGTTTCACCGACGTGTCGCAGGATCACGATGTGTCCCGCCATTACCCCCTGGCGACATTCACGAGTCCAACGGGCTTGCAGTGTGCAATGTGGAGCAGCCGTGGAGATACGGCAGCATCCTGCTTCGGGGCGATTCCTGGCCTCGATCATCCGGCGAACCAGGTTTACGCGGGCGACTATAAGGCATTTTTCGACCAGAGCAGGCCTCCCGAGGCAGACAAGCTCAACGGCAAGCCCTTGGCATCGGGCGAGCAGGTAATCCTTGGCGCCGGGGGAATGTTGATGGGCGGTGACCAGATCACCTGCGGTGTGCACGACGTTGTCGTCGCGTGCATGTTGATCAGGGGATTCCGCCAGAATCACGGCGACGACACCGCCCAGCGGCACGGCTTCGTCCTTGACCCCCAGCGAAGCTGGACGTTCTAAGCACTTCGAGATTCCTGACGGTGGCTGGACTAGTGGAGTAGTGGACTACTCATGCGGTCGCCCGCCCCGCCGGTGATGATTCGGGTTGCCGGGGAATCGAGTCCGCGTAGCCCCGGCGCCCAGAGCGGCGAACCTTAAAACCACAGGGTGTCGCCGACCGGGCCAACGGCATCCGGATGCCTGTGAGCTCCAAGGGGATCGACATGACTACCACAGCACCGCCATCAGCGCCTCAAACAATACGGACCGTCCTGCTCGGACTATTGGGCGTTCCGCCCAGCGTCGCGACCCATAGCGTCGCGGTCTCGCCCGACGACGCCGTGGCTCAGCCGGACACCGCGAAGGTGTACGAGTTCACCAGCGTCGACTATCCCGGCGCCGCGCAGTCGCTGGTTTTCGACACTGACGGCACCACGGCGCTGGGCGCGTTCGTTTTCGACTCTAGCAACGCGTCTTCGCCGGCGACCGCATTCACTGCGGCGGGAGGGGTTTACCAGATCCTCAACGTCCCCAACTCGACCGCAAGCATCGCCACGGGCATCAATGCGTCGGGTCTGATCGTTGGGGTGTACGAAGACGTTGCGGGCTTGGCCCACGGCTTTGCAACCAGCGACGGCAGCACCTTCACCAACATCGATTTCCCCGGAGCCAACGACACTCAGGCCATCGACGTCAACGACGCGGGAGTTATCGTAGGCGACTATTTCGACGCTGCGAGCGTCGAGCATGGGTTCGTCAGCAGCGGCGGCATTTTCACGGCCATCGACTTCCCGGGAGCCAAAAACACTGCGGTCGGGGGAATCAACGCCAACGGCGACGTCGTCGGCGGATATACGGATGCAACGGGGGCAGCCCACGGTTTTCTGCTTTCGGGCGGTGTATACACCCCTCTCAACTTCCCACTCGCCAGCAGCACGACCGCCTTCGGCATCAACGACAACGGGGACATCGCCGGCTGGTACACCGACGCCGCCGGCAAAACGCACGGTTTCGTCTACGCCGACAACAACTTCAGCACCGTGGACGTCGCAGGCTCCAGCGCCACCCAACTGACACGGATCAAGAACTGGGAACAGGTCACGGGCTTGTACGAAGACGCCCTCAGCGAAGAACACGGCCTCACCGGTCAGTGAGCGATTTCTACCACCAACCAAGGACGGGATCAAAATGCCAACAACAACGCTCGAAACCAAGCCACCGAGCAAGGCCCCATCAGCACTGCCGACCAGTGTTGCACCGAAGAAGACCAGTGCCGCATCGACGATAGTTCCATCAGCAGCGCAGGCCAGTACCGCATTGAAGAAGCCGACACCACGGAAACGAGCCGCCAAACGCGTACCACCAGCGCCGAAGTCGGGCGCCCGCCCGGTGGGGCGTGCCGTGCTCGCTGCGGCGGTGCAGTCGCTGGCGCTGCCTCAGCTGCCACAGCCCGCACCAGGGCAAGCCATCAATCTCGGCCCGATCGCCGGGACCGAATCACCCACCAGCGCGTTCGGCGCCGGAGCCGTCGACCTCTGCGAAATATCACCCAGCGGTCTGGTGGCCCTGGGTGGCGACACCTTCTCGGGAAACGCTATGGGCGACGGAGCGTGGAGCCCATCGATGGCCCTGCAAGTCCAGCCCGGCACCCTTAACAGCAACCCAATCCAGTTCGACGGCTCGTTTGGCCAGGGTGGCAGCCTCTACGCCGAGCCCTGGCCTCATGTGCCAGGCGGCAGTCAATTGCCGGCCGGTACCGTCTCGGTCTTCGGCATCGACTATGCCTTCGTGACAAGGACAGTCAACCTTCAACCCATCGATACGCGACTGGTACGAATCGACCCCACCAGCCCGGGGTGGGCGACCGTTCCCGGGTCCTGGCGGGACGCAGAAAGCTGGCAGAACGGCAACGAAACACAGATCAGCGGCTACCAGGATCCCGACGGTTCGGTGTATATCGTCGCCGACGGATTCGCCCGCAACCACGGCGTGTGGCTCTACCACTGCCCTGCGGAGAGCTTCACGGACCGGAATACATGGTGGGCCTGGGGAATTGGGGACGACGGCAATTGGGCTTGGAATGTGGACCCGACACCTCTTAGCGGCGACAACTGGGGCGAGCTAAGCCTCCGGTTGATCGAAGGCATGAAGGTTTTGTCCGGATTCAATGCGTCCACGGGGAATGTCGAGGTCCGGGTGACTGACGATGTGACGCAAGTGTTGGCGCCGGAAACACCGGTGACGGTCGTCGCGACCCAAGAAACCGTTCCGCAAAACTACGGCGGCTACATCGTTCCCGGCTCCACCCTGGACCAGGCGATCATTTTGGTAAGTCAGTTCAATACCATCACGAACGATCCGTACAACGTGCAGCAGTTCGTCGTCAATCTCAATCGCTGAGGCCGCTGAAAGCGCTAGCGCAGCTGACCGTCGGGGTGCGCGGCGTGCCACTGCTCCTCGATTCGGGTCACTCGGCGCTGCTCCACGGCGATCCATAGCGCTCCAGCGATCGCTCCGAGCACGGCAATGAGCACCGTCGTCGCGAGCCACTCGTAATGTCGGTAGGCGGCGGCTACCGCCGTGCTGATCATCCCAAAAGCAGACACCGCCAGCAGGATCAACCCGGGCCAGAAGAAGTTGTCCTTCATGGTGATACCAGCGTGCGGCTGCGTGGTCCGAGAGTGATCCGTCGGATCGTGATGAGTGTCTCCCATCGCATCTCCCTCCGTCGTCGGACGAGATAGGTCAGGTCAATCCGGCTTCTTGGCGGCCTAACAGCTCGGGAAGCGACACTGCCCCAATCGTTGTCACCAGCCACACCACGAGTGTCGTGGCCACCCAGGATGCGATGCCGTGAATGGTGAGCCCGTGCGTTACCGCCGTGGCGAGACTTAATGCGACAACGGTCAATGCCAGGCCGGTGCCCCCGAGCAGTAGCGACGCGTACCCGTGGGGCAGCTTCACGATCGACAAGGACAGGACCGTCTGCGCTAGCGAGAACACCACGACGGCAACGATGAACCCTGATGCCGATAATGAAACCTGGGGTACAACCCACGCGGCGACCAGTAGTCCGATCGCCCACGATCCCAAAAGCAAAACTGCGCGCAGCAGGATTTGCCGCATCCACTAAGGGTAGGTCTTGGCAGCGCGAATATGAAGGGTCTTAGATCATGTCGTTGCGGGTCAGCCAGCGCATCACCGGCCAGCCGATGAACACCGGCAGCCAGCAGGTGAGCACCCGATAGAGCAGCACCGACGGAACCGCGATGGCCGCGGGCACGCCGAAGGCGGCCAGTCCACCGATCAACGCAGCTTCGACGGCGCCCACGCCGCCGGGGGTGGGGGCGGCCGAGGCGAGGGTTCCGCCGACCATCGTCACCACCGTGACGGTGACGAACGACACGTGGCCGCCGAACGCCTCGACGCTGGTCCACAACGCCAAGGCCGCACCGAGAGTCGTTCCGGTACAGCCCAATACGATCAACCCCAGTCGCTTGGGCTCGCGGGCAACCTCGATAATGTCGATGGTGATCTCTTTGAGCTTGGGGCCCACCGCCGTCGCAAGAAAGCGTCGCAGGTTCGGTACCAGCAAGAAGAACCCGACGATGCCCAGCGCCACACCCGCGATCAGGTAGAGCATGGTGGCTTTCGGGACGAAATGCGACAGATCGGTTGCCGCGCCCGCGGCGGTGCTGAAGAAGATCAGCAACAAGATGTGCATGATCACCTGCATCGACTGCTGCAGCGCAACCGCGGTGGTGGCCCGCGTCGTGCTGAGCCCGCTCTTCTGCAGGATCCGGGTGCTCAGCGCGAGCCCGCCCACGCCGGCGGGGGTGGTGGTGGCGGCAAACGTATTGGCCACCTGGGCGATTGACAGCCGCCAGAAGTTCACCGATTCGTCGGCGCTGGCCCACAACGCGACCGCCGCGCCCACATACGTCGACGCCGAGATCGCCAGACCCAGCAGCGCCCACCACCAGTTGGCCCTGCCCAGCGCGGTGAAGAACGTCGGCACGGTGCTGATGAACGGATAGGCGACGTACACGAGGGCAACGAGCAGCACCAACTGGATGAGCTGGCTGCGACTGAACCGGGTGACCTCCTCGGATTTGATCTTCTCCGTACCGGTTTGGCGCATCACCTCCGTGCGGCTTCGCGAGATGACGCCTTTGGCGTCCTGCACCGAATCCCGGATATGTTTGGGCACAGCGGTTTTCGTAAGTCGACGCGATGCCTTCAGTACGGCGTCCTTGCCGAGCACCTCGATCGCTGCCTCTACCGCGGCCTCCGCGCCGTACAGCGCCGACGTCGTCACCAGCAGTTGCGCGATGTCGGATTGGAGTTGGTTGTCGTTGGCGCCGTACTCCGCGGCGCCGAACCCGCCGAAAAAGACGGCGCCGTTGCTGACGGTGATTTCTTTGTCGCGCAGGTCGCCGTGCGAGATCTGGTGGTCCTGCAGCTTGTGCAGCGACTCCCACACTTCGGCAACCGGAGTCGAAGTGTGGCATTGCGTCAGCGGAGCACCACGAATGCGCTCGTGCGCGTACAAATTCCAGCCCCGGTCCAGGGTGCCGACGGCGATCGTCGTGGTGTTGGCAACGCCCAGATCGCCGATGGCGATGGCCATCAGCGCGCGGTGTTCGACGGCGCGACGCATGGACGCCTGCAGCGGAGCGGTCTCGCTGCCACGCAGCCGCAGTATCCGCCACGCCTGCACCAACGCGCCGCCGCTGCGTTGATGCGGTCCGTACATCTCGACCACGGCGGCGTCATCGGGATCGTCGGTGGTCGCCGACAGGACCAGCGGCCCCGAACCGGCGGGCCGGACCACGGTCAGGCCGGTCACGGCGAACCCGCGTCTGGCCAGCGCGCGCACCGCGCCGTCCAGTGGCACCTCGAGCGCGGGTGTGCCGCTGAACAGCACCACCAGCGCGCCGATGAACCAGCCCACCGTCAGTCCCAGCAGCGAGCGGGCCGGCACGATCGCGCTGACCACCAGGTGGATCGGGATGAACGCCAACAGCAGCGCCCACCACCAATGCCGCCACCGCGGCGGCGACCACGGCCCGGACACGGTGAGCACCGCGGCGAGCATGCCGATCCAGCGCGGGTCGTCAAGGAACTGGTCCAGCACCGTCCGCAGCCGGTCGGAGAGGTCGAAGTGCCATTGCGGTGCCGCCAGGCGCGTCCCGGTGAACGACAGCGCGAGGATGGCGATCAAACCCGCGGCCGCGTAAGGGCCGAGCATGCGCCACTGGCGCCCGACGATCAGGCCGATCAGGATCATGAACGGCAACGCCAGGATGGCCAGGCCGTACACCAGGTAGACCACGTCGGACTGGGTGGGGGAGAGCACCCCGACGATCCGGGAGATGGATTTCTCCAGCTCGTCCCACCGGGTGCGGGTGACCAGGGAACTGGTGATGACGATCCCCAGTAACGCTCCCGACAGCACCACCCGCAGGATGTCGTTGGTGCGCCGGGTCAGGGGCTGCAGCAAGCTGCCGGAAACCCTGACCTCACGCCCATCGACCAGCATGTGTCAAGCAACCTCCGGCGCGCCTGTGTCAGCGCTTCGCCGACAACATAACCTCCAGACCGGCGCGGATGCTTGACCCCCGCTATCTCGTGGCGGATGTCCTGCGTCGATGCGGCCGTTGGCCGCCGTGTGCCCCGGATGTGGGCCGACGCCGACGGGAGGGCCCGGTGGATGCGTTCTGCGCCTGCGGTGCCGCCTTGGGAGCGGGCGCCTGGTAGGCGGCGACCTGCCCGACCAGCTTGGTGACCGGTTCGTCGTGCGCGGTCACCTGCTGCGGACGGACGTTGACGCCGGCTCTGCGCATCAGCGCCGCGTGGTCTCTGCGTTGCTCGGGGAGCACGACCGTGACCACGTCGCCGGAGCTTCCGGCGCGGGCGGTGCGTCCCGAGCGGTGCAGGTAGGCCTTGTGCTCGGCGGGTGGGTCGACGTGCACCACCAGCTCGACCTCGTCGACGTGCACACCGCGCGCGGCGATGTCGGTGGCGACCAGCACGCGTGCCGTGCCGGCGCTGAACGCGGCGAGGTTGCGGTCCCGCGCGGGCTGAGACAGGTTGCCGTGCAGGTCAACTGACGGCACACCGGCCTCGGTGAGCTGGCGGGCCAGCTTGCGGGCCTGGTGCTTGGTGCGCATGAACAGGATCCGCCGGCCGGAGCCGGAGGCGAGCCGATGCACCAGCTCAGTTTTGGCGGCGGCACCGGCGACGTGGAAGACGTGGTGGGTCATCTCGGCGACCGGCGAGTTGGCCTCGTCGACCGAGTGTGTCTTCTCGTTGCGCAGGAACCGGTTGACCAGCTTGTCGACGCCGTTGTCCAGCGTGGCGGAGAACAGCAGACGCTGACCGCCGGCCGGAGTCGCGGACAGGATGCGGATGACGCCGGGCAGAAAGCCCAGGTCGGCCATGTGGTCGGCTTCGTCGAGCACGGTGATCTCCACCGAGTCGAGGCTGATCAGGCGTTGTTTCATCAGGTCTTCCAGCCGCCCCGGGCAGGCGACGACGATGTCGAGGCCTGACTTGAGCGCGCTCACCTGACGGCCTTGGGGCACACCGCCGAAAATGGTGCCGACCTTCAGGTCGTATGCGGCGGCCAGCGGGGCCAGCGCCGCGCTGATCTGCGTCGCCAGCTCACGGGTCGGTGCCAGCACCAGGCCGGACGGCCGCGAGGGCCGCCGTTTGCCGGATGCGAGCCGGACGACCAGCGGGATGGCAAAGGCCAGCGTCTTACCGCTGCCGGTCTTGCCGCGGCCCAGGACGTCGCGCCCGGCAAGGGTGTCGGGAAGGGTGTCGAGCTGGATCGGGAACGGCGTCGCGATTCCCTGCGCCGTGAGCGCATTGATCAAGCGTTGGGGTACGCCGAGTTCGGCGAAAGTTAGTTGGGCAGTCATGATTTCGGTGCCTTTCAGGCATCGGGTGTGCCGCGACGGCATTGTTATGCAGCTGTCAGCACAAGTGGCGAGATTGCCGGTGGGCAAAATCGATCGCCGCGAGAAAAGCTTGGATGACAGAGCATTCCACGACGTTGTCGGTATGTGTTGCTAACCGACGTTGCTTCATACCTTAGCGGATCAATTGCTCGTCACCCTCATGCGGTGACACGGGTCACCTACGGGGTCAGCCTGCGTTTTTGCGGGTCGGCTGCGGATTCCAGCGCCGATTGCCGATGTGCCCGCCTAATCAGCGACAACCAGTCACCAGTGATAAGTGGCATAATAATGGCATGAATCGCATACGTCTGAGTACGACGGTGGATGCGCAACTTCTCGGCGGCGCCCGCAGCGTGCGTTCGGGGATCACCGACGCCGCTCTCATCGATGAGGCCCTTACGGCGCTGCTGGCCCGTCATCGATCCGCCGCGGTGGACGCAAGTTATGCGACCTATGACGAACACCCGGTCGAAGAACCGGACGAGTGGGGCGACCTGGCGACGTGGCGGCGGGCGGCGGGGGCTTCGTGAGCGGATTGCCGGCTCACGGAGAGGTTTGGTGGTGCGAACTGGCCGAAATCGGCCGGCGCCCAGTCGTTGTCCTGTCTCGCGACGCGGCGATCCCTCGCCTTCGACGCGCCCTGGTCGCGCCGTGCACGACGACCATCCGGGGACTTGCCAGCGAGGTCGTCCTCGAACCTGACTCCGATCCCATCCCGCGCCATTCGGCGGTGAACCTGGACTCCGTCGAAAGCGTTTCGGTGGCGGTCTTGGTCAGCCGCCTCGGCCGGCTTGCCGATGCCCGGATGCGTGAGATTTGCCGAGCCCTCGAGGTCGCGGTCGACTGCGCCGACTAGGCCGGTCGCCAACCATTCGAGCCGTGGTGCTACAAACGTAGTATCTTCGTAGCATGACTGAAGTCGCGTCTCGTGACCTGCGCAATGACACGGCGGGAGTGCTTCGGCGCGTCCAAGCCGGAGAAGACATCACCATCACTGTCAAGGGCCGGCCCGTCGCCGTGCTCAGGGCGACACAGCCTCAGCGTCGACGCTGGTTGACAAAGGCAGAGTTTTTAGCGCGCATGCGACGCGCACAAGCTGACCCGGGGCTGCGCGACGATCTCGCGGCACTCGCCGGCGACACCACCGACGATCTTGGGCCTATCCGATGAGCCAGACGCCGCCGGCGGGGCTGCTGGACACATCGGTGTTCATCGCCACCGAAACTGGACGTCAACTCGAGGAGTCGCTGATTCCCGCCGAGGTCGCGACAAGCGTGATCACTCTCGCCGAACTCACTGCCGGGGTGCTGGCGGCAAGTACGTCGGATACCCGGGCTCAACGACTCGCGACCCTGGAATCTGTCGCCGACATGGAAATGCTGCCGGTCGATGAGGAAGCGGCGCGGACGTGGGCCCGGCTGCGCATCCACCTGGCCGAGACTGGCCGCCGAGTCCGAATCAATGACCTGTGGATTGCGGCCATTGCCGCTTCGCGGACGTTGCCCGTTATCACTCAGGACGACGACTTCGCCGCTCTCGACGGCGCGGGTGGTCTCACGGTCATCAAGGTCTGAGAATCGCGTCGAGCCACAGCAGCCACGCGAGCACCAACGACCAACCATGACAGGGTGTTTGAAGGCGATGTCGCATGCGATATCAGTCGGCAGGAGATGCACAGCTGACGCATAGCCGGCTCGCGTAGGGTCGAAAGCCGAACTGCCATAAGGGCTGAAGGGGGAAGCGCGTGCCGAGAACCGACAACGACACCTGGGAGATCACCGAGAGTGTGGGCGCGACGGCGCTGGGCGTCGCGGCATCCCGCGCCGCGGAAACCGAAAGCGACAACCCGCTGATTCACGATCCGTTCGCGCGGGTGTTCCTCGACGCCGTCGGCGACGGGCCGTGGACCTGGAACTCCGCTTCCCAGTTGCCGCCCGAGCTCATCGAAGCCGAACCCGAGTTGCTGCTGCAGCGGCAGGCGATGGTCGGCTACATGGCCTCGCGGACCAAGTTTTTCGACACGTTCTTTCTCGACGCGACGAATGCGGGCATCCGTCAGGTGGTGATCCTGGCGGCGGGTCTGGACTCGCGGTCGTGGCGGTTGCCGTGGCCCGATGGGGTGACCGTCTACGAGCTCGACCAACACAAGGTGCTGGACTTCAAGGGCTCGACACTGGGCGAGCATGGCGCGCAGCCCGCCGCCGACCGGGTCGAGGTCGCAGTGGATCTGCGTCAGGATTGGCCGAAGGCATTGCAGGAGGCTGGTTTTGACGCCTCGATGCCCAGCGTCTGGTCGGCTGAGGGGTTGATGCCGTACTTGCCGGCGGCGGCGCAGGACCTGCTGTTCGAACGCATCCAGGGGCTCACGGCCCCCGGCAGTCGCGTTGCGGTGGAAGCGCTTGGGGCCGACCTTTCTCGACGAGGAGATCCGCTCGAAGCGGCGTGCGCGATTTGACCGGGTGCGCGAGGTGCTGGCCAGGGTCGACCCGCAGCGTGAGATCCCCAGCATGGACGACCTGTGGTACTTCGAAGAGCGCCAACCGGTCGGCGATTGGTTCGGCCGCCACGGCTGGGATGTGACGGTAACGTCGTCCGCTGAGTTGATGGCCGGGTTCGGCCGCAGCGCCGCCGAACAGGTCAAAGACCTGGTGCCCGGTAACGAGTTCGTCTTCGCGCAGCGAACGTAGCGCCCGGCAAGGACTTTTGACCCTGGCGTAGCACTGCGCACCGATGTGAGCTGTTGGCATGTGGAGTGATAGGCGAGCGGCTCGACGCATCGGCCTTGCCGTCGCGGCGATCGTCGGCATGGCATTGGGATGCTTGGTGGTGTTGCCGAGAGTGTTTCGGCGCAACCGGGACGTGCTGCTCAGTCGTGGCCCACTCAGGCGGTTCTTGACGACGTATAACGGCATCACCCGCAACATCTCTGGCACTCCGTGGTCGTCGTGGGGGCTGCTGACGCACTCGGGCCGCCGCAGCGGGCGCACCTACCAAACGTCGCTGGGCGCCCATCCCTACGGTGACGGGTTCCTGCTGCCGCTGGGTTATGGCCTTCACACCGACTGGTACCGCAATCTGATGGCCACCGGGACTGGCACGCTTGCCTGGAAAGGGCGCATCTACCAATTGGAGCGGCCCGAGCTCGTCTCCGGTCCGGATGCGACGCACGCGTGGTCTGTGCGGGACCGGACCCTGCTGCGGCTAGCCGGAATGCATGACTTCGTGTGGCTGCACGCCGCAAAGGACGAGGTCGAAGTGCCTGAGCCGGTAGAACACGCCGCACTGTGACCGCGCGGGATAGCCGCGGACCAAGCGCTTACGCGACTTCCTAGACCGACGGCGTCGACCCTGCGTTAGCGGGGATTTCATGCGCTCACGGGATACTTCCACGCCAGGCGGCGCGGCTGCGGGTCGGCGCACCGCCCTACCTCCCACATCAAGCGGCGGCGATGGAGTAAGAGACAGGTATGCGGTCTCGACGGGGCGCCGCTGCGCTTTTAGCGGCTGTGCTGCTGGTCGGCGCGATGCTGGCCAGCGCTACTCCGACGGCCTACGAACCGCCGGCGCTGGTCGCAAAGCCGGTCGAGCACGTCGACACCCTGATCGGTACCGGCAACGGAGGCGAGACGGTGGGGGAGATCAACAACTTCCCCGGCGCCGCGGTGCCGTTCGGCATGGTCCAGTACTCACCGGACACCGTCGACAATTACGCCGGCTACGCCCACTCCAACAATCAGGCGACCGGGTTCAGCATGACGCACGCCTCGGTGGGCTGCGCGGCGTTCGGTGACATCTCGATGCTGCCGACGACCAGCCCGATCGGCTCGGAGCCGTGGGACGCCTCGGAGGAGATCGCCCACGACGACAGCGAGGTGGGCGTGCCCGGCTACTACACCGTGCGGTTCCCGAAGACCGGTGTGACCGCCGAGCTCACCGCCACCACCCGCACCGGCGTGGGCCGGTTTCACTATCCCCGCAACCGTCCCGCGCGGTTCCATGTGCGGTCCGGCGGGTCGTTGGGCGGTAACTCGGCCGACAACATCCATATCGGTGATGACAACACCACGATCACCGGATCGGCCACCAGCGGCGGATTCTGCGGCAAGGACAACGTCTACACGGTGTACTTCGCGATGAAGTTCAGCAAGCCGTTCACGTCGTTCGGCACCTGGGACGGCTTCTCGGTCTTTCCCAATGAGCGCAAGGCGTATTCGAGTTATCAGGGTTCCAGTGGGGGATACGTGGAATTCCCCGAAGGCTCGCAGGTCGAGGTGCGGACGGCGCTGTCCTACGTGAGTGTCGACGGAGCACGGGCCAACCTCGACGAGGCCGCCGAAAGCTTCAAGGACGTGCGCGCGGCGGCGTCGACGCGGTGGAATGACGCGCTGTCGCGCATCAGGATCGCCGGCTTCGATGAAGACGACATCGTGACCTTCTACACGGCGCTTTACCATTCGCTGTTGAACCCCAACGTGTTCAACGACGTTGACGGACGCTACATCGGCTTCGACGGCGACATCCACACCATCGCCGCGGGCCATACCCAGTACGCGAACTTCTCCGATTGGGACACCTATCGCGGTGTTGCGGCATTGCAGGGGCTGGTCTTCCCGCAGCAGGCCAGCGACATGGCTCAGTCGTTGGTCAACGACGCCGAGCAGAGTGGGTCGTTTCCGCGGTGGGGGCTGGCCAATACGGCGACCGCCGAGATGACCGGCGACAGCGTGGTGCCGCTGATCGCGAACTTCTATGCGTTCGGCGCCAAGGACTTTGACGTCAAGCGGGCGTTGCATTTCATGCTCGACGCGGCGATCGAAGGCGGAATCGGCCGCAACGGTTATGTGGAGCGGCCGGAAGTCATGACGTACCTGCGCCGCGGGTATCTGCCGCTGCCGACGACGTCGTGCCATGGCGCCTTTCCCGCCGCTTCGATCTCGTTGGAGTGGTCGGTCGACGACTTCGCGATCTCGCAATTCGCCTCTGCGCTGGGCGATTCGGCGACCGCAGCCGACTTTGAAGACCGCGCGCAGTATTGGCAGAACCTGTTCAATCCGACCACCCATTCCATCTCGCCCCGCAACGCGCTCGGGTTCTTTCCCGGGGGTCCTGCGGTGGTGCCGCCCGGGGACGGCTGCTTCAGCCAGATCGGGTTCGACGAGGGCAACGCCGAGCAATACGTCTGGTACGTGCCGCAGAACATCGCCGGTCTGGTGACGGCGCTGGGCGGTCGGCAAGCGGTGGCTGCCCGGCTGGATAAGTTCACCTCGAAGCTCAACGTGGGTCCTCGGGAGCCGTACCTGTGGGCCGGCAACGAGCCGAGCTTCGCTATTCCGTGGCTGTACAACTACATCGGACAACCGTGGAAGACCCAGGCGTTGGTCGACCAGATACGCAGCACTTTGTTCGGTCCGACCCCCGACGGCGAGCCGGGCAACGACGACCTGGGCGCGATGTCGGCCTGGTACGTGTGGGCGGCGATGGGTCTGTATCCCAGCGTGCCGGGGACGTCGACGCTGACGGTGAACACCCCGTTGTTCGACCGGGTCGAGATCGCGCTTCCCGCAGACAAATCCATTCGGATCTCCGCGCCCGGGGCGTCGGGGCATCACCGGATGCAGTACATCAGCGGCCTGCACGTCGATGGCCGGTCGACCGACAAGACCTACCTTCCGTCGTCGCTTGTCGAGAATGGCGGCGAGGTGGCGTTCTCGCTGTCGGTGCGGCCCAACAAAACCTGGGGGACCGCTCCGTCTTCGGCGCCGCCGTCGTTCGGTGCGGGCAGCCTGGCGGTGACGGTCAACGTGTCGCCGGCCGTCGTCGCGATGGATGCGGGAACGTCGACGGATGTGACCGTCAACGTGCAGCGGATGGTCGACGGGCCCAGCGACTACCGGATTACCGGAAAATCCTACGGCGCAGGGATTTCCGTGGAACCGGTGTCCGGGAAGTTCGGCGCCGACGGGTCCGGCACGTCGACGGTCACGATCAAAGTGGCGGACGGGGTGCGCGACGGGTACTACCCGCTGGTGCTCACCACCAAGGCCGGTAAGGGCGATCGGACGTTCATGCTGCTCAACGTCGTGGGGGACGGCGGCGGTGGGGAGTGAACGGGCACAGCGGTCTCATCGCGGCGGCTGCACAATGCGGACCTGTCGGCGGGTGGGCCGGTGGGCAACCCTGATGCCCTTGTCGGTGCATGCTTGAACCCCGCCAAGCGGATGGGGGTCTGTGGGCCAGCCCTGTTGCCCCGCAACGTCAAACAAAGCTGCTGCGTTGGGCGCAGCTCCGGTGCTGAAGCGGGTTTGGTAGCGAATGCCCGAATGCCTGCCGGCGGCAAAGAAGGCCGCCGCCCACGCCTGCGGAATGTCATACGACGGGCACGTCCCGATTTCGCGGGTCATACCGAAATTCGCCGCGGCCGGTGAGCAGGTGTTCGCGAGCCAGCGCGCCGACAAAAGCTGCACCTTCGACACCTGGGTTCGAGCCGCCGCCTCGAAAGTGACGACCCCCTGGCGGACCAGATCATGACCGAATCGTTCCCTCAATGCGGTGTCGACATCCGTTGCGAGATAACACGTCCCATTCGGTTGGATCAGATCGAAACGACCCGACAAGTCGGAGGAGAACCACCACGGTGACCTACCAGCAGTGTGCGCCCGGTACAACAGCACGCTGGGTTGAAGTCGCGATCGAGGGAAGCGTGATAGGTCGGTAGGCGGGCGGCCGAGTGCTCGACGCTGTCGCGATGTGCTCATGTGGCCCAGCTCGATGCCACCTGATGTGCCATCGCAATCACTCGTTGGGGGTCACGGCCGTTACGCAGCCAGCCACTGGGGGGATCGCCTTCGAGGTCTTCGCTAGGCGCCCGCATCCACAGCGCGATCATCCATGCGTCGTCGGTGCCCTCCGCCAGCGCAGCGAGCACCTCGGCCAACGACGGGATGGTCGCGCCGCTGTCGAGGAATTGCCATGTTGGGTAGACGACGCCGCCATCGTCGAGTGGGCACGCCAGAATCGCGTGCCGTGCCGCTCTTTGGTGCAGGGCCTGACGGGAGATCGGCCAGCCATCGGCTGACCCCTGATGTGTCATAGAACGGGCCCGATATCTCGTCGAAGACATGACCCAACGGAAGTGCCGCCACCATCGCGTCCGCGATGTCCTCCGGGTCGCCAAACATTTCTGGACCAAGCTGCGCTTCGCTGGCCTTCCGGACTCGGTCATGGACCTTGTGGGCGACTGATTTCATGATCTGCTGCTCGAATGCGGCAAGGTCCGACATTGTCGCCTCCCTTCGGTCTGCTTGACGCCTCGTCAGCGCCGGCACCAAGTGGTGTCAACGTCGTCAAGTATACAGCGTCAACGGTGTCAACCACTCTGCTCTCACGGAGCGCAGACGGCGTTGGCTATATTCCCCGCATGGCCGTGACCGACTCCCGCGAAATCATCATCGAGGCAACGCCCGACGAGATCATGGACGTGTTGTTCGACCTCGAGTCGTTGACAGAGTGGTCCTCGGCGCATCAAAAGGTCGAAATTCTCGAGCGGGATGACCAAGGCCACCCGAGCAAATCTCGGCAGGTCATCAAAATCGTGGGCATCAGCGATGAGCAGGTATTGGCGTACTCCACTCACGAAGACGGCGTGAGCTGGACGCTGGTGAGCAGTGCCGGACAACAACGCGCGCAGCACGCCCGCTACACGCTGACTCCCGAAGGCGATTCCACCAGGGTCCACTTCGAGCTCACCATCGAACTCTCGATGCCCCTTCCGGGATTCGTGATCAGAAGGGGGGCCAAAAGTCTGATGGACACCGCCACCAAGGGCTTGCGCAAGCGGGTGCTCACGGTCAAGCAGGACGGCGAGTAAGGGATTAGTGCAACGCCGTCACGGCAAGCGCTGCTGGTCACGTTGCGCCACCGCGTCGAGGAGCTGGCGCTCCAGCTGCGCCGCCATGGCTTCGAGGTCGACACGCCCCGGGTAGAGCAGCCACATCCATTGCATGCCAAGGATTTGCGCGGTCAGCTCGTCGGCCACGAGGGCGGCGTCGACATCTGGCGCGACTTCGCGGTGCTGCTGCCCCAAGCGGACTAACTGCTCAACCTGCTGCCGATACGACTCGATAATGGCGCGCACCGGTTGTCGCTCGGCCGCGTCGTCGAACTGCTCGAGCAGCACGGTGTAGAAGAACCGCAACGGAGCCTCGTCGACGAGCGCGATGTTGTGGATCAGCTTGGTGAAGAAGTACTTGACCGCTTGTCCGAAGGTGGCATCGTCGGGCACCGACCCGAACGACTCGTACCGCTCCACCGCCGCCTGGATTGTCGCGGCCACCAGATCGTCCTTGGACGGAAAGTAGTAGTAGAGCGCGGGGCGCCCGATCCCGACCGCCTCGGCGATCTGCGCCATGGATGTCGCCGCGACGCCACGCCGGGTGAAGGCAGCCTCGGCAACGTTGATGATCTCGGCACGGACGACGTCGCGCCGGGCCTGCGTGAACGTTCCTGCCATGCCCGGAATGCTACGGGGCATCCGTCAGATAAGCTGACATTGACGTCGAACACTTGTGACGAGAATTCTGACAACATGTCAAACACCGGCTACTGTGATCCACAGCACGTCCGTGTCGACATCTGGAGAGGACACCAAGCATGGGCACGACCGGAGAACGCGACGCCGATGTCCTGATCGTCGGCGCGGGCCACAATGGGCTGGTGGCAGCGTGCTATCTGGCGCGCGCAGGGCTCGATGTGCTTGTCCTCGAGGGCCGCGACATCATCGGCGGCTGCACCACCACCGAGGTCCTCATCCCCGAGGCGCCGGAGTTCTCGTTCAGCCCGTGCGCCGACGACGTCATCTCGCTTCGCGCATCGACGGTGCCGCGCGATCTGGATCTGGCACGCTACGGCTACCACGAGATCGACATCGATCCTGCGTATATCATGCTCGACGCTGACGGCGGCTCGATCGCCTTCTGGCGCGATGTGCGCCGGACCGTCGACGAAATGCGTCGCTTCAGCCCCCGCGACGCGCGGACGTTCGAGGAGCTCATCGAGCAGCTGATGCCGATCTCGGATGTCGCGATCGGGCTGATGGCGACCAATCCGACCCGCCCGGACGTCAGCAAGGTGCTCCGCGCGGCGCGCCTGCTGCGGCGACCCAAATCGCTTGCGACGCTGACGTCTTTGGCCACGATGTCCGCCGCGCAGGCCATCCAGGAACGCTTCGAGCATCCGACGGTCCGAAGCGGACTGGCTCAGCTGGCCAGTTACGGGTCGCCGATCACGTTGGATCACACCGGCATCAACCTGTTGATCATCCCGCTGATCATGCGGGTGGGCATGGCCCGGCCCCGCGGGGGCATGGGGATGCTCCCCCGGGCACTCGAGCGTTCATTGACTGCCTCCGGTGGCCGCATCCAGACCTCGGCGCGTGTCGAGCAGATCCTGGTCGACGCGGGTCGAGTCAGCGGTGTACGCCTGACCACCGGCCAGGAGCTCTATGCCGGGACCGTGCTCGCCGCGACCGAGCCGACGCAGGTGCTGAACCGGTGGCTGCCCGAGGGCGCGTTGTCCGAGCGGATGGCGGCGCGGGCCGCGCACATCCCCACCCGCAGCGCCAACTGCGCGCACTTCAAGATCTCGATCGCGTGTCGAGGAAAGCTGGAACTCAAGCGGCACAAAGCCGCTCGCACCGACGATCTCGACCCTCGACTGCCGACCCAGATGGTCGGAAGCCTCGACGACATCTGTCGCGCCATCACCGACGCCGGCAACGGGCGCCTACCCGACCCGCTGCCGTTCGCCAGCATCCTCAACACCGCCGCCGACACCACCCTGGCCCCCGCCGGTCAGGACGGCTTGAGCCTGTGGTCAGGATGGGTGCCGTATGAGCCCGCGGAAGGCTGGGACGCGTTCAAGGCGACGACTGAGAAGGCGTTCGTCGAGCACGCCATGGCCTATTTCGACGGTATCGACACCCTCGAGATCGGGCGCTGGGTCGAGTCGCCCACCGAGATGATGCAACGGACGAGCGTGCCGACCGGCAACGTCTACCACGTGGATATGACCCTGATGCACCTCGGCCCGCTGCGCCCCGCGGCGGGGTTCGGCGGCTACCGCATGCCCGTACCCGGCCTTTACCTCAGCGGCGGCGGAACCCACCCCGGGCCCTCCGTATCCGGTATGCCGGGACAGCAGGCCGCGCGCACGCTACTGCGCGATAGGCGAAAGGCGCGGGCTTCCTGAGTCGACGCCGGCTCAGGGGTCACAGCGTTGGATCAATGACGGTGTCGATGTCACGTCGCAGCGCGTCGGGGTCAACGACAGGCAACCCTTTCCTGCGCTCAATGAGTTCGACAGGTCTGGCGCTGCGGCGTGGCAGTGGGCGCAACTCGGCGACCGCGCGCCCGTCCCGGGTGACGATCACGCGTTCGCCGCGTTCCACACGGTCCAGCACCTCTGCTCCTCTGTTACGGAGGTCGCGCACGGTGACTGACTCCACCGCCGCAGCGTATTACCGGTGAGACAGACACATCCAGCCTGAACAGGCGCATGTGGCAGATTCTGAGTAGCCATCACCGAGAGCGCGCAGCAATCCGCTCTTGAGCAGCTGTGGAGTGCCGTTAGGCATGCGGCTAGCGCCGTTCGACTCCTGATGTTATTGAATATCGTTGCGGTGTATATGGATAACGTCACCCAGTAGTCTGCGCCGGGGCCGAGCTAATCGAGCCAGACGCTCATAAGGGTGGCGTGGAACGCCGGAGCGCCGCAGTGGATCTGGGTGCAGTCTGGGCTTGTCGACCCGTCACGGACACGACACAAACACTGACGCACTACTCGTCTTCGCCGCTGGGTCCCTCGTCGGTGTGGAGCTGGATATGGACCAGGTCCGGGCCGGTGACGGTCACCGCCCAGCCCAGGTGCGCCTGGTGCACACCGCTGTTTTCGACATCGAATGTGGTGAGGTGTTCTACCCAGCGCAGCAACTCATCGTGGTTGGCGACACTCAGACCGAACAACGGGTATCCGCGCAATGTGGCCAGCGGCTCGGCGGCGCGCCGCAACAACAGACGGGCACCGCACGGATGTTGCAGCAGCACGGCCGTTACCTCGTTTTCGAGTTCTTCGATCAAGAGGGCGGCGAAATCGAAGACCCGTACATACCAGTCGCTGGCCGCCAGCGGATCGCTGGACGGCACAGTGACGTGGTGTAGGCCAATCAACAGGGGCACTCGATCATTCTTGCCGCCGCGAGACAACTCGTTGACTCGGGCCCCCCACCGTCACGTCCACGTCGCGGAGCTTGCCCGCAAGGTCAGGCGGTGTGAAGTCGGTGATCGAGGCGTGTTCCGGAGCCAAGCCGAAGATCGATACCGGCTTGGGTGGAGGCCGCCGATGCGATCACTGCCGGGTTTGGGGACCGCGACCGGTCGGGCCGCCGGGTGCCTAATAGGGAATCTCGACTTCCGGCAGTGACCCCGCCCGCCAACATGTTCAACAGGCAACAAGTCGCCAAGCGCTCCAATCGATCGAGCAATGATGACGAACGGGTGCCGGACGGCACCGACCCTCCTGCCGGCCGCGGGACAGGCCCAACGCCGCCCACCCAGATTGAATATCAGTCAAGATCTGCTCTGGCGCTCCGTAGCCGGCCAGGCCGGCCCGCAACTCGTCACAGACCAGACACTACGGTTGGGCGGGTTTGCAGCCATTTGGCCTCAACCTGGCGAAGCCCAGCCCCTTCCAACCTATTTTGGGTTCAACAGCCGGGGCGGGGCCGCCCAAGTCTTGTACTGCGGGCAGTAGACCTCAATGGCGGCCATGGCGAACTTCCGCGACGTTTCGATATTCGCCTGGCTGGGATTAACCCAACCGCCGGCTTGGATGTCCGCGACCACCCGGTCGAACAGCTCGCCATGGCCGAGTTCCTGACAAACGTGGTGGCCGTCCCCGATCAGTGCGGCGTCATCCGCTTCAGGCGTAATGGCGATTTGGCGCAGCACCTCGAGAAACTGCTGGTCAGGTGTGGGAGGCAGCGGCGGCTCGGTGCTCGGCGACGGTGGTTCGGCGGTGGAGGCAGGCATACCCCGCTCCCCGTACAGCGTCATCCCGAACCAAGCTACGGTGGCCGTCCCGAGCACCAGGGCGATGGCGACACACCACAGGAGAGCGCTGCGTGATCGGGATGGCCGCAAGGGCGCGACGTCGAGCGCGTCGTCCTCGAACGACCAAGCGCTGATGGCCTCGGTCTCCTCCGAGGGAGCTGCGGGCGCCGTCTTCCCAGTCGGGACGCCATCCGCGTCCATGAACTGAGAGTTTAGTTCGATCAATGCTCGCCGTCATTCCCGGTCGCCGCTCCTCGGAGAGCGCCAACAAGGGGTGTAGGACTAGCACATTTCTTCGTCTTATCCTCGTCATCGATCCCGGTCAACGCTTTGGCGCGGGTCCCGTCGGCGAGCGGGAAACCGCACCGGGCCCGGCCACATCGTCGGTCGTCATGGTTGGTGACCTTCTGCCCTTCGTGCGCCCCCTTTGCCAACTGTAGGTTCGATCCGACGTGTGGCAGTGAAGGGTGATCGCGATGAGCGGCGGAATGTCGGCGGGTTCGACCTCGTCTGCGGGCCGAGGTCGGCTGCGCGTCTATCTCGGTGTTGCTCCGGGAGTCGGAAAGACCTACGCCATGCTGGCCGAGGCCAAGCGCCTGGCTGAGCGGGGAGTGGATGTGGTCGTGGGTTTGGTCGAGACCCACGGGCGCGCGGACACCGAGACCATGCTCGCCGGGCTGGAGCAAATTCCGCTCGCCCAGACCAGCCACCGGGGGTCCATCTTCGACGAGCTCGACGTGGACAAGGTGCTGGCTCGACGTCCGGCGGTGGTGCTGGTCGATGAATTGGCCCACACCTGCGTGCCGGGCAGCCGCCACGAGAAACGCTGGGAAGACGTGCAGGAGCTGCTAACCGCCGGTATCGATGTGATCACCGCGCTCAACGTGCAACACATCGACAGCCTCAACGACGCCGTCGAAGCAGTCACCGGCATCGCCCAACACGAGACGGTGCCCGACGCGGTCGTGGCCTGCGCCGACGAAATCGAGTTCCTCGACATCACCCCGCAGCAGTTGCGCGCCCGCATCGCCGATACCGACGTCCTGCGGCCAGGCGCCGCCCCGCGTGCGCTGACCGGCTTCTACACCGCCGAGCGGTTGGCCGCGCTGCGCGAACTCGCGACGGGCTGGCTGCAGCAACGCGGTCACCTCGGCGCCGCCCCCCAGATCGCACTGAGCCGGGCATCGGCGGCGGTTGCTTCGCAGCGGGTCGTCGTCGCGTTGACCGGCGACCCGGAGGGCGAGCACGTCCTGCGGCGGGCCGCACAGATCGCTTCGACGGTCGGCGGCGAGCTGATCGGGGTGCACGTGCGGGAACCCACCGGCCTGGTGGGGGCGGAGCCCGCATGGCTGACCGGCCAACGCCGGCTGCTTGGCGAATTGGGTGGCCACTACACCGAATTGGCCGGCATCGATGTCGCCGCCGCGGTGCTGGATTTCGCCCGCAACGAGAATGGTCACCAGTTGGTGTTGGGCGCAACCCGACGGTCCCGCCGTCAGGAGTTGCTGCACGGCTCGGTGATCAACACAGCGATCCGAACCGCCGGCCCGGTCGAGGTTCATGTCATCCCCGCCCGCCGACCACCCCGTCAAAGACCGGCGATCAGGCTCACCGTCCCGTCGCTGCGGCAGGTCCCGCTTCCCGGGCTACGCCGGCTGGCGGCCTGGATCCTCGCGGTCATCGCGCCTGTGGCGATCACGGTCGGTCTGACCCCGTTTCGCGCTCCGCTCGGGCTTACCGGCGCACTGCTGTGCAATCTGCTCGCGGTGCTGTGCGTGGCCCTGCTCGGCGGGGTTCTGCCTGCCCTGCTGGCCACCGCCGTTGCCGTCCTGCTGTCCGACTACTTCTTCATCCAGCCGCTGCACACCCTGCGAGTCGGTAATGCGGTCGATGTGGTCGCCCTGATCACCTTCGGGATTGTTGCGCTCTCAGTCGGAGGCTTGGTCGACGTGCTCACCCGCCAAGGGGTCCGGGCCGCACGCGCCGACGCCGAGGCGCGCAACCTCGCCAGGCTCGCCGCCGCCGCCATGGCCTCCCCTCGCGACCTCAGCGAGACCGTCGATTCGATCCGGCGAACCTTCGACCTCCACGCCGTCGCGGTGCTGTGTGACACCGGCACCGGCTGGAACGTGGAGACCGCCGTCGGCGCGACCCAACTACAGCACCCCGACCAGGCCGACTACCAGGTCCAGATCGGGACCGGACGCGTTCTGGCCATCATCGACGCACGACGCACCGCTCGCGACACCGCGCCGCTACAAGCGTTCCTCACCGAACTACGACTCGCCAGGGAACGTGCCCTGCTGCAAGCTCTCCCTGACAACACACCGCAACCGGCAACTAACCAATGCCAAGCTCGGCCACGCCCAACTCCCGCATAAATCCAACGGCAAAGCTCTCAGACGTTCGAGAGCCGTGAGATCACTGGTCGCCGTCCGCACGGCTTGATCGCCTCGTAAGGTGACCGCATGCGGACAGCTCGAATCATCCACGTCATCCGGCAAATAGGGTCGTTGGCGGTAACGGCAGTGACCGCCGCTTCCACACTCAACGCCTATCGGCCGTTGGCGCGCAGCGGATACCTGTCGCTGTTCTCGTGGATCTCCGGTCTGGTCGTCACCGAGTTTCCGCTGCAGACATTGGCAAGCCAGCTCGGCGGGCTGGCATTGACAGCCCGCCACCTGACCCGGCCGGTGCGGACGATCGCGTGGCTGGTGGCGGGCGTCTCGGCGCTGGGTTTGTTGAACTTCAATCGCGCGGGCCACCAGGCTAACGTGCCGCTGACGACCGCGTTGGACGACGGCCTCGGAAACTCTCGCCGCACCGACTCAGCAGGTCTGTGGCGCCGGCCGGCCGGCGGTGGCACCGCCAAGTCGCCGGGAGCGCTGCGAATGTTGCGGATTTACCGTGACTACGCCCACGACTCGAATATCAGCTACGGCAAATACGGCAGCGCCAACCAACTGGACATCTGGCGACGTCCCGATCTGGATCCGACCGGAAAGGCGCCGGTGCTCTTCCAGATTCCCGGCGGTGGCTGGACGACGGGAAACAAACGCGGACAGGCCCATCCGTTGATGAGCCACCTCGCGGAGCTGGGCTGGATCTGCGTGGCGATCAACTACCGGCACAGCCCGCGCAACACCTGGCCCGCTCACATCGTCGACGTCAAGCGCGCCCTCGCGTGGGTCAAGGCGCACATCACCGAGTACGGCGGCGACCCCGACTTCATCGCGATCACCGGCGGTTCGGCCGGCGGCCATCTGTCGTCGCTGGCGGCGCTGACACCCAATGACCCACAGTTCCAGCCGGGATTCGAAGACGCCGACACCCGGGTGCAAGCGGCCGTGCCGTTCTATGGCGTGTATGACTTCACCCGTTTCGAGGACGCGATGCATCCGATGATGCCGGCACTGCTCGTCAAATCGGTTGTGAAGCAACGGCCCTCTACCAACCTGGAGCCGTACATCGCAGCGTCACCGGTCAACCACGTTTCCGCCGACGCTCCGCCATTCTTCGTATTGCACGGCCGCAACGACTCGCTGGTTCCCGTCGAGCAGGCGCGTGCCTTCTTCGCTGCGCTGCGGAAAGTCAGCAAGCAACCCGTCGTGTACGCCGAACTGCCTTATGCCCAGCACGCTTTCGACATCCTAGGCTCGGCCCGCGCGGCCCACGCGGCAGTCGCCGTCGAGCAATTCCTGGCCGAGGTCTACGCGATACAGGTGTCGAAGTGCTCTCAGGCCGACGCGGAGTAGCCTCTGAACCGCTTGAGGTAAGACAACAGTCGATACGCTGGCACAGGCCTCGGCCAGTCGTCGGCACGGAAGTAGGCGTCCGACCCACCGTCGACGAAAACGACGCTCCCACACAAGAAGTCCGCCGCATCTGAGAGCATGAACAGCACCCAGTCGGCTAGCTGCCCAGCGTCGCCGAACCCGCCGATCGGGACGGGGAACGAACGAATGCGCTTCGCCTCCTTCGGCGTTGAGAGCGACTCCTCCAGAAGAGGCGTCATAATCGCTCCCGGAGCAAGAGCATTCAGGCGGATGCCTGCTCCCGCCCACTCGGCCTTGATCGCCTCACGTCGAACCCAACGGCTCACCGCGATCTTGGATGCGGCGTAGACGAACACCGGAGCGTTCTTGCCGAACACCCGCACGGAGCGCACCGCCTTCTCGGCGTCATGCGCAAGAAACGCCCGCACGGTGCGTGCGGGCACCATGGGCGTTGTCGTGGTGGAGTTGCTAGAGAAGACAACGACTTTCGCGCGGTCAGCGGCGGCGGCCAGTGCCGGGCGCCACGCATCAAGCAGGTCGACGACGCCGAAGTAGTTCACCTGCGCGATCAGGCGCGCACGGTCAGCGGCCCGAGTGGGGCCGAGTCCGGCTGCTAGCACGGCGCCGTCCAGTCTGGACCCCGATGCCGCTAAAACGCCGGCGGCGGCCGCCTGGCGTCCCTCGCCGGTCGACAAATCGGCGACGATGTCTGCCTGTTTGATGTCCACCCCGATCACGGCGTGGCCGGCGTCGCG
>CAWIAC010000047.1:0-93770 GCA_963833935.1 uncultured Actinomycetota bacterium | reverse complement strand
TCCACGGCTGCTGACTGCGGGGGTCGTGGGGCAGCTCGGACACGCCTCGGGCGATCGCGGGGTCGGCCAAGTTGACCACGCACGGGTCGGCGGGCGCGGAGCTGGTCGGACCGGCGCCCACGACCGGCGGCGGCGGGGGGTGTGCGGGGCGCTGCGGTCGGATGCGTCGCGGGCTGCGGCGTCTTGGCGACGGTCGAATCCCCTGCTCCACAACCACTCAGCGCCGCGGTGAGCAGTGCGGCAGCGACAAGCCCGGTCGGCTGCCGGATACCCCGGAGTCGTGTCCACACAAGGCCGCACCGTACCTTGACCAGCCCTGTCGACGCGGCAGGCGTGGCCGAGTGCGAGTTGACCACTAAACTTCGTACCCAAATGGACTCCCCAGATGAAGACGCGGTGACCTTCGCCGACCTGCACATTCACCCTTCGGTGTTGCAGGCCCTCGCCGATGTCGGCTACGAGTCGCCGTCGGCGATACAGGCGGCGACGATTCCGGCACTGATGGCGGGCTCGGACGTGGTGGGCCTGGCCCAGACCGGGACCGGCAAGACCGCCGCTTTCGCGGTCCCGATCCTGTCGAAGATCGACACCAGCAGCAAAGTCACGCAAGCGCTGGTGCTGGCGCCGACTCGGGAGCTGGCGCTGCAGGTGGCCGAGGCGTTCAGTCGTTATGGTGCCCACCTGCCCCAGATCAACGTGCTGCCCATCTACGGCGGCTCGTCCTACGGGGTGCAGCTGTCCGGGCTCAAGCGCGGCGCGCAGGTGGTGGTCGGTACTCCCGGCCGCGTCATCGATCACCTGGAGCGCGGAACGTTGGATCTGTCGAGTGTGGATTACCTTGTGCTCGACGAGGCCGACGAAATGCTCGCGATGGGCTTCGCCGAAGACGTCGAGCGAATACTGGCCGAGACGCCGGAATACAAGCAGGTGGCGCTGTTCTCCGCGACCATGCCGCCGGGAATCCGCAAACTCACCGCCAAGTATCTGCACGACCCGACCGAAGTCAAAGTCCAGGCGAAAACCGCCACCGCCGACAACATTTCGCAGCGCTACATTCAGGTCGCGGGCCCGCGCAAGATGGACGCGTTGACCCGTGTTCTGGAGGTCGAGCAGTTCGAGGCGATGATCGTCTTCGTCCGCACCAAGCAGGCCACCGAAGAGGTCGCCGAAAAGCTGCGCGCCCGAGGGTTTTCCGCAGCGGCGATCAACGGTGACATCCCGCAGGCGGTGCGCGAGCGGACGATTGCCGCGCTCAAAGAAGGCGGCTCCAAAGGAATCGACATCCTGGTTGCCACCGACGTCGCTGCCCGTGGATTGGACGTCGAGCGGATATCGCATGTGCTCAACTACGACATCCCGCACGACCCCGAGTCCTACGTGCACCGCATCGGGCGCACCGGCAGGGCGGGACGGTCGGGCGCTGCGCTGCTGTTCGTCTCGCCGCGAGAACGGCACCTGCTCAGTTCGATAGAAAAAGTGACGCGGCAAAAGCTCACCGAGGCCCAATTGCCCAGCGTCGACGACGTGAACGCGCAACGGGTGGCGAAATTCGCCGACTCCATCACCGACAGTCTCGGCGCGTCGGGCATCGAGTTGTTCCGCAAACTGGTCGAGGACTACGAGCGCGAGCACGACGTCCCGATGGCCGATATCGCGGCGGCGCTGGCACTGCAATCCCGCAACGGCGAAGCCTTCCTGCTGGCGCCGGAGCCCCCGCCCGATCGTCGTCCAAAAGAGCGCCCGGACCGGCCCGCCAAGCCCTTCCGCGGCGCCGGCGAGGGCCCCAAGAAGGGGTTCGCCACCTATCGCATCGCGGTCGGCAAGCGACACAAGGTCGGCCCAGGCGCGATCGTCGGTGCGATCGCCAACGAAGGAGGCTTGCACCGCAGCGATTTCGGCCACATCACCATCGGGCCGGACTTCTCATTGGTGGAGCTACCGGTCAAATTGCCTCGCCCGACGTTGAAAGCGCTTGAGAAGACTCGTATTTCCGGCGTCCTGATCAACCTGCAGCCCGATCGCGGAAGCGACAAAAGCCACCGCGGTGGTCGCGGTGCGCCGCGGCGGGGAAACAGCGGATGACCCAAGCCGACACGGCGGCCCAGGGCGGACTCGAACAGGTCGCCGGGCCAGACCGGGTTGCGTCGCTGACGGGTATCCGTGCCGTTGCCGCCCTGCTCGTGGTGGCGACGCACGCGGCATACACCACCGGCAAGTACAACCAGGGCTATTTCGGCTTGGTGTGTTCGCGGATGGAGATGGGCGTCCCGATCTTCTTTGTGCTGTCCGGTTACCTGTTGTTCCGCCCGTGGGTGAAATCGATTGCCCGCGGCGGCCCGGATCCATCGGTCCGCAGTTACGCCTGGCACCGGGTGCGGCGGATCATGCCGGCCTACGTCGTCACCGTGCTGATCGCTTACGCCATTTACCACTTCCGAACGGCCGGGCCCAATCCCGGCCACACCTGGATCGGGTTGTTCCGCAATCTCACGTTGACGCAGATCTACACCTTCAACTACCTGTTCGGCTATTTGCATCAGGGTCTGACCCAGATGTGGAGTCTGGCGGTGGAAGCCTCGTTTTACGTGATTCTTCCGCTGCTGGCCTACTTGCTATTGGACGTGCTGTGCCGACGTCAGTGGCGGCCGAGGCTGCTGCTGGCCGGCATCGGCGGCCTGGCGCTGATCACGCCGGCGTGGCTGATCTTGGTGCACCTGACCACCTCGGTGCCCAACGGGTCCCGGCTGTGGCTGCCTACCTACCTGATCTGGTTTCTGGCCGGCATGAGCTTGACGGTGCTGCAGGTGATGGGTGTGCGCTGTTACGCCTTCGTCGCATTGCCGCTGGCGACCATCTGCTACTTCATCGCATCGACGCCGATCGCAGGCCAGCCGACGACCTCGCCGTTGGGCCTGTCGCAAGCGTTGTACAAAGCGGTGTTCTACGCGGTGATCGCGGCACTGGCCGTGGCGCCGTTGGCGCTCGGCGACGAGGGCTGGTACTCCCGGTTCCTGGCGTCTCGGCCGATGGTGTGGCTCGGGGAGATCTCCTACGAGATCTTCTTGATCCACTTGATAACAATGGAATTCGCCATGGTCTACGTGATGCAGGATCACGTCTATACCGGTTCGATGCCCGGGCTGTTTGTGGCGACGCTGGCGATCACCATCCCGCTGGCCTGGCTACTGCATCGTTTCACCCGGGTACGCAGCTGAGGATGTCACGTCGGCGGGCACCACAACGGGGGCCACAAACTCGCGCAAGCATCGCCATTTCGTCGGCTTCGTCGCGACCGGGGAAGATCAGCAGCGAGGTGATGACCCGGACCAGCCAGCGGCCGCGTCCCGCCACGTTCGCCGGATGGTCGGCGCCGAGCGAACTCGACGAATGCGGCGGCCAACGCGGCGATCACATCGGACTGCTCGGCCAATTCAGCGCCGATCGGCGGGGCTGTGGTCGCAAACCAGGCTGACAATGCGGGGCTTTCGCGGACCAGGCGAAGCGTGGTGAGGATGCCGGCGACTAAACGTTCCCGTGGGTCCTCGATGCCGTGGATGCGCTCGTCGATCGCCTCGGACAGCCGGCGCGTCTCGCGGTGGACGTAGGCGTTGCGCAGCGCCTCACGGTTGTCGAAGTACCGGTACAACGTTGCGCGGGAACACCCTGCGGCCTTGGCGATCTCGTTCATTCCCACCGAACCGGGATCGTGGCGGGTGAACAGCTCCTCGGCGGCGTCGAGGATACGGTCGGCGGCCACCTCGGTGCGACGTCCCGACAGCCAGTCGTTGGCCACCGTCTACGACCTGACCCGGAACGGGACCGATAGCGGACGTCGCACATAGCTGCCGCCGGCCCACACGATGCCGGCTTCGTCGACGTCGAAATCAGGGCAGCGGGAGAGCAATTCGGTCAATGTGACCCGCGACTGCATTCGGGCCGCGGCCGCGCCGAGGCAATGGTGTGCGCCGTGGCTGAAGGTCAAGATATTGCGCGGACGGCGCTGCACGTCGAGTTCGCCGGCGTCCGAACCGAACTGGCGCTCGTCGCGGTTGCCCGAGCCGTAGACCAGCAACACCCGGCGGCCGGCCGGCACGGTGGTGTCGCCGATGGTCACGTCGCGAGTCACGGTGCGGGCCAGCGCCTGCGCCGGCGTGGTGAGCCGCAGGAACTCGTCGACGGCGCCGGGGATCAGGTCCGGCTGCTCGACGAGCAGACGCCGCTGATCGGGCCGCTGATGCAGCAGCTGAACCGAACCGCCCAACATGCCGGTGGTGGTGTCGTTTCCGCCGGTGACCATCGTGAAGGTGAAGGCCAGCACCGACAACGTGCCGGCGATGTCGCCGTCGGCGCCGACGCCCGCGGCGACCAGATGCGAGATCGTGTCGTCTTCGGGTTCAGTGCGGCGGCGTTGGATCAGCTCGGTGAAGTAGGCCATCATCGACCCGACCGCGTCGCCGACTGATTCCAGCGCGCCTGCGACGCCGCCCTCGGCGGTGTTGGCCGCCACGATGGCTTCGGTCCAGCCGTCGAACTGGGCGCGGTCCTCGTCCGGGACACCGAGATAGTGCGCCACCACCATCGACGGCAGCGGCTTGAACAATTCGGCGACGATGTCGCCGCCGCCGTTCGCGAGCAGCGCCTCGATGCGCTGCACGACGAATTCGCGGACCTTCGGCTCGACCGCCTCCACCTGTCGCGGCGTGAAGCCGCGCGCCACCAGTTTGCGGAACTCGGTGTGCACCGGTGGGTCCTGCATCACCATCGGCGGATTGTCTTTCAGCCCAATGAGTTCCAGGTCGTTGTAGTTGACCGTCAGACCTTGTGCCGACGAGAAGGTCTCGTGGTCGCGTGCTGCTGCCCAGATGTCGGCGTGCCTGGTCAGCACGTAGTAGTCGTCGTCGGGCCGGTTGGGCGGCACCACGTGGTGCACCGGGTCGTGGTCGCGCAGCGCGCGGTACATCGGCCACGGGTCGGACCACGTTTCGGCGGTCGCGAGGTGAAAGCGAGGCTTGTGAGACACAGTTGCCGCCATGTCTTATTGGTACGACAGTTAGCCGGATCTGTCAACAGCCGGTCGCAGTTGTCGCCCGGAGGCGGCAGCCAATCCGGTCCCGATGTCCCGTCAGCGCCAGCTCGCTGACTTGAAGTCTTTGCGGATCGGAGCTGTTCGCGATCGACGGGAGACGCTACCGTCTACAGTAGTTCTGGTGTCCGCCCGCGCAGCATCCGACCGTAGCCGTCGCGGCGGCATCGATCTTGAGCGTGTGTTGCTCGAAGCGACGTTGGCTGAGTTGGTCGAACACGGTTATGCCGGCACGACGATGGAGGGTGTCGCCGGGCGTGCTCGTACCGGCAAGGCGGCGCTGTACCGCAGGTGGCCGAGCAAACGTGAGTTGGTGTTGGCGGCGCTGCGCCATCACCTGCCACCGCCACCGACTGCGCGACGGGACCGATCGGCTCGGCAGAATCTGCTTGCGGCGCTTGCGGCACATTGCTCGGTGTTGAGCGGCGAAACGGGTTTCCCCGGCATACAAGTGATGGGGCAGTTGATGCACGATCCCGAACTGCGCAGTGTCTTCTCTGAAGACGTGATTGCACCGCGCTTGGCGGCGATCGACTCGATCCTGCTCAACGGTGTGCTCAGCGGAGAGATTGACTCGTCGCAGTTGAGTCCGCTGAGCGCCAAGGTGGGTCCGGCGCTGGTCATTCAACATTTTCTGCTATTCGGCAGCCCGCCCAGCAGATCCGAACTCGAGCTGATCGCGGATGCGGCGATAGGACCCCGGTCGCAGCGCTGAAAACGCACGCAACCGTCGGCGCCGTGCGAATCTAGTGTGTACGGTTGCGTCTCTTGTGCGGCCCGATTTCGTACCGTATGGTCGGGCCTTGCGGATTCTCGACGGAGGAACATCTCGCCGAGATCGTGGCCGGGCTATCGGGAGGCGGACGGTGACGAAACCTTCACTGGCTGGGATGGTCAAACGTCGATGGACGGTACTGGTCGTCGCCGCGGTCGTAGCGGTGGCCGGCTTTTGCGTCTACCGACTGCACGGAATCTTCGGGTCACGCGACGACACTGCCGCCGGCGCAAGTATTTCAGAGCAGACAGAACCGTTTAATCCCAAGCGCATCACACTTGAAGTCGTCGGCGGTCCGGGTCAGTGGCAACCATCAATTACGTAGACATCAATTTGCAGCCGCAGCAGGTGCTGAACGCGGCGCTGCCGTGGTCGCTGACCATGGTCACCACGCAACCAGGAGCGTTCAGTAACGTTGTGGCGCAGGGCAATAGCGACTCGCTGGGATGTCGCATCCTGGTCGACGGTGAGGTCAAAGACCAACGCGATCGTCCACGAAGTGAACGCCTACACCTTCTGCCTGGTCAAGTCGGCGTGAGCGAAGAAGCCGCCCCGCGGCCAGCGCTGGCCCGCGCCATTCGGCAGTGGTCAGTGCCGATCCTGCTGGTGTGGGTCGCGATGGCGGCCCTGTCGAATATCGCCGTACCGAACTTGGAGGACGTCGCCAAAGCGCATAACGTCTCGCTGAGTACCCCAGATGCCCCGTCGTTCAAGGCGATGCGGCACATCGGCAAGGTGTTTCACGAGTTCGATTCCGACAGCTCGGCGATGATCGTGCTGGAGGGCGACAAGCCTTTGGGTGATAGCGCCCATCGGTACTACAACGCCGTGGTCCGCAAGCTCAAGGACGACACCAAGCACGTCGAGCACGTGCAGGATTTCTGGGGCGACCCGCTGACAGCGGCGGGCTCACAGAGCAAAGACGGCCGCGCCGCCTACGTGCAGGTGTATCTGGCCGGCAACCAGGGCGACGCACTAGCCAACGAGTCCGTCGATGCCATCCGCAGCGCGGTGGCGCACACTCCCGCGCCGGCGGGGGTCAAGGCGTACGTCACCGGCGCGGCCCCGCTGGTCACTGATCAGTTCGAAGTGGGTAGTAAAGGAATCTTCAAGGTCACCGTCACCACCGTGCTGGTCATCCTGGTGATGCTGCTGTGGGTGTATCGCTCGGTAACAGCGATCCTCGTTCTGGTCACCGTCATCTTCGAGATGGCCGCGGCTCGCGGCATCGTCGCCTTGCTGGGCAACGTCGGTTTGATCGGGTTATCGACCTACGCCACCAATCTGCTGACCCTGCTGGTGATAGCGGCCGGCACCGATTACGCGATATTTTTCGTCGGCCGCTATCAGGAGGCACGCCACGACGGGCAGGATCGCGAAACCGCGTACTACACCATGTACCGCGGAACGACTCATGTGGTGTTGGGTTCGGGGCTGACGGTGGCCGGGGCCGTGCTATGCCTTCGCTTCACCCGGCTGAATTACTTTCAAAGCCTAGGCATTCCCGCCGCGATCGGCATTGGCATCGCGTTGGCAGCCGCGCTCAGCTTGGCTCCCGCGGTGATCACCGTGGGCAGTTTGTTCGGGCTGTTCGACCCGAAACGGCAAATGGCCACCCGCGGGTGGCGGCGCATCGGGACCGCCATTGTGCGCTGGCCCGGACCCGTCCTCGTGGTGGCCGTCGGAGTCGCCCTGATCGGCTTGCTCGCTTTGCCCGGGTACAAAACCGACTACGACGCGCGGCCCTACATACCGGCCAGCGCCCCGGCCAATGTGGGATATGCCGCCGCGGAACGGCACTTCTCGCAAGCCCGCCTCAATCCCGAACTGCTGATGATCGAAACAGATCACGATATGCGCAACCCGGCCGACATGATCAACCTGGAACGAGTGGCCAAGGCCATCGCGCATCTGCCCGGCATCAGCCAAGTGCAGTCGATGACCAGACCGCTGGGCACCCCGCTCGAGCACACGTCGCTGGCGTTCCAGATCAGCGCCGGCAGCCTGGGCAACATCGAAAACCTCACCTATCAGAAAAACCGGGCCGAAGACATCCGCAAACAAGCCGACATCCTCAAAGACACCATCAGCATTCTCAACCAGCAATACGGGCTGCAAAAAGAGCTGACCGCCTCCACCGATGATGAGACGCAAAGCTTTCGCGACACCGTGGCCATCATCAACGAGTTGCGCGACGAGATCGCGAATTTCGACGACTTCTTCCGGCCGGTCCGCAGCTACTTCTACTACGAAAAGCACTGCGATAACATCCCGGCCTGCTTTGCGTTGCGGTCCATCTTGAACGCACTCGACGGTGTCGACCAGCTCAGCCAGCAATTCTCGAAACTCACCGCGAGTTTGGAAAAGCTCGACTCCGGCCAGCACAAACTGGTGACATTGCTGCCCCCGCAGATCGCCGACCAGGAGAAAAATCTGGCGCTGACGCTGACCAACTTTGCCACCAACTTCGGAATCAACGCCCAAACGCGGTCCAGCACCGACACCGCCACCGCGTTGGGGCAGGCCTACGACGCCGCCAAAAACGACGACTCCTTCTACCTGCCGCCCGAAGCGTTCACCAACCCGGAATTCCAGAGAGGGCTGAAGCTGTTCTTGTCGCCCGATGGGAAAGCCGCGCGGATGATCATCACCCACGAAGGCGACCCCGCGACGCCCGAAGGCATCTCACACATCAACCCGATCCGGGACGCGGCCAAACAAGCCGTGAAGAACACCCCGCTGGGCGACTCGCACATTTACATCGCCGGCACCGCCGCCACATACAAAGACATCGCCGACGGTGCCCGCTATGACCTGTTGATCGCCGCGATCTCCGCGCTGAGCCTGATTCTGGTGATCATGGTGGTGATCACCCGCAGCCTGGTCGCCGCCGTCGTGATCGTCGGTACGGTGGCGCTGTCGCTGGGCGCCTCGTTCGGGCTTTCCGTGCTGGTCTGGCAAGACATCCTGGGCATCAAGCTGTACTGGATCTGCCTGGCGCTGTCGGTGATCATCCTGTTAGCCGTCGGCTCCGACTACAACCTGCTGTTGATTTCGCGGTTCAAAGAAGAACTCCATGCCGGCTTGAACACCGGCATCGTTCGGGCCATGGCCGGCACCGGGGCCGTCGTCACGTCCGCGGGTTTGGTGTTCGCCTTCACCATGTCGTCCTTCGTCACCGCCACGTTGTTGGTGTTAGGCCAGATCGGCACCACGATCGGCCTGGGTCTGCTGTTCGACACGCTCATCGTGCGATCCTTCATGACACCTTCGATTGCGGCGCTGCTCGGACGCTGGTTCTGGTGGCCGCAACGCGTCCGCCCCCGCCCGGCCAGCACCATGCTTCGCCCCTACGGCCCGCGCCCCGCCGTACGCCAACTGCTGCTGTGGGAAGACGACGACCACGCCATCGCATCGGAGGAGGTCCGCCGGTGAACGTCTTGGACGTGTGCATGGTCGTCACCGGCATAGCCGAACTGGTTTTCGCGGCTTTGGTCTATGTGTACATCAAACGACTGTTGCAGCGCTCGCGCACCCCGGTGAGTGAAGAGATCGGCAGCTATAAAAAAGTGCTGCGCAAATTGCGCACCGGGGAGCCGATGTCAGCCGATGAGATCGAATTGGCCAGACAAACGATAGCCGAGCGCCGATCGCCTCTCGCTTATTCGATCCCCGCCGCCATATTCACCCTCGGATGCTTCTTCGTGTTCGGCAGCCTTGCCCTGCACGGCATCCACACCCTGCGGGTATACATCGGGCTGTTTCCCATCCTGGGCTCCATCAACCTCACGATCCAGTTACTCAGAGTCGCCACCTTGAAGAAGCGCCTACCCATAGCGAGCGGGCCAGCGCGTATCGGCCATCCATCGCCGATGTAGAACTTGCCGGGAACCGGCGGGACGGAAGAGACGTGGACGGCGCTTTCGGTTGGGCCGGCGTCATCGACGAGCCCCGGGAAGTTGATGACGATCGGCGGGTCGAGCCTTCGAAGTGGTGGATAACGGTACGGTTCTCGGATCGTGGGCTGCCCCACCGATCAGCGCGGTGGCTCTTGCATCGGGCTGTGCCGGTATCCGGCGATGTGCCCGAGTGCCATGTTGAGGGCGAGTTCGAGTGGGCGGGCGCTGCGCGTGGTCTGCGCCAACAGGAGTCCGCCCTGCAGTGCGCTCATCATCGTCAACGCGAGCTCGTCGACGTCGGCTTCTGCGGCGAGTTCGCCGTTGTCGCGCATCGCCGCAAAGCCCCTGGACAAATATGACTGCCATTCGGCAAAGGACCGCGCGAGCTCACTTCGCGCCGAGTCGGATCGGTCGGCGAGCTCGCCCACCAGCGAGCCGAGCGGGCAGCCGCCGACACCTTGCGTCGAGCGGGTCATGGTCACCAGATGATCGCACCAACTCTGGAGCCCCTCCCACGACGAGACCTCGCGTAGGCGCGGCTGCTGAGCGGCGATGACACGGCCGAGCTGGGCCTTGATCACCTCGCTTATGAGCGCGTCTTTGTTGGCAAAGTAGTGATACAGCTGCGACCTGCTGGTGCCGGTGGCGCTCATGACGGCGTCCAGGCTTGTCCCCGCCACCCCGCGCTCGCGGACGAGTGATGCCGCGCCATCCACGATGCGGGCTTTGGTTGCAGCGCCGCGAGCGGTCAGCCGCGCGGTGGGACGACTCTCTTTTGACGCCACGACCGCACACTATCTGGATTGGACTTGTCAGTCCAGTTTTGTCACAGCATGATGCCGAAGGTGACTGACTCCACGTCTCTCCAGCAGCATCCGCGGCACGAGACTCTGTTCGCGTCGACCTCCATCGGCGGGGTTGACCTCAGCAATCGCATCGCGTTGGCGCCGATGACCCGAGTAAGCGCGACAGCCGACGGTCTTGCCACCGATCGGATCGGCGCCTATTACCGGGTTTTCGCCGACGGTGGGTTCGGTCTGTTGATCACCGAGGGTCTCTACATCGATGACCAGACCAGCCAGGGTTACTTCTTCCAGCCTGGCATCGCCAATCCCGATCAGGCCGCGGCGTGGACGCGAGTTGTCGAGGGCGTCCATGCCGCCGGGTCGAAGTTCTTCGCCCAACTGATGCACGCCGGCAGCCAGTCACAAGGCAACCCACACACCATCACCACGTGGGGGCCCTCGGCGGTGCGTCCCAAAGGCGAGCAACTGGCGATCTACCGTGGATCGGGCCCGTTTCAGACTCCCGAGGCGATGACCACTGAGCGCATCGGGCAGGTCCGGGCGGCGTTCGTCAATGCCGCACGGTTAGCGCGGGACGCGGGGTTCGATGGTGTGGAGATCCACGGCGCCAACGGATACCTCATCGACGCATTCCTCACCGACTACATGAACACCCGCACCGACGACTACGGGGGCAACGTCGCCAACCGGGTCCGGTTCGCCGCCGAGGTCTGCGGCGACGTCGCAGCTGCTGTCGGTGCGGACATCGCCGTCGGTATCCGCATCTCCCAAGGCAAGGTCTCAGACAACCATCATCGGTGGGCGGGCCGGGAGGACGACGCAGCTGCCATCTTCACCGCACTGTCCGACACCGGCATCGACTACATCCACACCACCGAATACCGTGCTCTGGCACCGGCTTTCGACAAGGACGGCCCGACGCTGGCGAAGCTCGCCAAGCAGTACAGCGGGCTGTCGATTATCGCCAACGGCCACCTCGACGACCCCCGCGACGCCGCCGCGATCATCGACTCCGGCGCTGCCGATGTCGTCGCCCTGGCCAAACCCGCGTTGGCCAACCGCGACTGGCCGCGCCGCGTGCAAACCGGCCAACCGCTCTCGCCTGACCTGCCCGCCGATCTGTTGGGGCCCGTCGCGACTGTCAAAGACTGGGAAACGTACAACAGCGATTCCGATCACTGTAAAAACCGCGAACTCGGACGATCTCCGGGATCGGCCACCAAAGAATGAAAGGCAGCCCATGGGCATAGGACTCGCGATAAATAATGTCGCGATATTCTGGTTGCAGCTTTTTCTGAGTTGTGTCGTCTGCGGCGTCGTTGTGGCGTGGTACGTGTGGCCGTCACTAACCAAATATTCTCGCAATTCCGCGCTGATTCCGCTGCTCTTCGTGCATGTGTTTCGCTATGTGGGAATGACGTTGTTAGTTACGGGTATGACCGATCCGAAACTGCCGAGAGAATTCCTAGCCGCCGCCGCTTATGGTGATCTCTTGGCGGCGGCGCTGGCCCTCGCTTCCATCTTTGCGCTCCGGAGCAACTGGCGTGTCGCCATTCCTCTGGTGTGGGTGTTCAACACGTGGGGATTCGTGGACCTGCTCAACGGAGTGCGCGGAGTCGTGCAGTTGAACGTGCCGACCTTCAATCTAAGCACCGTCTGGTATATCTACACATTTTACGCGCCGTTGGTCATTGCTTCACACTTGATGATCTTTTGGATTCTGATCAAATCTAGGTCTTGGAATAACGTGTCGATCGATAAAGCGGAGGACAAGTCGTCATGAAGCCGCAAAGACAAATCGAAGAAAACGATTTTCCTACCTCGGGCGGAAGCGAATCACCTCTGCCCACTATTGTGCTCGTGCACGGAGCCTTGGAGGATGCGTCGATTTGGAACGAAGTGATTCTTCGACTCCAGCGCGACGGCTACCCGGTGATCGGCTTCGCCAATCCGTTGCTGGGCGTTGCGGTCGACGCTGCCTACCTGCGTAGCGTGCTGGACAGGATTGAGGGCCCCGTCGTCCTCGTTTCCCACGCCTACGGCGGGGCCGTCATCACCCAGGCCGGGGACGATCTCAAGGTCAAGGGCCTCGTCTACGCGGCCTCCCCTATGCCCGCAGTAGGGGAGTCTGCAACGGATTGTCTGGAACGGTTTCCCGGCGGCGACTTCGCAACGTCCGTCGATCTGGTTCAGTACACCTTGCCCGACGGATCCAGCGGCACGAATGTCGCCTGCCAAGCCGACAAGTACAGCAGCCTCCTCGCCGCCGACGTGCCTAAGAGCGCAGCCGCCCTGATGATCGCCACCCAGCGCCCCATTAACATGGCAGCCCTGAACGAGCCACTGGCATCGGCAGCATGGACAAGCAAGCCGAGTTGGCAAATCAGGCCGCTGCAGGATTCCGCGATTCCTGTGGACGAATATAAGTTCGAAGCCGATCGTGCTAACTCTCACGTCACCGAGGTGCACTCGTCGCACGCTGTCACCGTCTCTCACCCGGACGTCGTGGCCGATGTGATCGAACAGGCTGCCCGCGCAACCACGACGTAACGGCGCTCGGCATGGCGGCAAGAGTGCTCGGGCACACTGAAGCTCCCGGCGCCCGGACACTGCTGTGACTGGCCCGCGCCGTGGGTCAGACGCCCGCGCCGGGATTCAGAATGCCCAGCGGATCGAGCGCATCTTTGATGCGACGGTTCAGCGCCATGGCCTCCGGTCCCAGGTAGCCGGCCAGCCACGGTCGCTTCAGTCGCCCGACGCCGTGCTCGCCGGTGATCGTGCCGCCCAGTTCTACGGCGAGATCCATGATCTCCCCATACGCCAACTGGGCCCGCTCACGCATCGCGGCGTCGTCGGGGTCGTACACGATCAGCGGATGGGTGTTGCCGTCGCCGGCATGAGCGATCACCGCGATCATCAGCTCGCGCTGCGCGGCGATACGAGCGATGCCACCGACCAGGTCGGCCAGCGCGGGCAGCGGCACGCCGACGTCTTCGAGCAGCAGCGGCCCCTTCTCCTCGACTGCCGGAATGGCAAACCGGCGAGCAGCGACGAAGGCCTCGCCTTCGTCGGGATCGTCGGTCGAAAAGACCTCCGTCGCACCGCATTCGGTGAAAATCTTGGCCATGAGTTCGGCGTCGTCGCTGCCCGATTTTCCGCGTTCGTCGGAGGCGCCCAGCAGCATCGCCGCCGCACCGCGGTCCAAGCCCATTCGCAGCTTGTCTTCCACGGCGTTGATGGTGGCCGAGTCCATGAACTCCAGCATCGACGGGCGCAGCCGTGCGGTCACCGCGAGCACCGCCTCGGCGGCGGCCTGCATCGACGCGAAATTGGCGACCACCGTGCTCAACGGCTGCTGCGCCGGTACCAGCCGCAACGTCACCTCGGTGATCACGCCCAGCACGCCTTCGCTGCCGACGAACAGTTTGGTCAGACTCAGCCCGGCGACGTCTTTGAGCCGCGGGCCGCCCAGTCGGACCGCGGTGCCGTCGGCCAGCACCACCTGAACGCCGAGCACGTAGTCGGTGGTGACGCCGTACTTCACGCAGCACAGCCCGCCCGCGTTGGTCGCGATGTTGCCGCCGATGCTGCAGATCTCATACGACGACGGGTCGGGCGGATACCACAGGCCGTACTCGGCGACCGTCTTTTTCACTTCGGCGTTGAGCAGCCCGGGTTGGCAGACCGCGGTGCGGGTGACCGGGTCGACGACGATGTCGCGCATCTTCTCCGTAGACAGCACGATCCCGCCGTCCACCGCGGTGGCGCCGCCGGACAGGCCGGTACCCATGCCGCGGGTCACCACCGGAACCTGGTGAGCGGTGGCCCACCGCAGGATGGTCTGCACCTCTTCGGTCCGTCGCGGGCGCACCACGGCGACCGGCTTTCCGGCCGACGGATCAAAGGCGCGGTCCTGTCGGTAGGACTCGGTGACCGCGGGGTCGGTGACGACCATCCCCTCGGGCAACTCGGCCATCAGACCGGCCAACTCATCAGCGGCCACGACAGCGATCCTACGGACAACGGCCTCAGGCGTTCATGCACAGTGGAGCGGTGAATCTCGCCCACCTAGCCCACCCGCGTACCGGCGCGCTCTTCGACTCCCCGGTGCCGCCCGGCACCGGGTGGCCCGGCGATCCGGCGACGGCCGCCACCGCGGTGGCGGCCGAACCGGCGCAGGTGGTCGCGATGGCGCAGGCCGCTCGATCGCTCGGACGGCTCGACGCCGAGGTGTCGGTGTGTCGCGCCTGCTCGCGGTTGGTCGAGTGGCGCGAGCAGGTGGCGCTCACCAAACGGCGGTCATTCGCCGACCAGCCGTATTGGGGCCGGCCGGTTCCGGGCTGGGGCGCGGCGCGGCCGCGGCTGATGGTCGTCGGGCTGGCCCCCGCGGCGAACGGCGCCAACCGGACCGGCCGGGTTTTCACCGGCGACCGGTCCGGGGATGTGCTGTACGCGGCGATGCACCGGGCCGGCCTGGCCAGCTCACCGACCAGCGTCGACGCCGCCGACGGGCTGACACTCAACGGCACCCGGGTGGTGGCCGCGGTGCGGTGCGCACCGCCGGCGAATGCGCCGACGCCGGCCGAGCGGTCGACGTGCGCGCCGTGGCTGACCGCCGAGTGGTTGCTGACCGGCGCGGAGGTGCGGGTCATCGTGGCGCTGGGTGCATTCGGCTGGCGCTCAGCGCTCGACATGATTCGAGCCGGCGGTGGCCAGGTGCCCCGGCCGCAGCCGAAATTCGGACACGCGGCAACCGCGACCGTGCGTGCCGCTCACGGCGAGGTGGTGCTGCTGGGCTGTTACCACCCCAGCCAGCAGAACACCTTCACCGGCAAGTTGACCACCACGATGCTCGACGACGTGTTCGGGACGGCGGCGGAGATCGCAGGACTATCTCGGTGAGTGCCGACGTTGACCCCATCATGCGGCTTTCCGTGCTTGATCTTGTCCCAGTCCGCACCGACCAGACCACCTCCGACGCGCTGGCGGCCACCGTGCGCCTAGCGCAGACCGCCGACCGGCTCGGCTTCACCCGCTATTGGGTCGCCGAGCACCACAACATGCCGTCGGTAGCCGCCACCAGCCCGCCGGTGCTGATCGCCTATCTCGCGGCGCAGACCTCGCAGGTGCGTCTGGGGTCTGGCGGTGTGATGCTGCCCAACCACGCCCCGCTGGCTGTCGCCGAGCAGTTCGCGCTGCTGGAAGCGGCCGCTCCGGGCCGGATCGATCTCGGCATCGGCCGCGCGCCCGGCTCGGATCCGGTGACCTCGTTCATGTTGCGTGGCGCCGCCGGGCGAGACGACCGGGATATCGATCAGTTTCCGGAATACCTCGACCACGTGCGGGCGATGATGAGCGCGCGGGGGGTGCCCGTGCAACTGCGCGACGGGGACTACATCCTCAAGGCCACTCCGGCTGCGGCCAGCGAGCCGCGGCTGTGGCTGCTCGGGTCGTCGATGTATTCGGCACGGCTGGCCGCGGCCAAGGGCTTGCCTTACGTGTTCGCCCACCACTTCTCGGGCCAGGGAACCGAGGATGCGCTCGCGCTGTATCGATCAGAGTTCGTACCCAGCGAGCTGGCCGCCGAACCTGTCACCTTCCTGACCGTCAACGCCGTGGTGGCCGAAACCCGTTCCGAGGCAACAGCATTGATGCTGCCGAACCTGCACATGATGGCCCGATTGCGGACCGGACAACCACTGGGGCCGCTACAGCTCGTCGAGGACGTCCGCGGCGCCGAACTGACACCGCAACAGCAGCACATCGTCGACAGTGGACTCAACCGGGCAGTGCTCGGGTCTCCCGCCGAGGCGGCTGAACAGCTCAGTGCGCTGGCGCAGCGGTTCGACGTCGATGAGGTGATGGTGCACCCGGTCGCATCGGCGCACCGTGGCACCGATCCCGCGACCGCTCCTGCTCGCGAGACGACGCTGGAGCTGTTGGCCAAAGAGCTGTTCTAGGCGGGCTTGAGGACGACGACCGGGATGGGTCGCGACGTCTTCTCCTGGTACGCCTCGTAACGGTTGCCGTTTTTCTTGTTGACGATCTGCCAGAGCCGCGGGTAGTCCGGATCACCGGGCAGCACCGGGTGCGCCGTGACTCCGAAACGCTTTGGCCCGACATTGATTTCGACGCTCGGGTTGGCCTTCAGATTGTGGTACCAGCCGGGCGCCTTCGGGCCGCCGCTGTTGGACCCGACGATCAAGTAGTCGTCGCCGTCGCGGGCGTAGATCAGCGACGCGGTTCGGGCCTGGCCGGTCTTGGCGCCCACAGTGTGTAACAGCAGGCTGGGTATCCCCAGCGTGCGATGTCCGATCCAGCCGTGCGATTTCTGATAAACGGCGTCGTGAATCCGCAACACCCGCGGCAGCAGACCTTGCTCGAGCCAGGACGGAAGGGGCATGCGCCCAGTATTACCGTCCGGCGTCGATCTCCGCCAGCGCGTCTCGCAGGATGCGGCCCGTCCCCTCGCGGTCGGCGTCGCGGCGGAGCAGCATCCCCTTGGCGACCGACAGTTTGTCGCCGTTGCGCCGCGGCAGCACATGCAGGTGAATGTGGAACACCGTCTGGAAGGCCGCGCGGCCGTCGTTGATCCCGATGTTGGTGGCGTCGGCCAATTCGGTGGCGCGCGCCGCCTTGGCGATCCGCTGTCCGATCGTCACCATGGCGGCCACTGTCTCCGGCGGAGTGTCGACCAGATCCACCGTGTGTTGTTTGGGGATCACCAGCGTGTGGCCTCGGGTGAACGGGCGGATGTCGAGGATGGCCAGATAGCTGTCATCTTCATAGATGCGGATGGCCGGGGCCCGGCCGGCGACGATCGCACAGAACACACACGACATGACGTCACGGTAGCGGCCCGCCGTGTCGTCCATCCCAGTAGTGTGCCTCGACGTGGACGCTGCAGAGCTGGCCTTCGCGGGAGCTGCCGAACAGGTGCGGATGCTGGCCGCAGGCACCATCACCGCGCCGGCGCTGCTCGAGCTTTACCTCGACCGGATCGCGCGTCTGGATCCACAGCTGCGGAGCTACCGCACTGTGCTGGCTCAGACCGCGCGCCAGGAGGCCGAGGCCGCGCAGCGTCGTATCGACGCCGGCGAGCGGTTGCCGCTGCTGGGCGTCCCGGTCGCGATCAAGGATGACGTCGACGTCGCCGGCCAACTCAGCCCGTACGGCAGCGGTGCGGTCTCGACGCCGGCAGTCCGCGATGCGGAGGTGGTCAGCCGATTGCGCGCCGCGGGCGCGGTGATCATCGGCAAAACCAATGTGCCCGAATTGATGATCTTCCCGTTCACCGAATCGCTGACGTTCGGGGCGACCCGCAATCCGTGGAACACTGCGTTGTCGCCGGGCGGCAGCAGCGGCGGCAGTGGCGCCGCGGTCGCCGCCGGCCTGGCGCCGCTGGCGCTGGGCTCGGACGGCGGCGGCTCGATACGCATCCCGTCGGGCTGGTGCGGCCTGTATGGGTTGAAGCCGCAACGCGATCGGGTCCCACTGGCGCCCCACGACGGCGCGTGGTGCGGGCTGAGTGTCAACGGGCCGATCGCACGCACAGTCGAAGACGCGGCGTTGTTTTTGGATGTGACGACCACAACGCCCTGTCCTGACGGCGGGTTCGTCGCCGCGGCCGCCAGAAATCCGGGACGGCTGCGAATCGCGTTGAGCACCAAGGTTCCTCCGCCGCTGATCGCCAATGTCGGCAAGGAGCAACGGGCCGCGGTCCATGACGCGGGTCAGCTGCTGCGCGGCCTCGGCCACGACGTCGTCGTGCGCGACCCTGACTATCCACCCGCGGCGGTCTACGCCAACTTCCTGCCCCGATATTTCCGCGGAATCTACGAGGACCTCCACAAGCTGCCGCACCAGGACCGGCTGGAGAAGCGGACCCGCAATATGGCGCGCATCGGGTCGCTGTTGTCCGAGCGGCGGATGGCGACGGTGCGGGCGGGCGAGTCGGCGGTGGCCACGCGGATCCAATCGATCTTCGACGACATCGACGTCGTCATCACCCCCGGCAACGCAACCGGGCCGTCCCGGATCGGTGCTTACCAACGCCGTGGCGGCATTTCGACCCTGCTGTTGGTTTCGCAGCGAGTGCCGTTCTTCGAGATCTGGAATCTGACCGGCCAGCCCGCCGCATCGGTGCCGTGGGGGCTTGACCGCAACGGCGTCCCGCTGGCGATTCAGCTGGTCGGCCGCCCGAGTGACGAGGCGACGTTGCTGACGCTGAGCACGCAGATCGAGACCGCCCGACCGTGGGCGCAGCGGCGACCGCCGGTGTCATGACGCTGCGACCCCGCGCCAGGCCTGCAGTTTCTGACCCGCCGGCATCGCGCGGGCCGGGCTGGTTGACGGCAACAGTCGATAGCTGACCGGCGCATCGACGGTGACCAGTCGCTGGAAAAATCGCTCGGCAGTGCGGCCGTTGAAGCACACCCGTTCGATCGAGCGATACGTGGCAAACAGCTGGCCAAAATCGTTAACCACCAAGCTTTTCAGGTCAATCCTGGCGTCTGAGCTACCGACGCGACGGCACCGTTGCAGCACGTCCCACAGCGCCACACCGTGGGATTGCAGTGCGGCCAGCCGGGTTTCGTAGGGTGCGTCCGCGTCGAAGCCGAACAGCTCACTGGTGATCGGCCAGAACGCATTTCGCGGGTTGCCGTAATACTGTCGGGACGCCAACGACTGGACACTCGGGAAGGATCCCAGGATCAACACCCAGGCGTCCTCGTCGACGACGGGCGGAAAGCCCTCCAGCAGCGGTGTGGTCATCGATCCACCATCATGCCCGGCCGCGTTATACGTTGGCGACGTGGACGACAAGCTCCTCGACGGTCTGGAGGGCAGCGCGCGTGCCGAGCGCGCCGAGCTGATCGAGTGGCTGCTCGAGCAGGGCATCGCCGCCGACGAGATACGAGCAGCCCCGGTTCCGATGTTGGTGGCCTCGCGTCGGCTGATGGGTGACGACGGCGATTACGTCTCGACGCGGGAGATCAGCGAGGCCGCCGGTATCGACCTGGAGCTGCTGCAGCGCGTCCAACGTGCCATCGGGTTGGTGCGCGTCGACGACCCTGACGCAGCTGTGCATCTGCGCGCCGACGGGGCGGCCGCCGCCCACGCGAAGGATTTCCTCGAGCTTGGCATTCATCCCGATCAGGTGGTGCAGGTTGTTCGTGTTCTCGCCGAGGGGCTTTCGCGCGCCGCCGAAGTCATGCGTTACACCGCGCTGTCGACCATCCTGCAGCCCGGTGACACCGAACTGGAGACCGCGAAGAGATCCCTTGCGTTGACGAGCCGGATCGCGCCGCTGCTCGGGCCGATGATCGAAGACATGCTGCTCATGCAGCTGCGGCACATGATGGAGACCGAGGCCGTCAACGCCAGCGAGCGAGCCGCCGGCGCGCCGCTGCCCGGGGCGCGGCACATCACCGTCGCCTTCGCCGATCTGGTCGGCTTCACCCGGCTAGGTGAGGAGGTGCCGGCAGAAGAGCTGGGGCAACTGGCCAACCGGCTGGCCGACCTCGCCCGCGACGTGGCGGCCCCGCCGGTGCGATTCATCAAGACGATCGGCGACGCGGTGATGTTCGTCTGCACCCACCCGGTGCCGCTGCTGGACGCGGTGCTCAAGCTTGTCGACATCACCGACGGCGACAACGACTTCCCCCGGCTGCGGGCAGGCATCGCATCAGGCGCTGCGGTGAGCCGGGCCGGGGACTGGTTCGGCAGCCCGGTGAACACGGCGAGCCGAGTCACGGCGGCCGCGCGGCCGGGCACGGTGCTCGCGGCGGAATCGGCACGAGACGAAATCGGCGACGCCGCGGGCTTCAGTTGGTCGTTCGCCGGTGGCCGCCGGTTGAAGGGCATCAAGGGCGAGGTGAAGCTGTTCCGCGCCCGCAGAGGGGACAGCGGCGAGAGCGAGCCGCCAACACCACCTGTTCGCGGGGAGTGAAACCGCCTTGACGGCGGTTGTAATGCTGTAATCATGTAATCATGAAACAACACCATGGACATGCGGGGCGCCACGGCCGTCCCGGCGGCTGGCAGCAAGCCGGTCAACCCGATGCCGGCGATGCCGCGGACTGGTTCGCCGGACGCCTGCCCGACGCCTGGTTCGACGGCGACCCCACCGTCGTCGTCGACCGCGAAGAGATCACCGTCGTCGGAAAACTGCCCAACCCCGAAGGCTCCGCGAAGGACGAGAGCGAAGCTCACGCGGCGGGTCGGGCCTCACGCTTTCGCGAGGAGACGCGTTCGGAGCGGATGAACATTGCCGACGAGGCGCAGCACCGCTACGGCCGTAAGGTTTCCTGGGGCGTCGAGGTCGGCGGCGAAACAACCTTGTTCACCCACATCGCGGTTCCGGTCATGACCCGGTTGAAGCAGCCGGAGCGACAGGTGCTCGACACCTTGGTCGACGCCGGCGTGGCCCGGTCCCGCTCCGATGCGCTGGCCTGGTCGGTCAAACTGGTCGGCGAGCACACCGAAGAGTGGCTGGCCAAGTTGCGCGACGCCATGTCCGCGGTCGACGACGTGCGCGCCGAAGGTCCGGAACTCTAGGTCTGAATCATCTGGAAGTAGGCGCCACGGCGGGCCAGCAGCTCGCCGTGGTTGCCCTGTTCCACGATCCTGCCCGCTTCCATCACCACGATGACGTCGGCGTCTCGAATGGTCGAAAGACGATGGGCGATAATGAAACTCGTCCGGTCGCGGCGGAGCTCGTGAGTGGCTTTGGCGATCAGCAGTTCGGTGCGAGTGTCCACCGAGCTGGTCGCCTCGTCCAGGATCAACAGCTGTGGCCGGGCGAGAAATGCTCTGGCGATGGTGATCAGTTGCTTCTCGCCGGCGCTGATGTTGCCGCCGCCGTCACTCACCCAGGTCTGATAGCCATTTGGCAACGTGTGCACGAACCGGTCCACATACGCCGCCTTGGCCGCTTCGATCACCTCGTCGTCGTCGGCGTCGGGTCGTCCGTAGGCGATGTTCTGCGCGATCGTCCCGCTGAACAGCCAGGTGTCCTGCAGCACCATCCCGATGCGGGATCGCAGCGAATGCCGGCTGACTGACGCGATATCGACGCCGTCGACCAAGATCCGGCCGGAGTCGACGTCGTAGAAGCGCATCAGCAGATTCACCAGCGTGGTCTTGCCCACCCCGGTCGGTCCGACGATCGCCACGGTGCTGCCCGGTTCGGCGGTGAAGGAGAGGTCCTCGATGACCGGGGTGCCGGGGTGATAGCCGAAGCTCACATGGTCGAATTCCACTCGCCCGGTCAGCTTCTCACCAGCAGCCGAGGGCAGGGGTGTTTCACGGTCGGGCGATTCCTCAGGCTCGTCGAGCAGGTCGAAGACTCGCTCGGCACTGGCCACCCCCGACTGCAGCGTGTTGTACATCGAGGCGACCTGGTTCAGCGGCCCGTTGAACTGGCGCACGTACTGGATGAACGCCTGGATGCTGCCCACCGTGATCTGTCCGGTCGCCACCTGCACACCACCGACCACCGCCACCGCGACATAGCCGAGGTTGCCGATGAATGTCGTCGCCGGCGACACCAGCCCGGAGATGACCTGGGCGCCGAAACTCACCCGGTACACGTCGTTATTGAGTCGGCGGAACTCGTCTTCGATCCGCGCGCGCTGGCCGAATGTCCTGACCAGGGTGAAGCCGCTGTAGCTCTCTTCGATGTGGGCGTTGAGCCGTCCAGTGTTTGTCCACTGCGCGACGAACAACCGCTGTGAGCGTCGGGCGATCGCGCGGGTCGCCAGCACTGACAGCGGCACGGTCAGCAAAGTGATACCGGTCAGCAGCGGCGAGATGGTCACCATCATCAGTAGCACCGTTGTGACGGTCAGCACGGCGCTGAGCAGTTGGGCGATCGTCATCGACAGCGACGTCTGGAGGTTGTCGATGTCGTTGGTGACTCGGCTGAGCACCTCGCCGCGCTGCCGGTTGTCGAAGTAGGTCAGCGGCAGCCGGTGCATCTTGTCTTCGACTTGCGCCCGCAGCGCCTGCAGCGTGCGGCGGACTGTGATGTTGAGGAGCCGGGCCTGCACCCAAATCATCAGCGCGGCAACCACATACATGATCAAAGCCAGCGTCAGCGTCCGGGCGACCGCGCCGAAGTCGACACCGTGGCCTGGAACCACGTGCATCCCGGAGAGCAGGTCGGCGAAGGCGTTGTTGCCACGGGCGCGCGCGGCGGCGACAGCTTGGTCCTTGGTGATGCCTGCCGGCAGCTGGCGGCCGATCACGCCGTTGAACAGCAAGTCGGTGGCATGGCCGAGAATGCGAGGGACCACGACACCGACCGCGGTACCGACGACGCTCAGGGCGGTCACTGCGATGGCCGTGCGCCGCTGCGGCGCCAAAAGCCGCACCAAGCGAACGGCCGAATTCGTGAAGTTCTGCGGCTTCGACGCCGGGGGAAGGGCTGCGCGCCGCATCGTGCTGGTCATCGCGGACCGCCCACCGCGGCGTCCAGCGACTGCGATTCGGCGAACTCCCGGTAGGTGGGGCACTGCATGAGCAGCGATTCGTGGGTGCCCGCGCCGATCACCAGCCCGTCGTCGACGACGATCACCTGATCGGCACCGATGATCGTCGAGATACGTTGCGCGACAATGATCATGGTCGCATCGGCGGCGACCTCTGCCAACCTGGAGCGCACCAGCGCGTCGGTGTGCACATCGAGTGCGGAAAAGGCGTCGTCGAAGATATAGATCGGCGGACGGCGGATCACCGCGCGCGCGATCGCCAACCGCTGGCGCTGCCCGCCGGAGAAGTTGATGCCGCCCTGTGCGACGCGCATCCGCAGACCGTCGGCGTGTGCGGCCACGAATTCGTCAGCGGCCGCTACTCGCAACGCATCCCACATCTCGTCGTCGGTAGCGTCCGCCTTGCCGTAGCGCAGGTTGTCGGCGACGGTTCCGGAGAACAGGTAGCCGCGTTGGGGCACCAGCCCAATGGTGGACCACAGTTCGTCGATGTCACGGTCACGCACGTCGACGCCGTCGACGATGACGGCGCCGGCGGTCACGTCGTACAACCGGCAGATCAGCGCCACCAGCGTCGACTTTCCCGAACCGGTGCTGCCGATGATGGCCGTGCTGGTGCCCGGTTGGGCCGTCAGCGAAATATCCTGCAGTACAGCCCGATCCGCGCCCGGATAGCGAAACGACGCACCCTCGAGCCGCACCAGCCCTCGCCGACCCGGGAGTGGCCGTACCGGATCCTGCGGGCTGCTGACCGCCGGGGCGGCCGATAACACCTCGGAGATCCGGTCTGCGCACACCGAGGCCCGCGGCAACACCATCACGGTCACCGTCGCCATCAACACCGCCATCAGGATCTGGGTGAAGTACGCAAGAAAGGCGATCAGGGATCCGACGTGCATCCGACCGCTGTCGATGCGCAAGCCACCGAACCAGATGAGCGCCACGCTGGAACAGTTGATGGTCAGGGTGGTCACCGGCAGCATCAGCGCTTGCCAATTGCCTGCGCTTTGCGCGGTCTCGGACAGGGCGCGGTTGGCTTCGTCGAACCGCTGCCGTTCGAACGGCTCGCGCGCGAACGCGCGGACCACACGTACGCCGGACAGTTGCTCGCGCATCACCCGGTTGATGTTGTCGATCAACCTCTGCATGCTGCGAAAGATCGGCATCGTTTTCGAGATGATCCAGTAATTGGCCGCGACCAATACCGGCACGCTGACCAGCAGCAGCCAGGACAGCCCGGCGTCCTGATGGATCGCCATGAGGATTCCGCCCACACACATCAGTGGCGCGGCGACCAGCACGGTGCAGGCCATCTGCACCAGAAATTGGATCTGCCGGACGTCGTTGGTGGTGCGGGTCAGCAGCGACGGCGCCCCGAACCGGGCGGTTTCGTGCTCGGAGAACGTGGTCACATGGTGGAAGATCGCCGCGCGCAGATCGCGGCCGAAACCCATTCCCGTCCGGGAGCCGAAGTAGACCGCGCCAACAGAACAGAGCACCTGCAGCCCGGTCACCGCGAACATCAGCTCACCGAGCCGGACGATCGTGGCGGTGTCGCCCTTGGCGATGCCGTCATCAATGATCGTGGCGTTCACCGTCGGCAGATACAGCGAGGCCAGCGTGCTGACCAACTGCAGCATCATCACAGCCGCGACCAGCCATCGATACGGCCGGACGAACTGGCGCAGCAAGGCCAGGAGCATCTGGTAACTGTTGCACACCACCACACCGTCGGCCGCGGCGATCGCTGGACGCTTCGGGGCGGCTCAACGCCTGCACGTTGACAAGAAATCACAGCTCACCGCGTGTGCAATGGTTGCCCCAAGGTGGTGCCGCTACAGTGCAACCTGTGATCACCAGAAGGTGCGGGTAGCGGTGTGGCGTAACGTGGCGGCGCTGGCGTGCGCGGCAGCGACCTTGATTCCGATGGCGGCCGCATGCTCTGATTCCGGCTCCAACCAGTCTTCGTCGTCCAAGTCGTCTGCGCCGGCGTCGGGGCAGGGGAATCACGGTCCGCTCTTTCCGCAGTGCGGCGGCATCAGCGACGAGACGGTCACCAAGCTGACGCAGCTGAACGGTCTGGTCAACACCGCCAAGAATTCGGTGGGTTGCCAGTGGCTCGCCGGCGGCGGGATCCTCGGCCCGCATTTCTCGTTCTCCTGGTATCGCGGCAGCCCGATCGGGCGCGAACGCAAGACCGAAGAGTTGTCCCGTTCGAGTGTCGAGGACATCAACATCGACGGCCACGGCGGCTTCATCGCGGTCGGCAACGACCCCCAGTTGGGTGACTCGCTGTGCGAGGTTGGAATCCAGTTCTCTGACGATTTCTTCGAATGGTCGGTGAATTTCAGCCAGAAACCATTTCCCGATGCCTGCAACGTCGCCAAAGAATTGGCGCGTCAAACGATTGCGAACTCTAAATGAGTGCCACCATGCGTCGCCGGGTCCTCGTGGGCGTAGCGGTGCTGGCTACCGCGCTATCGGTGTCGACCGGCTGCACCAGATCGGTGGGCGGCACCGCGCACAAGGCGGGCGCCGGCGACGACGTGCCGCGCAACAACAATTCCGAGCAGCAGTACCCCAACCTGCAGAAGGAATGTGAGGTGCTGACCACCGACGTCCTGGCCAAGACGGTGGGTGCCGATCCGCAGGACATCCAGAGCACCTTCGTCGGCGCGATCTGCCGCTGGCAGGCGGCCAACCCCGGCGGTCTGATCGACATCACCCGGTTCTGGTTCGAGCAGGGCAGCCTGGCCAACGAGCGCAAGGTTGCTGAGTTTCTGAAATACCAGGTCGAAAACAAGACGATCGCCGGTGTGGCGTCGATTGTGATGCGGCCGAACGATCCCAATGGCTCGTGCGGTGTCGCCAGCGACGCCGCCGGTGTGGTTGGTTGGTGGGTCAACCCGCAGGTACCTGGGATCGATGCCTGCGCACAGGCCCTCAAACTCATGGAGCTGACACTCTCGACGAATTCCTGACAGCGAAGGCTCAATGCCAGGCGCGCCAGTCGAGTATGCTGGCGCGCCTCCTTGTGCATTTCGCGATGCGGAAGTCTCACCCAAAGCGATTGAGAGAGTTTATTTTTTGACCCGTAAAAGGGTTACGGGCCAAGTTGTGAGCGATACCATCGACCAATGTCTGAAACGCCTTCATACCGAACCTTCCTCCGCGGCAGAGGGGCTCACCGAGCCAATCGCGGAGCCGGAGCCCAGGCACGCTGCGCCGCCAGCGCCAGACCCGGCCCCGGCGCCAGCCACGGCGCAAGCCCCGTCGAAGTTCTCGCGGTGGGCTTCGTTGGCGGCCTTGATCATTGCGGTGCTCGCCGTCGCGGCCGCCGCCCTCGGCTGGTTTTACCCGCACAAGAGCGCGTCGTCCGCGCCTACGTACAGCGACCAACAGCAAAAAGACGCGAAAAAGCACATCTGCGAAACCTTCAGGATCGTCGATCGAGCCGTGGTCAGGAACTCGCACCTGAAGAACCCGGACAACGGCGGTCCGATTGGCGCGCTCTCGGTCGCGACTGCCCAGCGCTTTGCGTTCTACGCCGGCGGATCGTTTCTGCGTGACCGGCTGAACCAGGAACCGGCGACTCCAGCCGAGCTGGCGAACCCGGCAAATGCGCTGGCCACCGAGCTCGAGGAGCTCACCATCGGATACCTCGCCGGTGCGCAGGATTTCGCGCAGGACGAGCTGCGGCAGAACCTCGACGAAAAGATCAAGACCATAGTCGAGGTCTGCAAGAAGGACGCAGCGCCGAAGTAAGCACCGGCTCAACGCGGCACGTGGAAATCGGCTAGTTCGGCGGAATTGAGTTCGAGGTCTGTCCAGCTGCGCCCAACGCGCAGCACCGCCATCGCCGAGGTCGGAAATTTCGTCGAAAGACGATCGGCGGCATCGCGGTTGGTGTTGTCCGGGCTGTTCAATCCCAGTGCCACCTGGGTCATCGTCGGTTCATGTGCGACGACCAGCAGGACCGCGACGCCGTCGCTGACGCCGGCGATCTCGTCGATCACCGTTCCTGCAGTGGCGTCGTAGAGCCGGTCGACGTACCGGACCGGCGCGTCGATGCCGGTGTGCGCCAAGGTTTCGCGTGCGCGGGTCGCCGTCGAGCACAGCACCGCGTCGACCGCAGGCAGGTTCGTCCGCAGCCAGTCACCGGCCAGGCCGGCTTCTCGCTGGCCGCGGGGTGCGAGCGGTCGGTCATGGTCTGCCACCCCGACGGGGTAGGCCGACTTCGCGTGTCGCAGCAGCACCAGCGTGCGTTCGTGGTCGCTCATTCGAGCTAGGTTAATCCCTCGACCAGGGACTGCTGTGGCGGATGTGACTCTTGTGCACCAATGAGGCGACCCCGGTGAGACGACGCCCGATGCATGTCAGACCTGCCGAACGAGGTCCGCGGAGTTGTCGGCGCCGAGTCCTACACTCGCGGTGCCCGGTCGCAGATCGGCCGGGCATGACGCAGAAGGGAGAGGGTCGCAATGCGTTTCGTGCATACCGCCGACTGGCAACTCGGCATGACCCGTCACTTTCTCGCGGGTGAAGCGCAGCCTCGGTATTCGGCGGCCCGTCGAGACGCGGTGGCCGGACTGCGGACACTGACAGCCGACGTGGGCGCCGAGTTCATCGTGGTCGCCGGCGACGTCTTCGAGGACAATCAGCTGGCGCCGCAGGTCATCAGCCAGTCGTTGGAAGCCATGCGCGCCATCGGGATTCCGGTCTACCTGCTGCCCGGCAACCACGATCCGCTGAACGCCGCGTCGGTGTACACCAGCGCCTTGTTCAGTGCCGAGTGCCCGGCCAACGTGCAGGTGCTCGATCGGCCCGGAATCCACGAGGTCAGGCCCGGACTGCAGATCGTCGCTGCGCCATGGCGGTCCAAGGCACCGACGACCGATCTGGTCGCCGACGTGTTGCGGGATCTCGAGGGCTGGCCGGCTGACGGGACCACCCGGGTGCTCGTTGCCCACGGCGGCGTCGACGTGCTCGATCCGGACCCGACTAAGCCCTCGCTGATTCGGCTGGCCGGCCTGGAAGACGCGTTGGCCCGCGGCGCGGTGCATTACGCGGCGCTCGGCGACAAGCATTCGGTAACCGATGTGGGCAGCAGCGGTCGGGTGTGGTACTCGGGCTCGCCCGAAGTCACCAACTATGACGATGTGGAGCCCGATCCCGGCCATGTGCTGGTGGTCGATGTCGACGAGACGGATCCCCGGCGCCCGGTCAGCGTCGAGGCCCGACGGGTCGGCCGCTGGCGGTTTGTCACCCTGCACCGGCCGGTCGACAGCAGCCGTGACATCGCCGACCTGGACGTGAATCTTGATCTGATGCCCGACAAGGACCGAACTGTCGTGCGGTTGGCGTTGATTGGTTCGTTGACGGTCACCGATCGCGCTGACCTGGACGCATGCCTGGACAAATACTCGCGGTTGTTCGCGTCGCTGCGGGTGTGGGACAGCCACAGTGATCTGGCGGTGATACCGGCCGACGGCGAGTTCACCGACCTCGGCATCGGCGGCTTCGCCGCCGCTGCGGTCGAAGAACTGGTCGAGGCGGCGCGCGATGGAAACGGCGAGACCGCCGGCGACGCACAGGCCGCGCTGGCATTGTTGTTGCGGCTGACCGACAGAGGTCACCAAGGTCGGGGCGCGGCGTGAAGTTGCATCGACTGGTCCTGAAGAATTACCGCGGCATCGACCACCGCGAAATCGACTTTCCCGACCACGGTGTGGTGGTGGTGTCCGGAGCCAACGAGATCGGCAAATCCTCGATGGTCGAAGCGCTGGACCTGTTACTGGAATCCAGGGATCGATCGACGAAAAAAGAAGTCAAACAGGTCAAGCCGACCCACGCCGACGTCGGATCCGAAGTTACCGCCGAGATCAGCGCGGGTGCTTATCGTTTCGTCTATCACAAGCGCTTCCACAAGAAGTGTGAGACGCAGCTGACGGTGCTGGAGCCACGTCGCGAACAGTACAGCGGTGACGAGGCGCACGACCGCGTACAGGCCATGCTGGCCGAGACGGTGGACATCGAGTTGTGGCGCGCCCAGCGTGTCTTGCAGTCAGCGTCGACGGCGGCGGTGAACCTTTCCGGTTGCGATGCCCTGACCAGGGCACTCGACGTCGCCGCCGGCGACACGGCGGCGCTGCATGGCACCGAGCCGATGCTCATCGAGCGGATCGACAGCGAGTACGCCCGCTACTTCACGCCGACCGGCCGTCCCACCGGCGAGTGGACGGCGGCCATCAAGGCGCTGCGCGATGCGGAGGACGAGGTGCGGCTATGCGCCGCGGCCGTCGCCGAGGTTGACGACCGGGTAGAACGGCACGCCACGCTGACCGCTGAGCTGGCTGAGTTGTCGCAACAGCAGGACGCCACCGGTGTCCGGCTGGCCGCGGCCCGAGCCGCCGCCGACGGCATCGCCCAGCTCACCGAACAGGTGCGTGAAGCCGAACTGATCGCTGCGGCCGCCGCCGCAACCGGTTCCGCGTCGAGCGCCGCCCGCACCGAGCGGCTTCGGCTGCGCACCGAAACCGAGACGCGCACAACGACAGTCGCAACGTTGGAAGCCGAAGCGCGTGAGGCTGCCGCGGCAGAGGTGACGGCGCGCGATGTCGCCACGGAGGCCGATGCCGTCGTCGAGCGGGCCAACGAGCTGGTCGTCGCGTTGCAGCAGCGGGCCGAGACAGCTCGGCGCATCGTCGATGAATTGGCCTGCCGCGAGGAGACCCAGCGATTGGCGGCGCGGCTCGTGAAAATCGATGCCGCGTTGCGTGACCGTGACGACATAGCTGCGGAGCTGTCGACAATCAGACTCACCGACGACCTCGTCCAGCAGATCGACCAGGCCGCCGCTGCTGTCGATCGGGCCGAAAGCCAACTCGCGTTGGTCTCGGCGACAGTCGAATTCGTCGCGTCCACCGATATCGAACTCGTCATAGGTGGCCAGCGGTTGTTGCTGCCGTCCGGTCAAAGCTGGTCGACCGTCGCGAATGTCGCGACGGAGGTCGAGGTTCCCGGTGTCGTGACCGCGCGAGTCACTCCGGGTGCATCCGCGCTCGACGTTCAGGCGCAATACGCGCAAGCGCAACAGATGTTGGCCGCGGCGCTGTCGGCGGCAGAGGTCGATGATCCGGTTGCGGCGCGGCTCACCGATCAGCGACGCCGCGAACTGCAGAGCGGCCGCGACCGGCTGACAGCGACCCTGGCCGGGTTGTGCGGCGACGACGACGTTGAGCAACTGCGCTCCCGGCTGGCGGAATTGCGTGCCCTACCGGCGCTTCCCGACGACGTGGCGATCGATGCCGCCGCCGCCCGCGCCGAACTCGGCGCGGCCGAGCTGGCCCGCGCCGAGGCAGGCGCAGACTGTGAGACGCACCGCCGAGTAGCGGCCTTGGCAACGAGTCGACTCACCGAGATATCCATGCAGGCAACACTTTCGCGGGACAAGCTGGCAGCTCAACGCGCCGAGCTGGATGCGGTCGCTGATCGGCTGGCCGAGCTACGGGCAGCCGTCGCTGACGAGGCATTGGCCGCGACCGCGGACGCCGATGCGCTGGCGGCGAAATCCGCTGCGGACCGGGTCGCCGAGCTGTCTGACCGACTCTCCGCCGCCGCGCCGGAAGCGGTGGCGGCAGAGCTGGCTGATGCCGTCGAGTCGGCCGCGGCGTTGCGTGACCGCCATGACGAGATCGCGCGTGCCGTGCATGAGATCAGTGGGCAGCTCACGGTATTCGGCACCGAGGGCCGCAAAGGCAAGCTCGACGCCGCCGAGATCGACTGCGAGCACGCCCGCAGCGAGCACGACCGGGTTGGTCGCCGGGCCCGTGCGGTGCAGTTGCTGCGAGACGTGATGGTGCGCCACCGCGACACCACCCGGCTACGCTATGTCGAGCCGTTCCGCGCCGAACTGCAGCGACTCGGGCGTCCGGTTTTCGGCCCAAGTTTCGAGGTCGAGGTCGACAGCGACTTGTGCATCCTCAACCGCACCCTGGATGGGTGCACCGTCCCGTATGACTCACTGTCGGGTGGGGCCAAGGAGCAGCTCGGCATCTTGGCGCGGCTGGCCGGAGCGGCGCTGGTCGCCAAAGAGGACGCGGTCCCGATCCTGATCGACGACGCACTCGGCTTCACTGATCCCGAGCGGCTGGTCAAGATGGCAGCGGTGTTCGACACCCTGGGCGAGCGTGGACAGGTCATCGTATTGACCTGCACGCCGGCTCGATACGACAAGATCAAGGACGCGCAGCGTATTGCGTTGTGCGCGTGAGAGTCAGCTGCGTTCTGTCGTGAGCAAGCTTCGCATTTAGTCCGCTTCAAGGATTCGTTGATTCCTCGGGCCGTTGAAGGAGCGCTCCAGCGGGACAGGAGACGCGATCTCAGGGTCACGCCCAAGCCGAAAACTGGTCGACCCGTTCAGGATCCACCGGCTGAATCGCCGCTTTGCGGTGATGTCGGCCGGCGCGGTCGGTCCCCGATTTTCCGGGTCCTGCGTATTCTCTCCTCGTCGTGTTCCCGTCGCTCGCGTGCCGCCTGCGCCCTCGCTTCACCGACCTCCGTAAGCAACTCGGACAGATCCGCGGTGTCAGCGCTCCCGGTCGCAGCCACCTCGGACAGAACCTGTCTCGCCCGATCGCGAAGGTAATCAGGAAAACCCGCGGCGAGCTCCTCGATCAGATGCTGGGTTACGCGACGGCCGTCGCGCTCGCCACCGAACAATTCGGGATGGAGGAAGGTTCCTTTGTCGAGCTTGTCTTCCTCGACCGGTATCCGGTTGGCCTGAGCCCAGGCGTCACGCCGGACACCGCTGACTTGCCAGCACACCTTGACATGAGGGACGTCCGAGCGAATCCCGAACGAGTTCTGGCTGATCTCCTCGGACACCGTCAAACGGGCGAACTGCCCGATGGCCGTGAGTTGATAACGGAAGTCATTGTTGAGCGCCTCGAAATAGTCGGGTAAAGCCACCCGCGCGTTGCCCTCTTTGTCGGTGGTGACCGTCCCGCTGTAGACGTTCAACATCTCCGGCGACTCGACAAACGAGTGATACAGGTACTTGTTCTGGGGATCCAGCGGATGATCCACCCGGAACCCGCCACCGGACTTGTACAGGGCCCCGACAACGGCGACCCTGCCCACGAACAGTCCTGCGAAGCCGCTCCCGTAGTTCTCGCCGAGGACAGCGGCTTCGAAGTCGTCTGGGCGGCCTGGGTTTCCACCCATCTTCATGCCGTGTACCCCACTACCGACGATGCTGACGCCCGAGACTCCATCACCGTAGAAGCTGGAACCACTCACGCCACACAGAGGGTTGAGGGAATCGCGCGACAACGGGGAGAACCAGAGGCTTCGGCCGACGACGCCGGTACCGCTGCCGTACGTGGTGCCCTCGGTCCCGTTAGAAATATCGCTTTCGCCGCGTACACCGACGCCGCCGTAACCGTAGACGCCGAGCAAACCCTTGCCAAAAACGCCTGTTCCCAAGTCGTACGATTCGCCCCTCACGCCGTACCCGTTCTGGAACTGGTTTACGCCGACAACCCCGGTGCCGGTGTCCGTTATGGCTAGGAGTCCGTCCCCGTCACCGCTGCCCGCGGCGTACATGCCGAAGGCTCCAGTAGGAGAGCTACCGATGCCAACGACACCAGTATCGGTACTGATCCCAAAGACACCTGGAATCGTATTGTCGCCTTCCCCCTCGAAGGACCCGTGCGTTCCTTGGCCGTAGACACCCGCCCCGCCCCACCAGATGTTGATGTCGGGCAACGGATCCCCGCTGGTGCCGAATACGCCGACACCTGTGCTGGAGTCGCCCCAGACCCCGACAGGAACCGGCGTCCCATTGATGTCGATTGGATCCTGACCGCTGGGGGCCGGGTCGTACCCCTTAACTTCCGCCATCATTCGCTCCTGCTGTCGGTACTCGCGCTTCTTGTCTGGTTTGCCCGTCTGGTGAAAAGCGCACCTCAGCCGACATGCATTGATCAAAGGTCTGGTCCACTGAGTGGACCGTCTCGCGGCCAACTTCCCGGTCTAGCAGCAATAAGGGATCCGTCATGTCCATGGCAGGAGGCCGCTCGCAGTGCAGGCACCCATGCTGCCCTGTTGGCGTCCGCGCCACGCCTTCGCGAAGCTGCGACCGGCAGCAGTCATTCGCTGATAGGGCGAAGGTTGCCGCGCTGAAACCCGAGCCGTGCGGGGCGCGACGTAGATGCGCGTTCAAGCACGGATGACAAGCTGGCCCAGCCGTTTAGTCTCTCTGGATGGATCGCTTCTGGCAGTGGGTGTGGGATCGGTATGGGCCGAGGTACTCGTGGGCGCTCTACGCCCTCGTAGTGCCACTGTCGCTGCCCGTTTACCTTCTTTGGTCGTTTCTCATTGTTGCTGTCGAGAAGTCTGGCGACTACGCGGAAGCGGCCGCTGTCACCGTTGTCGCCGCGACGGTGCTGCATTGGGCGGCCATTTTTCTCGGTACGGGGGAGCGTCGCGTTGTGGAGCGGTGGGCGGCAGGTCAGGAGGTCGATCGGGCGAAAGCACTGGCCGCGACCTACGCCTGGACCCGGAAAATTGTTAGTTCGTATGGTAACGGCCAACGCTGTCTTGGCCGGCGTGCTATCCGCCGTTGTTGGTCCGATCGTCGGGGTGACCGGTTCGCGGCTAGTCCAGTACGTGGTCCTGGGCGTCGTTGTAGGAGCGGCCCTCGCGCTGATAACAGTGCACACACTCCCGCAAAGGGCCGTGCGGCCTGCCAGAGTCGCTATAGCCGGTGATTCGGCGATTGGTGATTCCCTTCCCCGCTCACGTCCGAGCTTCGCCACATGGTCAAACGTTCTCGTGCTGGCGGTCATATTCGTGTTCGCTGTTTATGCCGCGATGGTGGCGGCGGCGCTCGATCGGGCACCCAGCGAGCCTCTCGTCTTCGGTGCGATCGGGCTCGGGTTGTTGCTGGGCGTCGGGGTGCCGATCACTGTCGGGGTCTTGTTCTCACCGTCGCTGCAACCCATTCGCGACCTCGCCCACGCCACTGAACGGGTTGACGGCTGGCGATTACAGCCAACGCCTACCGGTGGTTCAAGACGACGACCTGGGCGCGTTGGCGGCGTCGTTTAACCGGATGCAAGCGGGATTGGCTGAGCGGCAACGACTTCAAGCGGCGTTCGGGACCTATGTCGACCCCGCCTTGGCGGCGCGACTGCTTAAGCAGGGCGACGATGTCTTCACCGGCGAGCGCCGCGAGGTCACCGTGATGTTCGTCGACGTGCGCGACTTCACCCCGTTCGCCGAGGCGAACTCCGCCGAGGACACCGTCGCCCGCCTCAATGCGTTGTTCGAGATCGTGGTGCCTGCCGTCGTCGACGCCGGAGGGCACGTCAACAAGTTCCTCGGGGACGGGGCGCTGGCCGTCTTCGGCGCACCGAACGACCTCGCGGATCATGCCGATGCCGCTGTAGCTGCCGCTGTGTTGATTCACTGCCGTGTCGCCGAGCGATTCAGCGGACAGCTTCGCATCGGCGTCGGGATCAACACCGGGGCGGTGATCGCCGGAACCATCGGCGGCGGCGGCAAGCTCGAGTTCACCCTCATCGGTGACACCGTCAATGTGGCAGCCCGCGTCGAGCAACTCACCAAAACCACCGGCGACACGATCCTTCTCACCCAGCAGTGCGTCGACGCCTTGGCCTCTCGACCGCCCGGGCTCATCGACCGGGGATTCCATGTCCTGAAAGGAAAATCGGCCGCCGTGCAAATCTTCGGCCTCGACCAAGACACCGACGTGTGGGTTTGACCTAGCTAAGGCGGGATGAGCCAGGCCCCTTCCGCGTCAAAATCGCGGCCGTCACTGCCGCTTCGGCTTTCGAGAAACTCACAACGAAAGAATTGACACGGCATGCCATGGATCGACTATCTCAGCGCATGAATCCGATCGCGGTGTAATCCAGGTCGGCCAATCCGGCCGCACCGAAGTTGGCCAGCGAGCTGTTCACCGCCACGTTGCCGGGCGACTGGATCAGCGGCAGGCTGAATCCCTCGGCCCAGATCAACTTGTCGACTTCGTTGGCCAACACCCGCGCCTTGGCGGGATCCAGCTCTTCGAGCGTCTGCTCGATCTTGGCGTCGATCTGGGCGCTGCCGATCTTGCCGAAGTTGCTTTCGCCGTCGGACGCGTAAATCTGAGTGAGGGCGGACAGCGGGAAAGCATCGCCCATCCAGCCGAATTGCGCGATGTCGAACGCGCCCACGTTGATGTAGTTGGTGAAAAATCCACCGCCGGCTTTCGCGAGAAGGTCGAGCTTGACACCGATCTGGGCGAGGCTGTGCTGCGCAATCAAACCGAACTGCCGGCTCGTTTGCGCGTCGTAGAACAGGTCGCGGATGACGAGCTGCTTTCCGTCTCGTTCGCGGAAGCGGCCGTTGAGTTTCCAGCCCAGCGCGTCGAGGTCGCGCTTGGCCTTCTCCGGGTTGTAGGCGACAACGCCGCTGTTGTCTTGGTAACCCTGCTGACCTTCGACATAGATGTGGTTGTTCAAGGCCGCCGGGTCGCTGGTGAGGCCGTGCTGGCTGACGGCGGCGATGCTTTGCCGGTCGATTCCCTCGGCGACGGCGCGGCGTAATGCCGGGTCGGCCAGTATCGAACCCTTAGCGCCGTTGAAGGTGAAGTGGTACCAACTCGGGGTTGGTGCCCGCCGGATCGAGATGCCCTTGGTGCGCCGCGCGATCGTCATCTGGTCCAGGCCGGCCAGTCCGGTGGCGTCAATGGCTTTGTTCTGCAACGCCGGTAGTCGCGCGGCGTCGTCGAGCACCAGAAAGGTGATGCGGTCGAGTCGCGGCCGCTCACCCCACCACTTGGGGTTGCGGGTCAACACGATCCGCTGTCGCGTCCGATCCAGCGACGAGACGACGAACGGCCCGGCCGACGGCCCCGGCGCGGCGAGCTGCCCCTTGTTGAACGCCTCGGGGGTGGCAGTCATGCTCTTGGGCAGCAGCATGGTGTTTCCGGCGAACATGCCGCGCCACTCGGCGTACGGTTTGGCGAACGTAACCACCGCTTGACGGTCGTCGACGCCCCGGGTCACCGACTTCACCCGTTCGCTGCCGTTGGTGCCGGCGATGGCGAAGTTTTTGTCGGCCCCACTGGTGGCATGGATTTGGCTGGCAATGTCCTCCCAGCCCAGCGGTGTGCCGTCCGACCACGTCGCCTTCGGATTGATGGTGTAGGTGACCGTTTGCGGGTTGGTTCCGGTGAGTTCGACGCTGCTGAAGTAATCGGTGTCGACCGTCGTGGAGCCGTCCGGCCCAATGACGAACGCGCGCGGCAGAGTGGCTTTCAGCATGCCGCCGACGTCGGCGGAGTTGCCGTCGATGTGCAATGTGTTGAAGTTTGAAGGGAATTCGGTGAGCGCCAGGCGTAGGTCGCCGCCGTCGCGCAGCGTCGCAGGGTTTTGCGGATTGACATCGCTGTTAGCACCCACGGCGGCGGCCGGACCGGGAGGCAGGTAGCCGCCGGCTGCCGAACACCCACCAAGAACCAAGCTGACCACGAAAGCGATCATGACGGTCCGCATTCCGGCGCTAGCCACGGGCCGAATCCGGTTGCGGCACAGCGGCCAACAGGGCCCGCGTGTAATCGTGCTGAGGGCGGCTGAAGATCTCATCGCTTTCACCCTGCTCCACGATGACCCCGCGGTGCATCACGGCGACGTGGTGTGCGAGATGTTTGACCACCGCAAGATTGTGCGAGATGAACAAATATGACAAGCCGAACTGCTGCTGGAGATCAAGCAACAGGTTGATGATGCCGGCCTGAATCGACACATCGAGCGCGGAGACGGGTTCATCGAGTGCCAGGATCTTGGGCTGCAGTGCCAACGCGCGCGCGATCCCGATGCGCTGCTTTTGCCCGCCGGAGAACTCTCCCGGATAACGGCTGGCGTCGGTATGCCCCAGCCCCACAATCTCGAGCAGTTCGGCAACCCGGTTGCTGGTATCGGCCTTGTTGAATCCGTTGGCGTGCAGCGGCTCTGCCAACAACTCGAAAACCGGCAGCCGCGGATCCAGCGACGCCGCCGGATCTTGAAAGATGACCTGGATGTCGCGCCGCAACGCCCGCCGGCTCGCCGAGGTCAGCGTGGCGACGTCGGTCCCGAGCACTTCGATCGAGCCTGACTGCGGCGCGGTCAGCTCGAGGATTTCGTGCAACGTCGTCGACTTGCCCGAACCCGACTCACCGACGATGGCCAGCGTGCGTCCTTGCCGGAGTTCGAAGCTGATGCTATCGACGGCGCGGACTTCGCCGATGTTGCGGCGGAACAGCACGCCTTTGGTCAGCGAATACGTCTTGACCAGATCGCGGACTCGCACGACGACGGGTGGTTCGCCGGGCTGGTCGGGTTGGGATTCGGTGCTGACCCCGTAAATGTCTGCGGCGCTGCGGCCGACGACGTGTTCGGTACGGATGCAGGCCGCCTGATGGTCGGGGGCCACCGTCGACAGCGCCGGCTCCCCGGTGCGACACTCGTCGACGACGAGCGGGCAGCGCGGCGCGAACGGGCATCCCGGCTCGAGGGCTGACAGGGACGGGGGAGCGCCCGGTATCGGCACCAGCCGGGTGCCCTGCGGGACGTCTAATCGGGGGACCGAGCCCAACAGCCCGACCGTGTACGGCATCCGGCGGTCGCGGTAGACGTCACCGACGGCGGCCGATTCGACGATCCTGCCGGCATACATCACCAACGCGCGGTCGGCGAATTCGCCAACCACCCCGAGGTCGTGGGTGATGATGAGCACCCCGGCCCCGGTGACATCGCGGGCGGTCTTGAGCACCTCGAGGATCTGCGCCTGCACGGTGACGTCGAGGGCGGTTGTGGGCTCGTCGCAGATCAACAAGTCAGGATCGTTGGCGATCGCGATTGCGATGACCACGCGCTGGCGTTCGCCCCCGGACAACTCGTGCGGAAAAGCGCGTGCGCGCCGATCGGGCTGGGCGATGCCGACCAGTTCGAGTAATTCGATCGTCCGCTGACGCGCAGCCCGCTTTCCGGTACGCGGCTGATGCACTTCGATGGCCTCGGCGATCTGGTCGCCGATGGTGTAGACGGGGGTCAGCGCCGACATGGGATCCTGGAAGACCGTGCCGATCGTATTGCCACGACGCCGCGACATCGCGTCGTCGCTCAGCCCCACCAACTCGGTGCCCTGCAACCGCACCGAACCGCGAACGTCGGCGTACTGAGGGAGCAGCGCGACCACCGCCATCGCCGCCGTCGACTTACCCGATCCGGATTCGCCGACGATCGCGACAACTTCGCCCGCGTCGACATGAAAATTGATGTTGCGCAATGCTTTCAGCGTTGAGCCCTCGGCGGGGAAGTCGACGCTCAGGTTGGTGACCTCGAGTAGCCGACTCATCGGCGCACGCCTCGCGATGCGTCGCTGGCGGGATCAAACGCGTCGCGCAAGCCGTCACCCGTCAAGTTTGCGCACACCAGGATCAGCACCAGAACGCCGGCGGGAAACAGGAACACCCACGGGAATGTCGTCGCCGACTGGGTGCCGTCCGCGATCAGCGTTCCGAGCGACACGTCGGGAGGCTGAATGCCGAAACCGAGGAAGCTCAGCCCGGTTTCGGCGAGGATTGCCGCGGCGACGTTCAGCGCCGTGTCGATGATCAGGATCGACGCCACGTTCGGCAGCACGTGATGGGTGATGATCCTTCGATTCGGAACCCCCATATACCTTGCAGCGCGGATGAATTCGCGTTCGCGCAGGCTCATGGTCATGCCGCGGACCATCCGTGAGCTCACCATCCAGCCGAAACCGGACAGCAGCAGTACCAGCACAATGACGTTGCCAGAGCTCTTGGTGCGTGGCGTCAGGATCATGATCAGGATGAAGCTGGGCACGACCAGCATCAGGTCGACGAACCACATCAGCGCCCGGTCGCGCCAGCCGCCGAAGTAGCCCGAGACCGATCCCACCGTCGCGGCGATGCCGGTGGAAATGACTGCCACACACACCCCGATGAGCATCGACTTCTGCATGCCTCGCAAGGTCTGCACCAACAGATCCTGGCCAAGCGCGTTGGTGCCCAACCAGTGTCGGGTATTGGGTGGCTGCAGCAGCGCGGTGTAATCGAGATCGGTGTAGGAGTACGGCAGAAAAGTCGGCAGTGTGTAGCAGCCGACAAACAGCATCAGCAGCATGATCAGCGCCGCCACCGCCGAGCGGCGGCGCAGGAAACGGCGCAGCACCAGCGTGCGACGCGAGGCGAATTCCACTGTCTCTAAACCCGATGTGGCGCGCAGTTCCGCTGTGCCGGTCATGACACTCGCACCCTGGGATCCAGCGCGGCGTAGATGACATCGGAGAGCAGTCCGGCCAGCAAAACGACCGCGCCGGCGAACACCGTGATCGCGGCGACGATGTTGGTGTCTTGGGTCGCCACCCCTTGCACCATCCACTCACCCGTGCCGTGCCAACCGAAGATCTTCTCGACGAACACCGCACCGGTCACCAGACCGGCCACGCCGTAGGCGAAGAGCGTCGCCAGTGGTATCAGTGCCGTGCGCAGCCCGTGCTTGACCAGAGCTCGACGCCGGGTCAGCCCTTTGGCGCGTGCGGTGCGGATGAAGTCTTGGCCGAGGACGTCGAGCATCGCGTTGCGCTGATACCGGCTGAACCCGGCGGCGGTGCCCAGCGCCAAGGTGAGCGTGGGTAGGACCAAGTGCTGCAGGCGATCCACGAGTTGCGCCCAGCCGCCGTCGATCACCGCGGGCGACGTATCTCCGGTGTACTGGAACAGCTGTGCGCCGAGCGCCCAGTTGATCCGCAGTGCGCTGAGGATCAGCAGGTTGGCGATCACGAATGTCGGGGCCGACAGCACCAGCAGTGACAGCATCGTGATGACGCGATCGCTGAGCCGATACTGACGGATCGCCCCCCACGCGCCGAGCGCCACCCCGGTGACCGTTCCCACCACCGAACCGATGAGCAGCAGTCGAAGGCTGACCCCGATGCGGCGCCACAGTTCGCCGGACACGGGCTGGCCGGTCACGGTGGCGCCGAAGTCGCCGCGAACCGCGTGCGAGGCCCAGTCCGCGTAGCGCAGCGGGATGGGTTTGTTCAGGCCGAGTTCGACGGCTTTGGCGTCGATCACGCTCTGCGGTGGCCGCGGGCTGCGTTGCATCAGGCTTTCCAGCGGCGAGAACGCCGCCGACGTCAGACAGAACGTCAAAAAAGACGCCAGCGCCAACAGCACGACGTAGTTCAGCACGCGACGTGCCAGGAAGCGGGTCATGGCTATCGGCCTCGCCCCTGTCGCATTGGCACAGACTATAGAGACGCATCTGGCACGTTGCGATCCGGATGATCCGGACTGGTGCATCACGGCGGCCCGATTGTTAGGGTCGGCGGCCGAAGTGACGAATACGGCAAACACATGAGGAGACGGTTGTGACGGTCACCGACGACTACCTAGCCAACAATGCCGAATACGCGAAGTCTTTCCAGGGCCCGTTGCCGCTGCCTCCGAGCAAGCATGTCGCCGTCCTGGCGTGCATGGACGCCCGGCTCGATGTGCACAGTCTGCTCGGCATCGAACTGGGCGAGGCGCACGTCATCCGCAATGCCGGCGGAGTGGTCACGGACGACGCGATCCGATCCCTGGCCATCAGCCAGCGGTTGTTGGGAACCAACGAGATCATCCTGATTCATCACACCGACTGCGGGATGTTGACCTTCACCGACGACGAGTTCAAGCGCGCGATCCAGGACGAGTCCGGCGTCAAACCGCCGTGGTCGGCTGAAGCCTTCCCCGACGTCGCCGAAGACGTCCGGCAGTCGTTGCACCGCATCAAGAACAGCCCGTTCGTCACCAAGCACACCTCGGCGCGCGGGTTCATCTTCGACGTGGCAACCGGCAAGCTCACCGAGGTCACCGGGTAGTTCTCGGGCTCGCCTCACGAGTCTCAACAGTTTCTTCTGTCGCTTTGCCAGGGATTACTGCCTCCATCGTTTTGACACCACGGGCGATATCACTGCCAAGGAATCTGCGCGCCTAGAACCGGCTTGCCGCTCACTGGTGGACAGATCGGTCACCCCGGAGCCCTGGAGACTGCTGGGGTGGATGTGATTGAGGTCGCGCCTCCTGCGTGCCGATTAGCTCGCGTTGGCACGTCCGCCGACGGAATCTATTGACAGCGCCAGCCTGGGCGGGTTATATATTCGGCAATGTTCATAATCTTGACCAATACTACCTACTTTACCTTGAATTGAGGGATTGATGCCCAGTCAAGAGACCGTGGCCAGCCCGGCGGCGGGGCAATATGAACTGAGCCATCTGCGGGCGCTGGAGGCCGAGGCGATCCACATCATCCGCGAGGTGGCCGCCGAGTTCGAGCGGCCGGTGCTGCTTTTCTCGGGCGGCAAAGACTCGATCGTGATGCTGCATCTGGCGCTCAAGGCTTTTCAACCCGGCCGCCTGCCATTCCCGGTCATGCACGTCGACACCGGCCACAACTTCGACGAGGTCATCGCCACCCGCGACGAGCTGGTGGCGGAGACCGGAGTCCGCCTGGTCATCGCCAAGGTGCAGGACGACATCGACGCGGGCCGGGTGGTCGAAACCATCCCGTCGCGCAACCCGATCCAGACGGTGACGCTGCTGCGCGCGATCCGCGAGAACAAATTCGACGCCGCGTTTGGCGGCGCTCGTCGCGACGAGGAGAAGGCGCGCGCCAAGGAGCGGGTGTTCAGTTTCCGCGACGAGTTCGGTCAGTGGGATCCCAAGGCCCAACGGCCCGAGCTGTGGAACATCTACAACGGCCGACACCACAAGGGCGAGCACATCCGCGTGTTCCCGCTGTCCAACTGGACCGAATTCGACATCTGGTCCTATATCGGCGCCGAGAAGATCAAGCTGCCGCCGATCTATTACGCCCATCGCCGGAAAGTCTTCAAACGCGACGGGATGCTGCTCGCGGTCGACCGCCACTTGCAGCCGCGCCCCGACGAGAAGGTGTTCGAGACAACGGTCCGGTTCCGCACCGTCGGCGACGTCACCTGCACCGGCTGTGTGGAATCGAACGCGGCGACCGTCGCGGAGGTCGTCGCCGAGACGGCGGTGTCGCGGCTGACCGAGCGGGGCGCCACCAGAGCTGACGACCGGATCTCCGAGGCCGGCATGGAAGATCGCAAGAGGCAGGGATACTTCTGATGAGTGCAACCACGCTGCTGCGCATCGCAACCGCCGGTTCGGTGGACGATGGCAAATCCACACTGATCGGGCGACTGCTCTACGACTCCAAGGCCGTCATGGACGACCAGTGGGCCTCGGTGGAACGCACCTCCAAAGACCGCGGCCACGAATACACCGACCTGTCACTGGTCACCGACGGGCTACGCGCCGAGCGAGAGCAAGGCATCACGATCGATGTCGCCTACCGCTACTTCGCTACTCCCAAGCGCAAATTCATCATCGCCGACACCCCCGGTCACATCCAGTACACCCGCAACATGGTGACCGGGGCGTCCACCGCACAGCTGGCCATCGTGCTCGTCGACGCCCGCCACGGTCTGCTGGAGCAGTCCAGGCGACACACATTTCTGGCCTCGCTGTTGGGCATCGAGCACATCGTGCTCGCCGTCAACAAGATGGACCTCATCGACTGGGACAAAGAAGTTTTCGAGGCAATCCGCGACGAGTTCTACGCCTTCGCCACTCGCCTGGACGTGCAAGACGTGCTGACCATCCCGATGTCGGCGCTGCACGGTGACAACGTGGTCACCAAATCTGAGCACACCCCGTGGTACGACGGGCCGGCGCTGCTGTCGCATCTCGAAGAGGTATACGTCGCCGCCGACCGTAACCTCGTCGACGTTCGGTTCCCGGTGCAGTACGTCATTCGCCCGCAGACCCGCGAACATCAGGACCACCGCAGCTACGCAGGCACCGTCGCCAGCGGTGTCATGCGGCCGGGCGACGAGGTGATCGTGTTGCCGACCGGTAAGCCCAGTCGAATCACCGCGATCGAGGGGCCGAACGGCCCTGTGCAAGAAGCATTTCCGCCGATGGCCATCGCGGTGAGCCTCGCAGACGACATCGACATCTCGCGCGGCGACATGATCGCCCGACCGACTAATGCGCCGAGGGTCACTCAGGAATTCGAGGCGACGGTGTGCTGGATGGCCGACGCCGCTGCGCTGGAGCCTGGGCGCGACTATCTGATCAAGCACACCACCCGAACCACGCGGGTGAGGATCACCGCGCTGGATTACCGCCTCGATGTCAATACGCTTCGCCGCGACAAGGAGGCGACAGCGTTGAAGCTCAACGAACTCGGCCGCGTCTCGCTGCGTTCCCAGGTGCCGCTGCTGCTCGACGAGTACACCCGCAATGCCAGCACCGGGTCGTTTATCCTCATCGACCCCGACACCAACGGGACCGTGGCCGCGGGCATGGTCTTGCGGGAAGCGTCGACTCGCTCGTCGAGCCCCAACACGGTGGTGCACAACTCGCTGGTGTCCGCGGAGGACCGGATGGCGCAGGGCCGCACCCTGTGGTTCACCGGCCTGTCGGGTTCGGGCAAGTCATCGGTGGCCATGCTGGTCGAACAGAAGCTGCTGCAAAAGGGCGTCCCTGCTTATGTTCTCGACGGCGACAATCTGCGGCACGGTCTGAATGCCGACCTGGGGTTCAGCATGGCCGACCGGGCCGAGAACCTGCGTCGACTGGCGCACGTCGCGGCGCTGTTCGCAGGGGCAGGCCATACCGTGTTGGTGCCGGCGATCAGCCCGCTGGCCGAGCATCGTGAACTGGCCCGCCGGGTGCACGCGGAGGCCGGTCTGGACTTCGCCGAGGTGTTCTGCGACACCCCGCTCGAGGATTGCGAGCGGCGAGACCCCAAGGGCCTCTACGCCAAAGCGCGTGCGGGTGAGATCACGCACTTCACCGGAATCGACAGTCCATACCAGCGGCCGAAGAGTCCTGACCTGCGGCTCACGCCGGATCACAGCCTCGACGAGTTGGCGCAGCAAATCGTCGAAATGATCGAGGCTCGGAAGTGAGCGACCACGAGTTAGCCGCGCGGCTGGCCACCGAAGCAGGCCGGCTTCTGCTCGGGGTCCGCGAGGAACTCGCCGACGCAGCGGAAGCTGATCGGAAAGCGGCAGGGGACAAGCGGTCCCACGATTATCTGATCGAGGCGCTGGCGCGCGAACGCCCGGCTGATGCCGTTCTCTCCGAAGAGGGCGTCGACGATCCGGTGAGATTGAGCGCCGAGCGGGTGTGGATCGTCGACCCGTTGGACGGGACCCGGGAGTTCTCCGAACTCGGCCGCAAAGATTGGGCCGTGCACGTCGCGCTATGGCAGTCCGGTGCCCTCGTCGCCGGCGCCGTTGCGCTTCCGGCCCAGGGCGTCACGCTGGCCACCCCTGATCCTGCACCGCCGCCGGCATACGCCGGACAGCCCCGGATCGTGGTGTCGCGGACCCGCCCGCCGGCGATCGCGCTGCAGGTCCGCGATCATTTGAACGGCACGCTGGTGGCGATGGGATCGGCCGGTGCGAAGGTTGCCGCGGTCATTCAAGGGTTGGCCGACGTGTACGTCCACGCCGGCGGACAGTACGAGTGGGATTCGGCTGCACCGGTCGCGGTGGCCCGCGCCGCGGGTTTGCACACCTCGCGCATCGACGGGTCGTCGCTGGAGTACAACCGGGCCGATCCCCTGCTGCCCGACCTGGTGGTGTGCCGTCCCGAATACGCCGACGCGGTGCTGGCCATCACCGGCTGAGCTGCGACCGGTGGGACAATCGAAATCTATGCGGATGTCAGCGAAGGCCGAGTACGCGGTACGGGCGATGATCCAGCTGACCACCGTCGACGACGGCGTGCGGGTCACGACTGACGATCTGGCGAACGCTCAGGGAATTCCGCCGCAGTTTCTCGTCGACATCTTGTCCGCTCTGCGCACCGATCGGCTGGTGCGCAGCCACCGCGGCCGCGACGGTGGTTACGAATTGGCGCGTCCGGGTGCGGAAATCAGCATCGCCGACGTGCTGCGCTGCATCGACGGCCCGCTGGCCAGCGTCCGCGACATCGGGCTGGGCGATCTGCCCTATTCCGGTCCGACCGCGGCGCTGACCGATGTCTGGCGGGCTTTGCGCGCCAGCATGCGCCTGGTGCTGGAGCAGACGACCCTGGCCGACGTGGCCGCCGGCTCGCTGCCCGCACATGTCGGTCGGCTGGCCGACGACTATCGCGCCCAGGAGAGCACACGCCACGGCCCGCGCAGCGCGCGCTAACCGCCCGAGCCGTAGGGCCGGGTGAGGATCTCCAGGGAATGGCCTCCGGGGTCTCGGAAGTAGACGCCGCGACCACCGTCGTTGGTGTTGACCTCGCCCGGACGTTGGCCGCCCGGGTCCGCCCAGTGCTGCAACCCCCGGAGGCGGATCTTGCCGTAGATCGCGTCGAAGTCGTCCTCGGAAACCAGAAACGCGTAGTGCTGCGGGCGGATCTCCTCGGCCGTATCCGCGTAGTCGAGGGTCGCGCCGTGCTCGAGCTGCACGGCCAGGAAGCGACCGAACGGCACCGGACTCGGCAGCCCGAACAGCTCGCTGAAGAACTCAGCGGACTCCCGCTTGTCGTGGGCGGCGACGATGGTGTGATTGAAAGCGATGGGCATTGTGCTTGCCAGTCAACCACTGCGGCCGGCCGGTCACAATCACCACGGCGCTACTTGGGGGCGGTCAGCTCCAGTGCGATGTTGTCCGGGTCGCGAAACTCCAGAATGTAGGACGGCCCGATGTCCTTGACCGGCTCGTGGTCGATGCCGAGTTCGTCGAGATACTTTGCTGCGGAATCTAATTCGGCCTTGTCGGCCGACCTGAACGCGATGTGGTCCAGGCCGGCGCGGTCCTCGTCGAAGCGGTCGCTGGCAACGGGCCGCAGCGCGATCAGCGCGCCGCCCAGGTCGTAGATGACACCGCCGTACAGAAACGCGAGTTGGTTGCGAGTTTCTTTGTCGGCGTTGTTGGGGACCTCGATGAGAACGGGCCACCCGAAGACGCTCTCGTAGAACCGTCGAGACCGCTCGATATCGGTGACGGTGAGCCGCACATGCGCGATCGAGTTGGCGGTGATTCCCATTCCGTTGATGCTGCCACGTCGACAACCGTCGGCGTCGGGTGGTCCGCATGCCAGAATCGCCGTCGTGCAGGTAGCGATGACCATGCCGGTCATGGAGCCGGACTTGGACGCCGGTGTGTTGCGGGACTGGGCGCGTGCGATCGACGACGGTCCGTTCTCGTCGCTGTGTTGGGGCGAGCGCATCGCCTTCGACAATCCGGAGACGTTGACGCTGATGGGCGCTCTGGCAGCGTGGACCGATCGAGTGCGGCTGGTGACGACGGTGATCGTGCCGCAGCTACACGACCCGGTGATGCTCGCCAAGGCGCTGGCGACGGGCGACACGCTATGTGGCGGGCGGTTGACCGTGGGTATCGGCATCGGCGGGCGGGCTGAGGACTACAAGGCAGTCGGCGCGGACCCGGCGACGCAGACGATGCGCGGGATGGCTGAGCGGGTCGCGGTCATGAAGCGCGTGTGGGCCGGCGAGAAGACCACCCGATCAAGGCTGCCGGTCGGGCCCGCGCCGGTCCAGGCGGGTGGGCCGCCGCTGCTGATCGGAACTATCGGGCCCAAGACCCTGCGCAGCGCGGCGGCATGGGCCGACGGCTTGGCGGGGACCACGCTGGACCTCGACGTCGGCAAGCAGAACGAACTGTTCGACGTGGCGCGCGCGGCGTGGGCGGAGGCAGCCAAGCCGAAGCCTCACCTGGCCACCTCGTTCTGGTTTGCGGTCGGTTCGGTCGACGATGCCCGAGAGCAGGTGCACCGGCATCTGCGCCGTTACATGAACTGGATACCGGCCGAGTACATCGACGCGATGGCACCGACCACTGGCTTCGCCGGCGGCGAGGACGAACTGGCTGCGGTGCTGCGCGAGTTCGAAGCAGTCGGCACCGACGAGATCCAGCTCATTCCAACTAGTTCCGATCTCGATCAACTTCGACGAGTGGCCGACTTGGTCGGCGCGATTGGGGGCAGGGCTGATGTCTGAACGCAATGTGCTGGGCGGCCCGCTGGAGCCCTGCGGAAGTGAGCCGCTCACCGGTTTCTACCGCGACGGCTGCTGCTCGACCGGGCCGGAGGATCTGGGCGCGCACACGATCTGCGCGGTGGTGACGGCGGAGTTCCTGGAGCACCAACGTGCGATAGGCAACGATCTCTCAACACCGATGCCGCAGTACCGGTTTCCCGGCCTGGTCCCCGGGGACCGCTGGTGCGTCACCGCTGGCAACTGGCTGTTGGCCTACCGCGATGGCTTCGCTGCGCCGGTGGTGTTGGCGTCCACGCACGAGCGAACCCTCGACATCGTGCCGTTGGAGGCACTGCGCGAGCACGCCGTCGATGTGCCCGACGACTTAGGCGGCATGTGAGGGTTGGATTGCCGGGCCCCGATTGGTAGACCCATCTGCACCGCAGCGGTAGCATCCCGGAATGCCTGATGACGCGGCACGCTTCGGTGATCCCCGCCTACCCGCTGAAACGATCACGTCGCAATCGCACCTGTTCCATCTCGCCGCCGAGGCGCCCATCACGTATGACGGGGGTTCACAGCAGCAGGCACACGAAGATAATTTTCCGATACTCAAAGGTCAAGAGGCCAGCATCCAGCTGATCACCTTGCAGCCAGGAGGTATTCGGGAGCCGCACTGGCATCCCAGCGCGTGGGAGGTCAACCTGGTCACCAAGGGAGTCGCGACCTGGGTCCTCATCGACGGGAACGGCAACCACGAGAGTTTCGACGCCCACGTCGACGACCTCGTGTTCGCCCCCCAGGGATCCCTGCATTACTTCGAGAACCTTGGCACGGAAGACCTGGACGTGCTGATCATCCAGAACGCCAGTGCACCTGAAGACAAAGACAACATCGGCATAGGCGAGTCCGTGAGTCAGCTTCCGCCCCAAGTGTTGTCCGCTGTCTTCGGCGTTCCCGCAGAGACGTTCACATCCTTCAAAAAGATCGACAACGCGGTCACCATCCTGCGGTCGCACTGATAAGAGCTGGAACCGGCCGACCGTCTGGTGTTCGGGGACAACGTTTTTGAGGGCTATGGCGACGAATCACCTTCCGACGTTGAGCGATTCGAGATACACCCCGGCCTCCTAAATCAGGATGCCCGGCGCCACGTCGCGGCGGACCTCGTTAGTGTGCTGAGTCGCCGCCAATCCAAGTCCGCCACCTGTTCCCGCACATTGTCGTCAGCCCGGCTCGGCCCGATGCGATGGATCTAGACCGGTCTTAACCACTGCGGTAATTTCTGAGGATGCCGATCAATCGTCGCAAGGTCTTGGGCGGGGTTGGCGTGGCCGGCGCCGCAGCCGCGACCGGTGTAGGCGTTGACCGTCTTCTCGTCGGCGACACTTCTGGCTTTCGCACGGACAGGGAAGAGTCGATAACCGATGATGCGGCACGGTTTGGTGATCCCCGCCTGCCCGCTGAGACGATCACCTCGCAATCACACCTCTTTCATCTCGGCGATCAGCCCCTCACCACGTATGACGGGGGCTCGTTTCAACAGGCGGACGAGCAGACTTTTCCGATCCTCAAAGGTGAAGAGGTCAGCGTCGTGAAGCTCACCTTGCAGCCCGGAGGTATTCGCGAGCCGCACTGGCATCCCAGCGCGTGGGAGATCAACATCGTCACCGGTGGAATTGCGGCATGGGTCGTCGTCGACGGGAATGGCAACCACGAGAGTTTCGACCAACATGTCGGCGACGTCGTGTTCGCACCCCAGGGTTCCTTCCACTACTTCGAGAACCGCGGCCCGGCGGACATGAAAATAGTGATCATCCAGAACACCAGTGCGCCCGAAGCCAAAGACAATGTCGGCATCGGTGAGTCCATCAGCAGACTTCCACCCCGGGTGTTGTCGGCCGTCTTCGGTGTTCCCGCAGAGACATTCAAGCCGTTCAAAAAGTTTGACAAAGCGATCGTCGTCCTGCGATCACGTTAGCCGGCAAACCTCCGCAGGCGCACGACCGGAGTGAGCCGTCGCTTACGGCCTATGATTCGGCAGTGCGTGTCGCGATCGTGGGCGGTGGAGCTGCGGGCGTGCTTGCCGCGGTGCATCTGCGCCGGAGCAAACCAGACGCACAGATCACGTTGATCGACGCGTCCGGTCGCCCCGGCACCGGCGCGGCGTACGGCACCGACGACCCGACCCACTTGCTGAACGTTCCCGCGCCGCGGATGTCCGCGTGGCCCGACGATCCCGATCACTTCTGCCGTTGGCTCGACGAACGAGCTGTCACGCCGGTTGAGAGCTTTGCGCCGCGTCTTGCGTACGGCCGCTATCTGCAGGATCAACTTGCGGTCGCTGATGTGCGCGTCGAGACCGCCGAAGTGGTTGGTTTGACGCCGGGCGCTCCCGTGCGCATCGCGCTCAGCGACGAACGGTGGTTGTCGGCGGACACCGTTGTGCTCGCGTCCGGGCGCCCCCGAGGTGGCATGCCCGATTCGCTGGAACGCGCCTTCGCTCCGGTGTTGGCCGCGGGCACTGACGGCAGGGTTGTGGTGGACGCGTGGGCGCCCGGCGCGCTCGCGGCTCTCGGTGCGCTTCGGCCCGCCAATGTCTTGGTGATCGGTTCGGGACTCACCGGCGTTGATGTCGCGCTGCATCTCATTGCGCGCGGGGCCACGGTCACGCTGCTGTCGCGTCACGGCGCGCTCCCGCGGCGATTTCGCGCCACCGGCGCGCCAACAGAGTTGCCTAACCTCGATGCGCTCGCGGCGAAAGTTTCGCTCGAGCAATTGCGATCCGCGCTCGCCGCGGATCTCGCGCACGCTCGCGAAGCCGGTGCGGACTGGCGGCAGGTGATCGACGCGGTGCGGCCGCGCACGGCCAAGCTGTGGCGGTCGCTGGGATGGGAGGACCAGCGCCGGTTCCTGCGTGAGGACCTTCGGCGGTGGGAGGTGCTGCGCCACCGGATGCCGCCCACGATCGCCGACGCGATCTACGCCGCGATCGACAGTGGCCAACTGATCATCGAAGCGGGCGAGGTCGCCGATGTGTCGCTGCGCGGAAAGGGCGTCGAGCTGGTGGTGACGACGCGCGACGGATCAGTGCGGCGCCGCGGCGACGCCGTCGTCGTCGCTGCCGGCTCGGCCTGGGATCGGCGTGCCCTACATCGCTCCGCACTCTGGGTGAACCTGTTGGCCCACGACGTCGCATCGCTGCATCCCTGCGGCGTAGGCGTGCGACTCGACGTGGACGGCCGTCTCATCGACGGGTCGGGAGCCACCGTCGCGGGCATTGTCTGTCTCGGCTCCATTCGTCAGGGCGAGGAGTGGGAGACCACTGCCATTCCCGAAATCCGCGCCCAGGCAGCGGCTCTGGCGGAGTTGCTCGCCGACGACACTCGTGGCCGCCCGGTGCGGGCACCCACTCTCATCACGACCGCGCCGAAACTGACGGGTGCGGCTTCTTCGTACGCCGAGGGTGTGCGTCGCCTGCTCGCCGTCCAGGACGGCGCGTCGACCGCCTTCGCCGCCGCCGTCGCTGAAGACCCGCAGCACGCGCGCGCCCACGTCGCGCTCGCGATGATCGCTACCGAACGGCCCGACCGCGCGGGCGGCCCCGACGCGGTCACCGGTCATCTCGCTCGAGCGCGCGCGGCGCTGGCACACGGGAGCGACGAAGACCGCAGCCACGTCGAGGCCATCGCGACATGGTGCGAGAAGGGAAACGCGGCGGGCACCGACGCACTCATCGACCATCTGGACCGCGTCCCGGACGACGCAGTCGCGTTGCTTGTGCTGGCGCCGTCAATTGCGTTCGCGGGAGCCGGCAACGCGCTGCCGGACGCGTGGCAGTACGTCGAGCGGTTCACCGGTGTGCACGGTGAGGCGCCGTGGTATCTCGGGTTGCGCGCCTACGGCCGAACGGAGCAGGGCCTCTGGTATGACGCGGCCGATTTGGCCGACGCCGCACTCGAACTCGATCCCGGCAATGGCAACGCCGCGCATGCGCTGACGCACGTTCACTACGAAACCGACGCGCATGGAGCCGGGCTGAAATGGCTGACGGACTGGATGCCGAACGACGGAAGCACGCAGCGTTACCTGCCGCACTTTCAATGGCATGCCGCGCTGCACGAGCTTGCGATGGGCGACGCGGCCGCCGCGGCGCGTCGCTACAACGCGTTTCTCGCGCCGCCCCAGTCGAAGGGCGTGCGCTGTCTCGTCGACGCCGGGTCACTCGCATGGCGGGCGCGACTGCACCCGGACTGGGTCACTCCGCCTGATCCGATGCGGGTGCTCGCCGAGGTCGGTTCGCTAGCCTTCACGCCGCAAACACCGTTCATCGCGTTCCACGCGCTGCTCGTGTTGGCCGCAGCGAATGATCCGGCCGCGATTCGCGCGATCGATGTTCCGGGTGCCACCGATGCGCAAGCAACGACCCTGCGCCTCATCGGCGAAGGTCTTATCGCGTTGACGGCGGGTGAGCCGCGCGCCGCGCTCGACTATCTCCTCGAATCGCTCGCCGGGCTCCCGTCGATCGGCGGTAGCCGTGTGCAACAAGAAGTGGTTCTCGAAACGGCGTTGGCCGCAATGCTTCAACTCGGTGCGCCGGGTCAGGCGGCGCGCCTGCTGTCGCGACATCGCGCCGCGCCCGCGCCGCAAGTGACGCGCGGCGCCGTGAACTGACCTACTCGAAGAGTCGCATCAACTGCTCGACGGCGTCTTCGGATGCGCGCCCGCGCTGCTGCAGTTCGATGATGCAGAACACGGCAAGGTCGACCGATCCGTAGATGTGAAACGCAACCATCGCCAGATGCGAAAGTTGCTCGCTGGTCATGCGTTCCGGGTGCGCGAGGTCGCGGACGTAGACCATGTCGGCCTCGAGCAACTGATTGCCTGGGTTGTAAAAGTTGTCGCCGAACATCGTCGGCGCGATTGCCCACTGCTTCACATTGGGCATCGAGTGCGGCACGAATCCCTGTGACCGCAGCTCGATGTCCACTTCACCGAACGTGGGCTGACCCAGGTACAGCGGCACGAATGACACCTCGGTCTGTACCGCGACAGCATTGCGCAGCCTTTCCCGGCCGTTTTGGAGCACCATCAGTTCCGCGCCCTGGACATCGATCTTGAGCAAGTCGAAGTCGTCGATGTCGAGGTCGTCGAGGCGGTGGGTTTGAACGTCGCGTTCCTCGACGACCGAAGCCCAATCCGGAAACGGGGTGAACAGTCGAAGCTGATTCGGGTCAGGCGTGAGAAGGCTGGTCATACCTTCCGACTGGGTGATCTTCAACCTATGCTCGCCGCCATCGCCCACGACATCCGGGAGGTATCGCTCCAGCGGCCCTTTGTGCTGTTCCAGAAACGCGAGTGGGCGTTCTTGCGGTTCGAACCCAGTGACCTTGCAGAGCCCGTAATCGAGCATCTCCTGGTAGGGCGGACGTCCATCGACGGGGCTGGCGCCGATATCGAGAATGCTGGACGGGCGAGAACAACGCACGAGGTCGTGAAGTAGGCGGGCAGAGGTCATGTGCGGATAATGGCACAGCCAGGATGCGACGACGAGGGACACCGTGACAGGATGCCGACCATGAAGTACGCAATGACCTTTGCGCTAATCGCCACTGCGATGCTGGCCGCACCGACAAGCCAGGCGGACCCAGATCCCCACAAGCCGGACCCTGGTAAACACTTCTGCCCAGGTGGGGGCACGGTAGACCAGATGTCCCCCCTCGAGCCGTCTTGCGATGGCGTGCCCTACGACGACGGCGCGTACTGGCGCGCCATAAACCGCGGCGCGCCGGGTACGGCTTCCCTGGTAGTGGTCCAATGCGTCAAGCCGCCACCGCCGCCCGGCATCTTCGGGCCGAAGTTGACCATGCCGGTACCCGCACCACCTGGTAGCTGCCAGTAGGGCTGGAACTAGCCGCGAGCCGCACCGGGTTTTTCGACGAGTCGACGCGTTGTCGTCCTAAGTCGGAACCCAGTCTGCTCTCAGCTTATTCTTAGCTGATGCCTACCCGTTGTAGGTAGTTCGACTGCAGGTATAGAAACGATGCCCCCTCAACGCAATCTCTATCGGAGAGCTGCTGCCGCCCGTCGGCATCGTCGAAGTCATGGGCAACCCTACCGACGGCTGGACATTGGAAAGCTTTGCGGGCAAGCGTTCCGGCAGAATCCGGGATTGCTGACGGAGATGTTCGTCCACGTGCGCGATGCCATCCTGGAGGGCCCGTCCGATTCTTCAGCGCATCCTCGCGCCTGCTGCTGAAAGCTCTTGATGTCTAAGCAGTTTCACTGTCCGGCAAACAGAAGCTGATAGCTGCGTTCCAGAACGGTCCAGGCCTCGCGCTCGGCGGCTGAGAATGCGGCGAGCCGTTCACGTCGACACCGCAGGCAGGCTCGCTGAGCCGCGTCGTTGATGGTGGCCTGATCAGCGCCGGGCGGTAACCGCAGGCCCTCGGCGGGGGTGGCGGAAACGCTGAGGTGATCGAGCTCTTCGACAAGCGGATGTGTGGGATCCCACTGCAGCATTAATTCCAGTGCGGACACTTCATGCAGCCGATGCAGGCCCGGCTGCATACGCGCGGTCTCCAGGATCGAGTCGATGTAGGGCCGGTAGGGCGAATCGGCGCCCAATTCCTGTAACTTGGGCAGGATCTGGCGAACTTTCAGCACATCACTGCGGTAGACGAACCGACGGGTGATCTGTTCTCGCACTGCGGTGAGTCCAGATTTGTCTGCCATCCACCGTGCAAGGGCGGCGGCCCCCGGTTCGGCCAGCTTGCGGCCGTGCACAATGCCGTACTCGCCAACGCATTCCAGGAGTCGGTCAACCTGCCGGTCCGTGTCGCTGGCATCGTCCTGGCCAGCGAGGATCCCGGCCAGTTCGAAGTCCTCGAGCGTGCCCAATTGTCGCAGTGCCCGTGCGTCGTCCTCGGTGAGGTGGCCAGTGAGGGCGGTTTCGGCCAGCAGACCCGACACCGGCAGCACCGAGCCGGCGAGGCGACCGAGTTGACCTTTGAGACGTTCGGCGTGTTTGGCCGCCATTTCGAGCGGGTCGACGGAACTGAATGCGCCCTCGCCAAAGCTGTCGGCGTGCGATATCAGCGCAAGCGTGTCGACGCGCGTCGCGCCCATCTTGTTCAGGACGGCCACTTCGTCGGCGCGGGGCGCGCCGTCGGTCAGGAACAACGTGCCATCGGGCCGCTCCAGGCCATGGCGTGACGAGGTGTCGACCAGGGCGCGTTGGGTTGCCGCCGAACTCGTCGAATTCATAGTCGCCAACCCGGGGGTGTCAATCAGTTCGTACTCGCGCAGCAGCCCCGACGGTATGTGGGCGATCACGTAATCAATCTCGGCAGCGGGCCGACCGAACTGGTCAGGGAGTCGATGCTGCACCGGAAGCGTCGTCACGTTGTGATCGAGCCCGACCACCTCAACACGGGCCGGCGCGCCGAACCGATACCACGTCACGACTTGAGTGCATTCGGTCTCGTTGGTCGGCGCCACGCGCTGACCTACCAGCGCATTCAGCAGCGTGGACTTGCCGGCGTTAACCCTGCCAACCAACGCCACACGCAGCGGAGTTCCGAGACGGTCACGAAACCGCCTCAGCGCAGGTCCGTGCGTCTGATCCAGGTACGGCGCGACCGCGTCGATGACATCGGCGACGTCGGACACCAGCCGGCGCGAGTCGGATCGATCGACCATGACGTCACCCTCGTTCTGCGAGAAGCGATACACCGATCGTGCAGCGCAACAGTAGCCTCGGTATGAGCATGGCAAATATCAACCGTGCCATGCCTTACGAAGGCGCAGAGACCGCGGCCGGCGCAAATTTCATCAGCTGAGACTCGATCGCTTCGATGAGTTGGTTGACGGCTTTGTGCCGGGTCTCGAGTTGCTTCAGCGCCTCGACCTGGTCCGCTTGGGAGGCCTTCGCCGCGGTTTCTGCGGCGGCGATCACCTTCTGCAGCTGTGCCATCGAATCGGAGAGGTGCTGCCGGTAGTCGTTGACAATGATGGGCCGGATCGCATCTGACTTCTCCTGGATATCACGCGAGACGTCTTTACTCACCGCGTTCATCGTGGCGCCGAGCCACTGCAGCAGGTTTTGCCGGCCCGCCTTCATTGCGCGAAAACCCAAATTCACCCCTAGCCACGCCCCACCGATTGCAAGGGTCAACGGAAACGCCGCGGCGGCCCCTGCGATTCCGAGGGCGGCAATCACCCCGCCACCAAGGAATCTCGTTCCCACCACACCCATGTACATCAGTTGCGGATCGAACACGCCCGCGCCGCGCTTTGGTGGCGCCGCGCCCCGCATACCAAGGTCGCTGAGGCCGCCGATCGCAACTTCCCCGCCGAGTTTGAGATCCGAGACAACCTTTGCCACCGCCTCGATGTATTCATCGGAGAGCTCCCTGACCATTGTTTCCAGGTCGGCGGTCATGTCGGCAATGAACAGCTGCGGTGAGCGGCGCAACACGTCCAACCGTGTCTTCTCGAGTCGTTGCCGCCAATTCGCGCTCAGCTCATCTATCTTGTGATCCAGGGAGCCAAGAGTTTTGCGCTGCACGGCATTCAAGTCGCGCGCCAGATAGTCGCGCCAGCCGCCTTCCCACTCTTGGCGCAACGTCTTTAACCGCTCCTTTTCCGCGCTCAACTCGGTAGCGGTCGTAGTCCCGGTCAATGCGGATCGCTGCATCACCAGTTGATCCGCCACGCGCTGCAAGCCGGTTCGCGTGGCGCGCAGCGCATTCGCCACCTGAAGGCGGCCGCTGGACGAGCTGATTTCCGCGAGACATTGGACCAACTGCGCCAGGCCCGATGCGCGAAGAGCGGCCTGGCGGCGTTCGCCCGCCTCCATTTTCAGCGCGGCTGCGGCCTGCAAACTGGAAATACCCACGATGGGCACATCGGCGAAGCGAGGGGCGTGTTGGCGCAACAGGCGACGATTTTCGTCGACGATCGACCGCCAGTGGCGCAGGTTTTTGTCGATTTTGGTGACTGCTATCACCACCGAGTCAACCTCAGCGCTGACGCCCGCGAGAAAGCTCAATTCCGGACCCGTGATGGGCGCGGTGGCATCGCAGGTCATCAGAAGGATGGTTGCGTTGGCAGCCGCCGTGGTGGCCAGCCGCAGATGATTGGGGTTAAGACCTCCGACACCCGGTGTGTCGACGATGACCAGGCGGGGCAGGAATGTGTTAGGTACGACCACCTCGGCACCGATGGGTAATTCGTCGACAGTTGGATCGGTAACGTGACGCCCCTCGGTGGTGACCCAGTCTGCCAATCCGGCGTAGTCGATCGTTTGTCGCCGGCCGCCCGCGAACAGCAGAGTGGTGCTACCCGCCACGTTGGCATCCGTTGCCGGAACGAACCGTAGGAACGCAGAAGTTGCGATTTCGACATCAACTGGGGAAACACCCGGATGCGCCAGCAGCGCGTTGACCAGTGAACTTTTTCCGCGCTTGACTTCACCGATCACAACGAGGGTTGGTGTCGGTGGCGGTGAGGTCATTTGAGACCAGGCACGGTCAGCGACATCGGTCAGCCCGCCCCAGACCAGGGCGCGGCGCGCCCGCTGCATCACCGCGGCCAGGTCGTCGCCGCTCAGGCCGACACCACCAGAAACCGCGGTCTGCGAGTCGGACACTCCAACATCACCTTTCCTGCAAGTCAACACAGTAACGTCGACGCCTGCTCGGCGCGTGGGTAATGGTGGACTCTCCGCACGGCCGTTGTCGTAGTGCTGACACACTGGAGCCAGCTCACTGCGCGGTGGGCACACCGGCCCGTCGGGGATGGCTATGCAAACAGGGGACGCAAGTGCACCCGAGGCGCCGGCTGAAGGCGCGAAGCCCCAGCCCTTCGAGGCGATCGCGTCGCGTCATTTCGGCGGCTGGCTTGCAGACAACGGAGTCAGCCTGGCCTGCACGACATACCAAGCCAACCTGATGTTCTTCATCGGCGCCGACCGCGACGGGCGCTGGAGCATGTACTGGCGTTTGCTGAAGCGCTGCATGGGTATGGCGACCCAGGGGAACAGCCTGTACGTCAGCTCGCTCTACCAGCTGTGGCGGTTCGAGAACGTGCTGCGGCCCGGCGAGATCAGGGGTAACGACGACCGCCTCTACGTGCCCCGCACCGGATACGTGACAGGCGACATCGACATCCACGACATCGGCTTTGGACACCGTGAACGCCCGATTTTCGTCAGCGCGATGTACTCCTGCCTCGCCACGGTCGGCGCGACAGACAGTTTCGTCCCGCTCTGGCAGCCGTCGTTCATCAGCAGGCTTGCGGCCGAAGACCGCTGCCATCTCAACGGGTTGGCCATCCGCGAGGGTCGGCCGGCCTTCGTCACGATGGTGGCGGAGACGGACATTGCCGACGGCTGGCGCGAGCATTGCCGCGACGGCGGTGCCGTGATGGACGTGGCGAGCAACGAGGTGGTGTTGCGGGGCCTGTCGATGCCGCATTCGCCCCGCTGGTACCGCGATCGGCTATGGCTGCACAATTCCGGCAGCGGCGAGTTCGGCTATGTCGATCTCGCCGCCGGCACATTTGAGCCGGTTTGCTTCCTGCCCGGCTACTTGCGGGGGCTGGCGTTCGTCGGCGACTTCGCGCTCGTCGGCATGTCGCGGCCGCGCCGCAAAGAGGAGTTCTTCGACGGGCTCGCTCTGCGGGAACGACTCGAGGCCAACAACGTGGGGGCCCGCTGCGGTCTGGCCATCATCAACCTCCGTACTGGCGACGCCGAGCAGTGGCTCCGCTTCGACGGCACGGTGCAGGAGCTCTATGACGTGGCTGTCATCGAGGGCTGCCGCCATCCTGGCGCCATAGGCTTCCAGACCGACGAGATCAGTCGGGAGATCTCATTTCACGCTGCTCCGCCCGAGCTGGTGCGTGAGGTCTTGCCCGCGGCTGAAGCTCGGTCCGGTCCGTAGCCGGTTCACCCAACGCTTGTCACAGCCCGGCCATGGCGTCGGGTTCGCCTGCGCCCACATGGTGTGGCCGACCGCTTCCGGCAGCCGTTCGGCCACCCGACGTGCGCAGGTGACCGGCAGAATCTTCTCGCCATCGCCCCCTGACACTGCGTGACCAGTTGGCCCCTACCGGAAGTCGCTACTCACTGCTGTCGTCGCCGCCGCTGTAGTCGCTGCCGCCGCTGCTGCTGTAGCTGCCGCCGCCGCTGCTGCTGCTGTAGTCGCTGCCGCCGCTGCTGCTGCTGTAGTCGCTGCCGCCGCTGCTGCTGCTGTAGTCGCTGCCGCCGCTGCTGCTGCTGCTGTAGTCGCTGCCGCCGCTGCTGCTGTAGTCGCTGCCGCCGCTGCTGCTGCTACTCGCTGCCCCGCTGCCGCCGCCGCTGCCGTTGCTGCTGTCGCCGCTGCTGCCGTTGCTGCTGTCGCCGCTGCTGCTGCCGTCGCTGCCGTCGCTGCCGTTGCTGCTGCTGCTGTTCGCTGCCGCTGTCCGAATCAGTCGCGGACGGGTCCGGTGGGGTGTCGGTCGGTTGGTTGTCCCACGGGTCTTGTGTGGTGTCGGTCGGTTGGTCGTCGGACGGGTCCTGTGCGGTGTCGGTGGGTTGGTTGTCGGAGGGCGGGTCGGGTGCGGTGTCGGTGGGTTGGTTGTCGGAGGGGTCGGTGGTGGTGTCGGTGGGTTGGTTGTCCCACGGGTCGGGTGCGGTGTCGGTCGCTCGGGTCTCGAACGGATCCCATCTGATGCCAGTCGGTTGGGTTGCCAACGGATCCAATGGGGAGTCGACCGCCGTGGCTGCGAACGCATCCAGCGAATAGTTGGCCGGCTGGTTCTCAAACGCAGTGGGCGTCGAGTAGGCCGGGCTGCTCGTGCCGCCGGGGCGCGAACGGGTGTCCGTGCTGGTGTCGTCGCTGCTGCCGTCGTCGCTGCTGTCGTCGTCGCTGCCGCCGTCGCCGCTGCCGGGGTCGGTGAGCTCGTCGTCGGTGAGGTCGTCGCTGCTGTCGTGGTCGGTGAGGTCGTCGTCGGTGGTCTCGGGTGGGGCGAAGGCGTCGCCTTGGGTGTAGCCGGGGTTGGTGGGGTCGTCGGGCCAGGGCCCGGTGGTGGGCGCGGTGGTGGTGTCGGTGTCGTCGCTGCGTCGTCGTCGCTGCTGTCGTCGTCGGTGAGGTCGTCGTCGGTGGTCTCGGGTGGGGCGAACGCGTCGCCTTGGGTGTAGCCGGGGTTGGTGGGGTCGTCGGGCCAGGGTGCCGCGTGGTGGGCGCGGTCGTCGGTGGTGTCGGTGTCGTCGCTGGCGTCGTCGTCGCTGCTGTCGTCGTCGGTGAGGTCGTGGTCGGTGTCGGTGGTGTCGTCGGTGCTCGGCTGGTGTTCAGCATCCCGCGGGTAGTCGGTGGTGTCGTCGTCGCAGGGCCGCGGCTGGTCGGCATCTTCTCGGCGCGGAAGTCGTTGCTGTGTCGTCGGGGTCGGTGCTGTCGTCGGGCCAGGGTCCGGTGGTCGGCGGGGTGGTGGTGTCGGGTGGGGCGAAGGCGTCGCCTTGGGTGTAGCCGGGGTTGGTGGGGTCGTCGGGCCAGGGCCCGGTGGTGGGCGCGGTGGTGGTGTCGGGTGGGGCGAACGCGTCGCCTTGGGTGTAGCCGGGGTTGGTGGGGTCGTCGGGCCAGGGCCCGGTGGTGGGCGCGGTGGTGGTGTCGGAGAGGTCGACGGGCTGTCCCGTCGCGGGGTCGACAACACGAACGTCGAGGGGGGTCGGCTGGATAACGTTGATGAGCGATTCGGTATCGGCGTCAGTATCCGTCGGGTTCGCCAGCCCCTGACCGCCGGTCGCGTCGCCGGGCGCCAGATCGCCGAACAGGGGCTCGTTTCCGGTGCCGGCATTCCAATCGATCAGGCCGGGGGTCGGCGTGGCCGGGCCCATCGAGGCCGCCGGGGGTGCGGCCTGCCCCTCGAGACCGTCGGTGACCGGCGGGGCGGCCGGGTCGATCAGCTGACCGGTCGCAGTTTCGGTGACGACGGTGTCGCCGGTGCCAGGTCGCCGAACAAGCTCTCGTTTCCGGTGCCGGCATTCCAATCGATCAGGCCGGGGGTCGGCGTGGCCGGGCCCATCCAGGCCGCCGGGGGTGCGGCCTGCTCCTCGAGACCGTCGGTGACCGGCGGGTCGTCCGGGCTCGGTTAGCTGACCGGTCTCAGTTTCGGGGACGAAGGCGTCGCCTGGCGTCAGGTCGCCGAACAAGCTCTCGTTTCCGGTGCCGGCATTCCAATCGATCAGGCCGGGGTCCGCGTGGCCGGGCCCATCGAGGCCGCTGGTGGTGCGGCCTGCCCCTCGAGACCGTCGCTGACCGTCGGGGCGTCCGGGTCGATCAGCTGACCTGTCGCCGTTTCGGTGACGACGGTGTCGCCGGGCGCCAGGTCGCCGAACAAGCTCTCGTTTCCGGTGCCGGCATTCCAATCGATCAGGCCGGGGTCGGCGTGGCCGGGCCCATCGAGGCCGCCTTGGGTGTGGCCTGCCCCTCGGGACCGTCGGTGACCGGCGTGGCGGCCGGGTCGATCAGCTGACCGGTCGCAGTTTCGGTGGTGTCGGTGTCGCCGGGAGCGGCGGGGCCGAAGTCGCCGGGACCGAGGGTGGCGAGTCGACAAGCCCATCGCGGGGTGTGTCAGCAGGCCACGTGGGCAAGGTCACCTGCAGGCCGCCGGCGACGCGGTCGGGATTGGTACTGATCATCGCGTGATCGCTGAACCCCCAGGACTGCTCGAACACCGACAGCGAACCCGCTCGACTCGCTCCTGTCCACTGGTCTCCAGGGTCGTTGTAGTAGATAAGGTTGTTGTCGGGGTCGATTCGGGTGATCACGAGGGCATGGTCAATGTCGCTTGGGATCAGCTTGATTCGCGCCGGCGGCATTCCAGATTCTCTCCGCATCCACCGGCACTATCACGGGATAGCCCGCGTTCACGTCGTGTTCTAGGGCGGCCAGCGAATCCGTCATGGCGGCAGGACCGCTTCGCCCTTCGGTGTGATCATCCGTCCACGAGGCGGGGATGCCGTAGGCATGGAGCGCCGCCGGTATGTCTCCGGCTTTGGTGCCCGTCACAGGGCTAAATATCGGGCCAGGAGGACCCTCGGCGCGGCCCATGGAACCGTCGGGAAGCACGCCCTCAGGGAAAAACGTGCTGGAGGCGTGTTGGAGGCCCTGGGTCAGTTCCAGGTCCGTGTAGGGCTGACCGGTGTCCGGATTGGTCCTACCTGCCTGACGGAGGATCATCGCTATGCATCCCTCCGCGCAGTCTGTGTTTAGGTGCTGTGCCTGCCAGTACGCCGCGTCGCCGTGCGGATTTCCCTCTATTTGTCCGACTGGTCCTATTAGCCTGGGGTCAGTTGCTCTTGGGTCATGCCAGTCGGGCAAAGTCACATGTGGCCCGGCGGGGAGCGGGCCGACGGGCTCCCCCGTCGCAGGGGATGGTTCGGCGAGAAGGGTGGGGCTGTCCAAGGCGGCGTCGCTACCGTGTACTTCGACGTCGCGCAGCTGCCGGGTCATCGCTGCCGGCCCGGGGCTGTGCTCTCGGGTGCGATGCCGGGCGCCACGGGCGCCTGCCCCTCGGGGGTCGCCGATCCGGTGGGCGTGGGCGTTGGTGAGCCAGCCACATCCCCGGAGGGGACGGCCGACACACCCGCAACCGCGTCCCCGGTGGGGGCAGCCGGCACACCCGCAACCGCATCCGAAGAGGAGGCGGCCGGGGCGCCTCCGGAGGGGTCGACGGGCTGCCCCGTCGCGGGGTCGACAACATGAACGTCGAGGGGGGTCGGCTGGATAACGTTGATGAGCGATTGGGGTATCGGTGGGGGTATCCGTGGCATTGGGCGGCCCCTGACCGCCGGTGGGGTCGCCGGGCGACCCGTCGCCGAACAGGGGCTCGTTTCCGGTGCCGGCCATCCAATCGGTCAGCCCGGGAGTCACCCCTTGGGGGCCCGGCGTGTCGGTTTGGACGGCGAAGGTGTCGCCGACAGCGGCCACCGGCCCCTGACCGCCGGTGGGGTCGCCGGGCGACCCGTCGCCGAACAGCGGCTCGTTTCCGGTGCCGGCCATCCAATCGGTCAGCCCGGGAGTCACCCCTTGGGGGCCCGGCGCATCGGTTTGGACGGCGAAGGTGTCGCCGACAGCGGCCACCGGCCCCTGACCGCCGGTGGGGTCGCCGGGCGACCCGTCGCCGAACAGCGGCTCGTTTCCGGTGCCGGCCATCCAATTGATAAGGCCGGGGGTCGCCGCTTGGGAGCCCGCCGGCGCGGTCGGCAGCACTCGACCGTATGCGTCCCTGGGGGCCAGGTCGGGACCCTGGTCGGGAGTGGGTCCGCTGTCCGGCGGGGCCGGCGGATGGGGGGTCGCGTGCAGCATCGGCCCGGCGTTTTGCCCCTGGTCGCCGGGGGTGGCTAGGTTGCCGACGACGTTTTCGGTGTGGGTCGGCATCGTGCCGTAGGGTCCGCCGCCCTGCCCCTGGTCGCCGGGGGTGGCTAGGTTGCCGACGACGTTTTCGGTGTGGGTCGGCATCGTGCCGTAGGGTCCGCCGCCCTGCCCCTGGTCGCCGGGGGTGGCTAGGTTGCCGACGACGTTTTCGGTGTGGGTCGGCATCGTGCCGTAGGGTCCGCCGCCCTGCCCCTGGTCGCCGGGGGTGGCTAGGTTGCCGACGACGTTTTCGGTGTGGGTCGGCATCGTGCCGTAGGGTCCGCCGCCCTGCCCCTGGTCGCCGGGGGTGGCTAGGTTGCCGACGACGTTTTCGGTGTGGGTCGGCATCGTGCCGTAGGGTCCGCCGCCCTGCCCCTGGTCGCCGGGGGTGGCTAGGTTGCCGACGACGTTTTCGGTGTGCGTCGGCATCGTGCCGTAGGGTCCGCCGCCCTGCCCCTGGTCGCCGGGGGTGGCTAGGTTGCCGACGACGTTTTCGGTGTGGGTCGGCATCGTGCCGTAGGGTCCGCCGCCCTGCCCCTGGTCGCCGGGGGTGGCTAGGTTGCCGACGACGTTTTCGGTGTGGGTCGGCATCGTGCCGTAGGGTCCGCCGCCCTGCCCCTGGTCGCCGGGGGTGGCTAGGTTGCCGACGACGTTTTCGGTGTGCGTCGGCGCGGGCGCGGGAGGACGGTCGACGGGGATCAACACGCGGTAGGCGAGGTCCTGGTAGTCGCCGGTGTCACCGCCTGAGTCGACGTTCCGCTCGGGGTAGTCGGCGATCCGCCTCCCCGCGGTGGGCTCGGACTGGTAGCCGATGGGCTGGAGGGGCGCCTTCGTCGCGGGCGCCTTCTTGCGCCTGCTCCGCCGGCGGGGCGTCACTGGCCGCGGCTTTCGGGTCGGCGATGTGGAGCAGCGCCTCCTTGCCCATCGCGAGGGCGCGATTGTAGATCGCGAGCCGTTTGTCGAAGTGTGCCTTCTTCGCGGGCAAACTGTACTGCCGCTCGGGGTCGGCGGGTATGGGTAGTTCAATCCCCCGTTTATCCTTCGGATACCCGCCGTTGCCATTGATGCCTACCGTCGCGCCAGCGATGTCACCGGCGTCTGCAAGGGCGTTGAAATTGACCTTCACTGAATCCGGGTTATTCCCCCGTGCTCGCGCTGCAGCTTCTGCATTTGTTTCTAATACGGCGCCGGGCGTGTCGGGGGGTACTCGTTTTTTTCTGCCCTTTCGGTCCGTCAAATGCCAAACGCGCTGCCGATAGATATGATAATGCCCCTCGACCGTCCACTCCCAAACGGCGACGAGCCACGCGAACTGGGGCTCCTCCAACTTCTTCGGGTTCTCGTCGAAGCCCTCGGGCAGCGGCTTCGCCAACCATTGCCCTTTGGTCATACCCTTGGGCCTGGCCGGCGGCGGGGGGGCGAAGAACGTGTCTGACGGCACCAAATTCGGGTAGTGTTCGTGGGCCCACTTCGAAAATCTGGTATAGGCCGTGCGCCCGGTGGTCTGAAGGGCCCCGCGGCCTGCGAACCGCTCGCCATCGCCGGGGTAGATGTTGCCCAAGTCCGTCCGGGGCTCATACTCGGAACCAGAAGCGTATTCTCGCATCGTTTGCAGGCCGTCCGTCTCCTCCCCCGCCTGTGCGAGAAACATGGCGATACGTAATTCGGGGTGGTCCCCGGCTGTGCACCCGGCGTCTTTGAGGGCCTCGGCCAGTCGGGGCTGTAGCTCCCGATAATGCTTGAGCTGCTTGGGCGTCATCACGGTGCCGCCCGACACCGCGTGGTACAGCAGCTCGGCCGCCGACTTTCCCTCCGGAGTCCACGGTGGCGGTGGCGTCTTCGGTGATGACGTCTTTGCCATTGCGCTGCTTCCCAATCTTCGCGTCGCTGCGCTGTGCCATGTGAGGCCGGTCCGCGCCATCTCCTCTGCGGTGTTAGAGACCCGAACCGAACCGAATGCTCCCGTCCGTCCCTCACGCAATTCCGTCCGGAGCTGCCGAGATGAGGTAGCTGCATCCTAGGCCGAAGACCTGGTGCGGTAAAGCAAACTCAACCAACGAACGCGGCTTTCACCGAACGGTACGGCACACCCCGGTTGTGGCGGCACGGGCCGGTGAGGAGCCGCACGACGTCACGGTGGCCAATCCAGCGACAGGGACAAGCGCCCGACGACGACCACCTCAGCTGCAGTGATTGCGGGTCCGGTGCCGGGCGGCACCGATCGCCCGCACGACGACGACGCCGACGAGACGCTCACCGGTTTGCACGAACCCTAAGCCAACATGACAAAACGGCGGGCTGTTCGTTCATCGTGCAATCCAGGGAATGGGTCGCCACAGGGGCCTTTGCTGGACGACGCCAACCACCACGAGGCCACAGGTCTTGCCAGACGTTCTTTTCTTTCGCTGATCAGCACTGGCCGGATGCGCCCACCACTGTTGGGATGCAGTGCGGAGAAGTCCGACCAGCAACGGCCAGCGCCATGGATGAGGTTTGGGCTAGTCAGGATTGGTCGCGGCATCCGGCTCGGCAATGGCCACCTTCCGGGATGGCGAACGTTGGTAAAAGCGGCCAATTTCAGGCCGTTGCCTTTGCCGCGATTGCAGCGGCGATGTCGGCGCCTTGATTGGTGATGGAGTGGCCGCATGCGGTCACGTCGACTATGACGTTGTGGACGGCTTGCAGCCCGTGCTGACATGAGAAACCGGCCCCGGCGGTCGTCAGGGTTTGACTGATGGCAGTGCCAGCGGTCTTGACTTGTTGGATCGTCCACGATGACGTGGCTGTTGTGCCATCGGTATTGGTGGAGGTAATCGGCACGACAACGGCCGCGCACGCCTTCCAGTTGTTCAACGACTTGGTGAAGAAGGCGTGGGCAGCATTGGCGGAAGGAAAGCCAACCGCGGTCTGCTCGACAGAGCCCTGCAGGCTGTTAGCCGAATACTCGGTCAAGAACTGATCGCTGACCGCGCTGTAGCCGCTCCCTGCATACACGGACGGTTGGCTGCCATACAGCGATCCCAAACACCCCTGGACTGCAACCTGGTCACCGGTGGCGGTGAGCTGATTGCTGACGGCGTTGCCTTGCATGCCCGTTGAGTTCATCAGCCCGTTGATCTGGCCCTTGCTGAGCAGCAGGGACGCCAGCTTGGTCGGCGGCACCAGCGGTCCGGCCGCGGTTGGTGGATGGGCAGGAGGCCGGGCGGGGGTGCTCTGCTTTTCCGACGCACCCCAGGCGAATAGCCCAAGCACCGCGGCGAAGATGATTACAACCACCCCTGGCCCTACGAGTGCCCGCCACCGAGTCCGTGTGGTCTCAGCGGTGTGGGGTGGTTGGTGGGTGTGGGTGGGTGCGGGGCCGACCAGTGTGGCGGTCGTTGCCGCCGGTGATGGCGGGGTGGCGGTCACTGGTGTGACCGACGGTGGTTGTGGTGGGGAGGCCGGTGTGGCCGCGGGGGTGTATAACGCGCCTTGGGCCACAACCGTTTTCGGGTCGCCGAGCACACCGACCGGTGCCAGCTTGGCAAGCCGGGAATGTACCAGCGGAATCTGGGAGGAACCCCCGGTCAGATAGATCGTCGGCGTTTGGTCGGATGGACGCCGCTGATAGGCCTCGGCCATCACGCGTGTGGCCAACCCCACCGCCCGGTCGATGTCGGGGCCGATGAGTTCGTCGAATTCATCGCGGGTCAACTGCAGAACCTGGGTATTAGCGGTCGCGGCAACCATGATCGCCGCGGAACTGGCTTCCGATAACGCCTCTTTGGCGTCGCGTATCCGATCATTGAGCGCCAACCGGGTGGCGATCGCGGCGGAATCATTGACCTCGGCCAGCAGCACCGGATCGCTGACCGCCAGTTGGCGACGCACCCAGGCCTGCACGCGGGCGTCCAAGTCGTGACCGCCCAAACCATCCAATCCGTCCGAGGCGATGACCGCGAAACTGTGATCGGGTTGTCGTTCCAGCACCGCGACATCGCAAGTGCCCGCCCCGAAGTCAAAGACCACCAACCGCGCGCCCACCGCCATGTCGGGGGCCGACATCGCATAAAACCACGCCGCCGCCTGGGCCTCACTAACCAACCGCAGACGGTCGCGATCGACGCCCCCCGCGCATGCCGACTCCGCCAACAGTTGCTGTAACGGGGCACTCCATTGGTCGGGATGGGTGACGATCACGACATCGGGCGCGGCCGCCATCACCTGACTGGCCCGGGCCAGCACCTCGGCGAACACCGCGGCGACCATCTCGGTTACCGCGATCATGCTGCCGCCCAAAAAGACTTCACGGTCTGCCAGCCGGCGCTTGGGCGAGGGCTCAAAGGCTTCCGGCGAGGTGAATGCCGCCTGCAACGCCGTACGCCCGACCAGGAAACGGCTACCGTCGTAGAACACCGCCGAGGGCATCAACGAACCCGCCGTCGACAACCTGATCTCCTGCACATAGCCGTGCCGGTCCCGAAACGCCGCCGCGGTATTCGAGCTGCCGAAATCAATCGCCAGCGCCACGCCCGTGGCAAACTCAGCCACCACTCACCACCGTTCGTGCCCCGCCGTTACCCAGAGCGCACGGTCGCACTCTATACACCAACCGCCGCACACGGGCGCCCCCGACAGGATTCCAACACGTCACTTCGTGGGAACGGCGAAGCTGAAGCTCATGTCAACGCATCAGTCGGATTTGCCGCGGCCGAAAAGCGATCTCGGCACCTAGGTCATCTCGCGGCTGTTGGGTGGCCCCCCGGCTGTTTCAGCGCGAGATCCTAAGTAGCAGAACGTTTCTGGCAGACATCGTGGCGGGACGACCGCAAGTGAGCGGTCGGCGACCGCACATCGGCTTCGACGCTAAACGCGATGCTTTCGGAGCCGAATCCGAGGGCGGGTAAGGCGGTAGGGGCAGTGGCTGTCAGCTGTGACTGCCCCACCAGTTGGTTAACTGCTCGACGGTGGGCCCTTGGGGGCCTCCTTGGACGTTGGCGAGGACCAGTGTGGATTTATTCGTCCACGTCAGGACCGCGTTATTGCGATAGGTGCCGCACGCGATGCTGCCGGCGACCTCGTTTGGGGTCGCGTTGTGAAACCAGGTGTCCGGCGCCGCGTCAGTACCGGGGCACAGCGAAAGTTGGTCGTCGCCCTTCACGCTTGCGTCGAAGGCGTTTTGCAGAGCGATGTCAGTCGCGAATAGTGAATAGCGCGCGACCGTGGGGCCGTCGGCGTCGGAATTTTGGCCGCAGTCCACGGTGGCCAGCGCGCCTTGAACTCGAGTGCGCGGGTTGCAGACACCTGGGCCGTAGCCAGTGGGTAGTGAGTTGAGCAGTTGGGCTTTGTAGTTGGTCGAAGGTGAGGTGGTGGTGGGCCGCGGTGAGCCGGGCGCCTGTCCGAAATTGTTCGGGTTCTGCGGGCCCGGTTTGGGCCAGGCGAACCAGATGGCCAGGCCGGCCACGACCACCAGGGCGGCGGACCCGAGTACCCAGGCTACGAGTTTTCCACGGCGGCGGTGTGCAGGCGCGAGCCCAGGTGGAGTCCATACCGGTGGCCGGGCACCGGGCTGTGACGATGACGGTGTGCCGGATTGGGGTGGCCAGGGCTGCCCGCCTGGCATCAAATGGGAGGGCGGGGCTGGCGGCCCCCCAACGTTGTGGAGTGGTTGTTGGGTGTGGGTGGGTGCGGGGCCGACCAGTGTGGCGGTCGTTGCCGCCGGTGATGGTGCCGTGGTGGAAACTGGTGTGACCGACGGTGGTTGTGGTGGGGAGGCCGGTGTGGCCGCGGGGGTGTATAACGCGCCTTGGGCCACAACCATTTTCGGGTCGCCGAGCACACCGACCGGTGCCAGCTTGGCAAGCCGGGAATGCACCAGCGGAATCTGGGAGGAACCCCCGGTCAGATAGATCGTCGGCGTTTGGTCGGATGGACGCCGCTGATAGGCGTCGGCCATCACGCGTGTGGCCAACCCCACCGCCCGGTCGATGTCGGGGCCGATGAGTTCGTCGAATTCATCGCGGGTCAACTGCAGAACCTGGGTATTAGCGGTCGCGGCAACCATGATCGCCGCGGAACTGGCTTCCGATAACGCCTCTTTGGCGTCGCGTATCCGATCATTGAGCGCCAACCGGGTGGCGATCGCGGCGGAATCATTGACCTCGGCCAGCAGCACCGGATCGCTGACCGCCAGTTGGCGACGCACCCAGGCCTGCACGCGGGCGTCCAAGTCGTGACCGCCCAAACCATCCAATCCGTCCGAGGCGATGACCGCGAAACTGTGATCGGGTTGTCGTTCCAGCACCGCGACATCGCAAGTGCCCGCCCCGAAGTCAAAGACCACCAACCGCGCGCCCACCGCCATGTCGGGGGCCGACATCGCATAAAACCACGCCGCCGCCTGGGCCTCACTAACCAACCGCAGACGGTCGCGATCGACGCCCCCCGCGCATGCCGACTCCGCCAACAGTTGCTGTAACGGGGCACTCCATTGGTCGGGATGGGTGACGATCACGACATCGGGCGCGGCCGCCATCACCTGACTGGCCCGGGCCAGCACCTCGGCGAACACCGCGGCGACCATCTCGGTTACCGCGATCATGCTGCCGCCCAAAAAGACTTCACGGTCTGCCAGCCGGCGCTTGGGCGAGGGCTCAAAGGCTTCCGGCGAGGTGAATGCCGCCTGCAACGCCGTACGCCCGACCAGGAAACGGCTACCGTCGTAGAACACCGCCGAGGGCATCAACGAACCCGCCGTCGACAACCTGATCTCCTGCACATAGCCGTGCCGGTCCCGAAACGCCGCCGCGGTATTCGAGCTGCCGAAATCAATCGCCAGCGCCACGCCCGTGGCAAACTCAGCCACCACTCACCACCGTTCGTGCCTACCCACCAGGATCACCAGCCTCACAAGGGATCAGTCCCCTACCGCCTGGGATCGATCCGGCTGCCGCAGTGATGTTACGTGTGCTACAGGAGCTGAGGGACGGGTTTCAGCGCCGCGTTTACTCTCACGTGCTAACGACCCATGAAAACGTGGACGTCGGCGGCGTGTAGCCGATACGTTTGTGGTGCGGGCCTAATCCGTCGTAGGCGGTGGCAACATAACCGCTCGCAGAGCAGAGTGGATCGCAGGGAGTGTGCATCTTGGCAGTCAGGTCGGAGGATTGGGAGGCGCTGGCGGAGCGTGCTTTCCGCCGGCCCCAGTGGGTGCGATGAGTGCCAGTGATTGTCTGGGTGGATCTTCGACCTGACCGCGAGTGTCAGTAGGATCGGGTGAGGTTAATGCGATTTCGACACTCGATCTCACACAAAGTCTTTCGCGTGTTGGCCGACTACAGCTGGCACATCCTGGTGGCGGCCGGCATTGGCGCATTCGCCCTAGGTTGCGTTGGGTATTGGACGTACTTATCCGGCCAACACAAAGCTCCCTCGCTCAGTGACGTCGCGTACGCGAGCATGCAGTTGTTCTTCGGCACGACGATGGCCGAAACCCACCTGCCCACCTCGCTGAACATCGCTCGTTTTCTGGCGTTCATCGTCACGGGGTGGGCGGGTGTTACGGCGGTCGCAGCCCTGTTTGCCGACCGGGTACGGCAAATGCGCATCCCGTGGATGCGCGGCCACGTCGTGGTGTGCGGTCTCGGCTATAAGGGCAGCGTGTTTGTTGGCCATCTGCGTGACGCCGATGCGGGCGTGGTGGTCATCGAGGCCGACGCCAACAATCCCCACATCGACTTGTGCCGTAGCCGGGGGGTGCCGGTGATCATCGGTGATGCGAAGCTGAAGCGCACATTGCACACCGCCGGCGTGGAGCGTGCGGTCCGGCTGCTGGCTGTCACCCCTGAGGATGCGGTCAATACCGAGATCGTGGCCGTCGCCAGTGAGTTGGTCGCGTCCCATTCCGGCGGTCAATTGAGCTGTCTGGCCCAAATCACCGACCCCGACTTGTGCATGTTACTGCGGATTCAAGAGACCAAGCGCACCGCCTCTGCATCGGCACTGGACTTCTTCAATACCGATGAGATCAGCGCGCGCTTGATGCTCAACGAGTTTCCCATCGACAGTGAGCACGGGCAGCCACACATTCTGGTCGCCCACCTTGATGACTTGGGAGCCTGGCTGATTTGGCACGCGGCGCGCGATTGGTACGACAGCCGCCGCGGCGACGACACCTCCCCGCTGCAGGTCACTGTGCTGGACGACCGAGGGGATCAGCGGGTGCGCGCACTGCTCGCCCAACATCCCGGCCTGGAAAAGGTATGTCAGTTCATCAGCCTCTCGACTTCGGCCCGCGACATCCAGCGGCTGCCGGCCCATCATGCCGACGCGGCAGCCGCACCGCTAACGCGCGCCTACGTCACTGCACACCGCGACGAGAACGCACTTGAGACCGCGCTTAAGTTGCGCCACGCATTAAATCCGGCCGTCGGCCTGGTCGTCGCGCTGTCGCGCTCGGATGGGGTATCTCGGATCATGAGCGACATCCGGAGCACCAATGGCCCGCTCGCAAACGTCGTCGTTTTCCCGACGCTGGAGCGCATTTGCACGGTCGATCTCATCCGGGGCGGATCGTTCGAAGCCATCGCTCGCGCGCTGCATGAGCGCTGGCGCGCCGACCAGATCGCGGCGGGCAACGACGCCCCAGCGTGGGCGGAACTGGACGAATCGCGCAAAGAGTCCAGCCGCGCCCACGCCCGTGACATCGCGGCGAAATTGCGCAGTATCGAATACGAGCTCGCGCCGTTGCGCGACTGGGATGCTGCAAGTTTCACATTCACCGGCCTGGAGATCGAAACACTTGGCGTCGCCGAACATGACCGCTGGATGAGAGAACGCCTCGCCGATGGCTGGACCCTGGGAGACAGAGATGTCGAGCAAAAGAAAAGTCCGTATCTTGTGCCGTTCGAGGAGCTGCCGGACGACATCGCCGAATTGGACCGCATGTTCGTGAAGGAATACCCTGCCATCCTCGCCTCGGTCGGTCTGCAAATCGTCGCAGTGACATCAGTTCTCGGCTCACCGGCACCGCCGGAGTGGGCGTTGGACCATGACGCGTCTTCGTCATAGGACGAATCGAGATCGTGGGGTAGCCAGCGGGATTTCGAAGCGAGTGTCGGATGGTTGTCGGGTGCCGTGACATCCATCAAAACCAAAGATGTTGCGAGATAACGTATTAAGGATCTACCGCTTGGCAAGCCTCGCTGTGTGCGTCGCACCTCGGCCGCGTTAGCGACAATGCTTGCCACGCTGCAACTCCGGCGCCCACCAAGAATTGTTCAGTTCTTTCAGGTGGCGCTGTCAGCGGGTATGGGTAGCCCGGGGCACAGGGTGATGTAGCCGATGTCCGGGGATACCCAGTCGCGCCACTGCTTGTGACTCATGTTGGCGGTCAACTTGTTACACAGCATCTGCGCTGTCGCGGTCACCGGCCACAGCCGCACCGTCTCGTCGCGGCCGGCGGAGGCCACGCGCCGGCCGTCGGGGCTGAACGCGGCACCATATACCGAGCCCGCGTGTCCGGTGAGGGGCTGTCCGATGGGTTGGCCGGTGTCGGCGTTCCACAACCGCACGGTGTCATCTTCACCGCCGGTGGCCAGTCGGTGGCCCTCGGGGCTGAACGCCACACTATCCACGGTGCCGGTGTGTCCGGTGAGCGGTTGGCCGATGGGTTGGCCGGTGTCGGCGTTCCACAACCGCACCGTGCTGTCGCTGCTGGCGGAGGCCAGGCGGTGGCCATCGGGGCTGAACGCAACCTTGTTCACTCGGTTGGTGTGTCCGGTGAGCGGTTGGCCGAGGGGTTGGCCGGTGTCGGCGTCCCACAACTGCACGGTGTCGTCCCAGCTGGCCGAGGCCAGCCGGTGCCCGTCGGGGCTGAATGCCACACCGAACACGACGTTGGTGTGCCCGGTCAGTGTTTGCAGGGGTTGGCCGGTGTCGGCGTTCCATAACCGCACTGTGCGGTCGCCGCTGGCGGAGGCGAGCCGGTGCCCGTCGGGGCTGAACGCCACGCTGGATACGGGTTGGGTGTGTCCGGTGAGCGGTGCGCCGAGGGGTTGGCCGGTGTCGGCGTCCCACAACCGCACCGTGGTGTCGAAGCTGGCGGAGGCAAGCCGGTGCCCGTCGGGGCTGAACGCCACAGTAACCACTTGGCCGGTATGCCCGGTGAGGGGTGCGCCGAGGGGTTGGCCGCTGTCGGCGTTCCACAACCGCACCGTCCTGTCGCCGCTGGCGGAGGCCAGGCGGTGCCCGTCGGGACTGAACGCCACGCTGGATACGGGTTCGGTGTGCCCCGTCAGGGGCTGGTCGGCATCCCAGAACCGGATCGTATGGTCCAAGCTGGCGGAGACGAGTCGGTGACCGTCGGGGCTGAACGCCACACTGAGCACGTTGCCGGTGTGCCCGATCAGTGGTGGCCCGAGGGGTTGGCCGGTGTCGGCGTCCCATAACCGCACCGTCTTGTCGCCGCTGGCGGAGGTCAGGCGGTGCCCGTCCGGGCTGAAGACCACACTGGTCACGCTGTTGGTGTGGCCGGTGAGCGGTGGGCCGATCGGTTGGCCGGTGTCGGCGTCCCACAACCGCACCGTCTTGTCGCCGCTGCTCGAGGCCAGGCGGTGCCCGTCGGGACTGAAGGCCACACTAAATACCGAGTTGGTGTGCGCGATCAGCGGTTGGCCGAGGGGTTGGCCGGTGTCGGCGTCCCACAGCCGCACCGTGTGGTCGGCGCTGCTCGAGGCCAGGCGGTGCCCGTCGGGGCTGAAGACCACACTGAACACCGCGTTGGTGTGTCCGGTGAGCGGTTGGCCGAGGGGTTGGCCGGTGTCGGCGTCCCACAGCCGCACTGTGTTGTCGGCGCTGCCCGAGGCCAGGCGGTGCCCATCGGGGCTGAACGCCACAGTGCCCACTTTGTCGGTGTGCCCGGTCAGCGGTGCGCCGAGGGGTTGGCCGGTGTCGGCGTTCCACAGCCGCACCGAGTGGTCGAAGCTGGCCGAGGCCAGTCGGTGACCGTCGGGGCTGAACGCCACACCGTTCACGCTGTCGGTGTGTCCGGTCAGCGGTGCGCCGAGGTGTTGGCCGGTGTCGGCGTTCCACAACCGCACCGTGTGGTCAAGGCTGGCCGAGGCCAGCCGGTGCCCGTCGGGGCTGATCGCCGCATCATTTAATGGGGCGTCGGTGTCGATGATTTTGAGGGTGTTGGTCCGCACATCCAACGGGTGCAGCAGTAGCGCATCATCAGGGTCGCCCGCCAACGCCCGCGCGGCCAGCACGTCCCGGAATGCCCGCGCATCGCCGCCCGAATTCGACCCGGCGAGCATGCCGTTGGCGTCCGAGACAAGCTGCTGGGCGATGGCCTGGTTGCGCTGGCGGAGGGCTTCCTGCCGCTGCGCCACGGCGATGATCGCCGCGACGACCGCGGCCACGGTCAGCACCACCAGCCCGGCGATCGCCGCGGCCCGCAACCGGCGAAACCGCCGCTGCTCACGCAGATCATCGCTGGCCAACTGGTCCTTGGGTTTGCCATGAATCGGGGCGGCCAGCGCGGTGATCTTCTCCCGAAACACCGGCCCGCGAAAATCCCACGGCGCATCCGTGCTGACATCGATGAACAACGGCTCCACCGGCAACGACCCCGGCACCCTCAACACCGGCGGCGCGGCATCCGAAACCCCCGGATCAAAACACTGGCCCTGTTGGTCCCACTGCAAATGCCCCGCAGCCAACACCAACAGCAACTGCTCACGGCCCCGGCGCTCAAGCCAATAACTGATCTCCTGGTTGACCCAATGCGACGCCGCCGCCCCCGGCGACAGCGTCACCACGAAAAACCGCGAGCGGTCCAACGCCTCGGTGATTTTGCCCCACAGATCCGGGCTGGCCGCCAAATCGGTGTCATCGCGAAACACCCGCAACGCCCGCAACTGACCCACCCGGCGCCCGATACGGTGCAAACCCTTCTGAATCCCAGAAACCACGGGACGATCCCGATGCGTATAAGACAAAAACGCGTCATAGTCCAGCGACTGTTGCTGCCCCGATGACGGGGACTCCGCGGCCTGCGCTAACTCCGACATAGGTCCCCTAGCGACGAATCAGGCTTCCTGTCGACCAGCATCCCGCAAACACCGCTCCGCCGTGGCCGAATCATGCCCCGACCCGCCAACCCGCCGCAGACCGCCTTGCCCTTGTCAGCTATCACCAGCCCGTCCCACCCGCGCCGCCGGATGCGCAGCGACGCCTGCTCAACGATCGGTCGAGCCGAATTGGTTGATGTATGTCAGGTGGCGCTGTCAGCTGGTATCGGCAGCCCGGGGCACAGTGTGATGTAACCGAGGTCCGGGGACACCCAGTCGCGCCACTGCTTGTGACTCATGTTGGCGGTCAACTTGTTACACAGCATTTGCGGTGTCGCGGTAACGGGCCACAGCCGCACCGTATGGTCGCGGCCCGCGGACGCGACACTCTGGCCGTCGGGCTTGAACGCCACACTGAACACGCTCTCGGTGTGCCCGGTGAGCGGTTGGCCGATGGGTTGGCCGGTGTCGGCGTTCCATAACAGCACCGCACTATCGTCGCTGGCGGAGGCCAGTCGGTGCCCGTCGGGGCTGAATGCCACACCGAACACTTGGCCGGTGTGCCCGGTGAGCGGTTGGCCGATGGGTTGGCCGGTGTCGGCGTTCCACAACCGCACCGTGCTGTCGCTGCCGGCGGAGGCCAGTCGGTGGCCGTCGGGGCTGAATGCCACACCGAACACTCGGTCGGTGTGCCCGGTGAGCGGTTGGCCGATGGGTTGGCCGGTGTCGGCGTCCCACAACCGCACGGTGTCGTCCCAGCTGGCCGAGGCCAGCCGGTGCCCGTCGGGGCTGAATGCCACACCGAACACGACGTTGGTGTGCCCGGTGAGCGGTTGGCCGATGGGTTGGCCGGTGTCGGCATTCCATAACCGCACGGTGTGGTCCCAGCTGGCGGAGGCGACGCGGTGCCCGTCGGGGCTGAACGCCACACTGAGCACGCCGCCGGTGTGCCCGGTGAGGGGTGCGCCGATGGGTTGGCCGGTGTCGGCGTCCCACAACCGCACCGTCTTGTCGTCGCTGGCGGAGGCCAGGCGGTGCCCGTCCGGGCTGAACGCCACGTCCCACACGGAGTCGGTGTGGCCGGTGAGCGGTGCGCCGATCGGCCGGCCCGTGTCGGCGTCCCACAACCGCACGGTGTGGTCCCAGCTGGCGGAGGCCAGGCGGTGCCCGTCCGGGCTGAACACCACGCTGGCCACGGGTTCGGTGTGCCCGGTCAAGGGCTGGTCGGCGTCCCAGAACCGGATGGTGTGGTCGACGCTGGCGGAAACGAGTCGGTGCCCGTCGGGGCTGAACGTGACGCTGGACAGCGAGTCGGTGTGCCCGGTCAGTGGTGGCCCGAGGGCCTTGCCGGTGTCGGCGTCCCATAAGCGCACGGTGTTGTCGGCGCCGGCGGAGGTCAGGCGGTGCCCGTCCGGGCTGAACGCCACACCGACCACTGCGTCGGCGTGCCCGGTCAGTGTTTGCAGGACTTGGCCGGTGTCGGCATCCCAGATTCGCACCGCCCCGGCGAGGTCGGAATCGTCCATGCCGCCCGAGGCCAGGCGGTGCCCGTCGGGACTGAACGTCACACTCCACGCCTCGCCGGTGTGCCCGGCGCCGAGGGGTCGGCCGGTGTCGGCGTCCCACAACCGCACCGTGTGGTCACGGCCGCAGCTGGCGAGGCGGTGCCCGTCGGGGCTGAACGCCACACTCCACACCGCGTTGGTGTGTCCGGTGAGCGGTTGGCCAAGGGGTTGGCCGGTGTCGGCGTCCCACAACCGCACCCTGTGGTCGCCGCCACCGCTGGCGAGGCGGTGCCCGTCGGGGCTGAACGCCACACTCCGCACCGCGTCCGTGTGGCCGGTGAGCGGTGGGCCGATGGGTTGGCCGGTGTCGGCGTTCCACAGCCGCACCGTGTTATCGCCGCTGGCGGAGGCCAGTCGGTGCCCGTCGGGGCTGAACGCCACACCGAATACTTGGCCAGTGTGCCCGGTCAGCGGTGCGCCGATGGGTTGGCCGGTGTCGGCGTTCCACAACCGCACCGTGTGGTCAAGGCTGGCCGAGGCCAGCCGGTGCCCGTCGGGGCTGATCGCCGCATCATTTAATGGGGCGTCGGTGTCGATGATTTTGAGGGTGTTGGTCCGCACATCCAACGGGTGCAGCAGTAGCGCATCATCAGGGTCGCCCGCCAACGCCCGCGCGGCCAGCACGTCCCGGAATGCCCGCGCATCGCCGCCCGAATTCGACCCGGCGAGCATGCCGTTGGCGTCCGAGACAAGTCGGTGGGCGATGGCCTGGTTGCGCTGGCGGAGGGCTTCCTGCCGCTGCGCCACGGCGATGATCGCCGCGACGACCGCGGCGACGGTCAGCACCACCAGCCCGGCGATCGCCGCGGCCCGCAACCGGCGAAACCGCCGCTGCTCACGCAGATCATCGCTGGCCAACTGGTCCTTGGGTTTGCCATGAATCGGGGCGGCCAGCGCGGTGATCTTCTCCCGAAACACCGGCCCGCGAAAATCCCACGGCGCATCCGTGCTGACATCGATGAACAACGGCTCCACCGGCAACGACCCCGGCACCCTCAACACCGGCGGCGCGGCATCCGAAACCCCCGGATCAAAACACTGGCCCTGTTGGTCCCACTGCAAATGCCCCGCAGCCAACACCAACAGCAACTGCTCACGGCCCCGGCGCTCAAGCCAATAACTGATCTCCTGGTTGACCCAATGCGACGCCGCCGCCCCCGGCGACAGCGTCACCACGAAAAACCGCGAGCGGTCCAACGCCTCGGTGATTTTGCCCCACAGATCCGGGCTGGCCGCCAAATCGGTGTCATCGCGAAACACCCGCAACGCCCGCAACTGACCCACCCGGCGCCCGATACGGTGCAAACCCTTCTGAATCCCAGAAACCACCGGCCGATCCCGATGCGTATAAGACAAAAACGCGTCATAGTCCAGCGACTGTTGCTGCCCCGATGACGGGGACTCCGCGGCCTGCGCTAACTCCGACATAGGTCCCCTAGCGACGAATCAGGCTTCCTGTCGACCAGCATCCCGCAAACACCGCTCCGCCGTGGCCGAATCATGCCCCGACCCGCCAACCCGCCGCAGACCGCCTGGCCTTTTCCGACCCGCGGGGTGGCCGTGACGCGGTTACCGGCCATCTCGCTCGAGCGCGCTTGGCGCTTGCACATGGGAGCGACGCAGACCGCAGCCACGTCGAGGCCATCGCGACGTGGTGCGAGAAGGGAAACGCGGCGGGCACTGAGGCACCCATCGACCATCTCGAGCAGTACGTCGAGCGGTTCACCGGCGTGCACGGGGAAGCGCCATGGCATCTCGGCTTGCGTGCCTGGTGACCCGCGGTGCCGTGAACTGACCTGGTGCGCAACGTATCTCCGCTTCTCGTCTACTCGAAGAGTTGCATCAACTGTCCGACGGCGTCTTCCGGTGCACGCCCGCGCTGCTGCAGTTCGATGATGCAGAACACGGCGAGGTCAACTGATCCATAGACGTGGAACGCGATCATCGCTAGATGCGAAAGTTGCTCGCTGGTAATGCGTTCCGGGTGCGCGATGTCCCGAACGTAAACCATGTCGGCGTCGAGTAGTTGATTGCCTGGCTTGTCCAAGTTGTCGTCGAACACGGTCGGCGCGATCGCCCATTGCCTCACGTCGGGCATCGAGTGCGGCACGAACCCCTGCGACCGCAATTCGCCGTCCACCTCACCGAACGTCGGCTGATCGCGGTAAAGCGGCACGAACGAGACTTCGGTGTGTACAGCGACCGCATTGCGCAGTCGTTCCCGGCCATTTTGGAACACCATCAGTTCGGCGCCCTGGACATCGGTGCGCGTACTGGCGCGCCATAAACCGGGGCGCCCCAGGGACGAACTCCCTGGTGATGGTGCAGTGCGTCAAGGTGGGTAGATGGCCGCAGCCGGCTATCCCGCTTCCGGCACCGGCCGGCAGCTGCCAGTAGGACGGCGCACTAGCGTTCTCGCAGTCGACGAGCGGCCACCAGACTCGCGCAGATATTGGTGCCCCGCCAACTGACGGATTTCGAGTACTGCCCCGAGGAAGGCTGATCGGGCTTGCCACTTCAACGAGCGAACCATTCCGCGGCATCTTCGCAGAGGCACTGAAAGCCGTTGGCATCATGAGGAATGTCCGCATCCATGACCTGCGACACTTCGCCGCTACGATGGCCCCTCGGGTCGGCATCCTGGCGGAGACGATGGATCGGCTCGGGCACTCCTGAGTCGCGGCGTGGTCGGCATTGTCGAATACCACCGGCTCGACCGTGTGCTGGAACTTCTCGGTCGGCAGCGCGCCACTTCGGGATGGTGACCTGGGAAGGCCCTATGGCCGCGTCTAAGCAGCGTTTATTCCGGTCACCCCTAACAGTTTGTTAAGGACGAAAGGCGGGAGACCCGCGAATGCGGGGGAGTGATAAGTGGTCGTGCTCGCGTCGTCCCAGATAACTTGTAGGTCTTGTTGTGCACGCGAGGCGTATTTCACGGTCTCGACCCATGTACCACCCGGGTCGGCACTGTGCTTAATGCCTAACGTGGCGGTGGCGACGGTGCCACCGTCGGACATGATCTGAAAAATAAGGTATACGCCATCGTCGACAGCCAAGGTTATTGGTAACACATCATAATGTAATGCCATTTTCTCTCCCTGACCGCGATGACCGCGGGATTGTTGGGGGTCGAGTCCTTCATCGCGTAGGGCGTGGCGTTCGTCGTCATCCACATCGGTGTTGGACGTGCGGCCTGTCGTTACGGTTTCCAGTTGGTGCATGGCCGCTTTGGTCACTGAAGTGCTGACTGCCGTCCGTTAAGTCTAGTCAGCGAAGCCCGTCTCGGCTTCGTAATGGTCCACCTTGTCGTCGATCTCGAACTCCACATCCGGGATTGAACGCCTCGGTGAACGTCGCAAACTCGAGTAGTCAACTACTCGGGTCAGTTGTACGTCTTACCGCTGACCATTGAACGGTAACCAGCGGCCCCCAAAATTCGACGGGACCGTTGAAAATCCAAGACCGAGTCATCGAATCGAAGGAGTAGCGATATGTCCGACCCTCCTGGGATGCTTGTGGCTGCGATCGGAACAGCCGATGGCATCGAGTTCACCCTGTCCAACGAGACCGGCCAAGATATCACTGTGAGCCTGTTCGTGACGCCTGTGACGTCGGAGTGCGTCAACGTGTTTGCGCCCCAACTTACTGTCGCACCTACTTCCTGGTCCGACAGCCCATATAGCCTGCAGTACCTCTATGGTGAGCCGCCAGGCGTGTACTCCGCGTTTGTCCAACCGATCACCGGACCTCCCTACAAGGTGGGGACCAACCTTGTCGTTACCGCTGGGAGCAGCGTAGGCGTGGGACCCCGCGCGACCCATCACAACCTTTCGGATATTCGCGACGTCAGGGTCTGAACCTCAAGGGCCACCAGGAAAATTCGTGGTGGATGCCGACTCTCATACCGCTGGCGGGTAGTCGCCGTACTTGCCGACGAGATGGTCGCCGGCCAGCGTCGCGGCGTGCTGCCAATCAGCAGCGCGGCGGCGGCCCCACTTTCCATAATTGCTCAGTTAGATCCTGAAACGTCGCGAGGGTCAGCTGATTGTCCGCGCGCATGTGGGCTGACCTGCTCATCAACGCTCGCACGACTGAACCGTCCTTATGCGCCAATTCGACGACCTTGTTCGCGCGGGCATGGACGACTGATTGTTGGGATTCCGAGGTTGGAGCCCGGTGGAAGATCTGATGGAACCTCCGAGACATGACCTCATCCGGCTCGCAGCCCACCATTTGGGCAAATGCGGTGTTGGTGAACAAGATGCCGCCGTCATTCGCGATGGCAAGTACGGGAACCGGAATCCTCTCCAGGGCGACCAGCGCGGACAACTGCTTCACGGTGGTGCAACCCCGTTTCGGTGTTTCTTGGGAACGGCGTGGTCGTCGCATGGTGGGAATTGTGCAGGCGGGGACGGCATGTGTGAGGAGTGCTGCGTTACCTGTTTTTTTGGCACGCTGCAATAGGTACTACCTGTTTTGCAATGTACTACTTGTTTTGCACGCGAGGTGCCTGGGTCGCGGCTGAACCCGCTGACCGCTCGTCCAGTAGCGCGTCTATTCGCGCCGTATTTGGAGTGCGACCTTCTGCCTCACGGGCTATGTGGCGAATCGCGAGCAGCAGTCGAAATTCTGCGTCGATGGTCTCGATGTCGCGCGTGCGCGCGGAGAGCCTATGGCCACAAATCGTCAGCGGCACTTCACCTTAAAGGGCACTACGACCCAGCGCGACGGAGCTAGCATCCCCCTCAGTGTCAACAGTCCCACGTCAACGCGCGATGCCACTTGCCGTGTGTGTGATCGCCTTCGGCGCCATCTGCGCCGCGTGCGGCAGCGACACCAAACAGACAAACCTCGTCCACAGCGAGCACATCAGCAAAGACTTCCACGAGATCTGGCTGGATGGCCCGGATGGCCCAGCCCCGAAGGTCAACGCAAGCGACTTCGATGCCGAGGGGCACAAACTCTGCGACATGAACAAGTAATTCGCATCCCCTGTACAGCCGGCCATTGCGCTTCGTTGTTAGCCGCTGGTGGTGTTCATGGGTCGGGCTCCATCCTGCTGGAGCCACGCCGGTTGCCTAGTTGTGCGAATCTTGTGCGGGATTGCATCTGCGCTGGTCAGGTGGTGCCCCCGGCAGGATTCGAACCTGCGGCCTTCTGCTCCGGAGGCAGACGCTCTATCCCCTGAGCTACGGGGGCGCACGCGAAAAATGCTGCGCCAACGGGCCACGACAGACTAACGCATCAAAGCGACCAGCTGAGCACCGGAACGGATTCGGGGCCAGCGGACCCCAGCCAATAGGATGGCCTGCGTGAACCCCACCGACCTGGCCGATCTCCTCAAGGCCACCGCCGCCGCGGTACTGACCGAGCATGCGCTCGACAGTGCCGCGCTGCCGCCGTCGGTCACCATCGAGCGGCCCCGCAACCCCGAGCACGGTGACTATGCCAGCAACCTGGCGCTGCAGCTCGGTAAAAAGGTCGGCGTCAGCCCTCGTGAGCTGGCCGGATGGCTGGCCGAGGCGCTGGCCCAAGCCGACGGCATCGCTTCGGCGGAGGTCGCCGGGCCGGGCTTCATCAACCTGCGGCTGGACGCCTCGGCGCAGGGTCTCATCGTCAACAACGTCATCGATGCCGGTCACACCTACGGCAACTCCGACGCCCAGGCCGGACACAACATCAACCTTGAGTTCGTCTCCGCCAACCCGACCGGCCCAATCCACATCGGCGGCACCCGCTGGGCGGCCGTTGGCGACGCGTTGGGCAGGTTGCTCACGACGCAGGGCGCCGACGTGGTGCGCGAGTACTACTTCAACGACCACGGTGCTCAGATCGACCGGTTCGCCGCATCCCTGATCGCCGCAGCCAAAGGCGAGCCCGCCCCGGAAGACGGCTACGCGGGCAGCTACATCGCCGACATCGCCGCGCAGGTCCTGCAGCAAGCGCCCGATGCGTTGAGTCAACCCGACGCCGAGCAGCACGAGACTTTTCGGAGGATCGGCGTCGACTTGATGTTCACCCACATCAAGCAATCGCTGCATGACTTCGGCACCGACTTCGACGTGTACACCCACGAAGAGTCAATGCATACCAGCGGTCGCGTCGAGCAGGCGATCGCGCGGCTGCGCGAGAACGCCAACATTTACGAGAAGGAGGGCGCAACCTGGTTGCGCACCAGTGCTTTTGGTGACGACAAGGACCGCGTCGTGATCAAGAGCGACGGCAAACCCGCCTACATTGCCGGCGATCTCGCCTATTACCTGGACAAGCGGGAACGCGGCTTCGATCTCTGCATCTACATGCTCGGCGCAGATCATCACGGCTACATCTCCCGGCTGAAGGCCGCGGCCGCCGCGTTCGGCGACGACCCGGCCACCGTGGAGGTGCTCATCGGCCAGATGGTTAACCTGGTGCGCGACGGCCAGCCGGTGAAGATGAGCAAACGGGCCGGCACCGTGATCACCCTCGACGACCTGGTCGAGGCGATCGGCGTGGACGCCGCACGCTACAGCCTGATCCGGTCTTCGGTGGACACCCCGATCGACATCGACCTGGCGCTGTGGTCGTCGGCGTCCAGCGAAAACCCGGTCTATTACGTGCAATACGCGCACGCCCGGCTCTCCGCGCTGGCCCGTAACGCCGCCGAGCTCGGCCTGATCCCCGACACCAGCCACCTCGACTTGCTCACCCATGACAAGGAGGGCGCGCTGGTCCGTAGTCTCGGCGAATTCCCCAGGGTGCTGAAATCTGCGGCGTCACTGCGCGAACCGCACCGAGTGTGCCGCTACCTGGAAGACCTCGCCGGCGACTATCACCGGTTCTACGACTCTTGCCGGGTGTTGCCGCAGGGCGACGAGCAGCCCACCGACCTGCACACCGCTCGGCTGGCGCTGTGCCAGGCGACCCGCCAGGTGATCGCCAACGGGCTGGCCATCCTGGGCGTTTGCGCTCCGGAGCGAATGTGAACGCCCATCCGGCCGGCCCCCGGCACGCCGAAGACCGCCATCAATCCGGTGTTCCGCCGCGACCGGGAACGACGGAGGAACTGCTGGAATTGGCACCGAATGTCTGGCCGCGCAACGCTGTTCGCGGCGACAACGGGGTCGTCAGCGTCGCTGGCGTCTCGCTTACCTCGCTGGCCCAGCAGTACGGCACGCCACTGTTCGTCATCGACGAAGACGACTTCCGGGCACGGTGCCGCGCGATCGCGGCGGCCTTCGGCGGAGGCGCCAACGTGCACTATGCCGCCAAGGCCTTCCTATCTGGCGAGATCGCGCGGTGGATTGACGAAGAAGGCCTCTCACTGGATGTCTGCACCGGGGGGGAATTGGCCGTCGCACTGCATGCCGGCTTCCCTCCCGAGCGGATCGCGCTGCACGGCAACAACAAATCTGTCGCGGAGCTGACCGCGGCGGTCAAGGCCGGAATCGCTCACGTTGTGGCGGACTCGATGACCGAGATCGAGCGTCTCGACATCATCGCCGGGGCGGCAGGCGTCGTCCAGGATGTGTTGGTCCGCGTCACCGTCGGTGTCGAAGCCCACACCCACGAGTTCATCTCCACCGCCCACGAAGACCAGAAGTTCGGGCTGTCGCTGGCCAACGGCGCGGCGATGGCCGCGGTTCGGCGGGTTTTCGCCACCGATCATCTCCGACTGGTGGGCCTGCACAGTCACATCGGCTCGCAGATCTTCGACGTCGGCGGCTTCGAACTTGCCGCGCACCGGGTGATCGGTTTGTTGCGTGATGTCGTCGCTGAGTTCGGAGTCGACAAGACCTCGCAGATCGCCACCATCGACCTCGGTGGCGGCATCGGCATCTCGTATCTGCCGAACGACGATCCACCTCCGGTGTGCGAACTCGCTGACAAGCTCGGCGACATCGTGCGCAACGAATCCGCGGCGGTGGGATTGCCGGTTCCGCGGCTCGTCGTCGAACCCGGTCGCGCCATCGCCGGGCCTGGGACCATCACCCTGTATGAGGTCGGCACCGTCAAAGACGTCGGTGTGAGCGCGACGGCGCATCGACGTTACGTCAGCGTCGACGGCGGGATGAGCGATAACATCCGTACTTCGCTCTACGGCGCCGACTATGACTTGCGGCTGGTCTCCCGCTCCAGCAACTCGACCTCGACGCTGGCCCGGGTTGTCGGAAAGCATTGCGAGAGCGGCGATATCGTGGTTCGGGATACGTGGATACCGGATGACATAGTGCCGGGCGATCTCGTCGCTGTGGCTGCGACCGGTGCGTATTGCTATGCGCTGTCGAGCCGTTACAACTTGGTCGGCCGCCCTGCGGTGGTGGCGGTGCGCGACGGACGCGCGCGTCTGATCCTGCGCAGGGAAACGGTCGACGATCTGCTGAGTCTGGAGGTGACGTGAGGCATGGGGACCGATGAAAAGCCAGTCGGTGTAGCGGTATTGGGACTGGGCAATGTGGGCAGTGAAGTTGTTCGCATCATCGAGCAGAGTGCTGACGACCTCGCCGCCCGGGTCGGTGCGCCGCTGGTGCTGCGCGGTATCGGCGTTCGCCGAGTTGCCGCGGACCGGGGTGTGCCGCTCGATCTGCTCACCGACGACATCGACGAACTCGTCACCCGCGAGGACGTCGACATCGTCATCGAGGTGATGGGTCCGGTCGAACCGTCGCGCAAGGCGATCCTGTCTGCGCTGGAACACGGCAAGTCGGTTGTGACGGCGAACAAGGCCCTGCTTTCAGTCTCCACCGGCGAGCTCGCGCAGGCGGCCGAAAACGCCCACGTCGACCTCTATTTCGAGGCTGCCGTGGCAGGTGCTATCCCGGTGATCCGCCCATTGACCCAGTCGTTGGCCGGCGACACGGTTCAGCGGGTGGCCGGTATCGTCAACGGCACCACGAACTACATCCTGTCCGAAATGGACAGCACCGGCGCCGATTACGAGCAGGCCCTGGCCGACGCGAGCGCGCTGGGCTACGCCGAAGCCGACCCCACCGCCGATGTGGAAGGCTTCGACGCCGCGGCGAAAGCCGCTATTCTCGCGTCCATCGCGTTCCACACCCGGGTGACCGCCGACGATGTCTACCGCGAGGGCATCACGAAGATCAGCCCGGATGACTTCGTCTCGGCCCGCGCGCTGGGCTGCACCATCAAACTGCTGTCGATCTGCGAACGGATCACCACCGATGATGGGCAACAGAAGGTCTCCGCCCGGGTGTACCCGGCGCTGGTGCCATTGGCACATCCGCTCGCCACGGTCAACGGTGCGTTCAATGCCGTGGTGGTCGAGGCCGAGGCCGCGGGACGGCTGATGTTCTACGGTCAGGGCGCCGGCGGAGCGCCAACCGCATCAGCGGTGACCGGTGATCTGGTGATGGCCGCTCGTAACCGGGTACTGGGCAGCCGAGGGCCGAAAGAGTCCAAGTATGCTCAATTGTCTGTCGCCCCGATGGGCGTGATCGCGACTCGCTACTACGTCAGCATGCACGTCGCCGATAAGCCGGGCGTATTAGCTTCGGTGGCAGCAGAATTCGCTAAGCGTGAAGTCAGCATCGCCGAAGTCCGCCAGGAGGGTGTGGTCGGCGAGGGCGGACGACGCATCGGAGCTCGCATCGTCGTGGTCACCCACACCGCCACGGACGCCGCCCTGTCCGAAACCGTCGACGCGTTGGCCGATCTCGACGTGGTGCAAAGTGTGGCCAGCGTCCTGCGGCTGGAAGGAACCAGCGCATGAGTCCGTCCAGTGCCGCCAAGACCAACACCCGGCCGCAGTGGCCCGGTCTTATCGCGGCTTATCGGGACCGCCTGCCCGTCGGCGACGATTGGGTTCCCGTCACCTTGTTCGAGGGCGGGACCCCGCTGATCCCGGCACCCAGACTTTCGGAAAAGACCGGTTGCACGGTTCATCTCAAAGTCGAGGGCCTTAATCCCACCGGCTCCTTCAAAGATCGTGGCATGACGATGGCCGTCACTGACGCGGTAGCCCGCGGGCAGCAGGCGGTGCTGTGCGCTTCGACGGGAAACACGTCAGCGTCGGCAGCGGCGTACGCCGCCCGCGCCGGCATCACCTGCGCGGTGCTGATCCCACAGGGCAAGATCGCGATGGGCAAGCTTGCGCAGGCTGTGATGCATGGCGCCAAGATCATTCAGATCGACGGCAATTTCGACGACTGCCTGGAGCTTGCCCGCAAGATCGTCGCCGACTTCCCGACGATCTCGTTGGTGAACTCCGTCAACCCCGTTCGCATCGAGGGCCAGAAGACGGCGGCGTTCGAGATCGTGGACGTGTTGGGCGTCGCACCGGACGTGCACGCCCTGCCGGTTGGCAACGCGGGGAACATCACGGCGTATTGGAAGGGCTACACCGAATACCACGCTGACGGTGTGATTGACAAGCTGCCGCGCATGCTGGGCACCCAGGCGGCCGGAGCGGCGCCGTTGGTGTCCGGGGAGCCGGTGAAAAATCCCGAGACGATCGCCACCGCGATCCGCATCGGCTCTCCCGCCTCATGGGGGCCGGCCGTCGCGGCGCAGCAACAATCCGACGGCCGGTTCCTGGCCGCCACCGACGACGAGATCCTCTCCGCGTATCACCTGGTGGCAGGCGCCGAGGGCATCTTCGTGGAACCGGCGTCGGCGGCAAGCATCGCCGGTCTGCTCAAAGCCGTCGCGGATGGCTGGGTGGCACCGGGATCGACCGTGGTGTGCACGGTGACCGGCAACGGCCTCAAAGACCCCGACACAGCGCTGCGTGACATGCCCAGCGTGTCGCCGCTTCCCGTGGACCCGGTCGCCGTGGTCGCGCAGTTGGGGTTGGGCTAGTGGCGATGCTGCCCGCTGGGCTGCTAGCCAGTTCGGTCGTCGCGGCCTCCAGCGCCAACCTCGGCCCTGGCTTCGACAGCATCGGACTGGCGCTGAGTCTCTACGACGAAATCATCGTCGAGACAACCCATTCCGGGCTGACCGTCGAGGTCGAGGGGCAGGGCGCCGGGGAGTTGGTGCTTGGCGCGGGTCATCTGGTGGTTCGCGCCGTCGAACGCGGGTTGCAGGCCGCCGGTGTGGGTGTGCCCGGCATGACAGTGCGGTGCCGCAACGCCATCCCGCATTCGCGCGGTCTCGGCTCGTCGGCGGCTGCAGTCGTCGGCGGCCTGGCTGCGGTCAACGGTCTTCTGGCACAGTCCGGTTCGACGCCGTTGAGCCAGGCCGAGTTGATTCAGCTGTCATCGGAATTCGAAGGGCACCCCGACAACGCCGCGGCCGCGGTGCTCGGCGGCGCCGTCGTTTCGTGGACCGACCCAAATGGCGCGCCGCCGGCCTACTCGGCAGTGCCGGTGCGCCTTCATCCCGACATACGGCTGTTCCCGGCCATTCCCGCGCAACGCTCGTCGACCGCGGAGGCACGGGTTCTACTTCCCGCACAAGTCAGCCATGAGGACGCCCGGTTCAACGTCAGCCGCGCAGCGCTGCTGGTGGTGGCGCTCACCGAGCGGCCCGATCTGTTGATGGCCGCCACCGAGGACGTGCTTCATCAGCCGCAGCGGGCGCCGGCGATGCCGTCATCGGCGGAATACCTGCGGCTGTTGCGCCGTTACGACATGGCAGCTGTGCTTTCCGGTGGTGGTCCGACGGTGATCGCGCTGAGCACGACGGCTGAGTTACCCGCCGAGGCTTTGGAGTACGCAGCCGAACACGGCTTCGCGGTCGGCGAGATGACGGTCGGCGACGGGGTCCGCTGGACCTCAGGCGTGGCAGTACCCAGCTAGTGCCGCTGCGGCCACGGCGGAGGGGCTTCTTGCTTCCGGCATCGAAGCAGGTTATTCTCGGAGCCGTCCGGCAATCGCAGCATCTGCATCTGCGTTAAGACTAGGACGAACACCAAATTCTTCTCGTGGACGATGGTTCGCCATTTAAACCGCCAATATTGGCGATCACCGCTGCAGAGTCGACTTTTGGCAGCACTCGCCGATTTGGCTGAATGCAACGAACCCCTGGCTTGATTCGATCAGCGAGGGAAAGAAAGGAAATCCGTGACCGATACGGACCTCGTAACGGCTGGCGACAACACCGAAAATGACGTGCCGCATGCCGTGACCTCTGACACTTCCAGCGAAGCCGACGCTCATTCGAGCGGGTCGGATGGCTCGCTGGCCACCATGGTGCTGCCCGAACTGCGCGCGCTGGCCAATCAGGCCGGTGTCAAGGGCACGTCGGGTATGCGTAAAAGCGAACTGATCGCCGCGATCCGGGAATCCCGTCAGGGACACGCCAACGGCGCGTCGGCCAACGGCGGCGCCGGTGAGACAGGCAACCCGAGCGCGAAGGCCGCGACCAACCATGCCGAAACGGCCGTTGAGGATGCACCCCCGTCCTCCGCCGAAGATGCGGGGGAGCAGAAGAACAGCAACCGGGCCGAAAAGAACCATCAGTCCGAGACCGACAGGCCCGCCCGTGATCCAAAGGACAGCAAGTCCGAGGAGCGCGAGGCGGACAAAGCCTCCGACAGGGGCGAGTCCGACAAGGGCGGCGATCAACAAGGCTCGGGCGGCCAGCAGAATCGTGGCGGCTCGAACCAGCAAGACGACGACGGCGACGGGCGCGGCGGCCGCCGCGGGCGCCGATTCCGGGAGCGCAGACGGCGCGGTGACCGGCCCGGCGACAACGGCGGCGACACCACCGAATTGCGAGACGACGACGTCGTGCAACCGGTGGCCGGCATCCTCGACGTCCTGGACAACTACGCGTTCGTCCGCACCTCTGGCTATCTGGCCGGTCCGCACGACGTCTATGTCTCGATGAACATGGTGCGCAAGAACGGCTTACGCCGCGGCGACGCGGTGACGGGCGCGGTGCGGATTCCCAAGGACGGTGAACAGCCCAATCAGCGGCAGAAGTTCAACCCGTTGGTGCGGTTGGACACCGTCAACGGCGGGCCGGTCGAGGACGCCAAGAAGCGTCCCGATTTCTCCAAGATGACACCGCTCTACCCCAACCAACGGCTACGTCTAGAGACCACTCCCGACCAGCTGACCACGCGCGTCATCGACCTGATCATGCCGATCGGCAAGGGCCAGCGCGCGCTGATCGTGTCGCCGCCCAAGGCGGGTAAGACGACAATTCTGCAGAGCATCGCCAACGCGATCACCAAGAACAACCCGGAATGCCACCTGATGGTGGTGCTCGTCGACGAGCGGCCTGAAGAGGTCACCGATATGACGCGCTCGGTCAAGGGCGAGGTCATCGCCTCGACGTTCGACCGGCCGCCGTCAGACCACACCGCGGTGGCCGAACTGGCAATCGAGCGCGCCAAGCGACTCGTCGAACAGGGCAAAGACGTCGTGGTTCTGCTCGACTCGATCACCCGGCTGGGACGCGCCTACAACAACGCGTCGCCGGCATCCGGCCGCATCCTGTCCGGTGGTGTTGACTCCACCGCCCTGTACCCGCCGAAGCGCTTCCTCGGCGCGGCCCGCAACATCGAAGGGGGCGGATCGCTGACCATCATCGCCACCGCGATGGTGGAGACCGGGTCCACCGGTGACACGGTGATCTTCGAGGAGTTCAAGGGCACCGGTAACGCCGAGCTCAAACTCGACCGCAAGATCTCCGAGCGCCGCGTGTTCCCCGCCGTCGACGTCAACCCGTCGGGTACTCGCAAGGACGAATTGTTGCTCTCGCCCGACGAGTTCGCCATCGTGCACAAGTTGCGCCGCGTCCTGTCGGGGCTGGATTCGCATCAAGCGATCGACCTGCTGATGTCGCAGCTGCGAAAGACCAAGACCAACTACGAGTTCCTGGTTCAGGTGTCCAAGACGACACCGGGAATGGACAACGACTAGCCCGGGCCGATCCGGTTAGCACATCACCGCCGTCGACAAACATCGCCCGTCCCGCTGGGCAGCGCAAGTTGCATCGGTAACGTGCGCCCTGTTGGGATCGACGGGAAAGTGGTGAGCCGTGGCGGACACTATTCAGCAACTGCTTCGGGCACGCAGCGGCGATTCCACTCCGGCGGTCAAATACGGCGATCGGGTGTGGACGTGGCGTGAGCATCTGGCGGATGCGTCCGCCGCTGCCGCCGCGTTGATCGGCATCGCCGACCCGAAACGCCCGTTGCATGTTGGTGCGCTACTGGGCAACACCCCCGAAATGCTCACCGCCATGGCCGCGGCGGCGCTCGGCGGATACGTGTTGTGCGGTATCAACGACACCCGCCGCGGTGCGGCGCTGGTCAAAGACATCGTCCGTGCCGATTGCCAAATACTGCTCGTCGACCCGGCCCATCGCGCGCTGCTCGACGGCCTTGAGCTGCCCGGGGTCCGGGTGGTCGACGTCAGCACCGAAGAGTGGTCCGGTCTGCTTGCAGCGGCCGGCCCGCTGGTGGCGCATCGCGAGGTCGTTCCCACTGACACGTTGATGATGATCTTCACCTCGGGCACCAGCGGTGAGCCGAAGGCAGTCCAGGTGACCCACCTGACCGTTATCTTCGCCGGCGCCAACCTGATTGAGCGCTTCGATGTCGATTCCTCCGGCGTCTGCTATCTGTCGATGCCGCTGTTTCACTCCAACGCGTTGCTCGCCGGCTGGAGCGTGGCGGTCGGCTCCGGCGCCGCGATGGTGCCTGCCACCTTCTCGGCGTCGCGGTTGCTGCCTGAACTGCGGCGCTACGGCGCGACCTACATGAACTATGTCGGCAAGCCGTTGGCGTATGTCCTGGCCACCCCCGAGCGCCCCGACGATGCGGACAACCCGCTGCGGGTCGCGTTCGGCAACGAGGCAAGCGACCGCGACATCGCGGAGTTCAGCCGCCGCTTCGATTGCACGGTCTGGGACGGTTTCGGCTCCACCGAAGGCGCGATCATCATCACCCGCGAGGACGGCTGTCCGCCCGGCTCACTCGGCCGCGGCTTCCCCGGTGTGAGCATTTACCACCCCGACACGCTCGCCGAATGCCCGGTGGCCAGGTTCGACGACGACGGCACGCTGGTCAACGGCGAAGAAGCGATCGGCGAACTGGTCAACACGACAGGTGCCGGACTGTTCGCCGGCTACTACAACGACCGGCACGCCACCGACGCGCGACTGCGCAATGGCATGTTCTGGTCGGGCGATCTGGCCTACCGCGACGCCGAAGGGTGGATCTACTTCGCCGGGCGCAGCGGGGATTGGCTGCGTGTCGACGGCGAGAATATGACGACGGCGCCCATCGAGCGCATCCTGCAGCGGCTGCCTGCAGTCAGCCAGGTCGCGGTGTACGCGGTACCCGATGAGCTGGTGGGGGACCAGGTGATGGCGGCGTTGGTGCTGGTCGACGGCGCCGAGTTGGCGCCGGACGAGTTCAGCCAGTTTTTGGCGGACCAGCCGGACCTTTCACCCAAGGCCTGGCCGCGGCACGTGTGGATCACCGACCACCTGCCGACCACCGCCACCAACAAAATCCTCAAGCGGGATCTGAGGGCGCGCGGCAGCACCCCTGACGGCGGCCTGTTGTGGACCCGGATCGGCCGAGACACCAGCTATGCCGTTGTCGATCGAACCGCCGGCGCCCCGGGGCGGGCAATCGGCCGCGCCGGGAATGCACACCCTCACGCAGGCGTTTAGGGACACAGCGGCTGACCTGGCATAATCAGCAGCCGAAACAGAGGTTCCGGTTCACGTCCGATCACCAGCACACCAGGGCGACCCGGCGACCGCCGACGAAGAGGACACCATGAAATCTGATATTCATCCCGCCTATGGCGAGACCACTGTGGTCTGCGGTTGCGGGAATACCTTCCAGACCCGCAGCACCAAAGAAACCGGCCACATCGTGGTCGAGGTGTGCTCGCAGTGCCACCCGTTCTACACCGGTAAGCAGAAGATTCTGGACAGCGGCGGCCGGGTCGCGCGCTTCGAGAAGCGTTACGGCAAGCGCAAGGCTGGCACCGAGAAAGAAGCATCGGCCGACAAGTAGCGAACCCGACGCCCGAACTGTCGCGTAAAACGCGCAGGGCGGGCGTCGTTTCGTGTTCGCAAGAGTCGGTTGCGTAGGGAAGGAGGAGCATGACGCAGGGCGCTGCGGCGATTGACGCGCTGGTGGCCGAACACGCCGACCTCGAGCGTCAACTCTCCGATCCCGAACTGCACAGCAATCCCGGCAATGCGCGCAAAGTCGGGCGTCGGTTCGCGCAGTTGGCCCCGATCGTCGCGACCCACCGCAAGCTCACCTCGGCCCGCGGTGATCTGGACACGGCACGCGAACTCGCCGTCGACGACGCGTCGTTCGCCGACGAAGTCGCGGAATTGGAAACACGAGTCGCTGAGCTGGACACCCAGCTCACCGACATGCTGGCGCCACGCGATCCGCACGACGTCGACGACATCGTGCTCGAGGTCAAGTCCGGCGAGGGCGGCGAGGAATCGGCGCTCTTCGCCGCGGACCTGGCCAGGATGTACATCCGCTACGCCGAGCGACACGGCTGGACGGTGACGGTATTGGACGAAACCACCTCGGATTTGGGCGGCTACAAGGATGCCACGCTGGCGATCGGCAGCAAGGGCGACTCGGCCGACGGCGTATGGGCGCGTCTGAAATTCGAGGGCGGAGTGCACCGGGTGCAACGGGTCCCGGTCACCGAATCCCAAGGCCGCGTGCATACTTCAGCGGCGGGCGTGCTCGTGTATCCCGAACCCGAAGAAGTGGGTGAGGTGCAGATCGACGAGTCGGACCTGCGCATCGACGTCTACCGGTCGTCGGGCAAGGGCGGCCAGGGCGTCAACACCACCGACTCGGCGGTTCGCATCACCCACTTGCCCACGGGAATTGTCGTCACCTGTCAAAACGAGCGATCTCAGCTGCAGAACAAGACGCGAGCGTTGCAGGTGCTCGCCGCGCGCCTGCAGATATTGGCTGAGGAGCAGGCGCTGGCCGACGCGTCGGCGGATCGCGCCAGCCAGATCCGCACCGTCGACCGTAGCGAACGTATCCGCACCTACAACTTCCCGGAGAACCGCGTCACCGACCATCGCATCGGTTACAAAGCGCACAACCTCGACCAGCTTCTGGACGGGGATCTCGATGCGCTGTTCGACGCCTTGGGCGCCGCCGACAAGCAGTCCCGGCTGCAGCAGGCATGACAACCCGCCTGCGGTGCGCGATCGACTCGGCTACGACGCTGCTCGCGGCCGCCGGAATCGACTCCGCGCGCTATGACGCCGAGGAATTGGCTGCGCACCTGGCCGGAACCGAGCGGGGACGGCTGCCGCTCCTCGGCTCGCCCGATGAGACGTTTTTCGACCGCTACCACGTCGCGATAGCCGCACGATCACGCCGAGTGCCCCTGCAACACCTCACCGGCACGGCCGCGTTCGGGCCGTTGACCCTGTCGGTCGGGCCCGGAGTTTTCGTCCCGCGCCCAGAAACCGAAGCCCTGCTGGAGTGGGCGATTTCCCAGAGTCTCGACGAAACCCCCGACGGACCGGTGATCGTCGATGTGTGCACCGGTTCGGGCGCGCTGGCGCTCGCACTGGCGCGGCGCTGGCCGGATGCACGGGTGGTGGGCATCGACGATTCCGAAGCGGCACTGGGCTATGCGCGCAGAAACGCGGCAGGCAGCACGGTGACGTTACTGTGCGCCGACGTCACCGACCCCGG
>CAWIAC010000046.1:0-117119 GCA_963833935.1 uncultured Actinomycetota bacterium | reverse complement strand
CGAAGAGTCAAATCTGCAACGTCAGATCATTCACGGGTCTCCGACATCGGCCGGTCCAAGGTCCAGTCCGCGCGCGACTCGATCGCCGAGGTCAACCCGCTGGTGGCAGTGCGCCTGCACGAGGTGCGGCTGAACGCCCCAGAACGCCGTTGGGATCTTCGGGCAGTACGACCTGATCGTCGACGGCACGGACAACTTCGCAACCCGGTATCTGGTCAACGACGCCGCGGTGCTGGCGCACAAGCCCTACGTGTGGGGGTCGATCTACCGGTTCGAAGGCCAGGTGTCGGTGTTCTGGGAGGACGCTCCCGGCGGCCGTGGCCTCAACTACCGCGATCTGTACCCCGAAGCGCCCCCACCGGGCTTGGTGCCGTCGTGCGCCGAAGGTGGTGTGCTAGGCGTGCTGTGCGCGTCGATCGCGTCGGTGATGGGCACCGAGGCGATCAAGCTGATCACCGGAATCGGCGAGCCGCTGCTGGGCCGGCTGATGATGTACGACGCGCTGGCGATGAGCTATCGCACCATCACGATCGGCAAGGACCCGGCGACGCGCGAGATCACCGAGCTGATCGACTACGACGAATTCTGTGGAGCGGTGTCGGGTCCGGCGGCCCACGCTGCCGCTGACTCCGCGATCACCCCGCACGAGCTTCGTGACTTGCTGGAATCCGGCACGAACATCGCCCTGATCGACGTGCGTGAGCCGGTCGAGTGGGACATCAACCACATCGACGGCGCCCAGTTGATCCCGACGTCGTCGATCAGCTCCGGTGAGGGTCTGGCCAAGCTGCCGCGCGACCGTACGCCGGTGCTGTATTGCAAGACGGGAGTGCGCTCCGCGGAGGCGTTGGCCGCGGTGCGCAAAGCGGGGTTTGCCGACGCGCTGCACCTGCAGGGCGGCATCGTGGCATGGGCCCAACAGATGCAGCCCGACATGGTGATGTACTGAGCCGATGCGGGCAACCGGGTCCTCGTGTCTAGTCCCGAGAGTTCGCTGGGCCCGATTAGGCTAACCGGGTGACTGTCGAGCCCCCGCCTGAGCACGTGCTGGCGGCGTTCGGTTTGAGCGGTCTTGCGCCGATACCTCTGGGCGCCAGCTGGGAAGGTGGCTGGCGGTGCGGCGAAGTGGTGCTGTCGATGGTCGCCGACAACGCCCGCGCTGCCTGGTCGGCGCGGGTACGCGAGACGTTGTTCGTCGACGGCGTCCGGTTGGCCCGGCCGGTCCGCTCGACGGATGGACGCTACGTGGTGTCCGGTTGGCGAGCAGACACATTCGTGGCCGGCCAACCCGAACCACGGCACGACGAGGTGGTGTCCGCGGCGGTGCGGCTGCACGAGGCGACCGGCAAACTGGAGCGGCCCCGATTCCTCACCCAGGGACCTAGCGCGCCGTGGGCCGATGTCGACGTGTTCATCGCCGCCGACCGTGCCGCCTGGGAGGAACGGCCGCTGCAGTCGGTGCCGGCGGCGGCACGCTCCGCGTCCCCCACCGCCGATGGGCAGCGATCGGTCGAGCTGATCACCCAGCTTGCCGGGCTGCGGCGGCCGACCAAGAGCCCCAACCAACTGGTCGACGGAGACCTCTATGGCACCGTGCTGTTCGCCGGTACGGCCGCGCCCGGGATCACCGATATCACGCCGTACTGGCGCCCCGCGTCGTGGGCGGCCGGCGTCGTCGTCGTGGACGCATTGTCGTGGGGCGAGCCGACGAAGGGCTCATCGATCGCTGGAACGCACTGCCGGAGTGGCCGCAGATGTTGTTGCGCGCGTTGATGTTCCGGCTCGCGGTGCATGCACTGCACCCACGTTCGACGGCTGCCGCCTTCCCGGGTCTGGCCCGCACGGCCGCGTTGGTACGGCTGATCCTCTAAGCCGGGAACTGGTAGCGGACCTCATCGAGAGCCACCCTGCCGTCGCGCGCGAGAACCCCTTCTGCCCGAAGCAGTTCCAACTGCCGGGTGGTCAGATGCCGCGCGGGCCGGCCCGACGCCGTGATCACCCGATGCCAGGGCAGGTCCGAGGAGTCGGTTCGCATGATCCACCCGACGATCCGTGGGCTGGAAAGCTCTGCGAGAGCAGCGATGTCACCGTACGTCGAGACGCGGCCGGCGGGAATCGAGGCGACCAGTGCGCGCACCCGCTCGACCTGCTCGTCGGTCACCGGCGCCATGGTCGGTCCAGCCGCTCTCGGATCAGTGCGGCGACGTCGGCCGGTCTGGTCTCGGCCACCATGTGATCGCATTCGAACGTCAGCAGCTGAAAATCGGGCCCCAGTCGCTCGCTGAGACCGGCAATGAGCCGGTCGTTCACGTAGGGCGGCGACGTCCACGCGGCCTGCACCATCGTCGTGCCAATTCCCTTGGGCGGCAATATAATTTCGCGGGCTAACTCGCTCCAGTAGGACATCATCGCGGGCAGGCTGAGCCGCCACCCAAACCGCCCGCCTGGCAGCGCGACGAGGTGTTCGTCGAGTTCGGCATCGAGCACGGCCGGGTCCACCTCCGCCCAGGAGCCGTTGGCTTTCGCCGCGCGAGCCTCCGCGGCATCGGTGTAGTCAGGGGAGTCCAGCATCGCGTCCGCTATCTCCAGCATCCATCCGCCGTCCAGGCCGATCGCCGGGTCAAGCAGCACCAGTGCCGCAACCCGGTCGGGATGCGCGGCGGCCAGGTGCAGTGCGACCGCGCACCCGAACGAGTGCGCCACCACCACGACGGGGCCGTCGGCCTGCTGCTCGAGCAACTCGGCCAGCGCGGCGACGTTGGCATCGATCGTCCAGGGTGCCGCCCACGTCGACCTGCCGTGTCCGATCAGATCGGGTGCGGCAACGGCGATCTCGCTCAGATGTCGCGTCGCCAACGGTTCCCAGCGTTTGCCGTGCCCGGTGAGCCCGTGCAGCGCCAACAGCCGCAGCGGACCGGCGGGGCCGTAACGGTGCACATGCAGGCGGGCCACGCGTTGATGGTGCCAGTTCGATGTTCACCCAACGTCGGGCGGGCTGACTTGTCGGACCCCCGTGATGTCATGCCGCTATGTCTTACCACTGGGGCCCGGAGGTCCGGGCCGTGTTCGATCCCGGTCTGCGCGGGATCGTCCGCGTCCTGGGCGGGCCGGGAACCGGTAAGAGCTCGCTGCTGATCGATGTCGCGGCAGCACGGATAGGCGCAGGCGCGGAGCCGGAATCGGTTCTGCTGCTGACGGGTTCGGGCCGGATCGGGGCACAGGCGCGCAGCGCGTTGACGACGACGTTGCTGCGCGCGCGGGCGGCACATGGCGGCCCGCCCGCGATCCGGCAGCCGCTGGTACGCAGTGTGCACAGCTACGCGTTCGCGGTGCTGCGGCTGGCGGCCCAGCGCGCGGGCGGTCCGCCGCCCAGGCTGATCACCAGTGCTGAGCAGGACGCGATCATCGCCGAACTGCTTGCCGGTGAGGCAGCCGACGGTCCCGGTCCGACGGCGCCGTGGCCCGCCGAGCTGCGCGCGGCGTTGGGCACCGCGGGATTCGCCGCCGAGCTCCGCGAGTTGCTGACCCGTTGTGCAGAACGCGGCGTCGAGCCGCAACAACTCGAGCGGGTCGGCCGGCTGTCGGGCCGTCCGGAATGGACCGCCGCGGGACGGTTCGCACGCAGATACGAGCAGGTGATGCTGCTGCGCGCGGCGGTGGGAACGGCTGCGCCGCAAGCGACTACTCCAGCGGTGGGGGCCGCCGAACTGGTCGGGGCCGCGCTTGAGGCGTTCGCCGTCGACCCCGCGCTGCTGGCGGCCGAACGCGCGCGCGTCGGCGTCCTGCTTGTTGACGATGCCCAGCAACTCGATCCACAGGCGGCCCTGCTCGTCCGGGTGCTGGCCGCCGGCGCCGACCTGACGTTGCTGGCCGGCGACCCGGCCCAGGCGGTGTTCGGCTTCCGCGGCGCGGAACCTGCGGCGTTGTTGGGCGGCGATTCCACGCCCTCGGTGACATTGACCACGTCGCATCGTTGCGCTCCCGCGGTGGCGCGGGCCGTGTCGGGCATCGCCGGCAGAGTCTCTGGCGGTTGCGAAATCGAAGGCACCGGCGATGATTCCGGATCAGTGACGGTGAAACTGGCCGCTTCTGCCAGTGCTGAGGCGGCGCTGATCGCCGACACGCTGCGGCGCGCGCACCTTGTCTCTGGCGTGCCGTGGTCTCAGATGGCGGTCATCGTCAGGTCGGTTCCGCGCGCCGCGTCCGGGCTGACGCAGGCCCTGGCGCGGGCCGGTGTTCCGGTGGCCTTACCGGCGGTCACTGGTTCGCTGGCCGCGCTGCCCGCGACGCAGGCGTTGCTGACCGTGCTGGCCGCTACCGCCGACGGACTGGACGCCGATCAGGCGCTGACGCTGCTGACCGGCCCAATCGGCAGGGTCGACCCGGTGTCGCTGCGCCAGCTGCGACGAACGTTGCGTCGCACCGACATGGACGGGTCGTCAACGGAATTCGCCGACCTGTTGGTCGAGGCGGTGAATGGCGGATCGTCGGCTCGGCTGACCGCGGCCCAGGCCCGGTCGCTGGGGCGAGTCCGCGCGGTGTTGGCTGCCGCCGCCGAGTCTCACCGTCGCGGGGGAGATCCGCGCTACACGCTCTGGGCGGCATGGCACCGTTCGGGTCTGCAACGTCGATGGCTGGCGGCATGTGAGCGGGGCGGCCCGTCCGGCGCCCAGGCCGGTCGGGACCTCGACGCGGTGACGGCGCTGTTCGACGCGACCGAGCGATACCTGTCGCACACCGCGGGTGCGTCGCTGCGCGGGCTCATCGATCATCTGGTCTCGCAGCCGCTGCCCGAGCTCGGTCCTGAGCCCACGATCGCGGCCGAGCAGGTCGCGGTGCTCAGCGCGCACGCCGCGCTCGGCCACGAGTGGGACGTGGTGGTTATCGCCGGACTGCAGGAAGGGTTGTGGCCCAACACCATTCCTCGTGGCGGTGTGCTCGGTACCCAGCGGCTGCTGGACGTGCTCGACGGGATAGCCGAGAACGCCTCGATGCGGGCACCGCTGCTCGCTGAGGAGCGGCGGCTGCTGGTGGCCGCGATGGGACGGGCGCGCAAGCGGCTACTGGTGACGGCCATAGACGGAGAGGCCGGCGACGCGGGCGGTGACAACGAGGCCAGCATGCCGTCGCCATTCTTCGCCGACGTCGCGCAGTGGGCCACCGAAACCGCCGACGCCGCGCCGGTGGTAGCGCCACGGGTGCTGTCGGCTGCCGCGGTGGTGGGCCGGTTGCGCGCCGTGGTGTGCGCACCGCAGGGCGCAGTCAGCGACTCGATGCGAGGTTGCGCGGCAAACCAATTGGCTCGTCTGGCCGCAGCGGGTGTCCCGGGTGCCGACCCGGCCGGCTGGTACGGCATGTCGCCGGTCAGCACCACCGAACCGATGTGGAGCGGTGACGATCACGTGGTCACCCTGACCCCGTCGAGCCTGCAGACATTGACCGACTGCCCGCTGCGCTGGCTGGCCGAGCGGCACGGGGGGACCGATCCGCGCGACCTGGGCTCCACGGTCGGTTCGGTACTGCATGCCCTGATCGCCGAGCCGGCCGCCGGCGAGTCAGAGTTGCTGGCCGCGTTGGAGCGGGCATGGGGGCATCTGCCGTTCGAATCTCGTTGGTATTCGGCCAACGAGCTGGCGCGGCACCAGGCCATGCTCCAGGCTTTCCTGGAGTGGCGGGCCCACACCCGCGGCGAGCTGACCGAGATCGGCGTCGAGGTCGAGGTCGACGGGGCTCTCGACCGGCACGACGGTGCGGCCGTTCGGCTGCGTGGCCGGGTCGATCGGATCGAACGCGACGCGGCCGGCCGCCTGGTGATCGTCGACGTCAAGACCGGCAAGACGCCGGTCACCAAGGACGATGCGCAACGGCACGCCCAGCTGGCGGCCTACCAGCTGGCGGTGGCCGAAGGACTGGTCTCGCACGGTGATGAGCCGGGCGGCGGGCGGCTGGTGTACCTGGGCAGGACGGGTTCGACGGGCGCCGTTGAGCGCGAGCAGGATCCGTTGACGCCGGAAGCGCGTACGCAGTGGCGCGACCGAATCAAGGAGGCGGCCGAGGCGACGGCCGGGCCGCGGTTCATCGCCCGGATCAACGACGGCTGTACGCATTGCCCGCTGCGGCCGAGCTGCCCGGCCCACACCGGTGCCGACGGGAAGGGATCGGTATGACCGCCACCGCGTTGACATCCGAGCGTTACAGTCCAGCCGAACTGGCAACTGCGCTGGGCCTTTTCGAGCCCACCGCAGAGCAGGCGGCGGTGATCGCCGCTCCACCGGGACCGCTGGTGGTCATTGCGGGCGCGGGCGCCGGCAAAACCGAGACAATGGCGGCACGGGTGGTGTGGTTGGTGGCCAACGGCTACGCCGAGCCCGGCCAGGTGCTGGGCCTGACCTTCACCCGTAAGGCGGCCGGGCAGCTGCTGCGGCGGGTCAGGTCCCGGCTGGCCCGACTCAGCGGCACCGGTTTGACTGTGAGCGGCCAGTCGGTCGAGCCCGACGGAGCGCCGGCGGTCAGCACGTATCACGCGTTCGCCGGGCAACTGCTGCGCGAATACGGCCTGCTGTCGCCGGGCGTGGGGGAGTACGCCCAACCCATCGAGCCGGACACCCGGCTGTTGAGCGAAACTGAGCTCTGGCAGCTGGCATTCGACGTCGTCAACGCCTACTCGGGTGAGCTGCACACCGACAAAACTCCGGCCGCGGTCACCGCCATGGTGCTGCGGCTGTCGGGTCAGCTGGCCGAGCACCTGGTCGACACCGGCCAGCTTCGCGATACCCATGCCGAGCTCGAACGGCTGGTGCACACTTTGCCCGCAGGCCGCTACCAGCGCGATCGTGGGCCCAGCCAGTGGATGCTGCGCATGCTGGCCACTCAGGCCGAGCGCACCGAGCTGGTGCCACTGATCGATGCCCTGCACCGGCGGATGCGCGCGGAGAAAGTGATGGACTTCGGCACCCAGATGGCCTCGGCGGCGCGGTTGGCCTCGGCGGTCCCGCGGGTCGGCGAACAGCTGCGCGGCCGCTACCAAGTGGTGCTGCTCGATGAATACCAAGACACCGGATACGCCCAACGCATCCTGTTGTCGTCGCTTTTCGGCGGCGGCGTCGACGAGCAACTGGCGTTGACCGCCGTCGGTGATCCGATCCAGTCCATCTACGGTTGGCGCGGCGCCTCGGCGACCAACCTGCCCCGGTTCACCACCGACTTCCCGCGGCCCGACGGCAGCCGGGCGCCAGTTCTGGAACTGAGCACCAGCTGGCGCAACCCCCCGACCGCCCTGCATGTGGCCAACGCCGTCTCGGCGGATGCGCGACGACGATCGGTCGCGGTGCACGCTCTTCGCTCGCGCCCCGACGCCGCGCCCGGCACCGTGCGCTGCGCGCTGTTGCCCGACGTTCATGCTGAACGCGAGTGGGTCGCCGATCATCTGCAGCGGCGCTACCAGCAGGCTGCCGACGACGGTGTCGCGCCGCCGACCGCCGCGGTCCTGGTGCGGCGCAACGCCGACGCCGCACCGATCGCCGCCGAGCTGCGGGCCCGCGGCGTGCCGGTAGAGGTGGTCGGGCTGGCCGGGCTGCTGTCGGTGCCTGAGGTCGCCGACGTGGTCGCGATGCTGCGGCTGGTCGCCGACCCGACCGCCGGTACGGCCGCCATGCGGGTGCTCACCGGTCCCCGGTGGCGCCTCGGCGCCCGCGATGTCGCGGCACTGTGGCAACGCGCCGTGGCGATCGCAAGCGCGGCGGAGCCGGGCGCAGCGGGTCGCCACCATCAGGCGGGGCCCCTCGACGGTAGGCAGGCAGCACGCACCGGTGACGCCGCCGAGCGGATCGCCGAGGCGGCCGGGCCGCAAGCCGACTCTGCAGGCCTGGCCGACGCGCTCGCCGATCCAGGCCCGGCCTGCGGCTATTCGACCGAAGGGTATCGGCGCATCACGGCACTTGCCGAGGAGCTGAGTGTGCTGCGCAGCCACCTTGGCCATCCGCTGCCTGACCTGGTTGCCGAGGTGCGCCGGCTGTTGGGCGTCGACTGCGAGGTCCGGGCGGCGCTGCCCGCTGTCGGCTGGACCGGCACCGAGCAGCTCGACGCCTTTGCCGATGTGGTCAGCAGCTTCGCCGAGCGGGCCACCGCCGCGCCTGACTCGTTGGCCCCGGTCGTTGGGTTGCTGGCCTACCTGGATGCGGCTGCGGTCGTCGAGAACGGCTTGGCGCCGGCTCAGTCCCCCGCAAGCGGGTGGGGGTCCCCCCAGCCGCGCAGCGGCGACGGGGCGTACCCCCACGTCGTCGCGCAGAACCGGGTGCAGGTGCTGACCGTGCACGCCGCGAAGGGTCTGGAATGGCAGGTGGTTGCCGTGCCGCACCTGTCGGGTGGATTGTTCCCGTCGACCGCGGCGGCTCGCACCTGGCTCACCGACGCAGCCGAGCTTCCTCCGCTGCTGCGTGGCGATCGCTCCACGCTGGGTGTGCACGGCGTGCCGGTTCTGGACACCTCGGATGTGACCGATCGAAAGCACTTGTCAGACCAGATTTCCACGCATCGTCGCCAGCTCGAGCTACGCCGCGTCGACGAGGAGCGCAGGCTGCTTTATGTGGCCATCACCCGGTCTGAGGACACGTTGCTGCTGTCCGGTCACCAATGGGGAGCCACCGGTGTCAAGCCGCGCGGCCCGTCGGATTTCCTATGTGAGCTCAAGGACATCATCGACCGGTCAGCCGCTGTCGGCGAGCCCTGCGGTGTGATCGAGCACTGGGCGCCCGCGCCGGCAGGCGGTGACCGAAACCCGTTGCGCGACAGCGTTCACGAGGCGATCTGGCCCATCGACCCACTGGGCGGGCGCCGTGCCGATGTGCAGCGCGGGGCGGAACTCGTCGTTGCTGCGATGTCAACGGAGACGCCGGCAGTGACGGCCGACGTCGATAGCGAAGGCTGGGCGGCCGATGTCGACGCGCTGCTCAGCGAGCGGGCCCGCACCGCGCACCCGCCCGCACCGACGTTGCCCAGCGGATTGTCCGTCAGCAGCCTGGTCGAGTTGGCCCGTGATCCTGAGTACGCTGCGCAGCGGCTGATACGTAGGCTGCCGACCCGACCGGAACCGCATGCGTTGCTGGGCAACGTATTCCACGACTGGGTCGAGCGCTTCTATGGCACCGAGCGGTTGTTCGACCTGGCCGACCTGCCTGGCGCCGCGGATACCGACATCGCGCAGCGCGACGCCGAGGAGATGGCTGCCCTGCAGCAGGCTTTCCTCGCCTCGCCGTGGGCCGCGCGCACGCCGATGGCCGTTGAGGTGCCCTTCGAGATGGTTATCGGCGGCACTGTGGTGCGGGGCCGCATCGACGCGGTCTTCGCCGAGCCGGACGGTGGCGCGACTGTCGTGGACTGGAAAACCGGCGAGCCGCCACATGGCTCGGAGGCCGCCCGCCAGGCCGCCATCCAGCTCGGGGTCTACCGGCTCGCCTGGGCCGCACTCAGCGGCGGTCAGGAATCGTTGGTGCGCACGGCTTTTCACTACGTGCGCAGCGGAGTCACCGTTGTCCCGCAGGCGCTGCCGGGGCTACCAGAGTTGGCCGCGCTACTGGCCGATCAGTCCGGCAAAGCCTAGGCGTTGCGGCTGACCTTGAGCGCGGCGGTGATCATCGGAATCTGCAACGGCAGCCGGGCCAATGCAATGATGCGCAGCGGCAACGGCTTGTCCCGCCACAGCCGGACCATGTTGAGGTTCGCCGGGAAGACTCCGACGAACAGCGCGACAGCCGCCAACGCGGCCAACCGCCGGGTGCGTCGCGGCAGTAGCAGAGCACCGATGCCGAGCTCGGCCACGCCGGACGCGTAGGTGTAAAACCGCGGACTCCCGGGCAGCTCGGCGGGGACGATTTCGTCGAACGGCTTGGGTGCCAGAAAGTGGACGGTGCCGATGCCGAGCAACATTGCCGCGATTCGGTACGCGCCAGTCTGGCTGGCGTCGCGCTGAGGTCTGGGTGTGATGGCGGTCATGGTTACATTGTGTCGTGCGCGGGGCCGAGCCGATCCATTGTGGTCAAAGTTAGCCGTCGGGGAGGCGATCTCGAAGAGCTGCTGACCGCGAAGCCCGGCTACGCGCTGGTCGGTGTGCTGCGCATCCCTGAGGCACAAGTCGGCCCGGTCCGCGCGACGTGGCGACGAGTCGCGATCGGCTGCTTTAGGTCCGCAATACGGGAAAGTGACGTGGCGATCGCAAGCGCGGCAGAGCCAGGCGCGGCGAGTCGCCACCAGGAGGTTTAGCGAACGTGGATTTTCAATTACGAAGCGTGCCACTGCTGTCGCGGATCGGCGCCGACCGGGCCGACCAGGTGCGCACCGACGTCGAGGCGGCCACTGCCGGCTGGGCCGATGCGGCGCTGCTGCGGCTGGACTCGCGCAACCAGGTCTTGGTCGCTGACGGCCGGGTTCTGTTGGGCAAGGCGAAAACATTGGCCGACAAGCCGCCGCCGGACGCGGTGTTCCTGGGCCGCATCGAGGACGGTCGACATGTGTGGGCGGTTCGTGGTCCGCTGGAAGCGCCCGAGGATCCCGACGTCAAAGCCGAGGTAGCCGACCTGCGCCGGGGAGGCCAACTTTTCGACGACGTCGGCGCGCAGCTGGTTTCGGCGGCCGCGGCGCTGCTGAACTGGCATGCCAGCGCCCGGTTCAGCTCGGTGGACGGCTCACCGACGAAACCGATCAGGGCGGGCTGGGCCCGGGTCAACCCGGTCAACGGCCACGAGGAATTCCCGCGCATCGATCCCGCGGTCATCTGCCTGGTGCACGACGGCGGCGACCGCGCGGTACTGGCCCGTCAGACGGTGTGGCCGCAGCGGCTGTTCTCGCTGCTGGCCGGTTTCGTCGAGGCAGGGGAGTCGTTCGAGACCTGTGTCGTGCGGGAGATCCGCGAGGAAATCGGGCTGACCGTGCGCGACATCCGATACCTGGGCAGCCAGCCGTGGCCGTTTCCGCGCTCGTTGATGATCGGCTTCCACGCGATCGGCGACCCGGACGAGCCGTTCGCCTTCAACGACGGGGAGATCGCCGAAGCAGAGTGGTTCACCCGCGACGAGGTCCGCGCCGCGCTGGCCATCGGTGACTGGAGCAGCGACTCGGAATCCAAACTGCTGCTGCCCGGATCGGTGTCGATCGCCCGCGTGATTATCGAATCGTGGGCTGAGGCGGGCTGACGATGCAGGCCCGGAACGGCCTGATGAGAGCCGGGCAGTCCGCTGAGGCGGGCTGACGTCAGCCGGTCAGCTGGGCTAGCTTCGCCTTGATCTCGTTGGCGGCGGGATTGGTCAGCGTTGACCCGTCGGCGAACTTCAGCGTCGGAACCACGTGGTTGCCGCCGTTGACCGAGCCGACGAAGTCGGCCGCGGCGGCGTCCTGTTCGATGTCGACCTCGTGGTAGCTGATTCCGGCGGACTTCAACACCGTCTTGAGTCGTTGGCAGTAGCCACACCACTGTGTGGTGTACATGGTCACAGAAGTAGTCATAGTGCGTTCAACATAACGGGTGTCCTTGGTATTGCCGCCGCGTGGCGCTGCCCGACGATTGTCGGCGATCACTGCCAAGATGGACCCCATGCCGGTGATCGCGGACTCATTGATTGCCGACCTCGACGACGAGCAGCGCGAGGCCGTGCTGGCTCCCCGCGGCCCGGTGTGCGTGCTGGCCGGGGCGGGAACCGGTAAAACCCGCACGATCACCCACCGCATCGCGCAGCTCGTCGCGACCGGGCACGTCGCCGCCGGCCAGGTGTTGGCGGTGACGTTCACGCAGCGTGCGGCCGGTGAAATGCGGGCTCGGTTACGGGCGCTGGGCGCCGCTGCGCAGACCGGTTCCGGTGTCGGCGCGGTGCAGGCGATGACGTTTCACGCCGCCGCGCACCGCCAGCTGCGGTACTTCTGGCCGCGGGTGGTCGGCGATACCGGCTGGCAGTTGCTGGACACGAAGTTCGCCGTGGTCGCGCGGGGTGCCAACCGTGCCGGCTTGCAGTTGAGCACCGACGATGTCCGCGACGTAGCCGGTGAGATCGAGTGGGCCAAGGCGTCGCTGATCTCGCCCGAGCAGTATCCCGACGCGGTGGCCGCCGTGGCGCGCGATGTTCCCCTGGATGCCGGAAAGGTGGCCACCGTGTACGCGGCCTACGAGTCGCTGAAGTCCCGCGGAGACGGCGTTGCCCTGCTCGACTTCGACGACCTGTTGCTGCATACCGCCGCCGCGATCGAGGACGACGCCGCGGTCGCCGAGGAGTTCCGGAACCGCTACCGCTGCTTCGTCGTCGATGAATACCAGGACGTGACGCCGCTGCAGCAGCGCGTGCTGTCGGCGTGGCTGGGTGACCGCGACGACCTGACGGTCGTCGGCGATGCCAACCAGACCATCTACTCGTTCACCGGGGCCTCGCCGCGCTACCTGCTGGACTTCTCGCGGCGCTTCCCGGACGCCACTGTGGTTCGGCTGGAACGCGACTACCGATCCACACCGCAGGTGGTGTCGCTGGCCAACCGGGTGATCGCCGCGGCCCGCGGACGAGTGGCCGGCAGCAAGCTGCACCTTGTCGGCCAGCGGGATCCTGGACCGGAACCGACGTTTGGTGAACATCCCGACGAGGTTGCCGAAGCCGCCGCGGTGGCAGCGTCGATCGCGCGGCTCGTCGAGGCCGGCACGCCGCCCTCGGAAATCGCGGTGCTGTACCGGATCAACGCGCAGTCCGAGGTGTACGAAGAGGCGCTGACCGAGGCGGGCATTGCTTATCAGGTCCGCGGCGGCGAGGGCTTTTTCAGTCGCCAGGAGATTCGGCAAGCCCTGCTGGCGCTGCAGCGGGCGGCCAACCGCGGCACCGACGGTGACGGCACGCTGCCCGATGTCGTGCGGGCGCTCCTTGAACCGCTGGGTCTGACGGCCGAGCCGCCGACGGGCACTCGGGCCCGGGAACGCTGGGAAGCCTTGGCCGCATTGGCCGAACTCGTCGATGAAGAGGTGGCGCACCGGCCGCAGCTGGAGTTGCCCGATCTGCTGGCCGAACTGCGGACCCGCGCTGATTCGCGCCACCCGCCGGTGGTGCAGGGCGTCACGTTGGCCTCGCTGCACGCCGCCAAGGGGCTGGAGTGGGATGCGGTGTTCCTGGTCGGACTCACCGACGGCACACTGCCGATTTCGCACGCACTGTCGCACGGCGCCGAGAGTGAAGCGGTCGAAGAGGAGCGTCGGCTACTCTACGTCGGAATCACCAGGGCTCGAACGCATTTGGCGCTCAGCTGGTCGCTGTCACGGAACCCGGGCGGACGGCAGAGTCGCAAGTCGTCCCGTTTTCTCAACGGCCTGTCCCCGCAGACGCAGCCCGACCCGACCCCGAGCCGGTCACGGCGCGGCGCCACCCGCCCCTCACAACGCTGCCGGATCTGCAACAACCAGCTGACGACGCCGGCGGCGATCATGCTTCGCCGCTGCGAGACGTGCGCGGCCGATATCGACGACGAGCTGCTGCTCCAGCTCAAGGATTGGCGGCTGCGCACCGCCAAGGAGATGAGCGTTCCAGCCTATGTCGTGTTCACCGACAACACGCTGATCGCGATCGCCGAGCTGCTGCCTACCGACGACGCCGCGCTCGTCGCCATCCCCGGCATCGGCGCCCGCAAGCTCGAGCAGTTCGGCCCTGACGTGCTGGACTTGGTCCGCAGCCGACGCTAAAGCCGCGTGGCGATCGCCAGCGCGGCGAAGCCGGGCGCAGCGGGTCGCCACTAAAGCCGCAGGTCAGAAAATCGCTTGCCCGGTCGCGCTGCTACGCTTTAATCTCGAAACCGCAATTTTCACGCTCGGCGGCAGTCTCTAGACGAGAGGGGGAGCCACGATGATCATCCTGAATGCGTTCGGCGTACGCCCGGCCGACTCCCACCACGCCGCCCATGCCGCGGCGGCCGCCGTAGCGGCGTCGCACAAGCGCATCGCCGCCGCGACCGACGCGTCCGTGAATTGGGGCTCTACCTAGGTAATCAGCCCACTATCTCGCCACATGGCCACGGACCCGAAGTCACCAGGATCCGTGGCTACTTTTTGGGTCGACAGCCCGCCACTGGTCCGGATCCCCGCAATATCGCCGTCAGACCAGGAAGCAGGTGCACGCCGACATGTCGGAACCGACAGTCCCCGAGAATCAGCCACCGGAGTTGCCTTGTCATGTCAGCGATCCCGACTTGTGGTTCGCTGACAGCCCGTCCGATCTGGAACGCGCCAAGGCGCTGTGCGCCGACTGCCCGATTCGACGTGCGTGCCTGGCCGATGCGCTGGACCGCGCCGAGCCGTGGGGAGTGTGGGGCGGTGAGATCCTCGACCGTGGTTGCGTCGTGAACCACAAACGGCCACGCGGGCGTCCCCGCAAGGAGCGGGTCGCCGCCTAGCGCTGGAGGTCAGGCCGACGCAGGTGTCACGGCTTTTATCGGTGACACGGTGGACTTCGCAGTAGTAACCGGATACATCGCAGCCCGGGTGCGAACACCCCGCGGTCCTTGGAATCTCTGTACAGGTTGTATCCGGGCGGCCGAATCTGTGCGGCGCCGACGGCCCCTGGTACACCTCCGGTAGGACCGGTCATCGTGGGGGTAATCCTGACGGTCGCCGTCGGCAGACTGTTGCCGTCGCCGCGCTTTCGTCGGCAATATTCGGCCGTGACGCCGCCCGTTTGAAAAGATGGGTAACCCGGGCACCGAAGGCCGAGCCGCTGCAAGGCGCTTCATGAAAGGAACGACTCAGCATGACAACGCAGCGCACCGAAAGCGGTCGGCGGCCTCACCTGGTTCCAGGGCGGCTGCTGCGCAGCGGCAATGTTCATCATCCGGCCGTCTGGGAGGAAGCCAAGCGGCGAAACGGCGATTTGCAACTGCGTCTGGCTGACCGGATCACAACGTTCGCCGGGTCGATGAATTTCGTGTGGATCCATGCGGCGTTGTTTGCGGTGTGGATGCTGTTTCTGGAACGGAGTCCATGGCCCACCTTGACCTTGGTGGTTTCGCTTGAGGCGATCTTCTTGTCGACCTTCGTGATGATCGGCCAAAACCGACAGGCAGCTTTCCAGCAGGCCAAAGCCGACCATGACTTCCAGGCCCAAGAATTGGAGCTCAAGACCAACACCCAACTGACCCGGGAGATTCACGTGCTCACCGAAGAATTGCACAGGCGCTTTATTAAGGATTCACGGTCGGGCGACTCCGATTCTCGATGGCCCACATGACACGATGATGCTGCACCTGTGCGCTTGGCGGTCACCGACACAAGGTAGAAAGTAGTTGCTCCCGAGGATCTAGTGCACCGAAAGCTGTTGGCTCATGCCGAGATTGACGGGAGTGCGAACTTTTCCGTATTTTGAGCGCTGGCGTCGATCTCGGCGCCGGATTGTCCCGGGTGCCCTTTAGACAACCGCGGCGTCGGGTTCGGCGAAGCCGGGAATCAGCTCCTCCGACAGCGCTTTGATCGGCACGTGCGCGTCCAGCTGGCACAGGATCGCGGCCACCGACGCGATCACTCGCATCGGGATCGCCAGCTTGGGCGGCAGGTCCATCTGCCGGGCTGTCTTGATCTGCGACACTGACCGATCGATCTGACTCGTCGTCATCTTTTGCAGCCACTTGCGGGTGTAGTGGAAGACCTCGACCTCGACGGGTTCGACGTATTGGCGCAGCATCTCGTCGATGTCGCGCACCGACACTTGCCGGCCTTTCTGGATGAAGCCGACTTTTTCCATCGTCGGCAGCAGCAGATCGTAGTTCTTCTCACGGGCCAGCCGGATCGTCATCCCGAGCTCGATCGGGAAGCCGCCGGGAAGTGGCGCCACAGCGCCGAAGTCGATGACGCCCATCCGACCGTCGGGCAGCAGCATGAAGTTGCCCGGGTGGGCATCGCCATGCATCAGTTCCAGCCGGCGCGGCGCGTCGAAGGTGAGCTCGAGCAGTCGAGCGCCCATCAGGTCGCGCTGTTCGACGGTGCCGTTGCGGATGATCTCTGCCATCGGGGTGCCGTCGATCCACTCTTGAACCACGACTTTGGGCGCACTCGCCACGATGTGCGGGACCAGGAAGTGCGGGTGGCCTTGGTACGCCTTGGCGAATGCGCGCTGGTTGTTGGCCTCCAGCCGATAGTCGAGCTCCATCTCGGCGCGCTCGATCAGCTCGTCGACGACGCCCTGCACGTCGGCGCCGGGGGCGAGCTGCTTGACCACGCCGATCATGCGCTGCAGGGTCTTCAGGTCGGCCCGCAGCGCCTCGTCGGCGCCCGGGTACTGGATTTTGACGGCGACCTCGCGGCCGTCTGACCACACCGCCTTGTGCACCTGTCCGATGCTGGCCGACGCGACGGGCTTGTCGTTGAAGTCGGTGAACCGTTGGCGCCACTTGGTGCCGAGCTGGGCGTCGAGCACCCGGTGCACTTTGTCGGCGGGCAGCGGCGGGGCGTCCTTCTGCAGCTTGGTCAGGGCTTCCCGGTACGGCTCGCCGAACTCTTCGGGAATCGCGGCCTCCATCACCGACAGCGCCTGGCCGACTTTCATCGCGCCGCCCTTGAGCTCGCCGAGGACCGTGAACAGCTGGTTGGCTGCCTTCTCCATCAGCTCGGCGTTGACGTCGTCCTTCGACTTGCCGGTCAGCCGCTTGCCGAACCCGAGCGCTGCCCGGCCCGCGAAGCCGACCGGGATGCTGGCCAGCTTCGCGTTGCGCGCCGCGCTCCCGCGTTTGATGTCTGCCACGTCTCCATCATCCATGACGGGCGGACTTCGGCCAGCATCGATCTGGCAACAGGCACTGTCAGCATGAACACAGGGGATGCTTGGGCCATTGCCGCGCCACGATCGAGCCGGCGTGGACGTCGAACTCCAGGGTGGCGTTCAACGACGTGGGCGGCTCCGATTCCGACCCGCGAACCGCTCCGATCACCCGGTTGACCTGGCTGAGCGCCAGCGCCGCGGTGGCCAGCAGGGTAGGGCGATCGGCTACGCCGACGGTGTCGCGAAGCTGCGCAGCGACGGCAGGCCACGCCGCATCGCGATCCCTGCGGTGCAGATCGGCGCATTTCAGGCAGCTGGTGACGCCGGGGATCACCAGCGGGCCGACCAGGCCGACGCCGTCGCGCACCCGGACTGCGAGGTGCGCGACGCCCTGACTGTGCAGATCGCGCAGCATGTGTGGGTCGGCGATCAGGTTGTCCGACAACACCACCAGGTCGGCTTCGGCGGCGGTCACCGCGGCGTGCGGCTGGCTGCTGTGCTTGACCCTGGAACCCGAGCACCGCAGGCCCGCGATCAGCAGCTCGGACAGTGGGCCGCGTCCGTGCACCCGGATCGACGCCGACCGGGCGGGTCGCTGACGTCGACCGCACGTGGCGACGCCCGCTGTCACCAGTTGGGTGACCAGGTCGCTCACCTCACCGTCGCTCAGCCCTTCCGCCTGGCGTTGCAGCTCGCTCATCGGCACCGGCGAATGCATTCTCCGCAGCAGGCCGGCCAGCTCGGCGGCGGTCAGGCCGCGCGGCGGCCGGATCAGCACCGCGCGGCCCGGGCTCCAGCCGACCTGCACGGCGCCGTCGGGACGCAGCAGCACCGGCAGCGCGGGGTCCAGCGCATACAGCGACGGCGTGGGCTGCGCCATCAGGGCACTGTGACATGCCCCTCGGGCCGGTCGGCTCAGCTATCCACAGGACCGTCGTCGGTGGGACCAGGATCGTTATCCCGCTCGACAGGGTCAGGATCCTGTGTCACCAAATTTCGCTCCCCACGCGGCAGTACCTTCCGAGAAAATTTGTTGGGCTGCGGTCCGGTCCGCTGAGCGGGCCAGCTCATTGCACCGATACCCATGTCGGTATGCAATCGACCGGCACCTAACAGCCCAAAAATGATGAGGACGCGGCCATGGCGAATAAGTGGAAGTCCATCACCGGGGTGCCATCGGGGCTGACCCCTGACACGATGCTGCTGCTGTCCGACGGAACGGTATTGGTGCACAACACGTTCCAACAGCCCAATAACTCGCCTGTTACCGCCGGCTGGGAGTGGTACCGGCTCACGCCCGACAACAACGGCAATTATGACACCGGGGCGTGGTCCGGTCCGTTCAAGATGGCTACGGCCCGTCAGTTCTTCGCCTCGGGGCTACTAAAGGACGGCCGCCTGTTCGTCGTGGGTGGCGAGTATTCCAGCGCCGGCAACGACACCCCGTTGGGCGAGATCTTCGATCCGTTGACCAACACGTGGTCGGCCATGACCAAGCCGAGCCCCGCCTTCGACGCGATCGCCGGCGACGTGTCTGCCTGCATCCTCGCCGACGGGCGCGTTCTGTGCGGCGCGCTTAGCAGCAGCACGACGGCGATCTGGGATCCCGTGCTCGACACGTGGACGATCGCGGGAACCGCGTTTGGCAGCGCTGCACAGACCAAGGACGCTGGCAGCGACGAGGAGACGTGGGTGCTGCTGCCGGATGGCACCGTGCTGACGGTCGACATCTCGTCTCCGCCGAAGACCCAGAAGTACGATCCCGGCAGCGACACGTGGGTGCCTGCGGACTCCTCTGTGGCCACACTCACGCAGCAGCTGGCCCTCCTCAGTCTCCAGGACACCACGGTCAGCCCGCCGGTCAGCGTCAACATCGGCGAGATCGGTCCCGCGGTCGTGCTGCCCGACGGGCGGCTGTTCGCGATCGGTGCGACAGGGCACACCGCGCTGTATACACCGCCGCCGGGCAGCCCTACCCAAGCCGGGTCGTGGACCGCCGGGCCGGACCTCCCGCCCGACACCAGCGGCAACAACTTCAATAGCCCCAACGGCAACATCCAGACTGCAATCGACGCGCCGTGCGTTCTGCTGCCGGGCGGCAACGTCCTGCTGGTGGCCGGGAACACGGTGCGTGAGGTCAATAACAAGCAGACCCAGTTCTGGTCAAACCCCTCGATCGTCTACGTCTACAATCCCGCGACCAACGCGACGCCGGTACCGCTGGACAAGCAGCCCGCGAACAACACCGCCGACACGTGGAACACGCGGTTTTTGTTGCTGCCGACGGGGCAGGTCCTGTTCAGCTCTGAACAGGGAGGGACGCTGAGCTTGCTGACTCCCGATGCGGCGCTCGTCGCGCCCGACCCCAGCTGGCTGCCGACGATCACGTCGTATCCGTCGTCGATGGCGGTCGGACACCATTACAAGCTCCACGGGACACAGCTCAACGGCCTCTCCCAAGCGTGTTCCTACGGCGATGACGCCCAGATGGCCACCAACTTCCCGATAGTTCAGCTGACCCAAGGCAGCGCCATCACTTACGTCCGCAGCTTCGACTTCTCGACGCTCGGGATAGCCACCGGCGCTGCCGTCCAAAGCACGCTGGTTGACATTCCAGCGTCGTTGCCGACCGGGAGTTACCAATTGCGCGTGATCGCCAACGGCATCCCGTCCGATCCGGTCAATGTCACGATCGCAGCGCAGTTACCGCAGATCGTGGTCGATCTCCAGGATGGTCTCGATTTCGCCACCGTGTGCGCTGGCGGCCGGGCGTATCGGACGCTGACGGTTTTCAACGTTGGCAACGCCGACCTAATAGTCGATACGGTGTCGAACATTGCTGGGTCTGGTGATTTCACAGTCCTGCCGAATCCCACGACGCCGTTAACGATCCAGTCGGGCGACGAGGTCGACTTCACAATCGAGTTCACGCCAACAACGACGGGCTTTGAGACGGCGACGATCCGGATCACCAGCAACGACCCTGTTACGCCGATCCTTGATGTGGACGCCACCGGCACCGGCGGCATCGCTGCCCTCGAAACAGTCATCCCCGGCAACGGCGACTTTGGAAACGTCTGCCTCGGCTCGTTTGTCGACGAACTGCTTACGATCAACAATTCGGGCACGTGCCCGCTCCAGATATTCGACATCACGGGATCGGCGAATTTCCTGCCGCCGAGCGTCCTTTCCTACCCGCTGCTTGTCGACTCGGGCGATTCGATCGACGTTGCCATTCGGTTTCAGCCATCAAGCCACGGTATCCAGCCGGGGACGATCACGATCTTCAGCAACGACCCCGCAAGCCCGCACGTCGTGGCTGTCTCGGGCGTTGCCCCGGAGCCCAAGGCCAACCTGATCATCGCCGACACCGGAGATTTCGGCGAGGTGCGCCTGGGCAAGTTCGTCGACCGCGACCTCGTCATCAACAACCGTGGGCCATGCCCACTGAGCGTCACCGGCCTCGTATCGTCGGCGCCGACCTTCGTCACACCCCAGGTGGTCAGCTTGCCCCTCACCGTCGACGGCGGCGACTCCATCGCGGTCCCGATCCGATTCCAACCCACCAACCGAGGATCCGCGACTGCCACACTGACGATCTTCAGCGACGACCCGAACAGCCCAGCTGTTGTGAACGTCAGCGGTACCGCGTGGCCGCCCTTGCCAGTAGCGGGCAGCGCCCTCGACGGCTACCGGCTCAGCAATGACAGCCAGCACGTCAACTACATCGGCACCGACAAACACGTCCACGAGCTCTACCTCACCGCCGGCGCGAGCTGGGTCGACGACGACCTGACCGAACTGGCAGGCGCCGTGCCACCCACCGCCACCAGCGCGCTGGACGGCTACCCGCTGAGCGACGACAGCCAGCACCTCTTCTTCATCGGCACCGACAACCACGTCTATGAGCTCTACATCACCGCCGGCGCGAGCTGGGTCTACAACGACCTGACCGCACTGGCCCGCGCCGTGCCACCCAACCCCACCAGCGCGCTGGACGGCTACCCGCTCAGCGACGACAGCAAGCACGTCAACTTCATCGGCACCGACAACCACGTCCACGAGCTCTACATCGCCCGCGGCGGGCGTTGGGTCGACAACGACCTGACCGCACTGGCCGTCGCCGTGCCACCCAGCGCCGGCAGCGCGCTGGACGGCTACCGGCTCAGCGACGACAGCCAGCACGTCAACTACATCGGCACCGACAACCGCGTCCACGAGCTCTACACCCACACCGGCGCGGGCTGGGTCGACAACAACCTGACCACCCTGGCCGGCGCCGTACCACCCACCCCCACCAGCGCCCTCGCTGGCTACCGGCTCAGCGACGACAGCCAGCACGTCAACTACATCGGCACCGACAACCACGTCCACGAGCTCTACACCTCCGGCGCGGGCTGGGTCGACAACAACCTGACCACCCTGGCCGGCGCCGTGCCACCCACCCCCACCAGCGCCCTCGCTGGCTACCGGCTCAGCAATGACAGCCAGCACGTCTTCTTTATCGGCACCGACAACCACGTCCACGAGCTCTACATCACCGCCGGCGCAGGCTGGGTCGACGCCGACCTGACCGCACTGGCCAGCGCCGTCCCACCCACCGCCGGCAGCGCGCTGGACGGCTACCCGCTGAGCAATGACAGCAAGCACGTCAACTTCATCGGCACCGACAACCACGTCCACGAGCTCTACTTCACCGCCGGCGCGGGCTGGGTCGACAACGACCTCACGGCGCTCACGTAGCGGTAGCCATTGCGCACAAGAGGTTGTGGACCTGGCAACGTTCGATGACCAGATGACCCAACACGTCGAGCACCCGCCGTGAACCCATCGAGGCCGACCAGCAGACCTATTCCCGCAGCCACAGCAGCGGCCTGACGGGCCGCCGCCCATCTGCGACATCACCGACAGCAGCGGACCGGCCATCGTCTTGGCCTCTTCCGACGGCAAGGAGTGGGCATTGACGCCAGTTGCGCCTCAGGCGATCCTGCCCGCGGGCCGTGGCGATCGACCGCCAGCAGTTGCCAGGTGCGGGCACGACCTGACGGCTTGACGGCTCGCCACAATGCTCGCGGATCGAACGGCGCACCGCGGCGAGTAGCCGTAGCTCGGAGAGTCGACGGTCTTCGCGACTGCCCGGTGCTGGTCAAGCGCAGGGATTGGTACGAGTCCCTGCCGCGGTCAGTGGACCGCCTAGACCAACGGGGCTTGGGGGGCAGGCGAGTCCGGCGGAGCGGATCCGTGTATCGACGGGCCAGACCCCGGCGTCTGCGGGCCGTACCCGGGCGTCTGCGGGCCGTACCCGGGCGTCTGCGGGCCGTACCCGGGCGTCACGGGTCCGTACCCCGGCGTCTGCGAGCCGTACCAGGGCGTCGGGGGGCCGTACCCCGGCGTCTGCGAGCCGTACCAGGGCGTCGGGGGGCTGTACCCCGGCGTCTGCGGGCTGTACCAGGGCACCGACGGCCCAAATCCGGGCACCTCCTGGCCGGTCCCAGCCAAAAGCTTGGACGCAACGAAAGCCGCTGCCTGAGTGGTGTACACAGGGATGTAGCCCTCGGTGTGCCCGCGCCACTCGTTACCCTGACCCGCGTGACAAATCGGGTCGTTCGGGTTGCACAGATCGATCGCGTTGGAACCGAGCATGGCGCTCTGGACAGGCAGCGATCCGCCGGCGCGGTCAGCCACGTTGCCAAAGGTAACGACTGCTGCGACGTTGTTCGCGTACTCCGGCGGTAGCAAACTGCCCCAGTTGATGCCGCCGATGGGAACGCCGGCGACGATGTCGATCACGCTCGCGCCTTGCGAATAGCCGCCCAGCACGATCTTGGTGTTTGGGCAGGACGACACCGTGGACTTGACGTGGGAAATCGCGTCATTGGCGCCGTCACCGCCGTGCAGCTGCAGGGTGTCGGCGGCATAGTTGACCCCGTAGGTCCTGATGTTCATGCCGCCGGTCTGCTGGCGCAGCGAGCCGACGAAGGCGTTTCCGATCCGGCCGAGGCCCGGTGGCTCGTCGGTACCTCGCGCGAAGACAACCTCGGCATCAGCGCAGTTGTCGGCTGAGGCGACCGGCGCCGCGCTTGGGGAGACGAGCAGGCCGGCCCCGGTGAGCAGTGCAGAAGCGCCCAGGCCGACCCAGCGACCTGCTGACCGCAGGCTGCCCGCCCGAGGGTTACGGATGCGGTTGTAAACCACCCCGAAATTTTACCCCCATGGGGCCAGGGTGCACCATGGCCAGCCATTCCTATATTGCACTATGGCCAGCCACTCCTATTTCCTCAATGGCAATAGCAAATACGTTAGTGACAATATCTACCAGCTAACTAGCTGGCCTAGCCAATACCTGATACCCACCATGGGTAGCTGCCATACCTACAGGGGTATCCAACTATGCGACCAACGTGCTCATTGGAAACTCCGCTTCGTCGGAAGTTCTGCCTTCGTCCCAGTATTTTCGGGTAGTTCCATTTTAATGGTTGCCTAGGCAGCTTCTACGGCCAGTCACGACGCCGCTGCGCCCCTTGCTCTCCACCGCGCAAGGAGCGGATACGCTCGCAGGAGAAGGCTCAACAGGATGCTCGTGGCCGGCTTGCTGGGATTGATGTACTCGCGCATCGAATCAAAGCGCGCGTCACGGATGTGGAATACCCAGCAGTATCCGTCGATCTTGACGCGAACGCCGCCAACGAGCGCAGCGTGTTGGTATTCGACGACGAGATGCTCGTCGTTGGTGAACCAATTGGTGATGTCGACCTTGGAACGGCTGTCATGCGTCCTGCTGCGTCCCGCCGTGACGACCGCACTCATGACGTTGTCGCGACCACTCCACGTATGGCCTATGGGCATCAGGGTGAAACTGCAGTCATCGGTCAACAACTCACCGAACCGCTCGTAGTCGTCGTTAGCGACGATGGCCAGGTATCGCTCAATCAGGTTCGTGACGGCACCATCGGTTTCGGTCACTTCGGCTCCGCAATCCAGTCGGTCGAGTCACAGCGTAGAGCGCCGCCTGACCCAGGGGTGGAGTCATTCTCTCTAGTAATTACCTAGGCAGCTCGGGTGCCCAGCACTGTCGCGCGACCGAATACGCCGCAGGGCACTAGCTGGTGAATGTGCTAAGAGGCACACAGCTAATCCCGTTGCAAATAGTTCCCTGTAATGACTACCCAGGCAGATCTACTGGCCCGGGTCACGTCATGCACGGCTGGTCAGGCTTGTCGAACGACTCCGCGCCCAGCTCTGATCGACGGCTACGTGGCGGGAGTGAACCGGATCGCGACCAGGTGGTTCTGCTCGACGGCCTCGGTGAAGTCTTCGAGCGTCGGCATTTGCTGATCGCGGAATTTCATCGCCATCATGCGCTGTGCGTTCTTGACGCCCTTGCTCTCGGCGAAGTGCCGGTAGAGATCGGCGACGGCGGCACGGTCTTGGATGAGTTCGCCGCGCATGGTCGTCGTCTTCCCGTCGCGCGCGATCTGGGCGGTCGCGCCGTCGCGGAAGTTCCGCGTCCAGGCTGCGTCGCTCAGGGCATACAGATGATTGTCGATCTGGTAGGCGCTCAACGGAAATGAGTACCTCCGCCCTGTCTTGCGTCCGTTGAAGCTCACCACCATCAGCTGCTTGCGCGCGGCGCCCATGACCGGAGTGCGCAGCAGCAACCGCATGATCGGGTTAACGACTTTTTGTACCGCGCGCGGTGGGAACGACAGCGTGATCGCGTGCGACTGTTCTGTCATGGCGCCACCGTAGAACGAATCGGAGTTCACCGCAGTGGGGCCAAGAGGGAACGACTGGTGGATAGTCCCACATAGGGACTACCTAGGCAGCTGGTGACGCCGGGGATCACCAGCGGGCCGACCAGGCCGACGCCGTCGCGCACCCGGACTGCGAGGTGCGCGACGCCCTGACTGTGCAGATCGCGCAGCATGTGTGGGTCGGCGATCAGGTTGTCCGACAACACCACCAGGTCACCAGTTGGGTGACCAGGTCGCTCACCTCACCGTCGCTCAGCCCGTCGGCCTGGCGTTGCAGCTCGCTCATCGGCACCGGCGAATGCATTCTCCGCAGCAGGCCGGCCAGCTGGGCGGCGGTCAGGCCGCGCGGCGGCCGGATCAGCACCGCGCGGCCCGGGCTCCAGCCGACCTGCACGGCGCCGTCGGGACGCAGCAGCACCGGCAGCGCGGGGTCTGTCAGCTCAGCTATCCACAGGACCGTCGTGGGAGCCAGGATCGGTGCCCCGCTCGAACTCGGCGATCGCCTCGTCGATTCCGCTGGTGTCCCCGCCGATGACACGGTCGATGAAACCGGCCGGATCGTCGAGGTCCTCCGAGTTGGGCAGCAGATCGGGGTGTTGCCAGAGCGCGTCGCGAGCGTCGACACCGGCGGCCTGGGTCAGCCGCTCCCAGAGCGCCGCCGCCTCGCGCAGCTTGCGTGGCCGCAGTTCCAGGCCCACCAGCGTGGCGAAGGTCTGCTCGGCGGGTCCGCCGGTGGCCCGGCGCCGGCGCAGCGTCTCGCCGAGGGCGGCCGCGCCGGGGAGGCGGTCGCCCAACGCGGCGTTCACCACGGCCTGCACCCAACCCTCGATCAGCGCCAGGAGTAGCTCGAGCCGTTCCAGCGCCTGGGTCTGCTCCGGCGTGGCTTGGGGCTCGAACACGCCTTGGGTCAGCAACTGCTCGACGGCGGCCGGATCATTGAGCGACGCCGGGTTGAAGTCGCGCGCCAACTCCTCGATGCCGTGCATGTCGATCTTCATGCCCTGGGCGTAGGCCTCGACGGCGCCCAGCAGCTGACTGGCCAGCCACGGCACGTGACTGAACAACCGGTGATGAGCGGCCTCCCTGGCCGCCAGGAAGGTGACGATCTCGCTGCGGGACTGCTCGAGGCCGTCGGCGAACGACTCGATAGCATCCGGCAGCAGTGCAGCTATTCCCTTGGGCCCCAACGGTAAACCGATATCGGTCGACGTCAGTACCTCGCGGGCCAACCGGGCCAGCGCCTGGCCGAGCTGCGAGCCGAAAGCCATGCCGCCCATCTGCGACATCATCGACAGCAGCGGACCAGCCATGGCCTTGGCCTCGTCGGGTAGCGCCGACGCCCACACCGACGCGATCTGCTGCGCCATCGGATCGCAGAGTCGCTTCCAGGTCTCCAGCGTGTGATCCACCCAGTCGCTGGGAGTCCAGGCGACAGCCTTGCTGGTGCCCGCGGGCAGCGAGGTCACGCCGTCCAGCCAGGTTTCGGCGAGGTGGACGGCGTCGCTGATCGCGTCGCGGGTGGCGGCCGGAATCGGAGCCACGAACCCGATCGAGTTCGACGCCAGCCGGCGGGCCAGCTCGTAGTTCACCGGTCCGGCGGCCTTTCCGCCGGCCGCTGTCGCACCGGCGCCGCTGAACATCTGGCCGAGCTGGGTGAAGATCTGGCCCAGGTCGGCCATATTGAATTCGCCGCCGAGGCCGCCCAGGCCGAACGGGTCAGCAGGTCCCGAGCCGGGCTCGGGATTGTTTTCCCGGCGCTTGTCGCGATCCGGGTCGTCCCCGGCAGAGAACCCGAAAGGCACGTCAGCCATGCCTACAACGGTACTCACCGGCAGAGCGCGACGCGCGACCCTCCGTCACGCTCTGAGTGAACCTGCCCGGCGACGGTGCAGATCGGAACGGTCTGAGGTGGGGGCACCTCCCAGCCGCGAAGCGGCTAGGGGGCGGGCCGGGCCGTGAAACCGGGGCCGTGCGAGTGCTCCGTCTAATGTTGTCGACGTGAACAGGCGGATTCTGACGCTGATCGTGGCGCTGGTCCCGATGGTGGCCTTCGGTGTGCTGCTCGCGGTGGTGACCGTGCCCTACGTGTCACTGGGCCCGGGTCCGACATTCGACACGCTTGGCGAAGTCGACGGCAAGCAGGTGGTCGACATCAAAGGCACCCAGACCCATCCGACCACGGGTCACCTGGATATGACGACGGTGTCGCAGCGTGACGAACTCAGCCTGGCGGAGGCGCTGACGTTGTGGCTGTCCGGACAGGAACAGCTGATGCCGCGTGACCTGGTCTTCCCGCCTGGCACGTCGCGCGAGGACGTCGACAAGGCCAACGACGCCGATTTCAAGCAGTCCGAGCACAACGCCGAGTTCGCGGCGCTGGGATATCTGAAGTACCAGCAGGCGGTCACCATCGTGACGGTCACCGACCCGGGGCCCTCGGTGGGCAAGCTGCAGGCCGGTGACGCCGTGCAGGCGGTCGACGGCAAGCCGGTGGCCACGGTGGAGGAGTTCACCTCGTATCTGAAGAACACCAAACCCGGTCAGTCGGTCTCGATCGACTTCCGCCGCAAGAATGCATCGCCGGGGGTCGCCCAGATCACGTTGGGCAGCAACAAGGACCGTAAGTATGGCTTTGTCGGCGTCTCGGTGACGGACGCGCCGTGGGCGCCGTTCGCGGTCGATTTCAACCTCGCCAACGTCGGTGGGCCGTCGGCCGGTCTGATGTTCAGCCTGGCCGTCGTCGACAAACTCACCACCGGCAACCTTGCCGGCGCCAAGTTCGTTGCGGGCACCGGCACGATCAAGCCGGACGGCGAGGTGGGTCGTATCGGCGGGATCGTGCACAAGATGGCGGCGGCCCGCGACGCCGGGGCAACGGTGTTCCTGGTGCCTGCCGACAACTGCTACGAGGCGAACTCCGACAAGGTTCCCGGCCTGCAATTGGTCAAAGTCGCGAACCTAGGTGGGGCGGTGGACGCGCTGCACACCGTGGTTGCCGGCGGGCAGCCGCCGCGTTGCTAGCCGGGGCCGTCAGATCGAGCTCGCGGGCAGATTAGAGGTAATGCGTACAGTTGGGATACGCCGAGGCCATGCGCCGGCGGCCACTATGAAGAACGAGCAGGGAGCGTAGCTAGTGGGGATGCGGCCCGCCGCCAGAATGCCGAAGCTGACTCGACGCAGCAGGACTCTCATCGCGGTCGCCCTGACCGTCATCGGCCTGCTGTTGGTCGGCCCGCGACTGATCGACGCGTATGTCGACTGGCTCTGGTTCGGTGAGCTGGGCTACCGATCTGTGTTCAGCACCGTCCTGGTGACCCGGCTGATCGTGTTCCTGGTGGTCGGCTTGGTGGTCGGTGGCATCGTGTTCGCCGGCTTGGCGTTGGCCTACCGCACCCGGCCGGTGTTCGTCCCGAGCAACGGCAACGATCCGGTGGCGCGCTACCGCGCCGTGGTGATGTCGAGGCTGCCGGTGATTGGCGCCGGCGTTCCCGTGGGCATCGGCTTGCTCGCCGGGATTGTGGCGCAAACCTATTGGGTGCGTATTCAGCTGTTCCTGCACGGCGGCGACTTCGGCGTCAACGACCCGCAGTTCGGCAAGGATCTCGGCTTTTACGCCTTCGATCTGCCCTTCTACCGCCTTGTGCTCAGCTTCTTGTTCGTAGCGTTGTTCCTCGCTTTCGTTGCGAACCTGGTGGCGCACTACATCTTTGGTGGCATCCGGCTGTCCGGGCGCACCGGTGTGCTGAGCCGCTCGGCGCGTATCCAGTTGGTCAGTCTGGTCGGAACGCTGGTGCTGCTCAAGGCGGTCGCCTATTGGCTGGACCGCTTCGAGCTGCTTTCGCACACCCGTGCGGGGAAGCCGTTCACCGGGGCCGGGTACACCGATATCAACGCCGTGTTGCCGGCCAAGCTGATCCTGCTGGCCATCGCGTTGATCTGCGCGGTCGCGGTGTTCTCGGCGGTGGTGTTGCGGGACTTACGCATTCCGGCCATCGGCCTGGTGCTGCTGCTGCTGTCGTCGATGATCGTCGGTGCCGCCTGGCCGCTGATCGTCGAGCAGATCAGCGTCAAACCCAATGCGGCGCAGAAGGAACGCGAATACATCAGCCGGAGCATCACCGCGACCCGGCAGGCCTACGGCCTGACCGATGACGTGGTGACCTACCGCGACTACAGCGGCGGCGGGGGGGCCACCGCCGAGCAGGTCGCCTCCGACCGCGCCACCACGTCCAACATCCGGCTGCTCGACCCCACGATCATCAGCCCGGCGTTCACGCAGTTCCAGCAGGGCAAGAACTTTTACTACTTTCCCGACCAGTTGTCCATCGACCGCTACCGCGATCGCGACGGGACGCTGCGCGACTACGTCGTCGCCGCCCGCGAACTCAATCCGGACCATCTGATCGACAATCAGCGCGACTGGATCAACAAACACACCGTCTTCACGCACGGCAACGGCTTCATCGCCTCGCCGGCCAACACCGTGCGCGGTATCGCCAATGACCCTAACCAGAACGGCGGATATCCGGAATTTTTGGCCAGCGTGGTCGGCGCCAACGGCAGTGTGTTGTCCCCCGGCCCGGCCCCACTGGACCAGCCGCGCGTCTACTTCGGGCCGGTGATATCCAGCACGCCCGCCGACTACGCGATCGTCGGACGCAACGGCGTCGACCGTGAATACGACTACGAGACCAACACCGAGACAAAGAATTACACCTACACCGGAGTCGGCGGAGTCCCGCTCGGCGGCTGGGTGGCGCGCAGCCTCTTCGCCGCGAAGTTCGCCGAGCGAAACTTCTTGTTCTCCAACGTGATCGGATCCAACAGCAAGATCCTGTTCAACCGCGATCCGGCGCAGCGGGTGGAGGCGGTGGCGCCGTGGTTGACCACCGACAGCAGCGTGTACCCGGCGATCGTCAACAAGCGGCTGGTGTGGATCCTCGACGGCTACACCACGCTGGACAATTACCCGTACTCCGAACTCACGTCGCTGTCGTCGGCTACGGCCGACTCCACCGAAGTGGCGTTCAACCGGCTGGCGCCCGACAAGCAGGTGTCCTACATCCGCAACTCGGTGAAGGCCACCGTCGATGCCTACGACGGGACGGTGACGCTGTACCAGCAGGACGAGCGCGACCCGGTGCTCAAAGCGTGGATGAAGGTCTTCCCCGGGACGGTCAAGCCCAAGAGCGACATCACGTCCGAATTGGCCACGCATTTGCGCTATCCCGAAGACCTTTTCAAGGTGCAGCGGATGCTGCTGGCCAAATACCACGTCAACGATCCGGTGACGTTCTTTTCCACGTCGGATTTCTGGGACGTTCCGCTGGACCCGAACCCGACGGCCAGCAGTTATCAGCCGCCGTACTACATCGTCGCGAAAGACATTGCCAAAGGCGATGATTCGGCGTCGTTCCAGTTGACCAGTGCGATGAACAGGTTCAAGCGCGACTACCTGGCCGCCTATATCAGTGCCAGCTCTGATCCGGCAAACTACGGCAAGATCACCGTGCTGACCATCCCCGGCCAGGTCAACGGGCCGAAGCTGGCCAACAACGCGATCACCACCGACACCGCGGTGTCGCAGGACCTCGGCGTGATCGGGCGAGACAACCAGAACCGGATCAAGTGGGGCAATCTGCTGACGCTGCCGGTCGCTCAGGGTGGGTTGTTGTATGTCGAACCGGTGTACGCCTCGCCCGGCTCCAGCGATGTCGCCTCGTCGTATCCCCGCCTGATCCGGGTGGCGATGATGTACAACGACAAGATCGGCTACGGGCCCACCGTCGGTGACGCGCTCACCGGGCTGTTCGGGCCCGGTGCGGGAGCGACGGCGGCCGGGATTGCGCCCACCGAATCGGGCGCACCCGCCAGCGAACCGGGCAACGCGCCACCGGACGCGTCGCCGGCGGGTGGACCGGCGGCGGCTGCGGCCGTTCCGCCGTTGCCGAACGGGGCTGTCACGCTGTCGCCGGCCAGGGCCGCCGCGCTCAAGGACATCGAGACGGCGATCTCGTCGGCGCGGGATGCGCAGAAGAGGGGCGACTTCGCCGCCTACGGAACGGCACTGCAGCAACTCGACGACGCGATCAATAAGTTCAACGCCACGAAGTAAGCCCGGTCAAGGCTGGTCAGCGCGCGATTTGGAGGCGTCGCGCGCGTTCGGTAACCTGGTATTCACCCGTCGCGGGGTGGAGCAGCTCGGTAGCTCGCTGGGCTCATAACCCAGAGGTCGCAGGTTCGAATCCTGTCCCCGCTACTAGCGGAAACGGCCCTCGGAGGAGACTCCGGGGGCCGTTTTCATCCTGTTTGGGAACACTTTTGGGAACATTCGCAACGCTAGCGATTCGCTGGGAACGGTCTTGTGAACATGGTACGTGCTAGAAGGCGCGTGCCAGCAACCTCGCACATCTGCCCGAATAGTGGTTAGTCCGTCAAGGTGGGCGTGGAACAATGTACGCCTAGCCACGTCGGCGGATGTTCCTGAGCATCATCTGGTTGCGTGGAGTCGGCGCTTAACGCGATCGATGTCCTCGGCTGCGGGCAGCTCTTGGGTGATCCGCACGATTGCCGTGCCGATATCGATGCCGTCGATCGGCACATCGCCGCCAGCAGCCAAGTCGGTGGCCACCGCCGTAACCTCATCATCAGAGAGTCGACGCCGCAACAACGCCAGCAGCGGGACGTAACCGGTAGGCGGCGCTGCCTCGGGATAGCCGGCCCGAAAGAATCCCACCAGCCTGGCTAATGCTGACACGTCGGCACTTTTACACCGATCCGCCAAACCAGCGACCTATGCGCTCACCACGAAGTTAATTAGAAGACAGACTCTCGACACCGCACGGTCATCCTGCAGGTTCCGCTGAACCTCACGTACGCCCATCGCCACGAAGCCCTGTCCCTCTTTCTAAAGAAGAGACAGTACTTCTCGGTGTCCCATTCTTGCCGCGAGGCGGTCGAAGCGTTACCTGATCGAGTCAAGGTGTGGCGGGCGCCGATCCTCAAAAGTGAAGACGTAGTCGCCGGGGTGGGTCATCGGTACCGAAGAACTGGCGGTCGCGGTCTTGGTTTAGGCGCCAGCGGAGTGGCACCATATTGACTATGATAGTGAGCACACACTACGATAATTCATCATCGTTGATTGTGGGAGCTGACATTGAAAATGACCGCGGCAGTTCTGTGGGATGTCAACACGGACTGGAGTGTTGAGGAGGTCGAGCTTGACGGTCCGCGGGAGGGGGAGGTGCTCGTCGCATTCGAGGCCAGCGGTTTATGCCGTAGTGATCACCACCCGCGCGTAGGCGAGCTGCCGGTCCCGCTGCCGCTTGTCGGCGGCCACGAAGGCGCTGGTGTCGTTTGCGAGATCGGCCCTGGTGTGCGCGACCTCAAGCCGGGCGACCACGTAGTCGCTTCATTCCTGCCTGCGTGCGGCCGGTGCCGTTGGTGCTCGACCGGTCAACAGAACCTCTGTGATTACGGCGCTGAGATAATGTCCGGCCACATGCTCGACGGTAGTTACCGCCGCCACGCACGTGGGCGCAATGTTGGTGCCATGGCGATGCTCGGCGCCTTCGCCCCGTACGCCACGGTTTCAGAGATGTCGTTGGTGAAGATCGACGACGATCTGCCGCTCGCGCGCGCTTGTCTGGTGGGCTGCGGCATCACAACTGGCTGGGGGGCGGCGGTTAACACCGCAAACGTGCGACCCGGTGACACGGTGGTCGTTATCGGGCTCGGCGGCATCGGTAGCGGCGCCGTCCAAGGCGCCCGGATCGCGGGCGCCGAGAAGATCATTGTGATCGACGTCGTTGAGGCCAAGCGAGCTAAGGCGATCGAGTTCGGTGCCACGCACTTCGTCGCCTCGCATCCGGAGGCGGTGGATTTGGTCGGCGAGCTTACGCGCGGTGTGATGGCTGATTCGGCGATCTTGGCAGTGGGGTTGCTCGAAGGACGTCAGGTCGGCGAGGCGCTCGAGTTGATCCGCAAATCCGGAACCGTGGTTATGGCGGCGCTAGCGCCATATGCCGATGACAAGCCAACCTTGCCGATGGCGGTATTCACCTCGTGGCAGAAGCGGCTCAAGGGAAGCCTTTTCGGCGAATCAAATCCGCGCTACGACATCCCACGCCTGCTGAGCCTCTACCGGTCCGGCCGACTGCTGCTCGATGAGACCGTGACGACGGAATACAAGCTGGCCGATATCAACACAGGCTACGACGACATGCTCAGCGGCCGAATTATCCGCGGGGTCATACTCCACGAGCATTAGCAGCTGAGCGAGTCGTCCTGGCTGGCGCGATCAGACAGTTGTTCTTCGCATAAAGGCACTGCGTAAAGGGAGTTGAGGATGGACCCAGTCCCGACGATGACGCCAGCGACGAGCTTAAGTACTTCTTCAACTCGGCGACCTGGGGCGCGCGAGGATGTCGCCACAGCGTGCTACTCGGCGTAATCGACTGATGCCGTTGATAATTCGCAGCTACGGTGAAGCCAAGAGTCTTAAGGTGCCGACAATCCCGAGGACACGAGATTGCCGACCCGACCGGCGAGTTCGTCAATGTAGGATGCCGTTGCGCCATCGACAGATAGTTGCAATCCCAGCAGCAGATTGGCGCCGAACAGTGCGCGTGTAACAGTCCAGCTAGACCTTTCGCTCGGTTGCCGGATGGTCCTCGCGACCACTTCATCGAGACGACGTAGAACCGGAAGCACGATCGTGCGGTAGGTAGCCTGTCCAGACTCGCTGTCGCCAAGAAGGGCGGTGCCCAGCAGTGGTCCGAGCTCGGACATCGACTGGAGCCACAGCTTCTCAAGCTCCGCTGTCGTCTGTTCGAAGGAGACATCTCGCGCCGCGAGCGCCTCAGCGTCGTCTGCGAGTCGATTCAGGCGGTCGCGCACGGGATGAAGGACAGCCTCTTCGAACAGAGCACGTTTGGACGTGAAGTGCTTGTAAAGCATCGCCTCGTTGATGCCGGCCCGCTTGGCGATCGCGATGGTGCGTGAGCCCCCGAAACCGACGTCAAGGAAGACTGACCGGGCTGCGTCGATGATCACGCGACGGCGTTCCAGTGCGGGTAAGCGCTTACCAGCCATCCCGGCTCCTCAGGGTCGACGGTTGGGGCGAGTTTAACAAGCCGGGGGTGCGTTACTGCCTTGCGACGTGGACCATCTGCAGGTCGCAAAACGAATCTACGCCCCATGGGCCGTTTTCCATGCCGATGCCGCTGTACTTTATGCCGCCGAAAGGCTGGTGGGGCGCCACCGCGACATGCGAGTTCACCCAACCCATCCCGGTGTCGAGACGTGACAACACCGTCCGTGCGCGGTCGGGGTCGCTGCTCCACACCGAGGCGCCCAGCCCGTAGGGACTTGCGTTAGCTCGAGCTACTGCATCGTCGACTGACGCGTATGGAATAACAGGCAGAGCAGGCCCGAACTGCTCCTCGTCGACCAAGGGGCTGCCGTCCTCAACCCCGGTCACGATGGTGGGGCGATAGAAGTATCCGTTCCCCTCAGAGGGGGCTCCGCCAGTCACCGCCCGTCCGCCACGGCTGAGTGCATCGTTGACGAGTCCCGTGACCTTGGTGAGCTGCATCTGATTGGTCAACGGACCCATTTCGGTGCCTTCCACGGCGCCGTCGCCCACCACGACCTTGTCTGCCACGGCAGCGAGTGCATCCACGGTCTCAGTGAACAGAGACTCGTGGACATAAAGCCGCTTAATCGCGGTGCAGATCTGGCCGGTGTTATTGAAAGCACCCCAAAACACGCCCTCAGCGATCGTCGCCGGATCTGCATCATCGAGGATGATTCCGGCGTCGTTGCCGCCGAGCTCGAGTGTGACGCGCTTCAGATCTTTCGCAGCGGCCAGGGCCACCCTCTTGCCGGTAGCCGTTGAGCCGGTGAAAGCAATCTTGCGGATCAGTGGGTGGTCGACGAGCCAAGCCCCGAGCTCGTCAGTGCCGGAAACCACGTTGACGACGCCGGGCGGCAGGATCTCGCGCCAGAGCTCTGCCAACCGAAGTGTCGCCAGCGGAGTATAGGGCGAAGGTTTAACCACGAAAGTCGTGCCGGCGAGAAGGCCGGGGCCCAACTTCCATACAGCGGAAGTGAGCGGGAAATTCCACACCGATATCGCCGCGGAGGGGCCAAGTGGCCGACGCACCACTTCCACGAAGGCCCGATCGTCGTCTTGGATCACATCGCGGGGGAGTTCGAGGTTCGCGTAATACCGGAGCCAGCGCGCGCAGCCGAGGACCTCAATGCGAGCCGCATTCAACGGCTTGCCCTGCTCGCTGGTGATCAGCGAGGCTAATTCATTCACGTTGTCCTTCAGCGTGGCAGCGAGCTGCGTGAGCAACTCACGACGTCGGGCGATGTCACTGGACCACGAGGGAAAAGCTGCAGCGGCAGCATTGACAGCGGCGTCGAGCTGGGCGGGCGTGCAGTTGGGCGCGTTCGCGAAAACCTCGCCGGTGGCCGGGTTCTCCACCGGAATGGATCGCAAAGACGTTTCTGGTCGCCCGTTGATCGTCATCGCAAATGCTGTCATGTCTTCTCCTGAGCCTGACTGTCGCTTTCACACGTCGCAGACCGGCGCGACGATGCCATGTGTGGTATCGACGTCACCGTCGCGTTTTTCGTAGCTCTTCCCGCGAATCCGAACGAATAACGTCGCGTCCGCCATGACGGGGAAACGTGGCGGGCGACCCCCGCGGAGTTGGGCGTGCGACTGATCGCGATACACCGCCAGGATTGCAACGGCTCACCTGGCAGGTCCTGCCCGACGTTCATCGACATCCCTTCCGGCGGTCGACCTTGAAAGCGCCTCCCGTTTCCGCGACACCGTAACCTTATCACGCTAGTATCTACTTACTAGGTGCTGTAGCGTGCGAGTGCAGTCGGCCCGCAATGTAAAAGCTGCGCCCACCCATCCGGCGGTAGGGGCGTGACCTAATGCCCCGGAGGTCTCTGGCATGTTGTTGGATCCGCAGCAACAGGAGTTGCGCCGGCAGGTGCGACGTCTGCTGTGTGAGAAATATTCCAGCGCCGACTTGCGGCGCTGTATCGAAACGGGCGCCGGCTACGACAGCCGCCTGTGGAAGCGAATGTCGCGCGAGATGGGCCTCACGGCGATTGGAATTCCCGAGTCGGACGGCAGCGCCAACGGTTCCTGGGTAGAGCTGTCGACGGTCCTCGAGGCAAGCGGGTACGGCCTGGCGCCGATACCGCTTTTGAGCTCAGTCGCTCTCGCCGGCGCCGTTGTCATTGCGACGCCCGCTGGGAAAGCCCGCAGCGAGTTGATCGCCGCAATTGCGGAAGGCGAAGTTCTTGCTCTTGTTCAAGGCGCTGCCGGGGCGATTCAGGTCATACACACCACCCTCGGATGGCAGGTCGAAGGCACCGCTGAGCATGTTGTGGACGGCATGTCGGCGTCTGTGTTCATTGTGCTGGCCGCGGGGCGCTCAGGGCCCGTCGTGGCCGCCGTGCGCGCCGACGCGCCCGGTGTCGAGGTGCGCTCCGCAGAGACCTTCGACCTGACACGGCCGCAGGCAACGGTGCATTTCGCCGCGACGCATGCCGAGATTCTGGCCGAAGGCATCGCGGCCAGTGAAGCGGCGGCGCATGGTCGCCTACGCGCCGCTCTGGCTCTGGCGGCCGAGCAGCTTGGAGTGGCCCGACGGTGCTTCGATCTCGCCCTTGAGCATGCCCGTAGCCGGGAGCAATTCGGCCGCCCAATCGGCTCGTTCCAAGCTCTCAAGCATCGCTTCGCCGATCTGTTCGTCGAAATAGAGGCAATTGACGCCGCTGTGTACGACGCCGCGAACGCCATCGACGACCAGCGTCGAGCGGCGGTCGTGATTCCGATCATCGCTGCGTTCGCCAGCGAAACAGCGTTGCTAGCCGCCCGAGAACTGGTCCAGTTTCTCGGCGGAATGGGTTTCACCTGGGAACACGACGCCCATCTGCTTCTACGGAGAGCCAAGGCTTCGCAATACCTGATTGCTCAGCCGCGGCACTGGCGAGAAGAACTGGTTGACAACGCTGACATAGCCGGTCTCGCCGATCCAGACAAGGTGTATTTCCCGGACGACACCGTGCTCGGACACGAATCTCTGCGAGCTCGCGTCCGCGCCTTCCTCAGCGACCACCTGCCGACGGGGTGGCAGGGTATCGGGCAACTCGACGATGCTGCACGAGCGACCTTCCTCGCCGAGTGGCGCGCCGCCCTGCAAGCGCAGCGGCTGCTCGCCTACTCGTGGCCACTCGAGTTCGGCGGGGGCGGCGGCACGTGGATCGAGGAGGCGGTGGTCCATGAAGAGTGCCATCGGGCCGGGTTGTCTGTGTGGAACGGCAACGACAATCTCAGCGTGCAGATGCTAGGCAATACCCTGTTGCTCAGCGGCACGGAGGAGCAGAAGCGCCTATTGCTGCCGCGGATCCTCTCCGGTGAAGACCGCTGGTGCCAGGGTTACTCCGAGCCGACGTCAGGCTCGGACCTAGCCTCGCTTAGATGCTCGGCACGGCTGGAAAGCGAGCAGTGGGTGCTCAATGGGCAAAAGATCTGGACGTCCGACGCGCACAATTGCAACTGGATCTTCGTCTTGGCCCGGACCGACGCCACGGCTCCAAAACATCGCGGGATCACTTTCCTGCTGGTACCGCTCGACCAGCCCGGGGTGGATGTGCGGCCCATCCGCAACATGACCGGTGAAGCTCACTTCTGTGAGGTGTTCTTCAACGACGCTCGGACAGCCCGAGGGAACGTCGTGGGCGATGTCAATGACGGCTGGCGCACCGCAATGAACCTCGTCGGCTTCGAGCGCGGCGCCGAAACCGGCATTTTGTATCTGATGTTCCGCGACGAACTTCGTCGCCTGATCGAACTGGCGCGGTCCACGGGCGCTGTTACGGATCCGCTGATACGCCAACGCCTGGGCTGGGCATACGGAAAAGTGGAGTTGCTGCGCAGTATGGGAGCCCACACCGTGGCCTGCGCTGAAGCCGGCGAGCCTATTGGACCGTTAGCGGCGATCACGAAGCTGTACTGGAGCGAATATCACCAGGCCGTCACAGACCTCGCAATGGATATCCTCGGCGCCGCGGCCGGCACTCCTACCGGACGTCGATCGCGCAATGTGGTACGAGCCGACGAGCCTGGTGCCCCTAACTCGTCCTCGTCATGGACCGACGTCTACCTCAAGGCTCGCGCCGGCACGATCTACGCAGGGACTTCAGAAATGCAACGCAACACAATCGCCGAACGGATTCTAGGGTTGCCGAAATGACGTACCTGCAGAACGAAGGGTGAACCTGGCTGCGCTGCCGCTCGCTCTACTGAGCAGTTGGCTCTAGTCGGTAGCAGTCCGTCAACGCGCCGATCGACTCGGCCCCTGCCACACGCACATTCACCGTTGCCGCGGACGACACCGTCAGATATGACCGCGCGAAGCACTTGTTCCCACGGCGTCTCTGTTGCACCTCAGTCCGCGGATATCGTCGGAAGATTCGGTGGGGCTTTTAGCAGGCCGTTGCGGGTAATCCGCCAGCCGACATTGGCAAGATCCCAGGTCGTGCTGCTGTTGCCCCGACCTTTGAGCACCCACTTGCGCACCTTCATCGACTCGGTCTTGGGTAGCGAGTCGATCAGTTCGTAGAAACGCGGGACCATGAAGTGCGGCATCCGTTCTACCAGGTACTCGACGAGTTCGGGGAATTGCAGATCGGCGCCGTCGACCGGCACGATCCAGACTTTGACCTCCTGCTCGCTGCCCTCGGCAGGCGCGGCCACGCAGGCCACTTCGCGCACGGCCGAGTGCGAAGCCACCTCCCGCTCCACCTCGAAGCTCGAGATGTTTTCGCCACGGCGCCGGATGGCGTCCTTTCGACGATCGTGGAAAAAGTAGTTGCCCTCAGCATCACAAAACATCAGATCGCCGGTATGCCACCAGCCGTTGCGCCACGCGTTTGCGGTGGCTTCGGGTTCATCGATGTAGCCGGCGCTTATCACCCACGGTTCATCGGCGCGCACGATCAGTTCGCCGATGGCACCCGGCTCGACTTCGACGTCGTGCTCGTCGACGAGCCGAAGTTCATAGCCGTGGCGTCGCCGGCCGATCGAGCCAGGCGCGGTGGACTGTCCTGGTAGACGCACGATGCAGCCGCTCACTTCCGTTGCACCGTAGCCGGTCAAGTAGTCAGTGACGCCGAATCGCTCGGTCCAGATCGTGATGTCTTCGGGAGCGGGAGACATCATCACCAGCCGCAGATTATGGTCGCGCTCCTGGGGGCTCGGCGGCTGAGCGAGCAAGTAGCTAGGCATCGAAGCCAGGACGAAGCTCATCGTGGCTCCTGTCTGTTTGACGATCTGCCAGTAGTTAGTCAGATCAGGCGCAGGACGAACCGCAAGACGGCATCCCGCAGCGATCGCGGTGCTACTGAAGGACAGGCCCGCCTGGTGAAACAGTGGAAGATCAACGAGGCAAACATCATCGGGCCCTAAGCCGGACTCCACCGTGTAGAAGGAGCCGGTGCGATACAAACCCAGGTATGTCGTAAGCGAAGCCTTCGACGGACCCGTTGTGCCCGAGGTCATGGTCACGCAGTGAATGTCCCAGAGCTCGATGGGGTGTGACAGTGCAGGTGGTTCCTCCTTGCCCTCACTGAGGTCAGCCGGATCTATCACGGGGGGACAATTGCTCAGCTGTGAGGCCCGCATCGCTAGCTCGCCCTCAGTGATCAGAACTTTCGGGCGACCCAACTGCAGAGCATGCTCGAGCATCGCGCCGCGGTAGGAGACGTTGTATGTCGCGAGCACCGCTCCCAGGCACGCCGCGCCCCACCATGCACGAAGGAACCCCGGACCGTTCCACAGCAGAACCCCCACGCTGTCGCCTTGGGCGACCCCTTCTGCGGCCAGCACGTTGGCAGCGCGATACGACTCGTTCAGCGCCTGTGCGTTCGTCCACGTCGCGCCATCGGCGAAGCTCACCGCGATGTCGCCAGGACGGGCCGCAGCACGACTTTCAAGTACTGAACGCAGCACCACGGCGGATGGATCAGGGAGCACGACCATGTGAACCTCCATTGCCTGCACAACACGTACGTCGAGGCGGCAACACATCGGAATCCGCTTCGACCGCACACGCTAGTATATGTGGTAGCAAGTACATGCTATCGATAAATGGGCCGCAGTTGGCAACCTGATGCGCTCTCCAGGTTTGACTCGATCCAAGCCGGACCTCGGCACGTCGGGAGAGCGAGATGACGACCCGCCACCCACCTCAGCCACGATGCCGACGTAGCCGAGGAAGTGGCAGAAATAGTCCTGGACGCCGTCGATGCGCTCTCCACAGGCCAGGGCCCCGTCATTCAGAGGACGGGCAGAGCTGGTGGCCGCCGCATAAAGTGAGCCACCTTGCAACGCTGTTAATTGTCCGGTTTTCGGTGGTCTGAATTGCTACCGGAGGCGACGCGGTAATCACCGAATGGTTCATCTCGTTGAGATAGGGCCGCGGTCACACTGACGGCCAGTTCACGCAGATAAGCCCGCGACGAGCGAGTACGCATGGCGACCGCCTGGATGTCTGAGGCCGCGCGCACGCCGTCCCGCATGCCCATGACTTCCATCGAGCGGTGCACGGCACGCTTGTTGCAGGCCTGAATGTCGGGGGGGACCAGTGCCACTCTGCTTGCGATCTTGAGGACTCGCTCATCCAACTCGTCAGCCGGGAAGGACTTATTCGCAAATCCCGCCTCGACGGCTTCGGTCCCAGACATCGCATCACCGGTGAGGACCGCTTCCATGGCTCTACGCATACCCATCAGCCACGGCTGCCACATCATGTCCGGTGGCGATATCATTCGTGTCGCCGGGTAACCGATTTGCGCGTCGTCGGCGACGTAAACGAGATCCGCGGCTGTCGCGAGTTCGGTCCCGCCGGCCAGACAGTAGCCATGCACCTGCGCAATGATCGGGGTGGCGTAGTCCCACATTTCAAACCAGCCTGTGATGACGTGGCGCGCCCAATATCCGTCATAGGTTGGGGCGATCGCCGAGTGATGGGAGAGGGTTTTCGGTGTATCACGGGGCCGGCCCAGGTCATAGCCTGAGCAGAACGCCTGACCCGCGCCACGAATGATGATCACGCGTACTTCATCGTCACTGTCCGCATCACGCAACAACTCGAACAGGCGTACGCGCAGCTCATTGCTCATTGCGTTGCGCTTATCCGGCCGGCTCAGTGTCAGCCTTCGAATCCCCGGCATGGGATCGTCGGCAAGAACGAGGTCGTCGTTCGCAGTGCTGCTCATGGTTGCTCCCTTATTGGCGACAACGCTAACCTAGTACGTACTTACTTTGTTGGGAAGGGTCGTCGATGTCGGAAATGTGGGCGAAATGGGGCACGAGCCTGGTCCGTGAACGAGTCCGCGGCTACGACATGCTGGCTTATCGACCCCGCCCCACCAACGTGGTGGACATTCTCGACCAGTCACTGAGGTGGGGCGGCCGCGACTTCATTGTCTGCGATGGACTGCGCCTGTCGTACCGCGCTCACCATCGCGCAGCCAGCCTGGCCGCTGAGCGACTCAAGTCCCACGGAATACGCCCGAACGACCGCGTCCTTCTCATCGCCGCCAACTCAGCCGAATGGGTCGTCGCGTTCTGGGCCATCCTCCGCGCTGGCGCCGTGGTAGTGCTCGGGAACGCGTGGTGGAGCGCGGAGGAAGTGGACGGCGCGGTGAAAACGATGTCGCCGGCACTGGTGCTTACCGACATGAAGCGCCGCCCGTCGGTCGTCGGTGTTGCGACGGTCCTGGAGTTGGAAAGTTTCCGATCAGTGCTCACTGAGGCGGCAGGCACTTCGTTGGCGACGACACCCCGAACGGCAGCCAATACGGTCTGCGAGGATGACCCGGCGATTGTTCTCTTCACCTCAGGGACAAGTGGAGATCCTAAGGGAGCGGTGTTGTCTCACCGGTCGGTCATCGCCAACCAGCACAACTTTTTGGCCTTAACCCACCGCCTCCCTTCGCAGATCACCGATGAACATGAGGCGGTGCGCATCCTCATTTCGGCGCCGCTATTCCATACCGGCGGGATTCAGGCCATCTGCAGCGCGATGCTCACCGGCGCCACCATCGTGTTGCATGTGGGCAGATTCGATCCGGGCGCCGTGCTAGCGACTATGGAGCGCGAATGCATCAGCGCTTGGACGGGCGTGCCGACGGTGGTGCAGCGCGTTATCGAACACCCCGACGCGCTGAGCTACGATCTCAGCAATTTGCGCAGCCTCGGCATGGGTGGAGCGCCGCTGCCTGATGTTCTGCTCAAGCGAGCCTCGCAGGCGTTCCCGAGTGTGCGCAAAGGGGTGTCGGCCAACTACGGCATGACCGAGTCCGGCGGCATGGTCGCCTCGGCTAGCGGGGACACCGTCAAGGCTCGGCCCGGGACTTCTGGCCGGGTGTTACCGGGCGTGGAAATACGAATCGACTCCGCCGACGCCGCCGACGGCGAGGTCCTGGTTCGCTCGGCGGCGTTGATGAGCGGGTATTGGGGACAGGCCGAGCAGCCGATTGATCAGGACGGCTGGTTGCACACCGGCGACGTCGGACATCTCGACGATGACGGTTACCTCTACATTGTTGACCGACTCAAAGACATCGTGATCCGCGGCGGCGAGAACATTGCGAGCGCACACGTCGAGGCAATTCTGCTCGAGCATCCAGCAGTGGCTGCTGTCGCTGTCGTCGGTCTGCCAGACCCTGACTTAGGTGAGGAAGTGGGCGCGGTGGTCTCGCCGCGTGACAGCACACTCAGCACCGAGCAACTGGCAGAATTCGCCCGAACCCGGTTGGCGCACTTCGAGGTGCCGTCGCGCTGGTGGTTGCGAACAGGGCCATTCCCGACCACGATCACCGATAAGATCGACAAACGTCGATTGCGAGCCGAATGGCCGAGCGAAGAGACGGCCGTGTCGTAGGCGGCGGCTGTCGCGCCGACGACATGCGAGAAAGCCCCTGATTGGGGCGAGCGGGCAGCTCGCCATCCCGCCGATGCAGGAGGAACGTCGTGCCAGTGAGAACGTCAATGCCGGCAGGCGGAATGATGAGTGTCCTTCCGCGTAGAGCGTGTGCTGGATTGGGTAAACGGCGGACGGTCTGGCGGCCTGCAGTTGACGGTGTGAGCTCATCGTTTCGTTCTGAACAGTCGCAGGGCGCTGCGCCAAGAGTAAACATTTGCTATCTTAGGTGGAAGCCAGCGTCATTCTAGGAGTGTGAGTGGTAAATCACCGGAACTTCCCGTACACCAGTTACCCCTCTGGCTGGTTCCAGGTCGCGTGGGCTGACGAGGTGACGGCCACGCCGCGCCCGCTGCGATATTTTGGCCAGGAACTGGTCATCTACCGAGGCGCCAGCGGCCAGGTGCTGCTGTTCAACGCGATCTGTCCGCACATGGGTGCCCACCTTGCCTACGGAGGCGAGGTGAATGGTGACTCCATTACATGCCCTTACCACGGTTGGTCTTTTGACGAGAAAGGAGCGAATTGCGACATCCCCTACGCTGATCGGCCGAACAAGACCAAGCTCAAGAAATGGCAGGCCGTTGAGCTTGGCACTTTAGTGCTGGCCTGGCATGATGAGCGTGGCCGACCGCCTTGGTTCGCACCGTTTGACGTTCCGGAGTTCAGCAACTTCAATACCCACCTTGCCAGCCCAACGACGCGGCGCAATTACGAGTCTGTTCACCTTAAGCCGCAGTTCATCGCCGATAATCTCGTCGATGCCGCGCACCAGAAATATGTGCACCGTGCTGCGGAAATCCCCGATATCACCAGCTTTGTCGCCGATGGCGGAAAATACACTGTCGATTACTCGATGATATTCGGCAAGGGTAAGAAGACGACCTGGCTTACACCCGACGGCAAGCCGATTGTTGCGTCGATCCGCATCGAGGCGGCCGGAGTCGGCATGAGCTTGGCCCGCTTTGACATTGACGGCACGGTACACATACAGGGCACCACTCCGATCGACCACGAGCGTTGCGACAGCCGACACACTGTCATCGTCCCCATCGCCCAAGTGAAGGACGGGGAACCCGATGACAAGGCGGTCCGCCGCTTTGAGCACGAATGCATGCAATTTGAGCGCGACTTACTCATCTGGGAACACCAGGAATTTAAGCATCCAGTCCCTTATCCGATCCTGGAGCGAGACCGATTCCGCTCGTTCCGCAACTGGTCGGCGCAGTTCTATCCCGATGGTGAGCCAGGCCATTTCGGGCGGCTGCGGGCAGAGGATCAGCATCCTCGGTCTTTGGTCGCGACCGGTTCTGCGTAGCCGAAGTAACAAGTCACTTGTGGTCGGGCCTCTTACGGCGGCATGCCGCTACGCTGTGTGCATGTTGAATGCGGACGGGCTGACAGCTGCTGCGGATGGAGATGTCGGTGCCCCGCTCACGCGGTGAAAAGGCGGCCGATGGTACGTCCGGTCAGGTGAGGCTGCCAACAGAGGTTCGCCGAAGTCAGATCGGACTGGCAGCCCGACACGTCTTCACCGCAAACGGATCCGCGGCTAAGACCCGGGACATCGCCAAGGCGGCCAATGTCACCGAAGCGGTCCTATATCGGCATTTCCGGTCGAAAGACGAGATCTACGAGGAAGCTGTTTTGCGCCCGCTGGAGCAGACCACAGCCGAACTAATGCGGGTAGCTATGATTCAGGCCTCCGCGTCGGACGGCCACGTTCGCTGGGAAGTGAGCCAGCAATTTCAGCGCGACGTCTACACGGCTATGGAGAGGCTGACTCCGCTCACCGGGGTTGCTCTGATGTCCGACGAGGGGCGTCGTTTTTACTGGGAGAGAGTTGTTCCGCTTATCGATCTGGCGGTGGAATCGACTTCACGGGCCATGTCCGACGAGGAGAAGGCCCTCATGGACCCGCGAACGCTGCTGGTGTTCATGGCCGGCATGTACTTTGGCCTCTGCCTAGATGCCATGTTGGGGGGTGCTGAGCTCGATCCTGACCAACTGAGCAAAGAGTTGACGGCTTTGGTGGCGTTCGGGCTCGCGAGGCCGAAAACTGGGAGTGCGCGAGGCGGGGAGCTGGCGGCTGGACCCGCGGCGAAGTCCACGTCTTCGCGGAAGGCGTCCGCACGCCGCGCGGCGAAAAAGCCTGCACGCGGCGGGAAGTCAGTGTCGCGACCGATTTGACGGCGACTGGGCTGAATGGATCACGCTGGGCCGTTGCAGGCTGCGGCCGGTCGGCGGGAATGGATGTGCGCACTGGGTAGTGGTGTCTCTACGCTCCAGGTATGCTAGTGCGTGCCTACTATCGCTGAGAGGCGCTGGCTTTGATCCGTACCAGTTGCGATGGCGAGACGCTGATCGTCACGCTCCACCGTCCCGAAGCGCGCAATGCCCTCAACGGGGCTGGCTATCGAGCGCTCGATAGCGTGCTGCGTGAAGCCGCCGCCGATGACGGGGTCAAAGTTGTGTTGATTACTGGCTCGGAGGGGCACTTCTGCGCAGGTCAAGACCTGAAAGAAACAGCCTCCATGACGATCGAGCAGACCCTGTCTACGCCGTTCTACTCCTTCATCGAAAATCTGGCGCAGTTCCCCAAGCCCGTCGTGGCCGCTGTCGATGGTGTCGCGGTCGGCGTCGGGACCACCATGCTGCTGCATATGGACTTCGTGGTCGCCTCTCCCGGCGCCCGTTTCAAGACGCCGTTTGTAGGTTTAGGTTCCACGGCGGAAGCGGGCAGCAGCCTGATGCTGACTTTGACGGTCGGCCCGCGGTTGGCGGCGCGCATGCTCTACCTCGGCGACTGGATCGACGCCACGGACCCTGAGGCGAGTGGGCTGGTGTCGTTCGTCTGTCAGCAGGAGCTTGCGCTACCGGCCGCGCTCGCCCTGTGCGAGCAGCTCTGCCAGGGGAGCGCGGCGTCACTAAGCGCTACCAGGAGATTGCTGTTGGCTGCCCGCGGCGAAGCCCTGGCAGCAGCCTTTGTCCGTGAACGTGCCGAGCTGGCCAGGCTACTGATGTCACCAGAGACCCAAGAGCGGATGGCCGCGTTCAGCGCACGTCGCGCTGGGGCTTAAGGCGCTGAAAGACACACTGGGAGAAGAACACTGCGCGCCCAGAACAGGACTCCCGCCAATGAGTGCGCGTAGACCCTGGGAAGCGCTTCTTCCCGAAGTCGCGCCGCAGGCAACTTTTGGTCAACTAGGCATTCCCGACCACGTCGGCCCCCAATTCAAGCTTCTGCGGGGCATCGCGTTCGTGGCTGAGCGCCGAGTAGTTTTCCATGAGCGCCTGCGCCGGTACCCAAGGGCCTCCGCCTGCGGTAAGGCCGCCATCGATTGGGATGACAGCGCCTGAGATGTACGAGGCTGCCGGCGAGCACAGGAAAGTGATCACAGCAGCGATCTCGTCAGGTTGCGCGAGGCGACCCAACGGGATGCTGTTGAGGAGTAGCTTCTCCTGCCCGGGGAATGTCGAGTGGTACAGCTCGGTGGCGTCAGTCGACACCGGCCCGGGTTGGATAGCGTTTGCGGTGATAGCCCGTTTGCCGAGTTCGACAGCATAAAAGCGGATCAAAGCCTCGAGTCCGGCCTTCGCAACGCCGATGAGTGCATGAGCAGGCACCGCGAACGAACTGTCCGTGCCACTCACCGCAATGATGCGGCTGCCGTCTGGCATGTGGGGCTCGGCGGCGCGGACGAGATGCACGAAGCTACCGACAATCGTTTCCATTGTTCGGGAGACGTGGTGCCGCTTGCTCTGCAACGCGCCAAGGGCGGCGCCTGCGGCGGCGTTGGCGATCAGCGCATCGATGTGACCGAAATGGTCCACCGTCGCGCCCACCAGCTGATCCAGGTCGTCGGCCGACTCGAGCTCCGCGCGAATGGTAATGACTTGAGCGCCGTGTGAGGCGACGAGGGCGGCCGTCTCGGCCGCAGAACCTTGATCCCGCCGGTAATGCACGACGATGTCATAGCCAGCGTCCGCCAGACTTAGTGCGGTAGCCCTACCGATTCCGCGGCCGCTACCGGTGACCAGCGCGGTCTTGTGGCCTGAATCTCGCGCCACGATATCTCCATCTAACTAGCGCGACACCTAGGCGGTAGTTCGCTCTTTTAAAATAGCAAGTACACACTATCATCACGGGATGACCCTGAGTGGGCATGCTGGGAATGCTGTGGCCACGCTGCCACGGGTCATGAACTGACCTTCGTGTGTGGGAGGGCGCAAGTCACGAGCTGGGCCCAACTCGTCGAGATGTAGGGCCGCCGATATCGGTGGATCCGTCGCGGGAACCGGCGGCGACGTCGCCCCGCTCATCAAGTCGTAAAGACGATCGCCGAGGCCGGTGATTGCGTAGTCGCTGACACACACTACGTCGCGTCCCCAGAGCGGGGCGGCGCTAATTGCGCCGCTCGGCGACCCCGCCAGCGTGCTGGACCCAGCGCTGGTCTCGCCGGTGATGGCCTACCTCTCCACGTCTTACCCGGAGTGTCAGGTCACCGGCGACTTCCTCGGCTCGAGAAGCTTGGCCGGGTTGTCGGTCATCATCATGTCAATATCTGCCTGGCTGACTCCGCGGTCGCGTAACCCGGGAAGTACCGCTCGTTCGATCAGCGTCAGGTTGTGGTCAGGCACGAGGGACTCTATCTCCGCGGCGGACCAGGCGATGTTTGCGCAGCATGAGTCATGGGAGAGCAGCAGCTGTGAGGCGTAGCCGCGGGCGCAGAGTGCCGCTACCACCTCCACTCGTCGTTGCAACGGCAAAAAATAGTCCAAACCGAACCGGTCCATGCCAAGGTATGAACCCTGGTCCAGCATCTGTTGCAGGTAGTCCAGGTCGTCAGTGTCCCCGCAGTGGCCGATTACCACACGGCTCAGGTCCACTCCCTCTTCGGTAAAGACGCGCTGCTGGTCCAACCCGACCCGTTTGGAAGCGTTGGTGTGGGTGTAGATAGGCACTCCGGTGATGAGCTGCGCCTTGGCCACCGCGCGCAGCGTGCGCTCGACGTCTTTGGTCAGACCGAATCGGTCAGTCGCGCACTTGAGGATGCCAGCACGCACCGCGGTGCCCTCGATACCCTCAAGAATATCGCCGACGAACAGATCCACCATGGGATCCGGTCCCGGAAACATGGTGTGGCCGGGTCCGCGGAGTTGAAGCGGATGCGGTAGATCGCGCAAGACGTATGCGCCCGTGGCCGCAACGATGTGTACGGGTGATTGTTCAGCGACTCGGCGAAGCAATCCGATCTCCCGGCCCAGGCCGAGTACTGTCATGTCCACGATAGTGCGAAAGCCAGCGGCGGCAACATCTTTCAGCTTCGCGACGGCGGTCGCGACCGCTGCCCCGCGGTCAAGTCCGTAGCGCTCCGGAAACGTCCGCTCTAGCTCATGGTCATGAACAAAGACATGCTCGTGCACGAGAGTCCGGCCGAGTTCATTGCGGTCTACCGGACCCAGCACTGTCTGGACCATGCTTCTCCTTGCGGCATCGCGAATTCACCACGTTAGCATTTACTTACTATTGAAAGGTGCTAGGGACAGACGTGGTGATCTCGTAGGCTGTTCGGACGCCTTCGGCAGTCGCGGGCGGCGCGCCCGCCCGCCACGCTGCTCGTCCGGGGTGTTGGCCGAGACCGTGCAGCGCAGCGGCATGATCCAGCCGCAATCGGCGAGGTGATCGGTGGGTGTGTCGAAAAGGCCGGCGAGTAGGGCTTGAACATCACCCGAACGGGGTGGTTAGCCGCAGGCTTACCGTGCACGAACTCGATTACCTTGACTAGGGCTTGTCGCTGATCACCGGGCGTGGTGGTGGCACGGTGGGTACCGGGACGTTGCTGCGGCGGATGCGCTGAGGTCAAACGCCTTCGTAACGGGGGTCTCGATTTTCGATAAAAGCCCGTGCGCCTTCAGCTGCGTTTCTATCGCGGCGCACTTTCGCTGTCATCTGGCACTCCAGCTCGTAGCCGTCGGCGGCTGGCATCTCTTCGAGTCGGTTCAACGCGTACTTCATCAGCCGTAGGGCGTGCGGATTCTTGCCGGCGATCTCGACGGCCAGTGCGTGCGCCGCTTCGGCCAGTTCGTCGGCAGGCCACACCTCTTCAACGAAGCCCAAGTCGCGGGCCTGCTCGGCAGCGATGCGACGCCCCGTCAAGGCGAGCAGGCGAGCCGAGCCCTGGGGAACAAGACGCATCAGGTGCGACGCGCTCCCCAGAACTCCCACATCGATCTCGGGGAGACTGAAAACAGCGCTGGCAGCCGCGAGCCGGATGTCTGACAGGCTGGCCAACGCAAGCCCCGCGCCGACAGCCGCACCGTTGACGGCGGCGATCACGGGAACCGGACAGTTCTGCACTGCGTCGAACGCCGCGCGTACCCGCGGCAGGTTGAGATCAGCGGTCTCCGGGGTGAGGGTGACGAACTCGTTTACATCGTGGCCCGCACAGAACGCACGAGTGCCCGCACCGGTCAAGATGATTACCGAGACCGATCCGTCTGCGCCGAGTTCAGCAAATGTGCGTCGAACCGATTCGTACGCGCTGAAACTCAGCGAGTTCACCGGCGGTCGATCAATTGTCACGGTCGCGATACGGCCATCTCGGTTCACCCGCAGATCGCCTTCGCCGTCGGCGGTCACACCGCCAGAGTTGTGTACCAATGTTTCTCCCGACCTCGCCAGCCGACCCTAGCATTGTAAGCGGATACTATCCTAGGGTCGCTGCTGATGTGCTGTCGCCAACTCGCCCGGCCCTCACGTCCACATCGTTTCGCGCATCTGAGTCACTGGTAGCATGTATTTACTAGTATCGACCGCATGGCTATTGTGTCTGCTGGCGATATTCAGACTGGAGGGGCCCGAGATGGTTGTGTCGGTCGAAGAGATCGATAGCCGGATCGACAACCTGCTCGCCACCGTTCCGCCGACCGAGGCGGATCCGACAGTGTTTTTTGCTGCGCAGTACGAGGCCGGATTAGCGTTCGTGCACCTGAACGCAGAGCTTGGCGGGTGTGGCGCCGCGCGTTCCCTGCAGAACCACATCAACGAGCGCCTGCGCGAGGCGGGCGCAAAAAGCCCTGCATTGCGCAACCCGATCGCCCTCGCTTTGGCGATACCGACCCTTGAGCGTCACGGGTCCGAGGCGCAAAAGCGGGCTTACTTTCGCGCTGCCTTCACCACCGAGGAACTCTGGTGCCAACTCTTCAGCGAACCCGGCGCCGGCTCGGATTTGGCGAGCCTGGCTACACGGGCCCTGCGCACCGAGACTGGCTGGCGGGTGAGCGGGCAAAAGGTCTGGACGAGCATGGGCCACGTGGCTCGGCGCGGCCTGCTCTTGGCCCGGACGAATTCGGATCTACCGAAACACAAGGGACTGACCATGTTCGTCGTGGACATGCATTCGCCGGGCGTGGACGTGCGGCCCCTGCGCCAGATCAGCGGAGACACCGAGTTCAACGAGGTTTTTTTATCCGACGTCGAGATCCCCGACCGCGATCAGGTAGGCGAGCTGGGTAGCGGCTGGGCAGTGGCGCGCACAACGTTGTCTAACGAGCGTGTCATGCACTCGGGTGAAACGGGGGGGATGGGAACGGTCGGCGGCTCCGGCATCAGTCGCATCCTTGAGCGGGCGCGCCAACTGGGTGTCGCCGATGCCTCACTTCGCGATCGCCTGGTCCGGCTCTACATCGAAAACCGTGCCTTGCATTACATGAACCTCCGTTTTGCCGCCGCGCGACGTGCCGGCGCGCCCCCCGGGCCCGAGGGCGCACTCGGCAAACTCATCCACGGCCCGTACAACCAGCGCCTCCAGCAGGCCGCGCTGGATCTCTTGCAGCTCCGACAGGTCGCGTGGGACGGTGACGACTCCCTCACCGCGGCCAGCGTTAACGGCTACCTGCGCGCGAAGGGCAATACTCTCGAGGGTGGCACGACCGAGATCTTGCGCAACGTCATTGCCGAGCAGGCGCTAGGGCTGCCCCGTGACCCCGGCCCCGCGCCAGATACTCCGTGGTCGGCGTTGCGCCGCAGCACATGAGCGGCTTCAACGACCTGCCCACACCACTGCCTGTCGCTGTGCTCTGAGCGGAGTGAACCAATGAGCATTGTGTTTGACGAGGCACATGAAGACTTCCGCGCCCAAGTGCGAAAGTTCATGGACGTGACGTCAACGTCCGCGCATGTGCGGGCACTGATTGACTCCGACACCGGGTTCGACGCCGCCGTGTGGTCGAGAATGGCCAACGAGCTCGGTCTGCAGTCGCTGATTATTCCGGAGCAATACGGCGGTGCCGGTGCCACCGTCGCGGAGTTGGCGATCGCCCTGGAAGAGGCCGGCCGCGGCCTGCACTCGTCACCGCTGCTGGCCTCCGCAGCGTTAGCGACGACGGCGATTCTCGCCTCTGCTGACGGTGCGGCCATGGCACAGTTGCTACCGCCCTTGGCCCGGGGCTCCGCCATCGCAACACTGGCCGTGCTTGAAGGCCCCGGCCCGTGGTCCCAGCACATCGCAACTACCGCATCGCGCACGGCAGGTGGTTACACCCTCACCGGCGAGAAAGCGGTCGTGCTCGACGCCGGCGTCGCCGACATCCTTCTGGTCTCGGCGCGACATGGGACAGACGCAGGACTTTTTTGGGTATCTTTGCCCGCGCCCGGGATCACCATCATCCCGCTCACCGCTTTAGACCTCACGCGGCGCTACGCGCGCGTGGTATTCCGTGACACGCCTGCGACATCGTTGGGCCAGTTGACCAACAGCGCTGAGATGATCGACCGAATTGGGCAGGTCGGCGCGATCCTGCTGGCGGCCGAGCAGGCCGGGGGAGCCGCGGGCGTGCTGGACGCGGTGGTCGATCATGCGCGCTCCCGCATCCAATTCGGCAACCCAATCGGCATGTTCCAGGCGATTAAGCACCAGTGCGCCGACATGCTGGCAGCAGTCGAGATGGCGAAAGCGACCGCGCATCACGCCGCCCGAGTTGCGGCCACCGTTGACACTGATCCCGCTGAGTTGTCCATGGTGTCATCCGTTGCGAAGGCCTACTGCTCAGAGGTCTATCTCGACGTCGCCACCCGTTATATCCAGATCCTCGGCGGTGTCGGTTTCACCTGGGAGCACGACGCGCACCTACATCTGCGGCGGGCAAAGTCCTCGGAGGTCTTTCTGGGCACCCCGGCTGAGCACCGCGCTACCGTCGCGGAACTGCTCGGACTCTCGTCGCAAGCATGCTAGTATGTGTTCACTATCGCGCTGATCGTCGCAACCCTGGCGCGTGATGCTTGGCCGTCTGTCGAGAGGACGACTTCCGGTGCCGAAGAAGCTGCCGCCAGTTAAGTCGGACATCGCGTGGAGTGACCGCGAACGGGTCGTGATCCGCGGCTACGACCTTGTTGGCGATCTGCTGGGCAAGGCCACCTTCGGCAACATCGCCTTCCTGGAACTCTTCCACCGCCTACCCGAACCCGATGAGGCAGTCGTCTTCGACGCACTGTTGGTCAGCCTCGTCGAGCACGGAGTCACCGCAAACGCGCTGGCGACTCGCCTCACCTTGCTCGGCGCCCCGGAATCTCTGCAGGGGGCTGTGGCAGCGGGGCTTCTAGGCCTGGGCTCGACATTCGTGGGCACCATCGAGGGGGCGGCGCGCCTGCTTCAGGAGGCCCCGCGGGATCGTCCCTGGCCAACGGACGACGCCGCACTCAAGGATGTGGCCGAGACGATCGTCGATCACTTCGTGTCGCAGAAGATCCCCATACCCGGCATCGGACACCCGGTACACCGACCGGTGGATCCGCGTGCCGAACGGCTCTTTGAGATTGCGCGTGAGCAGGGCTTTGACGACGCCAACGAGCGACTGCTACGCGGCATCGGGCAGGCAGCCGAACAGCGCCTGAATCGTGCGCTACCGGTCAACGCCACCGGCGCGATCGGCGCCATCGCGAGCACGCTGGGCTTGAGCTGGTCTGTGACGCGAGGGCTCGGCGTCATGGCTCGGGCTGTCGGGCTGGTAGGCCACGTTCAGGAGGAACGACAGCAGCCGATCGCGGCGTCGGTGTTGTACAGCGCAGAGGAGAGCGCATCCAGTCACTTCGATCACCTCAAGGCGCGTTAGCCCCAAAATCACCGGCCGCGCCGATATGTCAGCAACCCACAGCCTTGGCGACGGCCCACACAAACACGAACCGGAGCGCTCTCGATGACACCACCGAACGAACCTCGACTGCGGCGATTTAGCGGCCGCGCCGCCGTCGTCACCGGCGCCGGGCAGGGGATCGGCGGAGCGATCGCGGGCCGGCTGGCAGTTGAGGGGGCCGCGGTCGGACTACTCGACGTCAATGACGACGCCGCCACCGAAACCGCGGGAGAGATCGAGAAGTCCGGTGGTCGCGCCATCGCCGTGCACTGCGACGTAAGCGACCGAGATCAGGTGGTCAGCGCGTTCCAGACCGTGGCAGACGAGTTCGGCTCGCTGGACATTGTCGTGAGCAACGCCGGTGTAACCCGCGACAGCTTGCTGCACAAGATGACCGAAGACGATTTCGACATCGTGATAAACACCCACCTCAAAGGTGGCTTCTTCTGCGCGCAAATCGGTCAAAAGTACATGGTCAAGCAGCGATACGGGAAGATCATCCTGATGTCATCACGGTCGGCTCTGGGTAATCGCGGTCAGACCAACTACTCCTCAGCAAAAGCCGGGCTGCAGGGCATGACCCGCACGCTAGCGCTCGAACTCGGCCCGTTTGGCATTAACGTGAACGCGATCGCGCCCGGCCACATCACCACAGCCATGACGGAGGCGATCGCGACGAAAACCGGAAAAACCTACGGCGAGGTAGCCGCCAAAGCAATCGAAGCCAATGCGATAAAGCGCACCGGCACACCCGAAGACGTCGCCAGCCTGGCGGCCTTCCTTTCCGCTGACGAATCCTCTTACATCACGGGCCAGGTCATCTACATTGCCGGACGTCCGACGATATGAGCGTCACGCAGTCGGACGACGGCACCGACCTCGAGCGGCAGTCCGGCATTGACGAACTGCGCGGCCCGATCGGCTGGACCGGTCCTCCGCGCACCCATCTGATCGAAGCCGGGCCAACTCGCGGCGTTCCGCAAGGCCATCGGCGAGAGCGTCGGTGAGATAGTGACGCCAACATTCTTGGCCTGCGTCATCGATACCCCGCCGCTGCAGCCAGCGGCATCAAAGTACGGCACGGCTTGACTCAACGGCGGCGATCACATGCGGTATCTGTCTGCGGTCCGCATCGGACAGACGATGACGTCACAGATGTGCTTTGCCGCGCCCGTCGAAAAGCAAGGGTCAAGCGGGCCGATGGCAGTTCTCACCCTCGTCACCTCCTTCGTCAACGCCCAGGGCGAGGTCCTAGCCGAGCACACCGGCACACGGATCCGGCGATGATGACGGCAACGCCGGCGAGGTGCTTCCACAACTTGCCATCCGCACCGACCTCAAGCAGCTCGTCAAATACGCGGGCGCGACCGGCGATTTCTACGAGCTGCGCTACGACGTCGACTTCGCCAAACGAAGGTCCTCACCGACTGGCTGGACCAGCGAGGTGAGCTGCTTGAATTCTCGGTCAGCTATCGCGGCCTCGATTACCGCGACCACGACTTCGTCTGCGGCGCGCAGGTGGTCAAGGCCGAGGGAGCCACAGCATCGATTGACCTCTGGGGCGATGACCACCAGCACCGCCGAACAACGCTCGGCAGTGCGGTCGTCAGGTTTTGGCAATGAGCGTGCGCGGCGGCCGTCGCGCCGTCGAATCACAACCTGATCGGCGAGCCCGTGAATTTCCTTCGCAAGCCACGTCACCTACAGTAGTCATTACATACTTACATTGGAGGCACTGTGGTTGATGTCGTGAATGCGGCCGAGGCGGATCCGATCGCTGCTGCCCGCTCTATCGCTGACCGCGTCGCCGAGCTCGCGGCCGAAGGCGAGCGGACGATGCAGGTCTCCACCGAACTCATCCAGTTCTTCCATGATGCGTCGCTGACCCGCCTGCTCGTACCTGTTGAACTTGGTGGCGTCGGCGCGAGTCTTACCGAGGCATTCGAATCGATTGAGGCTGTATCTGCGGCCGACGGCTCCACCGGCTGGACGTTGATGGCCGGGATGACCAATCTCGCCGTCGCCGCGGCCTTCTTTGGCGACGACGCCGTCGCCGAGGTATTTGCCGCACCGACTGCCTTCATTTCCGGCCAGATCGCCCCACTGGGCACCTGCACGGCCGAAAACGGCGGCATGCGTGTCGAGGGGCGCTTCGGTTTTTGCAGCGGTGCTGATGCCGCGAACTGGATCTTCGGCGGGTTTCGTGAGCTTCGCAATGGCGAACAGGTGCGGCACGACACAGATCTGCCCGTAGTGATGGCCGCCCTGGTCCCCAAGGAGAAGGTCGAGTTCCTGGGCAATTGGGACACCATCGGGCTGCGCGCCACCGGGAGCTACGACTATCAGATCCCCGAGCAGTGGCTGCCCGATGCATTTACCTTCTCGTTCTTCGACGCCAAACCGAAGCGCGGTGGCCGGCTTTATGACATCGGCGCAAACGGACTGACGTGCGTCGCCCACGGCGCCTTCGCCTGCGGGGCGGCCAAACACATCCTCGCCGAGCTGGCCACGGTCGCACACAGCAAGCGCCGGCCTGGGCGGCGCATGCTGATCGACGACGATATATTTCAATTCGAATTCGCTGACGCCACCGGCAAACTCAACGCCGCGCGCGCGGGACTGCTGTCTACGCTCGGCGAGATGCAGCGGTCGGCCGAGGCCGGCGCCTTTGAGCTCAAGCAGCGCGCCCTGACTCGCGTGGCGACCACCCACGCATGCAAAGTCGCCAGCGAGATCGCCCAGACGGCCTACCGATTCGCCGGCAGCACCGGGTTACGCAACGGCACGACACTGCAGCGGTGCTTCCGTGACATCGCCGCTGGAGAGCAACACATTTTCACCGACCAGGGAAGCTATGTCGACAGCGCTAAAGTGTTGCTCGGACGAGCCGGGCCAAACGTGTTCGTGTAGCGAGAACGCTCACCACCGCTGAGCCCAAGTCGTCAGCGTCTATGAGGACCGGAGCGCTTGGATGGAACATCGAGGTTCAGTCGAGCTCGGGCGAATAGTCCGGTAGACGCTTTTCACCAAAGGCGCCCAGACCCTCGACGATCTCCGCGCTCCTGAATGCTTCACCGCCACCATGATCCCACGGGCGAGGGATAAGCTCGTTTGTGTAGCGCTTAAGCATGCGGTGCGCCACAGGTGACGTGCCGCGGATCTCGCCGATGACTTCCCGCACTCGGTCGTGCAATGCGTTGTCAGGAACCACCTCGGTGATGAAGCCCCATCTCTCGGCTTCGTCGGCCGTGAACGGCTTTGCAGTGAGATATAGGTACTTGAAGCGTTGCGCACCGACTCGCCCGAAGAAGACGGCGCAGGCCTGGGAGTCGACGATGCCGACCTTGCCCTCGGACAGGCAGAAGCGGGCGCTTTCCACGGCGATTGAGACGTCACACCAGGCGGCGGTGATCAGGCCGCCCGCATATGCGAATCCGTTGATGGCAGCGATGATTGGCTTAGTACTTAGCCGGATCGCATCCCACGGCAAATTATCGGTGAAACGGTACATCTCGAACGCGGGATCTCCGCCGTTGGTGATTGTCGCCAGCGTCTCTTTGAGATCACCGCCGGCGGCGAAAGAGTTGTCCACACCGGTCAACACCATGATGTCAACCGCCGGATCAGCATCAGCGGCCCGTACGCCCCATTTGACTTCGCCGTAAAGACGAGAGCTGAACGCGTTACGCGCCTCCGGGCGGTTCATTTGCAGCCACGCCACCCCGTCTTCGACGGTATAGATCAATTGCTGAAACTCGGATGGATGCATCGGACCTCCTGTGGCACGTGTACCGCGAAGATATCAAGAGTGCAAAACGAAGCAAATACCCACTATCATAATGAGGCACTCGCACAGTGCCACTCGGGGCGACGGGACCCGCACTATGGCTGCTCGGATCAACAACGATATCTGCGTCGATTCGGCGATACGGGCGCTCGCACGAGGGGAATTTGTCGTTGTCGTCGACGACGAGGACCGCGAAAACGAAGGCGACCTCGTCCTCGCGGCCGAGCACGTGACGCCGGAGAAGGTGTGTTCCTGCTGCAGCACACTTCCGGTTTTCCTGTGCGCGGCAATCGCCGAGAACCGAGCCAAAGAGCTGCAGCTCGACCTGATGGTAGAAAACAACATCGTGAATCAGCGCCGGCGACCGCGCGAAAGCGTTTCAGGCTGGCCGATCCAGTCAGTCGCCCCGATCATCTTGCCCGCTCCGGTCACGTCGTGCCGCTCATGGCCAGAGACCGGGGGAGTGCTCAAACGCGCAGGCCACACGTAGGCCAGCGTGGACCTGACCTGTATGAAGCAAGTACATGCTACCGTACCTACGGCGAGTGCCGCCGAGCGCTGTGGTCGTTTTCATGCTCTTTCACCTGGGGGTGCCGTGAAAGTCGCCGGCAAAGTAGTGGTGCTCACCGGCGCGGCCAGCGGCATCGGCCTGGCGATGGTATCCAGATTCGTCTACGCCGGCGCCCGCGCGGTCGTCGTGACTGACGTATCGGAACGCTCCGACGAAGCCGCGTCAGGCGTCGGAGGTGTCGCGATGCGCCCCGATGCCACGTTAGAGCGCCAGACCCGATATCTTATAACCGCCGCCACCAGCGATATCGGGCCAAGCGCCGGCGGGAACTCAGGAGTTGCCGCGTGACCGCGCCCCTGCACGGACTGCGCGTCGTGGAGGTCGCCGGGCTCGGCGCGGCCCCGTTCGCCGCGATGGTGCTCGCCGATGCCGGTGCTGACGTGATCAGAGTGGACCGCGCTCACGCTGCGCGCCCCATGATTCACCCCGACCCGCGAATGGACCTGCTCAACCGTGGGCGGCGCTCGGTGGCCCTCGACCTCAAACGCGTCGAAGGTGTTGAGCTCCTGCTCACACTGGCCGCCGGCGCCGACGTGCTTATCGAGGGTTTCCGGCCGGGCGTCGCCGAGAAGCTCGGGTTCGGACCACAGGTGTGCATGGGGCGCAACCCTGGGCTTGTGTACGGCCGGGTGACCGGGTGGGGCCAGCAGGGGCCGTATGCGCAAACAGCGGGGCACGACCTCAACTACATCGCCATCTCCGGCGTCCTTGACTCTATCGGCAATGCCGGCGGACCGCCGGTCGCTCCCCTGAATCTACTCGGCGACTTTGGAGGCGGCGGCCTGCTATTGGCCTATGGAGTGCTGTGCGCATTGTTTGCGCGTCAACAGACCGCGACGGGCAGAGTCGTCGACGCTGCCATGGTCGAGGGCTCGGCGCTGCTCAATGTGATGCTCTACGGGATGATCGCTTCAGGTGACTGGGCCGGTCCGCGAGGAACCAACGTCTTGGACTCCGGCGCGCACTTCATGACCGTCTACCGTTGCAGAGACGACAGATATATCGCGGTCGCCGCTGCTGAACCACAGTTCTACGCGGCCTTACTGGCCGGTCTGGGACTGCGTTCCGAGGATCTTCCTGACCAGCTGGACGCCAGCAAGTGGCCCGCGTTGAAACAACGCTTCGCCGCCGTCATCGGCACCCGCACCCGCGACGAGTGGAGCACCATTTTCGCGGGCACCGACGCGTGTGTCAGTGCGGTCCTCACACCACTTGAAGCCGCTGATGACCCCCACAATGTTGCACGAGGCACCTTCGTCAAGGTGGGCGATATTGTCCAGCCGGGGCCAGCGCCGCGTTTTCTACCTGGAGATCGGGCCATCCCCACGGCGCCGCCTCTGCCGGGCGCCCACACGCGCGAGGTGTTACGCCAGATCGGACTAACCAACGCACAGATCGACTCTCTTGTTGCCGAGGGTGTAGTCACCGAGCAGTCACAGCCCACCACCAACGGCACCCAACACTGATGAAAGCAGCAATCTTCTGCTGCAGCAATTTTCGGCAGTGATAGGGCGAAGCCTCGAATTGCGAGAAGCCGCGTAATAGAGCGCAGATAGGTGCCACCTAGTCTTAGCCTGCGGTCGCAGCATCAGTCCGTGCGCGCGGCAGCTGTACCGCGTGCACAAACACCAGATCAGGACATGCCGCAGGCTTCGTCCTCCGCTACTTTTCTGGACCGCTACGAGCTTTAGCTGCGTCGCCGGCGAAGTGCGAGTCGTCGGGGAACTTTATTGAAAGAAGTTGATAGACATAGTGATTGAACTGATGCAACGCTCTAGGATCGGCATCGCCGGGCCGCTGAGTCGCATCGTTGGGAATTTTGACCGGCCAAAATCAGGCCCGTCCTGGTCCGATGGTCGATTCGCCAGCCAAGGAATTTCTAACCGCCAGTCCGTCGGAGAATCAGCGATATGAGCCCCTCGCGACGCGCCGCGATACGGATGTCCAAGGCCGAGACCGACGATTTCCTTCATCGCCATTGGTGCATGGTGCTCGGCACGCTGGGCCCGAACGGCTGGCCTCATCTCGCGACGCTTGGCTACGGCTTCTATGAGGGCAAGCTTGCTTTCAGCAGTTTCGCGCGCGCCCAGAAGGTCGTCAACATCCTTCGGGATCCACGGATCAACTGCCTAGTCGAGATCAATCAAGCCGACTACGACAGCATCGCGGGCGTCAGCGTTTTGGGACGGGCGCACATCGTCGACGATCCTGATGCTGCTCTGGTCGTCGCGCAGAGCGTGTTGGCGCAACGTCTCAAAGAGACCAGCGGACAGGCGGCAGAGGAGGCGCAGACCGCCATTTGGAAGCGTCGTCGGCGTTGACTGCCAAACGCGTCGCCATCACAGTTGACATCGACCGCGTACTGTCCTGGGACCACCAACACCTCGGTGGTCGCTACTAGTTGCAGCAACCGGTTAGAACCGGCCGCATCGACGCTAGCGCCGCGTGGTCTTGCTGTCTGACGGGTCCGCCGATGGCCGCCCGCGGCCACATGGCACAGCCCACGTGCCGGCTGCAGTGCCGGTGATACGTCACAGCGAACTTACCTTCTGCCTGTAGTTTTGCCCGCAGCAGCGACGGCCTGTCGCACGCATCGAGCTGGCGCCAGCTTCAGTCGGCGGCCGCGGCGGCGCACACGCTGTTGATAACCCGCGCCAAGGCATCGGGCGCTGAAATCATGACATTGTGCCCAGCGTCGATGTTTACGACGTCTACCGTGGCAAGCCGTGCGATGCATGCGTTGGCTTGACGTGGCGGAACAGCGTTGTCGCGCAACAGCTTTACGTATGTACAGGGTAGGTTTAACCGGTCGAACTCGGTCCTGTTGACTTTCTCCAGGCATATGGAAGGAGAGTCGGGCACGAGACGATCCAGAACCCACCGCGTGTCTTCGCGGCTCATGTCATTGCAGAACATGTGCCGAGCCAGCATGCGCGGCAAGGTCATCACGCCGCCATCCTGGGCCACCTGGCGCCGAATGCGACGCTGCAGAAACCACCGAATCGCAGTCGGAGCGGCATCGATCAGGCTTTGACCATTTGCAGGAATGCTGGCCCCGACAAAGATCACGTGACTCACGCGCGGTCCAAGCCGCGCGGCGATGCTCGGCACGGTCAAACCAGCCATCGAATGGCCAACCAGCACAACGTTGCCTGTTGTGCGGTTCGCGATGTCCTTAACGGCGAAGGTAACCCAGTCTTCTAGCGCCAGGCGATTAAGTGGGCTGGGCGAATCACAATCGCCGCGTCCAGGAAAGTCGATCGCCACCGTGTGGGCCTCGAGCAACGGCGCGACCCGCTGCCAGCACCACGCGCCGTGAGCGCCACCGTGAATCAGAACTACGTGTGGCCACGTCATCGCGGCCGGCTTATCTGGCTGCTGCTGTCGCAGACGGTTGTGTGCCGAAGCGCACCGGTCATCGTTTCGGGAGCACCCATCTTCACGGCGGCGAAAGTCAAGTCCCTTCCATGTGCTGAACGGTCTGATGCTGGCGCTGTCTGCATAGTCTCTCCGGGTCATCAAACGCGCGACAAGCCGCAGCGCGCCGTCACATCGATAACGGGAGTGCGAGGCTGAGGACAGACATATTAGAGAATTAATAGTAGGCAGTTGCTATCTCACGGTCAAGGGGCTTGGACAAGCGGACCAGAAGGTATCTGGTGACTGGCATAGAATTGGCGCTCGTCCGTGCCAGTCATCCGCGGGTAACTGACTTGTCGTAGCTCAGCCACGTGCGGGCGCTAGGTTACTTCGAATGGCGAAGCACTACGCGACCACCGAAATCCGCGTCGAGGAAGTAGAGATCGGTTTTGAGTTGCTCGTGCCGTCCGGCATGGATGGCGTACCGCCTGCGAACTTCATCGTCGACGGAGTCAAGCTAATCCACGATGACGGTGCTGGAGAACCGCCGAAGATCAGGCTGACATCTGATCTTCCTGAAGGGCCATACACCGTCGACTTTCCGCGCGACGCGATCGTCACCATCATTCTCGAGCCTAGAGACGACGCCTGAGTATTCGCCAGGCGTCAAATTACGTAGGGCGCGATCAGAGCGGTCGCACCCAACACCACCAACCCGATCACGAATGCGACGATCGTAAAGCCCGTCACCTGCCGGACATTGAGTTTGGCGATCGCAAGCAGGGGCAGCAACCAGAACGGCTGGATCATGTTCGCGACCCCCTCGCCGACGGCGACCGCCATGGAGATCAACCCGAGATAGGCCGGCGAACGCTGACCGATCGCCAGCGCCGAGCCGACCGCGATCGGGCCCTGCACGGCCCAGTGCCCGCCGCCGGACGGCACGCTCGTCGGCGGGTTGGGCGGTGAAGTCGAAGTCGGCGATTGTCTTGATCGCAGGAAAGCCGGCATACCGGATACGTTGGCGGGCGCCGGATTCGGCGCGGGCATTGGACTCCACGGCCAACGCCGCCCCAGGTAGTCCTCCAGCGACCAGCAGGCTTCGCTGCCCTGTTCGGCCAGACGGTGATAGTGCGCGGCGATGCGCGGGGCCTTGAGCAGCCGGGCTTGGTGGGCGATCAGTTTGTCGGCCTCACCCGGAGCCGACGGAGTGCGTTTGGTGGCCATCAGGCGACCTCCCCGGTCCCGAAGATCGTGTCGTTGGCGCTCAGGTCGGCGACCTCGACGTCCACCACGAGATGAGCACCCCTGGCGGGCCGAGTGCGGAACTGTTCCCGCAGGATCGCCGCGGCGGCCACGTGATCGGGTTCGGTACCAATCCTGCTGTGCCCCAGAGCCGTTGATGGTCGACCACTGTGCGGTCTCCACAGTGGACCATGATCCGGTCCAAGCCCGTTCGTACGGTGATCATTCTGCCGATTGCCTCCGGATGCACCGAGTGCGCGTTGCCACCCACACTGACGTAATAGTCGCGACCCAGCCGAGTCGTCATCGCGTGTGTGCGTCGGTTGGCGATCGAGATGAGCCAGTCCAGGAGCTGGGCGTTGAAATCGGCCGCCGAGACGAAGGCCCGTCCGGGCAAAAACGAGGTCTCGAGCTAACCGTTGACTCGCTCCACCAGACCCTTGGTCTCCGGATCATACGGTCGGGTCTGGATCAAGGGGGTGCCCAGCACGCCGCAGAACCCGGCGACCCCCTCCGCCAGTCGACCGCGTTGGCCGATACCGGACTCGTTGTCCCACAACAATGTTCGAGGAACGCCTCCGATATTCACGGCGATGAGCTCCCACATCCCGGCCAGCAGATCCCCGGTCACCCGCGACGGGATCATTACCGCGGCGATGAACGGCGAATACGCGGCCACCATCACCAACACCGGAAAAAACATCTCGATCTGCGCCCAAGCCGACTCCACCGCCAGCCTGCGTTCATACCGCGGTGGCACCTCCGAGCGCAGCGCCTTGGCCACCGTGTTCGTGACAACCCCAGCCGCCGCGCGATCGCAGCCTGCGACAGCTTCTCCGACCGATACAGCCGGCGAATCTCCGCCCAATCCTCCACAGTGATCACTCTCCAATCGAAGGGTGCTCACTTTTCGACCGGAACTACCTGCTCACGTTTCGACGAGAACCGACAGTTCGAATGCTGTCCCCGCTACTAGTAAGAAACCGCTCTCGGAGAATTCTCCGGGGGCCGTTTTCACGCCGCTTCTACACCTGGAGCTGTGACGCGCACTGTCGCACCTGTCTGACGGAACGCGAGATGCTCGCAGGCCATGCGAGCATCTACCACCGTAGTAACTTACAATTACAAATCAACCGAATTACGGATCGGCAGCATCCAACTTGAGATGGTCGTGGAATGCGTTTGACGAAGTTGATCGAGCACCATGACCCGTGAGTCTGGCCGGGACTTTAGCCTGAAGTCTGCGATCCAGAACCAGACGTTGACCAGCGCGGCCAGCCCCGATGAGTGACGTCGTGCAGACCCCGTCGGGCATTCCGCTGGAGCCCGTGTACGGACCCGGCGACCGCGCGCTAGACCCGCCGCCGCCCGGGGAGTACCCGTTCACCCGCGGCAACTTCGCGTCCGGCTACCGGGGCAAAACCTGGACGTTCCGCCAGTATTCGGGATTCGGCACCGCCGAGGAGTCGAACAAGCGGTATCGGTACCTGTTGGGCCAGGGCGGCACCGGGCTCTCGGTCGCGCTGGACCTGCCGACCCAGTGCGGCTACGACTCCGATGACGCGGAGTACGGCGAGGAGGTCGGCCGCGTCGGTGTCGCCGTCGACACGCTCGCCGATGTCGAGGTGCTCTTCGACGGCATCCCGCTGGACAAGATCAGCACCAGCTTCACCATCAACGGCACCGCAGCCATCCTGCTGGCGTTCTACGTCGCCGCCGCGGAGAAGAAGGGCGTGCCCCGCGAGAAGCTCACCGGCACAATCCAGAACGACATCCTCAAGGAATACGCGTCGCGCGGTACCTGGATCTGGCCGCCGGAGCCGTCACTGCGGCTGATCGCGGACACCATCGAGTTCTGCGCAGCCGAGGTGCCGAGGTTCAACGCGATCTCCGTGGCGGGCGCCCATTTTCGCGACGCCGGCGCCAACGCCGTCCAGGAGATGGCCTTCACGTTGGCCGACGGCGTCACCTACTGCGACACAGTCGTCGAACGCGGTCGGATGACCATCGACAAGTTCGCGCCGCAGATCTCGTTCTTCTTCTATACCCACGGCGACTTCTTCGAGGAGATCGCGAAGTATCGGGCAGGCCGCCGCCGCTGGGCGACCATCGTGCGCGAGCGCTACGGCGCCACCACCGATAAGGCGTCGATGTTCCGCTTCGGCTGCGTCGCGGGTGGCGCGTCGCTGTATGCACCTCAGGCGCAGAACAACTTGGTGCGCGTCGCCTACGAGTCGCTGGCCGCGGTGCTCGGCGGCGTCCAGTCGATGTTCACCGCGGCGTGGGACGAGCCGTTCGCCCTTCCCAGCGAGGAATCCGCGACGCTGGCGCTGCGCACCCAGCAGATCCTCGCCTACGAAACCGGAGTGGCCAAGGTGGCCGATCCGCTCGGCGGCTCCTACTTCGTAGAGGCACTGACCGATGCCACCGAGGCCAAGATCGTCGAAATCATGGACGACCTCGAAAAGCACGGCGGCATGGTGCGTTCCATCGAGGACGGCTACCTGCAGGGACTGATCGCCGACGAAGCCTTCAAGATTCACAAAGAGGTCGAGTCGGGCGAACGCCCCGTGGTCGGCGTCAATAAGTTCGTCACCGACGAGCCGTCGCCTGACATCGATACCTACGAACTGAACGCGGAGGGCCGCGATCTGCAACTGAAGCGTCTGGCGAAGATCAAAGCCGAGCGTGACTCGGTCGCCGTCAAGGAAACGCTTGCCGCACTCTCGCGTTCGGCCGAGGGCACCGACAATCTGATGCCCCGCCTCATCGACTGTGCCAATGCGTACTGCTCCGTCGGAGAGATGGTGACCACGCTCAAAGCGGTATGGGGCGAATTCCAGCAACCGGTGGTGTTCTGATGGGGGCTCGCGTCTTGGTGGCGAAACCCGGTCTGGACGGGCACGATCGCGGTGCAAAGATCGTCGCGCGCACGCTGCGCGATGCCGGATTCGAGGTCATCTACACCGGAATTCGCCAGCGCATCGAGGACATCGTTTCGATCGCGCTGCAGGAGGACGTCAAGCTTGTCGGGCTTTCGATCCTGTCGGGCGCCCATGTGGCCCTGACCGCCCGCACCGTCGACGCGCTGCGGGCCGCGGACGCCGGCGACATCGCGGTGGTTGTCGGCGGCACCATCCCGCAGGCCGATGTGCAGAAGTTGTTGGATGCCGGTGCAGCAGCGGTGTTTCCGACGGGTACGCCGCTGGATACCCTCGTGCGCGACGTACACGCCCTGACGGAAGCCGGGGGAGAAGACTGATGCGCGCCGGGTCCACGGGCCCACTCGCCGGCATCCGGATCCTTGAGATCGGTCACATGTTGGCCGGGCCATACGCCACGATGATGCTGGCCGATCTTGGGGCCGAGGTCATCAAGATCGAACCACCGGGCGGCGACATCTCGCGGCAAGTCGGGGATTCATATTTCGCCAGCCTCAACCGAGGCAAGCGCAGCATTTGCGTTGACCTGACATCCGAGACGGGCCAGCTCGAGCTCGGTGAACTCATTTCCGGATCGCATGCGCTGCTGGCGAATTTGAAACCATCCGCCATCCGCCGATACGGCCTCAACTACGAAGCGCTGCGGCGGTGGAATGAGCGGATCGTCTGCGTGGCGCTCACCGGTTTTGGTCTGGAAGCGGGTGATGATCCGGCATTCGACTACGTCATCCAGGCGACCACCGGCGTCGCCGCGCTGACCGGCGATCCGCTTGGACCACCGACCTTGCCGGGATATTCCGCGGCCGACAATTCCGCCGGTCTTACTGCTGCCCTCGGACTGCTGGCCCAGATCGTCTCCGGCCGCGGGGGGCAGGTCGAGGTATCACTGCGTGATGTGATGCTTTCCCAGCTGAACTATCGCGCGTCGGCCTACCTCAACGACGGCATCGAGCCGCGACGGTTGCCGATGGGTGCACACTCGTATTATGTCCCAGCTCAGCTCTTTTCGACTGCAGACGGATTCCTGGCACTGTTCATCACCCACGACAAATTCTGGCGGCTATTCGCCGCTGAGGCCAACATCGTGGGGCCGGCGACGATGAGGGAGCGGGCCGCACGGCGCGACGAGGTTCTCGCGTCAGTGGCCAGCGCTCTGGTTACCGATACCGCCGCGAACTGGGAAGCGCGGCTGCGTCCGCTAGGCGTGCCCGTCGCTGCCGTCCGAACGCTGCCCGAAGCGCTCGCCGCCAACCCGGAAGTGATCGTTGCCGCCGGCGCATTTCAGTTGATCCGAAGCCCAATTCGGATCGACGGGTATGAACCCGAGTACGGCGCACCGCCACGTCTCGATGAGCACGGTGGAGCTAATCTCTCAGTCTGAGATCGCTGCCGGCTGCAGTACCGACCACCGTTCGGTTAGTGAGCGATACGGCCGGAAAAGGGGGTGACATATGAATGTCGCGGATCTCATCCAGGCAGCATTGAGCGGCTCTACCCGAGCGACGGGTCGCCTACTGAGCCTGATCGAGAGCGATCGTCGCGATGAGGTGCTCGCGGCTTTGGACACAGCCTCCGCCCGGGTTGTCGGCATTACCGGCCCTCCGGGCGCAGGAAAGTCGACGACGATCGCCGTGCTGGTGTCCAGCTACCGCGAACGTGGCATGCGTGTCGCGGTCCTCGCGGTAGACCCGTCATCGCCCTATAGCGGCGGCGCCATCCTCGGCGATCGCATCCGGATGGCTGCCCACATCGACGACCCCGATGTGTTCATCCGCTCGATCGCAACCCGCGGTCACCTCGGGGGTCTCGCCGCCGCGGTCCCCGCGGCGATCCAACTGCTTGCAGCGCTGTCCTACGACCTCATCGTGCTTGAAACGGTCGGTGTCGGCCAGTCGGAGATCGAGATCGCCGCCGTCGCCGACCCCACCATCGTCATCCTCAATCCCGGTGCGGGTGACGCAGTACAAGCCGCAAAGGCAGGCCTACTCGAAGTGGCTGACATTGTGGTCGTCAATAAGGCCGACCGCGACGGCGCGAAGCAAACCGCCCGCGATTTGCAAGCCGAGACATCAGCCCCGGTCGTCACACTCGTCGCAGCGCGCTCCGAGGGCGTTGCCGACCTGATGGACGCGATCGACGCCCACCACCGCGCCGACACGCCCGCCCGAAGGGCATCGCGCGCTCGGGCACAGATCCTCTCTCTGGCGCAAACTCGCCTGCACTCCCACCCGGAACTGGCCGGCTTGGCCGCTGCCGTCGCTGAGGGTCGGTGCGATCCGTACAGCGCCGCCGGTCTGCTGCTGATCGAGTCAGCCACCGCCGATAAATCTGACGAGTTCAGTGATCCTACAAACACCGACCCCGGTGCGACCATGTGAAGCAGCCAGCGTCGGGCACCAAAGATGCTCACGACTCATTCATCGGCTGCGTTTCATCACTCGGTCCGCCGCGGCCCAATGCTCATCAGATACCCATAGCGAGGCGAAAGCTGCGACGGCGTCAGTGGCCGGCACGCCCGACATGACGCGCTTGATGTCGCCGGCAGGCCGATTCGCCAGCGCCCGCGCCAAGGAACGCCACTCAGTTTCGAACGTCGCCCTCGGCAGCACGCGATCCACCAGCCCGACCTTTTCGGCTTGATCGGCGGTGAGTACGGCTCCAGTGCCCGCGAGCATCAGCGCGCGGCCGCGGCCGACGAGGGCCGCGAGCCGCTCCGCGCCACCCCAAGCCGGCATTATTTCGAGTGACACCTGATTGAATCCGATCTTGATGTCGTCGGCGGCCACCCGTATGTCGGCGGCGACCGCGACCTCCGCTCCGCCCCCGAACGCGTGGCCGTTTAGCGCGGCGACGACCGGGGCAGGGAAATTCGCGAGCTCATCACAGAGCGACCGCATCCGCCATGCCATAGCTGCCGCCTGCTCTTCGGTGCGCAACGCACTGAGCTCCTTGAGGTCCCCGCCCGAAACAAACGCCTTGTCTCCCTCGCCCCGAATGACCAGGCACAGCGCGCCCTTGGCGCCGACTATGGCCTGGCCAAGCTGGTCCATGGTTTGAGGCGCGATCGCGTTACGAGCATTGGGGCGATTGATCGTGATGACGGCCAGCCCTTGATCGAGTTCTAGATCAACCACTCGCGTTCTCCATCTCAGACACTGGGACTTTCGGCTTAAGTGTTATTCGCGGTGTGGGTTCAACGGTTCAGCGTCAAGGTGCCCGACTGTAGCTCTTGCCGCCGCTCGTAGACCGATGTGCCGCCCTTGGGTGAATCCTCGAGGGACATGGTGCGGTGGCGTTTCGCCATGCTAGAAGACGTCTATATCAGATTTCAAATGTGATATGCATTCTCCAGCTAGCGTTCGTTTATGCCAAGGGATGTCAATATTTCCGGCACCGTGCGAGAGCGCGCCGTGCGCGAGTTGCGCGACCGCATATTGACCGGAGTATTACCCGCTGGCACGCGCGTTGACCTGGATGCCATTACCACCGAGTTCGCCACAAGTCGCACACCGGTGCGTGAGGCCCTCCTGGAACTGTCCTTCGAAGGCCTAGTGCATGTCGCGCCGCGCAGCGGAATCACCGTCATCGGCATCAGCTCCAAGGACGTGATCGACAGCTTCACCATTCTGGGTGTCCTGACCGGACAGGCGGCTGCCTGGGCGGCGCAGCGCGTAAATCCACAGGAGCTCGCTTCACTACGCGAGCTCGCCGCCGAGGTCGCCGCGCGGTCGGGTGACGACAGCATCGGCGAAGCCAACTGGCGCTTCCACCAGGAGATCCACCGCGCGGCTCATTCCCGGCTCCTACTCGCCCAACTTACGCAAGCCGCCCGCATGGTCCCTACCAACTTCCTAACCCTCTTCCCCGAACACGAAAAGCACTCCCTCGATGAGCACGACGAACTGATCGAGGCAATCGCCGATCACGACGCCGAGCGCGCCCGTTCGGTCGCCGAAAGCCACGTACTGGAAGCCGGCCGGTCGCTCGCATCCTGGCTTGACCAACGCTGACCAACGCCGTGGGATGCGCCGAGACCGCGTGGACTATGTGATGTCTCACGACATCGGAATAGGTCAGGGGTCCGACGCGGATCGTCGCCGGCGCCACGGCGCGCCCGCCGCGTCAAGGTCACCGCCGGGCGCGCGCGGCCACTAGCGGGATCGTGGTGACCCGGCTGGTGGACGGCAACGGCGATGTGTCGTTCGCCGGGACCATGTATCGGGCTGGGCGGGCTTGGCGCGGAAAGCAACTCGAGGTAGCAATCGTGGCGAGCTCGGTGCAACTGACCCACCAGGGTCAGATCGTGCGCACGCACGCGATCCGCCACGACCGGGCCAAGGAGCACGGTGCATGCGCAACCCCACATGGCCGGCCCCGCAAGCCACGGCAAGGTGCACCCGACCGCGCCGACACAGCGGCCGCCCAACGCACCACACCCGTAAAGCAGCTACCGGAACTCATTGGTCAAGCGCGTACCGGAATTTGACAGTGAACGTTAGCCGAGGTAATCATCCTGATTCGCGTTCGCCACGGTCTCGGTGTCGCCCAGGAGGAAGGCGGCCGCCTGCTCGGCGGCGTCTCGGTCGTCATTGCCTAGTACGTGCGCATAGGTCTGCAGGAAGAACCCAACGTTCGCGTGGCCGATCCGCTGGCTGACCACCTTCGGGCTTATCCCGGCCTTCAACGCGCTGGTGGCATAGGAATGCCGCATATCGTGGAAGGTGATCCGGGAGAGCCCCGCTGCGGCCGCCACCACCCAACCCGGCAGCCGAATATTCTTCCCCACCTGGGACGCCACTACCGCAAAGCTTCCCGCCCCGTTAGCGACGCAAGCGCCCAGCAGAGGACGCGGGGTCATGCTGCCCACGCGGCGACGGATCCGCGCCGCGGATCGCCTTCAACGAATCACGGCCGAACGGGCACTCAACGACGCTCGCCTCGTTGAGCGCGACAAACCGCCGCCCTTCTGAGGTCCCCGCGGACCAGCCGGCCCGTCGGCGACCGGCCACGCACTCCATCAGCAGCGGGAAGCCTTTTCCTGGACCGGCGACAAGCCATCATCAAGACCATCGGAAGCCGAAGCCGCTTCCCGCGCCAGGCACACCACCGACCCAGCAATTGTTCGCCGACACCGATCTCGGCCGCCACATGCGCGGCTGGTCGACCAGTCTCGATCACCAGGCGGGCAGCCTGCTCCCGGAACTCCGGGGTGTCCCACCAGTCAGGTGTCCACCCTCAGGGGTCAACAGACACGCCCTAAACGATTTGAGACTACTGTTTCTCACAGACTTACTTGACACTCCATCGATTAACTGATGTGCTTCGACCACCCGTACAGTCGCAAACTGGAGAAGTCGTGAAACTTGCAGGACGAACGGTGATCGTCACCGGCACCGGGTCTGGCAGAGCATGCGCACGGATGCTTGTGGCTCTCGGCGCCCGCAATGAGCTGAACCAAGACCCCCTTCCTCGTCAACCCGAGCCATCAGCATGAGGTGGATCCTCGCCGGCATCAAGCTCGTTCGTCCTCCATGCGCTGCGGCGCTCCACCTTGACCCCGACTGAGGTCCGTAGCCGCGAAGTGCGCGGCACGGCGAGGGCAGATAAGACAGAAAATCCACCGATCCCGCCTTTAGCGGGCCCCGATCATAGAGGGGGATGCGGGAACGGAGCCGCACTGCGGACACCGCACCCCTGATTACCAATGACCACAGACACCTCTCGCGCCGCCGCCACCGAGCCCGCGCTCTTCGAGACCATGTCCACCATGCGCGCCATGCGCCGCCTCAAGCCTGAGTCGGTGTCCGACGAGACGCTGGACCGGCTCATACAGGCCGCCGTCTGGGGTCCAAGCGGCGGGAACATGCAGTGTTTCGAGTACGTCGTCGTCACCGACCCCGAGGTCATGGCACGGCTCGCACCGCTGTGGAAGCGGTGCGTGGATGCGTACTTGGCGACCACCGGCAAGCACGCTCCCGTGGACATGGACGACGCGGCGTACGGCCGGATGGTCGCCGCCATCGAGTACCAGCGCGACCACTTCGCCGACACCCCCGCGCTGGTTATCCCCTGCTACCGGTTCCCCGAGCCGCGGACGGACGAGGCGGGCCTGCAGGCCTCGGCCGAGGCGCTCGGCCCGGACGGGGTCGCACACATGATGAGCACGCAGACCCGGTTCATGGCCCTGGCCGAGGGCTCCTGCGTGTACCCGGGCGTCCAGAACCTGCTGCTCGCGGCGCGTGCGCTCGGCCTCGCCGCCAACATCACCATCTGGCACCTGATGCTGGAGCCGGAGTGGAAGCAGGCGCTGAGCATCCCCGAGGACATGCGGACCTTCGCCGTCATTCCTGTGGGGTGGCCGATGGGGAACTTCGGCCCGGTACGGCGGCGACCCGTCGCCGATGTCGTCCACCGGAACCACTGGTAGTCGGTCCCTGACGATCATCAGTCCGGCTCCCGGGCGGAATTGCTGGGCAAGAATGCGTTACCGCTTTGTTCTGGGGTCAAGTGGTCCCACGTTCAACTCCCTTTTGTCGACTCCGGTCGAAGAGTGAGCACCGTGGGGCAGCCCGTCGAGGTAGCGGGGCTACTTAATGACTTGCAAGGAACCTTCCACGCGCTACACCCGCCGAGCAAGCCGGGACTCGTTCACTCCCATACGGTGCGCGTCTTGCACTGTGGGCACAGCTAGACACCGCAACCTCTCACATCGAGAGTGTTGCGACGACCGCGTGAACCCGCCTCTCTCCGGGGGCCGTTTTCATTGAGTGTGGGAATACTTTTGGGAACATTAGTGTAGCTAACGGTTTTGTCGGAACTGGCCAGCAGAGTTCAGCCAACCTGCCGCACCGTCACCGCTACAGGAAACTGATTGGCATGGTGAGGCGTTGGGATACTAAGCCGCACCGGCAGTTTGCATCGCCGCGGCCATCGTGACCTTCACCCGAACACGATGCGGTTGCCGACGACCTGCAGGGACGCCTCCAAGGACTTGGGAGACCGCCGGCTCAGGAGTCCGCCTTCCAGCCTCAGCGGCATCACCGACACCATGAGGTGGACTAGGGTCCGCGCCGCCAGTTCGCCCGCAGGGCGATCGATCTCGGCCTCCGAACCCGACTCCGCTGCCTGATGGACGTAGCGGTGCGCCATCGCAACGTGGCGGGCCTCATGCTCGTCACGTAGTCGGGCGCTTCCCGGCGTTACACCCGGTAGCTGGCTGTAGATGAATTTGGAGGCGTGGGGGTGGTCATCCACCCATTGATTGCCCGCGCGGATTACGCTGGCCAACTCCTCGGCCGAACCTGGATCAAGACCTACGCGAGCAGACTCGATGGCTGCATCGAGGCTCTCGTACACCGCCGCGGTGGCCGCGTCGAAGAGCTCCGCCTTCCCGTCGAAGTGGTAGTAAATCCCTGAAACCACGACGTTAGCTGCGTGGGCAATGTCGTTCACACTTGCTTCGGCGAAACCAAGTTCGGCGAATACGCTGATGGCCGCCTCAATGATCTCGTCGCGACGAGATGGTCGATGGGCCGCTCGGCGGACATTGGGTTCTAACGTGGGTTGCGCTGTCAACTGATGCACTTCCGCGTTGTCGTCCATTACGTGTGTGTCCTTACTATAAAGGCATGCCAGTTAAGCGCGCGGCACACCGACCTTCGCGCAAGGGCGCCGTGGTGCAGGCTGCGATGCGCCTGCACGCCGCGGGACTCCGTGAGTCCGTGATGGTTGCCGATATCGCGGCCGAAGCCAAAATGACCGCGGCTGCAGTCTATTACCACTATGCGACGAAGGAAGAGATCCTCGTCGATGGCCTGACCGCCTTCGCCACGGCCATCAGCGAGGAAGTGTCGTCGTTTCTGCGCGACGAAAACGGATCGCCGGCCGATCTGCCCGTGCATCTGCTTGATTGGTTCGAAAAAGACCGCGACCCTGCCACGGTGTGGTTCGCCTACAGCAATGGCTTGAGCACAGTTGTGGAGGCTCTTCGGCGTGCCACGAACGAATTCCTGATCGCCGAGCTCGTCAGGTCCGTGCGGACCCATCATCCAGAGTTCTCACTGCCGCACGCTTCGGTCGTCGCGGCAGCGCTGATCTCGGCGATCGAAATCAGCGCGCGCGCTTGGCTGGTCATAGAGGACGAGTTGGTGCAAGGTCGTGAGGACGAGTTCCGCGACGCTCTGGCGGGGTTGGGGGCGAAGATCCTCACCTCGTCTGCCCCAGTGGGACGAATCTAGTCGGAACCCTTGCTGGTCAACCAGATATTGTCCTTGTCGAGTTCCAGTACCTGACGCGCATGGATCGCTTGTCGACCTTGCCCATCTCATTGCGTCTGAGCTCCGGCACGAGTTCATAGCTGCGCGGACATTTGAATCCCGCCAGCTCGCGCCGGCAGAAATCATTGAGCTCGTCGAGATTGATGTCGGGCGTCGCGGCGACCACGAGGGCGTGCAGCGCTTCACCCATGTCCTGGTCCGGTATTCCGATCACTGCGACCTCGCTGACCGAGTCGTGCCGGATCAGCACCCGCTCACACTCGGCAGGGTAGAGGTTGACTCCGCCCGACAGGACCATGTCGGCGAGGCGGTCGGTGATGTAGACGAACCCCTCGCCGTCGACGTATCCGATGTCTCCCAGGGTGGCGACCCCCGGCTTGATGTAGGCGTCGCGGGACTTGGTCTCGTCGTGCAGGAACGCCACTGCCCGGCCGTCGATAAGGTCAACGCCAAGGATCCCGACCTCCCCGGCCGCCAGCTCCCGGCCGGCAGCGTCATATGCCGAGATGGCAAGCGGCGCAACCGCTTTACCGACTGATCCTGGATGACTGAGCCATTCGGTGCTGGTGATCCGCGCCACGGTGCCCAGTTCGCTGCCCCCGTAGGACTCGACAAGAACCGGCCCGAACCACTCGATCATCGCTCGCTTGACGTCCGCGGGACAGGCTGAACCCGTGTGGGCCACCATCTGAAGGCTGCTCACGTCGATGCCTGCTCGAACCTGCGGATCAACCGACAACAGTCGCGTGAAATGAGTCGGCACCATGACGGTTGAGGTGATGTGGTACTGCTCGATGAGCCGGAGCGCCTGCTTGGCGTCGAAACGCGGCATTACCACGACTGGTTGTCCCGCGACCAAGTGTCGCAGGCTGGTCAACGGGCCATTGTGCTGGAGCGGACCCACGACGAGGTGGCACCCGTCGGGAAACCCAGACCGAGCGGCGACGCGGGTCAGGAAGTCCAAAGCGGACCGCGCTTCACTCGGCGGAACCCACGTCACGGCAGTGGCCCGCGCACGTCCGGTGGTCCCGGACGTGTAAACCATCAGCGGCCGCGCGGGACGCGCGGCCAGGTCGATGTCTCGTGGTGGCGCGGAGGTCCACTCGTCCCACGTGACAAAGCCGGGTGGAGGGGGCGCGTCGTGGATGACGGCATCGTGGAGGCTGGTCCGTTGCACGGCAACAGCTCCAGCGCCTGCCGTCGTCGGGCCGACGACGACGGCGCCGCAGCCGGCGTCTTCGAGTTCGTGCTCCAGTTCGGCCGCAGTCGCCTGCCGGTGCACGGCCACCGTGCCCACCCCGGTCACCAGGCCGGCCAGGTGGGCGACCAGCGTCGGCACCGCGTTCTCGCCGGTGACCCCCAGACGGGCGTCGGCGGGTAGGGCCAGCAGTCGCGCGCCAGCGCTCTCGACGGTCGCCGCCAGCTGCGACCACGTCATCGTGGTCGCCCCGTCGGTCAGGGCGATCTCGTCGGGCGTCGACTCCTTCCGCGCCCCGATCCCGCCGAGGAACACGTCCGCCTCCAAACTGGTAACTGTCCGCTCTATCAATAAACCCGAGCAGTCGGTGGGGTGTTCGATGTTACTATATACAGCGACCAGTAACTAGGGCGACCAGCGCGTCGCCGACGCCCCGGAGGTCCCATGTCAACATGCCTCGCACCCGACCTCTTCTCCTCGACCGAACCGCTGGTGCTGGCCGGCTCCCGCTGCCGGGCCTGCCCCAGTGTGCAGTTCCCCGCGTCCGATCAATGTGCGAGCTGCGCAGAAGGCCAGACGGTCAGAATCGACCTGCCGGATCGGGGGACGATCTGGACATGGACGGTGCAGCGGTTCGCGCCGAAATCGCCCTACCAGGTCCCGGCTGAGGGCTTCACCCCGTTCGCCGTCGGCTACGTAGACCTCGGAGAGGTGCTGGTCGAGTCCGTCATCGTCGGCGATGTCGACGCGCTCGAGATCGGACAGCCAGTACGCCTGGTCCGGCACCCGATTCCGGGCGCCGACGCCACCTGGTCGTTCGCGTTCCGCGCATGAATTCACGCAGCGACGTTTACGTCGTCGGACTCGGAATTCACCCCTTCGGTCGACACGAGGGCGTCACCGGTCTCGACATGGGAGTGACGGCGGTCAAAAGCGCACTCGCCGACGCCCAGCTGACCTGGGACAAGATCGACTTCGCCGTCGGCGGCAGCAACACCGCCAAACCCGACGCGCTGGTGGGGCGGCTGGGGCTGACCGGTCTGGCCTTCACTTCCGTGCGCAATGGCTGTGCAACCGGTGGTGTTGCGCTGTCGACGGCCGCCAACACGCTGCGCGCAGGTGGAGGAGACCTGGCCGTCGTCGTCGGCTTCGACAAGCACGAGCGGGGCGCGTTCAGCAGCGACGCCGCGTCGTACGGTCTCGGTGCGTGGTACCCGCGGTCGGGTCTGATGGTGACCACGCAGTATTTCGCGATGCGCACCCGTCGCTATATGCACGAGCACGGGGTCAGCCAACGCAACCTGGCACAGGTCGCAGCCTCGGCCAGTCGGGCAGGCGCGGCGCATCCGGCGGCGTGGCGGCGCCGAGAACTGACCGTCGATGACGTGCTGGCCGCGCCGATGGTGTCCGACCCGCTGACCAACCTCATGTTCTGCCAGCCCGACGAGGGCGCCGTCGCCGTCGTCCTGGCGCGCGGCGAACGAGCGTTCGACCTGTGCGCCCAACCCGTGCGGCTGGCGTCGGTCGCGGTCCGCACGCGCGGTCCCGGTTCGTTCGAGGTCTACTCGCCGTCACTCTCGCCGCGGCGGGGCGGCAGTCCCGGCGTGGCCGCGGCCAAGGCTGCGCTGGCCGCGGCGGGGGTGCGCGCCGGCGATGTCGACATCGCCCAGGTCCAGGACACCGACTCCGGATCCGCGCTCATCGCACTGGCCGAGACCGGCCTGTGCGGCGACGGCGAGCAGCGGAGCCTTCTCGATGACAGAAGCCTGGAGGCGGATGGACGGCTACCGATCAACACCGACGGGGGCTGCCTGGCTAACGGCGAGCCGATCGGCGCATCCGGACTGCGCCAGATCCACGAGGTTTCGCGCCAGTTGCAGGGCAGGCCGATGGGCCTCGCCGTCGCAACAACACCGCGAGTCGGCTTCACCCACGTGTACGGCGCGCCGGGCGTCTCGGCGTGCGCAGTCCTCACCACGACGGAGCTTTGAGATGAAATCCAGCGACGGAACCGCCTGGGACGACGAGGTACGGGCCTGGATGGAGGCGACGGTCGGACCCGTTACCTCTGGTTCGTACACACCCGACCTGGAAGTCTTTCGGGACCTCACCGACGGCCAGGAAGAGGAACTCCTCGCCAAGATTCGCGCCTACCGGCGGGCCCGTTTCGATGCCGGCTACGGCGCGTTGACGCTTCCCGTTGAACACGGTGGTGCCGGCCTGCCCGCATCGTTCGCCGCGCGATTCGTTCAGATCGAAAGGGAATACGCCGTACCGCCCTCGACAGAGCTCATCAGCGTAACCACCGGGCTGGTGGCTCCGGCGGTGGCCCTGTTCGGCACCGACGCTCAACGGGAACGGTTCCTTGCGCCACTCCTGCGCACCGATCAGTTGGCCTGCCAACTCTTCAGCGAACCGGGCGCGGGCTCAGACCTTGCCGGCCTGTCCTGCCGTGCGGCGCAGCACGGTGACAGCTGGACGGTGGATGGGCAAAAGGTCTGGTCGTCGGGTGCGCGCCACGCCGACCTCGGTCTGCTGCTGGCCCGCACGGACCCGGATGTGGTCAAGCATCGCGGCATCACCGCCTTCCTGCTCCCGCTCGACACCGCCGGAGTGACCATCCGGCCGATTCGCCAAATGAGCGGTGGAAGCTCGTTCAACGAGGTCTTCCTCGAGGCTGTCGAGATCCCCGACGACCTCCGAATCGGTGAAGTGGGGCGAGGTTGGGATGTTGCTACGGCGACCCTGGCCTATGAGCGGCAGGCGTCCGGGACCGGCACTCGGCAGAAAGGCGGCTCCTTCGCGGACCTGCTGGCACTGGCTCGGTCGATGGGTGGCACCGAAGACAACGTCGTCCGGCAGCGGCTCGCCGACATCTACGTCCTTTCCGCACTGCGGGATGCGACGGCGCAACGAGTCGCACGGGCTGCGGCGGCGGGGGTGTCCCCGGGCCCCGCCGGCTCGGTGGGCAAATTGGTCGCCTCCGATCTGCTGGTGCAGATCGGCGAGTGCGCCGCCGACCTGCTCGGCATGAACGCCGTCGCCGACCACCGGGACGGCTCGTTCGAGTGGACGGCGCACCTCCTGGGGGCGCCCGGTTATCGGCTGGCAGGCGGCACCGACCAGATCCAGCGCAACATCATCGCCGAGCGGGTCCTGGGATTGCCCGCAGAGCCACGAGTGGATATCGGAGTCGCCTTCTCCCAGCTCCGTCACGGATGACGCAGCGACAGCGCCGGATATGGGAGCAGACACCGTGAGCCAAGACTCCGACCGCCAACAGATACTGGACGAACTGCGGGCGACCGTACGGTCCGCGTGCGCCAGCCTGGGCGGCGCCGCATGCGCCCGGCGAGCGATCGACGCCGGCACGCCTGGCGCAGATGCCAAAGCCTGGGCTGTGCTGTCGGAGCAGGTCGGCATCGCCGCTCTGGGACTGCCCGAAGAGCGCGGCGGCCTCGGCGGGTTATCCGAAATGATGGCAGTGAGTGAAGAACTGGGTGCGACCCTGCTGCCCGTCCCGTTCTTCAGCAGCACGGTCCTGACAGGGCAGGTGCTGGCCCGGTGTGAGGGGTCGGCCCACACGACGCTCGACGGGATGGCAGGCGGCGAGACGGCGATGCTCGCTGCGCTGGGCAACGATGGGCTCTGGGATCCGGCGCACGCCGCCTTCACCTTGGCTTCGGACGGTCATGTGTCGGGGCACGCCTCGACCGTGCTTGGGGTGCCGGACACACGCTGGCTTGTTGCGGCAACTTCCGATGAGCTGGTGCTGGTCGATCTGGCGGGCCCGGGATGCGAGGTGGTCCCGTTGCCGACGCTCGACCTGACGCGATCTGTCGGAACCGTGACACTCACCGCTGCGCCGTCCACCGTGGTCAGCGACAATCCTGACGGGGTGCTGCGGCCCGCGCTCGATGTGGCGACGCTCGTGCTCGCAGCGGAGCAGATCGGCGGCGCTCAGGCCTGCCTGGACATGACGGTTGCGTATGTCGAAGAGCGGCACCAGTTTTCGAGGCCGATCGGCAGCTTCCAAGCCATCAAGCACACGCTTGCCGATGCGCTCGTCAAGATCGAGATGGGCAGGTCCGCACTCGCCCGGGCCGTCGAGCTGTCCGAGCGCACCGAGGACCTCACCGAATCTGCGGCGGTGGCACGTATTTGGTGCAATGAGGCCTACCGCTTCGTCAGCGCAGAGGCCATCCAGCTGCACGGTGGCATCGGGTTCACCTGGGAGCACGACGCTCATCTGTACTTCCGTCGAGCACGCGCCGACGCGCTCATCCTTGGCACTACCTCGTGCTGGCGGGAACGACTTGCCCAAACGCTCAACTGGTCGGGCCATTAGCGCTTTAGGCGACCCGCTTTTCAGGACCAGACTTTCGCAGCGGTGGGGCGTGCGCCGGTCGTCGCTGCGAGGGAAGTCGAACCGCGTGTTTCAGCCAGGGATGACCGAATGCTCGAGCGAGCGGCGCGGGCCACCTCGCAGCGGGTTACACGAATTGAAATAAAGAAAGTCCTTGACGCGGAGCGATCGGTCGTGGATCGTTTTCTGCGTGATGGCGGTCACCAACGGTGACCCGTGTGATGGAGGACAACGTGACAACCATGGTCGATCAGCAACCCCCCGCGAGGCTGTCTGACGTGACACCAAAGTGGCTGACCGACGTGCTGCGGTCGTCGGGTCGCATCGGGCGCGGTGACGTCATCACCGGTTGGAAAGCGACGCCGATCGGTGTCGGTGTCGGGCTGCTCAGTGACATCGCCAAACTCGATCTCGAGTACGGCGCGAGCACTGGCCCGTTGGCCGCAGTGATCGCTAAGTTCGCCACCTCCAGCGAACAGAACCGCGCGGTGGCGCAGGGCCTGCACATGTACGAGCGCGAGGTGCGTTTTTACCAGAATCTCGCCGCTGATGTCGGGGGGTGCTGCCCGCTGTCGTTCTACTCCCATGTGGAGCCGAGCACCGGCGACATGGTGCTGCTGATGGAAGACCTCAGCGACTATCGCCCGGGCGATCAGACCCGCGGATGCTCGTTGGCCGAGGCCGAGGTGGCCATCGGCGCCGCCGCCCGACTGCACGCCGCGACGTGGCATGCCGAGGGCCGCGAGGACCTCTCATGGTGGCCGCGCATCGAGGGTCCCCTCTGGCTTGGCGGCCTCGGTGGTGCCGCGGCAGCGGTGTTCGACCAGGTGATGACGGCGTTCGCACCGCTCGTCCAGCAGAAGGTGGTCGACGTGGGGGAGCGCTATAAGGCCGCGATCCCCGAGCTGCACCGCCGCATGGGTCAGGGCCCGCAGGCACTGATCCACGGCGACTTTCGGTTGGACAACTTCATGTTCGGCGTGGCCGGGGGCCACCGGCCGTTCGTGATGCTCGATATGCAGGCGTCGATCGTGACGAAGTCCATCCATGACGTCGCCTACCTGCTGACGCAGAGCATGGACGTCGACCTGCGCCGTGCCCACGAGCGACGACTCGTCAACGACTACCACGAGGCGCTGGTCGGCCTCGGTGTCGCTGACTACACGGCCGAGCAGTGCTGGGAGGACTACCGCGCCGCGGCGTTGCACTGCCTGGAGTACGCCCTCGTCATCGCAGGCAGCCTCGAGCCCGGCAACGAACGGGGTCGGACCTTCGCCGAAGCGTGCCTGGAGCGTTCGTGCCAGGCGATCGTCGATCTCGATCTGCTCAGTTTGCTTCCATAACCAGTTCTCAACCGCGCACAGGAGAACCATGCAACTCGACAACAAGGTGGCCGTGATCACCGGCGGCACAAGGGGGATCGGCTTCGGTATCGCGCAGGCCTTCCTGAGGGAAGGTGCGTCGGTGGTACTGACCGGCCGCAGCCAGGAGAAGGGCGACAAGGCGCTCGCCGAACTCGGCAGCCCCGACAAGACAGCGTTCGTCGCCGGTGACTCGACGAATCGTGGCGACACGGAGGCAGCCGTCGACTACGCCGTATCCCGGTTCGGCCAGCTCGACATCCTCGTCAACAACGTCGGCGGTGCCGACGAGTTCTCTCCCGTCGCGGCGATGACGGATGAGATTTGGGAGCGTGGGCTTCTGTTCAACCTCACCAGCGCGTTCTATGCGTCTCGCAAGGCGCTCGAATACATGCTGCCGCGCAAGACCGGTCGCATCATCAACATGTCATCCATCGAGGGCAAGCACGGCAAGCCCTTCATCGTTCAGTACGTCACCGCCAAGCACGGTCTCAACGGATTCACGAAGGGCCTGTCGAAAGAGGTGGCGACGGAAGGCATCACGGTCAACGCGCTGTGCCCCGGGCTCGTCGTCACGGATCTCGTCCACCAGTCAGCGTCTATAGCGGCAAGCGCCGCAGGCATGACCACGGAGGCATTCCTGGATCAGTATGCGGCCGAAGGGGCCATCAAGCGCCCCATCACGGTCGAGGAGGTCGCGGCCCTGGCCGTTGTCGTCGCGTCGGACGCCGGCTCAGGCATCAACGGCGCACTGCTGTCGGTCGACGGTGGAACGGCCGCCTACTAAAACCCACTCAGGGCTTGGCGTCCGACGCGGGACTTTTCACTGCAGCTCTTTGCCTAGTTACTTTATTCTAGATACACTTAGTACGCGACAACCATCGCACTGCCCAGATTATCTGGGGCGCGCGCCAGATCGTACGGAGCCGTGATGCGGCCCCGCCCGGCCGGCAGAACGACGAGGGAGCACTTCGATGAATGAGAACTGGGCCACGCTGTGGGAGACGATCTCCGACACCATGCCGGAGGCGACCGCAATAGTCCACGGGCAGCGCCGCTTGAGCTACCGAGAAGTGGAGCAGCGGGCGGCCCGGTTAGCCGGCGCGCTGGACGGATTCGGGCTGCGGCAGGACTCCAAAGTGGCCATCCTGTCCTACAACTGCGTCGAGTACCTGGAGGCGTCCTACGCCGCGTTCAAGCTGCGCGGCACGCCGGTCAATCTCAACTACCGTTATCGCGACGACGAGTTGACCGAGGTGCTGGAGGACTCCGATGCCGAGGTCCTGATATTCCACGGCTCGCTCGGTGATCTGGTAGGCCGGGTCGCCCCACGCGTGCCGGGTCTGCGCGCCATCGTGCAGATCGATGACGGCTCACCCCTGGTGGCGGGCGCGTTACGTTACGACGACCTGCTGACCCAGAATGCACCGCTGCCCAGGATCGAGCGCTCGGGCGACGACGTGTTCATGCTGTACACCGGCGGCACCACCGGGAAGCCCCGCGGTGTGTTATGGCGCCACCGCGACATCATCTCCACGATCGCCTACCCGGCCTACACCCTTGCAGGCCTGGATACTCCGGCCGACGCCGCCGGAGCAGCCCAGGCCGCCTGGACCATGCACGAATCAGGGATGTCCCCGGTCGTGCTGCCCGCGCCGCCGATGATCCACGGCACCGCGTTCTACATGTGCCAGGGCGCGTGGCTGCTCGGCGGCACGGTCGTCATCCTGGAGGGCCGGCGCCTCGATGGACACGAGATCTGGCGTCTGGTCCAGCAGGAGAAGGTCAGCCAGATCGTCATCGTGGGCGATCCTTTCGCCCAGGCCATGGTGCGCGCACTACTCGAGGCCGAACGGGACGGCACGGCCTACGACATCTCCAGCCTGCGGCGGATCGACAGCTCCGGGATGCTGTGGTCGGACACCTGGAAGCAGCCGCTGGCCGACCGGGGCGAAGTCACCCTCAACGATATGGTCGGGGCCAGCGAGGGCGGCCCCTACAGTGTCCAGGCCGTCCCTCCGGGGGCGAAGGTGACCGACTGCAAGTTTCAGCTGCCGCCCCGGGCCCGGCTCATCGCCGAGGACGGAACCCTGATCGACCCTGCCAGCGGCAAAACGGGCCTGCTCGCAGTGGCCCCGCCGGGACCACTGGGCTACTACAAGGACCCGGCCAAGACCGCCGGCCTGCTGCGTGAGATCGACGGCGCGGTGTACACGGTGCCCGGGGACTACGGCTACGTCGGCGCGGACGGCCAGGTGGTGCTGCTCGGACGGGGCGCGCTGTGCATCAACACCGGCGGCGAGAAGGTTTACCCCCAGGAGGTCGAGGCGGCTATCGCCGAGCTCGACGGAGTGCGGGACGTCAACGTGATCGGCTTGCCTGACGAGCAGTGGGGCCAGGCGATCACTGCCGTGGTGGCCGCTGACGATTCGGTCACCGCTGACGACGTCCGCCAGGCCGTACGGGACCGGCTCTCCGGCTACAAGGTGCCCAAGCACGTCGTTTTCGTGCAAGAGATCCAGCGCACCCCGGCCGGAAAGGCGAAGTACTCCTGGGCGCGCGAGATCGCCCAGAGTGCACTCGCGGCAGCGCCCTGAACCCTGACAAGAGGACCACGACGAGGCGCGCGCTCCGGGATCGCCCGCGGGCTGGTTTCTGAAGTCGGCATCAAGATTGCCCCTTGCGCCGGACACGCCACCCTGTCATGCTAGTAGTTACTAGAAGGCAATACAAGTAACTGTCGACCTGTGAGTGGAGCCGTGACCCAGACCGACGTGCAATCCCCGGGACACTGCCCATTCGACCCGTACAGCGCCGCGCTCGCCCACACCACCGACGCGGCGTACGCGCGGATGCGGGCCGAGCAGCCGGTCTATCAGCTGCCGGGCACCAACGTCTTCCTCATCACCCGCTACGACGACATCATCGCCGCGGGCCGGGATATCGAGACGTTCAGCAACGAGTTCATCAGCCCCGGACTTGCGCTCGGCGAGGGCAGTCCCGCTATTTCGGAGGAGTTGGCGGCCGTGCGCGCCACGGGATATCCCCAGGTGTCCACAATGCTCACCGCGGATCCCCCGGCGCACGATCGATTTCGCCGCCTCACCACCCGCGCGTTCAGTGCGCGCAGAATCGCGTCGTGGGAACCAGACATCGAGCGCATCGTCGAAGAGTTGATCGACGGTTTCCTCGACGCCGGTGAGGTCGAGTTCGTGTCCGGTTTCGCCGTGCCATTGCCGGTGCGGATCATCGCCCATGCCCTGGGCGTTCCGCGTGAGCGTGAGCGCGATTTCAAGGCGTGGACCAATCACGCCACCGCGGCGATCGGTGCCGATCCCGGCGATGCGGGTCGCCTCGCGGCAGCCCGTGGCCTGGTGGCATTCCAGCACTACTTCGCCGGCGAGCTCGAGGACCGTCGGACGAATCCTCGCGACGACTTCTTGACCGATTTGCTCAACGCCCAGATAGTCGCCGACGACGACATCGCCGACACACGTCCACTTGACCTTCCCGAGATGTTGAACATCTTGCACCAGCTGCTGGTGGCAGGCAATGAGACGACGACGTCGCTGCTGGCATCGGCGATGATCGAATTGAGCGACAAACCCGATGTTCGGCGGGCCCTGTCCACCGACCGTGCCGTGGCCCGGTCCGTGGTGGACGAATTGTTACGGCTGTCGTCACCGGCACAGGGCATGTTCCGCATCGTCCGTCGGACGGTCACGGTGGCCGGCACCGAGATACCCGAAGGAGCCACCGCGATCCTGATGTACGGCTCCGGCAACCGTGACGAGCGCCAGTTCGAGCGGCCGGACGAATTCAGGATGGATCGTGGGCCGCAGCAGCATTTGGCCTTCGGCCACGGCATTCATTTCTGCGTGGGCGCCAAGCTTTCCCGCCTAGAGACCGAGATCGCGCTCACCCAGCTGTGCCGCCGGATGGACAACATCTGGATCGACGGCAGGCCGACGTACAAGCCGAGCTTCGTGCTCAGCGGTCCCCAGACGTTGCCGCTCCGCTTCACCGCGAGCTGAGGCAATTTTCACCGAAACGCATCATCACCACCAACAATTAAGGAGACACATGAGCGACAAACGACAGCTGGTGGGCAACTTCCGCTTCCACAACGTGGCGGCCGCCTTCGAGCCGGATCTTTCTTTGCTCACGCCCGAAAAACAGCACTGTGGCCTCAATTTGCAGTCGCAGTACCTCTACGGCGGGCTTACGACGGCGTCGGGAGCGACCCTAGTTCTGGAGCGTAAGTTCATCGGGCCGATGTCCGGCGGCAATTACATCCTGTCCAACACGTCGGGGGTTATGGATCTGTCCGAGCAGTCTCGGCGAACTGCCAAGGGCGAACTGGTACGCCATTTCGAGCCGAAGAAACGGCACTGGGAATCCAAGGGGATGTTGCACGACTCCGACGAGATTCCGATCGATCTGACGATCACCGACGACCAGATGACGTGGGCCGAGGGCGACGCGCTCAATCTGGCTGGCTCTCGACCCACGCTCGGGGTGCAGTTTTTCGCCCCGATGCGCGACGAACCTCTCGCGTACGCCAGCACGGCTTACTGGCTGAAGGGCACGGTACTGGGCGAGCCCTGCGAAGGGCCAGTTTTCTTCGATCACGTCTACTTCCAACACGGCGCCGAGTGGAAAGAATACCGCTGGTACACCGATATTCAGGTGTCCTGGAATGTCTTCGCCAACAAGTATGACGACGGGTCGGTGGAGTTCGGGCACATCGTCCGTGGCCGCGAGGACTGGAGCGTCGGCGCCATCGTGCAGGATGACGAGCAGTCATCGATGTGCACCGAGGTTGGCGGCGACTTCACGCTCGACGATGAGGGCTACGTCGTCTCGGCCGACTACGACTGCGGCAGGGACGGCGTCTGGTCGTTCCACGGCGATCCGACCCAGAAGTTCACCGGATTCAACAACGCGCGGTGGGGCGGCTACCGCGCGCAGGGCGGTCAAACCCGCCGCAAGGGTGACAACCGCAAGATCGTGAACGGCTGGACGTGGCTCGAATGTTTCGCCGACCGGATCAAGTCCGAAGGAATGCTCCGGGGTAAATGATCACGACTGGGTGGGACTGATGCGACGCCTTATGCATCCGATCACCGGGTGGACATACGAATGGGCCGACGACGGCGTCGGCCCAGTTCAGGTCACCGACCGCGACGGTGTCCAGGGTCGCTTCGACCGCGACGGTAGGTGGGTAGGTGGTCTGTTGTTCGTCGCCGACCCCGAAATGTGCCGCTGGATCGCCAGCGGAGGCAGCCAACCCGGTGGTGCCGCCGGCCGCAGCCGGCGCTTCGAGGTGCCGGCTGACAGCGTCCCGGCGCCGGAGGTGTCGCCATGACCACCAATCCCGCACGGCCTACATCGAAGGCGCGCGCGCCGGGCACGAGCTACCAGGACGTGCTCGACCGCGACCGCACCGAGCCCCCCGAGACCTTCCGCTGGCAGTCGCGGCTGATCGATGGGCCGTCGGAAGTGCCGGTTGATCGCTACCTGTCTCGCGTTGCGCACGAGCAAGAAAAGCAGTACCTCTGGTCGCGGGTGTGGCAGGTGGCCTGCCGGGAGGAGCGCCTTCGGCAGGTCGGTGACACGGTGGTCTACGACATCGCCGACAAGTCCTATCTGCTGGTACGTACGCGCGAAGGCGAGGGGGGCGTCAGTGCCTATCCCAACGCCTGCCTGCATCGCGGCAGGGCCCTGCGCGACGGGGCGGGTCAAGTCTCGGAGCTGCAGTGCGCCTTCCACGGATTCTGCTGGTCGCTCGACGGCAAGCTCAAACGCATCCCGAGCGCCTGGGACTTCCCGCAGATCACCCCCGGCTCGTTCTCGCTACCCAAAGTCAGCGTCGGCCAGTGGGGTGGATTTGTGTTCATCAACCCGGACCCCGACTGTGAGCCGTTGTCCGATTACCTCGGCCTGCTTCCCGAGTTATTCGAAAGGTGGCCTTTGGACCGCAGATACACCAAGACCCACGTGACCAAGGTGATCAACGCCAACTGGAAGTTGGTGCAAGAGGCGTTCATGGAGAGCTATCACGTCGTCTCTACTCACCCCCAACTGCTCCCGGGATTCGGCGACGCCAACAGCCAGTACGACGTCTTCGGCAACATCGCGCGCGCGATCAGCCCACGCGGTGTCCCCAGCCCGCTGTTGTCGTGGACCCCCACCGAACAGCAACAGCTCGACTCCGCGCTCGACGTCCGCGAGGACGACCCAGCCATCTTCGCGCTGGGCGACGACGGACGGGCCCGGCATGCGCTCGCCGAGGCGGCCGCGACCGCACTGCGTCCGGTGCTCGGCGACGCCGTGCGGGAACTCAGTGACGCCGAACTCGTCGATAGCTACTTCATCACGGTGTTCCCCAATTCCCATCCGTGGGCGGCGTATAACCAGATCTACTACCGGTTTCGCCCTAACGGCGACGATCACCAGAGCGCCCTGATGGAGGTGCTCCTGCTGGCACCCTTCGTCGGTGCGGCGCCACCCCCGGCGCAGGAGATCCGGCTTGGTGCCGAGGATGAGTGGCGCGACGCGGTGGAGGCGCTGGGCTCCCTCGCCCGGGTCTTCGACCAGGACGAGTACAACCTCGAAGCGGTTCAGCGGGGTCTGCGCAGCACGCCCAGGGCACATGCCACTCTGTCGGCCTACCAGGAGAGCAAGATCCGGCATTTCCATCAGTTGTACGAGAAATGGATCCCGCAGCACGTCTAGAACCTGGAGGGCAAGATCATGGACATAGCTGGCAGAACGGTCGTCGTCACGGGTGGAGGCGGCGGGATCGGCGGCGCTGCAGCTGCTCGGCTGGCCGAGCGCGGCGCTTCCGTCGTCCTCGTCGACCGGGACGAGATCGCGGCCAAGGACGTGCTCGGGGAACTCGCGCCGGCGTCCCATCTCTTCATCGATGCGGACGTCTCAGATCCCCAGCAGGCCACCGCCATCTTCGATCTGATGAGCAGCCAAGGCCGTGACTTCGCCGGCGTGGTCAATGCGGCGGGCATCGTCAGCGGCGGTTCGCCCTGGCCCGCAAGCGATCTCGCCCGGATGCGCACGGTCATCGATGTCAACGCAGCAGGCACGGTCCTGCTGTCCACGCTCGCTGCGCGCCAAAGCGGCACCGGCGGGCGCGTGATCGTCAATGTGGCGTCTGCCGCTGCGATCAGACCTCACCCGCCTGACCCCGCCTACGCGACGAGCAAGGCGGGGGTGCTGGCTTTCACGCGTTCGGCGGCCGCGGCTGCGGTGCCTGGCTTGCGGGTCAATGCCGTGCTGCCCGGCGTCGTGCGTACCCGCATGCTCGACTCCACCGGCACCGACGGCGTCGCCTCGTGGCTTGCGCCGCGACTCGAGCAACCTTTGTTGACGGCCGACCAGGTGGCCGCCGCGATCCTCGAGCTGGTGGAGGGCGAGCAGAACGGTGAGGCTTGGTCGCTGGAGCTGGACAAGAGCAATCCGGACCGCGTCGTCAGGAGCGTTCTGTGAGTACGTCAACAGGGTCTCCCACCGCCGGGGCGCGTGACGGCGCCGCGGTTCAGACGCTCGAGATGGCGATGGCGGAGGCGACCGATCCCGTCATCCTCAGAAATCTGCAGACGGTGGCAGAACATGTCGACGCCGAAGTCGCCGGCGACATCGACAGACTGATGGCGACGCTGGTGAGCGAGCCGGTCTACCACATCTGGGGTGCATCCAAAAGTGTTGGGCCGCAGGGCTTCGACGAGGTCCGCGCCAACTACCAGTCTCTGGTACGCAGTGGTAAGAACAGGCTCGCCTATGAGGTGACCAGGGTGGTGGCCGACAGAAGATGTGTCGTCACCGAAGGCCGCTTCAGGCTGGCCTACCCGGGAGCGGTTTTGGCCTCGGCGACGTTGTCAACAGGCGAGCCGATCCTTGCTGACCACTGGTATCTCGTTGAATACAAATGCGTGGTGCTGTGGCCGATGGATGCCGACGGTCGAATCCTCGGCGAGGAGCTGTACGCCGGCGAAGCGCCGCGAGTCGTCCAGCATCTCGACGACGGCGAACACCCCGAGTTTGGACCCGTCGGACGCTGCAACGGCGTCCTGGTCCCGGGCTGGGTCTGATGAGGAGGATGTCGTGTCCGAAATAATCACCGAGTCGACAACCCCCGCAGCGCATGGGCAGCTCGATGACCTCCCCGGTCGCGCCGATTTGGCCAGGATGTACGACCTCATGCTGACCACCACGCTCGCGGACAACAAGGCGCGTGACGAGACAAAGGCCGGGCGACTGCAGGCCGCGTTCTACCCGGTGCGGGGGCTGGAGGGGGTATGCGCCGCGATGAGCGCGGCCCTGCGCAGCGACGACCAGCTGGTGTCCACCTACCGAAATCTCGGGGATGCCCTGGCGAAAGGGGTGTCGCTGCGCTCCATCATGGCCGAGCTGTACGGCCGGGTCGGCGGGACCTCGAAGGGCAAGGGCGGCGGGATGCACCTGCACGACACATCCGTCGGATTCATGACCACGACCGGAATCGTTGGATCCGGCTTGCCGATCGCGGTGGGTCTTGCCCTAGGCGCCCAGCTTGACCAGGACGATCGAATCGTGGTCGTCACCTTCGGGGACGGCGCAACGTCGATCGGCGCATTCCATGAGGCCATGAACCTTGCCGCGTTGTGGCATCTGCCCTTGATCTTCCTGTGCCAGAACAACCAGTGGGGTGAGCACACCCCGATCGCGGAATACGCCGGCAACACCGACCTTGCATCGCGGGCAGCGTCCTACGGCATGACCGCAGTCAAAGTTGACGGGTTCGACCCCGTCGAGACATGGAGGGTGCTGCGCGGGGCCGCCGCAGCAGCGCGGCGTGGCGACGGCCCGGTCTTCGTCGAGGCGGTCACCTACCGCCTGACCGGCCATACCGGCACCGCAGACTTCAGCTACGTCCCCGCCGACGAGCTCGCCGCCGCAATGCTGCGCGACCCCGCGCCCATCTTCCGAAAGTGGTTGCGCAAGAACGCCATTTTCACCGAAGACGAGCTCACCGCGATAGAGCGACAGGTCGAAGGCGTCGTCGATGACGCGTTCCGCTTCGCCCAGAACAGTCCGCTGCCAGGCCCCGAGGCTCTCTACACTGATGTCTTCGCCGCTGACTGCGCTACTGGAGGTGCGCTGTGACCGTTCTCGAAGACCGCGGTCAGGTGGAGGCGATGAAGTCGGCCGGCGCCATGACTTCTGCGCTGGAGTGCGCCATGAAGGCCGACGATAAAGTCATCATCCTGGGCGAGGACGTCGCGGACCCGATTGGCGGAGTCTTCAAAGTCACCAAGGGTCTCTCGACGAAGTTCGGCACGCGCCGGGTCCGGGCAACACCCATTTCCGAGCAGGCAATCATCGGCACCGCGATCGGCCTGTCGATGGTCGGTTACCGGCCGGTCGCGGAGGTCATGTTCTTCGACTTCATCACCGTCGCCATGGATCAGATCGTCAACCACGCGGCCAAGCTCCGCTATATGTCCGGCGGAGCCACACCTGCCCCGATCACGGTTCGCACCACGGTTGGAGGCAGCCGCTTCGGCGCCCAGCACGCACAGTCGTTGGAGGCGTGGTTCATGCACACGCCGGGCATCAAGGTTGTCATGCCGTCCGGTCCGCGAGATGCCAAGGGACTGCTGGAATCATGCATCTTCGACGATGATCCCTGCCTGTACATCGAGCACATGGGACTGGCATTCTCGACCACCGAGAACGTGCCGGTCGGCGACTTCCGCATCCCCCTCGGCAAGGCGAACGTCATCGAAGCCGGAACCGATATCACGATCATCACCTACGGGCCGATGGTCGGGCCTTCGTTGGATGCCCGCAACACGGTTGCCGCACAGGGCATCAGCTGCGAAGTGATCGACCTGCGGACGCTCTCGCCTCTCGACCTCGACGCGATCTTCGAGTCCGTCACCAAGACACGACGCGCGGTGGTGGTGCATGAGGCGACTCAGTTCTGCGGGCCCGGTGCCGAGATCAGCAGCCAGATCCATGAGCAGCTTTTCGGCGAACTACTGGCCCCCGTCTTACGCCTCGGCGCCGAGTACACACCGGTGCCGTTCTCGACTGCGCTCTCCGGCTATCCCACGCACGACAAGATCGTCGACGCCGTCCGCTCAGCGTTATCGATCGGTCACTGTTGAAAATCCTCGGCCCCGGATACCACAGATTCCGGATTCACCAGCCCGCTCCGGACCGCCAGCAACGCCGGTTTGTCCAGCAGACGCCTGGCGGGCCATCCGACATGTCCGTTACCGGGGCAGTCCGATACCGCGTGCGATCAGTCCGCGCTGTACGTCGTTGGTGCCACCGCCGACGACGTACATGATCGATTGGCGCAGACCATATTCGAAGGTGCCGCCGCCTGGAATCTCGGTCAGGTGTGCAGATTTCGCGCCAAGCGCCGCGGCTGGGCCGAAGATCTTCAGCATCGCTTCCCCGAAGTCCTCGGACAGGTCGCCACCCATCACCCCGGCCATCGCGGCATCGAAGACCGCACCGAGATCTGTGGCACTTGCCTTGACCGCAGCCCTGATGAGCGCACGGGTGGCCTGGACCCGCACGGCCAGATCCGCGATGAGTTCGCGCTTGCCCGACCCGCGCGCACCGACCACCGCGTCGGGCCCTTGCGGATGTGCGTAGACGACGTCGAGCAGATCGTCGAGTTGACGATGAAGCGCGGCGGCGATGCTGCCCATGGTGATCCGCTCGCCGGCGAGGGCGTCGACGATGACCTGCCACCCGCCGTTGACCGCGCCCACACGTGCGGAGTCAGAGACACGGACGTTGTCGTAGAACACCGAGCATGACACTTCACCGGATAAGGCGGTGTGTTGCTGGATGGTCACGCCGGGGGTGTGCAGGGAGAACAGGAACACCGTGATGCCGGCGTGGCGTGGCTCGGCGTCCCGATCGGTGCGGGCGGCCAGCCAGACCCAGTCGGCTGTATGGGCGCCGGTGGTCCAGAGCTTCTGACCGTTGATGACCCATTCATTTCCGTCGCGAACCGCTCGGGTGCGCAGCGATGCGAGGTCCGACCCGGCTTCCGGTTCGGAATACCCAAGGCAGAAGGTCATTTTCCCGGATCGGATGATCGGCAGGAATGTCTGCTTCTGCTCTTCGCTGCCGTGTTTGAGTATCGATTCCCCCAGCATCATCACCGAGGCCAGAGCCTTGGCCGCGCCCACCCGGTTATAGGTGGTTTCTTCGATGAGCACGACTTGCTCGGCAAGCGATGCGTCGCGCCCGCCGACTTCTTTGGGCCAGCCGAAGCCAAACCAGCCACGCTCGGCGATCGCCGCAATCACCTCGTGGTCCTCAATCATTTGCGCGTGCGCCTTGTCGCGAGCTTCGTGGTCGGCGATGAGTCGCAGGAACTCGTCGCGGAAAGCCTCGCCGAGGTCGCCGAGATCCGCAGCGGGCAAGCGTGAATCGGTCTCCACCAGAACGTCGCCGACTGAGCCCTGCGCGAGCTCGGTGGTCGACAACAAGGTGACGTCGGCATGGACCCGGCGGAACAACCATGGCGCCGGGTGTTCTTCGAAGTAGCCGGTCGCGGCCAACGTATGGTGGGCACCGAGTTGCACCCGCGGCGCAACAGCTGCGATATAGGCCACCGCGATCTCACTGGACAGCACCGCCGTGCGGGTCTGGGCTTTGAGGCCCGTAACCGCCTCAGCCACAAGTAAATTCGCCGAACGGACCTCAATCTCACACTGAGCGGTGCGCTGTTGAACAGCGCCGAACGAGCCGATCACCTTCCCGAACTGTTGACGCTGTTTGGCATGTTCGACCGCCAGGGTGTGCGTGTACTCGGCTGCGCCGAGCGCGCGGGACGCCGTCCCCAGGCGCGCCAACGTCAGCGCGCGGTCCGCCTGTTGCCGGTCGATGTCAACGGATTCCACCGCCCCGCCCAGCGTGATTCGGGTCCACGCTGGGATCGCCAAGCCAGGCACGAGAATTGAATCGGAGATCGGTCTCAGCTCGGCCCGCCCGCCACTCGTCGGGATGACCAGCACGTGAGTCGCGGCATCACCGGTGTCGACAAAGGGCACCGAAAGTTTTCCGGGTGCGCCGCTGGCGACGACAACCCGCACCGAGCCGTCGGAGATCTCTTGGGCCGCCGCTCCGCTGAGCAATTCACTCGCGGCATACCCATCCAGCACCGGCAGCGGGCAGGCCACACGGCCCAGTCGTCGGGACACCAGCACGGCGAGCTCCAACGCCTCAGCGCGCCCCAATTCGAACCAGCCCTGCTCGGCACCCGCTGTCCACAGATCGCTCACCCGCGCCGAGGCTGCGCTGGTAGGGGAACCCCAGACCTGATCGATCAGCCCGGCGACCGAGTCGTCGAACGCGGTAATCTCCTCGCTCGCCGCCATCAGGGATTGCTCTGCTGCAGTGGAATTCGTCATCGGTTCTTCCATTGGGGCGATCGCTTTTCCGCGAACGCGCTCATTCCCTCGATGGCGTCCTCACTGAACATCAGCTCATCGACGAGATCCGCGGGGGGCGTCGCCGCGTCGGCGATGTCGGCGATCCCCGCGGTTACGTCCATCAGTTCCAGCGACAACCGCACTGATGTCGGTGACACCGCCAGAATCTCCCGTGCCAGGGCGCGCGCACCGGCGAGGGCGGTGCCCGGGGGTACAACTCTGTTGACGACACCCAGCTGGTGCGCTGTCCCGGCGTCGATGTGCCGGCCGGTGAGAATCAACTCGTTGGCCACTTTCACCGGCGCCGAACGTGGCAGCCGGACGGCCCCGCCGAGGCCCGCGATCAGGCCCACTTTGACCTCGCTGAGCGCGAACCGCGCGGATTCATCGGCGACGACCAGATGGCAGGCCAGGACGATCTCGAAACCGCCGCCCATCGCAACGCCGTTGACCGCGGCGATGACCGGCTTGTGCATGTTGCGGCGACTCGTCAATCCGCCGAACCCCGTCAACGGGATTACGATCGGCTTGCCAGTGGCCGAGTAGAGCAGATCGTTGCCCGCGCAGAACGCCTGGTCCCCGGCTCCGGTGATGATCGCGACCCACAGTTGCGGGTCGGCGAAGTAGGCGTCGAAAACCTCCGCTAACTCTTCGTTGGCCGGGGGGTGCAACGAGTTGCGCATATCGGGCCGATTGATGGTGACCTCCAACAGGTGACCGTCGCGCCGGGCCTGGACGAACTCGTAGTCATCACGGAGCGACGGAGCGCTGTCAGGGAAAAGCTCGTCGGCCCTGTCCCTCGATTCGGTCACGCGGTTGCCGTACGCGAACGCCTTCACGAACACCCGCTGGCCGACGGGCTCGTCTGCCGACTCCAGCAGCGTCATGATCTGGTCGTCCCCCGGCGTTGTGTTAGCCAGGAAGCGACGGCCGTCGGCCTCGAGCCGCCCGATGACGATGCCGGTCTTGCCTTTTCGGTCATGCTTCACCGTGTAGGCCTCGATGGTTGCCCAGCCGTTGGGGTGTGCCACGTGTGCGGGGGCCTCCAGTCGAGCGATCTGCTGCTGCAGATCAGCGCTGCGGTCGGACCGCAGTTCAGTTGGCGTGGTGGCGTAGATGCCCACCGAGTACTTCGACAGCACGCCGCCGTTGGCACCCACCAGCGCGAACGCACCCGGGCTGGAGCGAACCCGGTCGACTGCCTCGGCGATCGCATGCATCGAGTAGTTGTTGCCCGCCCCGCCGAAGTAGGGCAACCCGCCCGTCAACGTCAAGCCGCGAGGATCATCCGGCGGAAGCCCCAGTGCATCGGTGACGTTGGAGACGGCGATCGGAAAGCAACTGTAGAAGTCGAAGAACTCGATACGATCGAGCGACAATCCGGCGACGTCGAGCGCATGCTGCACCGCCGCCACAGCCGCCGAGCTGCCGCCCAGATCGGCGCGTTCGAGCAGGTCACGTTCCCTCAGGTCGGCCTGACCATGCAGGAAAACCCACCGGCCCTCGTCGATACGCAGCCGACGTGCGGTCGCAATCGTCGCCAGCAGGATCGCCGCGCCCTGATTCACCTGATCGCGGGCCACCAGGAACCGCGGATATGGGTCGGCGATCATCCGATTGCGTTCGCTGACAGCGATCAGCTCCTCAGCGCTCCGCTGCTGTGGAGCCGCCGAAAACGGATTGGCCGCAGCAACTTTGGTGAACGAGGCAAACAGCGCACCCATCGATGCGGCGTATTTCTCCCGGCTCTCGCCTCGCGCGGCGCGGCGGGCGTTCTCCAGCAGCGCGTACTGCGCGGGTGCGCCGTCGAGACCGTGTGCGGACTGCTCGAGAGAAACCAGGCCCTTCAAACCGAAGCCGCGATCCTCCACCACACCCGCGGGGTCGTCGGAGAAGTCGGGCTTGGTGTCCGAGGAGCCGAGGTGTCGCGTGGTGGACATCGCTTCGGCGCCCGCCAGAAGCACGACTTCGGAACGCCCCGCGAGTATTTCGCGACTGAACTCGGTGACCAGATGCTGCGGTGATTGTCCACCACTGACTTCCAGCACCGCCCGTTTTGGTTGCACACCAAGGCGGTTGGCGACCGACAGCGGGAACTTAGTCGATCGACCCAAAGGCGCCGGCGCCCTCGGCGTCGAGTTTTCAAACTGCCGCGTCGTGGCAATCGTGTCGATCGCCGAAGTAACCGCATCAGGTTGGCCGCCGGTATCGACGATCGCCGCGCGCGCAGCCTCAGCCGCCAAATCGATAGGGGAGAGGCCCCGATAGTCGGGATCGTCAATTCGCTCCGCGTACTGCCCCACACCGATGATCACCGGTGTGCGCGGATCGAGCTTGTTGCGCATCGTCATGTGGGAGGGCGGCACTGGCTCAGTCCTCCAACGAGCCGGTGAGTCGCTCGGTCGCATCAAGGTAGTCCTCGATCATGTCGCGAACGACCTCACGAGCCGGTCGTACCTTGTTCATCAGACCCACACCCTGGCCAACCCAGTAGGTGGCGAGACCCTGGGCTCCTGCATTGCCCTTCTCGGCCAGCGTGTCGAGACGCCGAAGTACGTTCTCCGATAGCACCGACTGCAGCGGCAGCGGCAACGGCGCGGGACCGCCCGCATCGGCCTCCCAGGCGCGAGTCCAAGCCGAACAAAGTTGTCTCGACGGCTTGCCCGTCCGTCCCGTCGAGCGGATGGTGTCCCGAGAGGTGGCGGCGAGCAGCTTCTGCACGGTGTAGGGCGCCGTCTCGGCCTCCTCGGTGGTCAACCACACCGAACCCGTCCACGCGCCAGCGGCACCCAGAGCAACCGCGGCCGCCATCTGACGGCCGGTAACAATCCCGCCGGCGGCCAGCACGGGAACCTCACGCAGCGGTCGGATCGCTTCGATGACCTCGGGAACCAGAACCATCGTGGTGACCTCGCCGCAGTGGCCACCGGCTTCCGTGCCCTGGGCCACCAGTACGTCGACGCCGGCCTGAACCTGTTTGATCGCATGTTCTTTCGCGCCCACCAAGGCCGCCACCGGCACACTTTCCGCCTTGGCCCGTTCGATCATGAAGCCCGGCGGCACGCCCAATGCGTTCGCGATGAGTTTGATTGGATGCCGGAAGGACACATCGAGAAGCTGCTCGCCGAGTGCGTCACTGACACCGCCGAATACCTGGAAGGGGTCTGAACCGATGTCATCGAGACCTAGCCCTTCTTGCGCCAGAATCTTGGCGACGTAGTCGCGATGCTCGTCGGGCACCATCGCGACGATCTGTTCCGGCGTCAGGTCCAGCCCCTTGCCCTCGAACTTCTCGGGGCACACGATGTCCACGCCGTACGGTCGCCCGTCCACGTGCTCGTCGATCCAGGTCAGTTCGAGTTCCAGCTGCTCGGCGGTGTGCGACGACGCCCCCAACACGCCGAACCCCCCGGCGTTGGTCACCGCCGCCACCACGTCGCGGCAATGACTGAACGCCAGCAGCGGGAAGTCGATGCCGAGCAGGTCGCAGATCGCGGTCTTCATGGGGGCGGTCCTTCCGGGCGGGCAGTGATGATCAGCTGTCGCTAGCTTCCGTCGTCGTCGGCGTACCGGATCACGCCGCGGATGATCTTGCCGTCGAGCATGTCTTGGTAGCCCTCGTTGATCTGCTCGAGTTTGTACTGCCGAGTCACCATGTCGGCGAGGTTCAGTTTGGCCGCCTAATACATTGACAACAGTCGCGGGATCTCGAACTTGGAGTTGGCGCCTGCAAAGATGTTGCCCTGCAGGTCCTTTCTGCATAAGCGCGAACACAACGAGGTTGAGCTTCACGTCCATGGTGATCATGTCGCCCATGGCGGTGACGACACACCGTCCGGCCTTGGCTGTCAGGTTCAGTGCCGGCTCGATGTGCTCACCCTTGAGGTCACCAACGGTGATGATGGTCTTCTGCAGCATTCGGCCCTCGGTCAGATCGGGAACCGCGGCCAGCGCTTCATTCACTTAGTTTTCATCAAACGAACCCTTCACTCGTGTAGGGCGGAGAGCATCAAGGTTCCGCGCGGCTTGACCGGCCCACCCGACATTCTTGATCGTGAGCCCAGTTACTACGTAAAGTGTAAGCAAAGTAAAGTAACTAAGTAAAGGCCGACACCACAAAGTCCGGTCACAAGACGGCTGGCCCAAGCTTCCGGCAGGTTGTGATGATTCGTGTGAGCTCACGCGACAGGCGCCCAACCGGTGGCGGATCTGTCACGGCGCTGTTACAACTCGTGCGCTACATCTGGAGCGCTTCCTCGACGCGGCGCCGCTTTGTCCGGCTGGGTGTAGACGGCACCTCCATGGAGGACATCCGCAACGAAGCCGGCCCGTCCGCCGGACTGATGTATCGGTACTTCCCCTCCAAAGACGCCGTGATCCGACCGCCATCTCCGAAGCGCTCGCAGAGTTCGAGGCGCTCATCACCGAAGTGGGATCACCCGACATCGGGCGTCGACGGATTGTAGGGCTGCGCCCTCCGCAGTGTCGCAGAGGGCCAACTGTTGGCGCGCAAGCGCTTTGCCCGCGAACGCGATAGGGGTCTCCGCGAGGAAAGGCCGTCCCGGTTGATGTCGGGTTTCATGCGGTCCAGTCGACACCGCGCGCGGTCGGGGCCGCCGCAGGCTCAGTGCCCGGTGGAGGTGAGCTGGTGATCCGCCTCGATCAGCATCCACCCGCTCAGCTGTATCGAGAGATCGCGGCTCTGGTTCGTCGACGACGCGAGCGACGAGTCCGCGAGCTGGGGAAAGGTTTCCAGGCCTGCCGGCGCGGTGACCGGGCGGCTCCAATCCGCACCGAACAGCGGCAGCCCGTCCACCTCGGCGCGGTTGCTCCAGGCGGCCCGCGCGGAGGCGTGCACGAGCTGGGCGGCGGTGGTGTCGCCCAGGGCGAGCGCGGTCTGAGCGAGATACCTGGCGAGGATGCCCATGAACAGCCCGGAGTCGTTCCCGGCGGCCCCGGCGATCACGCCCGCGTCGGCGAGCCTGTCGGCGGTACCGGCGACGAGCGCCGCCGCGCGGTCACGATGGCTCGAATTGTTTGTGCGCAGAGCCAATTCGGTCTCCAGCCCGATGGCCACGCCCTGACAGTAGGTCCGCAGGGTGCGGTTCACCCGCCCGCTGGGTTCGTGCACGCCGTCGAAGATGAGGCCGCTTTCGGTGTCGCGCAGCCGGGTGTTCAGGAAATCGGCGAGTCGTTCGGCGCGGGACAGCGTGCCCAGGCGCGCCATCGCGATGCCGGCCGGACCGATCGCGGAGGTGCTGTAGTAATCGTTGTCGATTTTCCAGGGCACCGCGCCGACGGCCGGGTTCCAGCCGTCGAGCAGGGCGGTCCGCAGCTTCGGAACGGCATCGTCGAACCGGACGTCGAGTAGCCTGTCGGCGCGTTCGAGCGCCAGCACCAGCCACGACATGTCGTCGTAGTAGCTGTTGGTCCAGCCGGTGAGATTGCGGGTGTGAATGCCGCGCGCGATGGCGCCGATCCGGTCGATGCGTTCGGGGGTGCGTGCGCGGTGCGCGGCATCCACCGCGCAGTCCAGCAGGTGGGCCTGCCACCAGTAACACCAGCGCCCCAACAACAATTGGTCGAACAGGGACGACGGCCAGTGCAGCGTGCCCAGTCGCATCCCCGACTGCCACCAGAGCGTGTTCACGTGCCGCTTCATGATCGCCCGCTCTGCCAGGTCCGCCCGCTGCGCGAGCCCCACCGGGCCGAGGGACGATTTCGCCGTGATCGCCACCGCCTGCGTCGGCTGGTTCACCGCGGTGAGCGCGAAGGCGCCCGCGGCCGCTAAAAGCACATTGCGCCGGCTGATCCCCTTGTTCGGGCGATCCATCCGCTCGAGCTCCCCTTTGCTGAACAACGATCGCCGGCCGGAAACCGTGCAGCTAATTTTATTCCGACCTCAACGAAATCCTGAAGAATCAGAAAACCGGGCGGGTCCTGCCGGACGTCGAGTCTGCGAACGACGCTCAGAGAGAGGTCTGCCAAAAGACGCCGAAAAAGCATTGGTCGGAGTCCGCCTTCGACGACTTCGACGCTGGGTATGCGCGGAACGGGGCGCAGTCGCCCTCGCAGCATGTTGTAAACGGATTTGTGAACGAAACGCGGTGCGACTCACGAGGTCGCATGGTAGGCAGCGGCACAGATTGACCGAGTGATGGCCCGCGACGCGCACGTTTGAGACGCTGGACACTCCCGGTAACCGAGACTGGTTAGCTCATAACCCAGAGGTCGCGGGTTCGAATCCTGTCTCCGCTACCAGTCGAAACGGCCCTCTCCGGGGGCCCCATTTTCATACCGGAGATCCAGGACTGCGAGACCCCGTAGGCCCGAGCAACCCCGGATTGGCTACGTCTCTCGACGACAACCGCGGTGATGACCTAGCGCGCCTTCGAAACGCCTTGACACTCACGCCGGCGCCTATTCGGATGTCTTGAGACACGCTATGCGCATGTCCGCGAACCACACACTGTCCCCGCTACCAGTCGAAACGGCCCCCGGTCATGGGCCGTTTTCATGCCTGATGGGAACACTTTTGGGAACATTCGCAACGTTAATGATTCATTGGGAACGTGTTCGCGAAAGCGGACGTGCGAGCGGCGCTCTTTCACTTAAGCGATTGCATTGCCTTCTTAGACGCTAGAACCGCAGCATCGAAGCTGAGTAGAACCTCCGCGCCTATGAACACGTAGACGGGGGAGGTAGCCATCTGGGCCCACTCAAGTTGGGCGTTTTGGATGAATGGTTCGGCGGCCGTCAATGCGTCCTTCATGCCGTGCATTACCAGCCTGCAGTTAGCGAGGGTCCATGCGTCGGCAGCCTCATTCATCTTCGCGCCAGCCGTGTCTTGAATTATGGCGAAGCGAGCACTGGGATCAGTCATGATGCCGGTTTGGGCGACCGTGCGTGCCATCGTTTGCAGTGACGCAAGGCCATCCAGTAGGGCGTGCTGGTGTCGATCGACTCCAAGTCGCTGTATCACGAGGCCCGCGCTGCCGGCATCGTCTATCAGGTGGTGGTGCGCCGTGAGCTGTAGGCCGAGCGTGGCACGGAATGGATCGTCGATGAGCGCTCCGGGATGGGCGAAATCGCCGGGATCACGACGCGCTGCATCAGGGCGTGGTCGCGGCGCTCCAGTCAGCTCCGCGACTGGGTCTGCAGCAACCTGGTCGAGGTCGACGGGGCGCTGAGCGCCCGGCAGTTGGCGACCGCGCAGAAAGCGACCCGACCGAAAAAAGGCGGAGTCCACGTCGTGGTCTGAGCTCACTGCGCAGTGGCGTACTGATGGGGCGTGGTTTGGAGATTGATCGCGCCGCGCGTACCGCTGCGCGCCCGGCACGGGAAGATGCGCACAGAGAGCGCGGTACGCGGGCGCGATTAGCGCGCGGTGTCGCGCGGATCGGCAAGAGCGCGTGCACCCGCGCGGATCTCGTCGAGCTGGTCGGCTCCCAGATTTCGGTCGACGCGACCGGTGACTCGCGGACAGTGAGCGAGCAGGTCGTCGACGCGGTCGCCGTGCGCGTGAGCGCGCCGCGCGCCGCGCATCACCGCGAAGGCCATGAGCGCTACACGGTGGAGGCGGTGATCGCCGAGGAAAGACGCATCTTTGCGATGGTCGATGAGACCGACACGCGCGCGCGCCTCGATGTGCGCGCCTAGGACCTCGACGGCCTACCGGCGGATCAGGCGCGCGCACCCGCGCGGATTCGCGCAGTCGCCGTATCTGGTGCAGCCGCTTGCCAGGGCCGCGAACTATTCGCCGGTGACGACGAAGACGGGGATCTGGCGGGTTGTTCGCGATTGGTATCCGGCGAATCCGTCGTGGGCGGCGACCAGTAGCCCGAACAGGCGTTCGCGTTCGTCGGTATCACTGACCTCCCGCACCGTCGCGTGAATCTTCTTGCCGCGATCTCCCACTGTCGCAACGGGATTGGCGCGAACGTTGTGAACCCAGGCCGGGTTGGTGTCCTGGCCGGTATTGGAGCCGGCGATTACCCAACCGCTGGCAGTGCGGACTGATAGCAGTGGATGGGTGCGCGCCACGCCTGACTTGCGACCTGTCGTCGTCAACAGGATGATTTCGCCGCCCCGCATCCTGGTCCATAGCTTGCCCCGCGAAAGCGTGATTATCTTCGCGTGCAAGGCGCTGTACCCGTTGCGGAAGTACTTTCCGACGAGTGGCACGTGCGTAAGTCCCGCGATAGCGCCGTACACCTTCGCCGTAAGGCGATTGCTTATTGTTGCTCCCTTGGTGCCTGAGTGCGTGGAACGCGTCCAGGGATGGCCAAACGTGTCGGCTTAGTCCGGGTGACGCGGTTGCCGGGCGTCAGGATCGGGCCGGCGCCGGTTCGGCGAGTTTCGCCTTGAGGAGGCGACTGGTCTCGATGCCTCGGCCCGTGCCGGCCATGGCGTCCTGCGGGTCAAGGACGAACGGAAGAATGTCGACCAACGAGATCGACGTGACTCCCGCTTCGACGAACGGTTGGAGTTGGTCGGCGATCTGGTCGGGAGACCCGTAAAGCCAGGTGTGTTCGGAGTGCGCACGGGTGGTGCGCCCGATCCACTCCATCGCCTCGCTCTCGGAGATCTTCATCGGCAGCAGTTTCATCGCGTAGTGCCAGTCGGGGGGCATCGGTGATTCGAGTCCGACGTCGGCCCAGTCACCTTGGTTGATGCGTCCGATGCAGGCCGTGACCCAGCGCATCAGGTCGTTGTCGAGCGCGCGGTCGATCACGTCGGGGTCGTCGTGGATCAACATGGGCGCCCAGGTGGCGAAGCCGAACGCGTCGGGGTCGCGTCCTTTGTCGGCGAGCATCGTCTTCATGGCGGTGATGTTTGCCGCAACCTCTTCGGGGCTGTTCCACACCATCGGCGCCATCGTGGCGAAGCCGTCGGCGTGTCTGGTGACCAGGTCGATTATCGCCGGGCCACCACCGAGCCCGTAGATCTGCGGACGATGGGGCTTGGCCAGCCCGAGCCAGGCGGTGTCCAAGGTGGTGTGATGGCCCTCGAAGTCGACCGGGCCGTCGGTCTCCCACAACAGCTCACGAATCCGGTAGAGGTCCTCGAGACGTTTGATGCCCTGGGAACGCTTGTATCCGAAGGGGCGAGCCTGTTTGAGTTCGCCGGCGCCGATCTGGAAAACCGCCTGCCCGTCGAACAGATTGGCCAACGTCAGGAAGGTCTGGATCAGTTCAGCGGGTCCGCGCCGAACGGCGTCCGAGCTGAGCACCAGTCCCGCGCCGGGGCCCGCCGCCGCCGCGTAACCCGCCATCACGAACGCGTCCGGGAACGAATCGCAATCGGGCATTAGGGCCGCCATCGGTGTGCGGTCCGGCGTCCACAGCCCCTGCGGGAACCACGAGGTGAGCTGATCCCACACCTGGACGTCATCGACGACCCCGCTCTGCGCGATCGCCTGCGCAGCCTGGGCGAAGGCCGCCGCGGGAAAGTGGCGATCCGCAACGATCGGCACCGCTGTTCTCACGTGATACACGACATCTCCTAGGCAACGACATTGTTATCTTGGTGACGCGACATTAAGATTAATATGTCGCAAATGTCAAGGTTTACAGTTACCGGCGTGACGACGAATGCCGCACCCGGTGCACGTGAGGCTGTCCTCCAGCAGATCGTGGCGGGCGCTCGCGAGTGCTTTGCTCGCCTCGGTATCCACCGAACGCGCATGGAGGACATCGCCGACGCGGCGGGCATCGTTCGCCAAACCCTCTACCGTCATGTCACCGGCAAGGAGGAACTCGTCGAACTCTGCCTCCTGCAACGCTGCAGAGAAATGGCGGATGAACTGCGCAGCGGCACCGACCTCGACGCCGAGGATCTGCGTGAGGAACTCGCCAACCTCGTCATCCGTGCAATCCGCATCGGCCGTGCCGACCCGGAATTCACCTACCTGGCCGAAGCCCTACCCCGCCGCCTCGGCTCGTTCATGACTGGACCCGGACAGCCCATGCACCGCATCGTCTACGACACCTTCATCCCGATCATCAACCGGGGCCGTGCCCGCGACATCATCCGGCCAGACGCCAGCGACCACGACATCGTCGAATGGATCGCCGGGATTATCACGCTCTACGCCCCCCGTGACGACCTCACCGACCACGATGAACGACGTCGGATCCGCACCTTCCTCCTCCCGTCCGTCAGCACGCCCGGCAACGGGACCGGCTAAGCCCCTGAGTGCTAACCGGACATCGCGTGAAGCCGGCCAATCACCAAGGCGCACTACTGAACGGCGCCATCTGAATGGCGCTCGATCACCGACAACCTAGGTGAGCTCATCACGACCGGCCCGCCCACCGTGGTAGTCGAAAATATCAGTGGACATGAGATTTTCCTCGCTATTTGATGAGCTAGCGCACGGTTGCGGCAGTGCGCAGAGACGTATGGAGTTGACGTACGGTGCCGGCTTAGGCGCCGTACGACGAGGAGGGACCTGATGGCGACAGAGACCAGATCCAGGCTGCTCACCGGTGACAACCCGTTCGGCGTCGCCGCCGACCACTACACCCACTGCGCGGCGCCGGATTACCAGGACTTCCTGTGGAGCGAGACGCACTTCTGGAGCGCGTGGAACCCCGAGGAGGGTGTCGGGTTCTTCATCCACGCCGGCGTCGCCCCCGAGGACCACGACCTGTGGTGGGCTCAGGTCATGCTCTATCTGCCTGGGGGCCGCACGATGGCGGACATGTCCTGGGGTCGTTCGCCGGAGCGCAACGGTCCGACCACGGGCAACTTCAGCGCGCGCAGCACCGAGCTGGGGCACTTCACGCTGCGCTTCGACGGGGCCGGGGAGATCACCACCAGTGAGGCGATGGCCGCCGGGCTCGTGGGTGCCGGGCGGAGCCTGCCGTTCCGCTTCGAGGTGGAGCTGGCGCCGGCGATGCCGGTGTGGGACCTGTTCAAGGCCGCCGAGATCGGCGAGCGGGAGTGGGGTGGGGTGCATCACGAACAGGTCCACACCTGTCGTGGCTGGTTGGAGGTCGCCGGCGAGGAGGGCGGGCAATGGCGTCTGGACGGTGTGTCGTTTCGTGATCACTCGATAGGCCACCGCGACTTCAGCGGCCTCGGTGGGGACAACTTGTTCGGGGTGCACTTCCCCGACAGCGGTCGCTCGGTGCAGATGCTGCTGATGTGGACCAATGAAGGCGTGGTCGAAGTCCGGTCGGCCTCGGTCTGGGAGAACGGTGAGTTGGAGCTGATCAACGACGTCGAGATGACCGGTGTCGAACACGGCACTGTGTGCCCGAGGGGCCTGACGTCGCTCACCGGCGATCCCCGCGAGTTCGACCTCATCCTCAATCGTGCCAACGGCGACCACATCGTGGCCCGCTGCGAGGTGCAGCACACCGTCGTCATGAGCAACACCAGTCCGAACACCAACCTCAACGGTGCAGCTTTAGACGCCGGCGACGACGCGCTGCTGCTGGCCGAGTGCCAGCTGAAGATCACCTGGCCGGACGGCGAGGTCGGGTACGGCCACCTCGAACGCACCTACCGTCGCAGCCTGCTGCCCGAGGGAGCGCTGTGATGCCGCATTGGACGATCACCTTCGACGACCCCGCCTGTACCGACCTGGCCATCGCCGGCGGTAAGGGCGCGAACCTCGCCCGGATGACCGCCGCCGGGCTCCCCGTCCCGCCCGGGTTTTGTGTCACCACCCGCGCTTACGCCGAGTTCATCACCGCCGGCGCCCTGGATGCCCGGATCGCCGAGACCATCGCCCAGGCTTCGGGAGAGCCCGGTGTGGTCGAGGCCGCGACCGCGTCGTTGCGTCGGGACATCGAGACCAGCCCGCTGCCCGAGGCTATGGCGGACGCGATCATCACCGCGTATGAGGCGCTGGGTGAGCAGGTGTACGTGGCGGTGCGGTCTTCGGGCACCGCGGAGGACCTGGCCGGCGCCTCATTCGCCGGTCTGCACGACACCTACCTCGACATCCGCGGCGCCGATGCGGTTCTCGACGCGGTCCGGCGTTGCTGGGCCTCGATGTGGACTGCCCGGGCCACCTCCTACCGGGCCACCCGCGGCTTCGACCAGAGCACCGCCCGGATCTGCGTGGTGATCCAGACGATGATCTCCTCGCAGGTCGCGGGGGTGCTGTTCACCGCCAATCCGATGACCGGCGACACCACGGAGATGGTCGTCAACGCCTCCTGGGGGCTGGGCGAGGCCCTGGTCTCGGGTATCACGACCCCTGACGAATACACCCTCGACGCCCGTGATCTGCGGGTCAAGGACCAGCGGGTCGGAGCCAAGGAACGCCGCGTGGTCCGCAACCCGGCGACCGGGATCGGGACCATCGTCGAGGACACCCCTGAGGCCGGGCGCGAGCGATTCGCGCTCTCGCCGAGCCAGGTACGCGCGCTCTGGCGACTGGGCCAGCGGGTGGCGGGCTACTACGGCTCGATTCCGCAGGACATTGAATGGGCACTGGACGGGCAGGGGATCTACCTGCTGCAATCCAGGCCGGCGACCGGTGCGGACTTCGCCTGGGATGAGGACCTCGAGTTCTGGCGGGCCCACTCCGACGACGGCACCATCCTGTGGACCCGGTCCTGGGCTGATGAGGTGTGGAACGGCGGTATCTCCCCGTTCACCTACTCCTACCGGGGCGAGGTTTTCACCCGCGCGGTGGCCAACAGCGTCAAGCTCTGGGGACTCAAACCACTCACCCAGCCGGTGTTCCGCTACCACGCGGGAACCGCCTACTACAACACAGCGGTCGAGCAGCGCCTGGTGACCGAGACGGCGCTGAAACCGTTCCGGGTGGCGCTGCTGGCCCACCTCGACCCGGACCGGCACGACGAGGTCCTCAACGCGCCCCTGAGCGTGGCCGCTTACTTGCGCATGCACGCGCGGATCGCGTTGCTGGGCCGCCCGATCCACGGAGCGTTCCGCTACTTCCACACCATGGATGATTACTTCTCCCGCCGCGTCACCGAAGCAGACGGCCTGACCACCGAGCAACTGACCGCACAATCCGACCAGGGTGTCATCGACTACCTGGAACGATTCGTCGAACTCAAAGGCAAGAACACCGAGGACCAGTGGACCGAGTTCTTCATCATCGCCCGCGACACCCTCGGTGTCCTGGCCGGCGTGATCGCGAAGTGGTATGACCCCGACGCCCAGGCCGTGCTGACCGACCTGCTCACCGGCGGCCCGGTCCCGACGACGACCGCCGAGGAGAACAAGTGGCTCTGGCGGCTGTCCGAGCAGATCCGCGCCTCGGACCGGCTCAGCGCGCTATTCGCCGAACACGGCATCAACTACCTCACGGCGTTCGAGCAATGCGCCGAAGGTAGGGAGTTCCTCGCCGAGTACCGGAAGTTCATGAGCGCCCACGGCCACCGAGGACACGCCGACCGCGACATCTACTTCCCGCGCCGCGCTGACGACCCCGCCATCGACCACCAGAACTTCGCCACCCTGCTGGCCGCGACCAACCGCGTCGATCCGCAAACCCGGGAACAGACCGTCGACGCCCGCCGCGAAGCCCTCGTGGCCAAGATCGATACACACCTGCGCGCACAACCGCTCGGAAAGCTCCGGGCGAAGATCTTCCGGGGCCTGCTCGACTACGCCCACCGGTTCTTCCTCTACCGCGACAACCAGCGCCACTACTTCGACCGCTACACCTACTCCATGCGGCGCGGCGTCATCGAGATCGGCCGCCGACTCGCCGACCGAGGAGTGCTCCCCAACGCCGATGACGCCTACTTCCTCGGCCGCGAGGAGCTTTACGCTCTCCTGCGCGGTGAGACGGCAACCGAGCTCACGCACGCCAAAATCGCCGGCCGCCGTGCCAACTTCATGCGAATGACCGAACGCGCCGCACGCGTCCCCAAGTACCTGCGCGACGGGCGACCAGTCACTTTCGACACCCACACCGACACCAGCGGCGGCGGGCTACGCGGAGTAGGAACCAGCCGGGGACACGTCACCGCCCGCGCCCGGGTCGTACTGCAACTGCAGAATATCGGCCAGGTCAAAGCAGGCGAAATCCTCGTCACCAACAGCACCGACCCGGGCTGGACGCCCGTGTTCACCCTGCTCGCGGGCATCGTCCTGGAAACCGGAGGAATGCTCGCCCACGGCTCCCTGCTCGCCCGCGAATACGGATTCCCCGCCGTCCAGATCGCCGACGCCACCCAACTCATCCCCGACGGCGCCCTCATCACCGTCAACGGCGACACCGGCGAAGTAACCATCGAGGACGAAACCGCTCACGCAGAGCAGGCCGTCCTCGAACCAGCATGAGCCACGACGGCCGGGCAGAAGATCGGCACGGACGTGGTTGTTGTTCGACCCCCAGAGCTGTTGGATTGCGTGCTCTGAACCCCCGACATTGGGCGCGCCGCAAGCCGGCTCATTTGGGAACAAATTTGGGAACAAAACACTGTGGAACCGACCAGAATGTGTGCGATGTGGCGCAACGGGCCAGGCACCCGAAGGCCAGTTAACTGCCCTTTTGAGACCACCCGGGCGCATGAAACCCTTGGCCCGTAGCTCATAACCCAGAGGTCGCGGGTTCGAATCCTGTCTCCGCTACCAGTCGTAACGGCCCTCAGGGATCACTCTGGGGCCGTTTTCATGGGCGAGGCGTCAGGTCGCGGGAGGCTTCGCGGTAAGTTCCCGAGCGTGGGTGATGACAGAGTTCAGGTGAAGATAGGCGACAGTGGCGTCGCAACGGTGACGATGGTCCGTGCCGACAAGCACAACGCGCTCGACCAGGCCATGTTCGAGGGACTGACGAAAGCCGCGGGCAAATTGGCGGGCGACGTGTCGGTGCGCGCGGTCGTGCTACACGGCGAGGGAAAAAGCTTCTGTTCGGGCCTGGACATCGCCAGCTTCATGTCCGGGCAGGGCGGCACCGGCGTGCTGCTGGAGCGTGACGGCGACCGGCTGGCCAACTTCGCTCAGCGCGTGACCTACGACTGGTCCTTGGTGCCGGCACCGGTGATCGCCGCGATTCACGGGAATTGCTTCGGCGGCGGTTTGCAGATCGCGTTGGGCGCCGACATCAGGATCGCTGCGCCCGACGCGAAGCTGTCGATCATGGAGATCAAGTGGGGGCTCGTTCCCGACATGGCCATCACGCAGACGCTGCCGCGACTGGTTCCCATCGACGTCGCGAAGGAGTTGACGTTCAGCGGCCGCATCGTCTCCGGAAGCGAGGCTTTGGCGCTCGGGTTGGTCACGCGAAACAGTGATGATCCGCTGGCCTCGGCGCTGACACTCGCAGAGGAGATCGCGCAGAAGTCGCCTGATGCCGTGCGTGCTGCCAAGCGCCTCTACGACGAGACGTGGGTCAGCGACGACGCCGCCGCCTCCCTCAAACGCGAATCCGAGTTGCAGATCGGGCTGATCGGCAAGCCCAATCAGCTCGCTGCGGTGGTCGCCGGAATGTCCGGAGAGCCACCGGTCTTCGTAGACCCCGCTTGACCGCGCGTCGACGTGGGCCGGGATGGGCCCATTTGCGACAAGGTAACTAAGCGCAAGGTCGCGACCTGAGCGACGGAGACTTCTTCTCCGCGAAATCAAGCGCATAAATTTGCGTCGTTAACGTCGAAAGCACCCTAGATGCCTCCACGGTGAGCCAACCTGGACTGGTCGTCGCGTAACCGACGCGGCGCGTTTCGGACGGAGTGGCGTGGACATCGACGCGTCGTGGATCACCTGGGGCGAGCACTGATGCGGTCCTACACCGTGCGATTCGCGGTCGATGCGCCCGCGCGCAGGGTGTGGCGCGTCCTTCACCCGCCGAGGCCCCCTGATGCGACTGTGCCCCGGATCATCGAGTACCCGGCGGGCAGCATGGAAATCCTGTACGAGGGGGATGAGGCAGGACAGGGGCTGGTGCGCACCTGCGTCTTCGACGTTCCCCGTTATCTGCTGTCCGGCGGCAAGGCGAGGTCGTGGGAAGTCGTCACCGAGGCCAGGGTCAACGAACTCTCGCGTTACGTCGCGATCGGCAAGCCGCTGTGGTCCCGCGCCGAGGGGTACCACCGGCTCGACGAGCAGCCGGACGGCACCACGGTCCTGACGTTTCACGAGACCTACCACGCCTTCAACCCGGTGCTTGGCGCGCTCCTCGAACGCCGCGTGCACGCCAAGATCTCGGCCGACAACCTGTCTACCTACGAGCACGCGCTCGGCTTCGCCGGTCCTACCAGGAGGATCTCGTGAGCTACGACTTGATCATTCGCGGCGGTACCGTCGTGGACGGCACCGGAGCGCCGGCCCGTACCGCCGACGTCGCCGTGCAAGACGGCCTGATCGTCGACGTCGGACGGGTCGACGGTACGGCCCGGCGCATCATCGACGCCGACGGGCTCACCGTCACACCGGGATTCGTCGACGTTCACACCCACTTTGACGGACAAGCCACCTGGGATCCGCACCTGACGCCGTCGTGCTGGCACGGTGTCACCACGGCGATCATGGGCAATTGCGGCATCGGATTCGCGCCCGTGCACCCCGACCGGCACGACTTCCTCATCGAATTGATGGAGGGCGTGGAGGACATCCCGGGCAGCGCACTGTCGGAGGGCATCACCTGGGAGTGGGAATCCTTCGGCGAGTACCTCGACGCACTGGGGAGAATGCCGCGCGCGGTCGACGTCGGCACCCAGATTCCGCAGGCCGCATTGCGGGCCTACGTAATGGGCGACCGGGCCCTGGACGCGCCGACCGCCGACGACCTCGCCGCGATGAGTCGAGCAGTCACCGACGGTCTGCACGCAGGCGCGCTCGGCATGTCGTTCGGCCGTACCGCCGGGCATCGCAGCGCGAGCGGACAGCCCGTCCCCGGAACGTACTCCGACGAGGACGAGCTCGTCGCTCTGATGGGGGCGATGGCCAAGGCGGGAACCGGTGTGCTGCAGGTTGTTCCGGCCGGCGTAGGCGGTGAGATGGGCGGTGACCACCGCCACTCCATCGACGCCGAGGTCGAGTGGATCAGCCGACTGGGCCAGCAGTTTGGGATACCGCTGACGTTCCTGGCGATGGTCAACGAGCAGGACCCGCACGACTGGCAACGCTGGTTCAGCGACGTGCGCATCGCTAACGCCGCGGGCGCGAACGTGCGACCGCAGGTAGCCAGCCGCGCGTTCGGAATGTTGATGGGACACCAGTCACGGATGAATCCGTTCCGGCACCGACCGAGCTACCGGGCGCTGATGGAACTCCCACTCGAGAAACGCGTTGCGCTGCTGCGGGATCCGGAGTTGAAGGCGCGGATCCTGGCTGAGACTCCCGAGGCGGGCGATGCTCCTTCGGCCGATCAGCTCAACCGGTACACCTTCAAACGGCTGTATCCGCTCGGAGACCGGCTGGACTACGAGCCGTCGGCCGAGGACAGCATCGCCGCGATCGCCGAGCGGGAACGCCGCGATCCGTGGGAGGTCACCTACGACACGCTGCTCGGCGCGCAGGGCCGCGAGTTCCTGCTCTTCCCGCTGTTGAACTATGCAGGCAACGACTATCACCATCTGCACGACATGATGTCGGACCCGGTGAGCCTGCAGGGACTCGGCGACGGGGGAGCCCATTGCGGCATCGTGTGTGACGCCAGCATGACGACCTATCTGATGTCCTACTGGGTCCGTGACCGGACTCGCGGGCCGCGGATCCCGCTGGAGACGGCGGTGCATCGTCTCACGGGTGATCCAGCTGCGTTCTACGGCCTTGGCGATCGCGGTGTCCTGGCCCCTGGTCGACGTGCCGACGTCAATCTCATCGATCTCGACAACCTGGGTCTGCACTATCCCGAGCGGGTCGAGGACTTGCCCGCTGGTGCGGGCCGACTGATCCAGCGGTCCGACGGTTACGTCGAGACGCTGGTGCTCGGTCAGACGATCGTGGACGAGGGCGAACTTACCGACAACCGGCCAGGTGGCCTGGTGAGAGGAGCACGCTCAGCGGCTGCTGTCGTCTGAGTCAATCGTGCGGCGATCCTGGCGTGGGCGGCCAGGGAAGGGTGGTCCTGGTGCTGGCTTTAGCGCGAGGTTAGAGGCAGATAGGGCCGGGTCGGGTGATCTGGTACATGGCGTGAAGGAGGGTCAGCCAAATTCAAGCAACGTGTAGGCGCCGCGGAACTGCTTTATCAGCGGCAGCTGCCAGAACGCGGGAAAGAGCGTGTGGAAGAACAGGCCCCGCCCTTTCGGCATCGGCAGGTCGTGTACCGCCCGGACACCAGGCACGGTGTTGACCAGGTCTGCGAGCTGGGACACCGTGAGGCTGAATGGCATCGGCGGAACGCGGTACCGACGGGTTGCTCGCATGCCTTTTGGTGCGAGCTTCGTGACCAGGACCGGGGGCAGGTCGAAAATCATCTTTCCACCCGGAAACCGTCTGGCGCATTGGGTGATCAGTCCCATCGCGTCTTCGGGCTGCAGGTACATCAATAGGCCCTCGGCGGTGATGAACACCCCGTTGCCGGCGTCCACGTCGTCCATCCACCTGTAGTCCAGCGCGGACTGCGCGAGGTTGGTGATTCGGGGGGATGACGGCAGCAGTCGCTCGCGCAGTTCGATGATGGGTGGAAAATCGACAGCTAACCAGCGGAATTGAGCATCGGGCAGCGCGCTGCTCAGCCGCCAGAAGCTGGTCTGCAGGCCTTCGGCCAGCGCGACCACGGTGGCTTCCGGATGCCCGGTCAGGTACTGGATCGCGCATCGGTCGAAGGCCAGTGAGCGCAATGCCATTTCCTGGCCCCTGCGACCGAACTTGTCGAACTCGTAGTCGATGGCATCGGCGAGCCGGATCGCCATCGGATCATCGATGATCGCGTCCGGTCGGCGTGCCTGATGTGCCCGGCCATGCAGCGTCATCAGTGCCGTCTCGGAGACGCCGGTGAGGACGATGGCATCGTTTTTGTCGTTGGCTGCGCGGTTCATCGAAGCAAACGTTACCGATACGCTAAGGCTTCGGTGCCGCCTGGAGCCGTCTCGGGTTCAAAAACCCATGTCACAAAATTTCCGCATCGCCGAGGCCCCGGCGATGATGTTGCTTGTTAGCCTGCCGCGCGGGACAGCGAGAGCTTTCGATTCGCAACCATGGTGAGCGAAACCTGTTCAGCCACTGGTTGTGACAGAGCGGAGCGGGCTGAGTGTGTCACTCCTGGAATTCGGCGCGAGACCGGGTCGGATCTGGGAGCGGCCGGCTTCTTTGGCCAACATCACGCCCACGATGCGCCGGGCCCGCAGGGCGGCCGCGTCCGCCTGGAATTCGACGCCGCCTCGCCATCGGTCGTATCCCGAATGGTTGGACGCCATCTCGAGGATGGCGGCGTCGCGCTCGGACACCCCGGACAGGAACGACCTCAAACGTTCTGTCACCTCGTCGCTATCGGTGCGATAGTCGCGTGAGCCCTGCATGAATATGTGCGTTGAAGATTCCGTCTCCGGAGTGATGCCGTGGGTTCGGGTGGTGGTGTACCGCTCGCCGCTTTCCGTTGCAATCTCCCAATATTGGCGGTGCAGCGCAGGAGAGACGAACGTGCCGCTTTCGCGACGCTTGTAGACCAGGCCACGGTCCAGTCCGGTGGCATCGGCTTCCCAGTCAGTGAGCCGTGCCTCCGGCAGGTGCCGAGTGTAGGAGACGGTGGTTTCTGTGACTTCGACATCGCTGAACGCCGGCATGCTGTCGATTTCCGGCGGTACGTCACGCCGATGAAGGATCGGTGCGTAGCTGAAGTCCAGGTAATGTTCGTGGATCATCATGTAGTTGGCCGCTACTTGCCAGGCACTGCCAAATGTTGTCCACCTCGGGTCGTTGATCCACCCAGTGCGGGGCGGTTCACTGCCCGCCGCAGCGGCCGGCTTTCCCAGCCAGATCCAGATGAACGGCGGTTGCTCGAGTACTGGGAACACACCTACTCGCATCCCAGTCGGGACTTGCGGCTGAGACGGGATGTGAACGCATTTTCCGTCGGCGTCATAGGTGCATCCGTGGTACCCGCAGACTAGGCGATCTCCGTCGATGTCACTGTGCGACAGCGGAAACGCCCTGTGCGCGCAGCGGTTTACGAATGCTGCGACCTGGCTACTGGCCCCGCGCCACAGCACGACGTCCTCGCCGAGCAGCCGGCGAGCCAGCGGCGATTCGGTGAGCTCTTCGCAGGTAGCCGCAACGTACCAGCAGTTCTTGGGGAAGTTGGTCTTCGACGTCTTCACAGGTCCAGCACCAACCTTTCGGTGCGCGAGCGCGATACGCAGACCATCATGACTTCGCCGGCGGCTCGCTCGTCCTCGGTGAGTACCGAGTCGCGATGGTCTGGTGTTCCCGCCAGCACTCGCGTCTCGCAGGTGCCGCAGACGCCTTCGTAGCAACTGCCGAGAATTGGGATATCTGCTCCCTCAAGGACTTCCAGGATCGATTCATCTGGTGTGAGTTCGAAAGTGACCCCGGAGCGTTGGCACACCACCTCGAATTGCTGAAGGGCTTCCGCCGCCCCCTCCGCCGTCGGCACCTTCGGGGCGAACCGCTCGATACGAAGGACTCCCGTTGGCCAGTGGGTGCATTGCTGCTCCACCGCCCCGAGCAGCGCTTCGGGTCCACAGCAGTACACCAACGTGTTGTCTTCGGGATCCTTGAGCAGCGATTCCAGGTCGAGCAGCCCGCGTTCGTCCTGAGGCCACACGGTGACGCGCTCCGGGTAGCGCTCGGCGAGTTCTTTCGCAAAGGCCATGGACGTCCTGGTCCGTCCGCCGTACAGCAGTGTCCAGTCGGTGCCGGCGCGTTCGGCGGCCTCAACCATGGCAAAGATCGGCGTGATGCCGATTCCTCCCGCGATAAACCTGTAATGCTGAGCGTCGACCAGTGGGAAATGGTTGCGCGGGCCACGCACCCGCACAGTGCATCCCTCGTTGAGGCTTTGGTGAACGTATCGCGAGCCACCACGGGAGTTGGGTTCGAGCAAGACCCCGACGCGCCAGATCCCCGAGTCACGCGGATCGCCGCACAGCGAGTATTGTCGCGTCAGGCCGTCGCCCAGGATCAAGTCGATGTGGGCGCCCGGTCCCCAGCGCGGCAGGTCCTCGTTCTCCGGATGGGTAAGGTCCAGCACCACCACGCCCGCTGCGGGCGTGCTGCGCCTCCGAACAACCAGATCCGTTGTGAATTCATGCACATTGGGACTCGGAGTGGCGATGACGGCCGCTGACACGGGTCAATCACTCCCATCCGCGAGGTGGCACGAACTCAGCTCGAAGCCTGGACATCCGGCGGCATGTAGATGGTTTTGTACTCCTGGAACGGCTGCAGTCCTTCTGGACCGAGCTCGCGCCCGATGCCGCTTTGCTTGATGCCGCCGAACGGGGAGACGGGATCGTTGAGATAGTGGTTGACCCCGACTGTGCCCGAGTGAACGCGGCGGGCGACACTGGCCGCTCGTTCGGGATCTGAGGACCACACGGTCCCGCCCAGGCCGTAGATACTGTCGTTGGCGATTGCCACGGCTTCCTGTTCGTCGGAGTACGGGATCAGCGACAGCACCGGGCCGAAGATCTCTTCCCGCGACACGGTCGCATTGTTATCCACATCGGCGAAGATCGTGGGTTCGAGGAACCAGCCTCGGTCGAATCCTGCCGGCCGTGAACCACCTGTGGTCATTCGGGCGCCTTCACTCTTACCCTTTGCGATGTAGCCCTCGACCCGCTCACGCTGCCGCTTCGACACCAGCGGACCGACCTTGGTCTCCGGATTGAGAGGATCGCCCAGCTTCAGCGATCGCGCCATATCCGTTATGGTGTCCACGATTTCGGAGTAGCGGCTGCGGGGGGCCAGCACCCGGGTATTGAGCCAACAGATTTGACCGTTATTGAGCAAAGTGGCGCCGAAGAACTGCTCCATGGAAGCGCCCAGATCGGCGTCATCGAGAACGATTGCCGCAGACTTGCCACCAAGTTCCAGGGTCACCGGCCGCAGCAACCGCCCACACGCTTCGGCGATCCAGCGGCCTGCGGCGGTGGAACCGGTAAACGAGACCTTGTCGACGTCCGGGTGCTCGACCAGGTAGGCGCCGACTTCACGGCCGCCAGGAACAACATTGAGAACTCCCTCTGGAATGCCCGCCGCGGCCGCGGCCTCAGCCATGAGGAACGCGTCAAGCACGGTTTCCTCGGCCGGTTTGAGCACGACGGAGCAGCCGGCCGCCAACGCGGGTGCGAGTTTCAGGAACGAAATCCCTTGCGGGACATTCCAGGGCACGATCGCGCCGACGACGCCGATCGGCTGCTTGGACACCAACGATGTGCCGCCTAACATGCCCGGACGCACTTCCTCTACCGGCGCACTGGTCATCAGATCGCTGTAATAGCGCAGCAGCAGCGGCGGAAAGCCCGCCTCGAACTGCTGGGCCAGCCAGATCGGCATCCCATTCTGCATCGATACGCGCCGCGCCGTTTCGGCACCACGGGCCTCCAGTTCCACCGCGAAATGCTCGAGGACGTCGGCGCGCTCCTTCGGATCCCAGGTAGCCCACCCGTCTGGGGCGTCGAAGGCCGCCCGAGCGGCTGCGACGGCAGCGTCGATATCAGCCTCGCTGCCCCTGGGCACCGAACCAATCCTTTTCTCGGTTGCGGCGGAATGAACCGCGATGGTGTCGTGACCGGCAGGCGCGGTCCACGTTCCCCCGATGTAAAGCTGGGGATAGTCGATGGTGGTCATTAGATGTCTCAGCCGATCAGGAGATCGTGACTTTGGCCGGCAAGTGCTTGATGCCGCCGACGAAATTCGTCTGGGTCACGCTTCCGGTTCCGAGCACCTCGATCGACTCCAGTCGGGGCAGCAGTTCCTCGAACATCACCTTCAGCTCTTGTTTGGCCAGGTGCTGTCCGACGCAGGTGTGCGCACCAAAGCCGAACGCGAGGTGGTTGTTCGGCTTTCGGTCGATGTCGAACTCGTCGGGGTGGTCGAAGACGTCCTCGTCGCGGCAGCCCGACTGGAACAATGGCATCACCCGGTCGCCAGCTTTGATTGTTTGTCCGCGCAACGTGTGGTCCTTCAGCGCGACGCGCATGAAGTGTTTGACCGGTGCCACGTAGCGCAAACCCTCCTGAATGAGGTCGGGTATCAAACTCGGGTCGGCTTTGACTCGCGCCAGGACTTCGGGGTGGACGGCCAACTGCTGGAGCGTGCCGGCCAGGGTCGCAGAGGTGGTGTCGTGCCCGGCGGTGAAGATGGCCATGTACCAGCCGTAGACGACGGGCTTGGGCCAGAACTCACCGTCGGATCCCTTGGCGCAGGCGACCACCGTGGCCAGGTCGTCGCGAGGATGGGCCCGGCGGTCTTCGACGAGGGCATCGAAGTAGCCGAAGAAGTCCTGGATGGTGGCGGAAAACTGTTGGGCCATCGCCTCTGGGGAAAGCGCCTCGACGTCCTCGCGCTGATGCTCAGGATCGGCGGCGCCGAAGAACTCCTGGGTGAGTGCCATCATCCGCGGCTCGTCCTCTCGCGGCACCCCCACCAGCGTCATCACCACGTGCAGCGGGTAGCCCAGTGCCCAGTCGTCGACGAGGTCGATCTGATCGCGGGCCGAAAGCTGCTTGAGCTGGTCGATGGACTCCGTGGCGAGGTCGCGGATCTGGTCTTCGAGTTTCTTGACCGAGGGGGGCTTGAAATAGTTAAAAGCCATGTTTTTGACCTGCGTGTGCTCGGGCGGGTCTAGGTAGGGCAAGGTCTCGAGGATGCGCAGACTGCCGCCGAGAAGTTGCTTAGTGAACTCGTCGCCGGCGGTGTTCTGCAGGATCGGGTTGTGCGAACCGGGATTGTCGGTGCCACCGCCTGCGGCAAATACTTCCGAGAGACTCTCGACCTCCTGGATGTCGGCGTGCTTGCTGATCAACCAGATGGGGTCGTAGCCCTCGACGAGGGCCTTTGCCACCGGCATGTTGTTGCGTAGCCATTTGTAGGCCTCGTGCAGCGCGGCGAGATCGGAGTGGCCCTCGGGAAGCACGAGCTGCCGGGCGATTTTCTCGGGAAGAATGGCTGGAGCTGCGTGTTCGGTGGTCGTCATCTCGGATGTCCCCTTCGTACTGCCTTCGCTGACCAATACGGCTGTCCACGGCACGTCCTGCCCTGGGTGCTGGTATCTCAAGTCTCATCGTGTGAGGCTTCTTTGTGCGTCACCATGACGGGGGGTCATCACTGCCACGTTGGGGGTAATCGGGCTCCTCGGTCGCTGTTCAGACCAGCATTTCGCACTGATTAATCCGCCGGGCAGCCTTCGTTGATCCACTGCTCGATGTCGTTGATTTCCTCCGGCGGCACCGGATCAACGTAGGCAGGCATGCGAGGGGTCACGGCGCCGCCGGGCGGGTCGTCCAGGTCTGAGCCAAACGGTGCTGCGCCTTTCAACGACAACACCAGGTGTGAATTGGCGCCATCGCCGAGGATCACGAGCTTTCTTCCGCCGACCTTCATTTCGACGAATCGGTCTCTGGTGACGCCTCGCCAGAACGGACCGTGCGAGGCCACGTCGGCGTCGGGTCCGCCGACCGACTTGTCCAGGATTTCGACGACATCCTTGAAGTTCATGGTGGCCCTTTCAAGATTTCCGGACACAGCCCTGCACGAGGACCTCGCAAGCTGTGCAGTGGAGTTGCCGATGCGGCGCGCGGCGACAGAGCCGATCCTTTCAAGGATCAGTGGCCGGGTGTCCTCGGCGCGTCACCATGACGAGGGCAATCGCTCCCACGTTAGGGGTAACAGTTCAGGCGTAGCGACCCCGCCGGGGCAATGGCGTACCTTGGCCGCGGCTATTACGGTCGAAATGCTCACCACACAGGGCATTTCGCCGTATGACGGCACCGCCGCCAGGACGAATCGGCTTCAGCGCCGTTCGGGTGTCCAGGTCGCCG
>CAWIAC010000045.1:0-15905 GCA_963833935.1 uncultured Actinomycetota bacterium | reverse complement strand
CCCGTGACGCCCACGTGATCGGCTCGATCATCGACTACCGCTACGCCCCCGACGATCCGGAGGCAGCGATCGAGTTGCTGGCCGCGCCATCCACCCGGATCATTTCGCTGACCATCACCGAGGGCGGATACCGCGACGCCGACGGGCCCGCGTTCACGTTGATCACCGAGGCACTGGCCAGGCGTCGAAGCCGCGGGATCGCCGCGCCGACGGTGGTGTCGTGCGACAACATCGAGGACAACGGTGAGATCGCAAGCCGGGCCGTCCTCGCTAATGCTGAAAGCCGAGACCCCGAACTCGCCCGGTGGGTGGGCGAACACGTCGAGTTCCCGAGTTCGATGGTCGACCGGATCACCCCGTCCACGACCCTGGAGATGGCTAAAGAAGTCCGGCGCGAATTGGACGTCAACGACCGGTGGCCGGTGGTGGCCGAACCCTTCACCGCCTGGGTGCTCGAAGACAAGTTCGCGGACGGCAGGCCGCCGTTGGAGCAGGCGGGTGTGCTGCTGGTCGACGATGTCGCCCCGTACGAGTTGATGAAGCTGCGCCTGCTCAACGCGGGGCATCAGTGCCTGGCCTACTTCGCCCACTTGTGCGGGTTCGAGTATGTCCACCAGGCAGCGAGTGACCCATTGTTCGCCGAATTCCTGCTTGCCTACTTCGAATCCGAGGCCATCCCGACGCTGCCACCGGTGCCCGGAATCGACCTGCACGAATTCAGCCGCACGCTGGTCGAGCGGTTCTCCAACCCGGGCGTACGCGACACCGTGGCGCGGCTGTGCGCCTACTCGTCGGATCGCATCCCGAAATGGCTGCTCCCGGTGATCTGCGACAATCTGGCCAGCGGCGGCTCGGTCCGGGTGGCGGCGGCCGTGGTGGCAAGCTGGGCCCGCTACGCCGAGGGCGCCGACGAATGGGGTGAGCCGTACGAGGTGGTGGATCAACTCGCGGATTCGCTCATCCCGATCGCCCGCTCGCAGCACGACAATCCCACCGCGTTCATCGAAATCGGCTCGGTGTTCGGGGATCTGGCCCATCAGCCGCGCTTCGTCCAGGCATACAGCTGGACGCTGGATTCGTTGCACCGCAAAGGAGCTCGGGCGACATTGGAGGCGTTGCTGCAATGAGTCGCGGGCTGGTGATCGGCGAGGCGCTGATCGACATCGTCGAGCAAGACGGGCAGGTTTCCAGCGAGCATGTCGGCGGCAGCCCGCTCAACGTCGCCGTCGGTCTGGGTCGGCTGGGTCGCGACGTCGACTTCCTGACCCGCATCGGTGACGACGTGCACGGTAAGCGTATCGCCGAGTACGTCAATGCCGCAGGCGTGCAGCTTGTTTCGGGAAGCCAGACCACTGCCCGCACCGCGACGGCCCGGGCGGTGGTGGGCAACGGTGGATCGGCCAGCTACGTGTTCGATCTCGACTGGCAACTTTCCGGTACGCCGACGGTAACGCCGCCGGTTCTCGTGCACACGGGATCGATTGCCGCCGTGCAGGAGCCGGGCTGTCTGGCGGTCGCGGCGCTGGTCGACACCTACCGCCTGTCGGCCACCATCAGCTTCGACCCCAACGTGCGGCCGTCGCTGATCGCCGACCGGGAACTGGCCCGAACACGTATCGAGCATCTCGTCGAGCTCAGCGACATCGTGAAAGTCAGCGACGAGGACCTGCGCTGGATCGACCCCGCCCGTTCGCCCGAGCAGATCGCGCAGACGTGGCTGGCACTGGGTCCCGCGATCGTGGCGGTGACGATGGGTGACCAGGGCGCGGCGGCATTCTGCGCGGCCGGAGAAGTACGGATCCCGTCGCGGCCGGTGCACGTGGTCGACACCGTCGGCGCCGGTGACTCCTTTATGGCCGGCCTGCTCGACGCGCTGTGGGAACGGGATTTGCTGGGCGCACCGCGACGTGCCGAACTTGCTGGACTCGACCTCGATGAGCTGACGGCGCTGCTGGAGGCGGGCAGTACCACCGCCGCGCTGACCGTCGGCCGACCAGGAGCTGACCTGCCGGATCGGGCCGCACTTGCCGCGGCGTCGCGTCGTTAGACGCTTATCCGCGTGACGATGCGGGCATACTGACTTCATGCGTTCCATCTGGAAGGGCTCGATCTCTTTCGGGCTGGTCAACGTCCCGGTCAAGGTCTACAGCGCGACAGAGGACCACGACATCAAGTTCCACCAGGTGCACGCCAAGGACAATGGCCGTATCCGGTACAAGCGGGTGTGCGAGGTGTGCGGCGAAGTTGTGGAATACCGCGACATCTCGCGGGCATACGATTCCGACGACGGCCAGACGGTCATCATCACCGACGACGACATCGCGACGCTGCCCGAGGAACGCAGCCGCGAGATCGACGTGCTCGAATTCGTGCCGGCAAGCGAGCTCGATCCATTGATGTACGACCGCAGCTACTTCCTCGAGCCCGACGGCAAATCCACGAAATCCTATGTGCTGCTGGCCAAAACGTTGGCCGACACCGATCGGGTAGCGATCGTGCATTTCGCGTTGCGCAACAAGACGCGCCTTGCGGCGTTGCGGGTCAAGGATTTCAGCAAGCGCGAGGTCATGGTCATCCACACATTGCTGTGGCCCGACGAGATCCGCGACCCCGACTTCCCGGTGCTGGACAAGAAGGTCGACATCAAACCCGCGGAGCTCAAGATGGCCGGGCAGGTGGTCGAGTCGATGGCCGACGACTTCAACCCCGATCGCTATCACGACGACTACCAGCAGCAGCTGCACGAGTTGGTCCAAGCCAAACTCGAAGGCGGAGAAGCATTTACTACCGAAGATCAGCCTAAAGAATTGGACGAGACCGAAGACGTCTCGGATCTGTTGGCCAAGTTGGAGGCCAGCGTGAAGGCGCGCTCCGGTGACGGCAAGGCGGCGACGGAAAAGCCGGCTGCGAAAAAAGCACCGGCTAAAAAGGCACCCGCGAAAAAAGCTCCTGCCAAGAAGACACCGGCTAAGAAGGCACCCGCCAAGGCGGGCTCCAAGTCCTGACGCCGAGTGCCCACTCGCCTTCGCTCGCTGAGAAGAAGGTCTGGACTTGAGCTAACATTATGTCAGTCACAGAGTGGAGACCCGCCCACATGAGCGTCGGACCAGCACAATGGTCGATAGTCTGCGCGGTGCTGCTGTCCGCGGTCGCGCCGATTTCCGCGACGCCCGCATCAGCAGATACCACCGATGACGCGGTCGTCGCGGCCCTCACCAGGCAGGGAATCGCGATTACCGATCGCGACACCGCACTTGCAACGGCTCATGCGGTGTGTGCCGGACTCGACAAGAACTACAAGTCAAGCGTTTTGGCGATGAAGTTGGCGAAGGACACCGCTCTCTCGCTGAGACAATCCGGCTACGTCATCGGTGTTTCCGTGTCTGCCTACTGCCCGCAGTACGTGGGGCGACTCGACACGTCGGCGAACTGGCTTAACCCGCGTCCCCCGCTGATGTGAGCTGGGGGACCCGACAGCGGTTTACGGGCACATGAATGCGATGGGTGGACAGTGCCTTCGTGTTATCGCCTCCGGCGGTGGGTTATCTCCGTCCCAAACGGGAGCAATATTGCCGTCGTAGGACGTGACAACGTTACCCATCCCATAGTTGGTGAAGTAAAAGGTGTGACAGACATTCCAATCCCAGACCACCGAGCCCGGACCGGTAGGAGGATCTCTTCTTTGCCCCGGGCACCAATGGTGAGGAGCAAAGGTGTCGTCCGCGTGGGCGATAGGTACGGTGAATCCCAATCCAGGAATCGCCAGACTGCCCGTTAGCAGCGCCCCGGCGGTGATCTTCTTCAGAGTCTGGGTGATGTCCATGCGACAGAATTTAACGCCGACCGTTTAATAGATACTTAACGCCGCGGCGGGCCTAGCCACAGATGACAGTCGCTAGAAGGGCGGCGGGTCGTCGTCCGGCGCCGCGCCGGCGTAGGTGTAGGCGCGTTGTCGGGTCAGCCTGTCGTTGCGATTGAGGTTGCGCTCGGCGGTGATTCGCTGCGATCGCTGCTGAGCCCGAGTGCGCCGACGTGTCGGCATCATGGCGGTGCGCTCACTGCACCGGTCTTCGGGCGTCGATGGGGCTTCAGATAAATCGCCGGTGGGCACCGTCAAGACCGGAAACAGGATGGCGCTGCCGGGGCTAGTCACATAGGTCTGCCCGGACGGCAGCGCCCAGATGACGGTTCCGTCGGGCAGCTGCTTGTCGCGCCATCCCCAAAAAGTCTTGAGTAGGTGGTGTTTTCGGCATAGGCACTTCAAGTTGGACGGATGAGTGGGCCCGCCGTCGGCATAGGGAATGCTGTGGTCGATGTCGCAGTTGAAAGCCGGCTCATCGCAACCCGGGGCTCGGCAAGTCAAATCCCGGCACCGCACAAACTCGGCCAGTTTGGTTGACGGTGTGTAGCGCGGTTCGGCGGCATCAGGAACGGTCAATGGTTGCAGCGTGGCCGATTTGGCCAATTCGGCGACCACCTCGGGCGGAATGAGCTCGTCGGCGCTGGCCATGAAGCCGGGCGTTGTGCCCCTGCCCTCGACGCTGGCCCCCTCGGCCACCACATGGATCACCACGTTGCGGTTTCGAAGGCGGCCCCGGGATTCCACGCAGTCCGAAGCCCCGCAGGTACATATCATCCGATCGTCACCCGCAGCCAGGGCGGCCAGCGCGTCGGCACGCCGCTGTGCTTTGGTTCGCGGATCGGCCTCACATACCGTGCCCGCCAACTCGTCTAACCGACGATCCAGGGCGACGGCAGTGCTGGCGAACACGTTGCCATACACCTCGGCGATGCCCGACATCGACGCGGACACATTGAGGTAGCGGTCCTTGATCTCCTTGTTGGTCCGGCGGATCGCATCTCGGTCGACGCGCGAAACGATGCCGTCGACGCGCCTTGCCAGCTTCCCGCGGGTCAACGACGGCCACCGTGGGGCTCGCACGGCCACCTGCGCATCGACTGAGGCCAGTGCCTTCTCGTCGGTGATCAACGCCGTGCGATGAGCAATGACATTGAACATCGCATAGTTGATGTCACCGGCCGCAAGACACTCTCCGACTTTGGGGAGCCGCTCACGCATCACTTCTGCGTCGCGCATGTAGCTCGACGCCAACGCGCGGCTAACCCGAAGAGCCGCAGCCAGTTCGGCGACGATCGCGTCCCACAGATCGGCGACCCACTCCGCCCGGTCACCGTACTGACGATCCCGCAGGCGCATCAGATCGGCGATCGCATTGAGTCGCCGCGCAGTGGCCTGTGCTTCCGTTCGCGCGGCCGCGCAGGCCTGGTCGAGCAGCGCAGCTGCCTCAGTTGAGGTCGACAGCTCGATTAATTCGAACATATGTGCGATGCTACCAGGGCTGGGCGACACGTCAGGGCCCGGTCAGAAACAAACTAGAACGTGTTTCAGAAATAGGGTTCCGCGACCAACCGCGCCTTGTTACGGTGACGCCCGTGATCCTGGACAAATTCCGACTCGACGATCAAGTCGCCGTCGTCACCGGTGGCGGCCGCGGACTCGGCGCAGCCATCGCGCTGGCGTTCGCCGACGTCGGCGCCGACGTCGTCATCGCCTCCCGCACCCGATCTGAACTAGAGGCCGTTGCCGAAAAGGTCCGCGCCGCGGGGCGCCGCGCTCACATCGTGGCGGCAGACCTGGCCCAGCCCGAGGTGACGGCGGAGCTGGCCGAGGAGGCCGTCAAGGCGTTCGGGCGACTGGACATCGTCGTGAACAACGTCGGCGGCACCATGCCCAACACGCTGCTGACCACCTCGACGAAGGACCTCAAGTCCGCGTTCACCTTCAACGTCGCGACCGCCCACGCGTTGACCATCGCCGCGGTGCCGCTGATGCTCGAGCATTCCGGTGGTGGCAGCATCATCAACATCACCTCGACGATGGGCCGGCTGCCCGGCCGCGGTTTCGCCGCCTATGGCACCGCCAAGGCCGCGCTCGCCCATTACACGCGACTGGCCGCGCTGGACCTGTGCCCACGGATCCGGGTCAACGCCATCGCGCCCGGGTCGATCGCCACCTCGGCGCTGGACATCGTCGCCTCCAACGACGAGCTGCGGGTGCCGATGGAGAAGGTGACACCGCTGCGCCGCCTCGGCGAGCCTGACGAGATCGCTGCCGCGGCGGTATATTTGGCGTCGGCAGCGGGCGCCTACCTGACCGGGAAAGTGATCGAGGTCGACGGCGGCATCACCTTCCCCAACCTCGACCTGCCGATCCCGGACCTGTGACCGGCTCTGCGCGGGAGGCCATTCGCGTCGCCCAGATCGGCACCGGCAATGTCGGCGTCCACGCGCTGCGGGCGCTGATCAGCAATCCCGATTACGAGCTGACCGGGGTGTGGGTGTCATCGGAAGCCAAGGCCGGTAAAGATGCCGGAGTGCTTGCCGGTGTTGATGTTTCGACCGGAATCACCGCGTCCACCGATCTGGATGAGGTGCTGGCCACCGGCCCGCAGTGCGTGGTCTACACCGCGATGGCCGACAACCGGCTGCCCGAGGCGCTCGATGACTACCGCCGCATTCTGGCCGCCGGGGTTAATGTGGTCGGCAGCAGTGCGGTCTTCTTTCAATATCCGTGGCACGTGCTTCCCCCCGAACTGCTCAAGCCGATTGAAGACGCTGCGCAAGAGGGTCATTCGAGCCTTTTCGTCAACGGCATCGATCCCGGGTTCGCCAACGACCTGCTGCCACTGGCGCTGGCCGGAACGTGTCAGAGCATCGAGCAGATCCGCTGTATGGAGATCGTCGACTACGCCACCTACGACAGCGCGACCGTCATGTTCGACGTGATGGGGTTCGGCAAGCCGATCGACGAGATCCCCATGCTGCTGCAACCGGGCGTGCTGAGTCTGGCGTGGGGATCGGTGGTGCGCCAACTCGCCGCCGGTCTCGGCGTTGAACTCGACACCGTCGAAGAGATGTACGTGCGCGAACCAGCACCCGGGGACTTCGAGATCGCCGCTGGACATATTCTCAAGGGCAGTGCGGCCGCGCTGCGCTTCGAGGTCCTCGGACTGGTCGACGGCGATCCCGTAGTCGTCCTCGAACACGTCACTCGATTGCGCGAAGACCTTTGCCCGAACTGGCCACAGCCGGCACAGCCCGGGGGCTCGTACCGGATCGAGATCACCGGCGAACCGTCCTACGCCGTCGACGTCTGCCTGAGCAGTCGCAAGGGCGATCACAATCACGCCGGTCTGGTGGCCACGGCGATGCGCGTCGTCAACGCCATCCCCGCCGTGGTTGCCGCGCCCGCCGGAATCCGGACGACGCTGGACCTTCCGCTCATCACCGGCCGTGACCTGTATTCGGCCAGCTGAAGGTTTCGGCTAACCTAACTTTTCTATTCGTTCATGGAAAGTGAGTTAGGTGCCCCAGGACACCCGCGTCCCGGTCAAGGCGGCGTGGTATCTGCTCGGACCGGCATTCGTCGCCGCTATCGCCTATGTCGATCCGGGCAATGTGGCCGCGAACATCAGCGCAGGCGCGCGCTTCGGTTTCTCGCTGCTGTGGGTCATCGTCGTTGCGAACGTGATGGCCGGTCTCGTGCAATACCTGTCGGCAAAGCTCGGCCTGGTGACTGGGCGCTCGCTGCCGGAGGCCATCGGAGCGCAGCTGAGCCGCCCGGCCCGACTGGCTTTTTGGGCGCAGGCCGAGATCGTCGCGATGGCCACCGACGTCGCCGAGGTCATCGGCGGGGCGATCGCCCTGCACATCCTGTTCCGCCTGCCCCTGCTGCTCGGCGGAGTGATTACCGGGGTTGTGTCGTTGCTGCTCCTGCTGATTCAGGATCAACGCGGCCAGCAACTGTTCGAACGCGTTATCACCGGATTGCTGCTCCTCATTGCAATCGGTTTCACCGCCAGCTTTTTCGTGGCGACACCGCCGCCGGGGGACGTGGTCGGCGGCCTGGTGCCGCGATTCCACGGGAAAGAAAGCGTGCTACTGGCCGCGGCCATCTTGGGCGCTACGGTGATGCCGCATGCGGTCTATCTGCATTCGGGGCTGGCCCGCGACCGACACGGCCATCCCGATCCCGGCCCACATCGGCGTCGGCTCCTGCGTGCCACCCGGTTGGACGTCGGGCTGGCGATGGTCGTCGCGGGTGGGGTGAACGCAGCCATGCTGCTGGTCGCTGCGCTGAACATGCAGGGCCGCGGTGGTGCCAGCTCAATCGAGGCGGCCTACTCCGTGGTGCGCGACACCGTAAGTCCAGTCATTGCGGTGTTCTTCGCGATCGGATTGCTGGCCTCGGGGTTGGCCTCGGCGTCGGTGGGCTCTTATGCCGGCGCGATGATCATGCAGGGATTGTTGTACCGGTCGATTCCGATGGTGGTGCGTCGAGTGGTGACGCTGATGCCCGCACTGGTCATTCTGGCCGTGGGTTTAAACACTACGCGCACGTTAGTGCTGTCACAGGTCGTCTTGTCGTTCGGCATCCCGTTCGCGCTGATTCCACTGGTCCGGCTGACCAGCAATCGGGCGCTGATGGGAATCGACGCCAATCACCGCGTCACCTCCGCCGTCGGCTGGGTGATCGGCGTGATGATCAGTCTGCTGAATGTCGTGCTGATCTATCTCACAGTCAGCGGCAGCGGCTCGGCGTAGTGCCGAGAGTTCCGTTGTCCTGCTGGGGTTCTGCCTGCCCGCCGAGCTCGAGTAGTTCGTCGAGCAGGGCGTCCATCTGGTTTATCGACGGCATCGCTCCGCCACGCTCGCGGTAGGCGCTACGCACGCTGGCCAGCAGTCGCAATTCGCGTTCGATCGTGTCCCGGCCCCGGGTGCCGTCGCCCTTCACGCCGCTCATTGAACAATCCTTGCACCGAAACTGCGGTAACGAATACCGTGACGCGCGGAATTAACCTTGCGGTGGGCGCTCGGCCATCGGGGAGGCAGATATTTCGCTCGGCTAACATCGAACCCGTGACGCCAAGCCGCGGTCATACCTACTTCGCGTACGGATCCAACCTATGCGTGCGGCAGATGGCGCTGCGTTGTCCCGATGCGGCGTCTCCGCGGCGGGCTGTGCTCACCGACCACGATTGGCTGATCAACCAGCGCGGGGTGGCCACCGTCGAACCCTTCGAAGGGACGCAGGTCCACGGAGTCATCTGGCAACTGTCGGACCGCGATCTGGCCACCCTGGACAGCGCCGAGGGCGTGCCGGTCCGCTATCGGCGCGACCGCCTGACCGTGCACAGCGATGACGGGCCGTCGGACGCTTGGGTCTACATCGACCACCGGGTGGATCCGGGACCGCCGCGGCCCGGCTACCTGGAGCGCATCATCGACGGGGCAGTCCATCACGGGTTGCCGCAGCGGTGGGTCGATTTCCTGCGCCGATGGGATCCTGCCCGCTGGCCCCGCCCCCGCTCGCGGCCCACAACGCCTGCGCCACAATCGCTTTCCGAATTGCTGTCCGACGCCGGGGTAGTCGAGATCAGCCGGCTGCGATCGCGCTTCGGTTTTCTGGCAATCCACGGCGGCGGCCTGGAAGAGATGACCGACGTGATCGCCGAGCGCGCCGCCGACGCGGCCGACGCGTCGGTGTATCTGATACGGCATCCCGACCGTTATCCACACCATCTGCCGTCGGCGCGATTCCTCGCAGACGAGTCAGCACGCCTCGCGGAGTTCCTCGGCCACGTCGACGTCGCGGTTTCGCTGCACGGCTACGGGCGGATCGGCCGTGCCACGCAGTTGTTGGCCGGAGGTCGCAACCGCGCACTGGCGGCCCACCTGGCAGAACACCTTGACCTGCCCGGCTATCACGTCGTCACCGACCTCGACGAGATTCCTCTCGAACTGCGCGGGCTACATCCACAGAATCCGGTCAACCAGACACGCGACGGCGGAACGCAATTGGAGTTGCCGAGTCGGGTCAGGGGCATCAGCCCACGCAGCCCGCTGCCCGGTGACGACGGCTTGTCACCGGTGACCGCTGATCTGGTGCGGGGCTTGGTGAATGCGGCCCGCTCTTGGAATTTGCCGTCCAACTAACTACACGATCGGAGATGGCCGATGGCCGAACGGGCCTTTCGCTTTTCGGTGGGCATTCATTCTGCCAAGTCGCTTACTACCTTGCAGGACAAGGCAAAGCGCCTGGAGGACTCCGGGTTTAACGCCTTGCACCTGCCCGACCACCTCGGCGCGCCGGCACCGTTTCCCGTCCTGACGGCGATCGCGGCCGCGACCTCCACGGTGCGGCTGGGGACCTACGTGCTCAATGCCGGCTTCTACAAACCGGCCCTGCTGGCTCGTGACGCTGCCGAAGTCGATCGGCTCAGCGACGGGCGTCTGGACTTAGGCCTGGGTGCCGGCTACGTGCGCGAGGAATTCGAGGCTGCCGAGCTGCCGTACCCGAGCGCCCGGCAACGTGTCGACTACCTCGAGCACGTCACCACCTACATCAAGAAGCACCTGCCCCGCGTACCAATCCTGATCGCCGGCAACGGAAACCGACTGCTGACGATCGCCGCCCAGCACGCCGACATCATCGGATTGACCGGTGCCAATCCCGGCGACGTCGCAGACCCGCTCGCCGAACGCGTCGAGTTCGTCCGCAGTGCCGCCGGCGACCGGTTCGCAGATCTCGAGTTGAACCTCGCGATCACCGCGGTGCCGTCAGACAACTCCGGCAAACCCGACTTGGCGCTGACCCGCAGATTCGTCCACCTGTCCGATGAAGAACTGCTGGCCCTGCCCACCGTGCTGAGCGGATCGCCGCGGGACATCGCCGACACCTTGCGCGGCTACCGCGACACCTACGGGCTGACGTCTTTCACCTTCCAGGAAAATCATGTCGACACCATCGCGAAGGTGATCGCCGAGCTCAACTGAGCGTTGGGTTACGTAAGGTGGTTTGATGCGCTACAACCCGCCTCCCAATTGGCCGAAGCCGCCGAAGGGTTGGGTGCCGCACGCGGACTGGTCGCCGGATCCGTCATGGCCGCCACCACCGCAGGGCTGGCGGCTGTGGGTCGAAGAAGACGGCGCGGACGCGCCGCCGAACAAGTCGGCCCTCGGGCGACTTGGGCAGACCGGCGACGACGTTGAGTATTTCGGCGACGACCGCGCCTGGTCGGAGGACTCCGGACCAGCGCCAGCGCAAGAGGAGCTGGATGCCGCGGATCCGGCGCCGGCGCCGCAGCCGACCGAGGTCGCGCCCGAAGACATTACGGTCCAGCACCTCGGGCGCTACGCCACGATCAAGTGGGGTGACGATCAGTACGACATCGGCAAGATCGTTGCCGTCTCTGCTGACGCGGCGGCAGTCAACCTCAAGCTCGCCGGCATCGAAGCACCGGTTTCCTTTCAGCGCGGGGCAGCACCCGGCGAGCCGGGCACCCCACGTCTCTACGTCTGGATTTAGAGCCCGCACGCGCTCGATGCCGACGAGCGGCTAGGTTTAACGATGTCGTCAGCCCTCGTAGCTCAGGGGATAGAGCACGGCTCTCCTAAAGCCGGTGTCGCAGGTTCGAATCCTGCCGGGGGCACTAGTGTTTTTGCAGGTCAGCGCCGTTAGCTCTGAGTTTAGCCCTCAGTCTCAGCTTCGTCTGGTCGGTGCTTGGTCGGTGATTGTTTGGCATCAGATGACTCGCGTTGGCTGGCGATGGTCAATCGCGCGGCAGCGTCGAGTCGTGAAGCGATGTCGTCAAGGTCCGTCGGGAAAAGACCCGCGTAGTGGTTGAGCGTGGTCGCCGCCGATTCGTGACCCAACAGGCGCGCGACCGCGACGACCGACGCACCTTCCTGGATAGCCAGCGATGCCGCGGTGTCGCGCAGATTGTGAGGAGTGATTTTCAAGCCGAGCGCCGCGACCGTGGAATCAAAAACGTCGCGTCGCCAGTTCCGGTTGCGAAGCGGTGTGCCGGACGCGGAAGGAAAGACCAATTCGCCTCGGGGCTGGAGCGCTTTGTAGTTTGCGAGCTCGCCGGACACGATCTCGGGGACTGGCACTGTGCGGGCCTGATGATTCTTCACCGGCGACATCTCACCCCGCGGCGCCTCCTCTGAATACGCCCGAACGACGCGCAAGGTCCTACTTTCCAAATCGACATCGGACCATCGCAACGCCGCTAGCTCGCCCCACCGCAAACCGCAATAGCCAGCGACGAGCACCAGCAGCCGATCCCTCGCTGCGTCAAATACTCCCGCAAGCCGCCAAAGTTCGTCATGGGTCAAAGGCCGTGGGTCATTGCCCTGCACCTTGGACAGACGGATCCCCGCGGCGGGATTGCGCTGGATTGCACCGTCGCGCACGGCATAGTCGAACACCCGTCGCAAAACGCCAAGCGCGTGGCGGGCGGTCGCGACGGACTGCGTTCGCGATAGTTCAGCGGCCCAGGCCTGTACCTCGGACGGTCTTACCGAGACGAGTGGCCGGCGCCCGAAGGTACCGGCGATCTGCTTCGCAATCACCCCACGAATCTTGCGAAGAGTGGCCGGCTGCCGAGCCGGCTGGGCGTCCAGCCAGATCTGGCACCACTCTCCTACGGGCCTGTCCCCCGCTGCGGGATCAGACCACACCCCGGATCGCAGGCTGTCCGTCTGGCGCCGTTCCCATTCCTGCGCATCACGTTTTCTTTGAAAAGTCCTCGACGCGACATAACGGCCTCGGTAATAGATACGTGCGCGATAGACCCGTGTGCCACCGGGACCGATACGTCCCTCAATCACCCTGCTTGCCAGCGTGATTCACGGCGAATGTCGAGCCATTCATCGACCTCGCGAGAATCCCATCGGAGCGCAGTTCCGACGCGGATTGCCGGTGGGCCATCGCCGCGCAGCCGCCAAGCACGGATGCAGCCCACGCTTACCGTCAGCCGCTCCGCCAACTCTTGGATCGTCAGCAACGTACCGAGGGGATGCCTATCATCCTGCGGCTTCGACTGTTTCGAAACCGCAGTCACCTTTGCCGGTATCTGGGATGCAGCCATCGTGTTTCCTTCATTGCGGTATGCGATTAGTTGGGATCATCGGATACCACTTGACTGTCTCGCTACCACCACGGCCAACTTTGCCCAAAATCGGGTTCATCTCCGAAACCCGAAGTTTCCGCCAACGGTTTCGGGCTTCCGCTCGTGGCAGCGTAAGTTGACCACATGACCACCGAGCGGCAGTCCGGCGGAGTCGGCGACCGTGACTGGCTCCGGACCGGTAGCACCGCTTCGGACGCCGAGGCCGATGCCACAGCGAGCTACAGGTGCAGCCCCCGCAAGCTCGGCCAAGTCCCCCAACTCGCGGTGCCCGACACCTTTGACGAGCCGCTCACGGATGCTCAAATCGGCCCCTGGGAATTTCGTGCGGAGCCAACCCACTAGCGAAGCAGACCCCCTGGCCCCTGAGGTGCTATATGACCCGCAGATACTCGGCGAACTGGTGCGCCGCTGAGGGCCAGACCACCCGCGTCTACACAACCCTGCACAGCGCGAACTGCTCGAGCCGACGAGAATAAGACAGTGGACGACTGGACCGAGTCCGACTTGGCGTGGGAACTGGCTGATGCGATCAGCCCGCTGCTCGCCGAGCGTGACCGCGTCCAGCTGTACGCGACCATCGGTTCGGGCGACTCCTACACCGCGATCGATGCACTGCTGCGGACGATGGCAGATCAGCTATTACCCATGCCTGCCGAGTTCATACCCAAACTCGCCGGCTGGCTCGACGCCTACGTCCACAGCGATGACGCACCACGCCTGCTCGAACTGCTCTGTGCCATCAAATCATTGCGCTGATGTCTCGTTACCAAAGGAGTGTCTCAACCGCACGCCGTGCCGCGCGGGGTGGTCTGCTGGTCAAATGTCAAGCATCCACCGAGGTAATGCACCTCTAATGTGGGGCGAGCGGGGCTCGAACCCGCCACCAACGGATTAGCAATCCTTCGATCCTGACAGGCCCTGTTGTTTGCCTGTTCTCATTGTGCGACAACCGGATTGACTATCTCGAACCCCCGATACCAACCGGGCAGTTCCCGTCGGTTCCGGGTCATTGGCGGTAAATAAACGGTGACCGCCGGCCCGCCTGTAGCCGTCCTACCAACACACCGCCGCCGCCACCGCCGCGCGACCCTGACCCCCAGACTGCCAGGAGCGGGCAGGTCGCTGAACAGGCTGTTTAGCAGGCACGGAGCGCCGTTGTGGACGTAGTTTCGCGCGCAACTGTCGTCAACGTTGTCGTCAAAGTTGTAGTCAAACGATGCAAGGCCGCGTGCCTTCGTGGTCGTCGGAGCGGGCGAACGGAAGCACTCCGCAGGGTCAGCCGGCCGTGGCCAGGCTCTCCGCTGCACGTGCGGAGTTGATGACCCCGGCTTGCATGTAGTTGCGCCACAGTGGCACGACGACCCACTTCATTAGCCAGTGCCGCCCTGGCAGTGGCTTGAACTCGTAGGTCCAGCGGATGACGGTGCCGTCGCCGTCGGGGGTGAAGGTCCACTCGCCACGGACGCCTTCGGTCAGTTTGCCCAGAACGTCCGTGAATTCAGTGGTTTCGTAGGCGAAGCTGTGGCCCGGGGTGAGTTCGGTCAGAACCTCGAATGCTGTTGAGTCATCAGTTAGGTCGGGGTTACGGGTTTGACCGACCGCGTCCCAGGCGCCGGTCTGATTGTCTGCTCCTCGGACGCCGGGGAACGGTCCCCAGCCCTTGAAGACCAACGACACGTCGATCGGAACGATGATGCGGTACGCCTCGGCGGGCGAGAGCGCGGTTCGCGTCTGGACCGTACAGGGGACGGTGCGGTCACCTTCGGCGATGAGCATGGTTGATGCCTTTCACTCAGCTATTGTTGACAATGTCAACGTTAGCGCCATTGTTGACATTGTCAACCGCTACCTCGGGAGGAGTTCACATCCCTACATCACCGGAGGGGACTCGCGCTCGCCTGCTGCGCGTCGCGCGCGAGATCCTACAAACCGACGGCCTCGCGGCGGTGACGCTGCGGGCCGTCGGCGCCGCCGCAGGAGTCAGCCGTGGGGCGCCCTACCGCCACTTCCTGGACAAGTCCGACCTGCTGGCCGCAGTCGCCGCCGAGGCGCTGCTGAGGCTCAGGAAGGCCGTCGACGCCGCAGCTCAGGACACGGTGGACCCCGCCACCCGGGTCGATCGCGCCATGCGCGCATATGTCGACATGGCGCTGAGCAGCCCCGCGCTCTACTCCCTGACCTTCGGCACGGACGCCCGAGTGGCACAGTCACCTGAACTGCACGACGCCGGACTCGGCGCCTACGGCGCACTCCATCGCCTGGTCAAAGACGCCAGCCGATCACATTTGGACCCCGACCTCGTCACGTCGATGCTGTGGGCGACGATGCACGGATCGGTCATGCTCGTACTGTCCGGCCACACCGAGCCCGACCGACACCTCGACGATCCGCTGACACTCGTCAGACATGCGGCAATTGCATTGCTCGGAATCGATCTGTCTGGAACGAGTTAGCGACCGATGCCCGACCGCTAACTATGCAAACACTTCGCTAGCTATTATTAGCAGCACCCCACTTCTCGCAGCCGTTACTCACCGCGGCGGGCGTTTCAGCCCTGCACAGCCGTCATTCGTCGGTGAGCGCGACGGCATCTTCGGGGCAGAGCTTCTGAGCCTTGGGCACTGCCTCGACCCGCTCGGTACCGTCCCCACGGACATGGGCGATGCCCCAGTCGTCATCCTCGGTGAGATCGGGCACGACGGACTAGCAGGAGGCAGATATGCGCAGGTGTCCACCCCGACCCCTCTTGGCCTGTCGTCCATACGTTCGCGTGGCGTCGTCAATCGCCTAGTGTTCGAGTGTGGTGTGGGTGTTCGAACGACAATTGTCGTCAAAACTGTCGTCAAAGCAGGGTTTCAACGACCGCCATCAAGCGCCAGATTGGCATATCGCCTAGACAAAAGGGCG
>CAWIAC010000044.1:0-256934 GCA_963833935.1 uncultured Actinomycetota bacterium | reverse complement strand
GTCGCCGGCGCACTCATTTGGCGCCACTCATGATCGCACCGTCTCCTTTTCGATCGGCTTCGCCGCGTCAGGCACATGCACCACCCGGTCCACGTAGATTCCAGGGGTGTGCACCTGGGCGGGGTCGATCTCGCCCGGTTCGACCAGATGCTCAACCTGAGCGATGGTGATCCGGCCCGCTACGGCACAGTCCGGGTTGAAGTTGGCGGCGGCCGCATGGTAGACGAGGTTGCCGTGCCGGTCGCCTTTGAAGGCGTGTACCAGGGCGAAGTCGGTGCGGATGGCTCGTTCCAGTATGTACGTGACCCCGTCGAATTCGCGGTTCTCCTTCGGTGGCGAGGCAACCGCCACCGTGCCGTCTGGGTGGTACCGCCACGCCAGACCGCCGTCGGCCACCTGCGTCCCGACCCCCGTGGGTGTGTAGAAGGCGGGGATGCCGGCCCCGCCGGCGCGCAGCCGCTCGGCCAGCGTGCCCTGCGGGGTGAGCTCCAGCTCGAGTTCACCGGCTATGTACTGCCGGGCGAATTCCTTGTTCTCCCCGACGTAGGAGTTGATCGTCCGCCGGATCCGCTTGTTTTGCAACAGTATTCCCAAGCCGATCCCATCCACGCCCAAGTTGTTCGAGACCGTCTCCAGATCGCGGACGCCGAGGTCCAGCACCGCCGCGATCAGCGCTTCCGGTATGCCGCACAGCCCGAACCCGCCGACGGCCAGTGACGACCCGTCCGTCACGTCGGCAACGGCCTCAGCTGTGGTGGCCACGACCTTGTCCATCGTCACCCGCCTCCTCGTCGCCGGACTTCACTTAGTCTCTGGGCATGCCGAGAATGCGCTCGGCGGCGATGTTGCGCTGGATGAACGTTGAGCCACCCGCGATGGCGGTGCCCCGGGCCTGATACGCCAGCCGCAGCCATCGCTGCTGGGAATCCGGCTCGGAATCCGCGGCAATTTTTTCAGCGAGCGCGAACTGTCCGCCCATGTCGTCGAGCTCCAACCCGAAGTCGGCGATGTCTTCGACCAGCGGGCAAAAGTACAGCTTCCCGATCGAGGTGACCGGGCCCGGCGGTCCGTCGCCGGCAGCCCCGGTGATGACGCGCTGTCCGATGAGGTAGTGCACGAGTGCTCGCCCGTACAGATCGGCGATTCGTTGGCGCACCAGCGGTTGCGCGCCCAGCGGGGTGCCGTCGTCCGCGGTGCGGGCCGCGATCTGGTGGATCAAGTCGTTGACCGCGCCGGTGGTGTTCACCCGGCCGGTGGCGATGGCGACCCGCTCGAAAGCCAGGGTGCCCATCGCCACTTTCCAGCCGCCGTCCACCTCACCGACTACATCGGCATCGGGAACGAACACGCCGTCGAGAAACACCTCATTGAATTCGGCCTCGGCGAGCATGTGCGCAAGCGGACGGACCTCCACACCGGGGCTGTTCATGTCGAGCAGGAAATACGTGATCCCACGGTGGCGTGGTCCGCCACCGGTGCGGGCGAGCAGGATCGCGTGGGCGGCCAGTTGGGCGCGGCTGGTCCAGATCTTCTGGCCCTGGATTCGCCATCCGCCGTCCACCTTGGTGGCAGTGGTACGCAGAGAGGCCAGGTCCGAGCCCGCCTCCGGTTCGGAGAACAGCTGGCACCAGATCTCCTCGCCGGTCAGGATCGGCCGGAGGTAGCGGAGCTGCTGGGCCGGCGTCCCGAACTCGATGATCGTGGGCCCGGCGAAGTCCTCACCGATGATGTTGAGCCGTTCTGGAGCGCCCGCGCGGTCGAGCTCCTCGTTGAACACCCCGCGTAGCTTCGCATCCGCCCCGCGCCCGCCGTATTCGGTCGGCCAGGACAGTCCGGCGTATCCGGCGTCATACAGCAGCTTCTGCCACGCGCGCCAGTAGTCGAGTTTGTCCTCGAGGCGTGCGGGTTCGGGTCCGCCGAGGCGCGGCACCGTGTCCTGCAGCCAGGCGCGTGCTCTGGTCCGGAACTCTGCCTCGGCAGGGCTGTCTTTCAGCTCCATCAGGGGGTGCTCGCAACTTCCTTGGCTGCCGCGGCTTCCGCACGCAGGCGTTGTTCGATGTCTTTGCGCAACTCGTGCTTGAGGACCTTCCCGGTTGCGGTCATCGGCAGGATATCCACGACGACGACGCGCTCGGGCGTCTTCTGGATCGGTATGCCGCGCTCGAGCAGAAACTCGCGCATGTCGTCGACGGTCGGGGCGTCGTGGCCAGTTGCCGCGACCACGAAGCAGCACACTCGTTCGCCAAGTCGCTCGTCGGGCATACCGACGACGGAGAAGGCCCGCAATGCTGGGTGATGGGCCAGATGTTCCTCGATCTCGCGGACGCTGATGTTCATCCCACCGCGGATGACGATGTCCTTGGTGCGGCCGGTCACCCGGACGTAGCCGTCGTCGGTCATCTTCCCGAGATCGCCCGACTTGGAAAAGCCGTCTTTGGTGAACAGAGCCGCGGTTTCCACAGGGTTGGCGAGATATTCGATCATGTGGGCAGGGCCGCGATAGGCGATGTCTCCCTCGACGCCGCGCGGCACCTCTCTACCGTCGTGATCGACAATCGTGACTTTCGCTCCAGCCATCGCCTTGCCGTCCGAGGTCAGGGCACGGGACACGTCGTCCGTCACAGAACATGTTGTGGTGACCAGATTTTCACTGCGTCCGTAGAGGCTGAGCACCTTCATGTTCGGCAGCTTTACGCCGGCCCGTTCGACGACGGCACCCGGGATCGGTGCGCCCGCACACGTCCAGAACCGCAAGGTGGACAGGTCGTGACTGTCGGCGTCGTAGTCCGATAACAGTGTGTGCAGAAAAGTCGGGGCGGTAACCGCCCCAGTACAGCCGAAGCGCTGGATCTCCTCGATGCCGCGGACCGGATCCCACTTGGCCATGAGATGTGTTGCCGCGCCCGTCAACATCGGCAGCAGCACGCTGGTGACGAGCCCGGTGGTGTGGGCGATGGGGGAGGGGCCGAACTGGACGTCGGTCTCGGTATAGCCGAATGGCTCGACCAGCGCCCGCGCGCCCGCACAGTAGGTGTTGAACGTGTGCACGCACCCTTTTGGCCGTGATGTGGTTCCTGAGGTGTAAACGATGACAAACGGGTCGTCCGGGCCGGGTGGGTCGCCAAGTTCTGCACTGGCCCTGTTGTCGTCGACCTCGGCCTGCAGCTGATCCAGGGTCAACACATCGGCGACGTCTTGGGCGGCACTCTCGGACCGGGCGACGACGATCATCAGTTCCCTATCCGCTTGGCGTATACCGCGGTACATGTCCAGATAGTCGAATTTGCTGAATTGCGCCGGAGTGAACACCGTTGTCACTCCGGCGTTGGACAGCACGTACCCGACGTCTTCGCGGCGATAGATCGGCATGATCGGCACCATGATCACGCCCAGTCGCGACAAGGCGGTCAGTACCTGAATGAACTCCACCCAGTTGGGCAGCTGCACGGCGGCCGTATCACCGCGCCGCAAACCGCGTCGATGCAGACCGACAGCCAGCCGTTGGCCGACGTCGAAGAGCTCCCGGAACGTCAACGATCGCGTTCCGTCGGTCGCGAAAACCTTGTCCGGGTTTTCTTCGACGCGGCGCATCAGGAGGTCGTGGAAGGTGTCGGTGGACCAGTTCCCCGAGCGGTAATAGTGGTCGATTTCGGCCGGGCTGTAGCGGAGGGTGTACGGGCTCGGCTTCATCGCGCTATTCCTCGGTGCTCGGGATTCGCCCTACAGCGGTGGATCAACAGGATTAATCCTTCGCATTGTAGAATGGTCAGACCGAAACGGCAAGAACTTTGACCACCCTCACGCCGGGCTTTACGCGTTGCGCCACTGTGGGGAGCGCTTCTGCTTGAAAGCCAGCACTCCCTCGGCCAAGTCCTCGGTAGTGAAGGCCAAGGCGAGCTGGGCCTGCAGGTAGTCCAGTGCCGAATCCAGCGGCATGTCCCGGGTCGCCGCCAACGCGCGCTTGCCCAGACCGAGCAACAACGGTGATTTGGCGGCGATGTCGGCCACCCATTGGCGCACAGCGTCGTCGAACTCAGCGTCGGGCACCACCTTGTTGACCAACCCGGCGGCCGCTGCCTCGGCGGCGCTGATCAGCCGGCCGGTCATCATCAGCTCGTTGGCGATGAGCCGTCCGGTAGCGCGGAAGATCAGTGCCGAGATCATGAACGGAAAGGCGCCGACGTTGATCTCCGGACAGCCCAACCGGATCGACTCCTTGGCGATGACGAGGTCGCAGGCCAGGGCGATGCCCAGCGCCCCCGCCAGCACATCGCCGTTAGCGGCGCAGACGACCGGCTTGTCGATATCGGTCAGGGTGCGAAACAGCGTCGGAAAACGTGCCAGACCGGCGTACTTGATGATCGTCGCGCGTTTGTCGGCGAACGCGTCGAGATTTCCTCCGGAAGAGAAGATTCGTGGGTGCGACGACGTGAGAACGATGACCCTGACCCGCGAGTCGGATGCGGCCTGATCCAGCAGCGCACTCAGTTGATCCAGCAGCGCGTCGGACAATGCGTTGCGGCGCTCGGGATCGTTTAGACGTCAGGTAGGCGGCCAAGCCGCCAAGGTCGGGGTCGCCGGGCACAGCGGCTTCGAGTCGGTAGGTGACCAGGTCGGGGGAGTCGGTCACAGTGCGCCTCCTAGTCGTGCATCAGTACGCATTTGCCGAATGTCCGTCCACGCTCCAGGTATTCGTGAGCGTCGGCCGCCTGATCGAGTGGGAACTCGCGGTCGATCACCGGCGCGCGCACCGAGTGGCGATCGATCATCTCGAGCAGGCCGGCAAAGTCTTTACTGCTGCCCATGGTCGTTCCGAGTAGATCGAATTGGCCGAAATAGAAGCTGCGGACGTCCATGTGGGCCGTGTCGGCGGCGTTGGCGCCCAACACCACGAGCCGTCCGCCGGGCCGCAACGCGCGGACCGACTCGCTCCAGCGGCCAACGGGGTCGAGGATCAGATCGAATCCGGCGTTGTCGGGCGACATGGCACGGGCCTGCGCGGGCCATTCCGGTTCGCTGTGCAGCACGCCGCCGCGGGCTCCGGCGGACACTGCGCGCTCGATGGTCTCGTTAGAAGAGGAGGTCACCGTGATGTCCGCCCCGGCGGCGACCGCGAGAGCGATCGCCATCGTGGCGATTCCGCCACCGGCGCCGATCACCAGCATCGACTCTCCCGCCTTGAGTCGGCCGCGGGTAAACAGGGCCCGATAGGTCGTGACGCCGACGAGCGGTAGGGCCGCGGCCTCGGCCCAGTTCAGGCCGCGGGGTTTGGGTGCCAGGCAGTCGGCAGGCACGCTGACCAGCTCCGCATAGGTGCCTGGTCGGTGATCGCCCAAAATCTCCCAGCCGCTGCTGGGCGCTTCCTCGCGGGCGCCCCAGCGTAGCGACGGCAACACCACCACCTGCTCTCCGGTGTCGGTGCGCGTTCCAGCGCCATCGGCGCCGATGATGTGCGGCAGAGGCGAACGGTAGCGACCCTGGCGAACCAGGACGTCATGCCAGTTCAGCGCACTCGCGCGTAGTGCCACGGTCACCCAGCCCGGCCGTGCCGGCGGGTCAGGGAACTCGCCGGGACGCAGCACCGCGGCGGCGCCGAACTCATGCATGATCACAGCGTGCAACGCAGCCTCCTATGGCCTGACCATTAGACCATTGTGCATGCGCGACATTCAAGCGTGCAGGACCCCGCAAATATTGACGCGCGAGTAAGGTCTTTATTCCGTTGTGTGACGCGCGACACCTGTTCTATAGTTCGGTCGAATGGTCTGACCAATTGACAGATGGCCGGTTTCCCGAGGGGAGAAGAGTGGCGATGGCTTCACAACTGCGTATGGCCTCCATCGCGGAGGATCCGATGGTGATTGCGCGTGCCGAGGAAATCGTCGCGGCCGCCGCCGACCACCTTAGAGTGCCGCTTCCCGACCTGACACCCGCTGCGTTAGGACACCGCTTGGCGAGCTTGCGTCAACGACTCGAGCAACGGATTTCGCTGCAACCCGATCCGCACGATGACTGGCCGACAACTGCGGAGATCTTGATCTCGATCCTGAGGCTGCAATGCGAACTCCTCGATCGTGATCTGGCTCGCCGGGTGAAATCCATGTCGGAGATCCGCAACGCCCTGGGGTACCTGCGGGGTTTGTCGCCGCGCAAAATGATCGATGCCACCCCGATAGTGTTGAGCCGGGAGTTGGCTTTCGCGCGAACCATGATCTCCACGGTGCGCGGTTCGATGTGGCTTCCCCAACACCTGCACATCGAAGAGGAAGGGGCCGACCCTGATTCGCGAACGTTCCTCGACTATGTAGCCGGCCGCCACATCCAGCTGGCGAATGCTCCGCTGGAGACAGAATTGGTCCGCAAGCGGTGCGGGGCATTCGCGCCGTCGCCGATGGATGACAAACGCACCTTCAAGGAGATCGTCGAGGCCGCCGGCTGCTTCGGCTATATCGCCGCCCCGATCACTATTCAGGGCAGGGCAATTGGGATTCTGCATGCCGACCGTCCCGAACCCCACGGGATTGTGACGATGGACCATCTCGAGCAGTTGGAGGCTTTCGCCGAGTGTCTGTCAGTGGCGTTCGAGAGCGCAGCGCTCGAGGAGAAGGCCGCCCAGCAACGCGTCGAGGTCGATAATCTGTGTGGCAACGTCGATGAATTGCTCGGCCAGTCGGCCAGATCGGTGTTGTGGTCATTGCCAGGCGCGGCGCCAGGAACTCGACACAATGCCAATCGCCATCATGAGCAGCTCTCCGGTCCGACGTTGACCTCCCGCGAACAAGAGATCATGTCTCACGTCGCGACGGGGGCCACCAACGGCCAGATTGCCCGGTGCCTGGTGATCTCGGAGGGGACGGTGAAGTCCCATCTGAAACACATAGCGAAGAAGCTCAATACGTCCAGCAGGGCAGCGGCGGTCGCGACCTATGCCGGCATCGGCACCGCGGACGTCGGGGTATCGCGATGAACCCCCGCGCGATGGTGTCCCGGCTCAACGAACTCGATGAACAACTCTGTAGCGCCTTTGGCATCGACCGATCCGTTGACGCGACGACTCTCGACGAGGCCATCACGATGTCGGCTACCACCACCGAGCGGCTGGTAACCCGCGATCGTGGCGCCCGTGACCACGCTGGGTCAGCGGTTGGGCAGAGCCCCCTGACTGATTTTTTGCAAGCTCAGGTCGCGGCGCGGCAGGTGAGAGCCAGTGACCGCGCCGATGTGGTGCGGTCACTGACCGCTGGTATCCGTCGCATGAAGAAGGCCGGATCGCTGCAAGGGCTAGGCCGCCAAGCCTGCACCGAACTTTGCGAGGTGCTCGGCTTCGACAGCGCGTTGCTGTCTTTCGTCGAAGACGGCGGATTCGTCGTCGAGGAGTCCGACCACGGTCTTGGCGGCCCCACGGTGATCCCGCGTCGTGAATGTGCGGCCGAGCGAGCCGCGATCCGCCTCCGTGATACCACTCGGACCAACGAGCGGAACATGCCCCCATCGGCCGGCTATCAGGAATTGCTCGGCTCTGTGAATTATCTCGTCGCCCCTATTGTCGCGAAATCGCAAGTGGTCGCACTCATTCACGTCGGCCGTCGCAGCGAAGACGGCGTCACCGACGATGACGCGGATGTGCTCGATGCGTTCGCCTCGGCCTATTCGTTGATGCACGAGAGAATGCTCAACACCGAAAGGGTTCACCAACAGCGGACCTCGATCGCGCGCGCGGCGGCGCGGCTGACCGAGCAGGCAGACCGCATCGCCGCAGCCGCCATCAGCTTTGATGTCGAAGACGACACTGGCGTCGGGCCCCCGGCCATCGCCGCGGATTCCGCGTTGGCGGGCACGCTCTCCGAGCGTGAACGACAAGTGTTCGAGCGACTGGTCCTGGGAGCTTCCAATGCCGAGATCGCCGAAGAACTCGTCATCACCATCGAAACGGTCAAGACACACGTCAAGCGGATACTTCGAAAGATCGGTGCCATCAACCGGTCGGAGGCTATCGCCCTCTACATGGAGGACACTCGAAACCTGTCGCGGCGTCGCCGCCCATAACCTATGAGCGACAATCCTTTCCACGCGTCGGCGTGGCGGTCGGTTGCGGAGTTCGCCCCTGAGTTCGCCGACCTGACCGATATCACCTATCACCGCCATGTCACCGATCCCACCGTGCGAGTGGCATTCAACCGGCCAGACGTGCGCAACGCGTTTCGACCGCAGACCGTCGACGAGCTGTATCGCGCGCTGGATCACGCCCGGATGTCTCCCGATCTCGGGGTGGTGCTGCTGACCGGCAACGGGCCTTCGCCGAAAGACGGTGTCTGGGCGTTCTGCTCCGGCGGGGACCAGCGCATCCGCGGCCGCAGCGGCTATCAGTACGCGTCCGGCGAAACCGCGGACACGGTTGACAGGGCGCGTGCCGGCCGGTTGCACATCCTCGAGGTGCAGCGGCTGATCAGGTTCATGCCCAAGGTGGTCATCTGCCTGGTCAACGGGTGGGCCGCGGGTGGCGGGCACAGCCTGCACGCGACGTGCGACCTGACCCTGGCCAGTCGCGAGCACGCCCGCTTCAAGCAGACCGACGCCGATGTCGGAAGTTTCGACGGCAGCTACGGCAGCGCCTATCTGGCCCGCCAGGTCGGCCAGAAATTCGCCCGCGAGATCTTCTTCCTGGGCCGGCCCTACACGGCCGAGCAGATGCATCGCATGGGCGCGGTCAATGAGGTCGTCGACCACGCCGAGCTGGAGACCGTGGGACTGCAGTGGGCGGCCGAGATCAACGCGAAATCACCTCAGGCACAACGGATGCTAAAGTACGCGTTCAACCTGCTCGACGACGGGCTGGTCGGCCAGCAGCTGTTCGCCGGGGAGGCGACCCGGCTGGCATACATGACTGATGAAGCCGTCGAGGGCCGCGACGCCTTCCTGGAGAAGCGCGCCCCGGACTGGACGTCGTTTCCTCGCTACTTCTAGCGTCAACGCTCTTTTCGACGGCCTAGGCCGCGGAGATGCCGCCGTTGACGCTGATTGCCTGCCCAGTCAACTTGGCTGCCGCCGCGCTGCATAGGAACACCGCCAGCGCGGCGATATCCTCAGCGGTCGGCACACCGAGCTGAGCGGCCTGGGCCGCTCGGGCAAAGAGTTTGCCGCTGAACCCATCGGAGGTGATGCGTTCGGTCGAAGCGGTGCCATGGACCAGCGACGGGGTCAGCGCGTTGGCGCGGATGCCGTACCGCTTCTCCTCGATGGCGATCGTCCGGGTGAACATCACGATGCCCGCCTTCGCGGCGCCGATAAGCGCTTCGCCCGGTGTGGCGGTCTTGGCCGCATCGGAGGCCACGTTCACGATGACGCCGCCTCGGCGACTGCGCATGCCGGGCAGCACCGCGCTAGCCATATGCATCGACGGCAGCGCCAATTCGGTCAGTATGCGGGCGATGTCGGCTGTCGGGATGTCGACGAACAGCTCAGGCCGGACGTCCGCGGCAGTGCTGCACATCAAGATGTCGATCCCCGACAGGATCCGGTCGGCTTCCGCCGCAACGGCGGCCGCGGCGACGGGATCGGTTGCGTCACCGGCGACGAAGTGTGCGGCGGCACCGAGTTCGGCGATCGACTTCGCGGCAAGTTCGCCCCGCTCGGCGTTGCGACCGACGATCACGATCCGTGGTACGCCGGCCGCGGCGAGTGCCCGAGCCGAGGCCAACCCGATGCCGGCAGTGCCGCCGACGATCAGCGCAGTGGATGCGTCGAGGTCTTTAGGTGCGGGCAGTTCGGCCCGGGGTGCATCGCTCATCGCTGTGTCACAGTAGAAACATTAAAATGGTCAGACCGAAATAGTCAAGACGCCTCTGTTGTGGCGCCGCGCCGGTGGTGTTACAGTTCTGCATCAGGCGATGTACAGATACGTCAAGCGGTGATCAACCGAGTCGATCGGAAATGAGCGATACATGGACGAGAAAACCAGCCTCAGATTTCAGCTCATCAGCGCCTGGTGTGGCCCCGCCTTCTTGGTCACCTTCGTGCTGTTCTGGGGGGTCATCGGGCGCAACATCCCGAATCCGTCGCCGGCGTTGAACGCGGCAGACCTCGCTGCTCGCTATTCGCAGCACCTCGGGGAGATTCGGCTGGGTTTCATCGTCGCTCTCATCACCGTTGTCTTGTACATGCCGTGGTGTTCGTACATCAGCACCCGGATGGCGAGGATCGAGGGCGGGTACCCGGTCTTGGCCAACCTGCAGCTCATCGGTGGGGCGTTGACCGTGATGGTGGTGTCGTTCAGCTGCTGCTTTTGGGCCGTCGCGGCATTCCGGCCCGAACGGGACCCGGCGCTGATCCAGCTGCTCACGGACACCGGCTGGCTGGTCATCGACCTGCAATACGCCTGCACCACACTGCAGATGGTGGCGCTTGCCCTGGCGGTGCTGTCGGATCGCAAGAACAAAGCCACGCCCCTCATGCCGAACTGGGCGTGCTACCTCACGATCTTCTGTGCGGTGAGCTTCTTCCCGGCGAGCCTCACCGGCGTCCTCAAGACCGGCCCGTTCGCGTGGAACGGCATCATGAGCTACTACTTCCCGTACTTCTGCTGGCTCTGCTGGGAGATAACGGCCAGCACCTTCCTGATCAAAGATGTTCGTCGGCGCATGCGCGAGTTCGAGAGCGGCCCCACGGTGGATGGCGGGGCCCCCCGAGCGGCGGCGTTCGCGTCCTGACCGCGCCTTCGGCTGGGTTGGCCTGCGCTCGTGGCTAGCTCGCTGGGAAGTTCGGAAATCGAAACGCGGGCCGTGCCTCTCGGCGATCTGAAGCGACGGCTGCCCGGAGTCGAAGGCGTGTGGGTCTTCGTGATGGCCGACATGATGGTCTTTGTCATCCTGTTCGGGTCTTTCATGCTCAGTCGGCATCAGAATCCCGATCTGTTCGAAGCGTCCCGCCACTCCCTGAACCCCAACTTCGGCGGCGTCAATACGCTCATCCTGCTCACCAGCTCGTGGTGTGTCGCGCTCGCGCTCGATGCTGTGCGCAAGTCCAGGTTTGTTCTGGCGCAGCGTTTCATCGGCGGCGCCCTTCTCCTTGGCATCGCGTTCATGGTTTCCAAAGCCATCGAGTACACGGAGAAGCTCGAAGCCGGCATCAGCCTTCTGACCAACGACTTCTTCATGTATTACTTCACGCTGACCGGGATTCATCTGTTCCACGTCCTCGCGGGCAATATCGTGCTGATCGTGCTGTGGTTCATGGCCCGATCCGGTTCGTTCGACCCGGAACGCCCCGTTGTTCTCGAATGCGGCGCGATCTACTGGCACATGGTCGACCTGCTCTGGATCATCCTCTTCCCGCTGCTGTATCTGATGAGGTGAGTAGCGGATTTGCTTGGCAAACCATTTATAGACAACTGATGGAGTTCGTGTATGTATCCCGCCGTCCCGGACCGTCACCTGCCATCGGTGACCGCGCTGACCGCGAGGTCGGTCGCCTTGAGCACATTGCTCGGCTACCACCCCCCGGCGCTTCCGGTCAGCGCCCTGGTGAAGGTCGGGGAGCTGTTAGGGATCGCGGACCGCGCCACCCGGGTTGCCCTGACGCGCATGGTGAAGGACGGCGACGTGACCGTGGTCGAGGGCGTGTACCGCCTGTCCGAGCGATTGCTGCGACGTCAGGCCGAACAGGATGCGCTTACCTCGCCGCCCACCCGGCGTGTGGACTGGGGGCTGGGAGATGGCCGTCGTCACGAGCACGACCCGACCGTTGGCCGAGCGGGTGGCGCTGCGCAAGAGCATGGTCCGCCACCGGATGGGCGAACTGCGCGAGGGGGTTTGGCTGCGGCCGGACAACCTCTCTCGCGAGCTCGATGGCATCATCGCCGACCAGTGTCAGTTTTTTGTCAGTCACCACTCGGACTCGACGAGCCTGGCGGCGTCGCTCTGGGACTTGGCGGGTTGGGCGGCCGAGGCAGACCGATTGCTGTCGGTGCTCGGCAAGGCAGAGAGTCTGGCCGAAGGGTTCATGGCTATCGCGGAGGTGATCCGACACCTGATGCTCGATCCCTACCTGCCGGACGACCTGCTCCCGGCGGACTGGCCCGGCGATCGACTTCGAGAGCGTTACGCCGATTTCAACGCCAACTTCTCGGAACGTCTCAGAACGTACAGCAGCGAATAGGAACGCTTCGTTCAGTCTGCCAGCGAAAGACAACTTCGACCGAGCCGATTCCGTCAACCATCGGCCACGTACGTGCTGCCCGGCCGCACCGGCACCATGGGGCCCAGCGCACCGGAGAGCACGATGTGGCCGGCGCGCAACGGAGAGCCGTTTTCGCGGGCGGTGCGGGCCAGCCAGCGCAGCGCGTTGAGCGGGCTGCCCAGACAGTCGGAGCCCCGCCCGGTGGAGACCACTTCGCCATCCTGTGTGAGCCGCATTGTGCGGGAGACGAAGTCGAGGTCGGCGGCGGCTGACACCTCCGAGCCCAGCACGAACAGCGCTGACGAGCCGTTGTCGGCGATGGTGTCGACGATGCTGATCGACCAGTCGCGCACCCGCGAGTCGACGATTTCGATGGCGGCTATCGCGACACCGGCGGCGGCTCGGATCCGCGACTCGGACAGGTCGCCGTCGAGGTCTTCGGCGAGGATGAACGCGATCTCGGCCTCGACCTTGGGCTGCAGCAGCGTGTCGGTCGCGACGACCGTGCCCCCTGACGCCACCTGCATGTCCGCGAACAGCACACCGTGAATCGGGTTGATCCACCCCCAATTGCCGCTGCACCGCCGGGGAGGTCAGGCCGATCTTGTGGCCGACGATCGTGTCGTCCCCGCGCGCAGTGAGTCCGTCGGTGAGCAGCCGTTGCACCGCGTAGGCCGACGCGATGTCGTGGTCACCGAGGACATCACGTACCGGGTCGGGCATTGCCGCGGCTCGGCGCCGGCTGCGATCAGCCGGTCCGCGGCTGCGCGCAGACCAGTGGTGGTGATGGTCATCAGATTTGGTTCCTTCAATTGTGCGGGAAGGGCCATCAGCCCATGCTGCTGCCGCCATTGACGTATATCGTTTGCCCGGTGATGAATCGGCTGTCCTCGCCGGCCAGGAAGGCGACGGCTGCGGCGACGTCAGCTGGATCGCCGGGCCGTCCCATCGGGACGATGGCCGTTGCCTCCTCCACGACCTGCATCAGACGTGTTGGCGCGTCCCCGGATTCAACAAGGTCGGCCAGTTCCGGTGTGCGGACGTAACACGGCGCCACGGTATTAGCGGTGATGCCGGCAACGCGCGAACTCGCGTGCGATGCCGGTGACCATCGCGTGTACGCCGCCCTTCGCCGCGTTGTACATCGCGTGATCCACCAACCCGGTACGCACCGAGTCGGCGCCGATGTTGACGATGCGACCATGACCTCGAGAGACCATGTGCGGCAGCACCGCTCGCACGCAGTAGATCGTCGTCCACAGATTGTTGTCGATGGTGGCGCGCAGCGTCTCCTCGGTGTGTTCGAGGGTAGGACGGATCACGCCGCCGCCGGCGTTGTTGACCAGAACGTCGACATGCCCGAGCGTCTCGACCGCCGTCCTCACCAAGTCGTCGGCCGCGCCGGGTTGGTGGAGTTCACCGACGAATCCGCCCGCGATGCGCGCGTGCTCGTATACGCGTTCCAGGTCTTCCTTGCTGCGGGCCGCGGCGAAAACCGCTGCGCCATCGGCGATCAGCCGCGCTGATATGCCCAGGCCGATACCGGAGGCGGCTCCGGTGACGATTGCCGTCCGGCCGGCCAATGCGCCGCTCATAGGATGATCGCCACGTCCCCAACGGACCGCAGATCCGTCATATCCAATTCCGCTCGCTTGGCGGCGATCCGGAAGCCGCCGGCGCTGCGGCGCAACCGGTAGTGGTACTGGCCGACATAGCAACTGGTGCGTCCCGCCCGGAATCGCCACACCGTGAACGACGCGTTCACCGACAGCTCGTCCGCCGACAAGTCCTGCACCCGCACGTTGAACACCTGGTGATTCGTTCGGGAATGCGGGTATTCGCGGTGGGCGCGTCGGCTGTCGAGCCGGGTGACCCTGGCCGCCAGCCGCAGATAGTTGTCGTCGATGAGCAGCAGTTCGCGGGCCGGATCACCGTCCGGCGCGTCGTTGCAGGGCACCTCGTACTTCGCGTCCTCGTCGAAGAGCAGCAGCCAGTCGTCGAGCGCCCACGCGTCGAGCAAAGCGGCCTCGGCGTAGAGGAATTCCTCGACCTGCTGCCTCAACAAAACGTGCTGCTGCGACGCCACGGCGGTCACTGCGCACCTGCCCGGTCCGCCGCGGCGCCCATTTGGTGCTGCCAGCGCCGCCAGAACACGCGCATCTGTTCTTCGTCGTTGGCCACCGGAACGCGACCCATGCCGCGGGAGATGTCGTTCCATTCGACGCCACCGCTGGCGAAGCCCTGCTGGCAGGACTCCAGCGCCTCCAGATCGTCGGGGGTGGCAAAACCGCCCGGGCCGAGAAACGTCAGGAAGCTATCGAGGCGGCGGTGACGCAGAGATTCCGGCTCATTGCGGGGAGCCAGTGCCCATGCGGTGACGTCGACGGTGTCGGGCGCTGGTGGATAGAAGGTGCGCACCGTCACGGCCATGATGTCGTTGATGATCAGATTCGGGTAGATCAGCAGGTTGCGGTTCACCTCGGCCATGGCGTGCGCGCGCTGCTCGCCGTGCCGGGCGACGAGATCAGCGCGCAGCCGGTCGATTTCGGTGTGAGCGTCCGCACCGAACAGCGGCTCCCACTTGGCGACCGGACGTCCCCACGGGGAACTGTATTCGATCACGGCGTGACCGTTACCCAGGTCGACCGCCTGGCCGCTGACACCCCCGCGCAGGTCGGTGCCGATGGACACCAGGTACTTGAAGTAGGTGTCGTGTGTGGACTCCGCGTGGTATCCGTCGAAACTGTTCTCCACCAATAGCTTCCAGTTGGCACCGAAGCTGTACTGGTTGGTGCCGCGGGCCATCTCGACCGACCCGCCGCAGCCGTCGACGACAAGATCGATGTACTCCTTCGCACCCGCCAGATAGGTGGGCAGGTCCTCGATGTCGGGGTCGAAGCAGGCAAAGACAAAGCCCCGGTAGGACTCTGCGCGCGCCACCCGCTTGAGCCCCAACTCGTCGAAATTGAGGCCGCCGGCGTAGGCGTCCCGGTCAGGGACTCCCTTCAGACGGCCTTCGGAGTCGAAGGTCCACGCGTGGTAGAAGCACTGGAACACTTTGGAATTACCGGAATCCTGTCGGCATACCAATGCGCCCGCGGTGCGTGCAGGTGTTGTGGAACACGTTGATGTTGCCGGTTTTCACGCCACGGACCATAAAGATCGGCCGGCCCCCGACCGGTCGCCGGACGAAGTCACCCGGCTGCGGGATCTCGGATTCGTGCCCGACGTAAAGCCACGACTTGGCGAAGATCCGTTCGACCTCGGCCCGGTGTATCTCGGGTGAGGTCATCGCCGAGCGGTGCACCCGAAACCTCTGGGCCACCGGGTCGTCGACGACGATCGGCAGCCGCGCGGCTGCTTCGGTTGCCGGGGTAAGCCGCGGCTCGACACCGGTGCTCATCGCAGTGCCAAGTAGTCGGCTACCAGCGCAGAGAACTCGTCGGCGCGCTCGATCTGCGTCCAGTGTCCACATGCACTGAACACATGCAGGTCGGCGTTCGGCAACAGCCCCAGCATCGTGACCGAGACCTGCATCGGGACCACCCTGTCTTCCCGGCCGTGTACCAGCAGCGCCGGTGTGGCGATGGCGCGCACTTCGTCCTCGGTGATGCCGAGCTGGGATCCGGTGTGACGTGGATCGAAGAACATGGCGCGGTACGCATCGTAAGCGCCGTCGGCGATGCTGGCCTCGTATCGGATCGCGACGAGTTCGTCGGTGATCATTGCCGGATCGACCGCGAAATAGTTGCGCAGCAGATCGCGCATCGCGTCATGAGACGGTTCGTAGGCGCGCAACGCGGTAAGGCCGTCAGTGAGCGTCATGCCGACACCGGGCGCTCCCATCAGCACCATCTTGGTGATCCGGTCCGGGCAGTCGGTGGCCATCTGCAGCGCAATGCGCCCGCCGAGTGAGTTGCCGACAATCGCGGTCTTCTCGATGCCCAGTGCGTCGAGGAACGCCCAGATCTGGTCGGTCCAGGTACGCAGCGAATAGACGACGTCATCGGGGCGCTGGGTAGCGCCGAAACCGACGATGTCCGGAGCCAGCACGCGGAATCGCTGCGCCAACGCTCCGATGTTGTGCTGCCAGTTGGCCATCGCCGATACCCCGGGACCCGACCCGTGCAGCATCACAACCGGTTCGCCGGCACCGGCCTCCAGGTAGCTGGTTTGGACGCCCCCGGCGTCGATGGTGCGTGGCTCTAACGCGATCCCTGCGACGGTTGATGTCATTGCGCGCCTCTTTCCTTGAATACCGCAAAACACTTGTTGGAGTTGAAGACATCGGTGGTGACGAGCTCTGACCATCGCACTGTCCAGGCCGAGTTCGTCGACCGCTCCGGTCAGGCAGAACCAATTGAGCATTTCGTGTTGGCCCGAGTCGACGATGTCGCGGCTGGGGGTGGCCTGCCACTTCTCGTAGTCACGGTCGACGAACAGCTGGTACAACTGGCGGTCCGCAACGGTATCGGGGGTCATGTGCCAGGTTTTGTCGGTCAAAAACGCGTGCGACCAGCTGGATGACGCCACCAGCGCCACCCGTAAGTCGGTGTCGCGGAATGCTTTCGCGACCGCGCGGCCTAACGCAAAGCAGCGGGCGGGGGTGGGCCCGGACGGGTCGAGTCGTTCGGCGGCGATGTCGGCGAAGCGGGCCAGGCCGCCCTGGCGGGCGATGGCATGTTGTCCGTAGCAGTTGACCGTGATCGGGATCAGCGGGTATTCGAAGCGCGAGCCGGCGTCGGGGTAGTCCAGGAACACCTGGGTGTTGAGGATCGCGTGCGGAAACGGCGCGTCGCTGCGCCGGCGGTACGAATAGGCGACGTCGAACCCCTGGCCGATCAGATTGTCGGCGAGTCGGCGGGCGCCATCGGCGTCGCCGTGCAGGGTGATGGTGGTGTCATCGGGCAGGCCCCAGGCGTTCGGGCTGCCGCGGCGGGTCATCAGCTCGAAGGGGTTGACGTCGACATCGTCGTAAGCGAGCACGCAAAACGGCGGGATGACCTCTTCGCGGAAGTTCTCGTACTGGTCGTCGCCCCACACCACCACGACGTCAGGAGCGAACTCATCGAGGGCCTCACGGCAGCGGGATAGATTCTCCACCAATATCTTTCGATGATGCGCCGCAGACGCTAGTCCGCCGTCGGCGTTCCATTCAGCGCGCATCGACGCTGACCAGTTGGCGGGATCCTTTGCCTCGGTGGGAATATCAGGATCAGCCAAGGTCCAGCGCAACAGGTCCGCCATGTGCTCGTCGGTGCCGGCCAGCAATGGGTAGTGGGTCATTCCCAGACCCAGGAAATGCGCCATAGTGTTCCTCCAGATTGGTGCGGCAGATCCTGCGATGCAGGTCGGCGGGCAGGGTGGCGACGATGTCGTCGAGCGGCTCGGGCATCGCGGCGAAGGGATAGTCGGATCCGAAGACGACGTGATCGCTGCCGAAGACATCGATCGCCGCGTCCAGCGCCCGACGGTCGTATGTCAGACAGTCGGACCACAGTCGGCGTGCCTGGCGGCTCGGCAGCTCGGGTGAGTCCGCGGGAATGCCGGCGATGATCGCGCCTTTGTCGAGCCGGCCGATCAGCGCCGGCAGCGCGCCTCCACCGTGCGCCAGGCAGATTCGCACTTCGGGCCGTCGCGCGAGCGCGCCGCTGACCAGCAGTGCGGCCGCTGCCAGCGCCGTCTCGATCGGCATTCCGGCGCCGAAGCCAAGACCAAGCTCGGTTATGCGCGCCGGCAGGTCCTGGTCACTGGGATGGACCAGCACCAGGGCGCCAAGTTCTCCCGCGGTGGCAAAGAAGCGGTCCAGGCTGGGGTCGGCGAGTTCGGTATCCCCGACCCGCGAGCCGATCTCGACACCGAGAAAGCCCCGGCGCATGCACCGGCGCATCTCGTCGACGGCGAGGTCGGGGTCTTGCAGGGCGACGGCGCCCAGCGCCGCAAAGCGGGTTGGGTGCTCATGGGTGATCCGGGCGAAGAAGTCGTTTTGAGCCGACGCCAATTCGGCCGCCCCTGCCGCCGACGCCCGATAGCAGAACGTCACCGGAATCGGCGAAAGCACTTGCACGGCAACGCCTTGACGATCCATATCCATGATCCGGGCCGTTGGCGACCAGCACCGGTGATCGATCTGGCGGTAATGCCGTCCACCGAACAACAGTTGCGCGTCGGTACCGCCGGTGCGGTGGACGCTGGGCCAGTCGTCGTGTGGGTAGGAGCGCCGCAGATCCAGCAGTCGATCGTCGATGGCGTGGGTGTGGACATCGACGAGCCGGGTTTGGCTGGATAGCTGAGCGTTGATAGTCGTGCCTCCGCGCGACGTTGAGACGGGCAGGTTCGTCGAGCGTAGCCGATTATGCATACACAATTCAATATGTACATACACAATGTTGTGCGTCACATTGCGACGATGGTAAAAAATACCGACATGCAGGCAGAACCGATTCCGGGGAGATCAGGGCGTGACCGGCGAGATTTGGTCAGGGGTGCTGCGGGGTGTTCGGCGTGCGATCTGGGTCGTCCGCTCTGATCAGGTCTTGATCGTGGCGGTTGATGGCATCGACGAACGACGCCTGATCGTGCAGCGCGATGGCGGCCACGATGTCGTCGTGGACGCGAAGGCTGCTCGCCAGCAGCGGCTCGTGGTCGTCGATGAACAACACCCGCGTCAGCATGGCTTTGATGCTGGTCACGACCAGCTGGTGCATGCCCTCCAAAACGGGGATGTGGGCTGCGGCCGCTACGACGCGGTGGAACGCGAGCACGGCGTCGAAGAACTGCTCGGCCTCAGTACTGGCGCGCAAGGTGCCCATCGCCGACCGCATCGCGGCGATGTCTTCGCTGGTCGCCCGCTCGAACGCCGCCTTGGTCAGGCCGAACTCGAGGTACAACCGAGCTTCGAACAAGTCCAGGGGATGCGGGGTGGACGGTTGAAACCACAGGTCCAGCGCCCCCACTCGGACTTGCGGAGGTGCGCTGGCCACGGTGATCCCGCCTCCGGGGCCCGGTCGAACACTCACCAGGTCGCGATCGCGCAGGATTCGCAGTGTTTCGTTCATCACCGTCGGGCTGATGCCGAACCGATCCATGAGCTCCGACCGGCGGCCCAGGTGCGATCCGACCGGCAAGCGGGCACTGAGGATCTCGTGTTCCAGATCGGCAGCGACGCGTTCAGCCCGAGACGACCGCAGTACAGGCTCGCGACGCTGCACGCGCAGCCTCCTTCGGGTCGCCGCGAGCGCCGAAGTGACGCCGCCAGGCAAGTTTGGCAAAAGAACCTCAACAAGAGGCCTCAACAAGGCTAAGCGAGGAGTCCCCACCGATGGACCAAACAACTGGTCGAGCAGCGTACCTCGCGTGCCGCGACCTGCTCGTACGGCACCGCGACGACTACGACGCCGCGGTCGCGGCGTTCCGTTGGCCCGACATCGGTGAACGGTTCAACTGGGCGCTCGATTTTTTCGACCCCATCGCGAGGGGCAACTCGCGAACGGCGCTGCGCATCATCGGTGCGGACGGGACCGATCGCTCGTATTCCTTCGCCGAATTGGCCGCGCGCTCTGATCGGCTCGCCGCATCGCTGGCCGGCGGCGGCGTCGGTCCCGGTGATCGGGTCATGGTGATGCTGGACAACCAGGTCGAGCTTTGGGAGTCGATGCTGGCGGTCATGAAACTCGGCGGGGTCCTCATGCCGGCCACGACGGCACTGGGGCCCCATGACCTCGCTGACCGCATCGGCCGCGGAGCGGTACGTCATATCATCACCAATGCCGACCAGATCGCCAAATTCGACTGGCATCCCAGGGGATTTCGGCCGCATCGCGATTGGTGACGCTGCTCTTCCGTGGCGGCAATATCGGCTGGCCGACACCGCGGCGTCGCCGTCACCGCTTGCCGCCCGTACCGGCGCGGACGACCCGATGCTGATCTACTTCACGTCCGGCACGACCAGCCACCCGAAACTCGTCGAGCACACGCACCGCTCGTATCCGGTCGGGCATCTGTCGACGATGTACTTCCTTGGACTGCGTCCCGGCGATGTCCACCTCAACATCAGCTCCCCAGGCTGGGCCAAGCACGCATGGAGTTCGTTCTTCGCGCCCTGGATCGCCGAATCGACCGTCATGGTTTACAACTACCGCCGTTTCGACGCATCCCGATTCCTGACGATGCTGCGGCAGGCCGCCGTCACCTCTATCTGTGCGCCACCGACCGTGTGGCGCATGCTGATTCAGGCGGACCTGGGCGCTAGGCCGCCGATGCTGCGGGAGGCGGTCGGCGCGGGCGAACCGCTGAACCCGGAGGTCATCGAGCATGTCCGAAAGCATTGGGGACTCACGATTCGCGACGGGTTCGGGCAAACCGAGACCACGGCGTTGATCGGTAATACTCCGGGTTCGCCAGTCAAACCGGGGTCGATGGGGCGGCCGTTGCCCGGTGTCGCGGTCGAGATCGTCGACCCGACGAACGGGCAGCCTGCCGGCGAGGGCGAAATCTGTCTGCGACTGGATCGGCGCCCGGTGAATCTGATGGCCGGCTATCTCGGCGACGACGGGCGCACCGACTTGGTTTCCGCCGGCGGTTACTACCACACCGGGGACGTGGCGAGCCGCGATTCTGACGGCTACATCACCTATATCGGCCGCACCGACGACGTATTCAAGGCGTCCGATTACAAGATCTCTCCGTTCGAATTGGAAAGCGTGCTCATCGAGCATCCGGCGGTGGTCGAGGCGGCTGTAGTCCCGGCTCCCGACCCAACCAGGTTGGCGGTGCCCAAGGCGTACATCACCCTGGCGGCGGGTTGGGCCCCGGACCGGGCCACCGCCGACGCAATTTTCGCCCATGCCCACCGAAACCTTGCGCCCTATCAACGCATCCGGCGTATCGAGTTCATGAACCTACCGAAGACCATCTCCGGCAAGATCCGGCGGGTCGATCTGCGGACTCGTGAAAATGCTTGCGAACCATACAGTTTCACGCAGGAATACCGCGACCGGTGACCGGAGGCTGCGGCGCGATGTTTTTGCACCCGATTAGTTGCGCCCACGATCTCGGGCGGCCCAGCGGAGACTTTCGCGCGCATGTTCGGGCGACCTTTGGCGTGATCCTCGTCCGAGTGTGGATCAAAGGGCGCTCGTTTCCGCGGAGAGATCTTGCGCCGCAACGACGATGGTAAAACCGATACCTCGTCTCGGGTCGAGAGCCGGAACCCACAACTTCGAGGTGTGTGAGGTGCCGCTCCAGGCGTTGGACGACGACGCGCTGCGGCGGCGTCTGGAAACCGAAGAGCGTAAGTTGCCTGCGTTCGACCAAGCGTTGGCCCACGAACCCGCGCCCGGGCTGCTCCAACGAGGGAAAGCGACCACCGCGCGGCGGCTTGACCAGTACGATCAACGAATGCCTGCGCAAAGGGCTAGCGCTGAAGGTACCGACTCGGGATCCGAGAGGATGCGGATCCTCGATGCGACCGCCAAAGTGCTCAGCCTCAAGGGCTTCGCTGGAACCCAGCTGACCGATGTGAGCGACACCGCCCACTTAATGACAAACACGATTTACAAGCACTTCCGGTCCCGCGAGGAACTCTTCGAAGAGGTCATGTACCGCGGGGTCATCGACATACGCAAGCACATGGAGGAGGCGCTGCGTGCGCTGCCGCCCGACACGTCGCCCATGGACCGGATCATGGCGGCGGTCGACGCCCACCTTCGAACCGTGCTGGAGCTCACCGAATACACCACCGCCTGGATCCGGAATTCGGGACAGCTCCCCGAGCAGCTGAGCAGGCGGCAGAAGAAGGGGGAAGTTGCCTACGGACAGATTTGGAAGAGTCTGTTCGCCGACGCGATCGCCGACGGGGAGATCAATCCGGAGTTGGACGCCGGAATAGCACAATTTCTGGTGTTGGGAGCGTTGAACTGGATCGTTACTTGGTGGGACCCTCGCCGCGGATCGGCCGACGCCCTCGTCACCAACGCGCAACTCATGGTCCGAAATGGCCTGACGTCAACCACCAGATCGTCCGCATCGTCTGATGCAAATGTCGGGCAGCCTCCCCCTGTCGGTCGTCGACGGTTGTTTCGTGGGGGCATTCGACGTCGTCGGTGATCTTGGCGACCGCCTTGGAAGACTTGGTGCGATAGGCGGGCTCGAGTGCTTTTGCGTATCCACGCCGCGATGTCTTTCCTCGGCGTTCTAGACCTCCACCAGATCGGTCTTCATTCCGCAGTACGCTGGTTTCGGTAGTCCGGCAAGAACATTGGCTACCCCTCGAACGAACATCGCCGCTCACGAGTCTCGGGGAACACCTCACGCAACGGACCCCAAAACGCCAGCCCCCCGTCACCTACCCCAGTACCGAGGGCGTCGCGCGACGCGAGTTTGGAACACCGGCGCGCCTTTCGCGATAAGGACTAGCTCGGCCAGCAGTGGCTAGTCAGTTAGCGGAGCGGTTCCAAGCCAAGGGAAAAGGGCGCGTGTGACGTTTCGCGATTTCCCTCCCGAGGAGGACAAAGTACCTCTTTGGAGGGTAGTAGAGGCCTTCATCGCCTCGATAGTTTCGATGCCGTGCCCACCGCTCACGAAAATCGTCCGCCGCCAGGACGTGCTGGGGACGGCCTCGTCGTGAGAGCTACCGACGACGGACCCCTGCTCACGGCAGTACTAGCCCCGGCCCTTGTACCTGGCCGGGGCGCGAGGCGTCCATTCAATGGCCGTGCCGTCGAGTGGATGAAGGCCTTGCCGTTGGCGGGTCCGGTCGCCAAGCCGGTCCGCGCGGTGGGCGGCTTCTTTGCGATGTCGCTTGACGTCTTCGTGGGTTTGTTCACAACGCCTTTGGCCTGGCAGGAATACCTTGCGATGACGTGGTTTGTAGCCCGTGTGTCGTTCCTGCCTGCGATCCTGATGTGTATCCCGTACTCGGTGATCAGCAACTTTTGCTTCAACATACTGCTGAACGAATTTGGCGCTGCGGACTATTCCGGTGCTGGCGCAGCGTTTTTCACGCTGACCCAGATCGCCCCGATCGTGACTGTCTTGGTGATTTCTGGCGCGGCTGCCACTGCGACGTGTGCCGATCTGGGCGCACGGACCATCCGGGAAGAACTTGACGCGCAACGGGTGATGGGCATCAACCCGATCCATGCGCTGGTCATCCCGCGCGTGCTCGCCGTCACCACAGTCTCGTTGGCGCTGATGGGGCTGGTGGCCCTGTCGGGAATGGTCGCGACGTTCTTTTTCAGTGTTTTCGTCATGCACGTCTCGCCAGGTGCCTTTGTCTTCGGCATGACGGTGCTCGCCGGGCTCGGAGATCTCGTGGTCTCGATGTTTAAGGCGCTTCTCTTCGGCATAGGGGCCGGCTTGATTGGCTGCTACAAGGGCATCACGGTTGGCGGCGGTCCGGCCGGCGTTGGCAATGCCGTGAACGAAACCGTTGTGTTTGCCTTCATGGTCCTGTTCACCATCAACATCGTCGTGACCGCTGTCGGTGTCCAGTTCACGCTGAAGTGAAGCGAGTGTACTTATGACGGTTTCCGTTCCCAGTAAGCGATTTTCGCACCTTTCCCGCGCGACGGACAAGCTGACCGGCGGGTGGAATCGGATCGGAGAGCAGACGCGGTTCTTTTTCACGACTCTCGGTGCGATTCCTGACGTCCTGGTCAACTACCGGTCCGAGCTGTTGCGGCTCATCGCCCAAATGGGCATGGGGACCGGGGCTCTTGCTGTGATTGGCGGAACGGTCGTGATCATCGGGTTCATGACGATGACCACCGGCTCCATCGTTGCGACCCAGGGCTACACCGAATTCCGTTCTGTCGCAATAGAAGCCCTGACGGGATTCGCGTCGGCTTTTTTCATTCCCCGGCTCATCATTCCGGGCACCGCCCAGGTCACGTTGACAGCCACTATTGGTGCCGGTGCCACCGCTCAGATGGGGGCGATGCGGATCAACGAGGAGATCGATGCGCTGGAGGTGATCGGCATCCGAAGTGTCGCCTACCTGGCCGCTGCCCGCGTAATCGCGGCAACAATCGTGGTCTTCCCGCTTTACGCAGTGGGGATGATGACAGGCTTCTTTGCCGCTCGCTTCGGGACAACCATCGCCTACGGCCAAGAGCCGGGCGTTTTCGACCACTATTTCAACACGTTCCTCAATCCGACCGACCTGATGTGGTCGTTCGTCCAAACGGTCGTGCAGGTTGTCGTTGTGATGCTGATCTGCACGTACTACGGGTACACGGCCACCGGAGGACCAGCCGGCGTCGGCGAGGCCGTGGGCCGGTCGGTGCGAGCGTCAATGGTCGTCGGGGCGGCTGTTTTGATGATCGTCACCCTGGCCATCTACGGCCACAACAGCAACTTCCACCTGGCGAGCTAGCGGCATGAAACCCCGGGCAGGAGAACACCGCGTCGCCGCCGGGTGGTGGACGCTGATCCTGATTGCTCTGATCGCTGCGACGATCTTCGCCACGGCTGGGGCCTACGAAGGCACTTTTCAACCTCACGTGCCGGTGACTCTGACTTCGGATCGCTCTGGTCTGGTGCTGGAGACCGGCGCCAAGGTCATGCTGCGTGGTGTTCAAGTCGGCCGGGTCAGCCAGATCGCCCCCGGCAAAAACCAGGCCAGGTTGAGGCTGGAGATCGACCCGGATCAGGTCCGGTACATCCCGGCCAACGTGCAAGCCAAGATCGACGTCACGACGGTGTTCGGCGCCAAGTTCGTCGACCTGATCTCTCCACCGGCCCCGAGCCGTCAGCGTTTGGCCGCCGGTGCCGTGCTGCATTCCAGCAATGTCACCACCGAGGTCAACACGGTCTTTGAGAACGTCGTCGATTTGCTGAAGATGGTCGACGCGGAAAAGCTGAACGCGGTGCTGACCGCGGTCGCCGACGCAGTACGCGGACGAGGCCAACGGATCGGCGAGGCCACCACCGACCTCAATCAGGTGCTGTCAGCACTGAACGCGCGCAGCGACATCATCCGCCAGGACTTGCGCTCGTTTACCAGCTTCAACGACACCTACGCCGCCGCCGCTCACGACATTGTGGAGATTCTGAACGCCGCCAGCACCACCAGCGACACCGTCGTGAAACACAAGACCGCGCTGGACGACGTGCTTATCAACGCAATCGGGTTCGCGAAGGCCGGCACCACGCTGCTCGGCACGAGTAGGGACAGTCTCGTCGCGTCGGTCAACACCCTGGAGCCAACGACGAGCCTGCTGTTGAAATACAACCCCGAGTACACCTGCACGCTGCAGGGCAGCAAGTGGTTCCTCGACAACGGGGGCTATCAGGTGTGGGGCGGTGACGGCCGGTCGATCCAACTCGACGTCGGGTTACTGCTGGGCAACGACCCGTACATCTACCCGGATAACCTACCCATTGTCTCTGCCAAGGGCGGACCGGGCGGCAGACCGGGGTGCGGCTCGCTGCCGGATCCAACCAAGAACTTCCCGGTGCGCCAACTTGTCACCAACACCGGCTGGGGAACAGGCGTTGATATCCGGCCCAACCCTGGCATCGGGCATCCCTGTTACGCGTCATTCTTCGGGGCAACGCACCCCGTGTCGGAGCCGCCGCAGCCAACCCTCGACGCACCGGCCTCGGCGACGAGCAGGCGTTTCCGCCAGTGCATACCGGGGCCTGCGCCCGGGCCGCCGGGGGCGCCGCCATACGGCGCGCCGCTGTACGGGCCGGGCGGCGTGCCGTTGTGGCCGGGGGTGCCGCCGGCTGAGCCCAGTCCGGCGTCGGCTGGAAAAGCCCCGCCACCGTGACTGTCGACGATCTACCCGAGAGGGGGGAGCAGCTGTGACCAAGGCTACGAGGGGCGTCGTCTGGCGCCTGGCCCTCTTTCTCACGGTCTGCCTGCTCGCCTTCGTCGCGACCGCGGCAATCTTCGCGCAGTTTCGGTTGGGCGGCGGTACGAGCTACAACGCCGAGTTCAGCAATGTGAGCGGGTTGAAGAAGGGCAACCTGGTCCGGGTCGCGGGCGTGGAGGTCGGCAAGGTCCAAGACATGGTCATCAACGCGGACGCGACGGTGCGGGTGGAGTTCACCGCCAACTCGTCGGTGGTTTTGACTGAAGGTACCCGCGCGCACATCCGCTACGACGACTTGATCGGCGGCCGCTTTCTGCAGCTCGAGGAAGGGGCCGGTGGCGCCGGGATACTCCATCCCGGGCAGACGATTCCGCTCGCTCGCACCGAGCCCGCACTGGACCTGGATTCGGTGACGGGCGGCTTGCGGCCGCTGATTCGAACGCTGAAACCGGATCAGGTCAACGCGTTGACCGGCCAGTTGATCGCGGCGCTTCAGGGCCAGGGCGCCACCATCGGGTCGTTTCTGGATCAAGCCGCGGCCGTAACCAACACGCTGGCCGACCGCGATCTGCTGATCGGGCAGGTCGTCGACAACCTCAACGTGGTGTTGGGGTCGCTGGGAGGCCAGAGCGATCAGCTCGACAAGGCGGTGACCTCGTTGTCGGAGTTGGTCCACGGGCTGGCCGCTCGCAAAACCGACATCGCAAACGCGGTGGCCTACGCCAACGCCGCTGCAGGTTCGGTCGCCGACCTGCTGAACCACGCGCGGGCGCCCTTTCAGAAGGTGGTTCACGAGACCGACCGCGCAGCGGCGATCGCGGTGGCCGATCATGACTACCTCGACAACCTGATCAACACGCTGCCCGACAAATACCGGGCGCTGGACCGTCAGGCGATGTACGGGGATTTCTTCAGCTTCTACTTTTGCGAGGTCGTGCTGAAGCTCAACGGCAAGGGCGGCCAGCCGGTGTACGTCAAGGTCGCAGGTCAGTCGTCGGGACGGTGCACGCCGAAATGACATGGTTATCGAGCGCAAAAAGTTCTTTGGCAAACATGAAGTCGTTCTCTGAACGCAGCCCGCTGGCCATCGGCCTCGTCGGTCTCGTTGGAACTGCGTTGTTTGTGCTGGCCGCCCTGGAGAACCAGAAACTGCCCTTCGTCAACAAGGGCCGAAACGTCTCCGCCTATTTCGCCGACGTCGGCGGGCTGTACAGCGGTGCCGGCGTGGAGGTTGCCGGCTTGCCGGTAGGAAAGGTGTCCAGCATTTCACTCGACGGACCCGGCGCGCTGGTCAAGTTCACCGTCCCCAAGAACATTCACCTCGGCGACCGGACCACGGCGGGGATCAAAACCAAGGGCCTGCTGGGCACCAAGATGGTCGAAGTCATGCCCCGCGGCGACGGGCGGCTGGTCGGCGCGATCCCGATCGACCGGACGGTGTCTCCTTACCAGTTACCGGACGCCCTGGGCGACTTGACCGCCGCTATCAGCGGTGTGAACACCAACCAGCTCTCTGATTCGTTGTCCACTGTGGCGCAAACCTTTTCCAACACCCGGCCGGACCTGAAGTCCGCGGTGCAGGGGGTGGCGCGGTTTGCGCAGACACTCGACAACCGTGACGCCCAACTCCGAAGCCTGCTCGACAACGCGGCCAAAGCAACTGGTGTGCTGGCCAAGCGCACCGACCAGGTGGTCAGCCTCGTGAAGGACACCAACGCACTGCTGGCGCAACTGCGGGCGCAAAGCGCCGCCCTGGATCAGATCACAACCAACATCTCCGCGGTGTCGCGGCAACTTGAGGGTTTCATCACCGAGAACCGACACCAGTTGCGCCCGGCGCTGGAGAAGCTCAACGGGGTGCTGGAGATCCTCGACAACCGCAAGGAACGCATCCAGAAGGCCATTCCACTGGTCGACACCTACGCCATGTCGCTTGGTGAGTCGCTCCACTCGGGTCCGTTCTTCAATGCGTACGTGGTGAACCTGCTGCCGGGTCAGTTCATACAACCGTTCATCGATTCCGCATTCTCAGATCTGGGACTGGACCCAGCGACGTTGTTGCCGTCGCAGCGGACGGACCCGCCGACCGGGCAGCCCGGAACCCCGCCGTTGCCGATGCCGTACCCCCGCACCGGGCAGGGCGGCACACCGCGCACGAGCATCCCGGATGCGATCACCGGCAACCCGGGCGACCGGCCGTGCAGTGCACCGGGGAGAGCGGGCGCCCCTGGCTGCTACCCCTATCGGCAGCCGCCGCCGGCCCCGCCGCCGGGCGGTCCGCCACCCGGCCCGCCCGCTGTCCCCATACCCGCGCCAACACGGTCGCCGATCAACGTGGACGCGGGTCCGCCACAGCGGCCGGGAGGTCAACCGTGACGAGCTGGATGTCCCACATCGGCGCGGTACCGGCGACTGCCGTACGCCACGCCCGCCCGGTTTTGGCAACCACTCTGGCGGTTGTGCTCGCTGCCGGGCTGTTTGTCGCGATGCGCGCCAGCGATCACATCGCCCGAACGACTGTGGTCGGCTACTTCGACAACAGCACCGGTTTGTTTCCCGGTGACGAGGTGCGCGTCCGGGGTGTGCCGGTGGGAAAGATCGAAAAAATTGAGCCGCAGCCGCTGCGGTCCAAGATCACGTTCTGGTTCGACCGCAAGTACAGGGTCCCCGCCAATGCCATGGCCGCGATCCTGTCGCCGCAGCTGATAACGGGTCGGGCCCTCCAGCTGACACCGCCCTACAGTGGCGGACCCACAATGCAGAACGGCGCGGTCATCCCTCAGGGTCGTACGGCGGTGCCGGTCGAGTGGGATGAGGTGCGGGACCAACTTGTGCGCCTGACCGAATTGCTAAAACCCACCCAGCCGGGTGGGGTGAGCACGCTGGGTGCGTTCATCAACACCGCCGCCGACAACCTGCGCGGGCAAGGCGCCGACATACGTGACACCATTATCAAGCTATCGCAGGCGGTTTCGGTGCTCGGCGACCACAGCCACGACATCTTCGGCACTGTCAAAAACCTGTCGACGCTGGTGTCGGCGCTGCACGACAGCAGTGGTCTGCTCAGTCAGCTGAACCGTAACCTGGCCGCGGTGTCGTTGGTGTTGGCCGATGACCCGAACAAGGTCGGTGACGCGGTCGAAAACCTCAACGCGGTAGTCGGTGACGTCCAGAGCTTCGCCGCCGACAACCGTGAGGTAATCGGCACCACGTCGGACAGGTTGGCCTCGATCAGCAACGCGGTGGTCGACAGCCTCGACGACGTCAAACAACTCCTGCACATCTTCCCGACGCCAGCTCAGAACTTTGTCAACATCTTCGAGCCGGCTAACGGTGCGCTGACCGGTGCGCTGGCGGTGAACAACTTCGCCAACCCCGTCTCCTTCATATGTGGCGCGGTGCAGGCCGCCTCCCGGTTGGGTGGCGAGCAAGCGGCCAAACTCTGCGTTCAGTACCTGTCGCCGATTATGAAGAACCGCCAGTTCAACTTCCCCCCGTTAGGGGAGAACCTTTTCGTCGGCGCGCAGGCCAGGCCCAATGAGGTCACCTATAGCGAGGACTGGATGCGACCCGACTACGTCCCGCCGGCAAACACACCCCCGGGATTGCCACCCGCGGCTGCGCCCCCAGGGTCGCCGTTGCCCGCCGAAACAGCGCCCCCAGCGACCGCGCCGACGCCTACCAATCCCGCAGCCGGCCTGTCCGGCATGATGGTGCCCCCCGGGGGTGGCTCATGAAATTCGGTCGGTGGCGCCACGCAGCTGCGAGTCTGGTGATCATCGTGGTGCTGGCCGGGATGTCTGGCTGCGGCTGGCAGGGGCTGAATTCGCTGCCGCTGCCTGGCACCGAGGGTAATGGCCCCGGCTCGTTCGTGATCCAGGCGCAGCTGCCTGATGTCACGAACATCCAAGAGAATTCGCGTGTGCGGGTCGCCGACGTGACGGTCGGCCACGTGACGAAAATCCAACTTCAGGGCTGGCATGCGTTGCTGACCATGCGCATTGCCGGCGACGTCGACCTACCCGCCAACGCCACTGTCAAGATCGGCCAGACGACGATATTCGGTTCATTGCACATCGAACTGGCGCCACCGGCACACAGTCCACCGCAGGGAAAGCTTCGCAACGGCTCGTTCATTCCGCTGTCCCGCGCGGCTGCCTATCCGACTGTTGAGCAGGCACTGGCCGCGCTCTCGCTGGTGCTCAATGGCGGCGGAGTGGGCCAAGCCGCCGACATCATCGAGGCGTTGAGCACAGCGTTTCGCGGTCGTGAGCAAGATCTGCGAAGTTTGATCGGGCAGCTGGACAAATTCACCGCGCACCTCAACGAGCAGTCCGGCGACGTCATCGCGGCCAGCGACAGCCTCAATCATTTGGTCGGGAAGTTCGCCGATCAGCAACCCGTCCTCGACCGGGCGATCAAGACCATCCCGAACTCACTCGCGGTGCTCAACAGCGAGCGCGGGAACCTCGTCGACGCGGCCGATCAGCTCGGCAAGTTCAGTGCCCTGACCGCTGACACGGTCAACAAGAGCAAAGAAAACCTGGTCAAGGAGCTGAAAGCCGTCGGGCCGGTGCTGGAGTCGCTAGCCAATGCCGGCCCCGCCATGACTCGCGCGCTCAGCCACCTCACCACCTATCCCTTCCCGAACGAAACCATCGAAAAATGGCAACGGGGTGACTACGCCAACCTGACCGCGATCATCGACCTCACGCTCAGCCGTATAGACCAGTCACTGTTCACTGGCACCCGATATGAATGCAACCTCACCGCACTAGAGCTGCAGTGGGGCCGTACGGTCGGCCAATTCCCCAGCCCGTGTCTGAACCCGGGCCGGTTCGGCCAATCCAATCCCATCGCGGTTCCGTACATCGACAACCAAGGGCCTTAGCATGCATTTGAACCGACAGACGATGATCCAGCTGGCCATCTTCTCGACGGTCGCGATGATTGCGCTCGCCTATATATCCACACACTTCATGAAATTGCCGGCCAGGCTGTTCGGCGTGGGCCGCTACACGGTGACGATGGAATTGCCGCGGGCAGGCGGGCTGTACGGCACCAGCAACGTCACCTATCGCGGCACCGAAGTGGGCCGGGTGCAGTCTGTGCATCTGACCGACACCGGCGTGGCAGCCGAATTGTCGCTGAAATCTGGGATCGACATCCCGTCGGATCTCAAGGCCGAGGTGCACAGCCAGTCGGCGATTGGGGAACAGTACGTGGAGCTGCTGCCCCGCAACGGCACCTCGCCACCGTTGCGAAACGGTGACGTGATCACGCAGAAAAACACCTCGGTGGCGCCCGACATTAATCCCTTACTCGACGCCGTCGACACCGGCCTGCGGGCGGTGCCTCGAGACAACTTGAAAACCGTCATCGACGAGTCGTACACGGCGGTGGGCGGACTCGGCCCGCAGCTTTCCGCGCTTGTCAAAGGCACCACCGATCTGTCGATCGAAGCCCGCCAAAATCTGGATCCGTTGGTCTCCCTGATCGACAACGCGCGTCCGGTACTGGATTCCCAGACCGAGTCGTCGAGTGCGATTGCAGCATGGGCATCACACCTGGCCACAGTCACCCGTGAACTGCAGACCCACGACGATGCCGTCGCCGGCGTGATCGACAACAGCGGCCCGGCGCTCAGCGAGGCGCGCACGCTGGTCGAGCGGCTGCAGCCCACCCTGCCTGCTCTGCTGGCCAATCTGGCCAGCGTCAGCCAGGTCGCCCTCACCTACCGAAGTGACATCGAACAAACCCTCGTCTTGTTGCCCCAGCTCGTCACCGTCGAATCGGCGGGGCTGGTGGCGAACGTGAACACCAAGCAGAAATACAAGGGGCAATACCTCAGCTTCAACCTCAACCTGAACCTGCCGCCGCCGTGCACCACCGGGTTCCTGCCGGTCCAGCAGCAGCGGGATGCGTCCTTTGAGGATGCCCCAGAGCGTGCCCCCGGCGACTTGTACTGCAGGATCCCGCAGGACTCGCCCATTATCGGCGTGCGCGGCGCGCGCAATACTCCTTGCGAAACGAGGCCCGGCAAGCGCGCGGCCACCGTGAAGCAGTGCGAAAGCGACGAGCAGTATGTGCCGCTCAACGACGGCTACAACTGGAAGGGCGACCCCAACGCCACCTACAGCGGCCAAGACATCCCGCAACTGCCGCCCGGATCTCGGCCGCGCGCCGCAACTCCCGGCCCGCAACTGGGAGCAGGACTCGGTACGGCGCCGCCGCCGCTGGCCGCCGCCGAATACGATCCGGCCACCGGCACATATACCGGGCCCGACGGGAAGCAGTACACCCAATCCGACCTGGGCCGGACCGGATCAAAGGATAAGTCATGGCAGTCGATGCTGGTGCCGTCCACGGGCGGTTGACCGCATGGGCGGACGAATCACAACGAAGGGAGCGACTGCATGGCTATAGCAACTGATGACAAGTCGCCGGTAGCCGGCGAAGTCGGGGAAGCCGCCGAGGACATCGAGAACGTCGAGATCGCCGAGGACAGTGCTTTCGAGTGCGATCCAGACGACGCACCTGAAACGCCGGCCTCGCTGCCTCCAAAGCCCATGTCCGCTCCGCGGAGCGCGATCTTGGTCGGGTTGGTCGTCATCGCTGCGTTGGCGGCGCTGGTTGGATGGTCGGGCTTTCGTCTCTTCCAGTCACAACAGGCGCAGGCTCAGCGAAGTCAGTTCGTGCAGGTGGCCAGACAGGGCGCGCTGAATTTGACGACTATCGACTGGCAGCATGCCGACGCTGATGTGCACCGCATTTTGGATGGGGCCACGGGCGAGTTCTACGACGACTTCGCGAAGCGGTCACAGCCGTACATCGATGTAGTCAAGCAATTCAGGGCGAAGACAGTGGGCACGATCAAAGAGGCCGGGTTGGAGTCGGAGACGGCTGACTCAGCGCGGGCGCTGGTGGCCGTGTCCGTCGTCACCTCGAGTGCCGATGAGCCCGGCGAAACCCCGCGGGAATGGCGGATACGTATCGACGTGCGGAAGGTCGATCATCAGCTGAAAGTTTCGAACGTTGGGTTTGTGGCGTGAGGTGGCACAAGTGGCGCCGAGCTGACGGCCGAAGTGGCACCGAGTCCAGTAAGGAAGAAAAACCCGCTGAACCAGTGCAGACGGTGCCCGTGGCATACAACTCCACGGGCACTTGTGTGGGCACGGAGGTCGATAGGCCAGACCCCGATGAGCAGCCAACGGGTGTGAGCGGTGGCACCCGCCGGTCGCGGGTGATCGCCTATGCGTTGCTACCGGGGCTGGCGTTGCTGCTGGCGTCTGCCGCGGGTTATCTGAAATGGCAGGATGCTTCGGTCCGTGACGCTGCGGCGGCGGGAGCGGAATCCGTGCGAGCAGCCACTGACAGCACGATCGCGCTGCTCTCATATAAGCCCGAGACTGTCGAGAGAGACATTGAGGCCGCACGAGGCCGGATGACGGGTCAGTTCCTGGACTCTTACACCTCGCTGACCCATGATGTCGTGATTCCGGGTGCAAAGCAGAAGCAGATCTCGGCGGTCGCCACTGTCCCCGCAGTCGCGTCGGTGCGCGCGACCGAAAACCATTCCGTTGTGCTGCTTTTCGTCAACCAGAGCGTCGTCGTCAAACATGACGCGCCAACGTCCACAGCGTCAACAGTTCGCGTCACCCTCGACAAGATTGGCGGCCGTTGGCTTATCTCGCAATTCGACCCCGTGTGAGCCTCACGATGCAGCATCGAGCCGAACCGTTTCGCAGCCTGCGCAAGTCGCAGACACGCGTGGTTTTCGCGTGGGCGAGGCGACTTGGCGGCCACCCTCATGCTGATACCGTCGCGGGATCCGGAGATCGCTCCTGCGACAAGTTATCTAGAGCGCCGCTCACCACAGGTCATGGGCAATGAGCAAGCCGGCTACGACGTCTGCTTCCGATACCACGATGCACATCCGAGTCAGTTCGGTGATCACCGAACTCTGCGCAGCGGTGATTCGGCAGTAGCGAGACTTGGCAGCTGGTACCGACGTTCCGGCCAGCACACCCCGACGGAAACCCAAGGAGACGGACAATGCGGCATAGACGCCTAGGCCTCACTGCTGTCGTTGGCATGATTATCGGTGTCGCGCTGACGACCCAGGCTGCACATGCGGACAACGACGACAACACCCTCATACCGAACAACAAGCGGCTCAACGACAGTGTGGTCTCCAACGTTTACACGATCCAGCACCAGGCCGGCTGCACCAACGACGTCAAGGTCAACCCACAACTGGTTCGGGCCGCCAGGTGGCACACCGACGACGTGTTGAACAACCGCAACCTCGACGGCGACATAGGATCTGACGGCTCGGCCCCACAAGACCGCGCCAATGCCGCCGGCTTTCACGGCGATGCGGCCGAAACGGTGGCGATCAATCCGGCCCTCGCGATCAGCGGCGTCGAGATCCTCAAGCAGTGGTATTACAACCCCGCATACATGGCTGTCATGTCGAACTGCGCCAACACTCAAATCGGAGTGTGGTCCGAGAACAGTTTTGATCGCACCGTCGTGGTGGCCGTCTATGGCCAGCCAACGTGACGATATCCCGGAAAGCACGGCACAGATAGGAATTTTCGTCTTCCACAGAAGTGATTGGAGTCTGATCAAATTGATACGGGTCCCAGCCCCGACTATGACTTCGGCGATGAAGCCGAGTACGCAGTCAACTGGTATGCATCGATCCCTGCGTGGCGTGTATCCGCCACCCGGCATTCCGCCGAATTAGGACACGCAACCGGCCGTCGGCACCCGGCAATGCGCGTTATCGCGCGTCAACCCACCGACCGATTTTCCCACGGCTTGTGGACACTCATCGGCCCGGATTCTAGGGGTATGCACACCAGCACGACCGCGGCGGCGACGCTCATTGCGGGAGCTGTAGCGTCGGCCATCAGCCTATCCGCGCGAGCCGAAGCTGGTCCGACGTAGATGCTGATCGTTGTCGCAGCACGGCGCGACTGTCATCGGTGTCTGCTCGGAACCAGCCCCATTGAGGCCCCGCTATGCGTCTTAACGCAGAACGCGGACATACCAATATCGATATGTGTGATCAGCAATTAGCCCTGATCACTGCTCAATTCGCCAGCTCGCGTGCGCTTTGCGAGGAAGCGCTCACGAGTAACGAGATACACCGGGAACGCCATCGAGACACCGATATACGACAGTCCCACGAATATCCAGCCCCATCTGTAGCCTAGTCCTATTCGCTTGCTGTCGAAAACGACCCACACCATGAACACCAGCCAGGCGATAGCCATGTCGATGCTCAGAAACGCTGCGGTGCCGCCGGCTGCTATCGCATCGCCGAAGAAAGCGATCGGGTTCAGGATGTTCCCGCCGGCGGCCATCCACGCAAATGCGTGTGGCCAGGTCAAAACCAGCGCGGCGGCGCCGGCCACGATGAAGAATGAGTGGCGAATATTGGTAGACCTCGAAACCGACATCAGCTAGCTCCCTGGATTACGCTCGGTAGTGCGCCGCTGAATTTTCTGCTGCCAGATTTGGTCTGGGCACAGAAGATTAACCGCATACGAGACAAGGTAATTGGCCGCAAACTCGTCGTTGGGGTTCACGTCATTTTTCACGTCGCCCGTCACATGGGCGTAGTTCTCGCCTCGGGTGACTTTGTCGCAGATCCCGCGACCGTAGCTGAGTGCGTCATTGTTCGGAAAGTCGTAGTGCCGCCGCCCGGCCACGTCGTACAGATACTCCACTTGGGGGTCTGGCGCGGCCTGCGCCAGCAGTGCTCGCGTCTGGGCGGATCCGACGAGGACCGCGGCGATGACGATCGAGGCGGTGACCAAAAGGGTTCGTTTCATGGAGGATTCCCTATGTGGTTGTGGCTGATAAGCTCGCGCGGTCCGCGGCATCGGCGGTTGATCGCGACAGGAACGACGCGGCCGCTCGCACGAGTACCGCCGCGAGGCAGATGCTCACCACTGTTGCCGCTGCGATGACTGGCGTCGAGGTGTCCTTGAGATGCACTGCGATGATGGTGGGCCAGCCCGCGCCCAAGTTGGCCATGAAAAACGTGCACGGGAACAGCACGAAGAGGCCCAGCAGCTGCCACTGAGCGGTAGAGCGGGCACGCAGTTGCGATGCCGCCACGGCGAAGACGATCACCTGAGCGGCTTCAAGCACACCAATGACCAAGGGGTACTGGAAGATCCGGAATACGTGTGGCCCCCAGTAGCTGTAGAGGCCGCCGTTGATGCCGATGATCTCGAACGCGGCCGATTCAAGCAGCGTGATGCCGGCCCAGACGAACAGCGTGCGGTGGGTCATCCTGCGGTGCGCGATCTGGCGAGCGATATAGATCGCGGGGGCGGCGTAGAGCACGACATAACCGCTGTGTGTCCAGATCGGTTGTGGGATGTCGAATGCGGTGAAATGCGTCCACATGCCCGGCGCAGAGTAGAAGTACAGCATCATTGCCACGTCGTAGAGCGGCTCGGCGAATGCGCCGACCAAGGCCGCTAACACCACGAGCGCATAGAACGGTGTCCGCTCGCGTACACCCATCCTGATAGCGATCACCAATAGCACCGCGGTCAGCGCCCAGCTGAGGTCCGTCAGGATCGCCTGTGTAGTGAGGTTCAATGGGTGGTCGATCGGTGGCACCCGGTCACGTTATGGGATAGCTCATTAAGGGCGCATCCCCCCAGCCAGGCATTTTGGCCGCCGACGAGAGTGACAGCGGGTGACGAAGCGGCCCCAGTCAGGCGAGCGCAAAGCCCTCGGCCGCGAGCCGTTCGCCGGCCGCCAGGAACGAGCTGACCATCCCGGGATCGGCATAGTATGGATCGCCGACACCGCTTTCGAATCGCCGACGACTGTACTCATAGAGCGCGGCGAGTTTGTACATCGACAGCGGGGCATACCAATTCACTCCCGACACATCGGTCCCCGTGCGGTCGGCGTAGCGGTCGAGGAGTTCGGCGCGTCCGGGGTACCCGGCCTCGAGCACCGCGGTGCCCATCGCGGATATGGGAACCAACGGCTCGCCCGCCATAGGGTACGAAGTGAGGAAGTATCCCAAGTCGGCGAGCGGGTCGCCAATCGTCGTGAGCTCCCAGTCAAGAACTGCTGTTACACAACCCATTCCGGTGTCGACGATCACGTTGCCGATACGAAAGTCGTTGTGGACAATCGCGGTTCCGGACTCAGGCGGGAGATGCGCGTGCAACCAGTCGTCCAGCATCGCGAATTCGCGCGGCACGGTTCCTTTCACCGCGATCAGCGACCGCATCCGCCGCAACTGCCGGGCGTTGAAACCGTCGGGCTTGCCGAAATCGCCGAGGCCGACGTCCTTCCAAGCCACCCTGTGTAATGCGGCCAGAGTGTCCACCAACGATTCCCCGATGCGTCGACGCAGTTGCCCGTCTTCGCTTGGCGCCGGTGTTGATTCGGTGATGACGGCTCCGTCGACGAATTCCATCACGAAGACCGGGGCGTCGATCAGTTCGCCGGCGGCCGCGACGGCGAGCACTCGCGGGGTCGGCACGTCGGTATGTTCGAGCGCGGCCAAAAGTCGCGCCTCCCGCAGCACGTCATGGGCACCCGGAGGCAGCGGCGGCGGCGGTGGTCGGCGGACGACCACTCGCGAATGTCCGTCCGACACCAGGAACGTCAGATTGGAATGCCCGTCGCCGATCGCCTCGGCGGTTATGGCCGGGCCGCACAGGTCATGGTCGGCCAGGAAGCGTCCCAGTTGTTGGAGCTGCCCGTCAGACCACGACCACATCAGCGGTCCAGTGTCGACAGGTAGTCCAGGTAGCTTCCCTGCCAATGTGTCTCGAATTGCCCGGCACCTTGTTCACCGTCGATGACGGCGCGGCACGCACCTTCGCGGATCACCGTTTGCAATCTATCGTGCGTCGGCAACTCGATCACGCCGAAGACATCGAGCTGCAGCTCGGTACGCGCACCGGTGATGTCGGTCAGAGTAGCGGACAGCCGACGCTGGTGCATCTGCTCGCCGTATTCGGCGTGGTGGTCGATGTGACGTACCGGATAGGTCACCCCGTCGCGGACTACGTAGCCGGCGAAACCCCACTCGCCCTTCGCGATCCATATCCAACCATTAATCGCTCGGCCCGACTCGGTATAGGCGACGAACCATTTCCAGTGCTGCGGCACGCCCCAGTCGCGCACCCCCCAGGAATGGTCGCGGTGGCCCATTCGGTCCCACTCGATACGACGGCCCGCGACTTCGAGCCCGCCGCGCACCCGCCCCGTCTGCTCGATCCGGTTCACTGCGAACCAGGACGGCAGGCCGTCCGGATTGCGATGATAGCTGAACGCGTCATGAATGCCGCTGAACGCGAACTCGATTCGCACACCGTCACGGTCGTAGGTGAGCACGCAGGATTTACGCAGCTCGGGCTGCGTGAGAGTCATTCCCTCAAAGGAGAATTCGTCAAGGTCGGCGTGGTCGGGTACCCGTCCTTGCTGGAGGTGCAGTGCCAGCGGCCGCATTTCCGGGCCCCACACGCAGACGTTGTAGCCGACCTTTCCGCTACCGGTCAGGTAGAGGTAGACCTGCACGCCGAGTTCCTCCTCGGGCATGATCAACTCCCAGAACAGACTGTCGCGTGTTCGCTCCCCAGCCACCGGCCGGTGCCGGAGATCGTCGGCGGGACCGAGCCCGTCGCGCAGTTCGCCGGCGATGGTCATGCGCGCCGCTCCTCCTCATCGCACCCGGCGCGTCACAGCCCCTCCAGTGCGCTGCTTGTCGTCGGCACCTGCATCGCTAATGCCTGGCCGCGGTTTTCCAGCTCGAGCGCGGACTGGAACGAGTTGTTCTCCAGGTTGCGGACCAACGCGTTCTTGGTTGATCTCATACTTTCGTCGGAGTTCTCCGCGATAGTCTCGGCCAGCTCGATTGCTGCCTCGAGTGCAGAGTCGGTTTCGGCGAGCCGGTCGGCCAGTCCGATGCGCCGGGCTTCGGCGGCCCGAACCGTGCGTCCGGTGAATGCCAACTCAGCCGCCCGGCCCGGTCCGATCAGCCGGACCAGGTTCCACGACGTACCCAGCTCGCCGATGGACAGCCCGATCCGCACGAACCCGGCGCTGAAACTGGCGGTGTGGTCAATGATCCGGATGTCGGCGGCCAATGCCAGTGACAGCCCTCCGCCCGCCGCCGGACCGCTGACGGCGGCGATCACCGGGTAGGGTAGCGCGCGCAGCCCGGTTGAACCGGCCGCGGCGGTCTCAACGAGATCGGTGAATTCCGACACCGACATCCGGGTGAGGACATCGACCTGGTCTAGGTCGAAGCCGGTGCAGAAGGCCTTGCCCCCGGCCCCGGTTACGATCAGAGCCCGCACCCTAGCGCTACGCAATACAGTCGTAGCCCAGGCGATTTCACCGAACATCTCGACGGTCTGCGAATTGGCGCGGTGGGGGCGGTTGACTGACATCACGAGTATGCCGCCGCGACGTTCGTCGAAGCTCAGGGTGCGTGCCGTGCGCAGCTCGTCGAGGACGTCGCCCAGCGGGCGCCGCGACACCCTATTCCAGTGGGATGTGGCAGTGCTCATACTCACCGTCCCGAGAAGTTCGGTGGCCGCTTGGCTTTGAAGGCCTGTAGTGCCTCGGTCATGTCATCGCAGCGCGTCAGTAGAGCCTGCCCGCGGTTTTCCAATTCGAGCGCCGCCGCGAACGAGGCGATTTCCATATTGGCCTGCAGTGCGCGTTTGGAGAGCCTGATACCGCCGGGGGAGTTGGCGCAGATCTGGTCCGCCATGGCCAGGGTTTGATCGAGCAGGTCGTCTTGACCCGTCACCCTGTTGAGCAGACCGAGCCGTTCGGCTTCTTCGGCATCGACAATGCGCCCGGTAAAGCCCATCTCGGCGGCGGCGGACGGGCCGATCAGGCGCGGGAGCAGCCAGGAGGCCCCCAGATCACCCGCGGAAAGTCCGATGCGCACAAACGCGGCGTTGAACTTCGCGCTGGGCGACCCGAGCCGGATATCTGCCATCAGGGTGAGGGACATCCCGCCACCGGCGGCGGGCCCGTTGACCGCGGCGATCACCGGTACCGGGACCGCGCGAACCGCGCTTAGCGCGCGGGCTGCACGTTCCTGCCGGTCCAGCATTCCCAGGGCCGGCAACGAGGCGAGTTCTTCGGCTTCGTCGAGGTCGTATCCCGCGCAAAACGCCTTACCCGCGCCGGTAAGAATCACCACTCGGATGTCGCGGTCGTCGCCGACGGCACGTGCCACCGACTCCAGCTCGCCGAACATGACCACCGTCATCGCGTTTAACCGGTCGGGTCGGTTCAGCGTCACCAGTAGCACGCCGGCAGCGGGCGAGTCGAGAAGCAGAGTCTCGTAGCTTTTTTCGAGGTCGATCATGACGTCTGCTCCATGGTGGTCATGCGAATTCGGGCGTCCGCTTGTCGACGAACGCGCGGATGCCCTCGGCCGCTTCGCCCCGCTCGAATAACTCCTGGATCTGCTCGACTTCGAAGCCCAAGCCGTCAGGTAGGGGCCGGTCGTAGGCTGCGTCGACAGTGCGGATTACGGCCAGCTGCGCGGGCGTTGATGCCCCGGCCAATTCGCGAGCTAGTTGCCACGCCCCGGCTCTGGCGCTGGTGTCGGGTTCAGCCAATCGATCGATCAGCCCGATCCAATACGCCTCGTCGGCCTTGATCTGGCGACCGGTGAGCATGAGGTCCAGTGCCCGGCCGCGTCCGATAAGACGAGGGAGTCGTTGGGTACCACCGGCACCGGGGATCAGGCCTAATTTGACTTCGGGGAGACCCAGCCGCGCGCGGGCAGCCCCGACACGCAACGTGCACGCCATCGCCAACTCGAGACCGCCGCCCAGGGCGAGCCCGTCGATGGCCGCCACGGAAATCAGTGGCAAAGCCGCGAGCCGCTCCAGCGTGCTGCGCAGCGTGTCACCGTATTTCCGAAACGACACCGGGTCGACCGCGGACATGTGCTTGATGTCGGCGCCCGCGGCAAAAAAGCCGTCCACCGTGGAAGCCACCACAATGACCTTGGCGCCGACAGCCTGGGCGTAGTCCATCGCGGTGTTCAACCCGGTGAGGATCTCCAGCCCGAGTGCATTGGCCGGCGGCCCGTCCAGCACGATCTCGACAATGGCCCCGTCCCGGTTCCAGGTCACAACCGATCGTGTCACAGTATCTCCTTTGATAACAAGCGGATTGGGTTAGGCCATCGTGAGTCCGCCGCTGACGGACAGCGTTTGGCCGGTGACGTATTCAGCAGCATCCGATGCGAAGAATGCGACGGCCGCGGCGATGTCCGACGGCTGAGCCAGGCGCTTCATCGGCACGGAGCGAGTCATCCCACCGATCACCTTGTCAGCGTCCTGCCCGGAGCTGTCGGCGAACTTGCGCAGTGCGGGCGTGTCGGTGGGGCCGGGGCACACGGTATTCACAGTCACCCCTTTGGTCGCCACTTCGCGGGCCAGCGTCTTGGTGAACGCGATAATGCCGCCTTTGGCTCCGGAGTACACCGCCTCCAACGACGAGCCGACGCGGCCGGCATCCGAGCCGATGTTGATCACCCGGCCGAAACCGCGTTCCACCATGCCGGGCACGACGGTATGGATGACACGTAAGGCACCCTTGAAGTTGATGTCAAGGATCTTGTCCCAGAAGTCCTCTGAGGTTTTCAGGAAGGGCATGAAGTCATCCCAGCCCGCGTTGTTGACGACCACCTCGATGTCGCCAAGCTCGGCGGCCACGGTCTTGACCGCGCCGCGCACCGACTCGGTGTCCGTGACGTCTGACGTGGACCGCGATGGCTTCGCCGCCGGCGTCAGCGATGCGTTTCGCGGTGGCTTCGGCCGCCTCCAGGTTCAGGTCAGCGACGGCAACCCGAAACCCATTGGCTCCCAAAGTCTCCGATATGCCTTGGCCGATGCCCTGGGCTCCGCCGGTGACGAACGCGACACGGTGGGTCATGGCTGTCTCTCCTTGTGCTGGTTGGTTGTATGTCTAGTGGCAGGACGAAGCGTTGGGTTGGGCGCCCAGTCGATCGGACCGGCGACAATGCTGTGACTGGTCAGTTTGCGGCCGAGCACGCCTTGCGCGGCGCGTGCCGCATCGATCAAGGCGGGCAACGCTATTCCGGTGGAGACGCCCATCTCCTCGAACATGCTGATCAAATCCTCTGAGGCGATGTTGCCAGTGGATCCCGCCGGCACCGGGCAGCCGCCGAGTTCACCGAAGCTGGACTCGAAGCTGGTGCACCCAGCCCGCAGTGCGGCGTAAGCATTGGCCAGCCCCTGGCCGCGGGTGTTGTGGAAGTGGGCGGTCACCTCGACACCGGGCAGCCGTTCGATGGCGGCAGCGAAGAACTCACCGACATAGGCGGGATTGGCCATCCCCGTGGTGTCGCCGAACCCGACTTCGCTGGCGCCGGCGGCCGCGAACTGCTCGGCGATGTCGAGCACTCGGTTCATCGGTACCTTGCCCTCGAACGGACAGCCGTAGGACGTGGCGATGACGGCGGCGCAGCGCAGATCCTCGGCGACGATACGCTTGGCAATGACCTCATTGTCGGCCATGGACTCGGCGATGCTTCGGTTCACGTTCTTCTTGTTGTGTGTTTCCGACGCGCTGACGAAGATCGCTACCTCGGAGAACGTCTCACGCACCTTGAGTGCGTTGTCCAGTCCTTTGCTGTTGGGCACCAGCACCATCAGCGAAACCTGCTCGGGCACCTCGACGCCGCGCAGCACCTCGACGCCGTCGGACAGCTGCGGGATGACGTCGGGACGGACGAAGCTGGCCACCTCGATGCGCCGCAGGCCGGTCCGGGCCAGCCGGTTGATGAGGTCGATCTTGTCGGCCGTGGCGATGGTTTCCGGTTCGTTCTGGAATCCGTCGCGGGGGCCGACCTCGCGGATATCGACATGTGCAGGCAATCCGTTCACAGTGTGGTCCTTTCGCGGTCGAGCTCATCGCGGAATTCGGGGGCGGCGATCGCGACCATGCGGCGGGCGCGTTCCCTCAAACTGCAGCCACGCAGATGCGCGACACCGTGTTCGGTGACGACGGTGTCGACGTCGGAGCGCGTGGTGGTGACCACCCCGCCGTCGAGTGCGGCTTTGATCGTGGACTGGCCGCCCGATGTGGCCCGCAGCGCGATGATCGACCGTTTGCCGGTGAGTGCGGCGGCCCGGGTGAAGTCCACCTGCCCGCCGACGGCGCCGACGTATACGCCGCGGCTGACCTCGGCGCCCACTTGCCCGCTGAGGTCGACCTCCATAGCGAAGTTCACTGAGACCAGCGACTGCAGCTGCGAAAGCACTTGCGGGCTATGGGTGTAACTGGTCGGTAGGAACCTGGCGGGCAGCTCGGGCACCCGGTTGTACAGCTCGGCCGAACCTAACGCGGTGCCGGCAACGATCAGGCCCGGGTCGATCTCCTTGCAGCTGCCGGTCGCCACGCCCTTGTCGATGAGCCGCAGCAGCCCGTCGGTGACCATGCCCGTGTGAAACCCGAGATCCTGGTGTTCGGCAAGCGCGTCGAGTACCGCGGCGCCCAGCGAGCCGACACCCAACTGCACGGTGTCGCCGTCGTCGATGAGCTCGGCGATGTGGGTGGCGATGCGCTGCTCGGTAGCACCCGGAGCGCGGGTGGGATCCTCGGCCAGCGGGCGGTCGGTGGCGATGGTCGCCGCAAACCGGTCGAGCGGAATCCGTTGGCTGCCAACCGTGACCGGCATCCTCTGGTTGATCTCGGCGATGAGTATCGGCGTGTGCAACATTGCATCGGCGACATAGTCGACACCGATCCCCAAAGAGCACATGCCTTTTGCGTCGGGCGGTGATACTTGCATGAGGCCGACGTCGCACGGCAGCCTGCGTTCGGCGAACATTCGCGGTAGTGCCGAATAGTGGCACGGCACCACGTCTAGGCGTCCGGACCGGCTCAGTTCGCGCAGCTCGCCGAGCCCGCCGTAGGACACCATCGACATCCGGCCAGGCATCGTGATGGCGAGCTGGTCGTTCCAGCTCAAGCCGGTGAACGTACGGATCGGACCGATCCGGGGACTCTGCACGATCAGCGCGTCGACCAATGGACGCGGCTCCGCGGCGGCCTGGCCCCACCAGACACCGTCCCCTTGGGACAGGAATTTTAAGAAGTCGATCACGTAGATACCCGTTGGATGAGGGTTCCGGTGCCAAGGCCCCCGCCGCAGCACATCGTCACCAGGCCGAGGTCGGCTTCGCGGCGTTCGAGTTCGGCAACCAATGTGGCCAGCAACCGAGCGCCGGTGGCGCCCACCGCATGTCCCAACGCGATAGCTCCGCCGTTGACGTTGACCCGATCGGGGTCCGCAAGCAGCTCGCGCTGCCATGCCAGCACCACCGAGGAGAACGCCTCGTTGACCTCGAAAAGGTCGATGTCGTCGATGCTGAGGTCATTGCGCTGTAACATCTTTCGGGTCGCTGGGATCGGCCCGGTCAGCATGATGATGGGATCGACCCCGACAGTGGTCTGGTCGAGGATGCGGGCACGTCGCCGCAGCCCGAGCCGATCTGCGGCGTCGGCGGAGCACAGCAGCACGGCGGCAGCTCCGTCGCTGATCGGCGACGATGACCCGGCGGTGATGCGCCCGCCTTCATTGCGGAACGCCGGCTTGAGCTTGGCCAGCGTCTCCGCCGTCGTCTCGGGGCGCACGCATTGGTCGGAGTGGCGAAGCTGACCGTCGAGTGTCATCGGCACCATCTCGGCAACGAACCGCCCGTCGGCGATGGCCTTGGCCGCCTTTTGATGCGATTGCGCGGCAAAGCCATCCATCTCCTCGCGGCCCAGCTGCCACTGGTCGGCGATAAGCTCGGCGCTTTCCCCTTGGTGGACAAAGCCGTAGTGATCGCGCAGCTCGGCCGGCCACGGATCGCCATATAGCTCGGAGATCTTGGCGGGGGAGTCGATGGGGACGTGGCCCATGTGCTCCACACCGCCGGCGATCACGACGTCGTGGGTGCCGGAGGCCACCAGGGCCGCGGCCATTTCGACCGCGGTCTGCGCGGAGCCGCACCGCCGGTCCAGCGTCGTCGCGGGCACCTCAGGCGGGTAGCCCGCCTGAAGCCAGGCGTTTCGGGCGATGTTGCGAGACTGTTCACCGAACGGGGCGGTGCAGCCGATCACCAGATCTTCGACCAGTGCGGGATCGATTCCGGTGCGTGCGATCAGCTCGGTGTAGCAGGCCGCCAGCATCGCGTTCGGGTGGATGTCGCGGTACCAGCCGCGCTCGGGGTGCGATTTGCCTGTCGGGGTGCGCACCGCCTCGACGATGTAGACCTCGCGTCCTGTCGAGGCGAACGGCCCAGTCACGTTGCGGCGCCATCAGATCACCGTCCCGCCGTCGACCGGCAGCACCTGGCCGGTGATGTAGGACGCGGCGTCCGATGCCAGAAATACGAATGTCGGCGCGATCTCCTCTGGGAAAGCCCAGCGGCCCAGCGGGATTCGGGCGAGCGTCTTGGCCGCCAGCTTTTCGTTGTTGCGAATGTTCTCGGTCATCGCGGTGGCGGCCAGCGGCGCGACGGCGTTGACGGTGATGGATTTGCGCGCCAGTTCGCGGGCCAGCGACTTCGTCAGGCCGATGATGCCGGCCTTGGCCGCTCCGTAGTTGGCCTGCCCGATGGTTCCGGTGAGCCCCGCCGCGGAGGTGACGTTGATGATGCGGCCGGTGCCGTCGGTCGGCAGGTATCGCAATGCGGCCTGGCTGCACAGGAAGCTGCCCATCAGGTGGATGTCGACGATGCGACGGAAGTTCTCCTCCGACAGGTCTGCGAACATGGCCGGCGCGACGGCGCCGGCATTGTTGACCAGGATATGCAGTGTGCCGCCGCCCATTTCGGCCGCTGCGGCCGCGGCTTCGGTCGCCGCAGCCGAGTCGCGCACGTCGAGGACGAACGGCTGGGCGGTACCGCCGGCGGCGGTGATCGATTCCGCGGCGGCCACCGCGGCGTCCTTGTCCACGTCGGTCACCAGCACCGCGGCCCCGGCCGCCGAGAAAGCCTGCGCAATCGCCTCGCCGACGCCACTGCCCGCGCCGGTCACCAACGCCGAACGGCCGTCAAGCCGAAATACGTCACGCTGCGGGGGCATCAGTAGCTCCTCGGCAGGCCGAGCACGTGCTCGCCCAGGTAGTTGAGCACCATCTCTTGGCTGATCGGAGCGATCCGCGTCAACCGCGCTTCCCGGAAATAACGGGCGACGTGGTACTCCTCGGAATAGCCCATGCCGCCGTGGGTTTGCAGCGCGCGGTCGGCCGCGTCGAACGCCGGCATCGGCGCATAGGTATTTGGCCGTATTGGCTTCGCGGGCACAAGGTTTACCGTTGTCGTAGAGCCAGGTGGCCTTGCGCAGCACCAACTCGGCGGCGTCCAGACGGGCCAACGAGTCGGCCAACGGAAATTGCAGTCCCTGGTTCATGCCGATCGGGCGGCCGAACACCTCGCGCTCGTTGCCGTACCGCACCGCGGCACGCAGTGCGGCGCGTCCGATGCCCAGCGCCTCGGCGGCGATCAGGCACCGCTCGGGGTTGAGTCCGTCGAGGATGTAGCGGAAGCCCTGACCTTCCTCGCCGACGCGGTCCTCGACGGGAATTTCGAGGCCGTCGATGAAAAGCTCGTTGGAGGAGACCGCGTTTCGGCCCATCTTCGGAATCGGCCGAATCGTCGACCTTGCTGCGGTCGAGATCGGTGAAGAAGAGCGTCATGCCATCGGTCTTGCGTTTCGCGTCCTCGAACTTTGTGGTTCGCGTGAGCAGCAGGATCTTTTCCGATTCCAGGGCCTTGGAGATCCACACTTTGCGGCCGTTGACCACGTAGTGATCGCCTTCACGGCGGGCGAAGGTGGTGATCTTGGTGGTGTCCAGCCCCGCGCCCGGTTCGGTGACGCCGAAACACACGTGCAGGTCACCGGTGACGATGCGGGGCAGGTTGCGGGCCTTGAGCTCGTCGGAGCCGTGCACGATCACAGGGTGCATGCCGAATATCGACATGTGCATCGAGCTGGCGCCGTTCATCCCGGCGCCGCTGGCCGCGACCTCCTCGAGCAGGATCGAGGCCTCGGTGATGCCGAAACCGTGGCCGCCGTACTCCTCCGGCGTGGTGATGCCGAGCCAGCCGCCGTCAGCGAAGGCGTCGTAGAACTCCGTCGGGAACTCGTGCGCCAGGTCCTTGCTCATCCAGTAGTGGTCGTCGAACTTGCCCGCCAATTCAGCGACCGTAGCGCGGATGGTCTGCTGATCTTCGCTCAACTGGAAGTCCACAACACTCTCCGCTCGACGACGGCCAGAAATCGGCCGATCGGTTAATCATACTAATGGACAGACCAAAAAGAAAGCCCGGCTGCCGGCCGACCTCCGGCCGGTCAGGCGGTGGCGGGAAGCAGTGGCAGAACGTCGGCGATGCGTTCGTTCCAGGCTGTCGGTGCGCCGAACAGCAGCCGATCGAGCTTGGCCCGCTTGTAGAAAAGGTGCAGATCGTGCTCCCAGGTGTAGCCGATCGCACCATGCAGTGTCAGCGCGATGTCCCCGAGTTCGGCGGCGCCGCGGGTGACTTGCGCCTTCGCCACGGCGGCGTGCGTCGCACGCTCCGGCAGCTTTTCCTCGGCCGATTGTGCCGCGTAGCAGACGATGGAGAATGACGACTCCACGGTGACCAGCATCTGCGCGGCGGCGTGTTTGACCGCCTGAAACGAGCCGATCGGCTGGCCGAACTGCTGGCGCTGCTTGCTGTAGTCGACGGCCAGTTGGAGCATCCGCTCAGCCGCGCCCAGCGCATCGGCGGCGACCAGAACGGCTGCCCTGGTGGCGATTTCGCCGAGCGTCGTGGGGCTGTCCATCTCGAGCCGGCGGCCCCTAGCGTCATCAAGGACGATGTCTGCGACGTCCCGCGAGCGGTCCAGCAACGGCCGGGGGTGGATTCCGACTCCGGCGTCGGCACTGTCGACTAGCCACCACGACGTGGTTTTCGTGTCGGCTACCGGGATTAGGAGCCTCTGCGATCGAGCGGCGCCCAGCACGCAGGGTATCCGCCCGCGTAATCCACCGGCGCCACTCTGCACCGACGTCACCGCCGCCGGGATGCGGTCCGCCCGGACCGCCAACGCGGTCACATCACCATATTCCGCCGCTGCGCGCACCAGCTCTGGTTCATCGGCAAGGGCCGGCGCAACGATTGCCGACTGCAGCCAGCCGGCCGACGGAGCCGCCACGCGCCCGAGTTCCCGCGCGGTGAGGGCCAATTCCAGCATGCCGCCGCCCTGGCCGCCCAGGTCTTCGTCGAAGCCGACACCGGCCCAACCGTCGCCGACGAAGAGCCGTTCGAAAGCGGCGGAATCGCCGGTGTCCAACCAACCGCGGACCGACGCAGAGCCTGCGCGTTCGCCCAACCACTCGCGTAGCGACGTTGTGAACAGTTCCTGTTCGTCGGAAAGTTCAAAGTGCATCGGGGAATCCTCCGCCACCCTCGGCCGCGGCCACACGAGACGTGCGAGCAGCAGAACCACTAAATGGTACTTATGGTCTGACCATATGGCATCAGCGCATCGAACGGAAGCCGTCACCACCGCGAAGTGCCTCAAACAGGTGACCAAAAGGTGCTCTTTCGGGTGAAGCGTCTGATGGCCGCGTCGACGACGATGGTGATACCCGAGAAGCTGACGGATTTGGATCGTCATGCGCTTCGTACGCCGTTATCAAGGGAGCAAGTTCGATGGCAACACATGCCGAGCCCACCACCTTCACCCCCGCGCGCGACTTGTCGCCCTATCGGACCGACTACACGTCATGGAAGGTTATGGCGTGGACGGGCCCCGTCTTCCTGACAGCGTTCTTCTGCCTGTGGGGGCTCCTGGCGCGCAATATCTCGCCGTTCCCGGCCTGGGCCGAGCCGCAAGCGGTCTGGGACCACTACAAGAGCCTGAGGCTGCCGATCATGATCGGAATGAGCCTCTGCCTCACGCTGACCGCCTGTTACATGGTGTGGAGCGTGGCCGTCTCCCGGGTCATGGAACGCATCGAGGGTCCCGGTGGCCTGTGGTCCAAGATGGAGATCATGGGCGGCACGATTACCTGTGCGCCGATCATGACGGCGTGCGCTATCTGGCTCACCACCGCGCACGAGATCGACAACATCAACCCCGGCATGGCGCACACGCTTTACTGGTTCGGCTGGCTCCTGATCGACTTGGCGTACTTCGTCACTTCGTGGCAGATCGCCGGCGCCAGCATCGTGTTCATGCGTGATAAACGGGAGAAGAAGCTGGTCCCGAACGCGGTCAGCTGGTGGGGCTGGATCACGATCTTGTCGTTCTTCGTGGTCAGTGCGATCCCGTTCGTCAACACCGGACCGCTGGCCTTCAACGGCGTGATCAGCTTCTGGATCGCGTTCTTCACCTGGTTCTTCTGGATCCCGGGGCTGTCCTACTTCATCATCAAGGCCATCCCGCGGCTGCAGGCCGAGGACGAGGCAGCGGGACTTGTTTACGCTTAGTTTCTGGCATGGGGGTCGTTACCGCTGACCGAGTGAAACCCAGACGCCTTCCCGGTGTGGAGGGCGTCTGGGTCTTTATCGGCGCGGACTCCGTCATCTTCGCGATCCTGTTCCTGGCATTCATGCAGGATCGGCTCAAAAACGCGGCCCTGTTCGAGGCCTCCCGGCACGCGCTCAACATCAACCTGGGCGGCATCGACACCCTGATCCTGCTCACCAGCTCCTGGTCGGTCGCTCTTGCCATCCAGGCCCTCAAGCGTGATCTCATCGATCGAGTGCCCCGCTACCTGCTCGGCGGTGTGCTCACCGGACTGATGTTCGTGGTGTCCAAGTCGATCGAGTACTTCCAGAAGTTCGCTCACGGCCTGACGCCGGCGACCAACCCTTTCTACATGTGGTACTTCACGCTGACCGGGATCCACCTCGCGCACGTTTTGTTGGGCACCAGCCTGCTGGCCTTCCTGTGGGTCAGATCGCGGCGCGGCGCCTTCAGCAGCGCGCACCGGGCGGTGCCGGAATCGGTGGCCTCGTTCTGGCACCTGGTCGACCTGTTGTGGATCGTGCTGTTTCCCTTGCTCTATCTCATGAAGGCGGCCTGATGTCGGTATTGCGCGAGCGGGTCACGTGGTGTGGCTGGGCCTGATAGTTGCGACCTGCGTGACGACATGGGGTCTGTCGAAGGATTTGTTCAGCCCCGCCGTCGCAGTGATTGGGATCTTCACGATCGCCGCGGCGAAGGTCAGCTATGTGATGCTGGACTTCATGGAGCTTCGCTCTGCACCGATCCCGGTACGTGTCGCCTTTCAGGCTTGGCCGGTGATCGTGGCGGCGATGATCCTGGGCATCTGGTTCGCCACTCCCGCCCTCGCATGAGCGGCGATGGCCCGACGATCTCGTGCAGTATGCCGTTAACCGCGCCCACCCTCCGAGCTGCAGTCGCTCCTCGGCCATCTCGCGGTAAGGCTGGTTGCTTGTCCGGGTACTGTCAAAGTTGTTGAGAAAAAAGAGGTTTGATGCCTAAATGTTGGTCGGCTGAAATCCGCTGCGATAGTGCGGGGAAGCACCGATTGCGGGAGCTGAACAACAAACGCATCGCTGGGGTTCACCGGCGATTCGAGCAGCATGCTTGCTGTCGCTCATCCACCGCTGAACCGCTCGCATCGGTGACGCCCCATCGCACGCCCCGAGCCTGAGCGGTGCGACGAATTCCGCCGGCGCAATTCGCCGAGTGCGCACGTCCGGCTTTGCAGGCGAGGGCGGGCAAGGGTCGTGCCCCGAACAGGAGAGCAAAGTGCGCCCCCGCAGATCATCGCGACTTCCGGGATGCCCGAGCGCGAGGCGGTGGCCCGTCGGCAGGCTGAAATGGCGGATGCATTTCTCGTCTTCCTGGCGGGCCTGGCCCTCATGTGAGAGCGCTGCTACTTCCGGATTCCGCGCCTGGCGCCCGCGTGTCAGTGCCGTTCGGTACCCCCTTCGAGACCCCAAGACATCACTTTCAGGGAACAGACCCCGGTCACTTGCGGTGGTTGCATTGCTTAACGGGCCTGTGAGGCCGATCACTATTGAATTGGGAGCAGCCGAGATGGCTTTTTTTAAGGACGCGGCCGAACTCGACGAGTACATCGGCGGGGTGTTCCGGGATGCGGGCGATCACCCTGAGTCAGGCCCGAAGCTGCGGGCCGCCAATATAGTTATGCGGGTTCTCTACACAGATCCGCAGGCTGAGATGACGATCGCCTTCCGGGATGACTACCAGGTGATCGCCGGTCCGACCGACTTCAAGCCGGACATCACCCTGTTGATGCGGGGTGACACCGCCGACCAGTTCTGGCGCGGCGAGTACAACCTGGCTGTGGGATTGGCCAAGGGCCAGGTGAAGGCCAAGGGCCCGGTGAACAAGATCCTTCGGCTGGTGCCGCTGACCAAGCCGCTGTTCCCGATGTACCGCGAAAAGGTTGCCAAGAAGGACGCCGAGGCGGTTTCCTGACGATGGCTTGGACTGCGAGACCGCGGGCGTTGTCGGGGATCGACGATGCGCACCAGATCAACTGCCAGGTGCCGTTCGGTGGCTACAAGCAGAGCGGGGTCGGACGCAAACTGGGCCCCCACGCCCTGGACGCCTACACCGAAGTGAAGACCATTCATCTGGACCTCTCGGGCGGTCGCGACACCAAGCCCTACGACGTCCTGCTCAGCCACGCCGACTAGAGGACACCCACATCATGACCACCTTCGAAGAACTCGCCCTCTCCTTCGACGACGACGACGATGACGACGGCACCGACGTTCCGCCCACCAACGACGTCGCCGACGGCCGCCCCTACGACGAACTCAACGTGTCCAGCGACGCGTTCTGGGCACTCGATCTACCCGAACGCGACCTGATCTTCCGCACCCTGCGCGAACAGGTGCCGGTGAGCTGGCAGCCGCCCATTGAGACCGCGGTGGCCCCCGACCCGGATGACCCCGGATTCTGGGCCGTAGTGCGGCACAAGGACATCATCGAAGTCAGCCAGCGGTCGGAGGTGTTCGTCTCCCGCTACGGAGTGATGTTCGACATGCTGCCACCGGTCTTCCTGGAAATGGCGATGTCCTTTCTAGCCATGGATAACCCGAAGCACAACAAGGTGCGCCGGCTGGTCGCCTCGGCGTTCACCCCGCGTCACATCAAACGCATTGACGACGACATCGCCTCTCGCGCAAAGCGGATCGTTGCCGCGGCAGCGCAGAAGTCCCGCGACGGCGCGGCGGTTGATTTCGTCGAAGACATCTCCAAGCCCCTGCCCGTCGAGATGTTCGGGGACATGTTCGGCGTGCCTCCCGAACTGCGCGCCGAGGTCGCCCATGCCGCCGACGAGACCCAGGCGTGGGCCGATCCGGTTCTCCTGGGCGGGCGTGATCCCGCCGAGGTGCAAGTGGAGGGCGCCCTGAAGATCCACGACATCACCGAAGAACTCATCGCGGCCCGCCGCGAGAAGCCGGCCGACGATCTACTCACCAGCCTGGTCAACGCCGAGATCGACGGCGAACAGCTCTCGGACTTCGAGATCTGCGCCACTATGGTGCTGTGCGCGGTCGCCGGCACCGACACCACTCGGCATACCGCAAGCTTCGCGGCGAAAGCGCTGACCGACTTCCCCCAACAGCGACAGTGGCTCTGGGGTGACTTCGATAACCGGATCGACTCGGCGACAGAGGAATTCCTCCGCTGGGGATCCGTAGTCCAGAATTTCCGTCGCACTGCTGTCTCGGAATACACCCTGGCCGGCCAACAAATCTTGCCCGGCGACAAGGTGGTGCTGATGTACAGCTCGGGAAACCGCGACGCAACCGTGTTCGACGATCCGGACACCTTCAAGCTGGACCGGAGTCCTAACCCGCACATCGCGTTCGGCGGCGGTGGTACGCACTTCTGCCTGGGCAACCAGTTATCCAAGTCCATGCTGCGCTCACTGTTCCGCGAGCTGAGCCAACAGATGCCCGAATTCGTGGCTGGCGAGCCGACCTTGGTGAAAACCAACTTCATCCGAGGCATCGTCAGCATGCCGTTCGACCCGAAACTGCCGCGGTGACGACGACTAGGTGCCGCGTCACCGTAAACAGGTCCCGGTGCACGGGGATCGGATTGTGTGAAGCCAATTCGCCGGATGTCTTCGAGATCGGTGACGACAGCCTGATAACCCTGCTGGGTGAGGAATTCGACGTCGGGCGGCGTCAGGAACTCGAGGAGGCGGCAATGAATTGCCCGACGCAATCCATCACCATCTCAGTGATCGGCTGACTGATAGAGCCGCGATACCGCCTCGGCACGATTGCCCACCCGAAGCTTGCGCAGAATGTGCTTCACATGCTGTTTGACGGTGCCCTCCGAGATCACCAGGGTGGCCGCCACCGCCGCATTGGTACAGCCCGCCGCCATCAGCTCGAGCACCTCGACCTCGCGTCGAGTCAGCACATCGCGCACCGAGCGCACCGCCGCCGGCGAGAATATCGGGGCGGGCCGCTCGCTGGTGGCTCGGGAAATATCCAGCGAGACAGCGTGAACGCCGGCCAGCGCCTGTTCGGCGTCGGCGGCCGCGAGCTTAATCGCGTCCCCGGCGGATTGGAGCTGCCCGACGACCGTGGCCCGGCTCAGCGCCAGCCGCAGCCCATGCGAGAAAGCCAACAACACCTCTCGGTCCGTGACGTCGGTGTCGCGGCCCTGGAGGTACCGATCGGCGTGCAGCAGGCCGACTACCCGGGCGCGCGAAAGGATCGGCGCTGCAACGTAGGAACGCGACAGGGAAGCGTCGGCGATGGGCCGGTGCACCCGGGACTCATCCTGGACGCCGGTGACCACGATGGCCTGGCGTCGGCGCACGATCTCGGTCTCGAAAAGGCCGGGCACCAATGCTTGAGGCTGTTCCTGGCCGACCTCGTTGATAGCCTCCGCCCAGGCGGGGTCGTCGGCGATGAACACCGCCTGCGACACCCACATTCCGTCGGCGACGTGAGAGATGATGGCCCGGTCGAACCCGAGGTCGGCGATCAGCCTAGGAGCCATGGTCACCAATTCGTCGACCGAGCACGGTGCCGCCTCCAGCCGTGCCAGCACATCGCCGAGCCGATGACCGATCTCGCTCTGTTGGAGCTCGCGCGTGGCCAGCAGCGCGTGGTCGACGTCGGCGAGCCGGTGCAGCGCGCCCAGCAACTCAGCGGCAGCCCCCGAGGACGATTCGGCCAGCACCCCGTGCAACGCGTCCCAGGCGTCGTCAATAACCGCGCGGGCATCCTCCGCGCGCAATGCGGCCTGCGGATCATCGTCGTCCACCACGCTGCGCAGGCCATCAAGGACCGCGCGCACCTGCGACTCGTTGTGATCCACCCCACAATTCTAAGGCAGGAGTTGTCGATGAACCCCGGGGCGCATGCTCTGACCACTCCCACCCGAAAGGGCCCCACGTGACCGCGTCTGAAACGTCTTCCAGGACTTCCTCCCTCGTTGGGTTACCCCGAACCTCCGACCAGCTTTATGACGATTTCCTATTACCCGACGAGACGGTGAAGATCCGAGAGGAGGTGCGGGACTTCGCCGAGCGGGTCTTGGCACCACGCGCGGCTGAACTGAACTGCGCCGAGGAGTCCAAAGCTGCCTTCCCCGCCGACATCCTGGCGGCGATGGCCGACGCGGGCCTATACCAGCTGCCCTACGCCTCCGACGTCGGCGGTCGCGGTCTGGAGTTTCCGATGCTGGCGGCAGCGACCGTGCTTGAGGAGATGGCCTACTTCACGCCCGGTGTGGCCTCAGCGCTATACGACGGCCAGGCACTGCTGGTCGGCCGCACACTGGACGCGGCCCCCGCCCACATTCGCGGCGAGTTCCTGCCGCGGCTCGTCCGCGGTGAAATCGTCGGCTCGTTCGCCACCAGCGAACCAGAGGCCAGCACCGACCTGTCGGCAGAAGCGATGCTTACCACCGCGACCCGTGTGTCGGGTGGATACCGGCTCACCGGACACAAACGCTGGATCACCAACTCCTGCGCGGCCGACATCATGACGACGCTGTGCCTGGTCGACGGTCAGCACGCAATGCTGCTGGTGGACATGCACGCCGACGGGGTCGTCGTCGGCGAGCCCGACAAGAAAATGGGCAACCGGTTGCAGCTGACCTCGGACGTCGAGTTAACCGACGTGTATGTGCCAGAGGACCACGTGATCGCCGAACCGGGGCGCGGTCTGGCTGCAGCGCTCAAAAGCCTCACCCTGGGCCGGATCGGCGTCGGCGCCATGGGTGTGGGGATGGCCCAATGCGCCTTCGACCACGCGGCCGCACATATGCGCCGCCGCAGCGCCTTCGGCTCGAAGCTTGGCGCGTTCCAGCACTGGCAATTTCGGATGGCCGAGCACGCGATGACGCTGGAGTCCGCTCGCGCGCTCTACCAGAAAGCCGCCCGCAAATCCGACGCCGGCATCACCCCGGAGCCCGAAGCCGCGATGGCCAAGGTAACCGGCAGCCGCGCCGCAGTCGATGTAGCCCGTGACGCGATCCAGGTCCATGGCGGGTACGGGTTCGTTCGCGAGCAGACCGCCGATGGCACCACCAACCACCTCGAATCCATCTGGCGCGACAGCAAGGTCGGTGAGATCTACGAGGGCGCAAACGAGGTGCAGCTCTGGAGCATCGCCCGCGTCGCCCTCGGACGCGACTTGACGGGCTAAGCGACAAGAGTCACCGGCCGACTCAGGTTCGAAAGGGCCCAGCCCCCGTGTCCCCTCAGCAACCGATCCAGACAGCCCAGTCTCCGGCCCCCGGGGGTCCCCAATTGCAGACCGATCTGCATTGGCTAGCAGGACCCGCTATTGCCCGGGCAGCCCTAGATCGTCACAGCATGCCCGGTGTGCGTTGCTCCCTGACCGGTCCGTCAGCAGCACACGCGTAACCCACTCGACTCGACCCAAGGATTCCTCCAACGTCATCATGCCGACGAGTACCCCGGCAAGCGAGCTGCTCAGCGCGGCGTTCAGTCCGAACGTGATATTCGGAATATCCTCCGGTGCAACGCCTTCCAGCAGACTGTTGAACATCTCGGCGTTGGTGCGATTCATCTGGTCGATCGTCGCCCTGGCCTGAGGATCGGTCGACGTCGTTGTTTGAAACATCAGCGCGGTCATGTGCGGGTTGCGGTGAAAGGCGCGCTGGGCGCGCCGCAGGTAGTCCAGGATGCCGGGCAGCGGATCCTGATCGCGCTGGCCGCCGCGTGCCACGAGGATGCGACGGGTGAGTCGCTTCTGCCAGTCCTCGAGTGCGGCCGCAAGCAGGTAGTCCTTCGAATTGAAGTAGCGATAGACGGTCGCCAGCGCCACTCCTGAGCGCTTGGCCACGTCACGCATCTGCACCGCGTCGGCGCCCATGTCGGCGATCAGATCGATGACGGCTTCGATGATCCTGGCTCGCCGTATCAGCTGGCGGCTGGTCATCTCCGTGAGTGGAACGACGGCGGATTCGGGCCGCTCGACTGGAACGTTGACGGTGCGACCTCCGGTCCGGGCCCGACGGCAGAACAGAACAGACTTCTCACCAACTGCCCCAATAGCGGAGCACGCCGCGATGATATCCCAGCTAGAGCAGCTATAACAACCTTGACACAAGTAGAACCGTGTTTCATTATGTACCGGCGGCACGCAGCGCAGCCAGTGATCGGAGGACTCCATGGCCGGACCGGTTGGCCTGCCGGTGATCGACACGATGATGGGATTTCCACACGAGGGTTCAGCCCAGTACGACTTCATCCGCAAGCAGACGAAGGACCGAGAATCCAAGGAGGCGTTCGAGTTTCCCGTCGAGTACATGTTCAAAGACGTGCCGCAGGGATTGTCGACCGACGACCCGGTGTCGCTGGTGCTCCAGCAGATGGACAGGTTCGGTATCGAGAAGGCGATGATCGGGGTCGGCGAGGATTCGGCGCAACTGGCGCTCAAGACGTTTCCAGACCGCTTCGTGCCCTCCGGTGCGCTCGTCGACCCCAACGACGTGATGGGCTCGGTGAACGCGATCCGTCGTGATTATGAGCAGTTCGGTATCCGCGCCACCTCGGTGTTCCCGGCGGGGACCTTTCCGCAGGTTCCGATCGACGACCCGAAGATGTACCCGATCTATGCCACCTGCGTAGAACTCGGCATCCCGATCTTCGTCTGCGCGGGTATCCCGGGTCCCCGGATCCCTTTTGCGCCACAGGAAGTCTCACGAATCGACATCGTGATGTTCGATTTTCCCGACTTGGTGTTCGTCACCCGCCATGGCTGCGAACCCTGGGAGGATCTCGCCGTCAAGCTGATGCTGAAATGGCCCAACCTGTACTACTCGACGTCGGCGTTCGCGCCCAAGTACTACCCGAAGGCCATCATCGACTACGCGAATTCTCGCGGCGCCGACAAAGTCCTTTACGCCGGTTACTTTCCGATGGGCCTGTCTCTGGAGCGGATCTTCAGCGAGCTGCCCAACGTTGCACTGAAGGACGAGGTGTGGCCGAAGTTTCTGTACGGCAACGCCGCCCGCATTCTCGGGCTCCAGGACTGAGGCATCTCATGACGTTGGCGATCACCGTCGAGCAGGAGCAACTCGTCGATGCGGTCAGCAGCTTTGCTGCCCGGCACGCACCCATCGACAAGACCCGCGCCGCATTCGATTCGATCGCAACCGGCGAATTGCCGCACTGGTGGTCGGAATTCGTCGAAAACGGCTTTCATGCGGTGCACCTGCCCGGCCGCGTCGGCGGCCAGGACGGCACTCTGGCCGACATGGCCTGCGTGGTTGAGGCCGCCGCCGCAGCGCTGTTGCCGGGCCCGGTGTTGAGCACGGTATCGGCGAGCGCGGTGGCGAATCTGGCCGACTCCTCGGCCAAGCCGCTGGTGACCGACCTGGCTGCGGGCACGACGGCGGCCGTCGTCCTGCCAGAGCATTGCGATGTCCGCGCGGTCCCCGACGGCGGCTCGTGGCGACTTAGGGGAACGTCGGGCTCCGTGTTGGGAATCTGCGCGGCGCAACGCATTCTGCTGCCCGCGCGCGCCGCGGACGGCGACGAGCTGTGGTTCGCGCTTGACGCGACTGCACAGAGTCCGGGTCTGACGATCGAACCGCAGCAAGGCACCGACCTGTGCACCGACGTGGGTGTGTTGGACCTCGCTGACCACGTCGTACCGGACAGCGCGGTGATATCCGGCCTTTCAACGGAGCGGGCCCGGTGCGTCGTGGTGGCGCTCGCGGCGTGCGCGGCCGCCGGGGCAGTGCGCCGTTGCGCCGACGCCGCAACCGAATACATCCGAACGCGTGAGCAGTTCGGCAGACCGGTCGGCTCGTTCCAGGCCCTGCAACACAAGGCGGCGGTGCTGCTGGTGAATTCCGAACTGGCCGCGTCGTCGGCCTGGGACGCGGTCCGTGCCGAAGGCGAGTCCATCGAGCAGCACCGGCTCGCCGCGGCATCGGCCGCTGTGATGGCGGTGGCCGCCGCCCCCGACCTGGTGCTCGACGCGTTGCTGATGTTCGGTGCGATCGGCTACACGTGGGAGCACGACACCCACCTGTATTGGCGGCGCGCCACCAGTTTGGCCGCCTCGCTGGGGCCGATGACGCACTGGACTCGGGAAGTAGGAGAGTTGGCGCGCAAACACAAGCGCTCCAACACAATTGACCTGGGTGACGTCGAGTCCGAATTCCGCGCACGGGTGGCGGCCACGCTGGATAAGGCGATGCGTCTGCCCAACGATCACTACTCTGGCGACATCAGGACCCCCGGCTTGGCCACTGGGCCGCAACGCGACTTGCTCGCGCAGGAAGGCCTGGTCGCACCGAACCTACCGGCGCCCTGGGGTGTTGGCGCCTCGGCGGTGCAGCAGGTGATCATCGCCGACGAGTTCGGCAAACGCCCCGAATTGATCAGACCCTCGCTCGGCATCGCGGAATGGATTCTCCCCACGATCCTCACCAGCGGATCGGATCTGCAACGAGAGCGCTTCGCCACGCCGATTCTGCGTGGTGCACAGCCATGGTGCCAATTGTTCAGCGAGCCCGGCGCCGGCTCGGATCTGGCGTCGTTGTCGACCCGGGCCACCAAAGTCGATGGGGGATGGTCGATCAACGGCCACAAGATCTGGACATCGCTGGCGCATCAGGCTCAGTTCGGAGCCTTGCTGGCGCGCACGGATCCCGACGCGAAGAAGCACCGCGGCATCGGCTATTTCCTCATCGACATGACCTCGCCGGGCGTCGAGGTCTCGCCGATCAAGCAGGCCAGCGGCCGCTTCGAGTTCAACGAGGTCTTTCTCAAAGACGTATTCGTGCCCGACGACATGCTGGTCGGTCAGCCCGACGAAGGCTGGAGCCTGGCGGTGTCGACCATGGCGGTCGAACGAACGGCCATCGGAAATTACGTCAGCATCGATCGCGCCGAAGGCGCTTCGCCGAATAGCCGAAATAGCCGGCCCGGAGCAGGATGCGGCGCTGCGCGCGCTCGGCGAGGTCGAGGCCTACAGCACGGCGATCAAAGCCCTGGTGCTGCGCGAAACGCTTCGGCTGGTGGAGGGGCAGGGGCCGGGCCCGACGTCCAGCATCGCCAAGTACGCGATGGTCACGCTCCTGCGTCGCGCTTGGACCGCCACACTCGGCCTGACCGGTCGCATCGCGATGTTGGAAAAGTCTGACCCCGCTGTCGTTCAGCCGTATTTCGACGCCCCTGCCGAACTCATCGGCGGGGGCACCCCGGAGATCCAGCTGACGGTCATCGCATCGATGGTCCTCGGCTTGCCGCGTAACTAAACGTCGCCACAGAAAGGACATTCGCCGCGATGACGACACAGCTTCCCTTCAAGTTCTTCGACTGCGACAACCACTATTACGAAGCGCTTGACGCCTTCACCCGTCACATCGATCCGCAGTTCAAAAAGCGTGCGATCCAGTGGGCGCAACTGGACGGCAAGCAGCGTCTCATCGTGGGCGGCAGGGTCAACAGGTTCATCCCGAATCCGACATTCGACCCCGTGGGTAAGCCCGGCGCGCTCGACGAATACTTCCGCGGCCGAAACCCCCGCGGCGCCGACTTGAACTCGCTGTTCGGCGATTTGGAGCCGATTCCGCCGGCGTATCGAGACCGCGACGCGCGCCTGGCTTTGATGGATGAGCAAGGCATGGCGGGCTGCATCCTGCTGCCGACGCTCGGGGTGGGAATGGAACAGGCGCTGTTGCCGGACTTAGACGCCGCCGTGGCAACCTTCCGGGCTTTCAACCGTTGGATGGACGAGGACTGGGGGTTCGCCTACCAGGAGCGGATTTTCGGCGCTCCCTACATCACACTGTGCAAACCGGACAACGCCGTGCGTGAGCTGGAATGGGCGCTCGAGCGAGATGCGCGCTTCATTGTGATGGTGCCCGGACCGATCATGACGGATGTCGGCATGCGTGCGCCCGGCGATCCCATGTTCGATGCTTTCTGGCAGTTGGCCAACGATTCGGGTGTCACGGTGTGCTATCACTCGGGCGAGACGTATTACTCGAAATTCATGCCGGCCTGGGGTGAATCCGACTACATGATGTCGTTTCAGGCGCTACTCGGGTTCCGTAGTTTGTTTTCCGGGGACGCCTTGCAGGACACCTTTGCCAACCATCTGCACAAAGGGCTTTTCCTGAGGTTCCCCAACCTGCGGATGGCTGCCATCGAGAGCGGTTCGACCTGGGTGTTTCACTTGTTCGAAAAGCTGACCAAGTCCTTCGGTCAGATCCCACAGATCTACAAAGAAGACCCGCGAGAGACGTTCAAGCGCCATGTCTGGGTGTCGCCGTTCTATGAAGACGAACTATCCAGCCTGCTGAAGCTGCTGGGAGTTGAGCGGATCATCATGGGTTCGGACTTCCCCCACGTCGAGGGCCTGGCAGATCCCGCGTCCTACATCAAGGACTTGGAGAACTTCGACTACACCCCCGACCAGTGCCGAATTGTCATGCGCGACAACGGTCTTGAGCTGTCGAACCGTCGGCCGGTGTGACCGCCTTGTGAATGTCAGCAAGTCGAACCTGGTCGCCATCTTGCTCGAGGTCGGCGAGGAGAACGCGGCGGTATTGCTCGCACGTGCTGAGCTGCCCGACGACGTTGACCAGTGGATGACGTAGACGGCATCAGGAGGCGTCATGGCGAAACCAGAACTGCCGCAGGGGTTCGACTTCACTGATCCCGACGTGTACGCCGCACGCCTGCCGACCGAGGAACTACGCGAGCTGCGACGCGCGGCGCCCGTTTGGTGGAACGAGCAGCCCGACGGTGTCGGCGGGTTCACCGACGGCGGATACTGGGTGGTCAGCAAGCATCGCGACGTGCGCGAGGTGTCGCGGCACGACGACGTATTTTCCAGCGCCCAGAACTGCATCGTCCCGCGCTACCGTGACCAGGAGACGGCCCGCGGGCAGATCGAGGCCGGGCGATTCTCGATGATCAACATGGATGCCCCGCAGCACACCCGAATGCGCACGCTGGTGTCCCGAGTTTTCACGCCGCGCGCCGTCGAGCAGCTTCGGGACGATCTGGACCGGCGGGCCCGCCGAATCGTCGCCGATGCGGCCGCAGCGGGAGCTGGGGATTTCGTGACGCAGGTGTCCAGCGAGCTGCCGTTGCAGGCGATCGCCGGACTGCTCGGGGTGCCGTTCGAGGACCGATCCAAGCTCTTTCATTGGACCAACAACATGGTGGGGGATGAGGATCCCGAGTTCGCCGAGTCCGAGGCGTTGGCGTCGGCCGGTGAATTGATGTTCTACGGTATGCAACTCGCTGCGGACAAGGCCGACCATCCCGGTGATGACATTGTCAGCCAGCTGATCGCGGCCGACGTCGACGGCCACAAGCTCTCCGACGAAGAGTTCGGGCTGTTCATGGTGACGCTGACGGTGGCCGGCAACGAGACGACCCGCAACTCGATCACACAGGGGATGATGGCGTTCCTCGACAACCCGGAACAGTGGGAGACGTTCAAACAGCGACGTCCGGTGACGGCCGTCGACGAGATCATTCGTTGGGCAACGCCGATCACCGCTTTCCAGCGCACCGCGCTACGTGACATCGAGCTCGGCGGCACTCCGATCAAGCAGGGCCAACGGCTTGCGCTGTTCTACCGATCGGCCAACTTCGACGAGGATGTGTTCGACGACCCGTTTTCGTTCAACGTGCTGCGAGACCCCAATCCGCACTTGAGTTTCGGCGGGACGGGTGCGCACTACTGCCTGGGCGCCAACCTTGCCAGGCTCACCATCGGGGTGATGCTCAACGCGATTGCCGACTTAGTGCCCGACCTCACCTCACTGGCAACCCCGCAGCGGTTACGGTCGGGCTGGCTCAACGGCATCAAGCACTGGCAGGTCGACTACACCGGCACCTGCCCGGTCGCTCGCTGACGCGGCGGCGCAGGCACCTCCGCCTACTACTCGAGTATTTCGTCTGCATGACCAACCGGGGTCGAGTCTGTTGCATTGTTGTTCGCAGCACCCGACTCTGCTTGCGGCGCTTCGGTGTTGGCTCACCTTATCTTGTCGCCTCCGGTGGCGCTTTCCGGATTTGTGGCCGATAGTCATATGAAGTGTGAACAACTGTGTCGGCGGAGGTGGGATTGGTCATGCCTGTCGCGATCGACCCCGTTGGCCAGCGGACAAACCAGCCGGCCACCGCACAACAGGGCGAGACCTTTCAATTCCATCGCGAAATCATCGTCTGCGGTGATGACCCGCTGGCGAACACGATCATCGACGAGTTACGGGGCGCCGGCGCCCGGATCATCCGGATCACCTCGGCCGCCGATCTGCTGAGCGCCGGGGTGCACCGCGCGCGGGCCGTGGTCTGCGCCGGACCCAATGACGCCGTGAATCTCGAAATCGCATTGCTGGCAAGGCGATTCAGCCCGAATGTGCGAGTGGTGGCGCGTTTGGCGGATAGCGTGCTGCGCGACGCGGTGGCCGCCGTCAGCGGCCCCGGTGCAATCTTGAACGTCGCCGACCTCGCGGCTCCGTCCGTCGTCGAGGCGGTTCTGTCCCGTAACGCGCACCAGTTCGCCACCGCCGGTGTCGAATTCGTCGTCTGGGGGTCTGAGGCGCCCAAGGATGGGACGCTGCGCGACCTCTATAAGGACCTGGCGCCGGTGGCGGTGGTCCATGGCAAGAATTCGCCCACCCCCGGCGAGGTGGTGCCGTGTCCGGGACGGGATCTGCGGGTCTACGCCGGCGACTGGACCTCGATGATCGGCCCGAAGGACGAGATGGAAGCCCGCGGGATCACCGTGACGCCCTCGACAGCCACCCGCTCGAGCCAGTCCAGGGTGCGACGGGTCATCGACGCCGTGCGCGCCATGCGTGAGGACGCCAACCCGCTGCTTTTTCCGTCGGTGATATGCACGTTGTTGCTGATGTTCGGCTCGACAGCGGTGATGCGGTCCACTTTTGTCAACCCGCGGATGTCATGGCTGGATTCCTTGTACTTCACCTCCGAGGTGGTCACCAGCGTCGGCTTCGGCGATTACAGTTTCGCGCAACAATCCACCTTCCTGCGGTACTTCGCCATCGGGTTGATGTTCGCCGGTGTGACCGTTACTGCCATCCTTGTCGCGCTCATCGCGGACCTGCTGTTGTCCCGCCGCTTCGTCCACACGGCCGGTATCCGACGGGCCCGCCGCATGCGCGACCACGTCGTTGTCGTCGGCCTGGGTTCAACGGGCATCCGCGTCGTCAGTGATCTTGTCGCTGATGGATATGACGTCGTCGTGATCGAGCAAGACGAGAACAACCGCCTCTTGTCGACCGTAGCCAAACTTGACGTGCCGGTGATTTTCGGAGACTCAACAATGCGCCAGACGCTGGAATCGGCGCGAATCGATCGCGCCCGCGGCGTTGCGGTCATGACCCAGGACGACATGGAGAACATCCGGACCGGCATCATCCTGCTGGAAATCCTGGGATCTGATACCAAGGTGCCGATTGTGCTGCGTGTGCAAGGCCGTGCGCTGAGCGCTGCGGTGAGCCAGCAGTTCGGTTTTGAAAACGTGCGGTCGGTTGTGGATCTGGCAGCACCATGGTTCATCGGCGCGGCGATGGGTCTGCAGGTGCTGGGCACGTTTTGGGTCGGCCAGCGCTCGTTCATGGTCGGCGCGATGCTGGTGGCGGAGGGCAGTGAGCTCGACGGGATGCGCATGGTCGAACTGTCCACCCAGACGCGTGTCATCGCGATCATCCGACCCGAAGGACCGGTGAGGTTGCGCCCGCGCCGCGACGCTCAATTGCAAGCCGGCGACACCGTCTATCTCATCGGCCCGTATCGCGAGCTGATCGCGACGCTGCGCAAGGGCCAGCCTCCACCGCTGACCGCGATCAACGGCGAGCGCGCTTTGACGCTCGCGGCGGCGCGCTCGTTGAAGCCGGATGTCCGCCAGCCAAAGTGGGCGCCGGACCCGGAGAATTGACGTCTCGGGTACAACTGCCTACCCCGTTTTGGGGACGCGTCGTCAACGACGCTGCGCATTGTCCGCGGTAGTGACAGACTTAGCTATGGCTGTGCATCCGTTCCGTCCCGTTCTTGCCGCCGTGGCAGCCGTCATGCTGTCGGCGGGCATCGCTCACGCCGACGGTGCAGACGACCAGTTTCTGGCGCTGCTCTCCAAAGACGGGATTGTCGGCGCTCCGGATCAGATGATTGCCGTTGCGCATGAACGGTGCGACGACGCTAATCTCCCTCGCTCCGGTGGGTGGAATTGGCGCTTCGGCGCGGGGCCAAGCCCATACATCGGTGCGATCGGGAACGTTTACACCGAACTGGAATCGCAGGGCATGAGCAGTGCGCAGGCAGCGCAGTTCATCAGGGACGCCATCACGGTGTACTGCCCGGACCAACGCGGCAGCTGAATCCTCACACGTCGTCGTATAGCGCGAACCGCGACTTCGGCGTTGGTTACGGTTAGCTGCGTTGGCTGGTCGGCAAAGCCGCAGATCATTCTGTTGGCTCTAAACGGCTGCGTTGGTTGCCGAAAATTCTGCTGCGTACCCACTGCGTACCGGGCCTCATGTGGGAGGGGCTTCTGACGAGTGCTCGGGCGTCGGTGGGCGCCCGTAACATCCCGCCTCATCAGGGAGAGGACCAACCATGAAACGCACACTCGCTGCCGTTGCTGCGGCCGCTGCCGCGCTGGCGCTCAGCGGGATTGTCACCGCGGCACCGGCCGTCGCTGAACCCCACTGCGGGTTTCACGGTGACTGGGACTGCGAAGGGCCGCCGCAGTACAACGGGCCGTTGCAGAACACGTGGTCGCACGGGTTGACGACGATGCCGCAGCTCTGCCCCGGCGGCGCCGACATGCAGCCGTGCCGGTTCTACGTTCCTGAGCCGTGAGTTGAAGGCAGGACTCCGATGGGTGGGTTGTTCCGTATCTTGCTGAGGCTGGGATTCGTCGTGAAGTTCTGGTGGCTTCTCCTGCTTTTGAGCAGCTTTGCGGCCGCCGGCGTCGCGGTGTGGTTCTGCAGGATGCATCACACCACCGCGATTGAGCGGCGGCACCCGGCGCAACGCGCGATCGTTGCTCGCGCCGATCAGCAGCACGCGTGGACCCTCGCCGGCGACGACCGCGGCGTGTATGGCGACTACCGCCCCGAGGTTTACCCGACCGGGTAAAAGTGAAGACCCCGGCGGCCGCTGGAACGGCCCCGGGGAACGGCCGACTGAATTGGAGTCGACAATGTCAAAGAATACGCGCGATGGCGCCCGCATCGACCTGCTAGCCGAAGGACTGCTTCGTGCAGATGCGGAATGGGAGATGCGGGAACTCATGTCGGAATTGACGCCTGAAAGTTTGACAAGGACCGGTTCGACGCGCAGTAACGCCAGCGGGCGCGGTGTTGAAACTGGTCAGACCCGCCAGGCGCAAGCGGCGATGAGCCGGCGACGAAACCGCGAACTGTTACTGCGCCTGATCCAGTAAATCAGATCAGTTGAATAGCCTTTTCGCAGTTAAGAGCCGGACACCGCGGCGGGTCGCTAAGGTGTCGAACGATGCGGGTCCTCAGCCATTGTCGCTACAACTACGATGCCGGGCATTCCCTGGTTTGTCTGTCCTGTGCGCAATCACCTCGGCTGCCGACCTGCGCTATTCAAGAAAGGGAGCGCCGTGACCGGACCGGCTTCACCGTCTAATTCGGGATTAACCGTCGAACCGGGGTTTGCGCTGGTAGCCCTAGGTGCGCTCACGGTGACCATTTCGACGTTCCTGCCGTGGCAAGAGTCGCCGTCTTTCCGTGCGATCGAGCAGAACACGCTCATTCAGCATGGCGGCTGGATGCTGATCGCGCTCTCACTGGCGGCGGCCGCTTCCGCGTTCGGAGTGGGATCCGGGAAAACCGACAAATGGTGGGGGCCCCTGATCTTGATCGGAATCTGCGCGCTAATCCTGCTCATAGATAGCAACTCGTCGGACACTCTCTACCCGGTCAAGCCCGATGGCGAAGTCGACACTTCGCAGCCGGGCTTTAAGGCGAGTCACGGGATTGCGATGTACGTCGCTTGGCTCGGTGTGGCGCTGATGGCTATTGGGGCTCGAGTTGGCCGTGGCAGCGTCCGAAGCCGTGAGGGCGCGAAACCTAAAGAGGCCGCGAAGCCCAAACAGCTTGCCGGGACTACAAATCCAACCGGCAAAATGGCGAGAGTCAGATGCTACAAGTGTCAACACGTGCAGCAGGTGGCGGACAGCGTGACTACCTATTACTGCGCCGAGTGCGGCACGAAACTCAATCGCAGGAAAACGCCATAAGCAAATGACAGTCGCACGCATCGTCGCTGTCGCGGCGGCGACGGTCGCCGTCGCCTCATGTTCAACATCTCCCCACAGCACCGCCGATCCCACACCCCAACCGCCACCGTTCCCGATCGGCCAGGTCGGCGCCCCTGTCCACGCGAAAGCTGCCAGCGGGGCGACCGCAGACGTCACGCTCAATAGCGCGAAGTGGTTCCCGGCCGGCTGCGCCGGCGGCTGGGAGTGCAACGTCATCGAGCTAAGCATTACCGGCACGTCCGCCACGCCATTTAAATATGAGGACATCTACATCGTGTCCGGCTACGGCGGTGGCGACCAACCATTCACCCACCCGACCGACGATCACTGGCTCGGCGCCGATTTCAACGTCAACTACGCGAAGATCAACCAGATGCCCCCGCTGCGAACTGGCAGCGTCATTGCCGGCCAGACCGCGCACGGGTTCATTGGCTACGGCTGTGACACGTGCGACTACGACCTCTACGTCAAGATGATCGACCCCGACACCGAACACCCCCTGTCGCCCGGCCCTTTCAGCGTCGTCGAAGCCGGCTGGAAAATCCACACCTGAGGGTGTCGGTGGGTCGGGGTGCAACAACTCGGTGACCGGCCCGCGTCGCGACGACTTCCCGAATAACTTCGTGGGCGATCTGGTGCGCACCGGTCGCGGTTGGGTGGTGGTGCCGCCGACGTGTTGCCTGGTCGGCCACGACTACGGCGACGGAGACTGGTCGGTCAGCTCGGTCTGGTGCTCCTGAAACGGCCGGCACATAGCGTGGCGGTGCGCCTGCGGCGCAGTGCTTTACGCGCCGCAGCCCGGGCCCCACTGCCGGATTCGCGACCGAGGCGGGGTGTCAATGCACGAAGACGAACAACGCCGCCGGGCGACCTGAGTCGAGGCTTCTGCTAGGAGTTGTTGGCCTGGTGGCTCGGTAAAGTCGCATATCGTGCCAGGCGCTCCCGATCCCCGCGCTGTCGTTCTACGTTTTACACCGATGAGTCCAGAGGGTGTTCTTAATCGTGCTGGACTTGATGCCCGTCGCGGCACAGGCAAAGGCCACTTCACGGCTTCCGTGTGGGCTGACCATGCCCAACCAGGCGAAACTCGGGAACAGGTGATCGCGCGGCTTCTCGACGTCACGGAGCTACATGGCCTCGACCCCGCCCGCAACCAGCACTTATGGTGGTGTTCGTCAGCACAAAGACTGCTCGACGACCACTTCGCTTTTGAGAAAGATGAGTACGACGGCGAGCCCGACGAGCATTATTCTGTGATCCTGGGGGATCCTCCTACCTTGGAGGATGCAAAACGGTTCGTGGCAGCGTTTACAAAGGAGAGGAGGCCAGGAGAATGATCGAGATAATGATCGACCCGAATGTGCGTGTCTTGGGGGGCCTGACGTTCTCTGGCTTTGAGGACGTCCGCGGCCCCAGGCCGAGCCCAGGTCAGCAAGTTCTTGTGCGCGAACCCGAGGCTAACCTCGTCGCAATCGGGACGGTCGACCATATAGACGAGAACGACCAACTCATTTACATCGCCGTGGACTGGACGCAGATGGTTCAAGACCGGCTTCCCTCACCCGAAGAACTTATGGACGAGTTGCGGCGAGGAGATTGGTCGCAAACCTCCGAGCGCGCGCACATCAACGACCACGCCGCTCTCACTGCATGAGCGAGGCCGCCGACGACGCAAGTGTGCGGATCCTGATCGCCGACTTCGTCAACACCGATGCTGCTGGCAAGCTAAATATCGTCGGCGGTGGGATCAGCATGGTGGGCTTCGACGCCAATCTGAAAGCAACGATTCCTCATGCCGTCGTCGCCCGGATTGCTTTCCCTCCCAAGTACGTTGGAGACTCACCGGCTGTTGAGCTCGCGCTTGAGCGCGACGACGGCAGCCTCGTCGCGCTTCCCAATCCAATGGGGCCGCAGTTTCTCAGGGTAGGGTCTGCTGACGCGCTGAAACCCGCTGTCGTGCAAGGTGTCGACGTTCCTCCGCATGCTGTGTGGCCGTCAGTTCACTTCGCGATGTTTTTCTCCGGTGGACTGCCGTTGGACCCAGGAAAGGTCTACACCTGGCGCGTGAAAGTCGACCATGACACGCGTGAGGGTTGGACTGAGAATTTCTTTGTCTTCGTACCGTCGTCGGGGCCGGTAATCGGCTAGGGGCATGCGAGTTCGGCCATCTCTGCCGACGACAGGCTCGACGCGATCCGACCGCGCTTCGACGATCGCGACCGGAGCTTCCCGCCCTCCGTTACCGTCGTCGACATGCAGCCTGAGTCACCGCGCCCGAAGTCTCCAAGGCCGTTCGTCATCGCGGCCATCGCCGGAGTCCTTGGCGTCGTCCCGGCAAATATTCTGACTACGCTCGCCCTCGATTACCACGGCGGACCTGCACCGGCATTACTCGTCATCCATCTCTTCGGATTCATCCTGTTCGTTGTCTGGATAGCCTGCATGGCGGCCATTCCAATCGGCCTGATCGGCGCCATCGTGCGACACCGACAGCGTTAACCGAATACGTCTTGGGGCAGCGTTATCCGAGCACCCCGCCGCGCACGCGGGCGATCACCGGTTTTCCGCGGTGGGCGCCGACGCCGGCCGATACCGCATCGAGGCGTGCTTTCCATGCCATCACCGCGGCGTAGGCGGCGTCGATCTTGTCGGGCGATTCCGGGTGCGCTTTGTAGAGCAGATATCCGGTGCGCGTCGCGCGCCGGCGAGCATTGAGCACATGGCGGGTGAGCGCCGCCGACCCGTCGTGCGTGCAAGCGCCGTATTCGATCGCCGAGCCCAGCGTTGCGACGGCGAGGATCGCGGCAGTGTGCTTACCCGTCGGCCAAGCCGAGATAGGTTGCCTCTGACTTGCTTTCACCGCGTTCGCCGGGCTGCGCGTTGCTGAGGTCGCTGGATTGCGGGTGGCCGATGTGGATTTCATCAGGGGAGTGGTCCATGCCAAGCGGCAGTGGCCCGACAAGCCGCTCAAGACGGACGGCAGCGACCAGCCGATACCGATTCCGCGTGACTTGGCGCTGCTACTGTCGGCGTCGGTGCAGAGGTACCCGAGCGAGATGATGGTTACCAATGGGCTAGGCACGCAGCAGTGCGGGCCGTGGCTCATCGAGCGTGCAATCCGCGAGGTGCGCGATCAGATCGACAGCCTGCCCGAAGGGTTTTCGTTTCACGACCTACGGCACTATCTCGCGTCGCTGCTGATCGCCTCCGGTGCCGACACTAAAACGGTTCAGGCGCGGATGCGGCACGCCTCGGCGCGCACCACACTAGACACCTACGGTCACCTTTGGCCCGAGTCCACCAGGACAGCCGTCGGTGCTGTCATCGCAGAACGGCTCAAAACTACTGCGTACCCACTGCGTACCGAGAGCCCGAGCAGCTAATGTCTGCGCTGGTCAACCCGGTTAGCTGGCTTACACGTCGTAGTACAGCGCGAACTCGTACGGGGTTGGGTGCAGGTTGTACGGCGCAAGCTCGTAAGTTCGCTTGTAGTTGATCCACGTCTCAATCAGGTCGGGCGTGAAAACGCCTCCCTCGGTGAGGTATTCGTGGTCGTCCTCCAGGCGGTCGATCACCGCGGACAGTTGGGTGGGAGCCTGCGGGATGTTCGCGGCCTCCTCCGGCGGCAAGTCGTAGAGATCTTTATCGATCGGGGGAGGCGGCTCGATCTTGTTCTTGATGCCATCCAGGCCGGCCATCAGCATCGCGGAAAACGACAGGTACGGGTTGCCTGAGGAGTCGGGACATCGGAATTCCAGCCGCTTGGCCTTCGGGTTGTCACCGGTGATCGGGATGCGCACGCAGGCCGAGCGGTTGCGCTGGCTGTAGACCAGGTTGATCGGGGCCTCGTAGCCGGGGACCAGTCGCTTGTAGGAGTTCACCGTGGGGTTGGTGAAGGCCAGCAACGACGGTGCGTGGTAAAGCAGACCGCCGATGTAGTGGCGGGCCATGTCCGACAGGCCGGCGTACCCGCCTTGGTCGTACATCAGCGGAACACCGTCCTTCCACAGCGACTGGTGACAGTGCATCCCGGAGCCGTTGTCGCCGAACAGCGGCTTGGGCATGAACGTCACGCTCTTGCCGACCTGCCATGCGGTTTGCTTGATGATGTACTTGTACATCTGGTGGTCGTCAGCCGCGTGTAGCAACGTGTTGAACTTGTAGTTGATCTCGGCCTGCCCGCCGCTGCCCACCTCGTGGTGGCCCTTCTCGAGGCTGAAGCCCGCATTCGTCAGGTGGGTGAGCATGATGTCGCGAAGGTCGACGTAATGGTCGCTGGGCGCGACCGGGAAGTACCCGCCCTTGGGCCGGACCTTGTGGCCCAGGTTGGGGCTGCCGTCGACCTCGCTCGCTGCTCCGGTGTTCCACCACCCGGATGTCGCGTCGACCTTGTAGAACGACTCGTTGGTGCGGGAGTCGAAGCTGACCGAGTCGAAGATGTAGAACTCGGCCTCGGGGCCGAAGTAGGCGGCGTCCGCGATTCCGGTGCTGATCAGGTAGTTCTCCGCCTTGCGGGCGACGTTGCGCGGGTCGCGCGAGTACAACTCGAGGGTGAACGGGTCGTGCACCGAGAAGTTCACGATCAGCGTCTTGGCGGCTCGGAACGGGTCGATGGTCGCGGTCTCGGGGTCAGGAAGCAGCAGCATGTCGGACTCGTGAATCGATTGGAAGCCCCGAATCGAGGAGCCGTCGAAAGCTAACCCTTCTTCGAACACGGTTTCGTCGAAGACATAAATCGGAATTGTGAAGTGCTGCATGGTTCCTGGCAGGTCACAAAAGCGGACATCCACATACTCGATGTTTTCGTCTTTGGCGAGTTTGAAGATGTCGTCTGACGTCTTTTCGGGCACGGAATGCTCCTTTTGCTCGGCTATCCGCGGACGGCGCCCTCTAATTCATGCACGCCGTGACGCTCTCCGCATCCGGGCGAAGGGGAGTCGGGCTGACAACCCGAAAAATTAGGGCGACTTCGCTGTCAACTGCGACGACCGGCCAGCGCACACAGCTGATCAAGCGTGCCGGCGCCCGGCCATGGCAGCGCCCCGACCCGAAACAACAGAACAGATGTTCTGCCTAGCCGCCGTACGTCGGCCCTTGGACCCCGTCCTTGTACGTCACACATTTCTGCGACGGCCCAGTGTTGGTGCAGCACGTCTCGATAAGACTGGGATCCTGCCCGAAATGAGCGCTTACCTGCTGTGACGAATATTGGCCGCCAGAGGCCTTGCACGAGTCCTCGACCTGGGTTTGCGCGCGCGCGAACGGTGCGACCAAGATCGTCGCCGCAACCGGGATGGCGAAAGCGGCCACAGGGATGGCGCTGAAGGCCGGACGTTTCATGTTTCTCCATAGTTCGATGTAGCTCGCCAGTTTAGCGGCGCCCCGGTGCGTCGCAGATCAGGCAGCCGAATGCGCGTCGGCGATCGACTCCATCGTCGACGTGAGAGTTTCCGGCGAGTAGTACCGACCGTCCCGGACCACCCCGGCGATGTCGTGCAAGTTGGCCACGCTCTCCACAGGGTTGGCCCCGAGCAGGACGATGTCGGCGTCTTTGCCGGGTTCCAGGGCGCCCATGCTGTCAGTCCTGCCCAGGAACTCGGCGGCGTTGAGCGTGGCCATCTGCAGGATTCGCAGCGGCGTCGGCCCCGCCGTCGCCCTCGACCAGTCCGGGATCAATCCGGCGGCGTGGGGCTCATGGATCCGATGGAGTAGATCTCGCGGCCGGTCGGGTACCCGCCACCATCGGTGGCGATGTGGACGTGGTCGTAGTGGTTGGCGGTTTCATTCCCGAGGTTTGCCGTCCAGCTCGGCTTTCCGATCCCCGGGTAGATCTTCTGTCGCCAGATCACGTGGTCGATGCCCCACCGCTTGGCGTTCGCCAGGGCGTATCCGGCGATCTGGTTCCCGAGCTCGATGCCGTCAGGACTGTCGTGGTTGGGGATCATCACGTCGATCGCCAACCCGCTCGGATGCCACCTCAACGCGTCCTGGCGGTAGCCGCCGATGGTGGTGATCTGGGGGAACAGCAGGCTGATGGCGCGGGCCGCCCAGATGGTCTTGACCTGCAGCCCCGTCTCCGGCGCGACACCGGCGGGCAGCGCGAACTGGAAGCTCTGGGCAGCGGCGGGCGCGTCGGCCGCCAGCGACTTGGCCTCGGCGGCAGTGGCGACGTGGGGCGGCGCAGCAGGAGGCGCGGGTTGTGCGCTTGGCGCGGGTCGGGTGCTGAGTGCGGTTGCGGCCGGCTTCTTCACGAAGCGCGGTGGCTCGGCGTGCTGTGCATAAAGCATCGCGGCAGACACGGCGAGCGTGGCCCCGAAAGCCAGCCAACGCCCCGTGCCATTGGCTAACCGGCTTGTGCTCACGAACAGCACCTTAACGCTGGGTCAGGTGTTGTGTGGCAACTTTCTTCAGAGCGTGTCCAGCTTTTAGGTCAGTACACCACCGGAGAGTAGCTAGCGGAATTGCCGGTTCCGTAGCAGGTCACATCCACCCTGTAGGTTCCGCCGAGCTGCTGAAAGATGATGGTCACCGGGCGCGAAGGGGTGGGCCCCTGGATGGTCGTATCGCGGTCATACGGCAGCGCCGGCGTGTTCATCACCCCCACCGCGTGGTAGTGGCAAACTTCCCTCGCTCCAGGGGGTTGCGCGCGTCGACGATCGTCGCGTGGATGGCCATCCCGCCGCCGCCGTCAATGACCTCGAGGCTGCCGTCCTGGTTTGCGAAATAGGTCGGGTTGGTTTCGGCCTGCGCGGTTCCGGCGCTGGCAAAGAGCGTGACGGCGGCCTTTGCTGCAGACCGCGGAATGGTTGCGTGAATGCCGGCCTCACATCACAGTTAACGAAGGGCCTAGAGGCCCGAGTCACAGACCAAAAGCCCCACAAGGCCGCGGCCGGCGTGCAGCGTCAGCGCACGACGGTCAGCCGGCTCCCGCCTTTGTCGTGGGCGGCGTGCGCTGCCAGCCGGCCGGCGAGGTCCGATAGCGCACGCGCAGTTGCCATTTCCTGGCGGGCGTGGTCATTGAGGCAATCGGACGGGTGCCGATATGCGACTCCGGTCCCGGCCAAGTTCCTTCCGGCCCAGGCTAACTCGACTCTGGCGCGGGTGTGGTCGCTGCACTCGTTGACCGTGATACGCATCGCAGGTGTCGGGTCGAGAGTGGGGGGACCGCTGGGGTGCATCGTTGTGAGCCTCCATGGGTGTCTTGACTTTGAGCCTAAAGACGGCAGCGCCGGGCCCTAGAGTCGTTTGTCACCACCACGGCGGCCATTGGACACCGCCTGGTCGCAGACGCGGCGCTCCAAGCCCGGTGAGTTATACCGTCGCAGCATGACTCATGCCGCACCCGAAGCCTTTCGCCACAATCCCGGGTCTTACGAAAGCCTCTACCGCGGAGGGCCCGCGTTCCCGGGTGCGCCTGCGCCGAAGGCCATCCCCTGGGATATTCGGCAGGCTCAGCCGCGGCTCATGGAGCTCGAAGCACTCGGTGCAATCACGGGCCAGGTGCTCGACGCGGGCTGCGGACTCGGTGACAACGCGATCTACCTGGCCCAGCGCGGCCACCGGGTGACGGGTGTGGACAGCTCGCCCACGGGCATCGAGCAGGCCCGCGCGCGGGCCGCCGCGGCCGGCGTCCAGGTGAACTTCGAGGTCGCCGATGCCACCGAACTGAGCGGCCTGGGCCGACTTTTCGACACCGTCGTCGACAGCGCTCTCTATCACTGTCTGGACCGCGACGAACGGCCCGCCTACGCCGCCGCCCTGCACCGCGTGACCACGCCGCGCGCCCGCTGGTTCATCTATTGCTTCTCCGAAGACAATGTCAACGGCGTCACCGCCCCGATGGAGGCCGTGACTCCGGCCGGCATCCGCGACACGTTGGAAAACGCCGGGTGGCTCATCGACTTTCTCGGACCCGCGACGTTTGTCTGCAGCGCGGCGGGTTTCTCCGGCAGCTTCGGCAAGCTGCCCGAGTCGCTGCTGGAACAACTCCCGCCCGGGATTGCGGGGCAGATGCGCCGAATGGCCGAACGAATGGCCGCCATCTTGCCGCTCCTTGATGACGGGCGCATACACCTGCCGTGCAATGTCGTTCACGCGACGAAGGCCCATCCATAACTGACGGCGGCATCGACCCTTGACGAGCTCCGTACTGGGCTGCTAGACATGGCGTGCGCCCGAATTGGGCGATCGCCCAAAACTCTTGCGGAGGTCTCATGGGCCGGATGGTATGTGGTGTGGCCCTGCCCGTCGACGCCGCAGCTGCCTGAAATAAGGACGCATCGATGACCGTCACGAACGAGACCGACGTCTACTACGACCCCTATGACACGGGGATCAACACCGACCCGTATCCGACCTACGCGCGGCTGCGCGAGGAAGCGCCGGTTTACCACAACGAGCAGTACGATTTCTGGTCGTTGTCACGGCATTCCGATGTCGAGCAGGCGCTGGCGGACTGGCAGGTGTTCTCCAGTCGTCGCAGCGACATCCTCGAGCTGGTGCAGTCGAAATTCGACATGCCCGGCGGTGTGATGATGTTTCAGGATCCGCCCGAGCATTCGATGCTGCGGGGACTGATGTCGCGGGTTTTCACCCCGCGCCGGATGGCGGCCATCGAAGAACAGATCCGGCAGTACTGCGTGCGATGCCTGGACCCGCTGGTCGGGTCAGAAGGATTCGACATCATCGCCGAACTCGCGTCGATGATGCCGATGCGGGTGATCGGGATGCTGTTGGGAATCCCGGAGTCCGAACAGGTCTCGGTTCGCGACGCCAACGACGCCAATCTGCGCACCAAACCCGGCGCGCCGCTCAAGGTCGCCGATGCCGACTCCATCGCCGACGGCCGGATCTACGCCGACTACGTCGAGTGGCGGTCCAAGAATCCGTCGGACGACTTGATGACGACGCTGCTCAACGTCGAATTCGATGACCAGCAGGGAGTGCACCGCAAGCTCACCCGCAAAGAGGTGCTGCACTACACCCAGGTGGTCGCCGGCGCGGGCAACGAGACTACCGGCCGGCTGATCGGCTGGCTGGCCAAGGTACTCGCCGAGCACCCCGACCAGCGACGCGAGATCGAGCAGGATCGGTCGCTGCTGAACCGCGCCGTCGATGAAACGCTTCGCTTCGAGCCCACCGGACCGCACGTCGCCCGTTGGATGGCAGAGGATTTCGAGTGCTACGGCACGACGGTCCCGGCCGGCAGTGCCATGCTGCTGCTGTTTGGTGCGGCCAATCGTGACCCTCGCCGCTACGCCGACCCGGACACCTTCAACATCCGCCGCGACAACATCGCGCACATCACCTTTGGAAAAGGTGTGCACTACTGCCTGGGCGCCAACCTCGCCCGGCTGGAGGGGCGTGTCGCGCTGGACGAGATCCTCAACCGCTGGCCTGAATGGGATATCGACTACGGCACAGCACAACTCGCGTCAACATCCACCGTCCGTGGCTGGGAGCGGTTGCGGATCGTGCTGCCTTAACCGGACTGCCCACCACGACGAACTTTGGGCTGCGGCATCTCGAATCGGTCGAGCATCCGATGCACCAGATCGACAGCCTCGTCGTGGCCGCCCGAGGTGCCAAGCCCTTGTTCGAGTATCAGGGTGCGCCCTATCGCGGCGATGACGACCGCCAGCGCGGCGGGTGGGAATTCCTCGGTGTCGAGATCGTGCTCGCGGACGATGAAGTTCAGTGCGGTGATCTGTTGTTCGCGCCAGCGCTCCGACCAGGCTGCGATCTCCGCCCTGATCTCCTTGCGGTGATTGGCAAGGCCCATGAACTCCAACAGAAGTCGGGTGTCTTTGGGCGCGATGAGGGTGTCCCAGAAGTCGTGCAGTGGCCGGTCAGACGCCAGCGCTTTCTGTTGCCTGTCAAGGTAGACGGTGGCGCCGCGCCGGAAGACCGCCAGATACAACTCGTCCATGGTGGGGAAGTAGTAATGCACGAGGGCCGGTTTGACACCGGCCGCTGCCGCGACCCGGCGCGAGGTGGCCGCGGCGTATCCCTCCTCGACCATGACCTGACTGGTTGCGGCGATCAACATGTCGCGAGTGGTGGAGTCGCGTGCCTTCGGCCGTGCGGATGCGGTCACCTGCATGTTCCTATCACACGGGGACTATCACACCGCCGGCTCGACGACCATGTCGAAGAAAGCGGCACCGGAATCCGGGATGCGATTCTGCTTGAACACGTTGACGGCGTAGGAAACCAGGATCATCGAGTACTGCAGGTGCAACAGCCTGGTGGCGTCCTCTGGCAACGCGTTGATGTCGAGTCGGTCGAGGTAGGCGATCGCCTCCTCGGCCCTCGGCGCCACGGCGTCATAGAACCTGACCAGCTCATCGAACGGCTTGGACAGTCGCGCCTCATAGCGTTGCGCACGGGTGGGCAAGGCCCAGGCGGTCACAAACGGCTCGAGATCAGAGAAGCCTTGCGGCAGTGTCGCATCCGACATCATGACTCCTTCGCGGACTGATAAGCGCCGACGGTGTCACGGATGACCGTGTGGAACTGGCGGATGAGCAACTCCTGGTCGCTCAGATGAAAGGTGTTCTGCGCCCGCGTCTTGAGTGCCGAATGGGTGGCCTCGATGGTGTTCACGTCCTGCATGGCGAACTCGATCGTGCTGTCAACCACCAATTCTTGCGCAAGGCGGTCGGCCGCGTTCACCGGCGGCACGAAGTACAGGTCGATCTCATAGATGTGCGAGTCGACCGTCTCCGGCCAGTAGGTGTAGGTGATGTAGTAATTACGCGCCCAGATCTGGATCGACATGTTCGGGAAGAGCCAGAATTGGTCGTTGCCCCACGATGCGATGTTGCCGCGGTTGAGGAAATCGGTCGCAGCCTTATCGAGGCCGACATCCGGGACGTCGTCGGGGCCGAAAAGGCCTGCGCGGAAGAGCTTGTAGACCCAACGCTGGTCCTGACGGGCGGGTCCCGCGGTGCCGGGCTGGCGAGGCGGCAACGGCGGCGGCCCGGGGACCGAGGTGAGCATGTGCGGGCGGAACAGGTCGTAGTGGTACGAATCGACGGGCGGCACCATCTTCTCGGCTTTGGACACGTCGGGGTCGATGAATCGACCATGCACGTACGGCGGGTGGTACCACTCGCAGACCGAGTCGACGGCCAGCTTCCAGTTGCCCTTGATTCGGGTGGAGAACCCGTAACGCTGGGTCATCTTCTCGAATGGATACGCCTCCATGCCCAGCAGACCATCACCGAGAAAGTCTCGCAGCGGAACCGGAACCCCTTCCCGTTCGGAGGCGAGGTGCACGAAGATGAAGCCCGCCCACACCTCGCAGTGCACCGGAGGCATTCGCAGCGAACTCTTGTCCAGGTCGAAAAACTCACCCTCATTGGTGATGTGGTTGACCGTGCCGTCCAAGCCGTACCGCCAACCGTGGTATTTGCAGGCGAACGCCCGGCAGTTTCCCGAAGTCTCCTCACCGGGGTGTTCCTGCCACACCACCTTGTTGCCGCGGTGGGCGCACACGTTGTGAAACGCGTGCACGGTGTCGTCAAGGTCGCGGGCGATCACGATCGAAGCGAGCCGCCCGGGCAGATCGCGGGTGAAGTAAGAACCCTTGTGCGGCAGCCGCTCGAGCCGCCCGACGCACAACCAGTTTCGGCTTGAACACGGCTTCACGCTCGGCGGCGAAGAATTCTTCTGAGATCGAATCCTCATAGTTCACCGGCGCCGTCCCCAGTTCGGGGTAGTCGGTGGTGAACTTGCCGCGGCCGGTAGACAGACGTTGCTGGATGCTGGTCATGAGTGCGCTCCTTCTTGTGCGGGCGCGCCGTTGGACGGCGTTTTCCACGGCTCGTCGTCCCAGGCGCGGTCCAGCGGCGCCATCTCGCCACCGAACGGGAAGAAGGCTCGCTGCGCGTACGTTTCGCGTGCCAGGCCGTGACCGAGCTCGTCGAGAAACGCCCGCTTGAGGGGGTTGGTGAAGAGCTGTCGGGAATAGCGCAGCGTCAGCGGTGGGCGCTTGACCAGCTCGCGGGCGAGTTCCCACGCCCTGTCGAGCAGGGTGTCTTTAGGCAGCACCTCGTTGACCACGCCCCACTCCTTGGCTTCGGCCGCCCCGAGCTTCATGCCGGTCAGCAGGAAATAGCGGGCCCGGGTGTGGCCCGCCAGGAAACTCCAGATCACATGCTGGCCGTCACCGGGCACCTGGCCGCGGGGGAAATGCGATGCGTCTTGAAAGTAGGCGTCCTCGGAGGCCAGCACGATGTCACCGAGCAGCGGCACCTCCGAGTGCATGTTGCACGGGCCGTTGACCGCGCTGATCATCGGAACATCGACGTCGAGCACGTTGGTGATCAGGTGCCTTGCATACCAGGCCTTTTCGTCCAGCTTATGCAGGCCTCGGGTACCGGGCATCAGCAGATAGTCGGGCTCCTCGACGGGATCCCCGTTGGGCATGCGCCCCCAGTTGGCGTTGTAGTTCTCGCCGGTGCCGGTGTGGATGAGCACCTTGATCTCGCGGTCCCCGGCGATGTCGGCGAACGCGTCGGACATCTGATCGTGGGCCCGCCAGTCCCAGATCAGGCTGCCGCCGTTGGTGTGGCACCGCATGAACAGGATGCCGTCATCAGAGAGTTCGAGTCGATAGTTCGCGTACTGGTCGTGGTACTCGCTGTATCTGGTCCGCTTTGCCATTGAGTTGTCTCACTCCCGCGGTGGTGACGTAACGCCGACACTATTTGAGCGATCGCCCAATAGTCAGGTGCCATGGTTACACCTCTGCACGCAGCGGTCAAGGTTCAGTGCCCGCGGAGCCGGTCCACGACCGGTGCGAAGGATTCGATCTGGGATTGTTGCACCGTGACGTAATTGACCCCGAGCGATTCCCGGCGTGAATGCAGCTCTTCCACAATGGTTTCCAGGGAACCGATCAGGACGTTGGGATGCTCACGCAGCACGTCGGCGGAGATCCCCGTCGACGTTGCCGCGTCAGCCAACACCGCCTCGGGATCGTCGGTGATCGCCGTGAAGTACGGCGAGCTTTCGACATCCAGGCGACCAAAGCGCTCGCCGGCGGCCGACCGGACAACGTCGATCCGGCGCTGCGCGACGGCATGTGGGTCCAGACCGTCGGCGTCGCGCGCCACGAACGGCACGCTGGACATGCTGACGATGTCGGCTTCGCGGCCGGCCAACGACAACACCCGAGGCCCGCCGCCGCCGATCATGATCGGCGGATGCGGGTGCTGCACGGGGCGGGGCCGTCCCGCATAGCCGCGCACGTGAACGAAATCGCCAGAGTTGTCCAGTTCCTCGCCCGCCCAGTGAGCCTTGATCAGCGAGACGACCTCGGCGAGTTTGGCGAGTCGCCGGCCCGGCCGGTCAAAGGTCAGTCCCATTGCGTTGTACTCGGTTTCGCTCCAGCCGGCTCCGATGCCCATTTCCAGCCGACCGTCGGACAGCAAATCCAGGGTCGCTGTTTCCTTGGCCAACACGGCGGGCACGTGGTAGTCGATGCAGAACACCCGGCAACCGATGCGGAGCGTCTCGCTGACCGCGGCCGCGGCGGCCATCGCCGCGATCGGGGCGAGGTCTTGCCGAGGGGTGCGTGCGGCTTTCTGTGCCGGCCCGGGGCCCAGGTAGTGATCGGCGAGGAAAAGCGTTGAGTAGCCGAGGTCTTCGACTCTGCGGACGGTGTCACGCCACTGTCGCCCGCCGGCGGCGTTGGTCGCCTGTACGGCGAAACGAAACGGGGGCCTGTCCATGGGCTTGACCATAATCGACACGGAGTGATAGGCATGAGATGTTTGGGCAGTCGCTCAGGAAAGTGAAGGTTGGAGTTTGAAGACGGCGGTCGTGACCGGCGGTGCCTCGGGGATTGGCCGCGCCGTCGCCGAACGATTGCGCAAAGACGGGCTTCGGGTAGCGGTCATCGACCTGTCGCCCACCGGTGACGAGTTCGGCCACGTTGCCGACGTGACCGATCGCGAGCAGGTGGCGGACGCCGTCGCGGCAATCCGCAAGCAGTTCGGCCCGATCCTGGTGCTGGTCAACGCCGCCGGGGTGGAAGGCTTCCAGAAGTTCTCGACGATGACATTCGAGGACTGGTCGAAGGTGCTCGACGTCAACCTGAACGGGGTGTTCCACACCACCCAGGCCGTGCTGCCCGACATGGTCGAGGCCGGATGGGGACGCATCGTCAACATCTCGTCATCGAGCACGCACTCCGGTCAGCCGTTCATGGCTCACTATGTGGCGGCGAAATCAGCGGTGAACGGCCTGACCAAATCCCTGGCTCTGGAATACGGGCCGCGCGGTATCACCGTCAACGCCGTTCCGCCCGGGTTCATCGACACACCGATGCTGCGTAGCGCCGAGAGTCGACACCTGCTCGGCGGAACCGTGGAAGACCACATCAACCGCACACCGGTGCGCCGGGTGGGCCGGCCCGAGGACATCGCCGCTGCCTGCGCCTTTTTCGTGTCCGACGAGGCCGGCTACATCACCGGACAGATACTCGGCGTCAACGGCGGTCGCAACACCTAGATTCCGGACACCTGAAAGGAACAGATGTACGACAGGGACCAGCTTTTCATCGACGGGAAGTGGACTGCTCCCGATTCCGCTTCCGTCATCACTGTGATATCGCCGCACAGCGAGAACGTGATCGGTCATGCGGTGTGCGCGGGGCCGGCCGATGTCGACCGCGCCGTGGCGGCGGCCCGCGCGGCGTTCGATGCCGGGCCGTGGCCGCGGATGCAACCGGCCGAACGGATCGAGGCGATCGGGCGCCTGGCAGCCCTCTACAAGGAACGCCGAGCCGACATGGCGGCGCTGATCTCGGCCGAGATCGGCGCCCCCATCACGTTTGCCAAGATGGCGCAGGTCCGGCTTCCACTGGCCATGATCTCGGCGTTCTGCGGGCTGGCGGGAGACTACGAATGGCAGCAGGACCGCCCGGGCTTGTACGGCAAGGACATTCGGATCACAAAGCAACCGGTCGGGGTGGTCGCGGCGGTGGTGCCGTGGAACATGCCGCAATTCCTCACCGTCGCCAAGGTCATTCCGGCGCTGTTGGCCGGGTGTTCGGTGGTGCTCAAACCGGCACCCGAGTCGGTGCTCGACGCGCAATTGCTTGCTGATCTGGTCGCAGCAGCCGACCTACCGCCCGGTGTGTTCAACGTGGTGCCCGGCGATCGCAATGTCGGCGAGCAATTGGTGGGCCACGCCGGTGTGGACAAAGTTTCGTTCACCGGGTCTACGGCGGCCGGTCGTCAAGTCGCGCTCGCCGCCGCCGCGAATCTCAAGCCGGTCAGCCTTGAACTGGGTGGCAAGTCGGCGGCGATCGTGCTCGACGACGCCGACCCGGCGGCCGTGGCCACCGGGATTCAGATGGCCAGCCTGGCCAACAGCGGCCAGGTGTGCAATGCGCTGAGCCGCATCCTGGTGCCCGCGTCCCGCGAGCGCGAGTTCGTCGATGCGTTGGCGGCAGCGATGGAGTCGATGCCGGTCGGCGACCCCGCCGATCCCAACACCGCGATGGGCCCGCTGGTGGCCAAGCGTCAGCAAGAACGCGTCCGCGGCTACATCGAAGCGGGCACCAGCGAAGGGGCGCGTCTGGTGATCGGCGGCACCGACATGCCCGCCGGCCTCGACACCGGGTGGTACGTGCGGCCGACATTGTTCAGTGACGCCCACAACGACATGCGGATTGCGCGCGAAGAGATCTTCGGCCCGGTCCTGACCGTCATCTCCTACCGCGACGAAGACGACGCGATCCGGATCGCCAACGACACCGAGTACGGGCTGGCCGGATCGGTGTTCACCACCGACGTCGATCGCGGATATGGGGTGGCGGGTCGAGTGCGGTCGGGCACGTTCGGCGTCAACGAGGGCTACATCATGGATCCCGCGGCTCCGTTCGGCGGCGTCAAGAACAGTGGTTACGGCCGTGAACTCGGGACCGAAGGAATCGACAGTTACACCGTGAGTCAATCGATTTCGGTTGCGGCGCAAGCGCCACGCTAGTCTGGCGACGATGCAGAGCGCGGAGCGCGATGAGGAGAAGCCGGACAATCAAACCTAGTGCCCGCGACCACCGACTTCGGCGGGTAGCGGCGGCGGCAACGGCTTCGGCGGGGCGGCCGTTGTCGGTGCCGCGGCCGGTGTCTGCGGTGTGGCGGCCGGTGTCTGCGCCGTCTTCGGTCCGTGGAACGACACCATCGGCTCCCGACGGATCACGCCGTTGCCGTCGCTGACCACCAGCGCACTCGATGTCACCGTGTAGGTAATGCCGTCGCTTTTGGCGACGTAGCTGCCGTCGGCGGCCGCCGAGGCGGAGGCGATCAGTTTGGCGCCGTCGCTGACCCGCACGCCGTGGTAGCCGTATTGACCAGCTGGGCTCTTGCAGATCGCCACGCGTGATTCTGCCGTGTTGCCGAATGCGACAGCCGTGTTAGGTGCCGCGCAGCGCGCGCTGGAGTCGACGAAGCCCAGGGCGTCGGTGGCCGGGTCGGCACTGGCCGAAGGCATGCCGGTGGCCAGTAGCGCCGAACACACCGCCGCGACAACGGTGACGCGGCGGGTGCAACGCAGGTAGGTGGACATCAGGGTTACACCAGAACACGGGCGAGCGGGCGGCGCGCGCACCCACGCCGCGCCTGAGCCGAATCGTTAGCTCCCCGAGATCTGCCCATGACCTGACCGAGTAGCGCTAGATTCGACGCCGGACCCGCGCCAACGCCTGGGCGCCCGGGAAGGGCGCCCGAGAAAGGGGCAGAGCATGGCGAATTCCCGCCGACTGCTTTTCGATCCGAACACTTACGACCCGTCACATTTCGACCCGCAGACGCGGCGCCAACTGCGCGCGGTGATCGAGTGGTTCGAGGGCCGCGGCAAGGCCAAGCTGCTCCGCGACGATCTCGAGGCGGCTTGGGTGTCGGATTTCCTCGACTTCATCAAGCAGGAAAAGATCTTCGCGACCTTCCTCACCCCGTCGGAGTACGGCGGAGGCGACCCGAACAAGCGGTGGGACACCTCCCGCAACGCCGCGCTCAGCGAGATTTTCGGGTTTTACGGTCTGTCCTACTGGTACGCCGAGCAGGTCACCATCCTGGGCCTTGGGCCGATCTGGCAGAGCGACAACATCAAAGCCAAGGAACGCGCGGCCGCACAACTCGAAGCCGGCGGCGTGATGGCATTCGCGCTCTCCGAACGGGAGCACGGCGCCGATATCTACAACACGGACATGTTGCTCACCCCCGCCTGTGACGACGACGGCCCCGAAAAACCGGTGTTCCGGGCTTCGGGGGAGAAGTACTACATCGGCAACGGCAACGTGGCGGGCATGGTGTCGGTGTTCTCCCGCCGCACCGACGTCGACGGCGCCGACGGTTACGTGTGGTTCGTCGCGGACAGCAGCCACCAGAACTACGAGCTGATCGGCAACGTGGTGCACGGCCAGATGTACGTCAGCAATTTCCGGCTCAACGACTATCCGGTGCACGAGGAGGACATCCTGTGTACCGGACCCGAAGCGTTCTCCGCCGCACTGAACACCGTCAACGTCGGCAAGTTCAACTTGTGTTCTGGCTCGATCGGGATGTGCGAACACGCCTTCTATGAAGCGATAACCCACGCCAACAACCGGATCCTGTACGGAAACCCTGTCACCGATTTCCCGCACGTTCGGGCCAGTTTCGTCGAGGCGTACGTCAGATTGATCGCGATGAAACTGTTCAGCGACCGTGCGATCGACTACTTCCGCAGCGCCAGCCTCGATGACCGTCGATACCTGCTGTTCAATCCGGTGACCAAGTCCAAAGTCACCTCCGAAGGCGAAACCGTCGTCACACTGCTGTGGGATGTGCTGGCCGCCAAGGGCTTCGAAAAGAACACCTACTTCAGCGAAGTGGCGCGGCTGATTGGCGCGTTGCCGCGATTGGAAGGCACGGTCCACGTCAACGTCGCGCAGATCCTGAAGTTCATGCCCAACTATATGTTCAACCCGGCGACTTACCCCGAGATCGGCACCCGAAACGACGCGGCCGATGACGCGTTCTTCTGGGCGCAGGGTCCGGCGCGCGGCGCGTCAAAGGTGCAATTCGCCGACTGGGCAGCGGTTTACGAACAACACGCGGACATAGGTAACGTCGGGCTGTTCTATGAGCAGGCTTGCGCGCTCAAAGAATTACTGAGCAGCGCCGCACCGGACCCCGACCAGATGCGCGACCTCGACTTCCTGCTCGTCGTCGGTCACCTGTTCACGCTGATCGTCTACGGCCAGCTGATCCTCGAACAAACGGACCTGATCGGGCTCGACGCCGACCTGGTGGACCAGATCTTCGACGTCCAGATCCGCGATTTCTCCCAACATGCCATCGCCTTGCACGGCAAGCCGAGTTCGACTTCGGCGCAGCAGGATTGGGCTTTGTCGGCGGTACGCAAACCGGTCTCTGACACGCAACGCTTCAACCGGGTATGGGAGCAGGTCAAGGCCTACGACGGTGCCTACGAAATGCGGCCCTAGCTGATGGGGCCGACCCGCTGTGCCCGGCTGCGCCGCGCTTGCGATCGGCCCTAGCTAATGGGGCCGACCCGCTGTGCCCGGCTGCGCCGCGCTTGCGATCGGCCCTAGCTAATGGGGCCGACCCGCTGTGCCCGGCTGCGCCGCGCTTGCGATCGGCCCTAGCTAATGGGGCCGACCCGCTGTGCCCGGCTGCGCCGCGCTTGCGATCGGCCCTAGCTAATGGGGCCGACCCGCTGTGCCCGGCTGCGCCGCGCTTGCGATCGGCCCTAGCTAATGGGGCCGACCCGCTGTGCCCGGCTGCGCCGCGCTTGCGATCGGCCCTAGCCGGCGGTTGGTACGAACGGGACGTCATCGGGTGCGGCGCGCCTGGCTGCCAGCAGCGCACGGGCGGGGTCACCGATCGGAAGTCGCAGCGGTAACTGTGGCTTCTCGGCGGCGTCCGCGATTTCGGCGGCCACCTGCTCGGGGGTGATCATCCCGTCACGCGGCCCCCGACCTTCGAGCAGTTCGGCATAGGGATCGTCGGGCAGCGTATAGGTGGTCACGTCGTCGAGCGCCCCGGAACTCACCGCGCCGGGTTCGAGCAGCGTGGCTTGGACGCCGAATGGCGCGACCTCGATCGCTAGCGACTCCACCAGCGCCTCCAGCGCCCACTTCGTCGACGCGTAGGCCGCCCCGGGCGGCAACACAACTCGCCCAACGACGCTGGACATGAACATCAGCTTGCCGTCGCCGCGGGCGCGCATGCCCGGCAGCGCGGCTTGCGCGACGCGCAGCGCGCCCACCGTGTTCAGGTTGAACAGCCGCTGCAGTTCGGCCAGCGGGATGGCTTCCACGGCGGCGTAGAAGATTTCAGCGGGGTTGATGATGACGATGTCGACATCACCCGCGGCCGCGAATGCCGCGTTCACGCTGGCGTCATCGGTGACATCTAGCCCCAGACGTTGTTCGAGGTCGAGGTCGTGAAGCGAACGCGGATCACGAGCGGTACCGATCACAAGGTGACCGCGCCGGAGGAATTCTTCGGTGATGGCGCGACCGATTCCGCGGCCGGCGCCGGTGACGAGGACGGTTGACATGGCGTTGTGCTCCTGACGTGTGCGAATCGAGCGAACGCCTTTGTAAACCGCCCGGTGTACTTTCTTGTTCCAGCCTGGCGGCGATTTATACGGGCATACGATCAGCAGATGCGTGGCGCCAAGATTCTGATCACCGGTCCGACCGGACAAGTTGCCAGTCCCATCGCCCAGGCCCTGGCGGCCGACAACGAAGTCTGGGGCATAGCCCGGTTCACCAATGTGGCGGCGCGCGAAGCCCTGGAGAAGTCGGGTGTGCGCTGCGAGACGGTCAATCTGGCCGCCGGCGACTTCACCGGCATACCGTCGGATTTTGACTACGTGCTCAACTTGGCGGTGGCCAAGAGCGGAGACTGGGACAAAGATCTCGCGGCCAACGCCGAATCTGTCGGACTGCTGATGGCCCACTGCCGCAACGCGAAAGCGTTCCTGCACTGCTCGTCGGCGGCCGTCTACGACCCGCCGGATGACGAGCCGCGGACTGAGCGCGCCGCCCTCGGCGACAACCACAAGCCGTTGTTCCCGACCTATTCCATCTCCAAGATCGCCGGCGAAGTCGTCGCCCGGACGATGGCGCGCGCCCTCGATGTGCCGACCGTCATCGCCCGGCTCAATGTGCCCTACGGCGACAACGGAGGGTGGCCGTTCTATCACATGGAGATGATGCTTGCCGGCATCCCGATCCCGGTTCCCGCCGGAATCCCGGCCCGCTACAACCCGATTCACGAAGACGACATCATTGCCACGATTCCGAAGCTGCTGAACGCGGCCTCGGTGCCGGCGACCACGGTCAACTGGTGCGGTGACCAGACGGTCAGCCTGCAGGAGTGGTGCGGTTACCTCGGTTCGCTGGTCGGCAAGGAACCAGTCTTCGAGGAGAGCCCGCAGGCGCTGCGCGGCAACCCCACCGACGCGTCACGGATGCATGAGCTGATCGGCGCCGGCACGGTCGACTGGCATGACGGAATCCGCCGGATGGCGGCCAAGTTCCACCCGGAGCTGGTCAGCTCGTGAAGTTCGGGCGGGCCCGCTAGTCCTCTTTGCGGATCAGCCGCTTCAGCGCTTCGCGATCGGACGCCAGCAGCTCATCGATGCGCGGCTGGTTCACGTCGGCGACGATGATCTCGCCGACCTCCTGGTACACGTTGCTGAAGATGCCGTGCGACTTCATCTTCTCGGTCTGATAGATGTTGTCCTCGGTTGGCGTGACGTAGTAGACGATCTCCGGCTTGAACCGGTGGATCAGCCACAGGTGGATGACGTCCATCAGCCGCTTCTGGCGCAGTTTCTCGGCGAACGTGTTCTGGTCACGCACCGTGAGTATGTTGCGTCCGTGCCGGTCCTTGATCGGGTCGACGATCACGTTGGCAAGCGGCTCTTCTCCGTCGCCGTAGATGCCGAGTTCGAGTACGTCGGATCCGGCGCGTCGCGGACGCAGCTGAACCCGAAGCTTCTCGCCGATCTGGTAGTGCTCGCCCCACAGCGCCAGCCAGTCCTCCAGCAACTTCTTCGGCACCTCGGTCTGCACGAGATGCTGGTGCTGCGTGGAGCCCTCGCCCATGGCCTTGGTCGTTGCGGTGCGCCCGGAGGACGCGGCCAGCGCGGCATCGCTGCGAGGCCCGCCGACCAGGGTTTGCGGCGTGCGATAAGGAGACTCGACCAGACGCATCTTGCGCTGCAGTCGGGCGAGTGCCAGCATGCCGTCCTGCCGCAGGTTGGTGGCGAACTCCTCGGCAGCGACACCGTCGATCTGGTGCCCGCCGTAGGTGATGAAGTTGAAGACGAAGCCCATCTTGCCGAGTTCCGCGGGGAACGCCCGCATCTCCTCGTCGGTCATCCCGGTGGTGTCCCAGTTGAACGAGGGCGACAGGTTGTAGGCCAGCATCTGATCGGGGAAGACCGCGTGGATCGCGTCAGCGAATTGACGGGCGTCGACGAGGTCTGCCGTCTTGGTCTCCATCCACAGGATGTCGGCAAACGGCGCCGCGGCCAGGGACTTGGCGATCGCGTAGGGGATGCCGCCACGAATCTGGTAATAGCCTTCGGGTGTCTTGGCCGGTTCGCAGTCCCATCCAGGGTCGGCCCCCAACTCCCGCGCCTTTTTGCGGGCGGTGTACAGCGGCGCACGCTTGGCGAACTCTCGCCATTCGGCGGCGGTCATGTCGCGCGCTTCGCCTTCGCTCTCCGCGAATTCGAGTAGGTCCGCCACGGCTTCGCCGTAGGTCATCAGCCGGGCGTCGTCCTGCCAGGCGTCGACGAACTTCGACTCGACCTCGTCGAAGACGGCGTCGATGGAGTGCTGCGCGTGGTCGGGGGATGCCGCGGCCTTGGTGATCAGCTCCGCGATGCCGTGACGCTCCAGCCACGCATCGGCGGCGGCGTACTCACCTTCGGGCAGCGCATACAGCAGATGACCGTTGAGTTCAGTGAACCCCGCCTCGTAGAAGCGCCGCACCATCGCCAGGAAGCAGGACTTGTAGGACGGAATCTTCAGGTTCGTGGTGCCGAGCAGGAACGGCTGGTCACGCTCGTCAGCGCGGCTGTCGAGCAGGTTAGCCGCCTCGGCATCGGTGCGCGCGACGATGATGCCCGGCACCCGCATGATGTCGAGCTGAAAGCGGGCGGTGTTGAGACGCTTGATCTGTTCGTCCGACGGCACCAGAACCTTGCCGCCCTGATGGCCGCACTTCTTGGTACCCGGGCGCTGGTCCTCGATGTGGTACCCGGGCACCCCGGCTTCGACGAAACGCTTGATCAGGTTGCGCACGTGCGGATCGCCGCCGTGCCCGGTGTCGGCGTCGGCGATGATGAACGGCCGGTAGTCCACCGCAGGCGTTCTTTCGCGTTGCTCCTTGCTCATCCGCAGGCGCAGGTATTGCTGATTTCGGTCGGCCGTCAACAACGCCCGGACCAGTCCGGCGGCCTCGTCGGGCACCTGGCTGAGCGGATAGCTGGCCAGGTCGGGTCCAGGATCCTCGCTGATGGAGCCCTTGGCCGAGGTAGCCCATCCGCCGAGGTAGATGCCCTCGATGCCCATCCGCTTCATGCTCGCGGCCTGTCCGGGTGAGTACGGGCCGAACGTGGTGATGCTCTTGCGCTGGGCGAAAAGCTCGCGCAGCCGGGGGTAGAAGGCCTCCGCCGCCTCGCGCGCAATGGTGTAGTCGGCGGGGATTGTGCCGCGCTGTTCTGCGACTTGGCGTGCCGAATACAGGCGGGTGATTCCGTCGAACCGAGGAGAGTCAAAGTAGTGCTGGGTGGCGGCGACGTCGCTTTCGAAGTCCTCGCCCACGTTCTTTCCAGAGTGGTCGTCGAACGGTGTCTGCGCCTTTGCATCCGCTTCGATGGTGGCCATGGTTTGTCCGCTCCTCATTCTCCCCGAGTCATCCCCGACTTCGCTGATAGTGCGAGTCTATGGCTGCTGTGCGGCAAGAAGTTTCAAATCGTGATCTCCGAGGCCCCATAGCCGCATTGGCATACCGCCGACGGGACGCGGCTAAACCACTGCGAGTCGGCCGGCACAACGAAAAAATGTCACCGGGGTTGTTTTTCGGGCCACGCGGGTAGTCCGCTCGGATACACTCGCCGGGCGCGGCGGTGGGGCCGCATCCGAGGGGAGCAGCGATGAGTTCTCTGCGAGCAGCGCGCGCACGGAGTTCTTCACCGGTGGCCTTGCCGCCGAGTCGCTCCATGCAGGTGCGGTCCGCGGACGGCACCCGGCTGCACACCGAAGTGTTCGGGCCCGAGGACGGGTACCCGATTGTGCTTGCGCACGGCATCACCTGCGCCATCCGGGCGTGGGCATACCAGATCGCCGAGTTGGCCACCGAATACCGGGTGATCGCCTTCGACCATCGCGGTCATGGGCGCAGCGAGATTCCCCGTCGCGGTGGGTACAGCCTCAGCCACCTCGCAGCGGACGTCGATGCCGTGCTCGAAGCGACGCTCGCACCGGGCGAGCGTGCCGTCATCGCAGGACACTCGATGGGCGGCATGGCCATCGCCGCCTGGTCGGACCGTTACCGCCATAAAGTCGAATCGCGCGCCGACGCCGTCGCACTGATCAACACCACCACCGGCGACCTGCTGCGCGAGGTGAGGCTGGTGCCGATGCCGGCACCGTTCGCGGCGGTGCGGGTGCTGGGTGGGCGCGCGTTGGTGAACATCTTCGGTTCGTTCACGGTGCCACCCGCCGTCCGGTACGCCAGCCGCCAAGTGATCTCGATGCTTGCGGTGGGCGCCGACGCCGACCGGGCCGTCGGGGCACTGATCTACGAGCTGTTCAACGCCACCTCGCCGGCAGGCCGCGGCGGCTGTGGCAAGGCGCTCGTCGACGCATTGGGGCGCCGGCACATCAATCTAGCCGGTCTGACCGTTCCCACCTTGGTGATCGGCAGCGAACGCGACCGGCTGACGCCGCTGATCCAATCCCGCCGGATCGCCGCTGCCGCACCCAATCTGGCCGATCTGGTCGTGTTGCCCGGTGGTCACTGCTCGATGCTGGAACGGCCCGACGAGGTCAACCGGGAACTGCGCACGCTCGCAGAATCGATCACCGGTAGCAAGCGCATCATCTCCTAGCCGCGCCTATAACCGCGCGGCGACGATGCAGAGCGTAGCGATGAGGAGGAGCGCGCCTATAACCTTGCCGCGACCTCGTCGGCGGCCCGCCGTCCGGACCGTACCGCTCCGTCGAGGAAGCCGGTCCATTCGTCGGCGGTTTCGGTGCCGGCCCAGTGGATAGGTCCGACCGGGCGCCGCAACCACGGTCCGTAGCGAGTCCACGATCCCGGCGGCACCGCGGCGGTTGGACCGCCGGCCGCGAATTCCTCAGCGCCCCAACGATGATCGACGTAATCGAGCGGCGTGAGCGCTTCGTCGCCGAACAGCGATGCGAAGCACTCCAGGGCGCGCTGCCTGCGTTGAGCAGCCGGTAGCTCGTCGAAAGCGCGGGCGTCGGCGAACCCCAGCAGGATGCCCGGCCCGTCGGGCTGCGGGCTGACGTCGAAGGTGATGAACACCGGGCCCTCATCGGACAGCGCCTCACCGGAAAACCCGTCGCGTCGCCAGAACGGGGTGGGATAGGCGACATAAGCCTTGCTGAGTCGGCCCTGCGGCCAGCGGGCAGCGAGTTGCTGGTGTTCAGCGGGGAGGGCGGGAGTGAATTGGATGGAGCTGCGATGAGCCGGGGGGACGGCGACGACGACGAACCGGGCTTCAGCCCGGCCCTGCTCGCTGGTGACTCGCACAACGTCGTCGTGGTGGTCGATGCGTCGCACGGCGGCCCGCAGCACCACCCGGTCGCCGAGTTCAGCCGCCGCCGCGTCGGCGATCTGCTGCGTGCCTGCCGCGAAACGGTCCTGTTGGGCACCGTTTTCCACGTCGAGCATCCGATCCAGACCGCCGGCCGCCCGTACGTAGCGGGCCGCGTGCAGCATCGACACGTCGTCGGGTTCGCATCCCCAGGTCACCCGCACCATGATGGCCAGCAGATCCCGCGCGGTGGTGCCGGCATGCACCGATCGCAACCACCCTCCCAGCGACTGGCCGTCCAGCCAGGCGGCCCGGCGGGCAGTCCACGGCTCGGTCAGCGGAACCGTCCGGGCGATGCGTTCAAATTGCCAACGTACGCGGCCGAGGTCGATCAAGCCCCCCAACGACAGTCGCGGAATCGTGCCACTGTACGAGTGGACCGCGCCACGCCACCGGATCAGGTTGGCGCCGTCGTGATAAGTCGGGACGGTCGGGATCCCGAGCTCGTCGGCCAGCGCCAGCACAGCGTCCTGCGTCGGGCCCACGAACGTGCCGCCCATGTCCACCGGGATGCCGGCGACATGGCCGGTGTGCGAGCGTCCGCCCACCCGATCACGGCCCTCCAATACCAGCACATCGTGTCCGCGCCGGGTCAATTCACGGGCTGCCGTGAGTCCCGCGAAACCGGCTCCCACCACGACGACGTCGGCGGTCCGGGTCGCGTCGGGCATGCCCCACAGTCAACCGCATGGGCGCTGCGTAGGGTCGGGGTTCGACTGCCCGACTCTCCCCCGCAAGCGGGAGGGACCCCCACGCGGGTGGTGACCCCACCCGCATCGTCGTCAGGCTGCCCCGTTGAAAGTCTTCACCGCTCTCTATGCATTGACCGACGCGGCCGACCGCGCGCGGGAGCTTCACGACGCGGGCGCCAGCGGAGTCGCCACCTTCGAGGGGGCACACGATGTGTTCGCCCCGTTGACGTTGGCGGCAACCGTGCCTGGCCTGGACTTGATGACCAATGTGGCTATCGCATTCCCGCGCAACCCGATTCACCTGGCCCACCAGGCCAATGACCATCAGCTGCTGAGCTCGGGGCGGTTCACTCTGGGTCTGGGAACCCAGATCCGCACCCAGATCGAAAAGCGTTTCGGCGCCGAGTTCGACAAACCGGTGGTCCGGATGACCGAACTGATCTCGGCGTTGCGGGCGATCTTCGCGGCCTGGAACGCCGGCGAGCGGTTGGATTTTCGCGGCGAGTACTACCGGCACACCTTGATGACGCCGACGTTCAACCCAGGCCCGAATCCGTTCGGCCCACCGCCGATCTACGTCGGCGCGCTAGGGCCGCGGCTGACCCGTGCCGTCGCTGAGCACGCCGACGGTCTGCTGGTAATGCCGTTCGGATCCAAGCGGTTCCTGCACGACCACACCATGCCCGTGGTGCGCGAGGGTCTCGCTGCCGCAGGCCGCCGTACCGCCGACTTCGCCGTGCTGCCCGAGATCATTGTCTCGGCAGGCGAAACCGACGCCGAGCGCGAGCAAGCCGACGCGCGGACACGTGCGCTGCTGGCGTTCTATGGGTCGACGCCCGCGTACCGGCCGGTGTTGGCCACGCATGGCTGGCAAGACCTGCAGCCCGAACTCAACACACTCTCCAAGCAGGGCCGCTGGGAGGAGATGGGCGGACTCATCGACGACGAGATGCTGCACACCATCGCCGCGTGCGGCACCCCTGCCGAAGTCGCGCGTCATATCCGCGACCGCGTCGACGGTGTCGCCGACACTGTCTGCCTTTACCAGGCGGCGCCGCTGGGGCTGCAGACCCTGGCCGCGATCATCGACGAGCTCGGCTAGGGCGCCACCGTCAGCCAGTCGGCGAACCCGGACGGATCGTGGCGGCCCAGCGCGCCGTGCTCGTAGAGACCCCAACCCTCCACCGGGCTTCCATTGCCGTCGCGGCACACCGCGCGTCCGACATGGTCGATGACCCCGAAGCCGGACCGCGCAATGATCCCCGGATCGGTCATGTCGTAGGTCAGCCGCTCGACGAACTTCTCGCCCTTCCACACTCCGTGCAGCCAGTCGGAGTCGCCGCCGTAGCCGCCGCCGACATGGATGGGCACCGGCAGCTTCGACTCGACGTCGAAGTGCACGGGGGTGCCGTCGGGAGCAGTGGCATCGATCGTCGCGCCGGTCGGGATGCGGGTGCCGGACCGGTAGTGGATTTTCACCCGCGGCCAGCCCAGTTGTTCGACGCGGCCGTCGCGCCAAATCCTGGTGCAATCGTTGAGCGAGCGGAACCCGTTGGGCTCTTCCTGGATGATCAGCACGACGGCGAAGTCGTCGAATGCCATCGGCACGTAAAGCCACCACATGCCCTCGAACGGGGGGTCGGCGGGCCGGCCCGCGGGCTCTGGTTCGCCGATCGGCCGGATGCCCCAGGACCGGTCGCGGCTGCCGATCCAGGTGGCGGGGTCGACGGCAATCTCGTGGCCGTCGATGATGATTCGGCCGCTCCAGCTGCCGAGTTGGGCGAACCGCTGCGCGTTCAGCGTCACTCGGTTACCGGAACGCATGATGTGCGGCTGCTCCTGGACGACGTCGAACAGACCTTCCCAGGTGAGATCGGCTGCGATGCCCTCGGTTTCGTCGAGAACGACGCGCAGTTTGTGCAACGGCTCGATGACGTCGACGCGATAACCGTTGACGTTCTGGTTGAGCCGGTCGGAGTCGATGGCGTCGGACAGGTGTACCGCGGTCTGGGTCTCGCCGCGCCTGATGAGCAGGAATGCGTCCTTCACCCCGAGGCTGGGGTAGTAGCCGATGCCGCTGATCACGAAGATGTTGCCGGTGCGATCGTGGGCGTTGAAGTAGGAGCGATCGTAGAAGTTGCGGTCCGAGGAGCCCGGCCACGCGATCGGCTGGGGGACTTGATGTACCGGGAACTCGTCGAGCGGTCCAAGTATCTGCGGCATTAGCGCTCCTCTCCGATAAGTCTTCTGAGTAACCCCGCGTGATAGAACAGCGACTCCACATCTTCAGGCTTCTCGGTTTCCCCGAAGTGAACCCGTCGCGCGCCGGTGCGCATGAACACGAGAGCCCATATCACCCCTGAATAGGCGTAGAACCAGGTCAGGTCGCCGAGTTCGAAGCCGGTGAGCTGCTGGTAGGTGGCGCGGACGTCACTCTCACGCATCACCTCCGGCAAACCCGGCAGCCCCGCAAGACCGGTGAGCTCTTGAAAAACCATGTGCGCGAAGATCATCCATGCGACATCGATCTCGCGTGGCCCGAGCGTCACCATTTCCCAGTCCAGCACCGCCACTGGCCGGAAGTCACGGTACAAGACGTTGCCCACCCGCGCGTCGCCCCAGAGCAGCACCGGCTCACCCGAGGCCACGTCATCCGGCCAGTTGTCTTCCAGCCACTGGAAAGCGCGCTCCAGCAGCGGTGATCGGCCGATGTCCGGCACCGCGAAGTCATACCAGGAGCGCAACCAGTTGAACTGCCCGCGCAGCGCGGTATCGCCGTGCTGAACCTCGGACAGGAAGGGAAACGTCTTCTCCGCGTCAGGGATTGAATGCAGGGCGGCCAGCACCCCGACGGTGGCATCTTGTAGCTCGCGCTGACGCTCGGCGGGCGCGTCGGCGAACCAGTTGTTGCCGAAGGTGTAGGGCATGACGTCGGGCGGCACCACGCCGTCGACGTAGTCCATCAAGAAAAACGGTGTTCCCAGGACGTCGCCGGTGTCCTCCAGCCAACGCACGCGGGGCACCGGCACGTCGGTCAGTTCGCCGACCTTGCGGATCACCTCGAATTGGTGGTCCAGTCGATACGTCGGGAACACCTGGACGTCTTCGGCACTAGGCGCTACCCGGGCCACCATTTTCTGCTCAGTGGGCTGACCGTCCTGTTGCCAGCGCGCGGTCAATATGATGGTTTCCGAGGACATGCCGTTCGAGTCGACACCGCTTTCCACGGTGACCTCGGGGGCGGCGCCGCCGGGCAGCACCGTCGACAACCAGTGCGACATCACCGCCGGGAGCGTCGTCACATCGCGACTGGAGCGCTGGAGTCGGTCGACTTGGTCGAGCACCGGTTCGTTGGGCACGAGGGTGCCTCCATTCTCTGAGACCTGTCGCGGCAATTACGATACGGTGGGTAGCGTTATGAAAGCAAACCCATCCTCGGTTGACAAGGTGTCGGGTGCCGGACGGCCCCGGGACCCACGCATCGACGCTGCCATATTGGCGGCGACCGCGGATCTGCTTGTGCAAATCGGTTATTCGAACCTCACCTTGGCCGCGGTTGCCGAGCGCGCCGGAACGACGAAGACTGCGCTGTACCGGCGATGGTCGAGCAAGGCCGAGCTGGTGCACGAGGCCGCGTTTCCGGTGGCGCCCACCGCGCTGGTGAGCCCGGCCGGCGACATGGCCGCTGACCTGCGGGCGATGATCGCGGCCGCGCGGGATGTGTTCACCACCCCGGTGGTGCGTGCCGCGCTGCCCGGGCTGGTCGCCGACATGAGCGCCGACGCCGAGCTCAACGCCCGGGTGATGTCGCGTTTCGCGGGCCTGTTCACCGCGGTCCAGGCGCGGCTCAGTGAGGCGGTGGAGCGCGGCCAGGTCCATCCGGACGTCGACCCGGACCGGTTGATCGAGTTGATCGGCGGGGCGACGTTGTTGCGGGTGCTGCTGCGTCCCGACGAACCGTTGGACGACGCGTGGGTCGATCAGGCCACCGCGATCCTCGTGCACGGCGTCACCCGGGATCTACGGGCGGGCCGGTGACCGGACGACTGGATGGCCACACCGCGATCGTCACCGGCGCCAGTCGCGGATTGGTCCGGGCGATCGCCGTGGCACTCGCGGCTGAGGGGTCGGCTGTTGCGGTGGTCGGGCGTACCGAAAACGTTTGGGACGAGCGGCTTCCCGGGACCATCGGTCCTAGCTGTCCCTGGGTGGGTCGGGATCTCCACGCAGCAGTTCGTCGGGGTGGTGGGCGTGGTTGACCTGGGGTGGGCCGGTGCCGTCGGTCCAGCCCAGCCGCCCGTCGACAACCTCGGTATGGAGCTCACCGCGGCTTTCCGTGGCGTGGTCGGGGCCGCAGGCGAAGTACAGCGAGTCCGCGTCGGTGCGGCCACCGCGGGCCCAGGCCGGTGAATGGTGCACCTCGCAGCGGTACCCCGATGCGAGACAGTTGGGACGTGTGCAGCCGCGGTCGCGTGCGTAGCAGATCAGTCGCTGATCGGCGGTGGCCACACGTTTCTGGCGGCCCAGGTACAGCGGCCGCTCCGTATGCCCGTCGAACACCGCCAAGTAGTGAATCGACGTGGCGGCCATGGCAATCAGATCCCGCATCGGCAGCCGGGAGCTACCACCGGTTCTGGCGGGCGCCGGCATCGGCAGCGACGAGTCCACCGCGGCACCGGCCGCGCGGTTGAGTTCGGCCAGTGTCGTGGTGACAACCACGGTGACCGGATGGCCGCGGTGTACCCCGAGTCCACCGGATGCAATAGCGGTCTGGAGGCCGAGCTTCAATGCGTCGTGGCAGCGCTGAGCGGGGCTGCGCTCGTCGCGGGCCTGCGCGTCCCGGTGGTTGTCGGGCCGGTGACGACCGGGCCGCACCGCGGCATCGATAGCCTCGAAGTAAGCGCGGGCTTGCGGATCGAGCAATCCCGTCAGCCGCGACATGCCGTCGGGCCCCTGCGGGCCGAGATGCAGTCCGCGGCGGCGGGCCCGGTCGTCGTCGCTGAACAGGCCGTCGGGATTGAGGTAGTCGGCGATGCGTTGACCCACTTTGGCCACGATCCCGGCGTCGACTCTGCTTGCCTGCTCGACCAGTGTGCGTTCGGCGGTCGCCGTGTCGGCGGGTGATACGCAGCCGGGTAGCACATCGATCGCACGGCATACCGATCGGATGTGGTCGTCGCCGACGACCCCGGCTTCGACGGCGGCCGCCAACTCCGGCAGTTCCGGCGGCAGTGGCGGGCCGGTCAACGACCGGCGCGGGCGGATCCGAACCGCGAGCTTGAATCGTCGGGTGATGTCGTTCGGGGTGATACGCAGCCGCGCCCACAGCACGGATCGCATCAGTGCGATCGATCCGGCTTCGTCCGGTGGGTCGGCGATCTCGGCGAAAACCCGGTACATCAGGCCGCGGTTGGCGCGCTCCTGGGTCTCCAGCCGCGCTGCGACATCGACGCGAAACCTGTTGCCCACCAAATCCGAACACGTCTCGCGCAGCGCGTCGTGCGCAGCGTCGATCACATCGAGAGCGGCGATCATCCGATCCCGTGCGTGCTCGGCGCTGATCGCTGGGGCCATAGTTCGAGGTTATGAACCAGCCCGACAATCCCACCGTGAGCGCACGACACGAAGCACAGCCTGTGCATCAACTGCCGACTGTGGATAACTAGGGTCGTTCCGCGAGGGCCTTGAGATTGAGTAGTTGCCGACGGGCCATGACGAGATCCCCGACCGACAGCCAAGGCGCCGCCCAACGACTCATACCCGTGACGAGCTTCATCAGTAACCGGGTCGACTGCTCCTGCGGGACAAGGACATAGGACATGCAGGCGCCGATGATTTCACCCGTGAGGTGGTTGGGCGGATCGACGGCGAGAATGCGCCCGAAGGGTCGGGTCGCGGCGGTGGAGAATGACTCGCCGACGACGGGTTCGGGCAGGCCCACCAATCGTTGCGGCGAGCGACGGCCGAGATTGTCGATCCAGTCGTACGAGTACGGCGCCAGCCTGATCTGGCAAACCCAGGGCCACAGCCTTTCCGGCGTGGTGTGCACGGTAACTCCGCGCCATGCCTGCAGGGTCGGCGTGCTGACAAGTTCGTCACACGGGTAGCGGCGGGCGACCTCGTCGTCCGACACGTTCCAGCGATCGCCGATCATCGAGTTGTACGTTAGCGGGCACTCACACGCTGACACGCCCGACGGCGTACAAAGCCTCGGCGACGGCATCGGCCAGCGGGTCGATCTCGTCGGCATCGATGCTGGATACGGTGATCCGCATACCCGGCGGCGTCCCGATCCTGAACCTCGTCCCCGGCGCCGCGGCCCAGCCCGCGCTTAGCAATCGGGTGATCGCCGCGGTTTCGTCGGGCACCGGGACCCAGACGTTGAGGCCGGATCGACCCGACGACGCCACACCGCGGTCGGCCAGTGCCGCCTGCAGCAGCGCGCGGTTGCGGGCGTAGACGGTTTCGGCCTTGGCGACCAGCCGGGTGGCAGCCTTGTCGCGCCACAAGCTGACCGCCAGATCCTGCAGCAGGTGACTGATCCAGCCCGGCCCCAAGCGCAGCCTTCCGTGTACCCGCTCGACCGTGCGTCGGTCCCCGGCCAACAGCGCCAATCTCAGGTCGGGGCCGTATGCCTTGGCCGCCGACCGGACGAACGCCCAGTGCCGGGTTGTCCCCGCCAACGTGTGCAATCCGACACCGGCGATGCCTGCACAATGGTCGTCTTCGACGAGCAGCACGTCGCCGTGGTCGGCGAGTAACCGACGCAGCTCTGTTGCCCGCGCGGTGGAGACGGCGGCACCGGTCGGGTTCTGCGCGCGAGTGGTGACCACGACCGCCCGCACGCCGCGGTGCAACGCACGAGCCACATCGTCGGTCAGCGGCCCGTCGTCGTCGACCCGCACCGGCTCAGGTGAAAAGCCCAGCGCGGCAAGTAGATCCAACAGGTTCGCCCACCCCGGGTCTTCGACCGCGACGCGGTCGCCAGGCCGCAGGTGGGCGCTGAGGACGCGCTCGATGCCGTCGAGCGCCCCGGCGGTCACCGCCAGGTGTTCGGCCGGAACAGTGTCGGCGGCCAGAGCCGACCGGGCGAACTCGGCCAGGTCCGGTGACACCGCGGGTTCGCCATAGAGAAGTGGCGAGCCCGCTCGCGGGAATTGCGCCGCGGCAATGGGCAGCAGGGCCGGGTCCGGGTTGCCGGTGGACAGGTCGCGCACCCCGGGCGGGACGGTGAGGCCCCGCAGCGAGCGCGGCGTGGTCGCCGGCCGGGCTCGTACCCGGGTGCCGCGCCGGCCCGCGGTCTCGACCGCCCCGCGTTCGCGCAGCAGGCGGTAGGCAGCGGCCACCGTGTTGGCATTGACCCGGAGCTGAGTTGCCAGCTCCCGGATCGACGGCAGCTCGGCACCGGGTGACAGTGCGCCGGTGGAAACGGCCTCTTCGACATCGGACGCGATCGCCTCCGCGCCCGTACCCCGGATCGTGTATTGTTCTGGCACAGATAACAGTATGTACTAGTGCAAAATGGGAGGCAACCATGTCCGCAGGACAGACATACTTGCCCACCGCCCGAACCGTGCCGACCCGGCACCGCGAACGCGCCCACTACGACCGCCCCACGGTTCACGGGATTCTGGACGAGGCCTTGATCTGCCACGTCGGTTACCTCAACGCCGGCCAGCCGGTGGTGTTGCCTACCACGCATGTGCGGTTGGACGAGACGTTGTACCTGCATGGATCATCCGGCAGCGGTCCGATGCTGGCCGCCACCGAATCCCCGGACGGCTTGCCCATCTGCGTGACGGCCACCCTCGTCGACGGCCTGGTGCTAGCGCGCGCGGCGATGCACCACTCCCTGGAATTCCGGTCGGTCGTCGCCGTGGGCAACGCACGCCTGGTGCAGGACCGCGGCGAGAAACTGCGCGCCCTGGCCGCCCTGCTCAACCACGTCGCGTCCGGCCGCGCGGCCGACAGCAGACCGCCCAACCCCCGCGAACTCGCGGCGACCGCCGTGCTTGCGCTCGACCTCGTCGAAGTCTCTGCCAAGGTGCGTACCGGCGGGCCCGTCGACGACCCGGACGACGTCGCGCTGCCCTACTGGGCCGGGGTTGTACCGCTGACCCTGAACGCAGGAACGCCGGTGCCCGCCGCCGATCTCGATCCCGCCGTGGCGTTGCCGGCCTACCTCACGTCCTACCGACGCGCGTGATGGCCTGCGACGCCGACGTCCCTCGAGTGGTGAGCGCAAGCCGTCAGATCGCTGCGGCCGCAAGCCGAATCTTCGAGCTGATCGCCGATCCCGCGCAACAGCCGCAATGGGACGGCAACGACAACCTTGCCGACGCCGAACCCGGGCAGCGTGTCCGCGGCGTCGGTGACGTGTTCACCATGACGTTGACCGGCGGTGCGATTCGGGAAAATCACGTCGTGGAGTTCGAGGAAGGTCGGCGCATCGCCTGGACTCCGTCGGAAGTAGGCCGGCGACCGCCGGGGCATCTGTGGCGTTGGTCGCTCGAGCCGCTGGGTGAAAGCCGCACGCGGGTCATCCACACCTACGACTGGTCGCGGTTGACGGATCAGGACCGAATTCCGCGTGCTGCTCGTACCACGAGCGAGACGTTGCAGGCATCACTGGACCGGCTTGCCGAGATCGCCGGGCGCCGCTGAACTGCGCCGATTGCTGGCAGGCCACCCGGGCGACATGCCAGGATGGGCACAAGGAATGCCGCAACAGCGGCAGGCAACCAATCGAGCGGTGTGCCGGTGTCTGACAGGGCGACGTTTGACAAGGCGACGGGCCGCGTGGTCGCCGTCATCGTGCTGTTGATCGCTGTCGCCGCGTCGTTGCGCGGATATCTCCCGGGCGTCGAGCGCGCCCACCAACCACCACCGGACAGCGGTTCGTCGCTGGTCTACGTTGCGGCGCTGCTCAGCGTGTCGCTGGTGATCGTGGCCGTCGCGCTGATCACCAAACTGCGCGATCCGCGCCGGGCGCCGGGCAGCGCCGCAGGTCTGCCGGACAGATTTTCCGGCGCCCGCGGCCGACCGGCGTGGCGAGTGGTGCTGATCGGGGCGGCCGTCCTGGTGGTCTGGCTGCTGGTGGCGTGGTGGCTGTCGCGATTCATCGTGCTGCACGGAGTCGCACAGTCGCAGCCCGCACCGCAATCCGGAGTCCCCACGCCCCCGAACAACACGCCGCGACGGCCCGGGCCGCAGGACGGGGGCGCAGATCGTGACGTGCTGCGCTACCTGGTCGTCGGCGCGGTGGCCTTGCTGACGATGATCGTGGTGGGCGCAGTGGTCACGGCCCGTCGACGTCGGGCAGCGGCGCCGCGTGTCGAGCCGGCGCAACCTCTCGGCCAACCGGCATCCGCGGCTGCCGCGACGTCGCTGGCGCGGGCCGCCGAAAGCGGGCTGGCAGAAGTCGAAGACCCCAACCACGAACCGCGCCAGGCGATCATCGCGTGCTACGCGGCGATGGAACGTGAATTGACGCGTTTTCCCGGCGCCGTCCCACAGGACTTCGACACTCCGACAGAGGTTTTGGTCCGCGCCGTCGAACACCACGCGTTGCCCGCCGCCAATGCCGCGGAACTGGTGAACTTGTTCGAAGAGGCACGGTTCAGCCCGCACGTGATGAACGAGGAGCATCGAAGCAGCGCACTGCGGGTGTTGCAGCTGGTTCTCGCTGAAATGCGGAGCATGGCATGAAGAAGCTTGTTGCACTCGGTGTTTCCGTCGTTTTGAGCGCGGAATTGGCTGCGCTGTCGTTGCACGACCGGCGGTTCGTGCTTTGGTTGGCCGGTGTCGCGGTGCTTCTCGCACTGGCCAATGTGCGCCAGGTCCTGGGCCGCGACATCGAACCGGCGCCGCCGACCGTCCCGAACCCGCTGGAGGAGTCGCTGCGCAGTTGGTTGTCCCGAACTCAGACGCTGATCCACCGGTCGGAGTCGACCCGGGCCGATTGGGACCGGCATCTGCGCCCGATGCTGGCGCGGCGGTTCGCGATCGCGACGGGGCACAAACAGTCCAAAGACCCGGCAGCGTTTGATGCCACCGGGCGAACGCTTTTCGGCGCCGAACTGTGGGCGTGGGTCAACCCCAACAACGTCTCCCAAACTGGTGTGCGCGAACCCGGGCCGGGCCGGGCGGCGCTCGAGGAGATTCTGGAACGGTTGGAGCAGGTATGACGGGGGGTACGCGACGGATATGAACCCGGAGAAGGCTCAACAATGACGAAGCCGGCGGCGACAACTACCGCACGCGCGACGGCGGTGCTCGACGAGATCGAGCGCGTCGTGGTGGGGAAGCGATCCGCGCTCACGCTCATTCTCACGACGGTGCTCGCGGGTGGGCACGTGCTGATCGAAGACCTGCCAGGGCTCGGTAAGACACTGATCGCCCGGTCTTTCGCTGCCACACTCGGGCTGGACTTCACCCGCGTGCAGTTCACCCCCGACCTGCTTCCGGCGGACCTGCTCGGCTCGACGATCTACGACATGCAGTCAGGCCACTTCGCGTTCCGCCCGGGTCCGATATTCACCAACCTGCTCATGGCCGACGAGATCAACCGAACACCGCCCAAAACCCAGGCGGCGTTATTGGAGGCGATGGCCGAAGGCCAGGTCAGCATCGACGGCGTCACACACCGGCTGCCCCAACCATTCATCGTCTTGGCCACCGACAACCCCATCGAATACGAAGGCACCTATCCGCTGCCCGAGGCGCAGCTGGACCGATTCGCGGTTCGGCTCGAACTGCGCTACCTGTCTGAGAGCGACGAGGCCGCCATGCTGCGGCGCCGCCTCGATCGAGGATCGGCCGAGCCGACCGTCAATCAGGTCGTCGACGCCCACGACCTGATCGCGATGCGCGAGTCGGTCGAGCAGGTGAGTGTGCACGAAGACGTCTTGCACTATGTGGTGTCGCTTGGCGGCCGCGACCCGACACCACCCGCAGGTCGCGGTGGGTGCCAGTCCCCGTGCGGAAATCGATCTGGTGCAGCTCGCCCGCGCCCGCGCTCTGCTTCTCGGCCGCGATTACGTGATACCCGAAGACATCAAGGCGCTCGCCACGCCTGCCGTGGCCCATCGGATCACACTGCGGCCTGAGATGTGGGTGCGAAAAATTCAGGGCTCCGACATCGTCGAGGAACTGCTGCGACGGTTGCCGGTTCCACGAACGCGCGGCACCCCTTAGCCGCCCGAGTAGTCGCGTGATCGAGGTCCGTGAAGTCCAGCTGCGTTGGCGCGCATCAGCATTGACGCGTGGGATAGCCACCTGTGCCGCACTCGCGCTGGCGGTCGGCTTGATCGGATCGCGCTGGCAGCTCGTCGCGTTCGCCGCACCGCTGCTCGGTGTGCTGTGTTCCGTCAGCTGGCAGCGGCCGCTGCCGCGGGTCAGCGTGCACGCCGACCCCGCCTCGCAACGATGCTTCGAAACCGAGCAGACGCAGCTGACCTTCTGGGCTGACACTGAAACATTCGGTACGGCAATAGCACTCACAGTGTCGACGGTCGACGGGATGCGGCTGGAGGTGGTCGAGCGACCATCTCGGCAGCGACAGACGGTGACCGCCAGCGCCGAGCGCTGGGGACGATTCCCGTTGCTTGCTACGGTCGAGGTCCTCGCTCATGGCGGCCTGTTGGCTGCGACCGGGACCGTGGATGCGACCGACGTGACCGTGTTCCCGATGGTGCCGCCCCAACCGACGACGCTGCCGCCGACCGAGCTGCTCGATCGGCTGGGCACCCACCTGACCAGGCACATCGGCCGCGGTGTCGAATACGCCGACATCCGCACCTATGTGCCGGGTGACCAGCTGCGCACGGTCAACTGGCCGGTGAGCGCCCGCCGCGGCCGCCTGCATGTGACCCAGCGGCTGACCGACCGGTCCGCGGATGTGGTGGTGCTGGTCGACGGCTATCCGCAGCCGGTCGGCCCGGCAACCGACGCCACCGAGCGGATTGTGCGCGGCGCCGCTCAGGTGGTGCAGACCGCGCTGCGCCACGGCGATCGGGCCGGGATCGTCGCGCTCGGCGGTCGCAGGCCTCGCTGGCTGGGCGCCGACATCGGGCAGCGCCAGTTCTATCGCGTGCTCGACACCGTGATGGGCGCTGGTGATGAATTCGAAAGCACCACTGGAACATTGGCGCCGCGCACCGCAGTTCCGCCGGGTGCGATCGTCGTCGGGTTCTCCACCTTGCTCGACACCGAATTTGCGCTGGCGCTGATCGACTTACGTAGACGGGGTCACGTGGTGCTGGCGGTCGATGTGCTGCAGGGCTCTCCGTTTCGGACGACGCATGACCCGCTGGTCGACCGGATGTGGGCGCTGCAGCGTTCGGCGATGTATCGCGACATGGGCACCGTCGGCGTCGACGTGGTGGCCTGGCAGACGGATCGAAGCCTGGACCAGTCGATGCGCGCGGTGCCCGATCACCGTCGGCCGGCAACAGGACGGCGGTCATGAGCCGCGTCGCGCAGCTGACCGCAGACATGTTGGCGACGGTGGCGGGTCTGCTGATGGTGGCGATCGTAGGAATCGGATCGCACGGACCGGCTCTCGTCGCGGCGACGTCAGCGGTGGTCGCAGTGACGGTCGCCACGCTGTTTCGGCCGGTTGCGACGCTTGCGGTGCTGCTTACCGTGGTGGTGGTCGCGCTATCGGGCCCACCGGCCGCCCTGGCCGCGGTCTCCGGTTTGGCCGCGGCCGTCTACCTGGTGCTACGGCACTCGGCCGGCAGCGGCGTCGGCCTCGACTGCGTCAGCGCAGCAACGGTGGCGTCCACCGTGGGATTTACGCTGGTCGGACTTGTCGCGACCGCATTTCCGTTGCAGCTGCCGTGGTTGCCGCTGCTGGCGCCGCTGGCGGTGTTCGCGATCTACCTACTGGCCACGCGACCTTTTCTGCGATGACGAGGACGGCTAGATTGTGGCACCAAAAAGGAGTCCGTCTCGCGGGCTTGGTGCCAGATGAATACTCCTCGAGCGGCCGCGGCAAAACCCTTTTTATCCAACGATTTCCAGAACATCACATTGCCCGAATATCTTGACCGGTGTTTGGTTGGCGGCAACAATATCGGGATGCCGGCACAAGAGCGGGAGCTGATCGATGGCGTGCAGCGTCGGCTCGCCGAGAAATACGCAGCTCTTCCGGTAGATCACGTGGCCGCCGTCGTGCGCCACGCCTATGCGCAGTTCCAGAGCAGCCGAGTCAAGGATTTCATTCCACTGCTGGTGCAGCGCCGCGCGGACGAGGAACTGGAGTTGTTGAGCGTTTTACGGCCGGACCTGGCGGCGATGGCGCTGGGTGAGTTCGGCGTTAAGGGGCCGTTCGCTGCGGTCTAGCTCCGCGGCGTCGCGATAAGGCCTACTGCGGCAATGCGATTGCGCGCAACCATGATTGGCGCTGCAGCGCACACAGTGCTGTTTTCGGCCTGACTGTTTAGCTATTTCTGTACGCTTAGCGCGGGAGCAGGGCTATCAGCGGGGGGTAGTGGTGAGCTACGCGCCAACCGACTTCAGCCCGCTGCTCGCCTAGGGCTGCGGCCGAATCTGGCGGCGGTTACGTTCGGTGACCTCCGCGTAGCGGTCTGACAGGGCATCCTGGTCCAGCGTCTGCGCACCGGCGATGGCCTGTTCGGCGGCAAGCGCCGGATCGGTGATCGCGGCGGCGCCGGTGACGTAGATTTCTTTGAGGGAAGCCATGATTGGCGCAGGTACTTCGGCGATCATGGCGGCCAGCTCGACGGTCCTGGGCAGCAGCTGATCGTGTGGTACGACCTCGGTCACCAGCCCGATCCGTTGGGCGCGTGCGGCGTCGACCACTTCGCTGGTCATCGACAGCCGGCGTGCCATCGCCGCGCCGACGACTTGCGGCAGCCGCGCCGTCATCCCGCCGCCCGGCAGGATCCCGACGCGGGCATGGGTATCGGCGAAAACCGCGCGCTCGGAGGCGATGAGGAAGTCGCAGCCCAACGCCATCTCCAGTCCGCCGGTGAACACCGCGCCGTTGATCGCGCCGACGATCGGCTTGCGCATCTGGGCTGTCTGGCGAATGCAGCTCTGCTTCTGAAACTGCTCGAAGTAGACCGAGCCAAGTCGCTGCGCCTCCTTGAGGTCGACACCGGCACAGAACGCCGGGTCGGCGCCGGTGAGCACCACCGCCCGCACCGACGGGTCGTCGTCGGCCTCGCGTAGCGCGGCATACAGTGTCTCGATCAGCCCCGGGCTCAACGCGTTTCGTGCCGCTGGGCGGTTCATGGTCAGCACCCGAACCGGGCCGGCGTTGTCGCTGAGTACCAGCGCCGCGGTCATGTCAGGAACTGCGCGGCCTGCCGGGCGAGATCGAGCAGTGGCTGCGGGAAGATGCCCAGGCCGATGGTGACCGCCGCGCACACCGCGATGGCGGCCTTGCTCCAGAAGCTGGGCAGCACGACGTGCACCTGCTCGGCATGCGGCTCGGTGAAGAACATCAGCACGATCACCCGAACGTAGAAGTAGGCGGCTATCGCGCTGCCGATCACACCGATGATGACCAACGGCACCGCGCCGCCCTTGGCCGCTGCCTCGAACACCGCGAACTTGCTGACAAACCCGCTGGTCAGCGGGATGCCGGCGAATGCCAGCAGGAACATCGCAAAGAGCAGGCTGACAGCGGGATAACGCTGCCCCAGCCCTGCCCAGTGCGACGTGGTGGCGTCCTCTTCACCGTGGGAGTCGCGGATCAGGCCGACGACCGCGAACGCGCCCACCGTGCTGAAGCTGTAGGCGACGAGGTAGAACATCGTCGCCGCGAGACCCGCCGGGTTGTCGGCGATGACGCCGGTGAGGATGAAACCCACGTGCGCGATCGACGAATACGCCAGCATCCGCTTGACGTCAGTCTGGGTCACGGCGGTGACGGTGCCGACCAATATCGTCAGAATCGAGATGGCCCACAGCACCGGTCGCCACTCGTAGTGCATTGGCGGTAGCGCCACGTAGACGACCCGCAGCAGCGCGCCGAACGCCGCGACTTTGGTTGCCGCGGCCATGAACCCGGTGATCGCGGTCGGCGCGCCTTGGTAGACGTCGGGGATCCACGAGTGGAATGGGACCGCGCCGACCTTGAACAGCAGTCCTACCGACAACAGCGCAACCCCGATCAGAGCCGTCGAGTCGGTGGGCTTGCCCGCAAGCGATCGGGCGATGCCGGGCAACGAGAGCGTGTCAGCGGCGCCGTAGAGCAGCGCAACGCCGTAAAGGAAGAACGCTGACGAAAAAGCGCCCAGCAGAAAGTATTTGACCGAGGCTTCCTGGGAGAGCAATCGGCGGTAGCGGGCAAGGCCGCACAACAGGTACAGCGGCAGCGACAGCACCTCCAGCGCCACGAACATGGTCAGCAGATCGTTGGCGGCCGGGAAGACCAGCATGCCGCCGACGGCCAGCATCGTCAGCGGGAACACCTCGGTCTGGGCTGCCCCGGCCCGCACCGCCTCATGCTCGGCCGCACTATCCGGCACCGCCGACGCCTGCGGCGTAAAGGAATCCAAGCCGCGCGGGACGTGGGCGGTGGCGGTGGCGGCACCAGGACCCGCCGCCGGGTCATCCACGCTGCGACGTTCGGCGAAAAAGACCACGGCGAGCACCGTGACCAACAGAATCGCGCCCTGCAATAGCAGCGTCGGTCCGTCGATGGCCAGTGCGCCCAGCACGGCACTGCGGCCAGGGGTATCAAGTTGCCTGCCGACAACGACGACGGCGACGAACGCGGCGATCAAGCCGCCCAGCGTCAGCAGGACCTGGACGCCGTAGCGGGCTCGCCGGGGCAGGAATGCCTCCACCAGTACGCCGGCCACGGCGACACCGAAGACGATCAAAATGGGCGACAGCAACCCGTATTCGACGCTGGGCGTGGGCATAGCAGGGATAGCAATAGACGTCATCGGCGCGGTCCCTCCGCCATTCCGGGTAGGTGCGCAGTACCTGGCCGCACGATCGGTGGGGGGTCTTGCTGATTGATCGTCGTCATGGTGTTGCCCACCGCGGGGTTGATGATGTCCAGCACCGGCTTGGGGTAGATCCCGAGCACCAGGAGCAACGCGATCAGCGGTGCGACGACGAGGAGTTCGCGCGGCACCAGGTCGCGGATCTTCTCATTGCCTGCGGTGACGGGCCCGGTCATCAGCCGTTGGTACAGCCACAGGATGTAGATCGAGGAGAGCACCAGCGCGGTCACGCCGAAGGCCGCCGCCAACCAGTAGCGGTTGTACGCGCCGATCAGTACCAAGAACTCGCTGACGAACGGCGCCAGCCCCGGCAGTGACACCGTGGCCAGGCCCGCGACCAGGAACGTCCCGGCCAGTACGGGGGCCACTTTCTGCACACCGCCGTAGGCGGCGATCGATCGGGTGCCGCGCCGCGAGATCAGGAATCCGGCGATCAGGAACACCGCGGCGGTGGCTATGCCGTGGTTGAGCATGTACAGCGTCGACCCGCTCTGGCCCTGGGTCGTCATCACGAAGATGCCGAGGATGATGAAGCCGAAGTGCGAGATCGACGTGTAGGCGATCAGCCGCATGATGTCGGTCTGGCCGATCGCCACGATCGCGCCGTAGATGACGCCGATCACCGCCAAGACGACGATCGCAGGGCGGAAATACGTTGACGCGTCGGGAAACAACTGCAGGCAGTACCGCAGCATGCCGAACGTGCCGACCTTGTCCATCACCGCGGTGATCAGCACCGCGGTGGCCGGAGTCGACTCCACCGCCGCGTCGGGCAGCCACCGGTGGAACGGCCACAGCGGCGCCTTGATCGCAAACGCGAACATGAATCCCAAGAACAGCGCCTTGAGCACGCCCGGCGAGGCGCCGAGTGAACCCGTCGCGACGGCGCCAACGATCTGACGGAAGTCGAATGTCCCCGGGCCGTGCTCTGCGGTCACCACATACAGCCCGATCACGGCGGCCAGCATGATCAGACCGCCGACCAGGTTGTACAACAAGAACTTCACCGCGGCGCGGGATCGCTGTACGCCGCCACCGAAACCGCCGATGAGGAAATACATCGGGATGAGCATCGCCTCGAAGAACACGTAGAACAGCAGTACGTCCAGCGAGATCACCGAGATCAGCACCATCGACTCGATGGTCAGCGTCAGCGCCACGTAGGCCTGCGTGCCGCGCGGCCGCTCGCCACCGTCGTTCCAGCCGGCCACCAGCAGCAGCGGCACCAGCACCGTGGTCAGCAGCACCAGCACCAACGCGATGCCGTCTACCCCGATGCTGTAACCGGCGCCGAATGTCGGTATCCAGGGGTGCGATTCGACGAACTGATAGGTCGGCCCACCGGTCTTGAAGCCCACCGCGAGGGCGATCGACAGAGCCAGCACGGCCACCGAAGCGGTCAGGCCGAGCCATCTGGCGAGTTGCCGTGCTCCGGGCGGCAGCACGACGATCACGAGGGCACCCACCAACGGCAGCAGCCACAGCACCGTCAGCCACGGAAAGCTGGTCGTCACACCCACAGTTGCACCACCAGGATCGCCACGGCCACCAGCGCCGCTCCCACGAGCATCGACAACGCATAGTTGCGGGCAAATCCGGTCTGGAACCCGCGCAGCCACTCGGAGGTACGACCCACCAACTTGGCCAGCGCGTTGACCGACCCGTCCACACCTTGGTCGTCGAACTCGACCAGCGCGTGGGTGAGCTGCGCACCCGGTCGCATGAAAACCTCCTCGTTGAAGGCGTCGCCGTAGAGGTCCCTGCGGGCGGCGATGGTCAGCACCGACACGTCGGCGGGCGCCGTCTCGGGCACCGGACGCCCGAGGTAGCGCCAGAGGGCAACCAAGAAGCCGACGGCGACGACGCCGACGGCCACCGCACTGGTCACCCATGTCGGCGCGACGTGCGGGCTCTCCTCGAAGGTGGTCACCGGTTCCAGCCAGTGCCGCAGCGTGCCGCCGAAGCCGAGCAGCCCACCGGCGAACACCGATCCGAACGCGAGAATGATCATCGGCCAGGCCATCGTCGCGGGCGCCTCATGCGGATGTGCATCTGCGGCCCAACGCTTTTCGCCGAAGAACGTCATCAGCATCACCCGCGTCATGTAGAACGCGGTGATTCCGGCGCCCAGTAGCGCAGCCCCGCCGAGCACCCAGCCTGTGACGCCGCCCGCGCCCAGCGACGCTTCGATAATCGCGTCTTTGGAGAAGTAGCCCGAGAACGGTGGCACACCGATGATGGCCAGGTAGCCCAGCCCGAACGTCGCGAAGGTGATCGGAAGCGCTTGACGCAGCCCGCCGTAGTGGCGCATGTCCTGCTCGTCGTGCATTGCGTGGATGATCGACCCGGAGCCCAGGAACAGCCCGGCCTTGAAGAAGCCGTGGGTGAGCAGGTGCAGGATCGCGAACGCGTAGCCCGCCGGCCCCAGGCCCGCGGCCAGCACCATGTAGCCGATCTGACTCATCGTGGACGCCGCGAGCGCGCGCTTGATGTCGTCCTTGGCGCAGCCGATGATCGCCCCGAACAGCAATGTGACCGTGCCGACGATGATCACGCCGAGTCGGGCGTCGGCGGACAGGCTGTACAGCGGGTTGGACCGCACGATCAGATACACGCCGGCGGTCACCATCGTCGCGGCGTGGATCAGCGCGGACACCGGGGTGGGACCCTCCATCGCGTCACCGAGCCAGGCCTGCAGAGGCACCTGCGCGGACTTGGCGCAGGCACCCGACAGCAGCAGCAACCCGATCCAGGTCAGCGCGGCGTGGCTGGCACCGGCTGCCTGGCTGAACACCCCGGAGTACGACAACGTGCCGAAGTTGGCGAAGATCACGAAGATGGCCAGCGCCAGACCGGCGTCGCCGACCCGGTTCATCACGAAGGCTTTCTTGGCCGCGGTGGCCGCGGTCGGCTTGTGATACCAGAACCCGATCAGCAGGTAGGACGCCAGGCCCACGCCTTCCCAGCCGGCGTAGAGGCCCAGGAAGTTGTCGGCCACCACCAGCAGCAGCATCGCCGCGAGGAACAAGTTGAGGTAGGCGAAAAAGCGTCGACGATCGGGATCCTCGGCCATGTAGCCGACCGAGTAGATGTGGATCAGCGACCCGACCCCGGTGATCAACAGCACGAAACAGATTGACAACTGGTCGATCTGCAGGCCGAAGTCGACGTGCAGGGCGCCTACCGGTACCCAGGTGAACAAATTCTGGAGGATGGTCCGGGCGTCGCCGTGCCGGCCCAGCATCTCGACCAGCAGCGTCAGGCCGACTCCGAACGACGCCAGCGCGGTCGCGCAACCCAGCAGGTGTCCCCAGGGGTCGGTGCGCCTTCCGCCGAGCAGCAGTATTAGCGCGCCGGCCGCGGGCAGGGCGACGAGCAGCCAGATGAAGTGTGTCATCGCCTCTAACCTTTAAGCAGGTTGGCGTCGTCGACCGAAGCCGATTTGCGGGCACGGAAGATCGTCATGATGATGGCCAGGCCGACCACCACCTCGCAGGCGGCGACGACCATCGTGAAGAACGCCACCATCTGGCCGTCGAGGTGACCGTTCAGCCGGGAGAAGGTGACGAAGGCGAGGTTGACCGCGTTGAGCATCAACTCGACGCACATGAACATCACAATCGCGTTGCGCCGCAACAGCACCCCGGCAGCGCCGATGGTGAACAGCAGGGCTGAGAGGTACAGATAATTCTGCGGATTCATGACGCACCGTTCTTCTGCGAGTCGAACGAGCGGAGCGCGCGACGGGAGTGAGACGAACGATCCTGCTCGAGTCCGTTGAAACCACTACCCGCCGGCACGTCCTCATCCTCAAAAGTCCGGACTTCCAGTACCGAGGGCACCGACAACCGGGAGAAGGAGCCGTCGGGAAGCCGCGCGGCCGAGTCGACCGCGTTGTGCCGGGCGTAGACACCGGGACCGGGAAGCGGAGTGGGGTGACCACCGGGACCGAATCGCTCGACCGACAGTTCCCGCTGCGTCTTGCGGCGCTCGAAACGCTCCCGGTGCGCCAGCAGCATTGCTCCGATGGCCGCGGTGATCAGCAGCGCGCTGGTCAGTTCGAACGCCCACAGGTATCGGGAGAAGATCAGCGTCGCCAAACCTTGGACGTTGCCGCCCGCGTTGGCCCGCGTCAGCCCGGCGAATCCGTGGCTGGCGGTGCTGCCGATGCCGGCGATGAGCACGATGCCGAAGCCCAGACCGGCCATCACAGCGGCGACCCGCTGCCCGCGCAGCGTCTCGACCAGCGACTCCGCGGAATCCACGCCGATCAGCATCAGCACGAACAAGAACAGCATCATGACCGCGCCGGTGTAGACCACGATCTGCACGACGCCGAGGAACACGGCATCTTCCATCATGTAGAACACCGCCAAGACGATCATCGTCACGGCCAAGGACATCGCGCAGTAAACCGCGTTGGCGGAAATCACCACGCCCAGCGCGCCGATCAGAGCCAGCGTGCCCAGCAGCCAGAACGTCACCGCCTCACCGGTGGACGTGCGGGTGAGGACGTCGGCGGCCAGCACAGTAGTCATCGGACCGATCACTTTGTGACGTCCGAAATCGGTATTTTGCGCAGGCCTTCCGCGGTGATGTTGCCGCGGTAGTAGTCGGCGTCGGTGGAACCTTCGGCCCTGGGGTGCGGTGCCGGGGTCATGCCCTCCAACAGCGGAGCCAGTAGCTGGTGCTTTTCCAGGATCAGATCGGCGCGATTGTCGTCGGCCATCTCGTAGTGGTTGGTCATCGTCAACGAGCGGGTCGGGCAGGCTTCGACGCACAGCCCGCATCCGATGCAGCGCAGATAGTTGATCTGGTAGACCCGGCCGTAGCGTTCGCCCGGCGAGAAACGCTGCTCCTCGGTGTTGTCGGCGCCCTCGACGTAGATCGCGTCGGCCGGGCACGCCCACGCACACAGCTCGCAGCCGATGCACTTCTCCAAGCCGTCGGCGTAGCGGTTGAGCTGATGGCGGCCGTGATAACGCGGGGCCACCGGGCCGGGATGCTCCGGATACATCTCGGTGACGGGGCGCCTGAACATCGACCCGAACGTCACGCCGAAGCCGGCGAGGGATTTGAAGAACTTAGCCATGAGCAGACTCCTTGGTCGCCGGCACCAGCGATTGGCCGGGCAGCGGCGGAGTGGGGAATGCCGGCTCGAAGGACCCCGCCTCCACCGGCTCGGCACGGCGCCGATTGGTGCGTATTTGCCTGTTGCTGAACGGTTTCTGCAGCAGATAGAGCAGCACGACGGTAACCAGGATGCTGGCGCCGACCAACAGCGGCGTCCAGTGCGGGTAGCCCTGGTTGCGCAGCGTGCGGATCGCCGCCGCGATCAGTGCCCAGACCAGCGACACCGGGATGAGGATCTTCCAGCCCAGCGCCATGAACTGGTCGTACCGCAACCGCGGCAGCGTGCCCCGCAACCAGATGTAGATGAACAGGAACACCCACACCTTGGCCGTGAACCACAGCACCGGCCACCATCCGCTGTTGGCACCCGCCCACATGTCCAGCGGCCATGGCGCGTGCCAGCCGCCCATGAACAGCGTGGCGGCCAGCGCCGAGACCGTGGTCATGTTGATGTACTCGGCCAGGTAGAACATCGCGAAGCTCAGTGATGAGTACTCGGTGTGGAAACCGGCGACCAATTCGCCTTCGGCCTCGGGTAGGTCGAACGGCGCCCGGTTGGTCTCCCCGACCATGGACACCAGGTACACCGCGAACGACGGCAGCAACAGAAAGACGTACCAGACGCGATCCTGCGCCGACACGATCTGCGACGTGGACATGGTTCCGGCGAACAGGAACACGGTGGCGAACGACAGCCCCATCGCGACCTCATAGGAGATCACCTGCGCGGTCGAACGCACCCCGCCCAGCAGCGGATAGGTCGACCCCGACGCCCACCCCGCGAGCACGATGCCATAAACCCCGATCGAGGACAGCGCCAGGATGAACAGCACTGCCACCGGCAGATCGGTCACCTGTAGCGGGGTCCAGTGACCGAACACGGAGACCTGCGGCCCGAACGGGATGAACGCGAAGGCCGTGATCGCGGGAATCGTCGAGATGACCGGGGCCAGCAGGAACAACGGCTTTTCGACGCCGACCGGAGTGATCGGCTCCTTCAGCGCCAGCTTGATGCCATCGGCCAGGCTCTGCAGATAGCCGCGCGGGCCGACCCGGTTGGGTCCCCAACGCAACTGCATCCGGCCCAGGATCTTGCGCTCGGCAAGGATCGCGACCAGCACCGTCAGCACCAGGAACACAAAGACGACGAGCGCCTTGGCCAAGATCAGCCACCAGGTGTCGTGTCCGAAGCCGGCAATCACTTACTCACTCCGATCATTTGCGCCGCTCCTGCTGCCCGTCTCGGATCGCACTGCCCTGTCGATCGTCGCCGGCGCGGATCGTGACGACGTGACCTGGCGTGACGCCCAACTGCCGGTGCACTGCCGAGCCCGGCGAGTTCAACGGCAGCCACACCACGTGCTCGGGCATCTCGGTGATCGCCAATGGGAGGGTGACCTCGCCGTGTGAGGTGCTGACGCTGACCTTGTCGCCGTCGGCGGCGCCGATCGCGCTCGCCGTCGCTGCCGACAACCGCACCACGGGTGTGCGCGCGGTGCCGGCCAGGTGCGGCTCGCCGTTCTGCAGCAGCCCGTCGTCGAGGAGCATCCGCCAGCCCGCCAACACGGCCTCCCCGGTGCCGGGCGTGGGAGCGGCGGCCGCAGCGACGGTCGGCGCCGCAGCGGGCTCACCGTCCCAGGTGCCCATCGCACTCAGTTCGGCCAGCGCCGCCGCCACCGTGGGAAAGCCGAGGTCGATGCCGATCTCGTCGGCCAAGGTGTCGAGAACGCGCAGGTCCGGGGTGGCGGTCGGGGGCAGGGCGCCCGAGAAGCTGCGCCCCCGGCCCTCCCAGTTGACGTAGGTACCCGACTTCTCTGCCGCCGGCGCGATCGGGAAAACCACGTCGGCACGTTCGGTCACCGCGCTGTGCCGCAACTCCAGGCTCACCACGAAGCCCGCTGCGTCCAGAGCGGCCAGCACCGCGTCGGGATCGGCGAAGTCGTCCGGCTCGATGCCGCCGACCAGCAGCGCGCCCAGGGTGCCGTCGGCGGCCGCGGCCAGGATGTTGTCGGCGTCACGTCCGTCGGACGCGGGCAACTCGGAGACGTGCCAGGCCTTGGACACCTGCGCGCGGGCGGCCTCGTCGCTGAGCGGCCGGCCGCCGGGCAGTAGCCCCGGCAGTGCACCGGCCTCGAGCGCGCCGCGTTCGCCGGCGCGGCGAGGGATCCACGCCAGTTTCGCGCCAGTGGAGTCGGCGAGCCGGACCGCGGCGGACAATCCGCCGGGCACGCCGGCGAGCCGTTCCCCGACGATGATGATCGCGCCGGGCTTAGACAGCAGGTCGCCGAGCTCCCCGGTCGCCAGGCCGTCCAACGCGGATGCCTCCGCACCGGGCGCGGTCTGAATCAGCGTGCCGTGCAACTTCTTCAATCCATTGCTGGCAAACGGTGCCACCGCGTGTACCGCCAGACCATGCTTGCGCGCGGCCTTGCGCAGCCGCAGGTACACGATCGGCGACTCTTCCTCCGGCTCGAAGCCGGCGAGCACGACGACCGGCGCCGACTCCAGATCGGAGTAGCTGGTCGTGATCGACGTACCGGCGACCCGGGCTGCCAGAAACTGCGTCTCCTCGCTGGAGTGCGGGCGGGCCCGGAAGTCGATGTCGTTGGTGCCCAACACGATTCGGGCGAACTTGGAGTAAGCGTAAGCGTCTTCGACGGTCAGCCGGCCGCCCGGCAGCACACCGGTGCCGCCGGCCGCCGAGGTGAGTCCTTCGATCGCGGCGGCGACCGCGTGCGGCCAGGACGCGGGCGCCAGCGAGCCGTCCGCGTCGCGGACCAGGGGAGTGGTGATCCGGTCACCCTGGGTGGCGTAGGTGAACGCCCACCGGCCCTTGTCGCAGTTCCATTCTTCGTTGACTTCCGGCTCGTCGCCGGCCAGTCGGCGCAGCACCTTGCCACGGCGGTGGTCGGTGCGCTGGGCGCACCCCGACGCGCAGTGCTCGCACACACTCGGGCTGGAGACGAGGTCGAACGGACGGGCCCGGAACCGGTAGGCAGTGCCGGTCAGCGCTCCGACCGGGCAGATCTGCACGGTGTTGCCGGAGAAGTACGACTCGAACGGTTCGTTGGCGTAGATGCCAACCTGTTGCAGCGCGCCACGCTCGAGCATCTCGATGAACGGGTCACCGGCGATCTGCTCGGAGAACCGAGTGCAGCGCGCGCACAGGATGCAGCGTTCGCGGTCGAGCAGGACCTGCGAGGAGATGTTGATCGGCTTGGTGAACGTGCGTTTGACGTCGTGGAACCGGGAATCCGGGCGGCCGTTGGACATCGCCTGATTCTGCAGCGGGCACTCACCGCCCTTGTCGCACATCGGACAGTCGAGCGGGTGGTTGATCAGCAACAGCTCCATCACCCCGTGCTGCGCCTTATCGGCAGCCTCGGAACTGAACTGGGTGCGCACCACCATGTCGTCGGCGACGGGAATGGTGCACGACGCCATCGGCTTGCGCTGACCCTCGACCTCCACCAGACACTGGCGGCAGGCGCCCACCGGATCGAGCAACGGGTGGTCGCAGAACCGGGGTATCTGCACACCGATCAACTCGGCGGCCCGGATCACCAAAGTGCCTTTGGGAACACTGACTTCGGTGTCGTCGATGGTCAACGTCACCAGCTCCGGCTGGGTGACCTTCTCCCCGGTGTCCGCGACCTGCGTCATGGGCGCCGCTCCTTTTCATCGCTTAGTCCCCCGCAAGCGGGTGGGGGTACCTCCAGCCGCGCAGCGGCGAGGGGGCGTGCCCCCACTGCATCGTCGCCGGCGCGGGTCACGCGTGGTCTCCGTTCGACGCGAGCATGGACAGCGTGGGGTCGAACGGACAGCCGCCACCCTCGATATGCGCGACGTATTCGTCGCGGAAGAACTCGATCGACGACGCGACCGGGCTTGCCGCACCATCACCCAACGCGCAGAACGACTTACCGAGAATCGCGTCGGAAATGTCCAGCAGCTTGTCCAGATCCTCGGGTGTGCCGTGGCCGGATTCCAGGCGCTCATAGATCTGGCTCAGCCAGAACGTGCCCTCTCGGCACGGCGTGCACTTGCCGCACGATTCGTGTTTGTAGAAATCGACCCATCGCCCCACGGCGCGCACCACACACGTCGTCTCGTCGAAAATCTCCAACGCCTTGGTGCCAAGCATCGAGCCGGCCGCTCCGACGCCCTCGTAATCCAATGGCACGTCCAGGTGCTCGTCGGTGAGGAGCGGAGTCGACGACCCGCCGGGCGTCCAGAACTTCAGCTTGTGCCCGGCCCGCACACCGCCGGCGTAGTCGAGCAGTTCCCGCAGCGTGATGCCCAGCGGCGCTTCGTACTGACCCGGGTTGGTCACGTGCCCCGACAGCGAATACAGCGTGAAGCCAGGCGATTTCTCGCTGCCCATCGACCGGAACCAGTCCACACCGTTGAGGATGATCGGCGGAACGCTGGCAATGGTCTCGACATTGTTGATCACCGTCGGGCAGCCGTACAGGCCGGCGACCGCGGGGAACGGCGGACGTAGCCGCGGCTGGCCCCGGCGGCCCTCCAGCGAATCGAGCAACGCCGTCTCCTCGCCGCAGATGTAGGCGCCGGCACCCGCGTGCACCACCAGCTCCAGGTCGTAGCCGGAGCCGGCGATGTCGCGGCCCAAGAAGCCTGCGGCGTAGGCCTCGGCGACCGCGTTCTGCAGGCGCCGCAGCACCGGCAACACCTCGCCGCGGACGTAGATGAAGGCGTGGCTGGCCCGGATCGCGTACGACGCGATGATCACACCTTCGACCAGGAAGTGCGGGGTGGTCAGCATCAGCGGAATGTCTTTGCAGGTGCCGGGTTCCGACTCGTCGGCGTTGACCACGAGATAGTGCGGCTTGGCGGCCGGACCGCTATCGCCCTGCGGAATGAACGACCACTTGGTCCCGGTCGCGAAACCCGCGCCGCCACGGCCGCGCAGCCCGGAATCCTTGATGGCAGTGATGACATCGTCCGGCGGCATCTTCAGGGCTTTTTGCAGGGCTTGGTAGCCGTCGTTGCGGCGGTAGGTGTCAAGAGTCCACGACTCGGGGTCGTCCCAGAAGCGGCTCAGCACCGGAGCCAACGGTGTTTGCGGCGCCATTACCGACCTCCGCCAGCGATGTCGGCCTCAGGCGCTGTCATGTTGCGTTCCTTCGCAATTCGCAGTCCGGCTAAGGTTGCGGCGCCGGCACCGCCCTGACCTTCGTCTGGCCGTGGGTCGGGGAAACCGGCAAGGATCCGCTCGGTCTCCTTGAACTTGCACAACGGTGCACCGCGTGACGGCGCCGGTAGTTGCCCGGAGCGCAGCCCGTCGACCAGCTTGCGCGCCGACGCGGGAGTCTGGTTGTCGAAGAATTCCCAGTTGACCATCACCACCGGTGCGTAGTCGCATGCGGCGTTGCACTCGATGTGTTGCAGGGTGACCGACCCGTCCGGCGTCGTCTCGTCATTGCCGATCCCGAGATGCTCTTTGAGCGAGTCGAAGATCGCATCGCCGCCCATCACCGCGCACAGCGTGTTGGTGCACACACCGACCAGGTATTCGCCGGTCGGTCCGCGCCGGTACATGGTGTAAAAGCTTGCGACGGCCGCGACTTCGGCGCCGGTCAACCCGAGTTGTTCGCCACAGAACTCCACCCCGGCGGGTGTCACGTAGCCGTCCTGCGACTGCACCAGGTGCAGCAGCGGCAGCAGCGCCGAGCGGGGGTTGGGGTAGCGGTCGATGATCTCCTTGGCGTCGACCTCCAACCGCGCCTGCACGTCGGCGGAGTACGCCTGCGGTGCGCCGTCGGTGACGAACTGGCCGGGCTCCTCCGGTGGCGGACCGAGCCGGATGAACACCCGCTCGCCGTTGCTGCCGGGGCCGGGGCTCTGCGCTGCAGTCATCGGTCCACCCCGCCCATGACCGGATCGATACTGGCCACCGCGCTGATCACGTCGGCAACCATCCCGCCCTCGCACATGGCGGCGACAGCCTGCAAATTGGTGAACGATGGATCCCGGTAATGCACCCGGTAAGGCCGGGTGCCGCCATCGCTGACCATGTGCACGCCGAGCTCGCCGCGCGGCGATTCGACGGCGACGTAGACCTGCCCGGCCGGCACCCGGATGCCCTCGGTGACCAACTTGAAGTGGTGGATCAATGATTCCATCGAGCCGCTCATGATCTTGGCGATGTGCTCCTGCGAGTTGCCCAGCCCGTCCGGGCCGACTTTCAAATCAGCCGGCCAGGCGATCTTGCGGTTCTCCACCATGGTCGGACCGGGCCGCAACTTGTCCAGGCACTGTTCGACGATCTTCACGGACTCCCACATCTCCTTGACGCGAATGATGTAGCGGCCGTAGGCATCACAACCGTCGTCAGTGATCACGTCGAACTCGTAGTTCTCGTACCCGCAGTAGGGCTCGGTGCGGCGCAGGTCGTAAGGCAACCCAGTGGATCGTAGACACGGCCCGGTCACTCCTAGGGCCATGCAGCCGGTCAGGTCCAGGTAGCCAACGTCCTTGGTGCGCGCCTTCCAGATGGCGCTCTCACTAAGCAGGTCTCCCATCTCGCGAAGCACGACCTTCAACTTCTTGAGGGCTTCGGAGATCTCGGTCTTCGCGTCGGGTGGCAGGTCCTGCGCGACGCCCCCGGGCCGGATGTAGGCACTGTTCATCCGCAGACCGGTGATCGACTCGAACAGCGTGAGGCAGATCTCGCGGCCGTTGAAGCCGACGAACATCGGCGTCATCGCACCCAACTCCATGCCGCCGGTAGCCAAAGCGACCAGGTGCGAGGAGATCCGGTTGAGTTCCATCATCATCACCCGGATGACGCTGACGCGTTCCGGGATCTCGTCGGTGATCCCGAGCAGCTTCTCCACGCCCAGGCAGTAGGCGGTTTCGTTGAAAAACGGTGACAGATAATCCATTCGGGTCACGAACGTCACGCCCTGGGTCCAATACCGGTACTCGAGGTTCTTCTCGATTCCGGTGTGCAGGTAGCCGATTCCGCACCGGGCGTCGGTGACGGTCTCGCCTTCGATCTCCAGGATCAGCCGCAGCACGCCGTGGGTAGACGGGTGCTGGGGTCCCATGTTGACAACGATCCGTTCGCCGGGTTCGCCTTTGCGGGCCGCCTCGACGATTTTTTCCCAGTCCTGGCCGACGACGGCGATCAAGGTCTCGGGGGCATCGCCCTGGGCCGCGCTCATGGTTTCGCTCATCAGTTGTAGGACCTCCGCTGGTCGGGCGGGGGAATCTTCGCGCCCTTGTACTCGACCGGGACGCCACCGAGTGGGTAGTCCTTGCGTTGCGGATGTCCCTGCCAGTCGTCAGGCATCTCGATGCGGGTCAACGAGGGGTGCCCGTCGAAGATGATGCCGAAGAAGTCATAGGTCTCCCGCTCGTGCCAGTCGTTGGTCGGGTAGATCGCGAACAGCGACGGGATGTGCGGATCACCGTCCGGCGCAGCCACTTCCAGTCGGACACGACGCCCGTGGGTGATCGAGTTCAGCGGATAGACGGCGTGCAGCTCGCGACCGCCTTCGTCCGGGTAGTGCACGCCGTTGACGCCCAGGCACAATTCGAAGCGCAGCTGGGGGTCGTCGCGAAGCCGGCGGGCCACCTGCGGCAGCAGCTCGCGGCGCACGTACAGCGTCAGCTCGTCAAGGTGGACGACGACCTTCTCGACGGCGTCGGAAAATTCGACGTTGTCGTCGGCTTTCAACGCCTCAGCCAGTCGGTCGACCACCTCGTCGAAATATCCGCCGTAGGGGCGCGGACTGCTGTCGTCGATGGTGATCTGGCGCACCAGCCGCCCGTAGCCTGACGTGTCACCGCTGCCGTGGACGCCGAACATGCCGCGCCGTACGCCGATGACCTCGGGTTCGGACTGGTCGGCACCGACGGGAGATCCACCCACCTCACTGGCCGCTCGCTTCGGGTCGTGTTTCGGCGAACTCATCGCAGCAGTCCGTGCATCTCGATCGTCGGCCGGACAGCCAGCGCGGCCTGCTCGGCTGCGGCGATGGCATGCTCGCGGTTGACGCCCAACGGCATCTCCTGAATCTTGTCGTGCAGCTTGAGGATTGCGTACAACAACATCTCCGGGCGCGGCGGGCAGCCGGGCAGGTAGATGTCCACCGGCACGACGTGGTCGACGCCCTGCACGATCGCGTAGTTGTTGAACATGCCGCCCGACGACGCGCATACACCCATCGCCAGCACCCATTTGGGCTCGGCCATCTGGTCGTAGATCTGACGCAGCACCGGCGCCATCTTCTGACTGACGCGGCCTGCCACGATCATCAGGTCGGCCTGACGTGGTGTCGCTGAAAACCGCTCCATACCAAAGCGTGCGAGGTCGAATCGCGGGCCGGCGGTGGCCATCATCTCGATCGCGCAGCAGGCCAATCCGAATGTGGCCGGCCACAAAGAGTTCTTGCGAAAGTAACCCGCCAGTTGCTCGACGGTCGTCAGCAGGAAACCGCTCGGCAGTTTCTCTTCCAGGCCCACGTCTACCTCAATCCCAAGTCAGGCCGCCGCGGCGCCACACGTATGCGTAGGCCACAAAGACAGTGAGCATGAACACCACCATTTCGACGAGCGCGAAAACCCCAAGCTGGTCGTAGCTGACCGCCCACGGGTACAGGAACACGATCTCGATGTCGAAGACGATGAACAGCATCGCGGTCAGGTAATACTTCACCGGGAACCGCTGCCCACTGCCTGCGTGCGGCGCGTTAGCCGGCTGGTCGCTGGGCTCGATGCCGCATTCGTATGCCTCCAGTTTCGCCCGGTTGTAGCGGGACGGGCCGGTGATCTGGGCGATCGCGACCGAGCCGATTGCGAAGGCGGCGGCGATTCCTCCGAGTACGAAGATGGGTAGGTAGAGATTCATCCCGCGACGACGCTCCCTCACTGTGGTCTATGGGCTGGACTGTGAGCGCAACCACAGCCTAGCGACCGCGTGCAGTCCTGCGCTCAGCAGTCTAGATGTGACCTCAACCACAGCCGGGCGGGTGGTCGGCCCGTCGATGCATGACGCAGCCTATCAGCCAGTCGAGCTTCGCGAATTATCAACAGCACAAGGCCATTTCGCCCGTCGACGAGCTCAGCTCGGCGACGTGTTCCGGCCCTGCCTGGCGGCTGGACTGGTCGATGCCCGGGCTGGCTGCACAGCTACTGCACCGGGGTGCGCAGCAACTCGAGCACGGTTCGGCTGAGCCGAATCGGGTCGATCGGCTGGGGGACCGCAGCCTCGGCGCGTGACCAGGTGGCAAGCCAGACGTCGTCGCGCCTGCCGGTCAGCACCACGATCGGGGGCCCGTGCTCGATTTCGTCTTTCAGCTGCTTGGCGATGCCCATGCCGCCTTCGGGGGTCGCCTCGCCGTCGAGGATGGCCAGATCAATGCCGCCGGCGTCCATCTGCTGGATGACGACCGGTCCGGTGGCCACTTCGACGTAGCTCAGCTCGGGCAGGTCCGGATGCACCCGTTTACCCAACGCCAGCATGACGCTGCGCCGCGTCTCGGGGTTGTCGCTGTACACGAGGATCCGCAGTGGGCTGGTGGCAGGCACGAGGCAAACTGTACTGCCCGGTGACGGTTACTGCGGCGCCCGCACGAAGTACACGTCGGCCGTCGCTGTCGCCGTCTTGCCCACCATGCCCAGCCGATTCCAGCCCAAGCCGAACTGGTCGCGGTCGACCTCGGCCTTTGCCGATATCCGCACCGCGCCGTTGTCGAGCACATCGACGCGCACCGGCAGCGGCACCGCGCCGGTGACCCCTTTGATGGTGAACGTCGCCCGTAGATCGGCGGCACTGCCTGCGGTGGGCTCGACGGCGGTCACCACGACACTGATCTCCGGGAAGTGCTCGACGTCGAAGAAATCAGCGGACCGCAGATGTTCGTCGCGTCTACCGATTCCGGTGTGGATCGACCCCACCTGGATGTCGAGGCGGCCGAAGACAGCGCCCTTTCCGGTGATTTGGCCGTCGCCGTCGACGTCGGTGAAATGGCCTTTGACGTTGATCAGACCCCACATGTTCTTGATCTTGAAACCGACTGTCGACCGGTCGGGATCAAGGTTCCACACCCCGGCGGTGTCGGGGTCGTTCAGCAATGTTTCGACGGTGGTCATTTGCGCCGCTCCTCTCCCCCTCGCCGCAAGCGGCTGGGTGGTGCCCCCACATCGCTGCGTCCCCCTCGCCGCTCCGCGGCTGGAGGTGCCCCCACTGCATCGTTTCCGCCGGTGGTCATCGGCTACCTCCGTTGCCGCCTAGCTCATCAGGGCCGCGAGCCCGGCCGGATCGAAATACTCATCGATGCGGCTGATCAGGGCGCTGGAGTTCAGCTTAATCACGATGGACACCCGCAGGGCGATCGATCCGCCATTGCCGCCGGTGGCGTGCAGGATGTGATGCTGCACGAAGCCGTCCGAGAACTGCTGCTCCAGCGCCGGTTCGTCGCTTCGTTCGATCGCCGCGAACAGCTGATCGGCCGCGTTCACGATGGCGTCAGGAGCGGGCATCGGGTGTCTCGCTATTCGTCCTGGTATCCGGGGTGGGCCACCGCCAGTCGGCGACCGACCAGCGCCCGCAGCGCCGACTGCACCTGTGTGCTGTGACCGTCCAGCTCGCCGGACCGAAGGGCGAAAGCCAGCTGAGCTTCGTCGTCGCATCCGACACCGGCCAGGGCCTCGGCGACACCGTCGGCTGCTTCAGCGTCGGCGCGCAGTTCACGTTCGACGGTGCGCAGCGCGTTGGCCGCAACCCGGGAATGAAAATTGACCTGACCGGCGCTCGACTCCCGCACATCGGTTTCCAGGAACTCGGCGACGGCGGCGACCAATTCAGCCGCGGTAGGGCGGCCGTGCGCGGACGTCATCAGGTCGGGGGTGCTTCGGCACCACGCTCGACGCCCGTACGCAGCTTCACCGACGCGGAATAAGCGAGCGTGCGGAACCGCAGAACCGGATCGTCTGAGGGTTCGATGCCGTCGGTGACGCGCATGGGGTCGAACACGACGATGTCACCGCCGTGCTCACGTTCCGTTTCGACGCCGGTGATCTCCAGCCTGCCGACCGTGACGGTTTCGGCGCCGCGCCAGGGTTTGGACGGGTCGACGGTCGAGTCGCCCTGCGCGGCGAGCTGGACCTGGTAATCGAACCGGACCGGTTGCGACGCAAGGCGATCGTCGAGTTCTTCGATCAAGAAGTTCGCGCCCTTCGTCTTCGCCACGTCCGGCGACAGAAACTCTTCGCCGGCCGCCGGAAGCAAGTGGTAGCGCACGAACCGGGCGCTGCCGTCGGCGGCGACCCAACCGAACGCGTGCAGGCCGTGGTACGCGACGGTGCCATAGCTTGCCGGCACTGTGTTCGCGGCGCGCACGACCGGCAGCGCGGCCAGAAAGCGCGGATGGGTGGCGATGTATGCGGCGAGGCGCAGCGGAGCGGTGACGCCGGGGCGCATCGCGTGCAGAAGCGAGACGAAGCCGTCGGGTGTGCTGGCCGGAAACAGCTTCGCCGTCTGGGTCGACACGTCGGTGGTTGACCCGTCCGGCAGCGTGAACTTCACCGCCAGCCCGCGCACCCCCGGAGCATTGTCTGGCTGCTTCGGATTGCCTGAGCCGCTGGAGAACCGGATCAGCGCGGGCACCGCCGAACCGTTGAGGTGTGCGGCGCGCGAGAGGGCGGCGGCCGCGGGGTCAGCGGTGAACGTGCCGCGGTACAGCTTGCCCTTGGCGTGCAACGCCCGGTAGCCGGGTTGCGCGCCGCCCGTTTCGCGGATTGTGTCGATCGCTTGATCTGGAGTAACCACAGCGGAAGCTTAAGGCTGCTGACCGCAGACCGGGGTCGCCTTGTCGAGCAAGTTCAGCAGGTCCCACTCGGTCTCGCACACCCGCCGACCGATCGCGGCCAGCTCGACCGAACGGGTTTGGCCGCTCAGATGGCGTTCGGCCTGGTAACGGCAGATGACGCCCCAGCGCAGCGTGGCCAGGACCAACCACCAGTGAAACGTCTTCCGATCGACCGCCGCCCCACTGGCCTTTTCATAACCGCTGAGGAAATCCTCGACGCCGCCCAATCCGCCGGCGTCGTGGTCGGCCGGAGCGCCGAACCGCCAGGCCCGGATGCAGAACCATGCCAGATCTTCGTAGAACTCACCGACGTGCACCAGCTCCCAGTCCAGCACGGCCGCCAGGCCGGATCCGTCGACGATGAGGTTGCCCATCCGGTAGTCGCCGTGCACCAGGTGCGGTGGCGACGGCGCGGGCCGGTTGGCGGCGAGCCACTGAAAAGCCCACTCAAACGTGGCGGTGGTGTCGTTCATGGCGTCCAGCCGCTCGCGCCACTCGCCCAGTTGGTCCTCGTGCTTCAGGTCGGCAAGGTTCGTGTCGGCACGGTGGACGGCGGCCAGCGCGTGCGCGCACTGGATCAGCAGTCGTGCCCGGCCTGCGTCGTCCAATTGACGCTGGATGCGACGGACGATGGTCTCGCCCTCGATGAAGTCGCAAATCAGAAAGGGATTGCCAAGTGCGTCAACAGAATCGTCGGCGATCAATATGTGAGGCACCGGCGCGCCGGCGGCAGCGGCGGCGCGTTGAGCGCGGGCCTCGAGTTCCATGCCGGCGTGCACGTCATCAGGTGGGCCGGTGCGAAGGATCAGCGACCGGCGTTGCTCGCCGGTGACCGCGTCGAATGCCCAGGTGGTTCTGCTGGCACCGCCGGTCAGGGCGCGCAGATTCTCCACGGCGGTGTCGGCGCCGAGGGCCGATTCCAGCACTCGGGTGAGCTTCGGCGCCAGGTTCTCGGCAATGGTCACTTGCTGCCGAACTTGAACAGCCGCTGGGCGACCCGGCGGATCTGGATCTCCTCGGCGCCCTCGGTGATCCGATAGCGGCGGTGATGACGGTAGATATGCTCGAACGGCTCGTGACGGCTGTAACCGAGGCCGCCGAAGATCTGCATCGCTCGGTCGGCGGCGTCGCAGACCAGTCGGTTGGCGCGATAGTTGGCCATCGACACCTTGTCCGACACTTCCATGTGGTGGTTGTGGTCGAGGTGCCAGGCCGCGTACTGCACCAGTAGCCGCACCATCTGGGCTTCGGTCTGCAACTCGGCCAGCGGCCACTGCACCGCCTGGTTGGCCGACAGTGGTTTCCCGAACACCTTTCGTGTGCCGGCATACTCGGCGGCGCGGTCGACGCAGTACTGGGCCGCGCCCAGACTGCTGGCCGCTTGCCGGATCCGGTTCTCGTGCAGGAATGTCTGCGCGACCTCCAGCCCGCGGTCCACCTCGCCGAGCACCGCATCGGCGGGCACCCGTACGTCGGTCAATTCCACCTCGCCGTGGTCGGTGGGCATGTTGAACGTCCACCAGTAGTACGGGACACGAAAGCCGGGTGTATCGGTGGGCACCAGGAAAGCGGTGATGCCACGGGCTTGTCCCGGTTCGCCGGACGTGCGGGCGAAGATCAAGTCGTGCGTGGCGCGGTGCACGCCGGTGTTGAACCGCTTGGAGCCGTTGATCACCCAGGCCCCTCCATTTGAGCCGTCCTGTACAGCGTGGGTTTCCAGCCAGGTCGCGTCCGAACCATGCAGCGGCTCGGTCAGCCCGAACGCCATCGAGCGTTCCCCGGTGATCAGCGCCTCGGACCACGCGGCGCGTTGTTCGTCGGTGCCGAACCGCTCCATCATGATCACCTGCGGGAAGTTCCCGACGATCGACGACTCGTTCTGCAGATCGTTGTGCAGGCCAAGGCCCTTGTGCGCCAGATGCTCCCGGATGACGGCCATGTCGACGTTGCTGCCGTCGCGACCACCCAGCGACGCCGGCAATCCGTAACGCAGCCAGCCGGCTTCGTCGGCCCGTCGCCGCATCTCGGAGAGCAGGTCCTCCCACTCCCGGGTCGGGATGCCGTCGTTGTCCCAGTCGGTGCGGGCATGCTCCCGACGCTGATCGAAGTACTGCATGTTCTCGGCCTGCAGCGGGGCGATCTCGCGTTCGATGAACGCGTCCATGTCGGCCAGCAGGCCCGGAAGGTGTTCGGGCAACGTGAAATCCACTCTGATTTCTCCCTACGTTCTCATAGGTCCGCCGTACAGGGTCTTCTTCCATACCGTAGCGAGGGTTGCGATGGCGTCATCGTCGCTCATCGTCAGTCCTAGCCGCCCGGAGCCGGCCGGGCCCACAAACACCGTGGTGAAGTTCTCGAACAGCAACGCGATCGCGGCCGCGATATGTTCGGGGTCGAGTTCGGCTGCGTAGCCGTGTTGCTGTGCGCGCCGCACCGAAGCCGCGACGATGTCCATGCCGAACCGCCGGAATTCGTTCTGCACGGCGGCAAACCGCTGCTGGGTGGTTGCCAGCTGGTCGATCGCGATCATGATGCCGATGTTCTGCTTGAACATGTTCCAGTAGCCGGTCACCACTGCCGTGAAGAACGCTTCGTCGTCGGGGGATTCCGGCAGGTGCAGGCTCAGCCCGGACGGCGTCAACACCTCGTGCAGAAACGATTCGGCCAGCGCGGCGAGCAGGTCCTCTTTGTCGTCGAAATACCGGTAGAACACCGCGCCCGACTTGCCGGCGGCCGAGGTGATGTCGGCCAGGGTAGTGCCGTGGAAGCCGTGCTCCGCGAACAGTTTCCGGGCAGCCTGCTCGATGGCCGCCCGGGTCTGGCGGCCTTTCGCGGTCACGACTTCGGTGGGCATTAGTGTTTCCGGTCGCCGGCACGCAGCAGAGCACTCGGCAGGTCATGGCCGACAACCGATTTCGCGATGCCGGCCGCGGCGATGGCGGCGCGCAGGTCGATGTCGACGTCGATGTTGCTGTCGCGCAGCAGGTACACCAGGTCTTCGGTGGCGATGTTGCCGGTGGCGCCGGGCGCGAACGGGCAACCGCCCAGTCCGCCCACCGACGCGTCCAGTCGCGTGACGCCTGACTCGACCGCGGCGTAGGCGCTGGCCAGTCCGGCGCCGCGGGTGTTGTGGAAATGCCCGCCCAGCGGCAGATCGCCGATCACCGGACGCAGTTGGGCGATCAGCGACCGGACACGTCCAGGAGTGGTGGTGCCGATGGTATCGGCGATGCAGAACCGGTCGACGCCGCGATCGACTGCCGCCGCGGCGATCTCGAGCACCCGCTGCGGCGGCGTGGGCCCGTCGAACGGGCAATCCCACGCCGTGGCGACGATCACCTCGACGGTGACGTCACTGTCGTGAGCGATGGCGACGATGTCGCCGATCTGCTCGGTGGCCTCGGCGCTGCCGCGTCCGACATTGGCCTGGCTGAACGCGTCGCTGGCCGCCACCACGTACTCGATCGAACGCAAGCCCGCGGCGACCGCCCGCTTGGCGCCGTTGGGACTGGCGACCAGCGCGGAAAATTCGATATCGGGGTAGTGGCGCAGTTCGGCGGCCAGCTCGGCGGCATCGGCCATCGACGGCACCTTAGACGGGGACACGAATGCGGTGGCCTCCACTTCGCGCACCCCGGTCGCGGCGACGGCGGCCAGCAGTTCCAGCTTGGCCGACAACGGGATTGGTTTCTCGATCTGCAACCCGTCGCGCAACGACACCTCGCGAATGTCGACGTGCACCATCAGATCACCCCCTCGCTGTGCAGCTCGTCGAGCTCGTCAGCGCTCTTACCGAGCAGACCGATGTAGACGTCGTCGTTGTGCTGCCCCGGTCGCGCCGAACCCGCGTTGCGCACGCTGCCCGGCGATTCGGAGAGCAGGGGGGTGATTCCCGGCCCGAGTACCGGGCGGCCCAACCGTTCGTCGTGATGCTCGACCAGCATGCCGCGGGCCCGCAGCTGCGGGTCGTTGACCACGTCGGCGACGGTGTTGATCGGACCGGAGATCACGCCTGCGGCGCTGAGCGTCTCGATGATGTCGCCGGGCTCGCGCTCGGCGGCCCAGTCGCCGATGATCGCATCGAGCTCGTCCTGGTTGCGGCCGCGGGCAACATGATTGGCGAACCGCTCGTCGGTGGCCAGCTCCGCGTGTCCCATCGCCGCGCACAGCCGGGCGAACACGGTGTCCTGATTCGCTGCGATCACCACCCAGGAGCCCTCGGCGCTCTGGTAGATGTTCGACGGCGCGATGCCCTCCAGGCGGGTTCCGGACGGTCCGCGCACCACACCGCCGACGTCGTAGTCGGGAATGGTGGATTCCTGCACGGCCAGACATGATTCGTTCAGCGCCACGTCGACGACCTGGCCGTGCCCGGTGACGCTGCGCCGGTACAGCGCGGCCAGAGCTCCCTGCGCGCCGAACATCCCAGCCAGGCTGTCGCCCAGCGACAGCGCCAGTCGCGGCGGTGGTCCACCCGGGAAGCCGTTCAGGTGCCGCAGCCCGCTGGACGCTTCGGCCACCGAGGCATACCCGGCCTTGTGTGCGTCAGGACCGGTCTGCCCGTAGCCGGAGACCCGAACCAGAATGATCCCTGAATTACGTTGGCTGAGAACGTCGTAACCCAGGTTCCACTTCTCCAGGGTGCCCGGCCGGAAGTTCTCCACCACGATGTCGGATTTCTCGATCAGGTCGAGAAACAGCTCGCGGCCTCGTGGCCGGCGCAGGTCGAGCGTGACGGCCCGCTTGTTGCGGGCATGCACGGTCCAGAACACGTGGTGCCCGTCGACTTCGGCCTGCCCCCAGGTGCGCAGCGGGTCCGGTGCCCCCGGCGGCTCGACCTTGATGACGTCGGCCCCCATATCGCCGAGCAGCCGGCCGGCGAACGGCCCGGCGATCAGGGTGCCCAACTCCAGCACCCGGATACCGTCCAGCGGACCAGTGGGCGTCACTGCACCCCCGTGAAGTCATGGCGCTGCAGCCAATCGGAGACGATGGTGACTGCTTCGCGCAGTTTGTCGCGCTGATCTGGACCAGCGTAATAATGCGTGGCGCCGTGGATTTCGTGCATCTCCTTGTCCGGATGGCCGATCGCTTCGAACAGGCGCCGGGTGTGGCTGGGCGTGCACGCGTCGTCGGCGAGGTTGCCGATCACCAGCGCCGGAACCGCAATGTCGCGTCCGCAGGTCACCCCGTCGCCGTGCGCGTCGTCGTAGCTCCACTGCGAGAGCCAGCTGCGCAGCGTGGAGAACCTTGCAAGTCCGACCGGGCCCATGTTCACCACTCGAGGATCGCCCAGATAGCACGTTCCCGGAACCCGTTCGTTGGGATCGACCGTAGGATCGAGCCAGCGCGGGTCGGCCATGGTGCCGTGCACGACGAAGCCGAACTCGTCGTCGGGACGACCGGCGGCTTTCAATTCGGCCAGCTTGGCCTTGACCCAGGCGGTAATACGACGGTTGCGGTCGATCTGGGCCTGCCGGTAGCGGGCCAGGAACTCCTCGCTATACGGCGGCTGGTTGGGGCTGTCCGGGTTGTACAGATCCAGTTCCGAATCTCGTTTGGTGGGATCGGATTCGTCGAGGATGGACCCGTCCATCCATTCCGTCAGTGTGCCGTGCCGGCTGATGTGAGCGGCCAGCAGCATGATCCCGTCGGCAGCCGGCAGGTCGAGCTGGGTCAGATCGGGACCGTCACCGGACGGGCTCGACGTGATGGTCGCGTGCTGGGCCTGCTGCTGATACAGCACCGACAGCGAGCCGCCGCCGCTCCAGCCGGCCAGCACCACCTTCTGGTAGCCGAGCCGCTCCTTGGCGTCTTTGATAGCGGCGCCGAGATCCTCGACCACCTTCTCCATCAGCAGCGCCGAGTCGGTGCCGCGGAATCGGCTGTTGCAGTAGATGACATGGTGACCGGCCCGCGCCAGCGCGTTGATCATCGGCAGGTACGCGCCGCCGCCGATCGGGTGCATGAACATCAGCACCGTGTCCGACGGGGTGTCCTTCGGCTTGAGCAGATAGCTCTCCAGCACCACGATCTCGGCGAGCCCGCCGTAGACGTCGCGGACCGCCGAATTGTTCTGGAAGGCAACGAGATAGGGGATCCGGTCGTAATCGTGCTTCACCGGCGCAGTGGTCGTCATATCAGTGCTGTCCTAAATCGTTAGCCAGCACTTCGGCTGACGGGGTGAGCCGCCGACGGGTGTCGATGGCGATTACCTTCCAGTCGACGCGCGAGTGCTCGTCGAACTTGCGGCGGGCACGCTCGCGGGCCTTCTCAGGTGCGCCGTGGTGAACTCCTTGCGGCGCATGGGAAATCAGACCCGGGGGCATCGGGATTCCGTAGAGCGAACCGCCGTGGAAGAACGCGATCTCGTCGTAGTCGACGTTGCGGTGATACCAGGGTGTGCGCTCGGTGCCCGGCACGCCTTCGGCCGGTTTGGGCAGGAAGTTCATCACGTAGACCCCGGTGGCCTGCATGAACAGGTGCACGGTCGGGGGGAGGTGGACGCTGTCGGAGGTCACCACGTTGTAGTCGTCGATGTTGAACGTGAACGGGAAGTTGTCGCCGCGCCAGCCCTCGACGTCGAGCGGATTGTGTTGATAGAACTGCGTTGTCGGGCCACCGTCGTGGATCAGCCGCACCTGGTACTCGTCGCGGCCGTCGTCGTCGATCGGCTCGGGTTCGGGAATGACCGCCTGCGACGGGTCAAACGGGAAGTGCCGGCCCAGCGAACCCGGCGGCGGAACCCGGAACTCGTCGGTGGCCTCGATCATCAGCAGCGTGGTCTCGGCATCAGGGACCTGGCGCCAGGTGCATGCCTTCGGCAGGTACACCCAGTCGCCGTCTCGGTAGGGCAGCGGCCCGAACTCGGTCTCCAACAAGCCGGTGCCCTGGTGCACGAAGCACAGCAGATCGCCGTCGACGTGGCGGACGAAGTACGGCATCGGCTCGTGGCGTCGGGACAACAAGATCCGGCAGTCCGGGTTGGTGAACATCAGCAGCGGCCCGCCGTTGGCGTCGGTCGCGTCGGTGGGCTTGAGCTCGCTGGACAGCACGTCGATAGGACGCAACGGACCCTCTGACCGGTAGGCGGTGGGGTCGTGGCGGCGGTACATGTTCGCGGTGCGGCCGATGAACCCGCCGCGGCCCAGTTCGTCGTCTTTCAGGCCGTCGAGGTCGGCGTGCAGGCGACGCGGTGTCTTGCCTTTGCGCAGGTGAATGAAGGATTCCATGACGGCTCCAGGGTTGCGGCGGCATCCGGGACGGCTGAAACTGAAAGTGACGTTACTTTTTGTTCTTGCTCAACGCAACGCCGCTTGGCCGAAGCGGCGATGATTCTTGTGGGCGGGCGCAGTCTGTAGAGCATGACCAACGACATCATCACCGCCACGATCACCATCCCCGCAGCGGCCGACGCAGTGTTCGCCGTGCTGGCCGACCCCTCGACTCATGCCGCGATCGACGGGACCGGCTGGGTAAGAGAGTCCCTCGACGGCAAATCGTTGACGGGCGACGGCCAGATCTTCCGGATCGCGATGTACCACGACAACCACCCCGCCAAGAGCTACGAGATGGCCAACAAGGTGGTGGTGTTCGACCGCCCCCACGCCATTGCCTGGGAACCCGGCCAGGACGCCGCGGGGGACGGGAAGCTGTCATTCGGCGGCTGGATCTGGCGTTACGACATCCGAGATGTGGGATCCTCGGAATCCGACGTCACGCTGACCTACGACTGGTCGGCGGTACCGGCGGAACTCCGTGAGCACATTCAATTCCCGCCGTTTCCCCTCGCGCACCTGGACAGTTCGCTCAAGAATCTCTCCGAATTAGCTAGCGCACGCGAATAAGACGCCAGGGCTGTAAAACTCCGCGGTTAGCGTCCCCGGTTTCTGTTTCGCGATGCCAAGTCGAGGTCAATCCCGCACGCGCAGGACGACTTTCCCTTTCGCGGTGCGATTCTCCAGGGAGGCGATCGCAGCGGCGGCTTCCTCCAACGGGTAGACCACCGGCTCCGGAGGCGGCAACTGGCCCGAGGCGAGTAGCCGCTCGAGGTCGGCCCACTGCTCGGCCAGCGCATCGGGGTGAGTGCCGGCCCAGGCCCCCCAGCCGACGCCGACGACGTCAATGTTGTTCAGCAGCAGTCGGTTGACTTTCACCGTCGGAATCTCCCCGCCGGTAAATCCGATGACCAACAGACGGCCCCCGGGCGTCAGCGAGCGCAGCGAATCGGTGAACCGGTCGCCCCCGACGGGATCGACCACCATGTCGACACCGCGGCCGTTCGTCAATTCCTTTGCGGCGTACCTGAATCCGTCAGCCAGGACGACGTCGGTCGCGCCTGCGGCTCGCGCGATGTCGGCCTTCTCCTCGGTGCTCACCACCGCGATGACGCGCGATGCGCCGAGCACCTTCGCCAATCTGAGCGTCGACGTGCCGATGCCGCCGGCCGCGCCATGCACCAGCACCGACTCGCCCTCGTGCAGCCGCCCGCGCACGGTCAGCGCGAAGTACATGGTCAGGTCGTTGAATAACAGGCCGGCGCCCGCGGTGAAGCTCACGTTGTCGGGCAGCTTGAACACCCGATCGGGTGCCAGCACTGCGACCTCGGCCATGCCCCCGGTCAGCATGGTCAGACCGACGACGCGGTCGCCGGGCTTCACGTGGGCATCCTGCGGCGCCGATCGGACCACGCCGGCGATCTCGGCGCCCAACACGAACGGCGGATCGGGCCGGTACTGGTAGAGGCCGCGGGTCAGCAGCGCATCGGGGAAAGCCGCGCCCGCCGCGTGCACGTCGACGAGGACGCCGTCGCCGGTCGGTTCCTCGATCTCACCGACCTCGACCGCGTCCGGGCCGTCGAGTCGAGTCAACTGTGCTGCGCGCATGGGACCTCCGTTGTCAGTCGCTAGCGGTTGACGTTAGCCCCGTGCAGCGGAGCCCTTCCCGCGTGGTCGCTTCTCGCGCTGAAGCGCTTGCGTCAGCCCGTCGACGAGGAGCTCGAGGCCGAAGTCGAATTCCTTGTCGAAGGGCACTGGCAGGTGGTCGGCGACGGCGACGGTGGCCGGAAACTGGCCGGGATCGAGGTCATGGAACGCTGCGACGAGCTTCCCGTCGTCGAGATCGCCCTGACTGCTGTTGCGCTGGATGGCGAAGCCCACAACGTAGCGGGCCAACGTTGCATAAGACCGCGCTGCCAGCGAGGGCGGAAATCCGTTGTCCAACAGGAACGCGATCATTCGTTCCCGTGCAGCGAGGGCGTTCGGTCCGATCGGCACATCTGCTGCGAGCAGCGGTGTGACGTTCTGGTGGCTGCATAGCCCGTCAAACATGCTGTGAGCGGCGGCTTTACACGCCTCCGGCCACGGCATTGCGCTCAGCCGCGTGACGTCTAGCTCGATGGCGCCGAACACTCTGTCAACGACCTCGGCGACCAGATCCGCCCGCCCGTCGAAATGCCGATACAGCGTGGCGGTACCGGAGTTCAGCCGCTGCGCAAGCGATCGCATCGACAGCGCGTCGGCGCCCTGCTCGTCGACGATCTGCAGCGCGACTGTGACGATCCGATCCAGCGCGACCGGCGGGCGGCCGGGGGAGCGCCGTTGGCTGGTGGTCACGGGCCCAGTATGGCGGCTCTTGACAGCACGCGCAATAACGGCAACACTGTATCCATAATTAATCGAAGGACGGTTCACCATGCTTCTCCCCCTGTCAACCGAGCCATTCACGGCTCCCACCGATCGCGACATGTTGCCCTCCGAGCGACGCGAGTTCGTGCGCACCCACCGCACCTGTGTATTCGGTTACCGCCGACGAAACGACGGACCGGGGATGTCGATCGTGTACTACATCCCCACCGACGACGACGAGCTTCTGGTGTCGACGATGGCCGGGCGCGGCAAGGCTCGGGTCATCGGACGCGACGGCAAGGTGAGCATCTGTGTGCTCGACGAGCGCTGGCCGTTTGCCTACCTGCAGGTGTACGCGGACGCGGTCATAGAGGACGATCGCGACCTGGTCATCGATGTCATGACGGCCGTCGCCGGGCGGATGTCCGGCCAGCCGCTCGGCGAGGAAGCTCGCCCATTCATCGAAGCGATGGCCGACAAGGAGAATCGCGTCGTCGTGCGCTGCAAGCCATACGAGACCTTCGCTCAACCGCCGCGGCACCTGCACCGCAACGATCAGGAAGAAGTCGTCACCCACTGGGTATCGGGCACGGTCCCGTGGGACGCCGCGGACCCGGCCTGAAACGTGAGTCGTCTTCTGCTGCGCGGAGCCACGGTCGTCACCATGTCGCCGGGCCGGCCTGACGCAGAGCGCGTGGACCTGCTCGTCGAGGACGATCGCATCGTTGACATCGGTGAATCGCTGCCTGTGACCGACGCGGAAATCGTTGACCTGTCGGACCGGATCGTCATCCCTGGCCTGGTCAATGCCCACTTGCACACCTGGCAGAGCGCATTGCGCTTTCTGGGCTCCGACTGGACCCTGCCGGAATACCTGCGCCGCGTGCATGGCGAGATTGCTGCGCGGTACACGCCCAAGGACATCGCTGGTGGACGCGGGCGTCACCTTCACCGCCACACCGGAGAATGAGCTCGGTCACGGTCATTGCACGCCGATCACCGGCCGGCTCCTGAGCCTTGGTGTGGGCCTGTCGCTGGGCACGGACACCGAAACCGGGGTCTCCGGCGAAGTCCTCACCGCCGCGCGGATCGCGATGGCTCATCAGCGAAACGTCGACCACGAACGCCATCGGGACGCAACGGGTTTCATGCTGACGACGATGCCGGTCAGTTCCAAGCAAGCGCTGTCATGGGCGACCGTCGAGGGAGCCAGGGCGCTGGGCCTGGCCGACACGGTTGGCCGACTCGAGCCGGGCAAGCAGGCCGACCTGGTCGTCATCGATGCGCGCGCGCTGAACCTGTGGCCCGCGCACGACCCGATCGGAACCGCGTTGCATGCCGGCATTGCCAACATCGAAGCGGTGATGATCGCAGGAGTGTGGCGCAAACGCGACCACTCCCTGGTCGACGTAGACCTCGAGGATGTCCGCGGCCGGTTACGAGAATCCGGCGAACGGCTAATTCGCGCTGGTCAGCCGAGCGACACCGCGTAGCACCGAGCGGCTGGCGGCGTGGCGGACGCGTTGCACGGGCGACTGCGAAATGGGTTGCGGCGCAGCGCCGAGCCGCGGGAACAGGGCCAGTGCGTTCGTCCGCTCGATGGCCGCGCGCTCGGCGGCGTCAAGTCCGGGATAGGTCTCCAGCCCGGCCGCGAACAGTTTCCCGGCCGCAGTCGGCGCGAACGGGAAATCGGATCCGAACGTGATGTGACCCGGCTTGGCGAACCTGAGCAGGGTGGGCAGCGCCGCGGCGCTCGAGGACAGCGCGGTGTCGAAGTAGAAACCGGCGAAGTCGTCCAGAACGTCGGCGAAGCTGCGGCCGGTGTCGGCCATGATCGCCACCGCCATCCGATGACTCGCATACGGCACAAAGCCGCCGGCATGGCTCAGGATGAATCGAATGTTGGGATAGCGGCTCCGAATACCGTTGCGCACCAGCAGGTAAGCGGCGCGGGTGGTGTCCAGCAGAAAGTCGGCCGCGAAGGGTGGGACGCCGGCCACGGAGGGGCCCAGTAGTTCAGCGGGGTGGATGAACACCACCGCCGAGCGATCGTTGAGGGCGGCGAACAGCGCATCCTGGCCTTCTTCGCCGAGATAGGTGCCGGCGTTGTTGGCCAGCAGCACGACACCGTCGGCGTTGAGCTCATCCAATGCGCGCACCGCTTCCGCGACGGATTCGTCGATGTGCGGCAGCGGAACGGTAGTGAAAAAGCCGAATCGGTCGGGCTGGGCGGCGGCCACGGCTGCGGTGTAGTCGTTGAGGTCACGTGCGAGTGCAGCGGCATCGGGGGAGCTGTGCAGAAAAGCTGTGCCCGGGGTAGATACCGACAGGATCGCGGTGCCGACATTGAGCTCGGCCATTGCCTGCAGCGATGCTTCGGCGCTCCACTCCGGCAGCGCGCGTCCGCCGGCCTCGAGAAGCCCACGCTGCAGCAGCAACTCTCGATAGTCCGGCGGGATCAGGTGGTGGTGGGTGTCGATTCGCAGCATGGTCGCCTTCTGGTCTAGATATCGGGGATGCCGGCCTGAGCCAGCGCGGGAACGGTGTCCTCGCGGTGCAGCAACGACTGCGCCGCGGTCTTGAATTGGGCGAGCTTCTCGACGATGGTCTGGCCCTCCCGGGTGTGGCCCCAGATGCTGATTCCCTGATATGTCGTTGGCTCCCAGGTCTTCTCGTCGATGACGATCGGGTTCCAGCCGACTTCCCATTCGAAGCCCGACGGTGTCATGGCGTAGTAGGACAGTTCCCGGTCGTTGGTGTGCTGCCCGACCGCCAGAGCCATGTCGAAACCGAGTTCTTTGATCCGCTGATAGGACGCGGTCATGTCGTCGAGGTCGGCGACCTGGATGTTGACGTGCTGGACGCGGGTGCGGATCGGGTTGATCGGTAGCCGGTTGACCGCGGCGATCGCGATCGAGTGATGGCGTTGGTTGACGCGCAGGAATCGGATCTTGAACTTGAGGCCGCTGATCGTTTCATCGATGAAATCGGTGAGCCGGGCGTCGAACACCGTCTCGTAATACCCGCGCACCTGATGCGGTTTGGTGGATGTCACCGCGACGTGACCGAGTCCGGCCTCACCGGTGACGAATCCGCCGCACACCCCCATATTCAGTGGCGAGCCGTCGATGCACGGCCGGGTGAAAATCTCCTGTGTCAGGCCGTTGGGCCCCGGGAACCGCACCAGCCGTTCGACTCCGCGCAGACCCGCCTCCTCAGCGGTCCCGTCGGTGACCGGTACGCCGTGCCGGGTGACCCTGTCGAGGATTTCGTCGAACGTGCGGTGGTCGTCGATCTGCCATCCCAGAGCGCTGACGTCTTCAGCGGGCCCGCGCCGCACCAGAAACCGACATGAGTGGTCATCGAGGCGGAATCGCATCACGTCGGGCAAGGCGTCGTCCAAGTGCATGCCGATCGCATCGCGGCCGAATCGCTGCCAGTTGGCGAACTTCTCGGACTCAACGACGACGTAGCCGAGGCGGACGTTGCCGAAGATATTCATCGCTCGAAAACCGAAGGTGAGGAGAGGAAGTCAACCGCTAGCCGGTTGAATAAGTCGGCGCGCTCCCACTGCATCCAATGGCCGGTGCGCGATGTCATGACGAGATCGGCGTTGGGCATCAGGTTCGCCAGCATCTGGCCGCCGGCCGGACGGTTGACCTTGTCGTCGCGGCCCCACAGCACCAAGGTCGGCGTGGCCAACCGGGTGAGCCGCTTGTCGCGGGTGAGGTCCATCCGCCACAGCGTGCGCAGCGCCGTCGGCCCGGACGGGCGGCGCAGCGGAGGATCGGCCACTACCTCTGGGTCAACCGAGGCCGCATAGCGGGTGTCGATCAATGCGTCGGGAACTGAATCACCATCGTAGACAAGGTAGTTTCGGATAAAGGCTTCCAGCTTGTCGCGGCTGGGGCCGGTACCGCCGTAATACGACAGCAGGCTCTTGAGCCCGGCGGTCGGGGCGCCCCGGGTGGTGCCGATGCCGCCGGGGCCCATCAGCACGAGCTTGCCCACCCTGTCTGGCGTGTCCAGAGCCAACCGGAGCGCGGCCGCGCCTCCGTAGGAGTTGCCGACCAAATCGGCTGTGGCGAGGCCGAGTTCGTCGATCAGCCCGCGGATCATGTCAGCCAGGTAGCCGAAAGGGTCGGACTGGTCGACGCCTTTGGACGATCGGCCGTAACCCGGCATATCGGGCACGATCACCCGAAAATGCCCGGCCAGCGCGTCGATGTTGCGCGAATAGTTGGACACCCCCGACGCCCCGGGCCCGCCGCCGTGCAGCATGACCACGGCCCGTCCGCTCCCGGCTTCGGCGACGAAGATCGGCTGGCCCGCGACGGTGACGGTGTGCTCGGTCAAGGTGGTCGTGCTCATGCGTTGGCTTCCGTCCTAGTTGGGGTCGACATCACGTAGCCAGCGGGCGGCGGCGGCAGTGGCTGGCCGGATTCGGCTGCGGCATAGATGAATCCGTCGGGCCGCAACACCGCAGCGGCGATTTTCTTCCGGCGGAGCCAGCGAACGAGCGTGGGTTCGACGACCTGGATTGCCCGGACGCCCCAGGCGTCTGCGCCGCTCGGCCGCTCACCCGTGTGCAGGATGGCCCACTGCGCGCCGACGACGTCGTCGAGGCGAACCTTCGCGCCGTCGGCGGCGATCACCCACGGCTGCGGGATCTGCCACCCCACGCCGCGGTGCTTCACCGAAGAGAAAAAGCCCTCGGGGTAGCGCGCTGCGGGAATCCAGGTGTACTTCTGCACGCGGGTGTCGAGGCCGGGCAGTCGTGTCAGGGTGCGCAGCACGTGGTTGCGCACGAACGCGACGGCGGGTCTGCGCTGAGTGATGATCCAGCCGGCCCGGCAGGCGCGTCGAGTGACCTCGGTGACATGCGGCTTGCGCTCGACTTGGTAGGAGTCGAGCAGCGATTCGGGCGCCTGCCCCTTGACGACTGCGGCGAGCTTCCAGCACAGGTTGGCCGCGTCGCGCACGCCGGCCGACATGCCCTGACCAATCCATGGCGGCATCGCATGCGCGGCATCGCCGGCCAGGAAAACCCGGCCCACCCGCCACCGGTCGGCGACACGGACGTGGTGGCTGTAGATGACGGCCCGCAGGATCTTGACGTTCTCCTCGGTGATGCCCTGATCGTTGAGGACTCTCCAGATCGCGTCGTCGCTAAGCAAGTCCGGGTCGAGTTCTCCTGTCCGGGCGGGGTATTCCCAGCGGTGGTGGCCCAGGGGAGTCGGGCAGTCGACGGTAGGACGGGCCGGATTGCAGTGAAAGCGCAGTTTATCGTGGCCGTCCCATTCCTTGAGCATCTTGGTGTCGATGACGACCCAGCGCTCGCTATAGGTCCGGCCGGTGTAGCCGACGCCGAGTTGTCCTCGCGTCGGTGAAGAGCCGCCGTCTGCGGCGATCGCGTAGGACGCGTGGATCCGCTTCAGCGCGTCGGCACGCAGATCGGCCAGCATCAGCTCGACGCCGTCGTCTGCGGCGTGCACGCGTAGGCATTCGTGTTCCAACAGCAATTCCACGTTGGCGAAACGCTGCACGCCCTCGCGCAGCACATGGTCGACAGCCGGCTGGTAGAGGAACTGCTGCGGCGGATGTCCGGCGCCCCGCGGGGTGATCTTCAAATCAATGAACGGCACACCGTTGGTGTCGACGAAGGTCAGCGGCCGGTCGGGCAGCATGTCCTGCTGCAACCTGTCGGCCAGGCCGACCGATTGCCAGATCCGCATCACTTCTTCGTCGGTGGAGATCGCGCGGGCGCGGTTGTAAACGTCGGGATCCCGCTCGATCACAACGACTTTCAAGCCGAGCTGACCCAAGATGTTCGCGGCGGTCGCGCCGGTTGGGCCGTAGCCGATTACTGCCACGTCGTATGTCTCTGAACTGGTCACGCTGATCTCTCATCGTCGGAGGGCTTGTTCTGTAGTGATCATTACGGTAGTGTAGTGATCACTACGGAGTCAAGGGGTGAAAGTGGCCAAAAAATCGCAGCCGGAGCGGCGGAAGCGCCCAGATGGCGAGTTGTCACGCGACCGCATCCTCGAAGCGGCCACCGAGATTGCCGCTGAGCGCGGCTATGAGGGCGCCAGTATTGCGCTGGTCAGCGCCAAGTGCGGGCTGCCCGCCAGCTCGATCTACTGGCACTTCAAAAACAAGGACGATCTGATCGCCGCGGTCATCGAGCGCAGCTTCGCCGACTGGCTTACGGCGTGGCAGGTGCCCGACGAGGGCGCGCCACGCGACCGCCTGGTGGCCTTCTCAACGCAGGTCGCGAAGGCGCTGCTGGACTCGCCTGACTTCATTCGGCTGGGCCTGATGCTGTCACTGGAGCGTCGCCCCGTCGAACCCCGGGCTCGGGCGATGTTCCTTCAGGTCCGTGCCCAGACCCACGGCCAGCTGGTCGAGACCGTCCGTGAGCTCGCAGCTGGTCTCACCGAAACTCAGATCCAACAACTGGCTACGTATGCGATTGCGGGCGCCGACGGACTGTTCATCGCCAAGGAGATCGGCGGCGATGCGGTGGACCTGCTCGAGCTGTTCGAGTTGCACGCGCGGGCGCTATACGACACCGCGCTAGGCCTGATCTCGGAGAACGCCGACCAATGACATCGCAATCACAGTGGCCGGTGGCCATCATCGGATCGGGGAACATCGGGACCGATCTGATGATCAAGATCCTGCGCAGCGACGGCCCGCTGTCCGTGGCCGCCATGGCGGGCATCGATCCGGACTCCGACGGGCTTGCCCGCGCCGCCCGGATGGGGACAGCGACAACGTCGAGCGGTATCGATGGACTGTTGGCCATGCCCGAATTCGCCGACGTAAAGCTGGTTTTCGACGCCACCTCCGCGGGCTCCCATCGCGACAACTGGGCGAAACTGGCCGGCACCGGTGTGCGAATGCTTGATCTCACACCCGCCTCTATCGGGCCGTTCTGTGTGCCGGTGGTCAACCTCGACGAGCACATCGACGCGCCGAACCTGAACATGGTCACCTGTGGGGGACAGGCCACGGTGCCGATTGTCGCCGCCGTGGCGGAGTCGGGAATCGTGTCGTATGCCGAGATCGTGTCATCGATCTCGGCGAAATCCGCCGGCCCCGGTACCCGCGCCAGCATCGACGAGTTCATCGAAACCACCACAACGGCATTGCAAGTCGTGGGCGGGGCGCAACGCAGCAAAGCGGTGATGATCCTCAACCCGGCCGATCCGCCGGTGTTGATGCGCAACACGGTCTACTGCCTTGTCGACGGCGACGCGGATCATCGGCAGATCGAGTGCGACGTGCTCGCCATGGTCGAGCGGGTCCAAGGCTATGTACCGGGTTACCGGCTGAAGCAGGGTATCCAGTTCGAAACCTTCGGTTCGCAGAATCCGCTCTACATTCCGGAGACGGGCAAGTTCACCGGCACCCGGGTCACCGTTCTGCTCGAAGTTGCCGGTGCGGCGCACTATCTACCGGCCTACGCCGGCAACCTCGACATCATGACCTCGGCGGCGAAAGCCACTGCCGAACGGATCGCGATCCACGCAGGCGAAATCGCGGGAGCCCCAGCATGATCTATGTCAGCGACGTCACCCTGCGTGATGGCATGCACGCGGTACGCCACCAGTACACCGCTGAGCAGGCCACCGTGATTGCCGCAGCGCTTGATGCGGCCGGTGTGGATTCCATTGAGGTCGCCCACGGCGACGGGCTGGGCGGGTCCAGCTGCATCTACGGGTTCGGCGCTCATACCGACCTGGAATGGATCGAGGCCGTTGCGGCGGTTGTTCGTCGGGCCAAGGTTGCCACGTTGTTATTGCCCGGCATCGGCACCGTGCACAACCTCACAGACGCCCACCGCGCCGGCGCCACCGTGGTGCGGGTGGCCACCCACTGCACGGAAGCCGACATCTCGGCACAGCACATCGCCGCCGCCCGCGGCCTGGGCATGGACACCGTCGGCTTCCTGATGATGAGCCACCTGACCACGCCCGCTGCCCTGGCCGAGCAGGCCAAGCTGATGGAAGACTACGGTGCCACCTGCGTCTACGTCGTCGATTCGGGCGGCGCCATGACGATGCGGGACGTCGCCGAGCGTGTCGACGCGCTTCGCCAAAGCCTCTTGCCGGCAACGGAAATCGGCATCCATGCCCATCACAATTTGTCGCTGGGCGTCGCCAACTCGATTGTCGCGGTCGAGCACGGCGCGCTTCGCGTCGACGCATCACTGACCGGCATGGGCGCCGGGGCAGGCAATGCGCCGCTGGAAGTGTTCGTCGCCGCGGCCGACCGGCTGGGCTGGGAGCACGGCTGCGACCTGCACGCGCTGCAGGACGCCGCCGACGACATCGTCCGCCCGCTGCAGGACCGCCCGGTGCGCGTCGACCGGGAAACCCTCACGCTCGGCTACGCCGGGGTGTATTCGAGCTTCCTGCGGCACGCCGAGATCGCCGCCGAACGCTACGACATCGATGCCCGTGCCCTGCTCGAGGAGGCTGGACGCCGTGGCATGATCGGCGGTCAGGAAGACATGCTCGTCGACATTGCGCTTGATCTCACGGCATCAGCCGACAAACTCTGATGCCCTGCTCCTCGCGGACACGCTTCAGTGATGGGCGGCCAGCAGCCCTACAGCGACCGCCAGCACTCCGGTCAGCACTGCGGGCAAGATGTTAACGATCTTGTCGCCGGCCTTGACGTGATACCCCACGGCACCGCACATGAGCAGAAGCACCGCGGCAGCGGTCACCACGGATAACGGGGGACATCCGATACCTACCAGCAGGCCGGCAGCCGCGGCGATCTCGGCGACACCAATCATTCGGTGCAACCCAACACTGACGCCAAGATGTTCGGCATTTTCGCGAACGGCGTTGAGCTGAAGAACTTTCGGCACTCCGGCGCCCGCCATTTCCAGGGCTAGTACCGCGGATACGACGATGAATGCAATATCCATGACACTCCTTATGCGGGAATCAGCTTGAGCGGCAGACGTTCATGGCGGTGGATGATGTTGTTGATCGCCCAGGTCGGTGAACCGGTGACTTCGATGCGGTCGACCCGCTCGATCAGCGCCTGCAGGATTGCGGTCGTTTCCAGCCGTGCCAAGCTCTGCCCGGCACAGGCGTGGGCACCCTGGCCAAAGCCGATCTGACGGCCGGCATCGCGGTTGATGTCGAACACTGTGGGGTTGTCCCATTCGCGTTCGTCACGGTTCGCTGAGGCATACATCACCAGAACCCGTGCGCCGGACGGGAGGTTCGTACCCCCGACTTCGCTCTGCCGCAATACGATTCGGGCGAATGCCCGCAGTGGTGGCTCGCAGCGGATCACTTCATTGATCGCGTTCGCCATCAGTGCCGGCTGATCTTTGAGCCGCTGCCACTGCTCGGGGTGACTGGCGAACAGGTACAACGCATTCGAGATGGCGCTCATCGTTGTGTCGATCGAGGGCGCAAGGTAGTCGACCATGAGCTTGGGGCATTCGGAGTGCGACAGCTTGCCCTCGTCGGCGGCCGCCAGAAGTTCGTGCGCCATGCTGCCGTCGAGAAAGGTGCGTGTGCGTACCACGCGGCGGGCGAAGTGGAGCATTCGCAGCGCTCGGGGCACAGCCTTGATCCCCTGCCAGTTGAGCGGGCCGAGGATATCGAAAGTGGCCCCGCCCCAGTCGATGAGGTGCTCGCGCTGGTTTCGGGGCCATCCGATGAGGTCGGGGACCACAGCCAGCGGCAGGGCGGCCGCGAGGTCGTTGACCCCGTCGATCTCACCCTTGGCTAGCGCGGCGTCGACGACCGCGGCGGCCGTCGCGCCGATGCTGTCACTGATCGCCCGCAGCGCCCGCGGCAGCATGCCATGCGCGAGGAGCTTGCGTCGCTGATCGTGTTCGGCGCCATCGCTATTGAGTGTTGTGCCCCCTGATAAGCGATTGGCGATCGGATTCAGGGCCACACCGCGTCCCGACACGAAGGTCGCGTCGTCGCGCAGCACGGCCTTGCACTCGGCGTAGCGGGGCAGCGCGTACACCTTTTGCTTGGGCAAGCACACCACCGGGCCGAGGTCCCGGAGCCGCTGATAGTGCGGATAGGGATCGAGTATCGCGTCGACGGAGTAGATGTCTGGCTTGTAGACGGGCACACCAGCCTGCTTCATGCATACCTCACGGTGTTGCGTTGAGTACCAAGGTCGATCGCACCATCGTCGGTGGCTACGCTGGCTTCGACGACATCGCCGTCTCGCAGATATTTGGCGTTGCCGGCCTGTCGTTTGAAGAAGGCCTTCCATTTCACCGCCGGCGGTAGCAGCGAACCGATAACCTCGATGGGCTTCGGCGGCGCGCTGAGCGCGGTACCGGCTGGGGTTCCCGTCAGAATCAGATCACCCGCGGCCAGATCCTGGAATCGAGCCAACGATTGCAGCGCCTGCAGGGGTTTATACAGCATGTCGCCGTCGACCAGCATGTCTTGCCGCAGTTCTCCGTTAACCTTCAGTCGCAGCCGCAAATCACCGAAGCGCTTCAGTTCGTCGGGTTCGAGCAGCACCAGCGCCGGCCCGGCCGGCGTGAAGGTGGGGTAGGACTTGGCCTCGTAGAACTGGGTCTGCGGTAGCTGGATGTCCCGAGCGGACACGTCATTGGTAACCACCAACCCGACGACGAAGTCGGGTAGGTCCGACTCGGAAATGGTTGTGCCAACTGGGATATCGCGGCCAATGACCAGTCCGATCTCGACCTCGTAATCCAGGAATCCGACATGGTCGGGCTTGACGATGTCGTCGAACGGTCCGGTGATCGACGCCGACGACTTTCGGAAGAACGTCAGCGGGATGGTCTTGGGATCCATGCCGGCGTCGCGGACGTGGGAGGCGTAGTTGGTCATCTGTGCCACCACCCGGCACGGTTTGGTCACCGGTGACACCAGATCCAGACTGTCGACCGCGACCGTGTCGTTGGATGTGGTCGCTGCGTCGATGGCGGCGCGGTCGGCCAGCAACTCGGCGGTGCTCGCGGCGCCGGTAGCGATCTTGGCTGCACCGGAGGGGGTGTGGACCCACCAGGCGTCGGCGGTGCGAAGGACAGCGATGGTCATGACTTGGCTACTTTCATCAGGCCGATCATCCGGCGGAAATCGAATTCGTTGTCGCCGCGAAGCCCGCTGAGCATCGACTGTGCTTCGTGGCGAATGAGTTTCGAGCTGATGCCAAGGAAATCATTGGACGCCGGAGGACCCCATTGGGCCAGCCCTGAGGCGGTAAACGGCGCCCAGCCCGGTTCGAGCGTGCAGTCGAACATGTCCCCGTCGGCGAAGTGCTCGACCATGAAGCCGTCCGGGTCCCGCCAGTAGTCGAAGATCTGGCTACCCTGAATGTGGCGTCCGATTCCCCAGGAACGTTGGTAACCCCGGTCTTTGAGATATTCACCGCCTGCGGCCATCGCGTCAAGATCGCACACCTGGTATGCCGAGTGCACGTACCGATTCGTCGGGCCCAGTGCGATCGCGAGCGTGTGATGATCGGCCGGTGTCATGCCGCGGTCGCAGCGAATGAAGCTCATCGTCGGTCCGCGATCGCGCTGGCCGGTGAAGAACATGAAGTCACTAACGATCATGCCAAGGTTGTCCAGGTACCAATTGAGCGCCGCAAGATATTTGGCACTTTGCACTACGACGTGGCCGAGTCGCTCAACGATGGCCGGAACGCGCAGCGGTCGTTGGGTCGCATTGATGCGATGGAGGTCGTCGCCGAAGTTGAACGTGTGCGGAGTCTGCGAGGGGAGTCCGCCGAGTTGATGGGTGCCGGCCACCACCTGGACCGGAATGCCGCTCGGATCAACAAGATCGACTGCGAGTCCGCCGATCGCTTCTGGCAACGGGCGAGTTCGCGAGCCGGTAGCCTTCGCCAACCGGCGCAGGTCTGCCGCCTCGTCGGCCGTGAATGCCATACCGCGAAACCGAGTGGTCTCGCCGCGGCGGATGAGGATGCAGGGTGCGCCGGGGTCGGTGGCGCGTAGTTGCAACTCGCTGTCGGTGCGGAGCACGGTGGCGAAACCGAAAGCTCGCGCGAACGCCTCGGCACGGTTCAGATCGGGCTTTTCGAACTCCAACCACGCGATGTCACGAACTTTGATCACCGGATTACGGGATCGACCTGGGTGCTCACCCTTCTTAGCGCCCTGTTCGCTGTGCAGGTCCTGATGTGCGGTTCTGATCATAGCGGTTTCCTCAGCTGGTCGAACCGACGAGATGGGGCAGGCAACGAAACTGCGTCATCGCGCCACGGATGTGATCGAGGCGCTCGCGGATGATCGCCCGCCGCTGCGCAACGGTGGGATACCGAAAGCGCGCCAGTTCCCATCCGCTGAGGTTGGTTACCCACGACACGTCGAACGGATGATCCTCGGGCACGGCGACTTTACGAAGCTCGTCGGCCACCCCGAGGTAGCAAAACAACTCCATGCTGCGGCCGTTGGTGATGTCCATCTTGCTCATCGATACCCTTCCCGCTCGCAGCGCTGGAAGACATTGAACACTACTGTTCAATTTTAGTCAATACCGTGCTATAAACAACAGAGATGTACTATCCGAACAGGACGTCGGCACCGACCCAAGGATGCGCTCATGACAACACCCACGGATCAGCGGATCAGTGAGGCCGCGATCCGGCTGTTCGTTGAAAAGGGAACGACCCAGTTGACTATCAGTGAGCTGGCCCAGGCGGCGAACGTCGCTCGCGGCACGCTGTATCGCAACGTCGGGTCGGTGGCTGACCTCTTCGATCGCGTGGTCGCGGAGTTCAGCGCGGACATGCATCAGCGAGTCTCGGCAAGCTTCGCCGGAATCGACGATCCCGCGGCGCGGCTCGCCACCGGTCTGCGGTTGTGGATTCGCTACGCCTACGAGAATCCGACGATCGGTCGGTTTGCGGTCAAGTTCGGATTGTCGGAGGAGTCACTGCGCGCCGTGATGACTGGACCACCCATGCGCGACATCGCCGACGGCGTGGCAGTCGGCAGATATGACCTCGGTTCGGTGAGCGTCGATAGCATTGGCTCGCTCATCGTCGGCGCGACGGTGAGCGCAATGTGGATGGTCTTCGAAGGTCATCAGACCTGGCGGGAGGCCGGTTCGTCGACCGCCGAGCTTGTGTTGCGCGCCATGGGAATCGAGCCCGCCGAAGCTCGCGAAATCGCAACGGCCGAGCTGCCGCGGCTGGCTACTTCAGTTCGGACGACGACAGTCCCAGCAGCCGACGTGCGACCACCAGCTGCTGAATCTGCTGGGTGCCCTCGAAGATGTCCATGATCTTCGAGTCGCGTGCCCACTTCTCCAGCAGTGTCTCCTCGGAATAGCCGGTGGTACCGACCATTTCGACCGCTTTAAGGGTGATGTCGCTACCCACCCGACCGGCCTTGGCCTTGGCCATCGACGCTTCTTTGGAGTTGGGAATCTTGTTGTCGGCCTGCCAGGCCGCGCGCAGCATCAACAGGTAGCTGGCTTCCCAGTCGGCCTCCATCCGCAGAAACTCTGCCGCGGGCGCACTTTGGGCGTGCGACGGCTTGTCATAGGAGATCTCGACGCCGGCGTCAGTCAGGATCTTGCGCAACTCCTCCAGCGAGGCGCGGGCGATCCCGATGGCCATGCCCGCAACGAGCGGCCGGGTGTTGTCGAAAGTCTCCATCACTCCGGCGAAACCCTTTTCCGCCCCGGCGATTTCGGGATTGCCGAGCAGGTTCTCTTTCGGTATGCGGGCGTTGTCGAAGCGGATCGCCGCAGTGTCCGAGCCCTTGATCCCGAGCTTGTTCTCCAGTCGTTCGACGGTGACACCAGGGTGCTCGCGCGGGACGATGAACGACTTGATCGCCGATCGGCCCAGCGACTTGTCCAGCGTCGCCCACACCACGATGTGGGTGGCGCGCGATCCTGCTGTCACGTAGATCTTCTCGCCGTTGATCACGTATTCGTCCCCGTCGAGCTTGGCGGTGGTGGTCACTGCCGCCGAGTCGGACCCGAATCCCGGTTCGGTGATCGCCATCGCCGCCCAGACCCGGCCCAGCCGCGCCAACTGCTCGTCGGTGGCCACACCGGAAATCGCGGCGTTACCCAAGCCCTGGTAGGGCATTGACAGCAGCATCGCCGCGTCGCCCCAGCTGGCCTCCAAGGACTGTAGCGCCGCGGCCATGTTAGCGCCGTTGCGATTTGCTCCGTCGCTGTCGCTGCTACGAAAGGAGTCGGCGCCGGACATGTCCAACGTGTTCGATTCGGATGCCCCGGTGAATAGCTCGGACAGGGTGTCGAGCTCGACCGGGTAGGCGTGCTCTTTGACGTCGTATTTGCGGGCGATCGGCCGCATCATCTCCGCGGCGCCCTGGTGTGCCTTGTCGATCACCGCGTGCAACTTGCGGGGAAGTTCCAGATTGATTGCCATGATTGGTCTTTCCGTTGCGGATTCGATGACGACTTAGACGACGACAACGCCCTCGGCGACACCGATGGCCCTCAGGTCGCGGTACCAACGCTCGACGGGGTGTTCCTTGGTGAAGCCGTGCCCGCCGAGCAGTTGCACGCCGTCCAGTCCGATCTGCATGCCCTTGTCGGCGCCGAGACGTTTGGCCAACGCCGCTTCGCGGGCGAACGGCAGGCCCTGCTCGGCCCGCGCCGCGCCGCGCCAGGTGATCAGCCGCAGCCCGTCGAGTTCGATCGCGATGTTGGCGCACATGAAGGCGACCGACTGCCGGCGAGCGATGGGCTCGCCAAAAGCTTCCCGCTCCTTCACATACGGGACGACGTAGTCGAGCACCGCGTGCGCCGTGCCGACCGCCAGCGCCGCCCAGCCCAGCCGCGACAGCGCGATGGCCTCGGAATAGTCCTCATCGCCGGCGGCGTCTTCACCCAGGCGCGCGCTGACCGGGACCGACACGTTGTCGAGCTCGACATGGCCGAGCGCGGCGGCGCGGATCCCCATGCTCGGGTCGGACTTGACGGTCAGGCCATTGGTCGACGATTCGACGATGAACAGCGCCGGCTTGCCGTTGAGCTGGGCCGCGACCACGAACAACTCGGCGTTGGCGGCTGCGGGAACCAGCGACTTGACGCCGTCGAGCCGATAGCCGCTCGGCGTGCGGACCGCTGTGGTTTTCAGCGCCGTGGGGTCGAACAGCGGCTGCGGCTCGGCGATCGCCACGCAGGACTGCGGGACGTTCTCACCGGCGAATTCCTGAAGATAGGTGGCCTGCTGGTCGGCGCTTCCCCAGTGCGTCAGTGCGGCGGCGACGCCTGCCGGCGCCAGGATCGGCAGGGCCAGCCCCATGTCGCCGTAGGCGAGGGCCTCGGCAATCAGCACATTGGTGACGCTGGAACGCTCCGCGGCGATACCGTCGAAATCCTCGGGAATGTTGATCGCGGTGATCCCCAACTCCGCGGCCGTCGCGACCAGGTCGGGGGGATAGGTCGTCGCCGCGTCGGCGTCGTGGGCCGCCGGACGCAACACCTCTTCGGCGAACTGCTCGACGGTCTCGACGATGAGTTTTTGGTCGTCGTCGGGGGTCAGGTCGAAGTAGTCCTTGCCGCTGGTCTTCAGCCGGGTGGGTCCGCCGCGCAGATTCTGGACGCGGCTGAACTGACGGCTGGCGGCTCCGGCGGTGGAGAACAGTGTCTTGGCGCCGTAGCGCAGCGTCCGGTTAAGCGGATCGCGCAGGTTGTATTTGTCCAGGAATTCCTGGCCGACAATGGGCGTCAGCAGGCCCAGCGCCACGTCGATGCCGGTTCGCTTGTGCTTGTACTCGCCGACGGCGGATTTCCGGCCAGCGCGTTTGGGGCGCGGCCTGGAGCCTTCACGGGAGCCGTTTGTGGGGGTGACAGTGTTTGTCATGAATGCAGCCTCGTTCGTTGGGGCAATGCGCTGACTGTATCTTACTCCGGAGTAAGGTAGGAGCGTCTGTTAAGTAGTTCACAGACTCCTCTATTTGGCGTTAAGGCGGGTCAATACCAACTCGTGCAGTTGGCCGTTGGTCGCCACCGCGGTGCCGCCGTGCGGGCCGGCGCTGCCGTCAAGGCTGGTGAACGCCCCGCCCGCCTCCCGCACCAGAATGTCCAGCGGCGCCAGGTCCCATACCGACACTTCCGGCTCGGCGGCGATGTCGACCGCCCCCTCGGCCACCAGGCAGTAGGACCAGAAGTCACCGAAGGCGCGCACTCGCCACACCGCATCTGTCAGGTCAAGGAAGCGGTCGCGCAGACCGAGATGGGACCAGCCGGACAGGCTGGAGAACGACAAACTGGCCGAATCAAGCTGTGCCACTGAGGAAACCGAGAGTCGGCGGGCCGCGGCGTCGCCCACCGCCACGAACGCGCCGGCGCCGGCGGCAGCCCACCATCGCCGCTGCAGCGCGGGCGCACTGACCACCCCGACCTGCGGCACGCCGTCGTCGAGCAACGCGATCAAGCTCGCCCACACCGGCACGCCCCGCACGAAGTTCTTGGTGCCGTCGATCGGGTCGATGATCCACTGCCGGCCGGCCAAAATCGTTGACCCGCCGAACTCTTCACCGAGGACGCTGTCATGTGGCAGGGTTCGGCCAAGCGTCTCACGTAGGCCCTTTTCGACCGCATGATCGGCGTCGCTCACCGGCGTCAGGTCTGGCTTGGTGTCGACCCGCAGGTCGACCGCCCCGAAGCGGGCCAGCGTGACCGCGTCGGCCTGGTCGGCGAGGGCCAGTGCCACCGCAAGATCGTCGTCACGCTCGAGCTTGTCAAGCATAAGACCTCCTTGGGCGGGAATCGCACCCCTGCGTTGATACCACGGGTCGCTTCGAACGGGCATGATCATTGCGGGCCGATTGCACCAGAAGGGATGCTAGCGATGGCTGACGAAAAGAGAGGGCAAGCAGTCCTCTTCGACGCCTTGACGACGAAGGGCACGGCGTTCTCAGAGGCCGAGCGCCGTAAATACGGTCTGCTCGGTTTGCTGCCGACCGCGGTCAAGACCCTGGAAGAGCAAGCCAGACATTGCTGGCATGAATTTTCCACTCGCCAAGGTGATCTCGACAAGCACATCTATCTGCGCGCGTTGCAGGACCGCAACGAAACCCTGTTCTACCGTGTGCTGCACGACCACATCCCCGAATCCCTGCCAATCGTCTACACCCCCACCGTGGGGGAGGCCTGCCAGCGGTTCGGCGAGATCTATCGCCGCCCCAGGGGACTGTTCGTGTCCTATCCGGACCGCGACAGTCTCGACGAAGTATTGGACAACCGGCCCCACCGCGACGTCGACGTGATCGTGGTGACCGACGGGCAGCGCATCCTCGGCCTGGGCGATCAAGGCATTGGTGGGATGGGCATCCCCATCGGCAAGCTATCGCTGTACACCCTCATCGGCGGCATCGATCCCGCTCGCACGCTGCCGATCGTGCTCGACGTGGGCACCGACAACGTCGAACTCCTCGACGACCCGCTCTACCTAGGCTGGCGCCACCGGCGCATCCACGACGACGAGTACTACGCGTTCATCGACCGATTCGTCGCCTCGGTCCAGCGACACCTGCCCAATGTGCTGCTGCAGTGGGAGGACTTCGCCACCGCGCACGCACTGCCCATCCTTGCCCGCTACCGCGATAAGTTGCTTACCTTCAACGACGATATCCAAGGCACCGCCGCCGTCGCCCTCGGTGCGCTGCACGGCGCTGCGAAAGTCGCCGGCCGCCCGCTCTCGCAGCAGCACGTCGTCATGCTCGGTGCCGGCTCAGCAGGCATCGGAGTGCTCGACATGATCCGCCGCGAGATGGTCGACGAGGGACTATCCGAAAAGGCTGCTGCCGAGCGGATTTGGGTCGTCGACGTGGTGGGGCTGCTGACCGACGACCGTAACGACCTGTCGGCCGAACAGCGTGACTTCGCCCAGCCCGCCGACCGGGTGGCCGGCTGGGGTCTGTCCGGGCCGGCTCAGCTGTCCGACGTCGTGCACCACGTCGACGTCGGGGTGCTGCTCGGATTATCCACCGCTGCGGGCGCTTTCACCGAAGCCATCGTGCGCGAACTGGCGGCCAAGACGCAGCGGCCGATCATCTTCCCGCTGTCCAACCCGACGAGCCGCGCCGAGGCGCACCCGGCCGAATTGGACCGCTGGACCGACGGGCGGGCGTTGATCGCGACCGGTTCGCCCTTCGCGCCACTGCAGCGCAATGGTGTGGACTATGTTGTGGCCCAATGCAATAACGTCTACATCTTTCCGGCTATGGGTCTTGCGGTGACCGCGGCGCAGGCGACCCGAGTCACCGACGAGATGATGCGGGTCGCCGCGGCTACCCTCGGTGACGCTTCGCCCGCCCTCACCGATCCCAACCTGCCGCTGCTGCCGTCGTGGTCGGAGGTGCCCGACGTGGCCGTACGCATCGCACAGGCGGTCGCGGCTCAGGCCGTGGTGGACGGCGTCGCCCCGAAACGAAGCAGCGAAGAACTCGCCGAACGGATCGCGCAGGTGCACTGGACCCCTGAGTATCCGCCCCCGACAACGTGAGCAGGCCTGACCGGCGCGGGCAGCACGCCCGCGGCCCTACCATGGCGTCGTGTGGGAAATCCTTTCGGTGCTGCTACTCATTGCGATCCTGGCGGGCATCGTGGCTCCGCGGTTCATCCGCCGGGGCCCACGCGGGGACTCGTTGAACGGCACGCTGCTGATCACCGGCGTCAGCCCGCGGCCTGACGCGGACGGCGAGCAGTTCGTCACCATCGCCGGTGTCATCGACGGGCCGACCCTCAACGAGTACAGCGTCTACCGGCGCATGGCCGTCAACGTGGACAACTGGCCGGCCATCGGCGAGCTGAAACCGGTGGTGTATTCGCAGCGCAATCCCGAAAACTGGATGTTCGCGCCGCCCGATTAGCGCGCCTCAGCCGTGGCTGATGTGCAGCAGCCTGGCCAGATTCGGCAGTTTGACCCGCGGTCGCCCATGCGGCTCACCGGTCGATCGCTCGTGTTCGTCGATAAGTTTCCAGTGCGCGTCGGTGACGAGTTTCGGCTGGCGGGAGGCCAGCCAGTCGGCGAGTTCGTCAGCGTGGTCGGCGCCGAAGTCGGCCAAGTCGGCTTCGCCGGCACCGGTGAGGTCGGCGATCAGGGTGTCGATGGTCTCCTGAGAGTCGCTTTTGTTGGTGCCGATCACGCCGCTCGGACCGCGCTTGATCCAGCCGACGACGTACTCATTGCGGCTGCCGTCCACCCGTCCAGCGGTATTCGGGATGGTCCCGCTCCGCTCGTCGAACGGCAGCCCGTCGGTGGGAACGCCGCGGTAGCCCACCGAACGGACCACCAACTGCACCGGCAGCTCTTCGCGCGCGCCGGTGTCCTTGGCCACCACCCGTCCGCTGTCGTCGGTGACCAGCTCGTTCTGGCCGAGCACGATCTTCTCGACGCGTCCCTCGCCGGCGATTTCGATGGGCGACGTCTGAAAACGGAACACGATCCGGCGGTGCCCCGGCCGGGGTTCGCGGCCGATGTAGCCGCGTAGCACCTTGATGTTCTGCTTGCAGACCTTGCCCACCGCCGCCGCGTCGTCGTCGCTGATGTCCGCGAAGTCCGCCGGGTCGACCACCACGTCGACGTTCTCCAGATCTGCCAGTTCGCGCAGCTCAAGGGTCGTGAATGCGGTTTGCAGCGGGCCGCGGCGGCCAATGACCACCACTTCCTCCACGCCGCAGGGGCGCAACGACTCCAAAGCGTGGTCGGCGATATCGGTTTGGGCAAGCACGTCGGGATCGGTCACCAGGATGCGCGCGACGTCGAGCGCGACGTTGCCGTTTCCCACCACAACCGCCCGGGCGCCGGACAGGTCGGGCGATATCTCCTCGAAGTGCGGATGAGCGTTGTACCAGCCGACGAAATCGACCGCCGCGACGCTGCCGGGCAGCTCTTCTCCGGGAATGTTCAGCGGCCGATCTGCTTGCGCGCCGACCGCGTAGACCACCGCGTCGTAACGCTCGGCCAATTCGGTTGCGCTGACGTGCTTACCCACCACGACGTTGCCGAAGAAGCGCAAGCGCGCGTCCTCGCCGGTCTTCTCGAATTGCTTGCTGATCGACTTGATCTTGGGGTGGTCGGGCGCGACTCCGGAGCGCACCAGGCCCCACGGCGTCGGCAGCATCTCCAGCATGTCGACGGCGATGTCGATGTCGTCGTTCGAGTCGGCTGCTTTGAGCAGGGACGCCGCGGCGAAGTATCCAGAGGGGCCCGAGCCAACGATCGCGACGTGGAAAGGACGCATAGACTCTGATGCTAAACGTCTGTCCGGCCCGCTCGTGGCCAGTCACACCGCCTGTAACGTGATCAGGCGTGGACCCCGACCGTCAAGCCGATCTGGCAGCACTTGACTCCACCCTGACCACGGTGGAGCGGGTACTCGACGTCGAAGGTCTGCGCAGCCGCATCGAGAAGCTCGAGCACGAGGCATCCGATCCCAAATTGTGGGACGACCAGACCCGGGCGCAGCGAGTGACCAGCGAGCTTTCCCACGCCCAGGGCGAGTTGCGGCGCGTCGAAGAACTGCGCCAGCGCCTCGACGACCTGCCGGTGCTCTACGAACTGGCCGACGAAGAGAACGCCGAGGACGCCAAAGCCGAGGCTGACGCGGAACTCAAGACCCTGCGCACCGACATCGAAGCGATGGAAGTGCGAACACTGCTCTCCGGCGAATACGACGAGCGGGAGGCGCTGCTCACCATCCGCTCGGGTGCCGGTGGTGTGGATGCCGCCGACTGGGCCGAGATGCTGATGCGGATGTATATCCGGTGGGCCGAACAGCACAACTACGGCGTCGAAGTGTTCGACACGTCCTACGCCGAAGAGGCCGGGATCAAGAGCGCAACTTTCGCCGTGCACGCGCCCTTCGCGTACGGCACGCTGTCCGTCGAACAGGGCACGCACCGGTTGGTGCGGATCAGCCCGTTCGACAACCAGAGCCGACGGCAGACGTCCTTCGCCGAAGTCGAGGTGCTGCCGGTGGTGGAGACCGTCGACCATATCGAAATTCCTGAGGGCGATCTCCGCGTCGATGTGTACCGATCTAGTGGTCCAGGCGGTCAGTCGGTCAACACCACCGACTCGGCGGTTCGACTCACGCACATCCCGACGGGTATCGTCGTCACCTGTCAGAACGAGAAGTCGCAGCTACAGAACAAAGTGGCCGCGATGCGTGTCCTTCAAGCAAAGTTGTTGGAACGCAAGCGCTTAGAAGAGCGTGCTGAACTTGACGCATTGAAGGGGGACGGCGGCAGCTCCTGGGGCAACCAGATGCGGTCCTACGTACTGCATCCGTATCAGATGGTCAAAGACCTGCGTACGGACTACGAGGTAGGTAACCCGGCTGCCGTCCTCGACGGAGACATCGATGGGTTCCTGGAAGCGGGAATCCGGTGGCGCAACAGAAAAGATGACGACTAATAATTACGTTTTCACGGTAGCGACGGCTCAGCCGTGGCGTGACGTCTGGAGCGGCGCGCTCCGCGATTGGTTGCTGACCAGGGGCCTGCATATCATCCTGCTGCTGATCGGAGCGGTGCTGGCGGCCCGCTTCGTCACCTGGGCGGCGCAAAAGGTGAGCGAGCGCCTTGACGTGGGGTTCGCCGAGAGCGATGCGCTGGTACGTTCCGAGGCCACCAAGCACCGGCAGGCCGTGGCGTCGGTGATCTCGTGGGTGTCGGTCGTCCTTATCGCCATCGGGGTCGCCGTCCAGATGGCCGATATTCTGAATATTTCGGTGAAAGGGCTGGTAGCGCCCGCGACGGTGATTGGGGCAGCGCTGGGCTTCGGCGCCCAGCAACTGGTCAAGGATCTGCTCTCCGGGTTCTTCATCATCGTCGAAAAGCAGTACGGGTTCGGCGATCTGGTTCAGCTCACCATTGTGGGATCAACCACGGACGCCACTGGCACCGTCGAGAACGTCACTTTGCGGGTGACCAAGCTGCGCTCGCCGGACGGCGAGGTGTTCACTGTGCCCAACGGTCAGATCGTCAAGTCGGTCAACCTGTCCAAGGACTGGGCCCGCGCGGTCGTCGATATTCCCGTCTACACCAGCGCCGACCTCAATCTGGTTAACGAGGTTTTGCATCAGACATGCGAGCATGCCCGCGACGACGAGGTTTTGGGAGAGTTGTTGCTGGATGCGCCCACTCTGATGGGGGTGGAAAGTATCGAAGTCGACACCATCACGTTGCGATTGGTGGCCCGCACGCTGCCCGGCAAGCAGTTCGAGGCCGGCAGGCAGCTGCGTGCGCTGGTGATCCGCGCGCTGGCTCGATCCGGCGTTGTCACCAAGGCGGATGTGACCGTCGAGGGCATCGCCCATCCGGCAACAGCCGTCGGCGCTAAGGACGAACCGCAGGGCGCGGCCCGGTGAGGTTCTTCAACCTGGACAGGCTGAGGAGAGTCGGCGACGACGTGGAACGCGGCTGGCCGGGCTACCTGCTCGGCGGGCGTGTGCGCACCTCGACCGTGGTGCTGATTATCGCGTTCGGCGCGCTGTGGTGGATTTATGACGATCACCAGCGCGCGATCGAATCCGCGCCGAAAACCACGCAGGTACCCGCGACCCAGGTGGTGCCGCCGGGTTATGTGCCGGATCCGAACTACACCTGGGTACCACGCACCCAGGTGGAGGAGCCGACGCCGACCTCGACACCGACGCCCACCCCGACGACAACCACCACAACGCCCTCGCCGCCGCCGCTGTTGCCGCCGATCCTGCTTCCGCCGCCGTTCGGTCCGCCCCCGAGCAGCACGACGCCGCCGCCCGGTCCCGCTCCGGCCCCGACGCCGCCGAACCCGCCGCCACTGCCCGGCTTACCGTGACGCCGCGACGACCCGCGTCTTGGCGGGGCGGCCTGAGCGGGTACAGCGACACTCACGGTTACACTGGCGACCCGTGATGATCACCCTCGACCATGTCACCAAGCAGTACAAGTCGTCGGCGCGCCCGGCGTTGGACAACGTCGACGTCAAGATCGACAAGGGTGAGTTCGTCTTTCTGATCGGCCCGTCCGGCTCGGGCAAGTCGACGTTCATGCGGCTGCTGCTGGCGGCTGAGACCCCGACCAAAGGCGATGTCCGGGTATCGAAGTTTCACGTCAACACGCTGCCCGGACGGCACATCCCGAAGCTGCGGCAGGTCATCGGTTGCGTCTTCCAGGACTTCCGGTTGCTGCAGCAGAAGACGGTGTTCGAGAACGTCGCCTTTGCACTCGAGGTCATCGGCAAGCGGGCCGACGTGATCAATCGGGTGGTACCCGACGTGCTGGAAATGGTCGGTCTGTCCGGCAAGGCGAGCCGGCTGCCGAACGAGCTGTCCGGCGGCGAGCAGCAGCGGGTCGCCATCGCGCGGGCGTTCGTGAACCGGCCGCTGGTATTGCTGGCCGACGAGCCGACCGGCAACCTCGACCCGGAGACCAGTAACGACATCATGGATCTGCTGGAGCGGATCAACCGCACCGGGACCACCGTGCTGATGGCCACCCACGACCACCACATCGTCGACTCGATGCGGCAACGCGTGGTGGAGCTGTCGCTGGGCAGGTTGGTGCGTGACGAACAGCGCGGTATCTACGGGATGGACCGCTAAGTGCGCTTCAGCTTTCTTTTCAACGAAGTCCTGACCGGATTTCGTCGCAATATCACCATGACCGTCGCGATGATTCTGACCACCGCGATCTCGATCGGACTGTTCGGGGGCGGTCTGCTGGTGGTCCGATTGGCCGACCACTCGCGCAGCATCTACCTCGACCGGGTCGAGACGCAGGTCTTCCTGACCAACGACATTTCCGCCAACGACGCGACCTGTGACACTCCGCCGTGCAAGGCGCTGCGCGAAATGATCGAGAAGCGCAACGACGTCAAGTCAGTGCGGTTCCTCAATCGCGAAGACGCGTACAACGACGCTATCCGCAAGATCCCGCAGTTCAAAGATCTGGCAAGCAAGGATGCGTTCCCGGCGTCATTCATCGTCAAGCTGGAGAATCCCGAGCAGCACAGCGACTTTGACGCCGCAATGCAGGGCCAGCCCGGGGTTGACCATGTGCTCAATCAGAAGGAATTGATCGACCGGTTGTTCGCGGTGCTGGACGGACTCAGCGACGCTGCCTTCGCCGTGGCGTTGGTGCAGGCCGTAGGGGCGATTCTGTTGATCGCCAACATGGTTCAGGTCGCCGCCTATACCCGCCGTACCGAGATCGGCATCATGCGTTTGGTCGGCGCCACTCGCTGGTATACCCAGTTGCCGTTCCTGGTCGAGGCGATGGTTGCGGCGACACTTGGCGTCCTCATCGCCATCGTCGGCCTCATCGTGGTGCGGGCACTGTTCCTGGACAACGCGCTCAGCCAGTTTTATCAAGCGCATCTGATCGCCCCGGTCGACTACGCCGACATTCTCTACATCTCGCCGTTACTGTTTTTGGTGGGCGTCGTCATGGCCGGGGTCACCTCGTACGCAACGTTGCGTCTCTACGTGCGGCGGTAGTGGTGGCCAAGCCCGGCAAATCTCAGCCAGGAAGACAGATCCTGGCGACCAATCGCAAGGCCCGACACAACTATTCGATTCTGGACGTGTTCGAGGCCGGAGTGGTTTTGCTCGGCACTGAAGTTAAAAGCCTGCGGGACGGCAAGGCGTCGTTGGCTGACGCGTACGCAACCGTTGACGACGGCGAAGTCTGGCTGCGTAACCTGCACATTCCGGAGTATCACCACGGCAGCTGGACCAACCACGAGCCGCGTCGCAACCGAAAGCTCTTGCTGCATCGCAGCCAAATCGACAATCTCATCGGCAAAATCAAGGATGGTAACCTCGCGCTCGTTCCGTTGTCGCTGTATTTCTTCGAAGGAAAAGTCAAGGTGGAGCTTGCACTCGCACGCGGCAAGCAGGCCCATGACAAGCGGCAGGACATGGCAAAGCGCGACGCCCAGCGCGAAGTGCTTCGCGCGTTAGGCAGGCGATCCAAGGGCATGACCTGATCGCCTCGACTTGACGCCGGTCTAACATCAGGCCCGCATGAGCAACCCGTCGAGACCGGTCACCGAATTCGACAAATCCGATGTGCTGGCAGGACTCTTCGGCGTATGGGACAGCCTGGATCGACTGCTGACCGGGCTCTCCGAGCAGCAGTGGCGGACACCGACACCGCTGCCCGGCTGGTGCGTCCACGATGTCCTCGCCCACATCATCGGCACCGAGTCGGTGCTGCAGGGAGTGAGCGCACCCGACGCCGATATCGATGTCTCGACGTTGGACCACGTGCGCAACGACGTCGGCGTCGCCAACGAACGGTGGGTTCGTCACCTCGGCGCTGCATCCGGCACCGAGCTTTTGCAGCGATTCCGCTCGATCACCGCCGATCGGCGCAAACGCCTGACGGACATGTCCGTCGACGACTGGAAGGAGCCGACCGTGACCCCGGTCGGCCCGGAGAGCTACGGGCGATTCATGCGGGTGCGGCTCTTCGACTGCTGGATGCATGAGCAGGACATCCGCGACGGCCTGGGCCTGCCGTCTTCCGACGCAGGAGATAAGCGGCCCGGCGGGGCGGCTGTCGCTCGACGAGATAGCCGCGACGATGGGCTACGTGGTCGGCAAACTCGGTCAGGCACCCGACGAGTCGCGTGTCCACATCGAGTTGACCGGTCCGCTGGAGCGCAGCATTCGCGTCGCCGTCAACGGTCGAGCGCAGGTGGTGGACGATTTCGGCGGGTTAGATCCCACCTCGACGATCCGCCTCGACGGGCTGCGGTTCACCCGGCTGGCCGGCGGACGCACCGACGACGCGACGGGCGTGCAGTTCGACGGCGACACCGAGGTCGGCACGCGCGTCGTCGAGCGTTTGAATTTCGTGATCTGACGAGCGGCCTGTCGGGATGGATAGTCGCCGATCTGCTGTTGAAAACCGCGTACTATTGAGTTGTCTTGCCGGAAATTCGGCAGGGGTGCGAGGGGCTGAACGGTTTCGACTTCGCGCATCGAATCAAGGGAAGCGTGCCGGTGCAGGCAAGAGACCACCGTAAGCGTCGTTGCAACCATATAAGCGCCGATTCACATCAGCGCGACTACGCACTCGCTGCCTAAGCGACTGCGTGTCTGTCAGACCGGGAGCGCCCTCGGCCCGGACCCTGGCATCAGCTAGAGGGACCCACCCACGGGTTCGGTCGCGGGACCCGTGGGGACATCAAACAGCGACTGGGATCGTCATCTCGGCTGGTTCGCGTGACTGAGAGATCCGAGTAGAGACACAGCGAACTGCGCACGGAGAAGTCTTGAGGGAATGCCGTAGGACCCGGGTTCGATTCCCGGCAGCTCCACTGAGAACTAGCTGGTCAGAGCCATAAGCTCTGGCCAGTTTTTCTCATTCATCAACATTTCATCAACGTCGGTGGTCTAAGCTCGCCTTATGGCGTCGCTTCGAGTTGCCCGGGATGGCACTTAGCGGCAGGGCATCGGCAGTACCCCGGCGTCCTCTGCGAGCTTTCAGCAAACCACTCTAAGGCCGCTTATGCATGAGAGCAATACACATGGGTACGTCACGCTCTGGCCTGTTAGACGCGGGCCATATGTGGTTGACCATCGTGTCAGACGACCGGTCTAAGCCTCCTCTCAATGAGACCACCCGTGCGTTTGGTGAACGCGTCCGGAATCGTCGCACCGAGCTTGGGCTCAGTCAGGAGGCCGCAGCACTACGCTGTGGCATTCATGGACGCAACTCGGCAAGGTCGAGCGGGGCCAGCGCAGTCTTCGGCTAGAGAACATCGTCAAGATCGCCGCCGGGCTCAATATTGACGCCGGACAATTGGTGAGCGGCCTGCCACTGCCGCCAGAGGGATCCGAATAGCGATCGTCGACGAGCGTCCAAAACAGCGGTGTCCGAGTTGGGAGGCTGATGGGTTGACGCCCAAAGGTTTCGCGTCAGGTCCCGCGCGCCCTTGATGGCTCGCGCAGCCTCAGACGGCAGCGCCCATCAAATGGGCCCAAGCTTGCCGAAAGCGGGGTAGGGCTCCCGAGTTTTGGGCGCGCATGCACGGGTGTAAGGAGGATAGACGTCGTACGAATCATCACGACCAAGCCACGCACGTGCGTTCGGGTCGTAGGTGACGTCGACACGAAAGCCAGCCTGACCTCGATAAGCCCATGTTCTGAATCTCCTAACGACAACCGCCATGTGGCCGCAATGAGCGGCGTTCAGACCTTCGCTGCGCGGGAGCCTGCCGTCGACGCGCCCGCCCGTCATTCGTGGTAGGTCGACACCTCAACTGACCCGCCAGATTAGAGAACCGGCATCCTCCTTGGTGGGGATCACCGCGCCACTACTTGCTCCGTGGCGCGGGGCGCCCCTGCTTGAATACGGCAAAAGCACTACGCGGAAACGGAATCCGAAGCGATCACCCTGGGAATGACCTCGCACCCGAAAAGCTCGATTGACCGCATGACCTTGTCGTGAGGTATCCCGCCGATCGCGTGGCTGGTGATGATCTGATCGACATCCAGGGCTGCGAATGAGTTGACCGTGTTCAGGCACTCATCAGGACTGCCGACACTGATCACACCCAAGTCAATCAGCGCGTCGATCACGTTGCCGTACTTACCTACCAGCCGCTCAATGTCGGCGGCGTCTTCTGGCAGCATCTTCGCGTAGATCTCGTAGCCAGGCTTGCCCGACACGGTTGAGAAGAGCTGGAACACGTTCGCGCTGTACCACTCCACCGCGGGACCGCCTATCGCGCGCGCCTCCGCACGTGATTCGGCGCAGTGGGTCAACACATAAGCCGCAACCTGATCGTTGATCTCCTCCGGCGGCTTCGGGCATTGCTTGATAGCGTCGCGGTATACCTCGATGAGCGGCGCGAGTTTCTCGGCGTGGCCGATGATGAACGCGAGAACACCCAGGCCGTTGCGGCCGGCGATCTCAAAGCTTTCAGGGCTGCTCGCGGCCATCCACATAGGCGGGCCAGGGCGTTGCACCGGTTTGGGCCAGACCTCGCGCGACGGCAGCTTCATGAAGGTGCCGTCGACACCCGGGTACGGCTCATCTCGCCACATCTTCGGGATTTCCCGCAGGGCTTCCAACCACATCCCGCGGGCGTCAGCAGGATCAATCCCGTAGGCGTCCAATTCGCTTGCCGTAGCGGCGCGTCCAGTTCCAAACTCAACACGGCCCTTCGACAAAATGTCCAGCGCAGCGATCCGTTCAGCCACGTGGAACGGCGGGTTGAACTTGGGCGGCAACAGAACGACCCCATGACCGATACGGATCCGCTCGGTGTGCTGAGCGAGCGCCGAAAGCCAGATCTCCGGAGACGAGCCGTGCGAGTACTCCGTCAGGAAATGGTGCTCGACATGCCAGGCATAGTCGAAGCCAACACTTTCCGCGAGCTTGGCCTGCTCGATGGCGTCCCAGTAATGGTTGTACTCAGCCTTGTCCGCCCACGGCCGAGGCCCGAGTTGCATCTCCCACAATATCCCGTACTTCATTGAATGCCGCTTCTCCTTTTTGCACGCTGACACAGCCAGGTAAGAGAAGAGCACCACGGCCCGTGCGGGGGAACATGCGTAATAGCTACGCTACGTATCCACAGCCGCATCGATGCCGTGGTTGATCAGCCCGGGCGCTGAGCCGAGTTGCAGAGCGTAGTCGCTACGCTTCGGCACGCCATTGCCCTGGCGTTAACTGTTACATATGAGCACTGAACGCGACACGTGCACACCACCCCTCAGTCAGGGACGTCGCGTATGCATGTGACCGATCACCTGAGAACAGCAGCCCGCTGCTGGCCCACGCGGTGCGCTTTTGGAGGGCACGGCGGCGACATAACGTTTTCGGCTGCATTCGCCGCAGTCAACAAGATCGCCCGAGCGCTGGTCGATGACGGCTTCACGGTGGGGACGCCATTCGCTCTCATCAGTCCCAACGACTCGCGAACAATCGTGGCGATGCTCGGCGCCCTGCGCGCTGGAGGCGCGTGGTGCAACGTCAATTTGGGTGCTCCGATTGACGTCACCGCCGAGGTGCTGCGGCGTGGCGGCTGCCGGACCTTGTTCTTTCACTCCGCTGTCGCCGACAAAGTCGCATTCCTGGCCGATCACGTGCCCACCCTGATCCGCATACTGTGCGTTGATTCAGCCGACACCGACTACCCCTCTGTCGCGCAGTGGACGCAGAACTATTCGGGGACGCCCGTGGAATTGGCCATTCCGGGAACGGCCCTGGGTTGCCAGGGAGTCACCGGGGGCACCACAGGTGAACCGAAGATCACCCAGGCTTCCCACGACTTCTTGCTCATGTCGACCCTTGCCTGGGCAACCTGCTGGCACTTCGATGAGCCGCCCGTCAATTTGGCCGTAGCACCAATCACCCACGCAGGTGGGATGATCGCCTTGGCGCAGATGCAGTTCGGCGGTACGACGATCTGCATATCGGCGCCCGAGGTAGCAGAACTCATCCGCCGGGTGGAAGAAGACCAGGTCACCACGATCTTCCTGCCGCCGACGTTGCTCTACCGCGTGCTGTCTCACCCGTCGCTGCCGCAGTCGAATCTGTCCTCGCTGCGCTACGTGATTGTCGGGGGTGCCCCGATCGCCCCGGACCGAGTCCGCGATGCGGTGCACACCTTGGGACCGGTAATCGGGCAGGCCTACGGACAGACAGAAGCAGGATTCCCGCTCACGTGGATGTCGCCCACAGAGGTTGCCCGCGCGGTGCGCTCGGGTGACACGCAACACCTATTATCGTGCGGCAGGCCCACATTCATCAGCGTGCAGCTCGAGGCGATGGCAGCAGACGGCACTATCCTCCAGCCCGGTGAAACAGGCGAGATTGTGCTGCGTGGCCCCACCGTGATGATGCGCTACCTCGACGATCCTGTAGCGACGGCCGACGTGCAACGTCATGGCTGGCACCACACCGGCGACATTGGCCACCGCGACGAAGACGGCTACGTCTTCATCACCGACCGAGTCCGCGATGTCATTATCTCGGGCGGGTTCAACGTATTTCCGTTCGAGGTCGAACAGGCAATCCTCGAACTAACAGGGGTAGCCGACTGCGCCGTCATCGGCATTCCCAGCGAGCAATGGGGAGAATCCGTGCACGCCTGCGTCGAACTCAACGCCGGCGTCGAGATCACCCAGGCTGCGTTGATCGACCATTGCAAGCGTCGGGTGGGTTCGGTCAAGGCACCCAAAACCGTCGAATTCGTCACCACCTTGCCCCGAAGCCCGGTGGGCAAAGTTCTCAAACGAGAACTCCGTAGCCCCTACTGGGCCAACCGCGCGCGATCCATCGTCTGAGCCCTAGATGGGAGAACCTATGTCAGAATCCGGTGCGGTCGCGGACGCGATCGACGCCATCGGCCGCGGTGAGATCGTGATCGTCACCGACGACGAAAGCCGCGAAAACGAAGGCGACCTGGTGATGGCCGCCGACGCTGCCACTGAGGCCACGATCGCCTTCTTCCTGCAGCACACGTCGGGACTGCTCTGCATCGGCCTGGATCCCCGCCGCTGCGACCAGCTCGACCTCGACCAGATGGTGCCAGACAACACCGATCCCAAACGAACAGCGTTCACCGTGTCAGTCGATGCGAAAATCGGAGTCACAACGGGGATCTCGGCAGGCGACCGCGCACACACATTGCGCTGTCTGGTCGACGCGACCGCCCAGGCAACAGACTTCACGCGCCCCGGCCACATCTTTCCACTACGAGCGCGGCAGGGCGGCGTGCTCGCCCGACCGGGCCATACCGAAGCTGCCGTGGACTTGACGCGCCTGGCCGGCCGGGCCGGCGGTGGCGTCCTTTGCGAGGTGGTGAGCCCCGACAAAAGGTCGATGGCGCGGCGCGCTGATCTGCAGCGGGTCGCCACAGAGTTCGGACTCCCCATCATCTCGATCGCGCAGCTCATCGAATACCGCCGCCGCAACGAGAAACACATCACTCCAACACATTCAGCGTTGATCCCCACCCGGCACGGCACGTTCGAATGTCGTGCGTGGACATCTCAGCTCGATGGGGTCGAGAATGTTGCCATGATCATGGGCCGGCTCGATGGAGACGAGCCCGTGCTGGTTCGGCTGCACAGTGAATGCCTTACCGGCGATGTCCTGGGCTCGCAGCGCTGCGACTGCGGTCAGCAACTCGACGATGCATTGGCCCACATCGCCCGCCGAGGACGCGGTGTTTTGGTGTATCTGCGCGGTCACGAGGGACGCGGCATCGGGATCGGCCACAAACTGGCCGCCTACGCATTGCAGGACCTCGGCCGCGACACCGTCGATGCCAACATCGAACTGGGTCTTCCTGTCGATTGCCGCGACTACAGCGTCGGCGTGGGAATCCTGCGCGAACTCGGGGTCCGTCGCTTGCAGCTGCTGACGAACAGCCCGGCCAAGTGCAGTGCCCTGTCACGATTCGGCCTCGAGATCAACGAGTGTGTGCCGTTGAAACCGCATGTGACCGCACACAACCTGAAGTACCTGATCACTAAGCGAGACCGCTGCGGCCACCGGATCGACGCCGATCTCTCCGTGACATCAGAGGCCCCGGCCCGGGATCGGGATACCGCGGCGTCCTAACGTCCCCACGACGGGCGCCGCCGAGGTCCCACACTGGCAAACCTGCGCCCCAGCGATGCGCCGGGTACCCGCGTGCGCTACAGACCGAGCGATTTGCTGATGATGGTCTTCATGACTTCGCTTGTGCCCCCATAGATCCGGGTCACTCGTGCGTCCGCGTAGAGCCTCGCGATCGGATATTCCATCATGTAGCCGTATCCGCCGAACAGTTGCAGACAGCGGTCGACCGTGCGCCCCTGCACTTCGGTGCAGAACAGCTTGACTTTCGCGGCGTCGACTGGGTCGAGTGTTTTTCGATCGTGGGCTAACGCGGCGGCGTCGAACATCGCCTGGCCGGCGGCAACGTCAGTGGCTAGCGCCGCCAATTCGAACTTTGTGTTTTGGAAATTGCTCAACGGCTTTCCGAATACACAACGATTCCTGACATAATCGACAGTGATATCCAAAGCAGCTTGCGCCGATGAGATGGCATTGACCGCGACGCCGAGCCGTTCTCCAGCGAGGTTATGCGTCAGGTATCGAAAGGCCTGCCCTTCCTCACCAGCAGATTGACGACCGGCACCTGCACCTGATCGAACGCCAACTCCGCGGTGTCTTGGACGGGCAAACCGAGCTTGCTGAGATTTTCGCCCTTGGTGAACCCCGGCATTCCGTCCTCCACGACAAGCAAGGACAGTCCGCCACGCCGGTCCTCGGTTTTCGACGTCCTGGCCACCACGATGACGGCGTCGGCGTGCAGTCCGCCGGTGATGAATGTTTTTGCGCCGTTGACGAAGTAGTGATCGCCCTGGCGTACCGCGGTAGTCTGGATCCCCGCCAGATCTGACCCCGTGTTGGGTTCAGTCATGGCGATCGCGGTAAGCATATCGCCGGTGGCGCATTTGGGCAGCCACCGCTGGCGCTGTTCGTCGTTGCAATAGGCGAGGAAGTAGGGCATCACCACGTCGAGGTGACAGCGCAACGGGCCAAGCTGAACGAGGGCCCGTGAGACCTCTTCGTGCAGAACAACGCTGTAAAGGTAACCGGCAGGGCCTGATCCACCGTATTCGAGGGGGATGTTCATCCCCAGAACCCCGAGCTTTGCCAGGCTGTGGAAGAACTCTCGCGGCACCAGCTTGGCCTCAAGCCACTCCGGGAACACCGGGATGACCTCGCGTTGAAGGAACGTCCGGATGACAGTACGAAATTCCTCGTGCTCTGCTGTGAACAGCGTGCGCTTCACGGCTACGCGGCGCCCTTCTCCAAGATGTGAATTCCGCATGCCGACCCCAACCCGATGACGTGTGCAAGGCCGACGTTCGCGCCACCCACCTGCCGGCCACCTGCTTCGCCTCGCAGCTGCGTGGCGATCTCGTACAGGCCGGCGACACCGGTGGCCCCGATCGGGTGGCCCTTGGACAACAGCCCGCCCGACACATTGACCGGGATGCGGCCGTCAGCGTCGGCCGCACCGGATGAGATGAAATCACCTGCGCCGCCTGGTGAACAGAGGCCCAGGTTGTCGTAGTGCAACAGTTCGGCGGTCGCAAAGCAATCGTGCAGCTCAACAAGACTCAGGTCGCTGGGGCCGATTCCGGCTGCCTCGTAGGCAAGCGCGGCGGCGTTGCGGGTAAGCGTGTTGATATCGGGTTGCACCTGTGCTGATTCAGTCCAGGGGTCGGTGGTAATCACCGACGCCGAGATCTTGACAGCCCGTCGCCGCACATCGGGATCGAGCTGAGCTAGCCGTTGATCCGACACCACTAGGACCGCGGCGGCGCCGTCGCCCGTCGGACAGCACATCGGCAACGTGTTGGGATAGGCGATGACTTCTGCGCTGAGGACCTCATCGAGGGAGAACTCTTTGCGGTACTGAGCGTAGGGATTGAAGACCGAATTGCGGTGATTCTTTACCGCAATCATCGCAAACTGTTCGCGGGTGACCCCGTGCTGCAGGGCATACTCCATACCGGCCTGGGCGAACACTCCCGGCATCAGTTGAGTGCCCAGGACCCCCTCGCTCGGCAGCACGCCGCCGTAGCGGCCCTTTGGTACGAACGACTTCCGATCGCTGCGTCTGCTCTTGCCGAGCAGCCCCATCTTGCCCATCTGCTCGGCGCCGACTGCGAGCGCGACATCGCACTCCCCGGCCTTAATGGCCATGATCGCCAGACGCACCGCCGAGGCGCCGGTGGCGCAGGCATTGAAAACGTTGTAGGCCGGTATGCCCATTTGACCGACTTGTTTTTGCAGTCGTTGGGCGACTCCGGAATTGGACTCATAGGCGTTACCGCACGCGAGAAATTGGACCTGCGCCATCTCGGTCGATGCGTCGCGCAGAGCGTCGAGCACGACGTCGCTCGCAAAATCGATCACATCCTTGTCGGGGTAGCGGCCGATCTGAGTCATCGCCGTCCCGACGATCCATACATCTCCTGAACTCACTGCTTGCCCCCAATCTGGCTGAAGCCGAACGCAACTGCTTGCTGATCGTCATCGTCGGTATCGATGACCCAGGTGGTGAGCTCGACATCGCGGACCGCCTCGATATCAGCTGGGTTGGCGGCCACGTTGACCAGGTTGGCCTTGACCGTGCCTCCGTCGTTCAGGTCGACGATGGCCGAGATGTACGGCGTTGTGACCGACGGCGACGCGCGATGAACGATGGTGTAGGCCCTCAACCGTCCGGTAGTTGACAGGCTACGCGAGGTGAACGACGTCGCTCCGCATGAGGCGCAGGCGTTGCGGCGGTCAAAGTACAGCGCTTTGCACGTTGTGCAGCAGTGTGCGCGCAAATGGGGTCGGTCACCGAGCACCAGATAGTCAACCAAAGGTATTTGTGTGGCCATTAGAGTCCTTTCTGTTGCCCAAGAATCCGAGTCAGACAAGATCGCACGACCCACCAGTGATGACGTCGGTGTCGTTGACTCGTGTGCGAAACGCTAAGTGTCCCTGGCCCATCCGCCATATATCTACGGTCAGCGGGTCCCCGGGGAACACCGGCGAGGCAAATGAGCCGGCGACTGACTGCACGCGCGCTCCGTCGCCGCCGGCGAGGGCCTCGACGATGACGCGGGTGGACACACCAAAGGTGCACAGGCCGTGCAGGATCGGTCGATCAAATCCCGCCGCCTTCGCGAATGCCGGATCGGAATGAAGCGGATTCCGGTCGCCCGAGAGCCGATAGATTAACGCTTGGTCTTCACCGGTGGGCGCGGTGACCGATAGATCGGGTTGGCGCTGTGGGAGTTCCGCTCGAAGCGACGGCCCTTTGTCGCCGCCCCATCCGCCGGCGCCGCGGATGTAGAGCTGCATTGTCGAGGTCCACAGTTTCTCGGCAGTGTCAGCGTGCCGGCCGACTGTCTCCGTCACGACAATGGCCGCTTTGCCCTTGTCATAGATGCCGGTCACCGTCGCCACGTTGTTCGCCGATCCGTTGGGGGGCAGCGGCCGGTGCACCGACACGCACTGTGCTGCGTGCACGAGCTTGGTCCAGTCGATGTCACCGATCATGGTGAGGATAGGTGTGCGCGCCAGCACGACAGGCATCGAGGGCAGTGTCTGCAGCTCAATGCCTTTGGAATTCTCGGTGGTGAACTGTAGGTCCTTGACGCCGCAACCGACGCCGAGGGCGTAGAGGATGGAATCCTTGCTCGTCCACGCTACTTCGACTGCTTCAGTAGTGATTCCGACAGCTTCATGGTTTAGTGGCACCGGTGTCTCCCGTAGTGTGTTGTGCGGATGGCTGCTAGCGCGCCCGACCTGGCACGGCGGCCGGATCGCCCTTGGCGTCCTCTTGGCACGTGCCTGTCTGGGCCGCAGGTAGGTTCGCCCAACCGAGTCGAGTTACATCTCACTGCTTGGGCAGCCGCGCGTACCCTCGGGGGCCTTCATAGACGTCGGGTCCGAGGTTTTTGAAGAGTTCGCCGCGCCGGCCGACCAATTCGTCGACGCTCCATTTCCCTTCCTTGAACAAGATGTCGCTGACCTGCGGGAGCTTCACGTGCGCGACGGCGCCGCCGCAGACGATGAAGGTCTGTGCGGTGATGTCGGCAGCCTCATCCGTCGCCAGGAAAGTGACAAACGGAGCGATATTGTCCGGATCCATCGCGTCGAATCCGGATTCTTCGGTGGCGAATTCGGCGGCCCGGTTTGAGTTCGCGAACGTCGTGGTGGTCAAACGCGTGCGAGCGCGTGGAGCGATGGCGTTCACCGTCACTCCGTATTTCGCGGTTTCGCGGGCCGCGGCGATGGTGAAGGAGACGATCCCCATCTTGGCCGCGTCGTAGTTTGACTGCCCCGCGTTGCCGAATAGGCCGGATTCGCTTGTGGTATTGATGATGGCGCGATGGCTGTTGTTGCCGGCTTTGCTCTCGGCCCGCCAGTGCTGCGACACGGCGCGGGTGGGCAGGAAGTGACCCATCAGGTGCATGTTGATCACCTCTGCCCAGTCTTTCGGTTCGATACTGAAAAGCATTCCGTCGCGCAGGATTCCGGCGTTGTTGACCAAGATGTCTACCCGCCCAAACGTTGCGAGCGCCTGGCTGACCATACGCTCGGCGCCCTCGGGCTCAGCAACGTTGTCGAAGTTGGCTGTGGCCTCCCCACCGAGCTGGACGATCTCTTCGGCGACGGCCGCGGCCGGCCGCTGGTCGGCGCCTTCTCCATCCCAGGCTCCACCCAGGTCGTTGACAACGACGTGGGCACCCTCTGCGGCTAACGCGAGGGCCTCCCCGCGGCCGATGCCGCGGCCCGCGCCGGTAACGATGGCCACTTTTCCGTCAAGTTGCCCCATGGCGACTTTCCTTTCTAAGGATCGTGTGTGTGTCGATCCATCGGTCCACGATTTCGCGCTTCGCAACTTTTCCAGTGCTGTTCAGCGGCAGTGGTTCAGCGCTGATCCACCATCGCGATGGAACTTCGAAGTGCGCAAGAGTGGCTGCAGCAAAGTCGCGCAGGTCATTGACATCGATGGCGACGCGGGCCGGACAACCACGGCGGCGCCGACCTCTTCGCCTAGCGACGGGTGGGCCAGTGCCACGACCGCAACGTCGCGCACGCCTGGATACTGCAGAAGCCTGTCCTCGACATGACCCGGAGCGATGTTTTCGCCGCCGCGGATGATGATGTCGCGCAGCCGGCCCACGATGTAGAGGTAGCCGTCGTCGTCCACGCGTCCTAGATCGCCGGTGTGCAGCCATCCGTCAGCGTCGATCGGGTTGGGCGCCTGAGCGTCGTCCAGAAATCCTGACATCAACGTCGGTGCTTTAGCCAGAACCTCGCCGACTCCCTCGCCGTCAGGGTTTACGATCCGTATTTCGCTGGTGGGTAACGGCTTTCCGACACATCCAGGCTTGTCCAGCAGCTCGGTGCCGCCGGCGGCGGTGAGAGCACCACCAGACTCTGTTTGGCCGTAGATGCTGCTGATGCTGCGACGGGCCGACGGTAATCTTCGGGCGATCTTTTCGGCGAGTTCGGGAACGACCAGCGAGCCGCCCATGGCGACCGATACCACGCTGGAGGTGTCGTACTGGTCCAGCTGCGGGCTTTCCAAGACTCGGGAGATCATCGTGGGAACCGCGCCGAAGAAGGTCGCTCGCTCGTGCTGGATCAGGCTCAATACCTTTTCGGCGTTGAAATGCCCGTCCAGGAATAACAGTCGTCCGCCGGACAGTTGCGCGGAAACCATGGTCTGAAATCCGCCCACGTGGAACAGCGGTAGACACATGAGGCTGACCGTACCCCGGTGATCGTGGGGAAGCTGGTCTGGCAACCGTCGGGTCCGCACCAACACGTTCTGGATGTTTGCCACCACGGCCCCTTGGCTCAGGACCACACCTTTGGGCGTGCCTTCTGTGCCCGAGGTGAAAAAGATTGCCGCCGGGTCCGACTCGTGCGACAGGTGATTGGGCTCTGCCGTACCGCTCGGCTCACCATCAACGAGGGCCCGCAGCGTCGAGATCGGCACCAGTGGCCAGGATTCCAGGGCAGGGCGATCACAGTGCTCGTCATCTATGACCATAAGCGCAGGCTGAACTCGGTCGAGCGTGCCCGACAGGTCGGTATCGCTCCACCACATGTTGGCAAAGACCGCGGTAGCGCCAATCTTCGCGATAGCCCAAAACGCCGCCACCCATTCCGGGGAGTTGCTTGCCAGGATGACGATTCGTTGCCCGGGTCCAAGCCCGCGTCGCCTCAGCTCCCCGGCGACTTCGTCGATATCGGCCAGGTGATCGGTGAAGGTGATGCGGCGCTCGCCGGCAACGAGCACCACACGATCACCCCAGCGAGCAAAATCGGTCACCAGGTCGGCCACGCAGCAGGGACGGTGAGTGTAGCGCCGGCCGTCGGCGGTTTCCGTCACCTCGCTACCCCAGCGCGCGGCGCCCCGAATGGTCGGTGTCATCTCGAGCGACGAACGGGCAAGCGAACCAACGCGGTTCCCTTGGCGGATAGCTCGCCGTCCTGCTGGCGGGCCGTCTGCTCGACGGTGACCAGCCCAGCGTCGGGCTCCACCGCAGTGACGGTGCCGCTGATCTGGATAACGTCGCCGGTCGGATTGTGCCTGCGGACCTGCGAGCTGTGTTCCACCAGGAAGCCGTCGTCGCCCATCCAGTCCGTGATGTGATGGGTCAGCCACGATACGCGTTCTGGCCCATAGTCATAGGCGCGGGGGGGCCCGACTAGTCGGGCAAGATCATCATCCCAGTGCACTCGCTCGGGCACATCGCGAATGCCGAACCGGTCGGGAATGCCCAGGTTGGGGTGTCTTTGCAATTGCTTGTGCGCCAATCGGTTCGCCCGGATGTAGAGTCCGCCCCACCCTTGGGCGAAGGCGATGAAGCCGGTCACCGTCATTGGCCCCTTCGTCATCACCGGAAGGCTGTCGCCCGCGCTGACCTCATCGACGTAGAGCGGCGTGGCACCGCGCGGTTTCTCGTCTCGGTATCCCTGCGCGACAGCTTCGAGGTCGTCGTAGCTGTACCGTGGCTCATCCTCGCGGGCGGCCTGGTATTTGCCCCGCTCGCGCGCGGTGTCACGTTCGGTACGAAAGCACCACGAATCCGCTTCTGCGACGAGCTCTTCGGCGACGTAGAAGTCGACGTGGTAGATCTGCTGGATGGCGCGCCCGGCGAACTCGGTCTGGTGCTCCACCAGATCTTTGAGGTAGGACTCGGTGTGGACCTCATCGCCGCGGCGCAGCGACCGGTGCCATTTGGTCTCGGCACCCGACCACATCGCGTGTACTCCGGGCAGTCCGCCAACATAGCCCGAGTAAATGCGGCTGAGCGCGAACAAGAATGAGGGCGGCGCTAAAAGCGCTTGGTGCGCGGACTTCTCGGCGTAGGCCGGCTCGCACCACAACGGATTGTCGTCACCGATGCCGTGTGCGTAGTGGCGGATGTTGTCCCGTGTCACCTCATAGCACCAGGGTTCCACGCTCTCGGTGATCTTCACACCGATCATCGATCGAAGGGTGTCTAACGCGTGTTCGGTGATCAACGAGAAGCGCTGACCCTCGACTGCGACGTCTGTGTCGTGACTCACCGGGACTAGTCCTCCTCGTATGACCAAATAACTTTGAAGCAACGTTAGTACTATTGGTTTAGTACTAGCTATAATAGGTGGTATCACACGATGAAATCCAGACGCAAGAAGTGTGGGCTGCTCCACACGCGGTGGCGAGCCGTTCGGGGCGGCCGACCACGGATCTGTGCGCCGATGCACAGCCCGCCCGGCGCGGCATCTCCTCCATATCCGCCGCGCAACAACGGATGTGAAGGTTCGTTGCCGCCGCGCACGGCAGCGGTCTGCTCGCCGCTCCGGGCGGCCAGCGTGCCCGCATGGTGCTAGCGTGGGTTCGTCATATCATCGTGAGACACATGGACGGTTCGGTCGCGCGGAGCTCCCAGAGGTGACACCGTGGGGATAGGAGATTTCAGTGGCGGCTAACGCTCCCCGAAAGCGCCGCCGTATGACCCCCGAGGAACGTCGTGCGCAGATTATCGCCTCGGCGAGATCTGTCTTCCTGGAACATGGTTTCGCCGGCACGCGGGTGCGCGATATCGCCGAACGGGCAGGCATCACCGAGAATCTCGTGTACGTCCGTTTTGCGAACAAAAACGAGATTTATCAGGCTGCGGTGACCGACCCCCTCGATGATCTGGTCGACCGATTGGCTGCGGCGGTCACGGAGACGACACAGGCCGGCAAGCCGCGCTTAGCCTTGTTCGAACGTTTCCACGCGGTGCTCTACGCGAGCATGGTGGAAATGGCGCCGCTGCTGGCGGCTGCCTTGTTCTCGGTGCCAGAGGCCGGGCGCGACTACTTCTCCGAGGTCGTGCTGCCGAAGTTCACTCAGGCCATCAGCGCGGTCATCACCGACGTGACCGGGTTCGATGTCGATTCGCTGGAACTCGATGTGCTCGTCGAGGGTGTATTCGGCTTGCATTTTGGGTTGGCGTTGGACTCGATCTTCGCCAAGCAGCCCGTGCCGGTCGATGTGGTTGCCCGCACGCTCGCCGTCATGTTCGGCGAGGGCATTCCGACCAAGCAAAAGCAGCGTCTTCAGCCGCAGAAACGTCGGCCGACGGTGCGCTCCGTGGCGTCGCCGACGGAAACGGCCGGATCCAGCCTTGAACCCGCCGCCAGGCTCTCAGCGGCTGAGCGTAAGGCCCAGATCTCCATAGCGGCCAGAGAAGTATTTCTCGAGAGTGGCCTTGCGATGGCACGCACCAAAGAGATCGCCGACAGGGCCGGGATAACTGAGGCGTTCATGTTCCGGCTGTTTGACGGCAAGGAAGAGCTATACCAAACCGCGATCGAGGACCCTGCGGCACAGTTGATGACGTCATGGGCTCAGGAGATCCACCAGTGCATCGTTCGCGGCGGCATGGCGGTCGACACCCTGTTGGCGATCAATGAACAGGGCATCGCTATCTTGAACGACCTCGCACCCCTGTTCGTGATCGCGGTGTTTTCCCAAATGGAGCGCGGCAAGCGGTTCTACCGCCAGATCGTCGAACCCGCATTGAGCCAACTTCTGGTCTCGACGCCTGTGGCGTCCTGGGGCTCAGAAAAGGTCAACATCGACGTGATGTGGCGCGCGATCTTCGGTGTTCAACTGGGTATCGTCATCCGCCACCAAATGACCGATGTGCCGATCGACACCTCCGAAGTCGCCCGCCAATTAACGCACATGATCGTCACAGGCATCAGGCGGCCGGCTGGCCGAGACGCCTCAAGAAAGGCGCGGGCACTGAGCTCATAGCAGCATGCACCGCCGGACTGATCGGCGCGTTTCCGACGGCCAACGCGAACTCCGTTGCGGACTTGGATGAGTGGCTATGCACTATCGCGGATCGCACTGCGTCGTACCCCAGCGCGCCGTGGGCGGCCAACTTGATCATGCGCTCACCGAGATTGGACGGGGACGTCCACGTACTGGTGCGCCACCGCGCCCCGATCGTCATCACCAGCGTCGGTTCCCCGGCGCCGGTCATCGCGGAGCTTCACGCCGCCGGGACCATGGTGCTGGCCGACATCGACACCGTCAAGCATGCGCACCGCGCGGTGGCGACCGGCGCGGACGGGCTGGTATTGCTGTCGGCGGGAGCCGGCGGGCACACCGGCCACGTTAATGCGTTGGCCTTTGCGCGTGCAGTTCGCGAGTTCTTCGATGGCCCTGTGGTTTTAGCCGGCGGTGCTGCGACAGCTACGCATTGCGTGCAGCGCTTGTCCTTGGATGCGACCTCGGCTATATCGGCACGCCGTTCATCGCCACCAGCGAATCGATGGCGGCGTCTGCCTACAAGCAGATGCTCGTGGAGTGTTCGCTCGATGACGTCGTGCTGACCCAGGCGTTCACCGGTCTGCCAACCAGCATGTTGGCTCCCTCCATCGTGGCCGCCGGCTTGGATCCCGCCAACCTCGATAACCAGGTATCGCCGGCGGAAGCGAAGGAACTGTATGGGGGCGCGGGGGCCCAGTCCCGCCGGTGGGTGGATCTGTACAGTGCGGGCCACTCGGTCAGCGCGATACACGCGGTGCGGTCCGTTGAGGAGCTGGTCTCGGAGCTAGCGCGCGAGTACCAGGCCGCGCTCGGCCTGGGGTGCCGGTAGGCGTTTGAACGCCAGTTCAGTTGTTGTGGTTAGCCATTGACGTCCGTTGTCGGCAGAATTGACCGATTTTGTCGATCGCCGAACGGCTCTGCGCCAGCACCGGTGTCATGATGTGCCAGCAGTGGTACATCTCGTCGAACACCTCCACGGTGACGTCGACGCCGGCTTGCGACGCCTTGTCGGCGAACCGGGTGGAGTCATCGGTCAGCGAATCCCAGGTCCCGGTCATCACGAGCAGTGGCGGCAGGCCTGCCAGGTCGGCGTGTAGTGGTGATGCCAGCGGCGAATCAGCTGGTGCGCCTTGCAGATACCCGGCGGCCATGCCCTGCAACATCTCCGAGGACATGATGGGGTCCACGGAAGCTTTGGTGGTGATGGACTCCGATGAGAGCGTCATATCGAACCACGCCGAGATACACACCCCCGCCGCGGGAAGGGCTTCGCCGCGGTCGCGGAGGTTGATCAGCAACGACGCAACCAGTCCGCCGCCTGCCGAATCACCGGCGACCACAATCGTGGACGGATCGCGGCGCGACGTCAGCCAGTGGTAGGCCGTCAGTGCGTCGTCGACCGCCGCGGGGAATGGATTCTCTGGTGCAAGGCGGTAATCGATCAGCAGCACGTCGGCATCTGCGGACAGGGCCAGATCCGCTCCAGTGCTCGCGTAGCCCTTCGCGGACCCGATCATGTACCCGCCGCCGTGGAAATAGAGAACGGTGCGCGGGCACTGCTTGCCATCGATCTTTGCCCACAACCCTGATACGCGCGCTGCATCATCCAAGGATTCGAGCACCAGGTCGGCCGGTGGCGGGAAATGGCTGTGCGCCCAGTCGTTGTAGGCGCCCCGCAACTGGTCGGGGGTCACGGGTACAGCCGGATCCGTGGGTGCCATTGCTGCCGCCATCTCTTGCCAGAGCGCGAGTGCTTGCAGTTTTTCGTCAGTCACGTTCGGTCAGCTCCCCTGCTCGACGATTCTCTGACCTACTAGGGTGGCAACCCCGCCTCGGGGCGGCATGCGTAATTTCTACGGTCTCACCGAACACGCCATAGTTGTGATGGTACTCACTATAATAACTTTGATGGGCACCCGTCAGCAGGTGGAAAGAGGTGCAATTGACCAGCTACGTCCCGTGGGACGATGATCAGCAGTGGCCATTTGTGGGACGCGGTCCGGTTCTCGAGCAGCTGGGCGAGCTGCTGTTCGACCAGCGCAGGCCCGTTCTTCTGGCCGGCCCGGCGGGGGTCGGCAAGACACGCCTTGCCACTGAATTATTAGGCTGCGCCCGCCGGCAGGGCTTCCCCACGGTCCACATCACCGCCACCCGCGCTGCCGCCGAAATCCCTTTCGGCGCCCTGGCCGGCCCGCTGTTCGACTACGACGAGCCCTTGCCGCCGTCGGGACGAGCCGAGTGGATACGGCGGGCGGTGCGCCTGTTGAAGGCCACGGACGCCGACCTACCCAAAGTGGTTCTTATCGACGACATTCAACTGCTCGACGGCGTTTCCGCGACGCTGATTCACCACGCCGTCGCGGGCAACGCATGTTTGCTGCTGGCGACCATGCGCGCCGGCGAGGCGGTCCCCGACCCGATCCTGTCGCTCTACAAAGACGGCCATGTCAGCCGGGTCGATGTCAGCGTGCTCGACGGCGAGGAAGTCGAGGCGGTCCTGCACGCGGTACTCGGTGATGTAATCGAGAGTTCAGCCGTCCAGCAGTTCGCGACGCGCAGCGGCGGCAATATCCTCTACCTGCGTGAGCTCGTGCGCGGCGCATTGCGGTCGGCGGCCCTCGTGCTCGATGAGAACGTCTGGTGCCTCAAGGGCCGCGCTCCCCTGTCGGCTCGGTTGATCGAGTTGGTCGATGCACGCTTCGAAGAATTGACGGCAGAGGAGCGCAGCGTCCTTGACGTCCTGGCCTATGGCGAACCACTGGAGATGAGGCACCTGAAAGCCTTCGCCCCCAAGGGCGCTGAGCTGGCAGAGAGCCTAGAGGCGCGCGGGCTCGTGGTCAGTCGCCAAGAGGGTCGCGGCCTGATGATCGGAGTCGCCCACCCCGTCTATACCGATGCGCTGCTGCACCAGCTCAGCGCCGTGCGTCGCAGTCGCCTGGCCAGAACGCTCGCCGACATCACCGAGAACATCGGCGACGTGGGAGCCGACAGTCTTATCCGTACAGCCACATGGTGTCTAGAAGGCGGCTTGCAGCGGCCAGAGTTGATGCTGCGCGCCGCATTTCACGCGCGGTGGACCTACGACTTCGGGGTGGCCGCGCGGCTGGCCCGAGCTGCCGCAGACGACGGTGCCGGAATTGAGGCACAGCTGCTCTGTGGTCAACTCGCCTACCTTCAGGGCCGGGCCGGTGACGCTGACAAGGACTTGGCGGGGCTCGCGCAGACCGCGAAGACCGATGACCACCGCACCCGAATTACGTTGGCGCGACTTGAGTGTGCGATGTTCAGCGGACGGATCGAATATGGCATCCAAATCGCCGAGTCCGCCGAGGCTGTCACCGGCGAGCGGCAATGGCGCGATCAGATCACAGCCCGCCGGGCCGGGTTGATCCTTGCCGCGACCGGACCCGAGGCCGCGGCGCGAGTCGCCGCGCCATTGCAGGAGACATCGCGGGGGCCTGCGCTGGTGTGGGCGTGCTTGATCATGTCGGCTGGTTGCGGGCGCCTCGGGCAGTGTGACGATGCGATGAGCGCCGCCGACGTGGGCTATGCGGCACAAGCAACGCTGGCGACGCCCTTGGACAACTATCCGTGGTTGCACACCTTCTTTCGCGGCGAAGCGCTGCTGTACTCCGGTCAGTTCGCATGCGCCCTCACCACAGCGCGCCAACACTACACCGAAGCAGTAGCCCAGGGTTCCATCGAGGCGCAAGCCTATTTCGCTTGGCAACTGGCCAAACCCATTGGTGAACAAGGAGATGTGGACGCATCGCTTCGCTACGCCCGAGAGGCGGCCTTACTGTTCCGCGATCTTGGCCGGCCGGCGCTACGCGAACAGAGCCTCGTCGAAGTCGTACTGGCACTCGCGATCAGTGGCGACGGGCCCGCAGCCGTCGAAGCCCTCGCAGAGCTCGACGAACTGCGGCTGCCCCGAAGCTACTACGCCGTCGAAATCCTGCGCGCGCGCGCCTGGACGTGCATCGCCAACGGCGAGTTATGCTCTGCGCGCGAACATCTCGAACAAGGCGCCGATCTCGGTGAGCGCATCGGTGACCGAGTCGGCGCCCTCGACTGCCTGCACACCTTGGCCCGGCTCGGACACAGCGCCCGGCTCTACCCGCGCGCCGCCGGTATCGCCCAACATATGCACGGGCAGCTGGCCCAGGCCCGACTGGCCAACATCAAGGCGCTGGAGACCAAAGACTGGCGAGCACTGCAGGCTGTCGCGCAGTCGTTCGCCGATATGGGCGCGTATCTGCTGGCCGCAGAAGCCGCTACCGAAGCCTTGGTGTTGGCGCGCAAGAAGAACGCCTCAACACAGCAGGCGGCGGTACTACGCCGACTGGCTGCCCGGTTGCGGGAGCACTGCCCGAAGGCGCTGACACCCGCGCTGCACACCGCGCAGTTGCGTGTGGCATTGACCGGGGCCGAAGCAGAAGCGGCCACCTTAGCTGCCAGCGGCATGTCCAACAAGCGCATCGCAGAGAAGCTCTTCTTGTCCAGGCGCACCGTCGAGGGCCAACTGCAGCGAGCCTACGAAAAACTCTGCATCGGAGGGCGCTCCGAGCTCGCCGAGGCACTGGATCAATGCGCCTTGTGACCCCACGGTGTCACGCGGCGCAGGCCGCAGCTTAAGCGAACAAGTCCGGAACGTCTCGCGACGCCGACATCGTGAACGACGCCGGCCGCCGGTCGAGAAACGCTTGCACGCCCTCGCGGGCGTCCGCCGAGGAGCCGAGTCTGGCCAGCGCTTCCGATTCGAGGTGATGGGCGTCCACCGGATTGGCTGCACCGTACATCCGCCACAGCAGCTGACGAGTCAAGGCGATCGACACCGGGGCCGACTGCTCTACCAGCTCGTCGGCAATAGCGTAGGCGGCGGTCAACAACTCAGAACTGGGATGAACATCGCGAACCAACCCCGCATTTCGCAATTCATCGGCCGTGTAAAGACGTCCGGAGAACATCCACTCTGCTGCCCGGCTGATACCGACGATGCGCGGCAAGAACCACGTGGACGTTCCGTCCGGGGTGATGCCTCTACGCACGAATGCGAACCCCACACGGGCCTCAGCCGATGCCAAACGGATATCCATGGGAAGGGTGAGGCTTGCGCCGAAGCCCACCGCCGGCCCATTGATGGCGGCAATAAGGGGTTTGCGGCAACGCAGCATCCGGAGGGCGATAGTCCCGGCTCGATCAGGGGGAGGCCAGTCGTCCGCGGATTCATCGACTTCCCGCGCGAACGTCTCCGCGCCCAGACTCAAGTCGGCTCCGGCGCAGAACCCTCGACCGTGTCCGGTGACGACAACAGCGCGGACATCATCTTGGGCGTCGACGTGGTCGAGTGCCTCCAGGAATTGATCGACCATCTGGGAGGTGAAGGCATTCAACGCTTTCGGATTGTTCAGCCACACCGTGGCAACGCCGTTATCCTCCCGGAGATCAATGCGGCCCTCCTCGGATGCCGGAGGCAGTTCGCCTGCCCCCGCACTGCTGTTCTCCGAGACGAGCAGCCCCTCGCCATCGCCGTTCTGTTGTGTCATCGCCACTCCATGATAGGTATAGTGCAATACTTAATATATCCCGGCTGCGGACACGTTTCGAGCCCTATCTGGAAAGGTACGCAGTGATATCCGAGCTGACTGCCGATCAACAATCCCTCCTTGAGCTCGCGCAGAGCTTTCTGGCCCGAAAGGCCGATGCGCCAGCCGTGCGGGCCGCGATGCAGACCGCAGCCGGTTTCGAGGAATCCGCCTGGCAGGAGTTCGCCCATCTGGGGCTGTGCGGACTGGGTGTGCCGGCGCTTTACGGTGGCGCCGACTGCGGGCCCGCCGAGGTCGCCATCGTCATGCGCGAGATCGGACGCCGACTCGCGCCGTTGCCGTACTTGTCGACAGTCGCCCTGGCTCAAACCGTGGTCCTACAAAGCGGCGATCGCGATGCCTGCGAACGGTTACTGCCCGATCTGGCCACAGGGCAGCGCCGCGCCGCGGTGGCGCTGGTGGAGCCATCCTGGAAATGGGATCCGGCGGCGGTTCAGTCGACGGCCACACAACATCAGGGACAGTGGCGCATATCGGGCAAGAAGACGTTCGTGGTCGACGGCGCTTCGGCTGACGTCATCCTGCTCGCTGCACGCGATTCCAGCGCCATCACCGTGTTCGAGATCAACGCCGACGCCCCCGGGCTGACCCGCACCGTTTTGACCGGCATCGACCAGACCCGCCGCCTCGCCAGCATCGAGCTCAGGGATACCCCGGCGTATCAGATAGGCGAGACAGGCACGGCCATCGACATCATCGGCCGCGCCTTGACGCTGGCGAACATCTACCTTGCCGCCGAATCTGTCGGTGCTACAGAGCATGTGCTCACCTGCGCCGTCGACTATGCAAAGACCCGCACACAGTTTGGGCGCCCTATCGGATCGTTCCAAGCGATCAAACACAAATGCGCCGACATGCATGTCGACTACGAGACGTCACGTTCGACCATGGAGCACGCATTGTCATCGGCCGCTGGCGGTGCCGGCGACGAGACCAGGGCCGCATCGACGATCGCGGCCGCGGTATGCCACGACGCGTTCTTGCAATGCGCTGCCGAAAACATTCAGGTGCACGGCGGCATCGGATTCACCTGGGAACACGACGCACACTTGTATTACAAACGTGCCCAGGCGAATCGGCTCCTTCTGGGTGACAATGTCTATCATCGCCAGTCGCTGGCGGCCTCGCTCGGCTTCGACGTCGCGCAGTCGAGTTCGTTCACCGCTACTTCAACGTCGACGCAACCGGCCTAAACACCAGAACGTCGGTGCGGGCACGTTCTGCCACGTGTAGGGCGCACCGCTAGCGCCCGGGTGACACGACGCACACTTGGCTGGCGCACGGCGCGCAGGCGAATTCGCTTCTGCTCGGCGACGATGTCTATCAGCGTCAGTCGCCGGCGGCCTTGCTGGGCTTCCATGTCACGCGGTCAACGTCCTTTGGCTGCACCTCAACCACGACGCAACCTGGTTAACGACCAGAAGTTGGTGCGAGCATGTCCTGCCACGTGTGGGGCTCTCCGCCGGCGCCCAAGTTGGATTGGGTGTATCGGGTGCCGTCGGGTCCGATGTAGGAGCCGGTCGCTGGATCATATTGGGCTGCACCGATCGTGGGTAGCGGCGGCGCTGCGGGTGGGGGGGTCTTCTCGGATCGTGCGTGCCCCAAGATCAGCGCACATCGAAGTTGCGCCGGCGCCGGCCATAACAAGTACCGTGACCAGCGGACCGATCTGCGTTACGGCGCCCAGTGCTGTGCCGGTGCCTGAATAGTCGGCGGCACCGAACTCCACCAACAAGATGTTCAGCGTAAAGACGGTGAGAACCGTAAACGGAATCGAGAGCATCAGCGTCGGAACCAGAGATACCCGAGCCACGAACCACGCCTGCTCCAGCATCTCTCGCCACGCGAACGGACGTCGGAACATCAGGACGACGGTATCTAGAGCCATCGCGAAGAAGCGGCCAATCTCGGCGACGGGCTTAATCGCGTCTAGCCGCATGGTCCCGTAGCCGCACGTTGATGCTGCACCGGCGCGTGCTGCGGCGGTTCGCGCCGAGGCCGAGGCCGCCGGGCGGTAAGGCACATCGTCCGGGGTGGTCGTTCGGACGGGATACTGATCTCTTTGCCGAAAACGATTGCAGCATCGGCTGATAAGTCGGCACCACGCAGGGTGATGCGACTGCGCCGGCGCGATTTCGCGAGCACGATTGGCGTGCACCCAGTACCTAAGCGAGCCGTCTTCATTTGCCCCCTCCCGATGATCGCAGCGTTGCAAGACTCGCTCTATATTGTACAGTGATAACCAAAATAGCAAGGGGCTTCGGTGGACTTTGAACTTTCGAATAGACAGCAAGAGTTGCGAGCACGTGCGACCAAGGCGGCTCAGCCGTGGCGTTCGCACGTCGCTGAATGGGACCGCGCGGATGAAGCCCCTTACGAGGAGGTCGCCGCGGCAATGGCCGCGGCAGGCCTGTGCGGGTTGACGATGCCAGCAAAATACGGCGGAGCCGAACTGACGGTCACCGACTATGTGGTGGTTGTCGAAGCCTTGATCAAGACGTCCCAGTCGTGGATCGTCGCCGAGCCAACCTTCGGCTCGACTGGACCCGGCCCGGCCATCGTACTGCGCGCAGAAGAAGAGGCGACCCGCGAGAAGTTCCTTCCCAACATTGTCAGCGGACGGGCGGCGTGCGCGATCGCACTCACCGAGCCAGACCACGGATCGGATCTCACCGCCCTCTCGACGAGCGCGACACCCGATGGCGACAACTACGTCATCAACGGGTCCAAGCGATTCATTACCGGATCACCCGTCAACGAGCTCTACGCGACATTTGTGCGGTTCGGAGACGAACCGGGACACCGCGGTATCGGCGCCGTGGTTGTTGAAAAGGGAACGCCTGGCCTCAGACTGGAAAGAGGCGCCCACTTTTCCGGTACTCGTGGGCTCCCTCATGGCGAAGTCCACTTCGATAACTGCGCGATACCGAGCGAGAACGTCATTCGCGGACCGGGCCACTTTTCGGACTTGATGATGGCGTTCAACATGGAGCGCATACACAACGCAACGCTGAGCCTTGCGCTGGCCGAGGCTGCGTTCGACGATGCGGTGAGCTACACGTCGGGCCGACAGGCATACGGCAAGCCCATCATCGAGTTTCAATCGGCCTACCACACCCTGGTCGAGATGCGGATGGCGATCGACGCACACCGACTGTTGACCTACCGCGCGGCTTCTACTTCCATGGACGGTCGATTTCCCAATGCCAAGGACTCTACGTTCGCCAAGCTGTCGGGCTGCACGATGCTGCCCACAGTGACGCACGATGCCATGGTCCTATGCGGCGGCGACGGTACAACGCTGGACTACGCCGCGCAGCGGCTGCACCGCGACGCAATGGCAGCGCTGGTGGCCGGAGGCTCTCCGCCCGTGCTGAAAAATGCTCTGGCCGCTCAAATTTTCCCCGAGCACAGGTTTCGTCAGTGACACAGACAAACGATCACGACGCGTTCGCGCGAAAATGCCGAGAGTTCCTCGATGCTCACGCGGAACCTGGCGGCGAGGCCGCCGACGACTATTTCGAACGACCCGACACCATACCGATCTTCGACAGTCCAGAACACTCAGAGGAACAGCAACAACTCAAGCGAGCGCGCAGCTGGCAACGGGCCTTATTCGACGAGGGGCTCGCCTGGATCACAGGTCCTCGGGAATACGGTGGCGCCGGACTTGACCAACGCAGTCAAGAGATTTTCCATGAAACCTGCTTGCACTACCGTCTGCCCAAGCTCAACACGCTGTTCGTGACACTGCACATCATCCTTCCCGGACTGCTCGTCGCGGCATCCGAGGAACTCAAGCGAAAACTAGTGCCCGCGATATTGCGCGGTGACATGATCGCTTGTCAATTGTTCTCCGAACCAGGCGCGGGCTCCGACCTCTCAGCGGTGTCCACCCGTGCACTACGCGACGAAGGTGGATGGGTCGTCACGGGCCAGAAAGTGTGGACAACGGGAGGCCACTACAGCGACGTCGGCCTGCTTCTCGCCCGCACCGGCGACGATCCGATACCACATCGGCGGCTTACGATGTTCGTCGCGGATATGCATGACCCCGCGATCGAAGTACGCCCTCTTCGCGAGATGAGCGGTGGAACACACTTCAACGAAGTGTTCATCGAAGCACTACACGTACCCGACAACCATCGCGTCGGAGAGGTCAACAAAGGCTGGGCAGTGGCCATGGCAACGCTTGGTGGCGAGCGCAAAGCAGTCGGAAACAGCTCAGAAGACCCGAATTGGGTTGTCGTACAACGCCTTGTCGACCTCGCCGCCATGGCAGCTGAAAGACGCCAACTTCCGCCGAGCACCCTTGACGCAGTCCTCGACTGCTACGTTCTCGGTACTGCAGTCGAACGCACCGCAGCAAACCTATTGGCGGCCGAGCGCCAAGGCAATTTGAAGGGGCCCGAGATGTCCACCCTAAAACTTCTTCGCAATCGCCTGCTTCGTAACTGCATCAACACCGCCAGCCACATCCTCGGAATGAATATGTTAACCGACACAGGAGAATGGGGCACTTTCGCTTGGGGACGTGCCTCAACTCTCGCTCCTGGTCTAAGGATCGGAGGTGGCACCGACGAAATCCAACGTAACATCATCGGCGAGCGCCTCCTTGGCTTGCCGCGAGATCGGTGACAAGGGAACGAGACTACGGTGACGGTACTCTCAGATGGCGATGGTGCCACGAGTTCCGCTGTGCCACAGCCTAGTACGCTGTTACTCGAAGTAATAAGGCAGCGGCCAGGGCTTGCGGAGCGCGTCGGCTGGGTCCAGCGGAGGCTTGCGCTTGCCGCAGCGTCCACAGAACGGTGCGGCCCTATCCGTCAACGGTCGGCATGGCTCGGCTTGGTCGGTGGTGAGGTTGTGCCGCTGGCCGCTGGTATGAACGGGGTGCCGTCCCTTGACGCTTTAACTGGTTTCATGTCAAAGGATCCCGTGAATCTTCGGGTCGAATCTACGTCTAGTGGGGAATGAAGTGTGGCATGTAGGCGCTCTGGTGCGGGGTACTGGTAGTGCAACGAGTTGTTTGCTTGTCCATCATCATAACTGGGCGCGTGATCGCTCAGTAAAGCGCTTTGGATCATTGGTCGCTGTATCGTAGCCGCCGGCCTCACCGAAGCCAGTAAGCAAGCTCAGCGTTGCACTACAGGTCGGCGCGTTGGACGACGCCGTGTCCGGCCACCGATCTATGGAATGGGATGGCACTCTACGTAAAATGCTGTGCCTGATGGGATTGCTTGAAACCCCGCCGATTCCACCTTGCCGTCCCCCATCCACACCCACTCACTCACGGCTGGTGAATACAGGCCGAGTCGTGCAAGCTCGTCCGCTAGTGGCTTGCAGGCGAGCAACCTGCAGCAGGCAATCTCGAATACGAACGCCGCAGGCATGGACCGACCAAATAACGTCGTACCTCCCGTTTCCATGTACTGGCGTAGTTCCTCTGCCTCCGCGTTGGGGTTAGGCAGGCCGTCATTGTGTGTGCCGCCAAGACTGTTGGCCGCTACCAGCAACACACTTTTTACTGAGTATTCGACGTCCGACAATGTGATGCCCACTGGATGTGCAAGGAAGTCGTTCCGTGATAATTCGGCCACCTGATCGCCCGGTTGGGAAGGTTCGCCACTCAGCAGGCCTCCCCGCAGCCCAAAACTGAGGTTCAACCGCTTGGTCTTAGGGTGGACGGCGTGCATAGCTGCCCACGATTCATTCAGCTTGGCTGAGGGTTCGTACGGTTTCGGCTTCACCACTCGGAACTTGGCCTGCAACGAGGTGGCGGCGCTCGCGTCTTCCAGAAGGTTTTCCCAGAGGATTTGTCTCAGAAGACCGGAGACTTTCAGCAGGTGGTACTAGGTAGGGTTGTTGTTGAGCTTCTCGCTGATGTCGATGAGTGTCTCGACAAACAACTGTTCAACGTGCACACCGCCTGCCCCCTGCTGCGTTGCGGTCGAGGCTACGCAGGTTAGAACGTGAGTGTCATCTGGTTTAAGCACCGCATAGCGGGCGTGCTGACGGCGGTAAGCACTTTTTCCTAGTCAGTCATGTTTTCCCATGTTGCGTCACGTCGAGTCCTAGAGAGTCTTCGCAGGTAAACCGCGTTATATGCTCTTTCGATTCCCGGCAGCTCCACAACAGAAAGTGCTGGTCAGAGTGCCAAAATACCGAAGTCACGTCAAGGCCGTCGTCTAGGTCACGGGTGGATGCGCCCGGTTCATGGCTTTGATTGGCGCCCCGCAGCACAAAGACGGCACGGTCTGCACCAGCATTCGCTACACCGGTGCGGCCAAACAAACCTCGTCGTCGTTCAACGATCACACCGAGGCGCCTCGGTTCCAGGACGTGCGAAACCGGCCAGCGCGAGGCGGATTCCCCGGCTTCTTCGGCAGGAACCACACGGGTATGAAAGTGGTGGCGAACAGCATTCTGGAAGTAACCCGGGCAGTAGCAGACACGTCCCGAAGAATCCAACGGCGTATAGAAATCTCGTTGCGTTGGCTGACGCGACCATCCGGTTCCGAAGCAAAACCAAGTCGATGAGTGGATTGCTGGCGCGGTACAGCGCGTGGAAAACGAACACAACGATCAGCGTGAACCCGACCGCAACCGGCACGTACACCCGCGGATTGCTAACAGTGCCGCGTCCGGGTATCAGCGACGCACCGTAAAGCAGCGTCACCAGACCGGGCGAGAGTAGCAGCATTCCGACGACATCTAATGACTCCGCTGAGGCCGGTTCGTCTTTGGGAAGGACGAACCCGGCCAGCACCAAGGTGAACAATCCGATCGGAACGTTGACCAGAAAAATCCACTGCCAGCCGAAGGAGTCGATCAGCCAGCCGCCAAGGATGGGGCCGCAGATTGGCGTGATGAACCCCGGAACGCCGCCAATCGCCAGCACCCGCGCGAGCCGTCCCGGTCCGGCCTCGCGGGTCAGGATTGTGAAGGTTAGCGGCAGGAGTATCCCGCCGCCAAGCCCCTGGAGTGCTCGGAACGTCACCAGCAGCGTGACATTCGATGCCGTCGCGCACAGCAGTGATCCAAGCGAGAAGAGCAGCACTGAACCGAGGATTAGCCGCTTGGTACCGAAGCGGTTGGCGGCCCAGCCGGTCAGTGGGATCACCGCCGCCAATGACAAGGTATAGGCGGTCATCGTCCACGCGACAGTGGCTTGCGTCGAGGAGAATTCGTCAACGAAAGTCCGCTGCGCCACGTAGACGATCGTGGTGTCAAGGGCCGCCATCGTCGGAGCCAGCATGTAGAGGACGGTGATTTTCAGCAGTCTGGAGTCGAGCTCGACCGATTCCTCGCTGCGGGGATTTGCGACCGGATCCATCACTGGTACCCGAGGCGCTCCACCAGGTCTTCATAGCGCCGTCGTATCTGCGCGAGGTGGTCCTTATTGAGGTAATTGCGCCAGTCGCCGGCAACGCCGCGCCGGTAGTGATGTGTGATGTCAAGATCACCACGATCGCGCCCACCCGCCAAGCGCCGGAAGGAATGGCGCTCAAGGATTTCGGCTAGGAATTCCTGGTCACTCGCCGGGCGGGGCCATCCGAGGTGGGCAACGATCGCGGTCCAGTGGGCAAGCGGGTCTTCGATGACATCCTCCATGCGGAGCTCGAGTATGTGCGGCTGGGCATAGTTCCACGTCGCCATGCCGTCGATGAACTGCCCGCTGAACTCGATCTCGCGCGATAGGCCCGCGTCGATGTCGAGCGTCGCCAGCTCTGCCCGGTGCGGCGGCAATTCTGTCCCAAATCGGGACACCTTCGGGAACACTTCGGGATGGCTGTATCGGTGACTGAAGTAGCCAGAGACGATCATGTCCCGCGGATCGCGGATCATATGAAATCCCCGCAACGGCCCGAGCGAGTCCGCGTCCACCTGCGACGCGTTGGGGTAGATCAACAAGTCTGGCGATGTGTCGGCCACGAGGCCGCCCAGATCTGGGTATCCATCCCACTCGACCGCGCTATATACGGTGAGCGCGCGAAGCCCGAGACTCGCAGCCAGTTCGCCAAGAATGAGCGTGGCCCATCTACTTGCTGATTTGTGGTGACCGAAGTAGGCCCTCATCTCGCGCGTTGCCAAAGTTCGGCACCAGACCCTAGTCGAGGGTTTGGTGACCGATGGAGTAAGAAAGCGTACGGGGGCGCGCCGATACCGCGCCCATCAGCAGCTGGCGTTCGCTGCGATCAGGTATGTGCCACCAGTCCGCGAGCAATGTGACCAGCGGGTCGGATCTGCTGGAAGAGATCTTCGACGAACAAACGATTAAACCGCTGCGTATATTCGCAGCTTCGTACGTCGATAGCCATTTCATCACCGCTGTGGATCATTGCGTCGTAAGCGCAACCGTTGCCACACATTCCACGTGCCGGCAACCGTCACAGTGGGTGTAGTAGATCGGAGAACGTTTGCGCCATTCACTTACGACGGCTGAGCGATATGCGTCAATGTCGAGCGTACGCATCGCCAGTCTGTCCATAACCAGGAAGGACTTGCATGGGCCGACATTGCCTTTGGCATCCACGTTGAGGTTGGTTCCGCCGGCCGCGCCACAGTCATGGAATCGGTAACGTTGCTCGACGAATGGCGCCAACTTGCGGTAGATGAGTTCGAGGAACAGTCCGCGGTTCCGGAAAGTCTTGTGAACGCCATACATTCTGTCCGCATAAGCGGCAGGACCGATGAGCTGATCGTAGTCGGCCTGACCAGGTGTTGGCGGCTTCATGAAGTTCACACCAAGACCGGTTGGCTGGTATTCGTCGAGAAACCACCCGATTACTTCTTCGGCGTGGTCCAGGTTGTGCTGGCCCAGCACCATCGACAGCGACACCTCGGCGCCGGCCTCCTTCAGCCGTCGGACACCGGCGTCGACCATGCGCCAGGAGCCGCGGTCGCCGTGGTTGCGCCGGAGCTTGTCGTGAATCTCCTCGGGGCCGTCCATCGACACGATGCACTTCACGTCGTTCTGGGCAAGGAACGCCGCGTGATAATCGCGAATGAGGGTGGCGTTGGTTCCCAAAACGATCCAGCAGTTCTCGCCTGGCCGTTCGAGTCGGTGTTTGAGATCGATGATGTGTCGGATTTGTTCGAAGAAGAGCGTGGGTTCCCCACCGGTGACATGGATGATCTTGGGGCGACCCGGTTCGGAATGGGCGAAGAAGAACTGCACGACCTCGGCGAGGCGATCGTCAGACGTTGGCTGCGCCTGCGGTGCAAGTACATTCGGTATGACTTTGCAATACGAACACGACAAGTTGCAGACGTCGGTGAGCAGTATCCGCAATAGCGTGAAGGACGGGTGAACTTCAGCTTTCGCGTCTTCCGTTGCCATGAGGGAGCGGTGGAACGCCTCAGGCGGCTGTCCAGACGGTGCCATGAAACCGCAGCTTTGTAGGGACTGAGTCAGCTCGGCACTATGAGGCAAATGCCCGTTGAGGAGGTCTTCGTAGGCATCACGGAGAATGAGTCCGCCGTAGATCTGTTGTTGGCGCAGTGCATGATTGAGACACCATGCGCCATCGCCGAGATCGAGCAACTGGATATTTGTTTCCAATTGCGGGCGGTCGGTGAGGGCGCGAGGGGCAGGCAGGTCCTCGGCATTACGGTAAACGCCGCTTGAGATCACCGTGTGCGGTAACGCCGGAAGCCCTTCTCTCGCATCGTAGCTGGCGTCCACTTGACGGGGGCCGGGAATTCCCAACTGCACCGACGCCTTGGCGCCGGTGTGGTCTGTCGAGCACCCGCACGAGTTGGATCCCTGGGAAATCAACGGCATGATGGGCTCCCTGCGAGGGCATACCAGGCGACAAGGACACGATATACCTCGCCGCGGGCCGCCGCCCTCCAAAGCGACACCCCAGAAAGACAGCTCCGTCAGCTGATCCGGCCGAGGACGTACCGGTTGCCGAGGTCGACGCTAAGAGCTCGGTATTGTGTCGCCTGCGGTTGCCTCGCCGTCACGCCTTCCTCACGTCGCGCGACGCCCGCGTGTGAGGGCTGTCCGCGCCGCGGCGAGCTGTTCGGGGGTGTCGACGTCGGTGATGTCACCCACCACAGCCGTCACCGCGCAGCGGGGAAGCAGGTCGGCGGCTAGATTCGCAAGCCGCTACGCGCAGTGCACCCATTCGTCGGTGCCGTCGGCGAAGAACTGCCGCTTCCAAACCGGTAACCGAGCCTTGACCGCGTCGACCAGTTCCGCGCAGGTGGAGAACGCCGCCTGCCGATGATCCGCGGCCACCGCCACCACCAGCGCGGCCTCACCGATCTGCAGTGCGCCGATCCGGTGACTAGCAGCAACCGCGCGCACCCCGGCGGATTTCGCGGCGACCTCGGCCACCACCGCGGCGAGAACGTCGGGCGCCGACGGGTGGGCCGAGTATTCCAGCCTGAGCACATCGCGTCCGTGGTCGTGGTCGCGGATCATCCCGACGAACCCGACCACGGCCCCCGCGGCCGGATGGCTCACCAGGTCTTCGTGCTCGGCGAGGACGATCGGCAGATCCGTCAGCACGGCACGCACTACCAGCGTCATCGACACCCACTATATTGACCCTCACTATGCGGTCGGTCGAGGAACACCAACGCATTGTCGCCGAGCTGATCACAGCTCGACCCGCCCGCACGGTCACGCTGCCCAAGGCCGAGGGTCTTGTGCTGGCAGAGGACGTGACAGCGGCGCTCGACTTGCCTGTCTTCGACAACTCCGCGATGGACGGCTACGCGGTGCGCGCCGAAGACGTCGCGCCTGCGACAACCGAGAACCCGGTAAAACTGACTGTGGCCGAGGATATTCCGGCTGGTCGCACCGACATCCCCAGCCTTGAGCCGAAGACAGCGCATCGGATCATGACGGGTGCGCCGATCCCGGACGGGGCGACCGCGGTGGTGGCCGTCGAGGCGACCGACGGGCGGACCGACGTCGTAAGCATCACCGTGCCCAGCGTTGAGGGCCGTCATATCCGCCGCGCGGGCGAGGATGTCGCCGCGGGCGCCACGGTGCTGCGGGCCGGGCAGGTGGTCACCCCGGCTGTGATCGGGCTGGCCGCGGCGTTGGGATTGCCCGTACTGCCTGTGATCCCGCGCCAACGCGTATTGGTGATCTCGACCGGCTCAGAGCTGGTGGCCCCGGGAAACCAGCTGCGACCGGGCCAGATCTACGAGTCAAACGGTCCCATGGTGGCCGCCGCGATCCGCGAGGCCGGCGCCGAGGTGGTCGCCGTCGCGACCGCGACCGACGACGTCGCGGAATTCACCGCGTTGCTGGACCGCTACGCCGCTAGCTCGGATCTGATCATCACCAGCGGCGGCGTCAGCGCCGGCGCCTACGAAGTCGTCAAGGACGCTTTCGGCCGAACCGGTGATCAGGGCGTCGCATTCGCCAAGGTGGCGATGCAGCCTGGCATGCCGCAGGGCGCCGGGCAGGTCGCCGGCGTGCCCATCGTCACGGTGCCCGGTAACCCGGTCAGCGTGCTGGTGTCCTTTGAGGTGTTCATCCGCTCGCCGTTGCGCTCCGCCATGGGGCTGCCCGACGCAGAACGGCCGCGGCGATCCGCGGTGTTGACCGAGACGCTGACCGCGCCGACCGGCAAACGGCAGTTTCGCCGGGGTATCTTCGACGATGCCGCGGGCACCGTCGTAAGTCAGGGCCCACCGGGGTCACATCACCTGCGGTGGCTGGCGTCGTCGAACTGCCTGCTGGACGTCCCGATCGACGTCACCGAGGTTGCGGCCGGTGAGCGCGTGGAAATCTGGGACCTGCGCTAGATACCTGATCGAATGAGACACGGCGTGTGGCCAGCTCCGCAAGCGCTTGCTTTCCTGAGTAGGCCAAGCCGCAACGGCTGCCGTCAGGACTGACGCGCCACGATCACCGGGATCCTGGCCCGGTTGACTACCGCCGCCCCGACCGAGCCCAGCAACATGCCAGCGAAGCCGCCGCGGCCGTGGCTGCCGACCACAATCAGTTGCGACCGTTTGGACGCCTCGATCAGCGGACTTGCCGCATCACCAGTTTCGATTCGGCGAATGATCCCCACGTCGGGATAGCGTTCGTGCCAACCCGCCAGCCGTTCAGCAAGCGTCTCCTCCTCGTCGGATAGCCGAGCGTCGGAAACAAAGTTCGGGAACAACTCTTTGAAGTCGGAAGCTCGCGGATCAGTCCAGGCGTGCAGGGCCAGTAAACCGACACCTCGTCGTGACGCTTCGTCGAATGCAATCGCAGTCGCTGCTTCCGACGCCGGCGAGCCGTCGATGCACAACAGCACCGGCGCCCGTGCGACATTGGCGACCAGCGGTTCCTCGTCATGGATCACGGCGACTGGGCAATGCGCGTGGTAGACCAATCCCGAACTCACCGAGCCAAGGAAGTTGCGGACCAACACGCCGCCATGCCCCCGATAGCCAACCACGACCATCTCCGCCTCTTTGGACAGGCCGACGAGCGTCGGGACGGTGGCGGAACAAAACACCTTGCTATCGATGTGCCCTGGACCGCGCTCACCAGTGCTCTCTTCGGCGACCTTGACCGCCGCCTTGATGACTTCGTGTGCCCGCTTCTCCTGCGCTTGCGTGAACCCGGCCGGAGCGGGGACCTGGGACCACACCAGTGCGGGGGCGTGGACGACATGGACCAGGGTCAGCGGCGCATTCCGCAGGGCGGCATCATGGGCCGCCCACCGTACGGCACCCAGTGCCGCTGCTGAGCCGTCAACGCCCACCAAGATCGCGCGGCGTGGTGGTTGCATCATCTCAGTTCGCTTCCGATCGGCGATGTACCCACCGTCAGGATCAGTGCGAGCGGCCGTGATTGTTAGGGCTGAAGAGATGCAAGCCGAAGGACCAAAGGCACAGATGAAGCGCCTAACGCCTTGTGTCCCGCGGGCTCGATTCTTCGTCGCTCCCGGTCGGGCCGCAGGCCGAGGTTTCGACGAGCGACCAGTAGTTTCTTTCACGCTCGGTCAGCTCGTTTGACGCGATAGCACCGAAGGCGGCGGCGTCGCGCTCGAATCGGGCCGGCGCATCGGGCAGCGCGTCCGGGCCCTCGAGCCGAAAACAGCTCGGTGCGAGCGGACCGAACAGCAGGGCGCGGCGCATGTGCGGCCAGTTATCTAAATGCGGCTCCACCCCGGCGGCTCGTGCGAAGGTCGCAGCCACCAGGTTCATCCGAGTCTTCTGGGATGTCCCTCGCTGCGAGCGGTAAGCATCGATCGACAGCCGCTGTTCGGTTTCAGGTGTCGGCGGGATCGTGCCGCCCCACGTGTATGCGATCCACCTGGCCTGAAGTTCTAGCGGCACAAAGTATCCGCCCGACTGGTCCCACATGCCCATGAACGCCAGCCCGGGGAGGTCAGGATGGAACGTGTAGCGGTCGGCGTCTAGGTGTACTGCGTCGAGGTTGACGACGTCCCGGATGTGTTCACTCAGAAACGGTAGACACAGATCGAACCCAGTGCCGAGCACAATCCCGTCGAACTCCTCAGCTCGCCCTTCGGCGAAGGTCACGGTCGCACCCGTGACGGATTTCATCCAGGGGCACACCGTAATTCGTCCCTCGGCCACGAGTGGTAAGTACTGCTGGTTGAGGGTGATTCCCGCGGCAAAAAGCGAAGGGTCGGGCGCCGGTGCGCCGTACTGCTCCGGACTTCCTCCAGCCTCGACCACGTTCTCCTTCAACTGCCGGTCGATCTCGGCCGCTGGGAGAGTCTCGCTCGCGAGGGCCCCGTATCGCGTGAAGATCCGGTGATCGGACGGGACTCCGCCGGCGAACTTCGGTAGGACGTACCTCTGTCGCCGCTGGGTCACTACAACGCGTGCTGCGCCGAGCTGGGCGAGTTCCGCGGCGATCTCGAGAGCGCTGACAGCGCAGCCTGCCACGAGAACCCGCTTGTCCTGATAAGGAGCGGGCCCTCTGTAGTCGTAGGTGGAGATCGCTCCGACCGAGCCTGCGAACGTGTCGAGCCCTGGCACAGGAGGGATGGCGGGGGCATGGAATCTGCCACTCGCCACGACCACTCGTCCGAAGCTCTCCTCTAGGCCGGCGTGCCCGACGAGCCATCCGTCATCGTCTCGCCTGAGGAGTTCGACACGATCGCCGAACCGGATGCGCGACGTAAGGGCGAAGGTGTCGGCATAGCGATGCAAGTAGTCCAGGATCTCGCGGTTTGACGGGTAGACGAGGCCGCCGTCGTTCTCCAGGTCGCTGAAAGCAGTCATGATGCGACTGGTGTTGGTGTGCATGGCCGGCCAAACGCCGCTCCGGCCGACGAGTCCCGTCCACTGGCCGCCCAGCTCTGGTCCCTGCTCGAAGATCGTCGGTTCGAATCCCTGCGAGATGAGCCAGCGCGCCGCGACCAGCCCGCCGGGTCCAGCCCCGATCACGGCGACCGTTCGCGTCATCGGGGAACTGTCGCATGGCTGGGATCGGGCTGCGATCTTTTCGGTTGAGTTGACCCCATTCGTCGCAGCTCAAGCGACCGGACTGGGCGCAGCCAGTAGTGTCCCGTCTCTCGCCGAGAGCCTAAGGCCTTGTAGGGCTGCGGGTTCGATTCCCGGGCGGGAAACTCGAACGTCAACGGTATGGGGTCGTTGCCGACATAGATCGACTCCCGCTCATACTTGATAAGCACCGAAGGCGCATCGTCGGCCATTCCCCTGCTAGGGCGGGTTTTCGCCCTCCCCGCTGGGCCGTCTCGAGCGGGTTCAATCCGGACAGGGGTCTGCATGAAGGAGTGCTCATGATCTATCGCCTCGTTGCCGGAGTGCTCGCCGCTTTGGCGGTAGCGATCATCGTCCCTGCCCAGGCCCATTCCGAGCCGCCAACGAAGTGCTTGACCAACACCCCCAAAGGCAAGCAGGTTTATGTGCCCTGCGATCTACTCAACGCCGGCGCCAACTTCCCGCCAGGGCAGCGTTGTCCTGGACCGCTCGAGCAGTATCCGAAAGATGTGCAGGACTGGTGTGGCACCGCGGCCGACTCGCATCCGCCGAGCCCGACAACTCCTACGAGCCCGATAAGTCCTACGACGCCGACAAGTCCTACGACGCCGACAAGTCCTACGAGCCCGACGACTCCGACGACTCCCAGCAGCCCGATAAGTCCTACGCGCCCGACGTCTGCTACGAGTCCGACGAGCCCGGGCACTAGATCGTGAGCATTGACGCCGTCACGACCCGAAAACGAAACCGCAGTTAACGAGCGGGACCAAGCGGAAACAGACGGAACGAAACAGTAGTTCAGAATGCATTGTGGCCACTAGAAGCCCCGGTTCGATTCCCGGCAGCTCCCGAGAGAAAGCAGAAGGTTAGGCCAAAAAGGCTTGGCCTGTGTGAGTCGAGTAGCCGACTACGCTAGGCGGCGTCGCGACCGCCGGCCAAGCTCACGGGCATGTCCTTAGCGTCCGCTGGTAAGACGCCGCCCCGAATGAGTTCGGCGTACAGGCGCGTTCCTGCTGAGCCGCCGGTTGATCCCTTGCGGTATGTGACCTTTAGGCGCTGGATTTGGGGCGCGGTTTTGGTGAGCGTCTCCGGAGGCGCACTGGTTTTCGTCTTCATGTACTTCGCTGCGCCCATTCTGCTGAGTCCGGCCGCAACGGATCGGCTCCTTCTGCGGAGTGGGACGGCGCTGGCCGTGTTCGCGTTCGTTGTCGTGCCAGTGTTGATGCGCGTCCGCCGAAACCGTTATGCGATGAGCACCGTCTGGCTTCGGCAACGCCGAAAGCCGACGGACTGGGAACGACGGATGATCCTCGGTGCACCGGGGGAAGCCGCTCGCGTTTCTGCCCTGACATGGGGGATCGGTGCTGTTTTCTTCGCACTGTTAGGAGCGACCGAATCGGTCTCGGCTGCGGCGTACATCTTCAGTGCAGTGATCTTGGGGGGCATCACCACGACCGCGATTTGGTATCTGATCGCCGAGCGGATCATGCGAGAGGTGTCGGCGCGCGCGCTAGACGGTGGGCCGTCCGGTCACCGCTCTGGTCAGAGTATTCAACTCCGACTGGCGATGGCGTGGACGCTGGCGACGGGGGTGCCGCTCCTTGGCGTTGCGATGCTGGCGGTGGGCTACCTTGTGGACGTCGGATTCGCGCCGCATCGAACGTTAGCCGCGATCCTGGGTCTCGTCGTGGTAGCGCTCGTGGTCGGGTTATTCACGCTTGTTGTCGCTACGCGGTCTGTCGCCGAGCGAGTGGGGGAACTGCGCCGCGCGCTTGCCCGGGTCCGGGCCGGCGACTTCGCGGCGCGTGTCGTCGTCGATGACGCTAGCGAGATCGGGCGCTTACAAGTCGGTTTCAACGTGATGACGGCGGGTTTGGCTGAGCGTGAACGCATTCGAGACGTGCTTGGGACCTACGTTGACCGCGATGTTGCCGAGCACATCCTCCAGGGCGCCGCTATGCAGGGTGCCGAAGTGGAGGTCACGTTAATGTTCGTCGACGTCCGAAGCTTCACCGCATTCGCAGAACGGCTCCGTCCCATCGAGGTCGTGGCTGCGCTCAACCGGCTTTTCGAACGGATCGTTCCGCTGGTTCACCGCCACGGCGGACACGTCGACAAATATGCAGGCGACGGACTATTCGCGGTTTTCGGAGCGCCGCGGCGCTATGACGACCACGCTGATCGGGCATTGCGGGCCGCGTTGGAGATCCCGGACGCGGTGCGCGACGAGTTCGGCACGACCCTGTCGGTGGGGGTCGGGCTGAACTCCGGACCGGTGGTGGCCGGCAATGTTGGCGGTGCGGGACGACTGGAGTTCTCGGTGATCGGCGACGCCGTCAACATTGCGGCGCGGGTCGAGTCGGCTACCCGTCAGACGGGTGATTTGGTTCTTCTGACTGATCAGACCCTGGCCCTCCTCGACGGCGATCACGGCGAGTTCGTCGCGCGGCCAGGGCTCAGTCTCAAGGGGAAGACCGCACCTGTGGGGATTTATGCGCCTGCGGTGGCCTCGGCTCGGTGCGTGTGAGCGGTTCCGGTATTGCCGCAGCTCAGCGCAAAGCCTGGTTCGATTTGCGGCTGCTCCACTGGAAATAGCTGGTCAGAGCCGCAGGCCCTGGCCAGCTTCTTGTTCTTCAACATCTCCTCAGACGCTGACGACACAGCGGAGGGGGTATTCGAAGATGCTCTCGTAGTTGACGATCTGGCAGGTGACCCTGAGGGCCGTCGGGAACTGTGCCCTGCAGTTGACGGACCACACTTCAGGCGTGCCTCCCGTACTCTTCCACGGTGAACGCGATTGACCCGGACAAGCTCAACACGTGCCTGACGGTGCTGGCCGAGATCGAGTCTTTGCCGCCCGAGCATCCCGATGCCGTTGCCGTGCGTCGGGCCACGGCGGGCATCTTCAAGTCGGTGAAGAAAGCCCGCCGCCACGCCAAGCGCGACGCGGTGGCGGCCGCAGATCACGCCGTCACCGCGGCCACCGCCACCGGTGCGCCCGGTCGCATCGACGACGAAACTGCGGGTCTGCCCCTGGTGTCCACCGCGGCCGGGGCCTCCGCGGGAACGTTGCTTCGGTCGCGTGCCTGCTACATGTGCAAGAACCGATACACGGTGGTCGATGCGTTCTACCACCAACTCTGTCCGGAGTGCGCCGCGCTCAACCGCGCCAAGCGCGACGCCCGCACCGACCTCACCGGTAGGAGCGCCCTGCTCACGGGTGGCCGCGCCAAGATCGGCATGTATATCGCGCTGCGACTGCTCCGCGACGGCGCCCACACAACAATCACCACCCGCTTTCCGAACGACGCCGTGCGCCGCTTCGCCGCGATGGCCGACAGTGCCGACTGGCTGCACCGGCTACGCATCGTCGGGATCGACCTGCGCGACCCCGCTCAGGTCGTCGCGCTCGCCGACACCATTGCCGCGCGGGGCCCGCTGGACATTCTGATCAACAACGCCGCCCAGACGGTGCGCCGAGCCCCCGGCTCCTACGCCGCGCTGGTCGATGCGGAGCGCACCCCGCCACCGGAACTCGTCGACGTGGTCACGTTCGACCGCGTCAGCGACGCCCATCCCGCGGCGCTCGCCGGCAGCCTCGCCGAGCACCATGCCCCGCACGCGGTGACCGGACTGGCCCTCGCCGCCCGCAGCGCGTCCCCGGACCGGATCGCTGACGGCACCGCTATCGACGCAGGTGGCCTGCTGCCGGACACGGCGTCGATCAATAGTTGGACGCAACGTGTGCACGAGATCGACCCGATGGAATTGCTCGAGGTCCAGCTCTGCAACCAGACTGCGCCCTTCATTCTGGTGAGCCGGTTGCGTCCGGCGATGGCCGCTTCACCTTCTCGGCGCACGTATGTCGTGAACGTCTCGGCAATGGAGGGGCAGTTCAGCCGGGCATACAAGGGACCGGGGCATCCCCACACCAATATGGCGAAGGCCGCGCTGAACATGCTCACCCGCACCAGCGCAGCCGAGATGCTCGAGCAGGATGGCATCCTCATGACCGCCGTCGACACCGGCTGGATCACCGACGAGCGTCCACACCCGACCAAGCTGCGGCTCGCCGACGAGGGGTTCCATGCCCCGCTCGACCTGGTCGACGGCGCCGCCCGCGTGTATGACCCGATCGTCCGGGGAGAGTTGGGCGAAGATCTGCACGGCTGCTTCCTCAAGGACTACTCGCCGAGCAATTGGTAGCCGTGACGCGTTGCCTTCACGTTGGCGCGTCTATCGTTCGCCCTCAGGAGACGTGCAGGGGCGCGTTCCGGGTGTGCAAGACGGGTTCAAATCAGTGCCCGGACAGCAGCGATGAGGATGTTGATGCCTAGTGGAAGGAGGTGCGGTAGTGATTGCCGATATCGACCGCCGGGCCACACATGCCTCCGAACGGGCTTTCTGGGCTGCGCTGCGTGCAGCCGGGCGGGTGGCGAACCTGCATGGCGACTACTACCTCACCCACCGCGACGACATTCTTGCGGCGCTGCGTGACCCCGAGTTGGTCTGCCCGCACATGGATCCCTACACGTGGCCATTGGTACCGAGCACCGTGCCCGACCCAGCGGAGCACGCGCGATATCGGAGCATTCTCAATCGACTGTTCACGCCGCGGGCATTAGCCCCGTTTACCGCAGCCGTCCAAGACCATGCGGTGGCGCTGGTGGATGCCGTCGCCGACAAAGGCGGGTGCGACGGCATCGCCGATATCGGTAAACCGCTGGCGTGCCAGACTTTGCTCACGTTGCTGGGGTTCCCATCGACCGAACTCAACGCCGTGATCGCGCTGCTGGATCACCATCGGGCGCACCGTGACGACCCGAAGAACAATCAGCATGTTGTCGATTACGTGGCGCGCACCATTCCGCGGGCGGATTCCACCAGCATTCTTGCGGCCCTGCAGGATCAATTCGATGGCAACGAAACCACGTCGTTCGTCACGCTGCTCTTTACCGCCGCCGTCAATACCGGCATTTACGCCGTTGGATTCTCGCTTGTGGAGCTGGCCGCCAGGCCGCCATTGCAGTCCCTACTGCGCAGCCACCCCGACCAGATCGGTGCATTTGTCGACGAAGCCATGCGGCTCAATCCGCCCATCACCACCTGCCCGCGGGCCAGCCTCACCGAGAGGTCTGTCGGCGAAGTCACGCTGCCAGCGGGCACGCGTATTGTGCTGCCGCTGCAGCTACTCAACCTCGATGAGGGCATCGACATCTCCATCGCCGACAACCGGGTCCGACCGCGGCCGTCGTACACCTTCGCCGGCGGCACGCGTCGTTGCCTCGGCGTGCACCTCGCACGAGCCGAGCTGATTGCAATCATCACCGAGTTTCTGCGACGCGTACCGGAGTTCAGGACCGCCGACGGCTACAACGTGCTCGCCGCCGAAGTCGACCGGTACCTGACGCATCTGCCGCTGGTGTGGTGACGCGACATTGGTGACCACCCTTGACGCCGTCAAGATACCCAAAACGAAACCGCGCATTTCGCGTGCGTTCGGGTAATCCGTATGCACGCTTTGGGGCACACCGGGTGAGTAGGGTCGAGCCGTGACGCGAGAAAGGGCCCAGGCATCCACTTCGATCTTGGCGTTGGTCGCGGCGGCCCGCATCGGCGTGGGAGCGGCGATGATCCTCGTGCCGAGCCGGATCTTTTCGCCAGGTTCCGGGACGGAAACCTTACTCATGCGGACCATCGGAATCCGTGACGTGGTCCTCGGCTCCGGTGCCTGCGCGGCCTGGGCACGCGGTCAAGAAAGCGAGTTTCGACGGTGGGCGTCGCTCGGACTGGTTAGTGACGGAGCCGACTTTGTCACCGGGCTTCGCAGTACACCGCTGGTCGGTCCCAGAAGCGCACTGATCGCCACGCTCTCGCCGGTGCCCTTCGTGGCGGCCGGGATCCTGGGTCTGACCCGCCGGTTTAGAAAGCCTTGACGCACCGAGGGTCTGGGTCGAGCACGAAGCCTCGGTCTACGGCGTGAACGATCAATCTGCTTGGCGCGCTTGCCCTACAGCCCTGGTCACCCGGACGGGATAGGCGAGCGGCCTTCGGATTTCGGCTGAAATGATTCGATGGTGTCAAGTAGAACGGCGGGGCCTTCGGCTTCCCAGTTCAAGAGGTGGCCGGCCTCAGGGACCGTAATCAACCGCGCGTCTGGCACGCCGGCGGCAAGGCGCTGGGCGTGCCCGCGCGGCGTGGTGCGATCGGCAGCGCCCACTATCACGGCGGTCGGCACCTGGATTTCGCCGAGGCGTGGGTAACGGTCCTCCCGTACGAACGCCCGCGCGATCGGCAGCAATGCTTGATGGTGCTGCTGAGCGAAGACGTCTTGGAAAACCGAGATCATCGCCGGCGATGGACGCGTCCCACACTGAGCGGCGCCAAACAATGTGCCAACTGTTTTGGTGCGCGCCAGCTTTTGCAACACGCCGCTTTGCAGCAGAGGCATCTGAAGCCGGTTCAGTGGTGCGCCATCTTGAATACGTCCCGCCCACGTCGCGAAGAGGATCAGACCGCACAGGCGCTGCGCCAGATCGGGGTGGTCGAGCACGGCGCGGATCGCGACGAACCCTCCCATCGAGTGTCCGACCAGCACCCCGTCCCGCACGTCGAAATGCTCAAGAACCGCCACGTAGTCGCCTGCCATGGCCGCCGAGCCACTTCCGTCGGAACCCAACGTGGAACGCCCGTGGCCCCGCTGGTCGAAGGCGATCACTCGATGGCCGCGTTCGACGAGAGCATCCCACACCAGATTCCATTCGGCCGCCGTCACACCAAACCCGTGGGCCAGAACCACAGTGGGACCCTCGCCGGCCGAAATTGCACGCAACACCGTGCCGTCCGAAGCGTTGATGAGAACTTCTTCGCCCACAGGCTCGCGGGCCAGCCTCTCGCGTGGGTACGGGTCAGGATTGGCCTCAATCTTTGCGACGGCCGTGCGAATCGCCTGCCAGCCCGTCGCCCCAAGGGCACCGGCCAAGGCGGCGGCGACCACTCCAGCTCTCACCACGCCTACCGCCTCTCTCAGTGCGCCTCAGACATTCGGCACGTTACCCCTGCGCTGTACTGACCGTCCCAATGTCAATTGCCCGCCTCGATAGCCGCCACTCTTGCGGACGCCTGGGGCCCGCAGAAGCGCTGTAGATCCACCCCGCCAGCGGCCAGCAGCCCGTCGATGCGACGCTTCAGGTCGCCCGAGGCGAGATGGGCGTAAAGGTTCGCGCCGGGGCAAGAAGTCTGGGCGAAGTCTCGATGGCCCGCCAACGTGCTGCTCGGGACCCCGAACTTTTTGGCGGCCCACGCGAATGCGTTTGCCGTTCCCTGTAATTGGGACTCTGACACGTTCTCCTGATCGAAGTCTCCTTCGCACAAGACGAGGAAGTGGCCGGTGGTGTCGTAGTCCGTTGCGGTGTCGCCAGCGATCGCGGTGTCCCGCAGTTCATAGAGGTTGCCGTTGCGGTCAACGCCTACGTGATACGCGATGTCGATCCATCCCTTTTGGTCTTGGTGGTACCGCTGGTCGTGGCGCAGGCGCTCCGGGGCATTGCGGTTGTCGCCGAGAACCACCGCTTCGTGGTGCAGGGTCATCCGGGTGATGGTGTGGGGCTTGCCGCCCGGGCGGGCAGGTCGCGCACCCCACGCCTCTCGGCACAGCAACAGCGCCGAGGTCGCTGCGGTCAGATGGGGGCTGGCCGTGCGGGTATCGCTCGAGCAAGCGCTGACTATCGACGCCGACGCGACGCCGCCGGCCAGTCGAAGCAGTTGACGGCGGCTGAGCACACTCACCCGGCGACCATCCCGGCCGCTTGAGCGGCGCGAGCAGACGGATTCCTGACGGTGCGCAGCCATTCCGTCACGGGGTCTTGCACACTCCCGACGACCAATCCAACGCGGTAGGGATGCTCCCATCGGTGGGATACACGTTCAACGAATTATTGGTCACCTCGACGCTAAATAACTCCATTTCGGGACTGTCGATTGCCGCAGCAGCCGCCGGGCCCTGGACAACGACTCTTGGCGCGACGCGTTGCGGGATCGACCGAATTGGCTGGCGGTTTTCCGGTAGTCACCCCGGTGTCTACTCGGCCGCGCTTAAATTTCAGTGCAGCGACTCAACGCTGTCTGATGGCCCGGTGTGGCATCACGGGTGATCAGGTCATGGCCGCCCGCACGTCGGAAGTGACAGGTCACGTCCTATGAATGACGTTACGAAACAGGCGCTGAGCAAGGTCCCGGCAGTCACCCTGGGTTTCTGGGTCATCAAGATACTGGCGACGACGCTCGGCGAAACGGGTGGCGACACCGTGACGATGACGCTGGACTGGGGCTATCTGGCCGGCGTCATGCTTTTCGGAGGCGTGCTGCTGGCACTCGTTGTCGCGCAGATCGTCGCCAAGCGCTTCCATTGGATCCTCTACTGGGCGACGATCGTTGCTTCTACGACATTCGGCACGACGTTGGCCGACTTCGCCGACCGATCGCTCGGAATCGGGTACGCGGGTGGATCGCTTCTGCTGCTGTCTTGTTTGTTGCTCACCCTGGGGCTGTGGCATTGGTCGGAGGGAACGGTGTCGGTCAACACCGTCTCGACGCCGAAAGTCGAGGCGTTCTATTGGGCCACGATCACGTTCTCCCAGACTCTGGGCACCGCGCTCGGCGACTGGCTCGCCGACACTCGCGGATTCGGTTACGAACGCGGCGCGCTGGTATTCACCGCGGCTCTCATAGCGGTCGTGGCGCTGTACTACTGGACCGCTGTGTCGCGTGTCACCTTGTTCTGGGTTGCGTTCATCCTGACCCGGCCTCTGGGCGCGACCGTCGGGGATTTCATTGACAAGCCAGTCGCCGACGGCGGTCTAGCGTTGAGCCGGCCGCTGGCCTCGGCGGTCATCGCGGCCATAATCGTTGCGCTGCTTATCATCCTGCCGCAACGTCCGGGACGTCACCCGGGCCAGGAAGGTCGCAGCGCGTCGGCCAGGTCGACGCCCACGCCCGCTCCGTAATGTCAGGTGGCGCGCAGCAGCGCCATAAATCCGTAGTCCATGTGCAGTTGTTGGTGGCAGTGAAACAGCGACAGGCCGGGTTGGTCGGCGAGGAAGTCGATGTCCATGGTCTGGTAGCCGCCGAGCATCGCGACGTCTTTGTGCAGTCCTGCGGTGGGTGTGCCGGCGACGTGGGTGATTTCGAAGGTGTGCCGGTGCAGGTGCATCGGGTGGATGTCGTCACTGGCGTTGTGCAACCGCTAGGGTTGGACCTCGGTGTAGGACCGCGCGGATGGGGCTGCGAGCTTGACGTATGCCGTCAGAGCCGCCCTGCATGTTCCGGGCAGTACGCGGCTATGCTGGCGCCGACAAAGAACCCGGAATGATAGGCGTCCAGGTTGCTGCTGGTCAGCACGTCCTTGTTGTTCATCACGTCCTGGGCGACCGTGGTCGGCGTCTCGCCCCGATCAAGTTCTGTGCAGGCCACCTGACCGGCGGCGATCATGACTTCCGGTGACGAGTACGTGATGCCGTGAGAGCTCAGTGCGGCCAGGAAATGGGCATCGATATCGGCAGGGTCGGCATGAACGATCGAAGCTGCCAACAGCGCGACGACCGGTACAACGCAGGCAGCAAATAGTGGTAGCGCTCGACGGGGCGAGTGGACATGGGTGGTTGTCATTTCCGCAGCCCCATCGAGTAGAAGCTCCATTGTGTTGCGGCAAGCTAAGCCGCGAATACTGCACACAGCCAGTGCCAAAAGTCATTCAGGCAGCAACCGATCGTCACGTTGTCGTATCGCGCGAAGCTAGGCATCAAAGCCGGGCCGATGCTGTGCGCGCGTTCACAGCGCTGCGCGCAAGCCGAGCGGTGAGTCCTGACCCGGCCAGCCAAGCGCTGGAGAAAGGGTCCTATATCGCTCGTCGGATCTTGAATATAGGTGGGAGCTCAAGGGGACGGTGATACCCAGATAGCCATCGGTGGGATGAGCCTTGATCCCGCGGTTGCGGTCCCGGGATCAGCACGACGAACGACCAGCGCATAGCCCAGGAAGCTTGCCGCAGCATCGTTTTCGATGTCATCGTCAGGGGAGTTGGTCAAGTGGCGCGCAGCAGCGCCATAAATCCGTAGTCCATGTGTAGTTGTTGGTGGCAGTGAAACAGCGACAGGCCGGGTTGGTCGGCGAGGAAGTCGATGTCCATGGTCTGGTAGCCGCCGAGCATCGCGACGTCTTTGTGCAGTCCTGCGGTGGGTGTGCCGGCGACGTGGGTGATTTCGAAGGTGTGCCGGTGCAGGTGCATCGGGTGGATGTCGTCACTGGCGTTGTGCAACCTGATCCGGTAGCGCTTGCCCCGTTGGATGTCGTACACGGGTTGATTGGCGTCCATGTCGAACGGTTTGCCATTGAGCGTCCACACGTTGAAACCATTGTCGGCGGCGTTGCGTTTCTCGATCAGCATCTCCATGGTGTGGTCGGGAGCAGCCGACGGAACCGGACCGGGTGTCGCGAACAGGCGGTAGTCCCATTTGAACGGTGGCGGTGGGGCCCATTGCGGTTCACCGCCACGGCCGGCGTATTCGACCACAATGCCCATGCCGTTTTGCCGGTCAGAGTCGGCGAGATCCCCAAGTACCCACACCCCCGGATTGGTCATCTGCACGATCGCCGAGATCCGTTCGGCGGCCCCCAACCACAGCACCGGCACCGGCGCGGGGCGGGGTACCGGGTTGCCATCCAGCGCGACAACGGTGAAGGTGTGTCCGGGCAGGGCCAGGCTGCGATTCTCGCCGGCGCTGCCGTTGAGAACGTGCAGCAGCACCTGCTGACCGGTTTGCACGCGGATCGGCTCGCCGTGGCCGAGCATGCGTCCGTTGATCGCGAACGCGTCGTAGCCCACCTCGTAGCCGTGCGGCATGCCGTGGGCGAGTGAGGCGGCCATCGCTGACTCGCCTTTGGCCTTGAGGTCGGGGTCTTGGTCGCCGGCCAGGAAACCGGCGTCCATGTCGCCCCCGCGGCTAAAGCTGGGCTGAAACTCCTTGAGCGTGAGGAAGACTTCCTGGTCGTAGGCCCCGGGGTTCTGCGTGGGTTCGATATAGACGGGGCCGACCTGGCCACTGTATTGGCCACCGGACAAGTCAGCGCGCGGCGTCAGGTGGGTGTGATAGAAGCGGAACCCCGCCGGGCCCGGCACGAACGAGATGCGGCGCATGCCATGGGCGGGGATGTAGGGGGTGCCTTCCTCGGCGGCTCCGTCGACGTCGACCGGTATCTGCTGGCCGTGCCAGTGCAGTTGTTCGGGGGTGTCGGTGTCGTTGTAGATATCGACCCAGGTGGTGTGACCCTGTTTGAACCGCAGCAGCGGGCCGGGAAACTGCCCGTTGTAGGTGGTAGTCGATACCACCCGATCCGGGGCCAACTCGACGGTGCCGGTACCGATGTGCACCGTGTAGTCGGGTTTGCCGCCCGGCGGCGAGGGCCGCGAGGGCCCAGAACAGGCCGCGGCGGCGCTGCCGACACCAACGGCGGCGGCTGCGACCGCAAGGCCGCTGCGCGCGAGGAATTCACGTCGGTCGAACGGCATCGAGGACCCCTTCTGCGGCTAATCGGTTGGCGGGGTGAAACAATTCGACGAGGTAGCGCACGCTGGCCCGTTGCGTCGATGCGATCGCCACGATCATCCCTACTGGGCACGGGCACGGGCATGGCCAGCCAGAACGGGCAGCAGAAATCCGATGCGGGTGTCCAGTTCGGTTGCCACCCGGCGGAATTGCCGATAGCTGGTCCGGCTGCTGTCGGCGGCCGCCGACGGGTCGGGCAGGCTCCAGTGCATCGCGGTAGCGCTGTGGTCGTCGCGCGGGAACTCGCGTACTTTGTCGCACAACGTGATCACGTAATCGAAGCGCCGTCGCGCGATCGCGGTCAGGGGTTTGGGCCGCCGGTGGCTGAGGTCGATGCCGTAGTCCTGGCTCATGACGCGTACGGCGTTGGGGTGCAGGCGCGGTTTGGGATGGCTACCCGCGCTTGCGACACGGACGCGGCCGCAGCCGTGGCTGCGGTGTCGCAGCAGCGCCTCGGCCATCGGCGAGCGCGCGCTGTTGCCGGTGCACAAAAACAACACCGAGCTGCCCGGCGTGCGCCCGGCCATGGCTGTGGGTGCCAGTGCCGGATGCAGAGCGGTCGCGGTGTCGCCGAACGCCGCCGCGCACTGCACCAGGTCGAGGTGGTAGTAGCTGTCGCGACCGTCAAAGCTGCTGCGGCGGGAGGCAACCAGCCCGGCCGCGCGCAACAGCCCCAGGTGATAGGAGACCAGATTTTGCGGCGCATCAACGGCCGCCCCCAGCTCCCGGACCCGGCGGTCACTGCAGGCCAGCTCGGTCAAAAGCGCCCAACGCAATGGATGGGATGCCATCCTCATCAGCAGCGGAACCGGCACTCGATCGGTCGTCGGCACCCTAATACGATACATCAAACATGTTTGATCGGTTTCGTGCTTCGCCGTATCAACTGAACGCGCCCAGCCAAGTTCTTTCGTTCTGCCGTAGCGCCTTTGACGTCAGGACTCACCATTGAACCTATGCCCGATGCGTCGACCGGCCTAGGCGTATCAAACAGGTTTGATGTATTCTCCCGCGGTGTGCAGCCACGCCAGATCGTGTTCGACCATCCGTCCGGCCATCCGATCGAGCTGCTCACCTCTGCCGCGGTCCGATGAGTGACCCCGATCCGCACGGGCGTGGCGAGCGCCGGCCGAGCCTGGCCGTGGTCGCGCGAGAATGGGGACGCATCGGCTGCATCGGCTTCGGCGGACCGCCCACCCACATCAAGCTGCTGCGCGAACTGTGCGTCGAGCGCAAGTGCTGGCTGACACCGGTCGAGTTCGAAGACGCCGTCGCCGCCTGCAACCTGCTGCCCGGACCCGCCTCCACCCAGTTGGCGATCTTCTGCGCCTGGCGGGTCCGTGGCCGCCGCGGCGCGCTACTGGGCGGGGCCGCGTTCATCGTGCCCGGGCTGATCCTCATCCTCGCCCTGTCCGCGCTGTTTTTGGCCGGCGCACCGCCGCGCGCGGTCCTAGCCGCAGGCGCCGGCGCCGGATCGGCGGTCGCTGTGGTCGCCGTGCATGCTGCGGCGGGGCTGCTGCCGGCCAGCTGGCACCGTGCCCGCGACGGCGGGCGCGTGAGCCGACTGCGATGGGCCGGCTACGTGGCGGCCGGGATGCTCGCGGCGGCCACCATCGGGCCCTGGCTGGTGCTGGTGTTGGTGGCCTGCGGCGCTATCGAGATCACCGGCCGCCTGCGCCGCGACACCACCGGGCCGACCGCGATCGCGCCGGTGCCTGTACTGGCCATCGGCACACTCACCCTCGGCACGCTCGCCTCCTTGATCTGGGTGGCATTCAAGGTCGGCGCGCTGTCATACGGCGGTGGGTTCGTGATCGTCCCGCTAATGCAAAGCGACGCCGTCAACCATTACCACTGGATGACCGACAGCCAGTTCCTCAACGCCGTCGCCCTGGGCCAGATCACCCCCGGCCCCGTCGTACAGACCGTCGCCGTGGTCGGCTACGCCGCCGCCGGGCTCCTCGGCGGTGTTCTGGCCGCCGTCGTCGCATTCAGCCCCTCCTTCACGTTTGTGCTGCTCGGCGCCCGCCACTTCGACCAGCTACGCACCAACATCACCGCCCGCGCCTTCCTCGACGGCGCCGGACCGGCCGCGATTGGCGCCATCCTCGGCTCGGCGATCACCCTGGCCCGCGCCCTGACCGCACCGTGGCAATACGCCGTCCTTGCCGCCGCCGCAGTCGTACTGCTCGTCCTGCGCCGCGGCGTGGTACTCACCCTGCTCACCGCCGCGACGGCCGGGATCATCCTCGTCAGCGCTGGTCTCGCTCTGCCGCACTAAGCCAATCGACTTCGGCGAATGCCCTTTTCTGAAGGGACCAAAGTCACCGGTATTGCAGAGATCGTGACGACGGCTGGTGGGAGTCGTACGTTGGGCACAAATGGCCGAGTTCATGCGCAACAGCGACGCCTTCACGTGGGCGATGGAAAGTGATCCTCGATTGCGTTCCACGGTGGTCACGGTGATCATGCTCGAGCGATCTCCGGATTGGGAAGAGGTACGCAACCGCTTCAGCCTCATCTCGCACAAGGTGCCGATGTTGCGACAGCGAGTCGTCCCGTCAGCGCCGCCGGCGCCGCCGCGGTGGGAGTACGCGCCGGACTTCGACGTCGACTTCCACATACGCAGAGTGACCGCGACCCCGCCCGGCACCTTCGACACGGTGCTGGAAACGGCCCGAGTCGCGGCGATGGGGGACTTCGACCGGGCGCGCCCGCTCTGGGAGGCCACGTTTATCGACGGCCTGGAAAACGACGGCGCGGCAATGGTCCTTAAGTTCCACCACGCCTTGACTGACGGCATCGGAGGCATCCAGATCGGGATGATCCTTTTCGACTTGTCCGAGGCCCCCGCGAAGCACGGACCGATGGCGGAATTGCCTGAAGTGCCCCCGCCGCCGTGGCTGCGCGGCTACCGGGACACCGCGCGATACGACGCTCAATTGGTGGGGAACGCGGTGATGGGCACGCTGAGGAGTGCCCCGAAGCTGATTGCCAACGGCATTCGGCGGCCGGTAGTTACCGTTTCGTCGTCTGTGGAGATGGCCGCGTCGGTCTACCGAACCGTGCGCCCGGTGAACCGAACGGGTTCGCCGCTGATGACGAAGCGCAGCCTGAACCGGCGTCTCGGCGTGCTGGAGGTCCCGCTGCCGCAGCTTCGGGCGGCCGCCCACCGCTGCAGCGGTGCGTTGAACGATGCGTTCGTCGCGGGGGTCGCCGGCGGGCTGCGCCTCTACCACGAAAAGCACGGCGCCACGGTCGGCGATCTTCATCTCTCGATGCCGATGAGCCTGCGCGAAGAGGGCGACGAGATGGGCGGCAACCGGGTCACCTTGATGCGGTTCGACGTGCCGGTCGGCGAACCCGATCCGGCCCAGCGAATCCGCCAGATCCACGAGAGAACCGGCAGGGTGCGCCACGAGAAGTCGCTGCCTTATACGCAATGGATCGCCGGTGCCCTCAACATGATGCCGCGGTGGTACATCGGCTCGATCCTGCGCCATGTTGACTTCCTGTGCAGCGACGTGCCAGGAATTCCGATGCCGGTGTTCCTCGGTGGCGCCCGGGTGGTGAGCCATTACGGATTCGGACCGACTATCGGCGCGGCGGTCAACGTCACGTTGCTGACGTACGTGGACATCTGCGCGCTGGGCATCGATGTGGACACCGCGGCGATTCCCGACTACGACGTTTTTTCCGAGAGCCTCGTTGCCGGTTTCGACGAGGTGCTGGCGCTCGCCTCGGCTCCTGCCTGACGGCGACGCGTTGCTGGAAGAAACGCCTGGCGCGCAACATGCGGTAGTTGAGACACGAAATGGGTATCTCCAGGTCAAGTGAATCAACCCAGCCCCGCCAGAGGAGTTCAAGTGATCGGGACAATCATTGGCGCTGTCGTCATCGGACTACTCGTAGGTGGACTGGCCAGACTGGTCATGCCCGGCAAACAGAACATCGGCGTCGTGATGACTGTGATACTGGGCGCGCTCGGCTCATTCGTTGGAACCTGGGTCTCCTACAAACTTGGATATTCCAACCAGAATGGCGGGTTCAAGATCATTCCCTTCCTGGTCGGGATCGTCTTCGCGTGCATCTTCATCGGTATCTACCTAGGTGCCACGGGGCGTCGCATCACCAATCGGGCCGGACGACGGTAGCGCCTGTCAAGGCGCCGAGCCCTCGCGCCCGATGTCTGACAGTCTGCGCGGCCATGCGGCTCGCGTCACCGAAACAGGTTCTGGCATAACTCAATTAGCTGAGGCGATGCCGTGGGCGTGACCGATCGCTTCGATGCCTGGCAGCAGCGCCACCCGGCGTTGGGGTTTCCGCTGGCGGTGATTTACAAGTACGTCGATGATCAGGGCAGCTATCTGGCGGCGTTGATCGCTTACTACGGCCTCGTATCGTTGTTTCCGTTGCTGTTGCTGTTATCTACTGTGTTGGGTTGGGTGCTCACGGGTCATCCCGAATTGCGCGCGCATGTGGAGCATTCGGCGTTGAGTGAGTTCCCAGTCATCGGACCGCAATTGGGTAGGCCCAAACAGCTCAGCGGTGGCGCGGTCGGGATACTCGTGGGAGTTCTGGGCGCACTCTTCGGCGGGCTCGGCGGAGCGCAAGCGTTTCAGAACGCGATGAACACCGTGTGGACGGTACCGCGAAACGAGCGCCCTGATCCGTTTCGATCGAGGGGCCGCAGCCTATTGCTGTTGGCCACCGGCGGCTTGGCGTTGCTGGGCACTTCGGTGCTGTCCGCGCTGGGTGGTGGTGCGGGGGCCTTTGGCGTGGGGGTCAAAGTCTTTGCGTTGACGGCGTCGGTCGCGGTGAACGCCGGTGTGTTCATTTTGGCATTCCGGATCAGCACCGCACGGAATTTGACTGTGCGGCAAGTAGCGCTGGGCGCGGTAGCGGCCGCGATGGGTTGGCAGGCGCTGCAGTCGTTCGGAGCGGTCTACATCGGGCATGTGATAAAAAGCGCGAGCGCCACAAACGCCGTGTTTGCGCTGGTCCTGTGACTCTTGGCGTTCCTATATGTCGCGGCGACCCTGGTGGTGTTGTGCGCGGAGATCAACGTGGTGCGCATCGAGCGGTTGTACCCGCGAGCGCTGCTTACCCCCTTCACCGACAACGTCGACCTGACCGACGGTGACCGCAGCACCTACGCGGCCAAGGCAGAGGCAGAGCGGATAAAGGAATTTGAAAAAGTCGACGTCACATTCGGCGTGCCGCCGCACCGCACCTCGACAGAACCAAGCGACCCGTCCACCGCGGAGCCCGATCGGGACGGAGCCGGAAAACCAAGCAATGAATCGAACAGTTGAACGTTCCGGCTCATCACCCGAGCGTGACGCCAGCCGCCGGTAGACTCGTCTTGGTTGACAGTCCAGCCGGCCCGGAACACGCCGTCCCACTGCAGCGACAGGCGTGAGTGCGACCGCACACAGCCGAGCAGATCAGCGATCCGTCGTAGAAAGTTCACGATGCACACGCGTTTATATCGGACTGTCACCCGGCACTCCGATTTCAGCGAGCAAACTATTACACCGCAGTACCGTCACGCCCTGGCCAAACGTCTCACCTGCGCGGGGCACTGCGACTGTCCGGTGATGCACTGATGGCCATCACAGACGTCGCCGAATACGCCCATCTGGGCGAAGCGGACATCGAGGCCCTTGCCGTCGAATTGGACGCGATCCGTCTCGACATCGAAGACTCGCTTGGCGCGAAGGACAGGGTCTACATTCAGCGCACCATCGCTGCTCAACGCTGCCTCGACCTGGCCGCCCGTGTCGTGCTCGGCGCCAGTCGCAGCAAGACCGGATGGGCCTTCGGAACACTTGCCCTGGCCGTGGCAAAGAGCATCGAGAATATGGAGCTGGGCCACAATATCGGTCACGGCCAATGGGATTGGATGAACGACCCCGAAATTCACTCCACCACCTGGGAGTGGGATATGGCCGGGCTGTCCTCTCAATGGAGGTACTCCCACAACTACCGTCACCACATGTTCACCAATGTCGTCGGCGTCGATGACGACCTCGGTTACGGTGTCATGCGGGTCACCCGTGACCAGCCATGGAGGCCCAGCAATCTGCTGCAGCCGCTGCGGCACTTATTGCTGGCAGTTGCTTTCGAATGGGGCATCGCTCTGCACGGTCTGTACTCCGAACAAGACCGCGCGGAGACGGACGTCAAAAAGTCCGCTCACGCCAGAGCCTTCCGCCGCAAAGTCGCTCGCCAGGCGGGCAAAGATTTCTTGCTGTTGCCTGCGCTGGCCGGGCGGCGCTGGCGGCGGGTCCTGTACGGGAATGCGCTGGCCAGCCTGCTGCGAAACCTATGGGCTTACGCGGTGATCTGTTGCGGCCACTTCGCCGACGGGGCTGAGAAATTTACCCCTGAATCCCTCAAGGATGAGACCAAAGCGCAGTGGTATCTGCGACAAATGTTGGGTAGCGCGAACTTTCGCGCCGGGCCGGTGATGGCGTTCATGAGCGGAAACCTGTGTTATCAGATCGAACACCATCTCTACCCTGATCTGCCGAGTAACCGCTACGCGCGGATCGCTGAGCGGGTGCAGGCGCTCTGCGCGAAGTACGAGTTGCCGTACACCACCGGCCCGCTTGTCCGCCAATATCTCTTGGTGCTGCGCACGATCATCAAACTGGCTCTCCCGGATCGGTTCCTGGTTGCCTCCTCCGATGACGCGCCGGAAACCGCTTCCGAAGAGAGATTTCGCGGTGCCGTCGCGCGACCACGTCCAGCTGTCGGCGGAAAACCCGCTGCGCGTCGCAGACTTGCCATCGCGATTCGCAACCGCAACAACCGGCTCAACTACGGGTAACGGAGCGTTGACCCACGTATTCACCGGTGACGGCGTCTGCGGCGGACGGGTGGCCATGCTGACGTTTTGCGTCGCGCCCGATGCGACGGCCGAGAACCCGGTCGTCGCGTCGAGTCAGGGTGCAACTGCGCTGGATCAAGACGTCCAACTGCTGCCAGCTGAGCCCATCGAGGTCGCCGGCCGAATCGTGGGTGGCGACCACAACTGCGCCGCGGAGCAAAGGCACCGTTTTGGCGGTGAACTGAGTGGTGGCCAGCAGCAATTCGGTGGCGCTGCGGTTGACTTTGCGGCGGCACCGACGCGCCGACGGAGTGAACCAGAAGTCGAATTGTCGATCGGCACTGGTCAGGCTTTCAAGCCCGTAGTCGTGGACGAGTTCGGCTACGTCGGCCTTGGTGTAGGCGCGCGTTTGGTAGACGACGTCATTGGGGCTGAAGTAGAGGACGGTGTTCACGGATTGTCCTTCTCGGCTTGTGGCGGGACTGTCTCAAGGGTGTAACGACTAATTACATCGATGTAGTTCCCTGGATCACGAACCCAGTAAACCTCCCTAACAAAAGGGAAACCATCTCCGAGTGCGGCGGGGGATGGAAGCGGGCGGCACGGCCGATGACACGCTGCCTAAACTGGACGAAATTGCGTGCACATGTCTGACAGACTGTCGGGATCGGCTTACGTCCCAGTGTCCGCCACCGTGAAATTCGATATGTGGAGCACGTTGATGAAAGCTGCTGCTATTCCGCCGGATGAGCGATCGTTGTCCGCCGCGATGCGTGCTGGCTCGCAGAACGAGCACGACGCCGCCGAGCAGTCGCCGTTTGTCCGCGAACTGCTCCACGGCCATCTCAATGCACGTGGGTACATCGCCTACCTGCTGCGATTACGGGCGGTGTATGCCGCATTGGAGGACGCCGTGCGGGTCTACCGCGACGATCCGCTCGTCGCTGTCGTCTACGACCCGGCTCTGGAACGCCTGTCGGTTATCGACGCCGACCTCGACTGCTGGGCCAATGGCTCATCGCGCAAGGTCAATTCGCCTGCCGCAGAGGAGTATCGGAGCCGGCTTGAAAGTGTCCGTGGTGGCGCGCTGCTGGCTCACCACTACACCCGCTATTTAGGGGACCTCTCCGGCGGTCGCGTCATCCGCCGCGCGTTGGACCGCGCGTTCAACCTCAACGGCGCCGGCTTGGCGTTTTACGACTTCCCCTTGCAACCCAAGCCCTACAAGGACGCTTATCGTGCCCGTCTCGATGCCCTTGATCTGCAAGCCGAGCAGTTCGATGAGGTGGTGAGCGAGGTCAAGCGTGCCTTTCGTCTCAATCAGGCGTTGTTCGACGAGCTTGCGGGTAACCTCGCGGCCTACTGCGAGCACGGCAAAGGTTTTCGGGTAGGGAATGCTTACTGCTGCTGAACTGGCGGAGCTGATCGCATGACCGGCGGCGAGAGGCATGTCCCGTCATCGACGCCGGTCGAGGATTTCGTCCCGGTCGGCACGCCGATCGACCTGGAAAACTGCGCCCGCGAGCCGATCCATATCCCCGGCAGCGTCCAGCCGCGCGGCGTGCTGGCAGTAGTACGCGAACCGGGCTTCGAGGTCCGTCAGGTTAGCGCCAACGTCGTCGAGCTGCTGGGTCGGTCCGTCGACGAAGTGCTTGGCCGGCACTTGTCGACGCTCATCGGGGCCGACCAGGCCGCCGGGATTGAGCGAGCGGCCGCATCGATGGTGGGCGACCTGCGGCAGGTCAACCCGCTGGCGTGCGTGCTTGATGTCGCCGGCCGGCAGCGGGCGTTCGACGCCATCCTGCGCCGTGAATCGGGGGGTGTGCTGCTGGTCGAGCTGGAGATCGCCTACGGGGAACGCCCGTTCTCGTTCCCGAACACTTACCAGGCGGTACGCGGCTCGGTGGAGGAGCTGAATCAGGCCGCCACGCTGACCGAGCTCTACGACGCCACCGCCCGCGCGGTCCGCGAGCTCACCGGCTTCGACCGGGTGATGGTGTACCGCTACGACGAGGATTACAACGGTGAGGTCGTGGCGGAGTCGAAGCGCGAAGACCTCAACTCTTTTCTCGGCCTGCACTACCCGTCTACCGATATCCCGGCACAGGCGCGGGCGTTGTACGAGAATAACTGGATACGGCTCATCTCGGACGTCGACTATGCGCCCGTACCGCTCGTGCCCGCAGTGGACCCGGCGACGGGCACGCCACTGGACCTCACGTATGCCACATTGCGCAGCGTTTCTCCCATCCACGTCGAATACCTGCAGAACATGGGTGTGCACGCGTCGATGTCGATCTCGTTGCTGCGGCGCGGACGGCTGTGGGGGCTCATCGCCTGTCACCACTACACGGGTCCGCATCTGCCGCCGTTCGGCACCCGGGCAGCGGCCGAATTTCTCGGTTCGACGCTGTCGCTGCGGCTTGTGGATCAGTTCGAGGAAGACCAACTGCACAAGCAGCTGGCCGCGCAGGCGGTGCTTGCCAAACTCACCGCCGCGACGCTGGGCGACGGCGAATCTCTCACGGCGGCGCTTCTTGGAGCGCCTGACCTGCTCGACTTGGTGCCGGCCGACGGCGTCGTCGTCGACATTCAGGGCGAGTACCGGGTGCGCGGATCGGTTCCGCCGCCTGCGGTGGTGTCCGCCGTTGCCGCCTGGGGCCGCGACGCGGGCGAGGAGATCGTCAGCAGCGAATATCTGTCAGAAGCGTTACCAGAACTCGACCTCGACCCGGAGTTGGCCGCCGGTGCCCTCGCACTCAACCTGCCCGACGGCCAGTACGCCATCTGGTTCCGGCGCGAGGTGCTGCGGTCGGTGGACTGGGGCGGCGACCCGTACAACAAGGCCATCGCGGTCAAAGAGGGCGACGAGATCCGGCTGAGTCCGCGCAGGTCGTTCGAACGCTGGCGTGAGATCGTCCACCATCGAAGCCGGCCGTGGACACTGAGCGAGACCGAGTCAGCCGAAGCGCTGCGACGCCACCTGGTGGAGTCGCTGTACCGCCGCACGCGGGATACGCTGCGCGTCGCTGAGACGCTGCAGCGCAGCCTGCTGCCCGAGTCGATTCCGACACTCGAAAGCTGGCAGCTATCAGCGCATTACGAGCCGGCTGCCGGCGGTCGCGTCGGCGGTGACTGGTACGACGCGTTCGAGTTGCGCGACGGCCGGTTGATCGTGCTGCTCGGCGATGTCGCCGGTCACGGGATCGCCGCGGCCGGAACGATGGCTCAGTTGCGTAACGCCTTGCGCGCGCAGCTATTTGCGGGCGCCGCACCGGCAGAAGCGCTGAATCAGCTCAACGACTTCTGCGTGCACATGCTGCCCACCGCCTTCGCTACCGTTATCGCGGCGCGCGTTGATCTCGATTCGGGGCAGGTGGAGGCGGCGTCTGCCGGCCACCTGATTCCCTACCTGACGAGCTCGGTGTCGGTCGCCCAGGCGCCGATCAAGCTCTCACCGCCGATCGGCCTCAGGCGCGTCACGTACTCGGCGAGCGCGTTCAGCATTGAGCCCGGGCAGGGGCTGGTCATGTACTCCGATGGGCTTGTGGAACGTTACGGCGAGCCGATCGACGACGGGATCGACCGGTTGGCCGGGGTCCTTCGCGGAGCGGGGGACGCGTCGGCGTCCTGGATCAGGACGGCAATGGAGTGGCGAGACGCGCATGACGACGTCACCATCGTTACGCTCCTTCGCCCGTGAGCTCTCACACGAAGTCGGAGCCGCCGTCGACGTTCACCGTTGCCCCGGTTACATACCCATTGCGTCGGGACGCAAGGTATGTCGTGATGGAGGCTATTTCCTCGGGGAGCCCGGCGCGGCCAAGATCGCACGGTTGATGGAAGTTGTTGTCAATCCACGTCATCACGTCGTGGGGATCGGAGGCGTCAAGGCCGTCGGCAGCGAGGATGTCCTTGAGGTTCTCGGTGAAGCTGGCCGTGACGATGGTGCCTGGGCACACGCAGTTGACTAGAATCCCATCCGGGGCAAGGCTTTTCGACAAGTTCTTGGTGACGCTTGACAGCGCTGCCTTAGACGCGGTGTAGGCCACGATGCGTGGATTCTGTCGCTGAATGGAATGGGCTGACAGCGTAACGATGCGAGCCCAGTCAGCCGCGCGGAGCATGGGTAACGCGGCTCGAATCGAGCGCACGCCCGACATGGTGCCGAGCGCGAAAGCTGCGTCCCATTCTGCATCCCCCATCTCCTCGAAGTACCCGTCGCCCGGTCCGATGGTGTGTACCAAGCTGTTGAGCGCACCCCAGCGTTCCGCTACGACGGCGAAGCCCTCGATGATGGACGCAGCATCGGCCATGTCCACGCTGATGCCCACGGCATCCGGCGCACCTGCGGCTCTGAGCTTTTCCTCTGCGGCAGCAAGGCCCGCCTCGCCGCGCGCCATGACGGCAACGCGGGCTCCCTCCGACGCCAAGGTCTCGGCGATGGCCAATCCCATGCCCTTGCTGCCGCCGGTGACGACGGCTGCCGATCCGGCCAAGCCTAGGTCCATCGCGTTCCCTCCTGATCAGGCTGCGGTGCATCGTTTTCTGAGATCTGCGCGATAGTTTCGGCTGCTACGCCCAAGCCGCGCAGGCAGAATCGGACTGTGCAGGCTTGGACTTCGGCCCGCTCACAGCCGCCCGTTGCCCACTGCCGTTCGGTGGTCGCCCATACGACGCCCTGAATCGCTTGAGCCCCATTCGTTGGGTCGACATCGTGGAACGTGCCCTGTTCGAGGCCGCTCCGAATTTGATCGATGAGTGGCTCGAGCATCTGGGCGTATGCGGGCTGAATCAGCTCAGGGACTGCAAAACTCTGCGACTGCGCCTCGATGGACATGGAGCGCAGATCAGACTTGATGTTCTGGCTGAACGCGAGGTCGAGTCGTCCGTCGATCCAGGCGGCGACAGCTTCGGCCGGGGTGTCCGCTGCCGCCATTTTTCTTCGTAATCTCCGCTTCTCAGCCTTCGCCATCTCCAGGAATATCGTTGACACCAGCTGGTCCTTCGACTCGAAATGGCGATAGAAGGCGCGCGTGCTCAGCTGAGCCCGTCGAAGGACCGCGGCGATGCTGAGCCCTTGGACGCCATGCTCGCGAAGGGCGGTGGATGCTGCGGTCACGATTGCCCGACGGGTATCGGGATCGGGAGCGAGCTTGTTTCGCCGCCGGGCGATTGTGCCGCTCATGCGGCCGCCTTGTTCGCGAACCGCCAGTGGCTTCTGCTCGACGCTCACGTTCCTCCGCTCTGAGGCTGTCGGGAGCCGATTATCTGAGAACAGCGTTTTCAGATAATCGAGCCTCACTATTACAGCGGCGGCCGAGAGTGTCAACCAATCGACATAGAACCGGACGGCGTCAGCGGCGACGGCCCGCCGATCGGTGTCGCCATTGCCGCGGATGCACGGCGCTATCTGCGGGTGGCGAACGAGGATCCCGACAAGTTGCGGCGGCTCCCGCGATGCGGTCGACAAGCCAACGAGATTCACGGCGACGGCGATGAGCATGGCTGAAGCTGGCCAGCGGCGCGCGCGTCGTAATCGACCTCTGTAGGGTTGATCAGGTGTGTGGAGCCACCGGTGAGGTGCGACTCGACGGTTGTCCGCCTGATGTAGCGGCGGTAGCGGCGATGACTGCCGTGATGGCGCCCCGAGGACCGGACGGAGCGGGCGTCTGGTCGCAAGGTCGGGTAGCGCTCGGTCATCGTCGTCTCAAAATCATCGACCTGACCGAAGCCGGCGCCCAGCCCATGATCGACTCCGACCTGGGCTTGTCGATCGCCTGGAACGGCTGCATCTACAACTACAAGGAATTGCGGCGCCAGCTCGAGGGCTACGGCTACCGGTTCTTCTCGCACAGCGACAGCGAGGTTCTGCTCAAGGCCTACCACCGCTGGGGCGACGATTTCGTCAGCCATTTCAAAGGGATGTTCGCTTTCGCCATCGTCGAGCGCGACAGCGGCCGCGTGCTGCTCGGCCGGGACCGGCTTGGCATCAAACCGCTGTATCTGACTGAGGACAGTCACCGGATCCGGTTCGCGTCGACGCTGCCGGCGTTGCTGGCCGGTGGCGGCGTGGACACCCGGATCGACCACGTCGCGCTGCACCACTACATGACCTTCCACTCGGTGGTGCCGGCTCCGCTGACCATCCTGCGCGGCGTGCGCAAGGTTCCGCCAGGATCGCTGGTCGCCATCGAGCCGGATGGCCGCCGCGTCACCACGACCTACTGGACACCGGATTTCAGCAGGCACGAGGACCGCGCCGACTGGTCCGAACGCGACTGGGAAGACGCGGTGCTGTCGTCGCTTCGGACCGCCGTCGAACGCCGACTTGTCGCAGACGTCCCGGTCGGCTGCCTGCTGTCCGGCGGGGTCGATTCCAGCTTGATCGTCGGCCTACTCGCCGAGGCCGGTCAGCACGGGCTGTCGACGTTCTCTATCGGCTTCGAGTCGACCGGCGGAGTGCAGGGCGACGAATTCCAGTACTCCGACATCGTGGCCAAGCGCTTCGACACCGATCATCACCAGATCCGCATCGGCACCGAGCGAATGCTGCCGGCGCTGGACGGCGCGATCGGGGCGATGAGTGAACCGATGGTCAGCCACGACTGCGTCGCCTTTTATCTACTCAGCCAAGAAGTCGCGCGCCACGTGAAGGTTGTCCAATCGGGTCAGGGCGCCGACGAGGTGTTCGCCGGTTACCACTGGTACCCGCCGATGGGTGCACCGGCGGGCGCGACCCTCGAGGGCTCGGTCGCTGCATATCGGGCCGCCTTCTTCGACCGCGACGTCGCCGGCCTCGAGGCACTTCTCGGGGCGGGCAACGTCGCGCCGGGCGATCCCAGCGAGCGCTTCGTCACCGAGCACTTCGCGCAGGCCGGCGCCGAGACCGGTATCGACCGCGCGCTTCGTCTCGACTCGATGGTGATGTTGGTCGACGACCCGGTCAAACGGGTGGACAACATGACCATGGCCTGGGGACTGGAGGGCCGGGTGCCCTTCCTCGACCACGAACTAGTCGAGCTGGCGGCCACCTGTCCTCCGGAGTTGAAGGTTGCCCACGGTGGCAAGGGTGTGCTCAAAGAGGCTGCGCGGCGGGTTATTCCGTCGGAGGTGATCGACCGTCCCAAGGGCTATTTCCCGGTTCCCGCGCTGACCCACCTCGAGGGGCCTTACCTTGAGATGGTCCGCGACGCCCTCTACGCGCCGGTTGCCAAGGAGCGCGGGTTGTTTGACGCCAGCGCGGTCGACGCCCTGTTGGCCGACCCCAACGGCCGGCTGACCCCGCTACGCGGAAATGAGCTCTGGCAGATCGCGCTGCTGGAGCTCTGGCTACAACGCCATGGTGTGACCGGGCCGGCGGCATGACCGCCATCGGTCCTTCAGAGGACCATCCCGAGGCGATCACCCTCGGCCTGCATGACGCGTCACCGCCGCACATGGTGGACGCGATGGCAAAGGATGTCGAGCTTGAATTAGGTTGGGGCCGACTCATTTTCGGCCAAACCTTTGCCGATCCCAATACGCTGGCCGAGGCGCTGCGACGGGAAGCGCCCGGACGCCGCGACATCTGCATCTATGCGCGTGAAGCCCATGTGGTGGTGGCCGGAGCGCCCTCCGAAATATTCATCGACCCCAGCCACACCTATCGGCTGCGGTTCGCCGAGACCTCGGAAGAAGACGAGTCGGCGCCTGCACCGGTTGGTGTCACGGTGCGCTCGCTGAACGAGCGGTCCGACGCGGATTTGATGAATCGTGTGTACGTCCGTTGCGGGATGGTCCCGGCGCCCGTCGAGGTGATTTGGAACAACCACCTGCATGAGCGCGCGGTGACCTACCTGCTCGCGGTGCGCGACGACGACGGTGCCGTGGTGGGCACGGTGACCGGCGTCGACCATGAGCTGCTTTTCTCTGATCCCGAGCGGGGCTCGAGTTTGTGGACGCTGGCGGTCGATCCGGCTGCGGGGATCCCCGGGATAGGCATCGCGCTGACCCGGCAGTTGGCCGCGCACTTTCGTCGTGCGGGCCGCGCCTACATGGACCTGTCGGTGACCCACGACAACGAGGCTGCGATCGGGCTGTACGAGAAGCTGGGCTTTCGGCGCGTCCCGGTGTTGGCGATCAAGCGGAAAAACGCGATCAACGAGCCGTTGTTCAGCCCGCCGCCGGAGACGATCGATGACCTCAATCCGTACGCGCGGATCATTGCCGACGAGGCGGTGCGGCGTGGCATCTGGGTGGAGGTCCTCGACGCCGAAACCGGCGAGATGCGCCTCAGCCACGGTGGTCGCAGCGTGATCACCCGAGAATCGTTGTCGGAGTTCACCTCGGCAATCGCCATGTGCCGCTGCGACGACAAGAGATTGACCCGCCGGCTTGTGGCGGAAGCCGGGATCACTGTCCCGCGTGCCCGTTTGGCGACTTTCGACGGCGACGACTACGAATTCTTGAGAGACGTGGGGGAGGTCGTCGTCAAACCCACTCGAGGGGAGCAAGGCAAAGGCATCACCGTCGGCATCACCGTCGAACAGGGTCCCGACGAGCTCGCCGCCGCCGTGGCACGGGCGCGGGCGCAATATCCGGAAGTGCTGATCGAGCAGCGGGTAACCGGCGATGACCTTCGACTCGTGGTGATCGACGGCAGGGTGGTCGCCGCCGCGCTGCGGCTACCGCCGGAGATCATCGGTACCGGACAGCACACCGTGCGAGATTTGATCGTGGCGGAGAGTCGACGCCGCTCGGCGGCCACCGGAGGCGAATCGCGCATTCCGCTTGACGAGGTGACTGAGGCAACGGTCGTCGAATTTGGTTGGCAATTTGACGATGTGTTGCCCCAAGGGAATAAGCTGCGCGTTCGCCACACCGCCAACCTGCATCAGGGTGGGACGATCCACGATGTCACCACCGACGTAAACCAGGAGCTGTGCCGCGTCGCGGTGACGGCTGCCCAGGCGATCGGCATCCCGGTGACCGGCATCGACCTGCTCGTCCCCGATGTCACCGGCGAGGAGTACGCCTTCATCGAAGCCAACGAGCGACCGGGCCTGGCCAATCACGAACCGCAGCCCACCGCAGCGGCTTTCATCGACTTCCTGTTTCCCGGTCAGCCTGGACAGCCGTTCGCCTGGACACCCGAGGAATCGCCGCGCAATCCCGACGACTCTGTTGTCAGATGAAGTCCGAGCCGTCGTCGACGTTAACGTCGCGCCGGTCGGGTCGATAACCTGTACCTCATGCTCGATGGGGTAATGCTGCTCTGGTGGATCCTCACGATCCCATCGTTCCTGTTCGTCGTCATCGACATTTGGCGTGCCGCCCCCGAGTCGGTGGTCCTCAAGTGGGCCTTCGTCATCCTGACCGCATTCACCGGACCGCTCGGGGCGTTCTTCTATGTGCTCGGCTGTCGGGAACCGTTGCGGGGCAACCACGAACAATTTGTCTCGACCCGTTGGCGCCAGGTACTCGGCTCGACGATGCATTGCGTCGCCGGCGACGGGATAGGCATCGTCTTCGGGGCCGCGATCGGCGGTGTACTTACGATGTCCTTCTGGCCGGACTTTCTGCTTGAGTACGTACTGGGTTTCGGGTTCGGGTGGGCGTTCTTCCAGGCCTTCGCGATGCGCGACGCCGCAGGCGGGTCATACGTGAAATCTCTGAAGATGACGTTCCTTCCTGAGCTGCTGTCGATGAACCTGCTCATGACGGGGATGATCGTCACTTCGCGCTTCGCAATGCGAAGCACGGGCGGCGGCGGCGACCCGATGCGCCCTCAGTTCTGGTTCATCATGTCGATGGCGCTGATCGTTGGATTCGTCTGTGCTTACCCGATCAACTGGTGGCTTGTCGCCAACCACATGAAGCACGGCATGATGACCGTTCGCGCGGAGCCAACGACGGCGGCAACGGAAGCTCACTCGATGGGTGCGATGTCGGCTGAATCGTCAGCGGGGCCGGTTTCGGGCGTACAACAGCCCGGCGCTGGCGCGAAGGCCGCGATGACATTGCTCACGTTCGCTGTCCTGGGCGCCGCGCTCGGCGTCGTCGTCCGATTCGCCATGTGAGCTACCGCTGGCTCACCAGGGTGACGGCACGCCCGCGCGGATTCTGGCGACCTCGGAGCGGGCGAAGCGTACCCTGTCGGTGTCGCCGCCACGTGCCGCGGCCAGCTCGTCGGCAAGGGCGTAGGCGGCGTCGAGAATGTAGCGTGCGCGTCTGCGTTCGCGACGATTCCGATTGGCTTCGCGATAAGCTTTGCGCGCCTTGCGGTTACCGGCCATCGCGTCCAGCTCGACTGGGGTGATGACGTTGCGGGCCTGTTCAGGGGCCATCACAGTGCGGACGAAATCCCGCTCTCGGGTCACGGTCACTCGGTAAACCCGCGCCACGATGATCAAGGCGACGACGACCGTCCCGATCAGCATTCCGATCAGTTCCAGCGCGTTCGGGCCGGCGATGGAAGCCAACGAGTCCCAGGTTCCGTGCAGCAGCATCGGTATCGCGATCAGTAGCAGGCCGCGCCCGATCTTGCGTGGTTCAGCCGGTCGGCCGACGAGGTAGACCACGCCCGCGCAGAAGATCGCGCTGTACAGAATGTGCGCCGCCACGCCGCTGACCATGCGAAGAATGATGGTGCCGACCGATGCCCCAATTTGGTTCGCGCCGAACTGGCTACCGGCCGACGTCATGGCGTAGGTGATGTCTTCGACGATCTGGAATCCCAGACCGATGAACGCGCCCAGGATGAGCCCGTCGAACGCGGTTCGGATGTGCCGCTGCGCCAACGCGATGAGCAGCAGCAGACCCGAACCCTTGGCCAGTTCTTCGGTGAACGGCGCGGCTAGCCCGGCGCCCCAGTTCAGCGCCCACACCTGGCCGAAACTCTTTGCGTACAAGGCGAGTATCGCGTCGTTGGCGTTAGCCGCCATCACGCCGGTGGCTGCGAAGCCACCCCACAGGAAAGCGACGACCATGAGCTTGTGCGGGAGTTTGGCGTAATGATCGACTCGATCGGTGAACCACCAGAACAGTGCGGCGTAGATGCCGAATGACGTTACCGCCAGCCCGATCGCCTCGCCGTAGGCGTTGTACTCGCGGGCCAGCGTCGAGAGGAAGGTGAGAACGCCGATGCCGACCAGCGCCAGATATCCCCAGAACGCGAAGTTGCGCGGCTGGTAGAAGGAAAACCGCCTGCCCCAGCCGGACAGATCGAGCGCGACGTCGCGGGCATGATCAAGGTCGGCGAGCGTCGGCGTCGTCATTTCTTGCCTTCTGCTGTGTGGCTGATGCTGTCGATCATGCGCAGCACCGCGTTAGTCGGCTCTGCACCGGCGTCGGACGGACCCGTCGCCACTGCCTCAACCCCGCGGCTGCCGAATACGAAAGCGGCGATCAGGCCTGCGGTGTGCGGTCCGGTGACCCGAACCGTTGCGCCCTGCTGGCCCTGACGGGTGACGATCGTGATGGGCGCGCCCGTCACATGGACGCCGCGACCGCCGTTGAGCGCGTCGGACGTCGTCTCGATCTGGTCGATGAGTTTGTCGGCGTCGCCCTGGAACGAACCGGTGCGCAGAGTGAACTTGACCGCCCCGTCCTCGACGCTCGCGGTGGGGGGATACGCGCCCGACAACGGGGCGTGACCGGCGCGCACACCCGATGTAATGCCCCAGCCGGCCTCCGGGACAAACGTCACGTCTCCTTCGATCTCCATGACATCGCCGGCCCTGACGCGGTCGTGATAAGGCACCGTTGCGTCGACGACCGGTAACACCACCGACATCACAAAGACCAGCGCGAACACCGCCAGCGTCGGTCGCAGCGTGCGCCGGTCCAGGCCGAACCGTCGCTCATCGGCGGGCACCCAGCCCTCGTCGGGCTCGAACCTCGGTGCCGAGGTTGCCTCGGTTCCCGGTTCCGCCATATCGGCCCAACCTTCCCATTCGCTGCAGCAACGGCTGAATAGCGCCGCGGTAGAGAGTAGCGACTCCTAGGCTGGGAGATCATGGCTATCGATCGTTTCGCGCTCGTCGTGGGCAGCATCCGGCTTGCTTCGGGCGTCTCCTTTCTGGTCGACCCCCTGCGGGCGAACCGGCTCTGGGGCGATCCCGACAAACCCACGCCGACGGCGCAACTGCTGTTGCGGTCGATGGGTTACCGCGACGCGTTGATCGGCGCGTTGCTTGCCGCAGCGGCACTGCGCGGAGGAAACACCCGCGGCTGGTTCTTGGCGTCGGCAGGCGCGGACGCCGCCGACCTGCTCGGTGGGATGAGCGTGCATCACGAGATGAGGCGCTCGCAGCAGCTCATCGGGATGGGCGGCGCCGCCGTCGGCGTCGGCACCGGGCTCTGGGGTGCGGTGCGGCGGACCGCTGGGGCACCTGCTCGGGCTGCCGGCCAACCCGGCTGAGGAGACGAGCGAGCGTGCGGATCGGTGTGCTGACATTCACTACCGACGAGGGCTTGGAGCTGTAAGCGGTCGCGTCAATCGACGTGGCGGATCAGAGTGTCGACGAGCGCGTTGATCGCGAGGCTGGTGTTCTGGGACGTCGCGGAAGCGATGGACAGCGTCCACGTCAGGGCCGGACGCAGCGGAACGGCGCACAGGTCGGGGAAGCGGTTGGCTACGCTGGCGGGCAGGATGGTTGTTGCCAGTCGGTGCCGGATGAGCTCGGCGGTGATCGCATAGTCGGCGACCTCGTAGGCACTGACCGGGTGGACGCCGGCAGCGGCGAAGCCCTTGTCGAGGCGCTGCCGTATGCCCCAGCCAGCCGGAAAGTGGATGAAGTCGCGGCCGGCCAGGTCCGCCAATTCGACCCTGCGGCGATCGGCCAGCGGGTGACCGGATTCGCAGACGAAGACCATGGGCTCGCGCATCAACTCCCGCAGAGTCACCAGCTTGGATCCCGGCGAAGTGATCGATACCAGCGCCAGGTCCATTTGACCGTCGGCGATCGCCGTCAGATGCCCGGCTGACCCGGCGGCGCTTTGCCGCAGTCGAACGGTCACCAGCGGGTTGGAGCCGCGGAATTCTTCAAGGGCAGCAGGCAGATTCAACGTTCCCCACGACATCAAGGTGCCCAGGGTGACGGTGCCGGTCAGCTGATCACGGAAGGCATCGATCGAGCTCCGTGCGCGGTGAGCGGCGTGCATGACGTCTCGGGCATGTTCGAGGAAGACTTCGCCGGCCGCGGTGAGCGCGATCTGGCGTTTGGACCGGTCGAACAGTTCGACGCCAAGTTCTTTTTCCAGCCTGCCGACCGACGCCGAGAGGGCAGACTGCACAACATGTATCCGTTGGGCGGCTCGGGAGAAATTCAGCTCGCCGGCCACCGCGACGAAATACTCCAGGTGGCGAAGTTCCATGCCGAATGCTATCGCGTTTCGCGATCATAGAGTTCTTTCTTTTTCGTTGGACGCGATCACTGGTTCGGGTGTTGGCTAGACAGTGTCGTAAAAGACGATGGCTTCACAGGAGGACGGACTCATGCGGGCCTTGCGTTTTACCGAGTTCGGCGACCCGGGCGTCTTGCAGGCTATGGAGGTGCCGGATCCGACCGGAACGGCGCAGGACGCACTCATACGGATCGAAGCTGCATCGGTCAACCCGTCTGACGTGAAGAATGTTGCCGGCGCGATGAATTGGACTGTGCTGCCACGTACGCCCGGGCGTGATTTCGCGGGCGTGGTCATCAGCGGGCCGCCCGAATGGCAAGGAACACCAGTCTGGGGAACCGGGGGAGACACCGGATTCACCCGAGACGGGTCGCATGCGGAGTTGATGTCGGTACCAGTGCAAGCGCTGGCACGAAAACCCGAACGGCTCAGCTTCGACGAGGCCTCCACCGTCGGCGTCAACTTCGTCGTGGCGTGGTACGGGGCGGTGGAAACGGCGCAGCTGACGGCGGGCGAAACGATCGCCGTCTTCGGCGTATCCGGTGGTGTCGGCGGAGCTGTGGCGCAAATCGCCCGAGCGCTCGGAGCCAAGGTGATCGGGGTGGATCGTCGCCAGCCCGGCCCAGAGACCCCCGCCGCGGATGTTATTGACGAGTTCATCACCTTTGACCCGGCGGCAGGGGTCGGCGCGGCGATCAAGCGGTTGACCGGCGGTGTGGGCGTTGATGTGGTGTATGACGCCGTGGGCGGAGTGACCACGCCGTCGGCGCTGGCCGCGCTGGCCCACCGAGGCAGGCTTGTGGTGATCAGCGCCGTCGGTTCTCCCACGGTCGAAATCAACCTGCTCGACCTGTACCACAACGAAATCCGCATTTACGGCACGGACAGCACAAAGCTGAGTGTCGTCGACTCGGCTCGGCGCCTTCAGCAGATGGCGCCTTACTTCGAATCTGGAGAGTTTCGGCCACTTCCCATCGCCACTACGTATTCGCTCGACGACGCGGCCGAGGCCTACCAGGCCGTCGCCGATCACACCGCCGGCCGCGTCGTGATCCGGCCCTGACCTCGACTTCGACGACCCAATCGCACAGAGAGGCAAGGCAATGTCGTCCGACCTGACTGAAGAAACCATTACCGGGGCCGTCCAGCGGACCTTCGACGACTCCACGAATCAACGATTCCAGCAAGTCTTGGTAAGCCTGGTACAGCACCTGCACGATTTCGCCCGCGAGGTGCGCCTTACCGGCGACGAATGGTTCACCGCAATGGATTTCCTCGAGCGGGTGGGCAAGATCTCGACCCCGACACGCCAGGAGGTGATGTTGCTGTCCGACATCCTGGGTTTCAGCATGCTGCTGGACAGGATTAACCAGGACAGCGGGTCGTCGGTCACCTCGTCGGCTCTGCTCGGCCCGTTTTATGTCGAAGGCCGGCCGACGGCCAACAACGGAGACGACATCTCCGACGGCGTTTCGGGCACGCCGATGTTCGTCACCGGCCGGGTCGTTGATAACCAGGGCAAGCCGATTGCCGGTGCTCACGTGGACACCTGGCACAGCGACGGCGAGGGCTTCTACGACGTTCAGCAGACCGAAAAGCTGCACGACGAGTTCGCCATGCGGGCGGTGCTGACTACCGACGACGACGGCCGGTTCTGGTACCGGTCCATCACGCCTCGTTACTACCCGGTGCCCACCGACGGTCCTTGCGGGGAAATCATGCGCGCCGCCAACCGATCCGTCATGCGGCCACAGCACGTCCACTTTTGGTTCCACGCCGATGGCTACCAACCGCTGATCACGCAACTGTTCTACCGCGACGATCCGTACATCAACCGCGACGCGGTCTTCGCGGATGTGGAGTCGCTGCAGGCGGATTTCGTGCGTCACGAGCCCGGCGTCGCCCCAGGCGGGACGACCGTCGATGAGCCGTTCGTGACCCTGGATTGGACCTTCGTACTCGCTGACCACGCTGAATAGCTAAGGGAGAAAACCAATGTCACGGATACCGCTTATGGACATCGACCAGCAACCCGAACCGATCCGCGAGTTCATGGCGCGTCGCGGCAATCTCAATGTCTTTCGCATGCTCGCCAACGCCCCCGACGTGTTCGTCGGGTGGTCGCAGATGGTCGATGAACTGTTCGACAGCCCCACCTTCAGTCTGCGGATGCGCGAGGTGGTCATCCTGCGGGTGGCGCATTTGCAGGGCTCCCGCTACGAGCTCAGCCAACACGTCGGAATCGCGCGTGCCGCCGGGCTGACCGAGCAACAGATCAACGCCATCATCGACGACGATGATCTCGACGCGGTCGGCTTCAGCCACACCGAACTCGTCGTGTTCGACCTCGTCACCGAACTGTGCAACACCCGCCGCCTGACGGACGACTCTTTCGCGAAGGCCCTTGCGGTGTTTGGCGACGAGGCACTCACCGAACTGTTGATGCTCGTCAGCTGTTACTACGGGCTGGCGTTCGTGCTCAATGCCGTCGACCTAGACGTCGACGCAGCCGCCCGTTTTCAACCCTGACAGGAGCAGCCTGATGACTCGAATCGCGTACCGTGAGCCCGAAGACATGACCGAGCAGGCCCGCGAATTGACGCTTGCGCGTGGCAATCTCAACGTCTATCGGACGTTGGCCAACGCCGAGATGGTGTTCACCGGCTGGATGCTGGCCGGGCAAACCCTTCTTGTCAGCCCGGTACTACCTCTCAGGCTGCGCGAACTCGTCGTGCTGCGCACGGCCTATCTGATGGACTGCCCGTATGAGCTGGGCCAGCACCGAGACATCGCACGGACGGCTGGCGTCGGCAGCGACGAGATCAACGTCATTCTATCCGAATCCGACTGGCGAACAGACTATTTCAATGCGACCGAACTCGCGGTGCTGGAGCTGACGACCGAGCTCCTGACCACTCGCGGTGTCTCCGACGCGGTGTTCGACCACGTGCGCCGTGAAATCGGCTCGGAGGCGACCGTTGAGGTGCTGATGTTCATCAACCGATACTCTGGCCTGGCGCTGATGCTCAATGCGCTCGATGTCGATCTCGACGAAAGCGCCCGGCTGCCTATCCCGCCACGACGCGGTGGCCCTAGATCTTGATCGCCGGTATCAGCCTGTCGATGTTCCAGAGCCGGTCTCGTCGCGCCGATAGGCTCGAAATCAGCAGTGCCACGGCCCATATACCGATCAGCACGACGACCGCCTGCCATAACCGGCTGTCGACGCCGCCCAGTATCAGCTGCCGCAGTCCGTTGACGCCGTAGGTCATCGGGTCGAAGCGGTGCAGGATCTGGAACGGCTTCGACGTGGTTTCCACCGGGTACAAGCCGCCGGCGCTGACGAGCTGCAGCATGAGCAAAGCCATGATCACCACGCGCCCCACCGCCGGACCGACCAGTGCGTTGATCGCCTGCGTCGCCGCGACGAACGCGCAGGCGATGAGGATCATGAAGACCAGCATCGAGGCAGGATGAACGACATGCAGCCCGAGCAAAAACCGCACCACGCTGTAGAGGATGATCGCCTGGAACATGGCGATCGCCGCCGCGGGGAGGTAGCTGGCCAGTGCGACGCGGATCGGGAGCACCTCGGCGGCGATTGCGCGGCTTTGCAAGGGCCGCAGGATCATCCACAGCACCAACGCGCCGAAGAACAGCGCCAACGTGAGGAAGAACGGCGCCATGCCGGTGCCGAAGTTGGGCGCTGCGTTCTCGTGCGAGGTCTCGAGTTTGACCGGGCCACCGATGGTGTCGGCGATGGCATCTTTTTGTTGGGTCGTCCAGTTGGGGATCTGCTTGGCTCCGTCGGCGAGTTTGGTCGCCAGCTCGGCCGACCCGGACTTGAGCTGCTGCGCGCCGTCGTCGAGTTTAGCTATCCCGCTTGCTAACTGGGCATTACCGGAGGCGACTTGCTTGGCTCCGTCACGCAGTTGGGTGAGCTTGTTCGTCAGGTCCTGGCCCTTGCTGCCAACTTGGTCGAGGGCCGACCCGAGCGGGCTGCCCGGTCCGCGCAGCCCCGATGTCATCGCGATCGCGGCGTTTTGCGCGTCGGTGATGTGCTGCCGGATCTGGGGCGTGAGCTGGTGTCCTCGGAGCTGATCCTGCACGCCACGTAGCGTGTTAGCCAACGGATCCTGTCTCGCGGCGAGTTGGTCTATCACCGACGACAGCGAGTTGGCGGCGGCGTCCTGCGCGGTTGCGATGGCGCCGATCTGATCGTTGGCCTGCTGTAGCGCGGTTGCGCCCTGTTGCAACTGGTCGGTGTTGCCGCCGATGAGCGACACTGCTTTGTTCACCGCGAGCAGCGGCTCGGTGGCCGAGTTGATTCCATCAGAGAGTTGCTGCGCGCCGGTCGCAAGCGTCGCCGAACCGGACCGGGCGGTGTCCAGACCGGCCGCCAATTGACTTGCTCCGTCGGCGAGTTGGCTGGCGCCGTCGGCCGCTTGTTTGATCCCAGAACCGGACGAAACCACCACGGAAAGCATTTGATTGACCGCCTGCCCGGAGATCCGTGATGATACGGCGTTGAGCACCTGGTCGATAGCGGTTCGGCCGATGGTTGTCGATACGTAGTTGTTGGCGTCGTTGTATACGGCGATCAGGTTGGCCTTCTTCGGTTGCCCGGTCACCGGCGATGCGATCGCCGCGCTGAAATCGGGCGGCAACTCGAGCATGAAGTAATACTTGCCATGTTCGACTCCGCTGTGTGCCTCCTGGGGGCTCACCACGTGCCAGTCCAGGCTGCGGTCGGCGGTCAAGCTCTTGGCTACCTCTGCGCCGGCGTTGAACTGCTGCCCGGACACCTGCGCGCCCCGGTCGGAGTTGACCAGTGCCACCGGCAGTTTGTTCACGTGGCCGAACGGATCCCAAAACGCCCAAAGGTATAGCGCTCCATAGACCAGCGGCAGCAGCATCACCACGATGATCGCTATTCGGGTCATTCGGCTGCGGCCGAAACGTTTGATCTCCGAGCCGAATGCGAGTCCAGCGAGCATTGTCAGTCCCCTTCGGTCAGGATGCGTTGGTCATGTAGTTCGTGGTCCGGGGCGTTCGCCCCGAGCGGATTGGTCACCCCGACGAGGACGGTGCGCTGTGTCGCGATCGCGCCCAGCCGGTCCACCGCGATCGCGCGCCGTGAGTTGTCGCGTACTTGTTCGAGGTCGCCCACCACCAGGATCGGACGGTTCGACAGCGTCGCCAACGTGATTTGCAGCAAAAACCGTTCCAGATCCGACAATTCGACGATGTAGGTACCGGGCGACGGTGGGGGAATCTCACCGAACACCGTTGTCAGCTCGGCCTGGCCAGCGTCCCGCGGCACCGACGAATACCACGGCGCCAGCCACCGCCACTGCTCGGCGAGCACGGTCTGTACGGTCACCGATTCCTCCAGTTCGTCGATGTCGGGAAAGGCCGCGATGGAGCAGTGTCGGCGGATCGCGCGGGGTGTCGTATCGCCGAGGACGATCAGGGTGCCGTGGGTTGGCTTGAAGCGGCCCGCCAGCGTGAGCAGAAGAGTGGTCTGTCCTGGTCCACCGGGCATCTGAATGGCATGAAAACCCGCGTCGAACGCGAGATCGATACCCGAGAAGAGCGGCCCGTGCTCACCGTCCACCCCTAGTCCGTTGGCGCTGATCAACGCCGGCGCTGTCGTGTCCGGGTCTTCGTGTGTGTCCATCATGTTGCTCTTTCAGGCTGCGTTAATCGGCTGAGACCGCAACCGATTTGAGTAGTGCTTGGATCAGTTGCGCGAGCAACTCGGGGTCGATGGTTCCCGGGCGCAGGACTTCTTCCATCGCGATACCCAAGTTGATGGTGACGACGAGTTGGGCGAGGTCGGCCAACTGCGGCCCGGACGTCGCGGTGGTGGTCGATTCGACAATATTGAGCGCTTGGTCGGCGGCGGCGGCGTGCCGGCGTGCTATCAGGCGCTCGCGCAGCTGTGGATCGCGCACGGCGCGGAGCCAGTACTCGACGAACAGGACGTAGTAGTCGGCGTGGTCGTGAATCGCGTCAAGCACTGATCGGCTCAACGTCCCCGCGGCCGCAGCGACGTCGTCGCCGCTTTCCAGCGTCGTCGCTATCTGTTGGCCGCGACGCTCGAATTCGCGGTCGAGCAGGGCCAAAAACAGTTCGTCCTTGGATTCGAAGTTCGAGTAGACAGCGCCCTTGGTGAATCCCGCGGCCTGACCGATCGCATCGATGGTAGCGCCGGCGAACCCTTCGGCGGCGAACACCGTTGAGGCCGCATCCAAGATCCGCTCGCGGACTTCGCCGCGAGTGGGGCGAGTCCGGTGCGGCTTGACAGGCGACATGGGCAATAGCATACTCCACGGTATCGAGTGGATACTGGTCAGTATCGAAGGGTGGCGGAGATGGCGGATTTCGAGCTGATGATCCGTGGCGGCACGGTGTTTGACGGAAGCGGTGCGGCGCCGGTCACCGCCGACGTCGGTATCCGCGACGGAAAGGTCGCCACAGTCGCGGCGGGACTGACCGGTGGCATCCGAACCATCGACGGGCACGGCAAGTGGGTGATGCCGGGCCTGCTCGACGTGCACACCCACTACGACGCCGAAGTTCTCATCAGCCCCGGGCTCGGCGAGTCGGTCCGACACGGGACCACGACGATCGTTATGGGCAACTGCTCGCTATCGACGGTCTACAGCGACGCCGACGATTGCGCCGACATGTTTGCCCGGGTGGAGGCGCTGCCGTGGCAGATCGTTCACGACGCGGTTGAGGAGGCCAAAACCTGGAGCGGACCCGCCGAATATGTGAAGGCGTTGGATTCGTTGCCGCTTGGCGTGAACGTTGCCGCGTTCATCGGCCACTCCGACATCCGCGCTGCGGTCTTGGGACTGGGCCGATCGGTCGATGCCGACTATCGCCCCACTTCCACGGAAATCGATCGGATGCGGCAGATGCTCACCGAGTCCCTGGACGCGGGCTTTCTCGGTCTGTCTACGCTGCGCAGTTCCTTCTCCAAACTTGAAGGCATGCGGTACCCGGCACGGCAACTGCCGTCGACGTACGCCAAGTGGTCGGAGCTCCGTGCCCTTAACAATGTGCTGCGCAGGCGCGGGCGCGTGCATCAAAGCACCCCGAATCTGGCGCGGCAAGCCGAGGTCGTTCGTTATCTTGCCCAAAGCCTTGGTCGCGGTTTCCGCGGGTCGTTGAAGACGACCTTGATCGCGGCCGCTGACGTCAAGGCCGATCGGAAGGCGGCCCGGCTGACCATGCTGGCGGCCGACCTCACCAATCGGGCCGGCGGCAACTTCCGCTGGCAGCATTTGCCTGTGCCGTTCGAGATGTACGCAGACGGAGTCGATCTCGTTGTGTTCGAGGAATTCGGGTCCGGCTCCGCCGCACTCAACTTCCGCGATGAAGTGAGTCGCGGGCGGCTGCTTGCCGACGAATCCTACCGACGTGAATTCCGCAAAGACCTGACCAAGCGATTCGGCCCACGTGTCTGGACTCGCGACCTGTCCGATGCCGAAATCGTCTCCTGCCCCGACCCTGCGGTCATCGGGCAATCGTTCGCCGAGGTTGCCGCCACCCGCGGGATCGAACCCGCCGACGCGTTGCTCGACCTGACCGTCGAGCATGGCGAGCTGCTGCGGTGGCGCACGGTCGTCGCCAATGACCGCGAAGAAGTTCTGGACCGACTTCAGCGATCACCCAACGTCCAGATCGGCTTCTCCGATTCCGGCGCACACCTGCGCAATATGGCGTTCTACAACGCCGGAATCCGCATGCTCGAACGTGTCTACCGACGTCGATCCATGCCCGTCGAAACCGCCGTGCACAGGTTGACCGGCGAACTGGCCGACTGGTACGGCCTCGACTGCGGCTACCTCCGGGAGGGCAAGCGCGCAGACATCGCCGTCATCGACCCCGCCGGGTTCGACGGCTCCAGCGCTGCCTACGCCGAGGCGCCCTACCCGGAGGCGCCAGCGGTCAGCCGGATGGTCAACCGCAACGACAACCTCGTCACCGCCACCATCGTCGGCGGTCAGGTTGTCTACGCTGCAGGCGAATTCGCGTCCGGTTTCGGCACCGATCTGCACGCCGGGCGGTTCTTGGCGGCGGTCGACCGCTGATCTTCCGGGCGAGCTGAACTGGCGAGGTGAAAGGTCTTTAACCGCAACCGGTCTCGCCTCTCATCGAGGCGAGACCGGCAACGGTGATGCGACGGAGTGGCTGCTACTTACCGCCGCCGCCGCCGCCGAATGACTTACCGCCGCCACCGCCACCAACGGTCAATTCGCGCGCGAGACGAACAAACATGGGTCCTCCTAGTTGGGCGATCGCCCGTCTTGTCGAGACAAAGCGACACTGGGTGATGGAATACTCAGCTTATCGCCGAACACCCTTGTCAAAGCTGGTCGGAGTATGAACGAATCAGAAATGGCAGGTGACGGATGCGCAAACTAAGCGTGCTGTGCAGCAACGCGTCTCGGGGTAACTGGCACCGCGCACCCGAACCCTCGATCGTGTTTCGGTCCTCGAGCAGCTATGGCTGGTTTTCGATATAGATGGGCAGATTATCGGAAGCCAACAGCCCGGACCCTCTCGTAGCGTCTCTCAATGCTGACAACGATCGATCATCACTTACCCGGAAAGGCATCACGGCATGGCGATGAACCTGGTACACCGACGGCGGTGCAGTTCGGCGGGGTGGGCCGAGATGGTCCGAGATCAGCTGCTGCCTTGGGCACTCAGCGATGTCGAGCTGGGCGAGCGGACGCTTGAAATCGGGCCCGGATACGGCGCGACGCTTCGGGTTCTCGTCGAGAGGGCGGCAGCGGTCGTCGCCGTCGAAGTGGATAAGCCGATGGCCGACCGGCTCGATCGGCTCTACGGCGATCGAGCCCAGGTCATTCACGGCGATGGCACCGATACCGGGTTACCCGGCAACCACTTCAGCTCGGTGGTGTGTTTCACCATGCTGCACCATGTCCCCACGTCTGGGCTGCAGGATCAGCTGTTCGCAGAAGCGTTTCGAGTCCTCACGCCCGGCGGGGTGTTCGCCGGCAGCGACCGTGTGCCATCGCTGTGGTTTCGGCTCATCCACATCGGCGATGTCTATAACCCGGTCACACCCGGTGACCTGTCCAGGAGGCTGGGCCAGGCGGGGTTCACCGACATCCGGATTGACAAGGCGGGTTCTCGACAGCGGTGGCGCGCCACCAAGCCCGCATAGCCGAGAGGCGATTCAGATTGGCTCGACATCCAATTCGGGATTATCCAGTCGAGCCGACACGCCCGGGGTATGACCGAAGCTGCGCCGGAACACCTCGATGAATGCGCTTGCCGACGACCAGCCGCACTGGTGTGCCACCGTGGTCACCGGTGTTCGCGCGGCCAGAAGTACCAGCGCATGGTGGAGACGTAACTGAGTGCGCCACTGTGGAAATGTCATGCCGAGGTCTGTGCGGAATAGGCGCGACAGACTGCGATCGCTCGCTCCGACCGCACGGCCGAGTTCGGCAAGCGTCCGAGCGTCGCCCGGATCAGCGTGAAGGATCTCGCACACTGCGCGAAGCGGGGCAACGGTGGGGGTGGGTACGTGCAGCGGCGGCTGCGGGGAAGCGCGTAGCTGGTCGAGCAGCACGGCGCGTAGCCGGGTTCGTTCTGGCGTGTCGTCGTTGCCGTCGGTGTAGGCGATGATCAGCTCGCGCAGTAACGCGCCGACTGCCAGAACGGTTGGCGAGTCGAGCCGAAGCGGGTTTTCAGTGGCGGGTAAACCAACGGTGTGCAGTTTGAGTTCGCCGTAAGCGCGGTGTGCATGGAACGTGCCGGCGGGGATCCAGATGGCCCGAGTGGCCGGAGCAACCCAGGATCCTTTGTCGGTCGTGACGGCCAGTACTCCGCGGCCCGCGTAGACGATCTGGTGGTCGTCGTGCCGGTGGGCGTCGATCCCTTCGCCCGAGGCGAGTCGGAGGGTGCGGGTGGGAGCAACGGGCTCGTGGCGGATTTCCAACATCGGTAGGAATTTTAGTGAAAGTCGGCCACTGCGTCGAAGCCCGAGCGTGGCAATGCGCGCGGCAACGTTCGTGGCGCGGTAGCCCGCGCCCAGTGCTCGGCGATAAGCCAAGTAGCACAATAGATTTCGGTTGCAGCACAGGCGCCTCGGACTTACCGTCCCCCTATGGCCAACACATCACGGAGATTCGACAAGCCCTACACCGCTTTTTGGCGCCTGGCGCTGATAATCGGCGCCTGTCTGCTCATCCAGGCCGCGCCAGCGGCCCGGGCCGACGGGTGCGATGGCGGCAACGCTGCTACCGGTGCTAGCGCGTCAGCGGGTGGCTGTAGCGATCCCGCGCCAATGCCACCGGCAGCTTCGCCGCCGGCGCGTCCTCCGTGGCTCGCAGCGCTCGAGCAGCGCGACCCGCAATTCGCCGACTCGTACCTGTGGACGCGCGACCGGATCCTCCGGGACGGCGCCATTCCAGCCAAGTACAAGCTGCTGATGGGCATGATCACCGACGCGATCGCCGCGCACCCGGATGGTGTACGGACGCTCGCCGACAACGCTCGCGCCGCCGGTGCCTCGGAGGCGGAAATCACCGAGGCGGTCGAGGTCGGATATCTCTACGGTGGCACTGCGGGGCTCGTGATGGGCGCCAACGCGTTCCACTAGTCAGCCGGCGACGAAGGGTCAGGTTATCGAGGCGGCGTAGATGTCATCGATGTTCGACTTGAGCTTCTCATCGAATTCGGCGTCGGTCTCCTCAGCGGTGAGCCCTTCAGTCAGCGCACGCGAGAAGCTCGCGATCAGACGGTGGTTGCGGGCCAGGATCGCGCAACTTTCCGCGAGGCTGTAGCCGCCGGACAATGCGACCACCCGCAGAACTCGGGGATGATCGATGAGCGGCGCATAGAGGTCGTTTTCGTCAGGCAATGTCAGCTTGAGCATGACGTGCCGATCGGCGGGGAGCTCATCGAGCTTCGCGTGCAACGCTGCCACCAATAGACCGTCCGCCTTGGCCTTGTCCGGGCTTTTGATGCTGACCTCGGGCTCGATGATCGGCATGAGTCCGTGCTGCGCGATGGTGTCTGCGTAATCGAACTGCTGGTCGACGATGGCCTTGATCCCGTCCTCGTTCGGCTCTTGGATGAACGAGCGCATCTTGGTACCGAAGATGCCCTTGGCAACGGCACGCTCCAGCACGGAGTCGAGTTTCGTCATCGGCTTCATCAGCTGCACACCGTTCTCGGCTTCACCGAGCCCCTGATCGACCTTCACGAACGGCACGATGTGTTTCTGCTTCCACAGAAACGTCGCGGTCTCGTCGCCATTGATGGTGCGATCCATCGTCTGCTCAAAAAGGATGGTCGCCAGTATCTTGTCGCCGGTGAAGCTCGGACTCGACATCAGGCGCTCTCGCATCTCATGGATGAGGTTGAACATTTGCTCGTCGTTGGCGTATGCGTCCTCTGAAATCCCGTAGAGTTTCAGTGCTTTGGGCGTGCTGCCACCGCTTTGATCCAGCGCGGCAAGGAAGCCACGCCGAGACGCCATCTCGTTGCGCTGGTCTTCGTTCACTGCAGTCCTTCCGCCGTCCTGTCCGTTGCACCCCCCGCGATTAGCATCGCGCAACGCTAACTCTGCGGCTACCACTTCTGGTGAACCCACAAACCACGTTGCGTGATCGGCCGAACGCTACGGTTGCCGGAGATTGGGAGGTACCACATGGGGCAACGCGACCTTGATTCAACCGAAAGCCTGTTGCAAGAACTGCTCTGGACGTACGGGCCGTGCGGCCAGGAAGACGCGGTGCGAACGGTGTGTGCCCGCTAGCTGCAACCCCTGGTCGACGACATGTGGACCGACGACGCCGGCAACCTGATCGGCTACATCGGCGCTGACGATGCCGAGTCGCGCGACCACCGGCACCGGTCGAGTTCTATCGCCGGAGGCGCCGCGACACGGGTCGTGGCCCACATGGATGAACTGTCCATGCTGGTCAAGCGGGTCGAGCCGGACGGCACGCTACATATGACGCAGCTGGGGATCATGTACCCCGGCAACTTCGGGCTGGGTCCGGTCGCTGTGCTCGGCGACCACCAGACGCTCACGGCGGTCCTCACACTGGGCTCCGAGCACACCACCCAGGAGAGCCGCGGATCTGGGAGACCAAACCGGATCAGGGTGACCGCGTGCTGGACTGGCAACACGTCTACGTCTTCACCGGGCGCACTCCCGACGACCTGCCGCCGCCGGGGTGCACGCCGGGACGCGGGTCTGCGTGGACCGCAGCAAGCGAGACCTCGTGGAGTTCGGACACTATGTCGGCGCCTACTTTCTCGACGACAGGGCCGCGGTGACCGCGTTACTGCGCGCCGCTGGGGGCCTTCATGTCTGACGCGTCGCACTCGAAAGCCAGCGGGCTGAGCCCGCGCGCGGGGCTGCTCTGCCTGCCGACGCTGAGCACCCACGGCTTCGAGGTGATTCCGCGCGCCGCGATCGACGACATGGCCGGCATCGTGGTGGACTTCGTGCTGGACGCGCCCTAGTCGGTTACCGCAGGCAGCGTGGCCAGCAGCGCGCTGAGCCCGTATTCGAACACAGCGTCGTAATCGGTGGGGGACTGCAGCGCCCGCACCAGCGCCTGATCGGGCCACTGGTCATCCCACAGCGAGGGATCTTCCTCTTCGTGTTTGGCCCCACGAACCGCCGAGAACTGCATCACCGCCGACGATATGACGTGAACTTGCACCGCGCGCAGGACAAGGGCGGCCGCGGTCCCGGTCACGCCCAACTCGGCCAGCAAGGCGGCCAGCATCTGCTGAATAGGCAGAAACAGTGTCGGCGTTCGGTCACGGTCATGCGCGATGGCCAGCAGGTGTTGTCGATCAATGAGTACCCTGCGCTGCGAGCGGGCCAGCGAGGCAATGCGTTCCACCGGGGTCTCACCGTTGACGGGCAGATGTGCCATCTCGCCGAGCAATCGCTCGACCAGGCTGTCGAAGAGTTTGTCTCTGCCTCCGACATGCCAGTAGATGGAGGTGGCCGCCACGCCGAGTTCGTCGGCGAGCCCCCGCATGGTGAATGCGTCCACCCCATGGCGTTCGATCAGGCCGGCGGCGGCGTCAAGGATCGCCTGCGCGCTGACGGGTTCTTGGGCTGCGGGACTCATTCGCGGATCCGCTCGGACTCGGGAAGCTGCAGATAACGGTCCAGGTTGCGGTGCAGATTGATCACTCGCCGTTCCTCTGCCGAGAGCATCAGGTGGGTAAACCCGGGCTGGTGCAAACCGCGCTGAAGACCGGCTAACACCGAAATATCTTGGGTCAGAACCAGTCCCGGCTGGGCCTCGGCTGCTGTCGTCCGAACGTCGGCGGGCTTGCATCGTGGCGCGCCGGGGGGCATGCGTGTCCACAAAGTCATCACCAGTTCGCCGTGGTCGGGATCGGGCCCCGGCCGTGAGGTCATGACGGTCAGGTGATCGGCGTTGGCCAGCAACGTCAGATTGGGGAAGATGTTGTACTGGTGCAGTCGCATCACCTGCTCGGTGCTGGCCCAGCTCAGATCGACACCACGTCCCGCCGCGAAAGCTCTTATTTTAGAAGCGATTACGTCAGTGACCGGGTGGCCGCCCGGGAACGGCGTGCCCTCGGCAACGCCCATCAGCGCCCCCTGGGTGCAGACATAGGCGTCCCATACGTCAGCGTCTGAGGTCACCTGCTTGAGATGCGGGCTTGGCACACCGTATAACTGCTCGGACTTGCCGGTGTGTCCCCAAATCACCTGCGGTGCGTAGACGTCGTCCATGCACCTGTGCAGCTCTGGGTGCAACGTCTGGATGTGGTAAGTCTCGCTGAATCCGTCGGCGATCGTCTTCCAGTTCGCGGCGACCTCGACGGCCATGGTTGCATAACAACGGAAGTCACCGAGCCCAAGCCAGGCAATGTCGTTTGGCACCGCCTCCAGGTAGTCGACCAGCGGCGCCGCGTCGAGATCGAGGTTGACGAAGACCAGTCGCTCCCAGGTGTCGACGCGCACCGCGAACAGTGGGAGCTCAGCCATTGCCAGCGTTCCGAATCCCTTGCGGTTCGGGACCCGCTTGAGGGCGCCGGCAAGATCCCACGTCCAGCCGTGGTAGCCGCAGCGCAGCTCACCCAAGTCCGAACCCGACCCGGCGCACAGCGAGTTGCCGCGGTGACGGCACACGTTCTGGAACGCCCGCAGCATGCCGTCGTCACCGCGCACAATGATGACCGAGTAGGGCCCGCAACGGTATTCGAAGTAGTCGCCAGGTTCGGCGACGTGGTCGACGGTGCATGCGAGCTGCCAGACCTTCGGCCACATCCGCTCCAGTTCGAGCCGAGCAAACGCCGCGGAGTAATACCGCTGCGCGGGCACCAGCGTCGGACGTTGCGGCGGCGTGCCGATCGCGTCTTCGCGCCGGATGTCCGGGGCGTGGTGGGTCGTCATGGAAGCGCTCCCGTAGCTTCTGTAACGGTGTTACATTCCTTTATTGGAGTGTCACTGTAGCCAACCCGGAGCGCAGGCAAGGGAGTAATCGTGTTCGACCTCAAAATCACCGGCGGCACCGTTGTGGACGGAACCGGCTCGGACCGGTTCGACGCCGACATCGCCGTCAAAGACGGCAGGATCGTCGAGATTCGGCGCCGCGGGCCGGGCAGCGCGCCGCTGGAAGGCGACGCCGCCGAGACCATCGACGCGACCGGAAAGATCGTCGCGCCCGGATTCGTCGACATCCACACTCACTACGACGGCCAGGTCAGCTGGGACGCCCTGTTGGAGCCGTCCAGCGGCCACGGGGTGACCACGGTGGTCACCGGTAACTGCGGTGTCGGTTTCGCGCCGGTGCGGCCTGGTCGAGAAGACTGGCTGATCGGATTGATGGAGGGCGTCGAGGACATCCCCGGCACCGCGCTCACCGAAGGGATCTCGTGGGGCTGGGAGAGCTACCCCGAATACCTCGACGTCATCGGGAAGCAAGAATTCGCCGTCGATGTGGGCAGCCAGGTGGCCCACGGTGCGGTCCGCGCCTATGCGATGGGCGAGCGGGGTGCCCGCAACGAGCCCGCCTCACCGGACGACATCGCCGCGATGGCGCGCCTCGTGCACGAGGCGATCGAGGCCGGTGCACTCGGATTTTCAACCTCCCGCACGATCGGCCACCGCGCCATCGACGGCGAGCCGGTTCCGGGAACCTATGCCGCCGAGGACGAGCTGTTCGGACTCGGCCGAGCCATGGCGGCCGGCGGCCAGGCGGTGTTCGAGCTGGCTCCCCAGGGTGTGGCCGGCGAGGACATTATCGCCCCCAAGAAAGAACTGGAATGGATGCAGCGGTTGGGCGCTGAGATCGACCGGCCGATTTCCTTCGGCATGATCCAGGTCGACGCCGCACCAGACCTCTGGCGCGAACAGCTGGACATCTCGGCGGCCGCCCACGCGGCGGGTAGCCGACTGTATCCCCAGATCGCCGCGCGACCATTCGGCATGTTGTTCGGCTTCGACGGGCATCACGCGTTCACCCACCGCCCGACCTTCCGTCGACTGAAGGCCGAGTGCACACGCGAGGAGCTCGCGCAACGTCTGGCCGACCCCGCGGTCAAGGCCGCGATCTTGTCCGAAGACGATCTGCCTCCGGATCCGAACCTGTTGTTCGACAACATGTTCGCGCTTGCTCAGTACGCTCTTGGCCGCACCTACGCGATGGGCGATCCGCCCGACTACGAGCCGACCGACGAACGCACCGTGGAGAAGATCGCTGCCGAGCGTGGAGATGATCCACTGTCCACCCTCTACGACCTGATGCTCGAGCACGATGCGACGTCGATGCTGATGCTGCCGTTCTACAACTACGCCTACGGCAACCATGACGCCATTCGCGAGATGCTCACCCACCCTGCCGGCGTGGTGGGACTGTCCGACGGCGGCGCACACTGCGGCATGATCTGCGATGCCTCGTTTCCCACGTTCCTGCTCACCCACTGGGCACGCGACCGTCACCGCGGTGAGACGCTGCCGCTGGAGTACGTCGTGCGCAAGCAGTCATACGACACCGCGCAGCTATTCGGGCTGTCCGATCGTGGAGTCGTCGAGATCGGAAAAAGGGCAGACGTCAACGTGATCGACATGGATGCGATCACCTTGCATCGGCCCCAGATGGCCTATGACCTGCCGGCCGGCGGGAAAAGGCTCATCCAAGGCGCCTCCGGCTACAACGCCACGATCGTCAACGGCGTGGTGACCCGCCGCGACGGCGTCGACACCGGCGCGCGTCCCGGCCGGTTGGTGCGGGGAGCGCGCTGACCGTTAGCGGCTGACGGCCTGGTCGATCAACGCTTCGGCCGCGGTCCGGGCGTGCGTCCACGGGGACGGATCGTCGAGCGAGGTCGACAGTGCGGCGGCACCTTCATACAGCACTGCTAGCTGGTTGCCGAGTTGTCGTGGGTCCGCGGCGCCGGCCTGTATGGCCAGTTCGGTGAGTAGATCGGCGAAGCCGCGCTTCGAAGTGTGGACGATGTCCTGCACCCCCGGCATAGTGCCCGCCGCCTCGACGGCCGCGTTGTGGAAGGGGCATCCCCGCAACGTCGCGCCTTGCGCCGCAGGGGCGTCGAAAACCGCCAGCAGGTGCTCGCGAGGTGTCCGCTCGTCCTGGTGGAACAATCTCTCGGTGACGCGTCGGTCGATGCCGCGCAGGTATTCCTCCACCACCGCCGTCTTACTCGGGAAGTGTTGGTAGAGCGTACGTTTGGACACCGATGATTCGGCGGCGAGTCGTTCGACGCCGGTAGCGTTGATGCCTTCCCGGTAGAACAACTCAGCGGCGGCATCCAGGATGCGCTGGCGCGCGCCGCGACCGCCCTTGCCCGCCGTACGCTGCTCATTCATGTCACGAGTATACCGAACGGTTTACATCAGTAGTCAATCCGTGTAGCGTGGCGTCGGTAGAAGTACACCAATCGGTTTACTAGGAGTGGATATGACACAGCGATCGCCCGTAGTACTGGTCACCGGCGTCTCCTCGGGCATCGGTCAGGCTGTTGCCAGCGCCTTCGCGGCGAAGGGCTTCGAGGTCTTCGGCACCAGCCGAAACCCGCAACACACCGAGCCGATCCCCGGAGTGGAATTGGTGCCACTCGATGTCACCGACCCCGCGTCGGTTACCGCGGCCGTGTCGACCGTCGTCCAGCGGGCGGGTCGCATCGACATTCTGGTCAACAACGCCGGAATCGGGGTTTTCGGCGCCGCCGAGGAGAGTTCGGTCGCCCAGGCTCAAGAGCTCTTCGACACCAACTTCTTCGGCTTGGTGCGGGTGACGCGTGAGGTGCTGCCGTATCTGCGAGCGCAGGGCAGCGGTCGGATCATTAACGTCGGCTCGGTTCTGGGGTTCCTGCCGGCACCGTACGGTGCGTTGTACGCGGCCTCCAAGCACGCGGTCGAGGGTTACTCGGAGTCGCTGGACCATGAAACGCGCGAGTTCGGTGTGCGGGTGTCGGTTGTGGAACCCGGCTACACCAACACCTCGTTCGAAACCAACGCGACCGACGCGGACTCGCCGATCGAGAGCTACGCGCCCATTCGCGAGCACGTCAGACGCGTCCTCGCTGATTCGGTACGGGCCGGGGACGACCCCGCGGTGGTGGCACAGGTGGTGTTGAAGGCGGGGACCAGCCGGGCCCCGAAGTTGCGCTACCCGGCCGGACCGCTGGCACGGCGGCTGGCGCTGCTGAAGAAGTTCGCGCCGGCGGCGTTGCTGGACAAGGGAGTTCGCGATGCCAACAAGCTGCGCAACGCGCCGAAACCGAATCAGGTGCCGCAGAACGTCCGGTAGTCGCCGAACTCTTCTGGCGCAGGGGCGGCGTAGCGCTCGAAGCCCGCTCGCTCGTCGAAGGGCGCGCTGACGGCAGTGAGCAGCTGCTGCAGCGGTGTGAGATCGCCTGCGGTGGCTGCGGTCAGCGCCTCTTCGACGAGATGGTTACGCGGAATGTAGATGGGGTTGCTTCGGTCCATCAGTGCGGCATCGGGAACCAGCTCTTGCCAGCGCGAGATCCACTCGTCGACGCCGGCGAGGTTGATGAACAGCCCTCGGGTCGGCTCGGTATGTCCGCGTGCGGCCTGACTGAGCCCGCGGAAGAACGAGGTGTAGTCGACGCGACTCTCCTTGAGCAGCGCGAGCACCTCGTCGACCAACGACATGACCGTCTCGCCGTCGATGTCTGCAGCCAGGCCGAGCTTGGCCCGCATGCCAGCCGTCCAGGTCGCGTCGTACTCGGCGCGGAAGACGCCGAACGCGTTCTCCGCGAGCGCAATCCCTTCGTCCATGGTGTCGGCCAGCAGCGGAAGCAGCGATTCGGCGAAGCGGGCGAGGTTCCACCCCGCCACGGCGGGCTGGTTGTCGTAGGCGTAGCGGCCCCACTGATCGATGGAACTGAACACCGTGTCGGGGTCGTAGGCCTCCATGAAGGCGCAGGGACCGTAGTCGATCGTCTCGCCGGAGATCGTCATGTTGTCGGTGTTCATCACGCCGTGCACAAAGCCGATCAGCATCCATTGGGCGATCAGCGACGCTTGAACAGCGGCCACCGCTTCAAACAGCGCCAGGTAGGGATTTTCGGTCATTGCGGCACCGGGGTAGTGGCGGGCGATCGCATGGTCGGCCAAGCGTCTCAGCAGGTCGAGATCCCCGGTCGCGGCGGCGTATTGGAAGCTGCCCACCCGCAGGTGGCTGGCGGCGACGCGGGTGAGCACGGCCCCGGGCAGCAGCGTCTCGCGCTGCACCGGACGCCCGGTCGCCACCACGGCCAGCGATCGCGTCGTCGGCACACCCAGCGCATGCATCGCCTCGCTGACGACGTATTCGCGCAGCATCGGTCCCACCGCCGCGAGGCCGTCACCTCCGCGGGCGAACGGCGTGCGCCCCGAGCCTTTCAGGTGGATGTCGCGCAGCAGCCCGTCGGCGTCGGCGAGCTCACCCAACAGCATTGCGCGCCCATCACCCAGCCGCGGGACGTAACCGCCGAACTGATGACCCGCGTAGGCCTGGGCCACCGGTTCAGCGCCGCTGGGAACCAGAGCACCCACCAAGAACCGCAACCCGTCCGGGCCGCGCAACCAATCGGCATCGAGGCAGAGTTCGCCCGCCAGTGGCTGGTTGAGTGCCAGCAGCTGCAGCTCGGGAAAGGCCTCGGCTTGCCAACGGACACCCATCTCCGGCAGGTCGCGGACGAAACAGCTCTGCAGTGCGACGGTGATATCGGGTGCAACGCTCACCCGTCCCAGCCTACGGACGCTCTGCCAGGTCACCAGCGTGACTAACATCGACCAGGCACGCCGTCCCGATAGGAGTCCGCACCGGAATGCTCGAGCCGCACGAGGTAGACAGCCTCTTTCCCGCCGATCTGCCCCAGCCGGGTGAGTGGGAAGAGCGCTATCCACCCCGCGACCTGCCGGCCGGCGCTGAGGTCACCCGGCTCGCGCCGTCGCCGACCGGCTTCATCCACCTCGGCGGCATCTACGCCGCGATGATCGACCGCGCCGTCGCGCAGCAGAGCGGCGGCCGCTACTTCGTGCGGGTCGAGGACACCGATCAATCACGCGAGGTGGCGGGCGCCTACGCACAGTTCGAACGCGCATTTGCCTACTTTGGGGTCATTCCCGACGAGGGCGACGGGACCGGCGACTACGGGCCGTACCGCCAGTCGCTGCGGGCGACGATCTACCTGACCTTCGCGCGTGAAATGCTGCGCGCCGGCAAGGCCTACCTTTGCTTCGCCACCTCCGAAGAACTCGCCGATATCCGCACCCGCCAGCAGCAGCTCAAGCGCCCGACCGGCTACTACGGCGAATGGGCAATCTGGCGCGACGCGGATATCGCTGCGGTACGGGAGCAGCTGAAAAAAGGAACGCCGTATGTGGTGCGCTTCCGCTCACCGGGCCGCACGGGGGGTAGGACCTCGTTCACCGACGCGATTCGCGGTGAGCTGTCGATGGAGGCCAACTACAACGACGTGGTCATTCTCAAATCGTCGGCGGGGGAGCAGCTGCCCACCTATCACTTCGCCCATGCCGTCGACGATCACCTGATGCGGGCCAACCTGGTGATCCGCGGCGAGGAATGGCTCTCGTCGGTGTCGCTGCATCTGCAGCTTTTCGAGGCGCTGCAGTTCGAGCCGCCCACCTACGCGCACATCGCTCTGCTGATGAAGCAGATCCCGGGCGGCAAACGCAAACTGTCCAAACGCAAAGACCCCGAAGCCGACGTCGATTTCTACATCCGATCGGGCTATCCCGCCGCTGCCGTGCTGTACTACCTGCGCGGCCTGGCCAACGGACGCCTGGCGGAAATTCCGCTCCCGGAAGCTCTCGCCGCGCCGATCTCACTGGCCGAGTGCGGAGGCGCCGGCCCGTTGGTGGACCTGGTGAAACTCGAAGACATCAGCGCCGATCACATTGCGACATTGAGCGGGCCGGAGATCTATGCGGCTGTGACGACGTGGGCATCCGAGTTCGATCCAGAGTTGCATCGCGTCATCGAGTCTCATCCGGACCTGACCCTGGCCGCCCTGGCCGTCGAACGCGACGGCGTCAGCAATCCGCGCAAAGACCTTCGCAAATGGTCGGACTTCCGCGCGGCTTACGGCTTCTTCTTCGCCGATCTGTTCACGCCGGTGGGCGCTGACGATGCCCAGCTCGGCGGGCTGCCGGCCGACCTGGTGCGGTCGTTCGCGGGGGATTTCATCACGACGTATCAAGATCTCGACGATCCCGCGCAGTGGTTCCAACAAGTGCGCGACTTGGCTGACAAGTTCGGCTTTGCGCGTAATGCCAAGGAGTACAAGCAGAGTCCGGACGCCTATCCCGGTTCGATCCGGGAGGCCTCGCAGCTGATCAGGGTGGGCCTGACCGGATCGACCAAGAGCCCCGACCTGTTCCAGATTGCGCGCACCCTTGGTCGCGACGAGGTGATTCGGCGGGTCACCACGCTGACCGCATAGCGCCGGGCTGAGCCGGTTAGCCGAGGCCGTGTTCGATCAGGTCGCGAGCGCGGTCAATCATCGACGCGAACGGTCCGACGGCGAAATTCAATTTCGCGGATTCCACGCCGGCATGCGGACGAGTCGGTGCGATGGCCTCAGCGGCACGTACCGCTGTTCCCAGCCGCTTGAGCTCATCGGCGTCGAGTTCGCTTTGTAACTTCGGGAATTCGAAGCTCTCCTCATGCAGGGCATGGTCCAGCACCGCATCACGCAGCTTTGTCAGCTCATCGATGAACTGCGGTGAGGTGATGTCGATCTTCTCGATACTCGACAACGACTCCTTCGCCTCATGCTCCTCTTCGAGTCGAGCATCGACGATCGAGTCGATGGCATCCACTTCACGGCGCACCCGAGGATGGACGACCATTTCCTCGGCTGTCTCGTGCACGGCCAGCAACTGCCGCAACTGCACGAACGGCTTCTCCCGAGCATGCGGGTCCGATGCGTGCAGCACTTGGTCGAACATGTCCTCGATGAGATTGTGCTGTGCTTTGAGAAACCCGATGACGTCGTCGGGCGATTGAATAATCATTTCGGACACTGTGCGCCTCCAGAACTCGGGGTGTGACGAATCCGGGTGCTGGCCGGCTATCAGCTTCGCCTGTGCGTACCCCGGAAAAATATGGCTAAACGCTGCGCCGAGGGGCGTTACTCTGCATTCGGCACTTAGTCGAGGAGGCGGCCGCTGTGGGTAGCGACGTCGCTGACCGCGCCGGCGGCGATGCAGAGCGAACGCGATGAGGAAGGAGAGCGGCGCAATCGACATTGACGTCGACGATCTGACGTCGCCCAAGCTGACCGACGTTCAGCGTCAGATTCTGGAGTTCACTGAGTCCAGACCCGTCGAATTCGACATCGACCAGATGCTTGCCGAGGCCGTCGACCAGGCCTCAGTCGGCGACGACCTGGACGACACCGACGGCTTCGGTGACCGGTTGTCCGCACACCTCGCTGCGATCGAGGGTGACGACGGCCTGACCCAGCTCACCCGATCGACGCTGCGGCAACGCGTGGTTCGCCTACTGCGCAATCGGCTGTCGCTGACCGATCTCCTCAAGCGGTATCCCGAGATCGAGTCGATCCAGATCGAGAAGCCGTTCATCGTCGTCGGGATGCCACGGTCGGGGACCACGCACCTGGTGAACCTCATCGCCGCCGATCCACGCCGCCGCGCGCTGCCGTACTGGGAGAGTCAGGAGCCCATCCCCGCGGTCGGCCGGGGCCCCGACATCTTCGGGGTCGATCCCCGCTACACGCGGGCGAAGTCCGAACACGACGCGCTGATGGGTAGCGCCCCGGTGGTGGCTGCCATGCACGACCGGTTCCCGGAGGCCATCGAGGAGGAAGTGGAACTGCTCGACCTGGATCTTGCCGGCTACGTCCTGGAATGGCATGCCCGCGTGCCGGATTGGCGTGACTATTACCTGGGTCTCGATCAGCACCGGCACTACGCCTACCTGAGGAAGGTTCTGCAGGCGCTGACATTTCTGCGCGGCCCGCGAACCTGGGTGCTCAAAAGTCCGCAACATTGCGAGCAACTCGGACCGCTGATCGCGACCTTCCCCGACGCGACAGTGGCCTTCACCCATCGCGATCCGGTCGCGGTGATCCAGTCGGCGATCACGATGATGGCCTATTCGGATCGACTGCGCCGCCACAACATCGACCCGGACTGGCTGCTGAACTACTGGAGCGACCGCGTCCACCGACTGCTCGGCGCGTGCGTGCGCGACCGCGACCTGGTGCCCGCGCGGCGCAGCATCGACATCAGCTTCCACCACTTGAACGGCAACGAATTGCCGCTGCTCGAGGAGCTTTACCGGCGTGGGGAAGTCGAATTGACACCGAAGGTACGCCGCGGTTTCCAGGAATATCTGGACGGTAATCCACGCGGCAAGCACGGCCATATTCGTTACGATCTGCAGCGGCACTTCGGCATCTCACCCGACGAATTGCGCTCGCGCTTCGACTTCTATTTCGACAGGTTCGACGTCCGGCCCGAGACACAGTGAAAGCGACGTCAGCGATGAGCACCCCTGCGCACCAGTTCGAGCCCATCTATCGCAGCCGGCTCGGCGCCGAGGCTATGCGCCCGGCTTCCGCCGACGAGGCCGAGCAGATCGCTCCGGGCGTGTGGTGCTCGCCGGGTCTGTCGAACTCCTACCTGCTGACCACCGGTGAGGGCCGGGTGATCATCAACACCGGGATGGGGTTCGAGGGGCCGGTGCACCGCGCCAACTTCGACGCGGTGGACTCGTCGCCGGTGCGCTACATCATCTTCACGCAGGGCCACGTCGATCACGTCGGCGGCTTGGACAGCGTGCGGGACCCGAAGACGACGGTTGTCGCACAAGCGAACTGGACTCGGTGGCGAGACGACAACGAACGCCTCATCCCGTACCGTGCCGCCCGTAGTGCATTCGCCTTCAAGGACACGCTGGCCACCGGTATCCAGGCCATCCAGCGGCGGCTCGGCACCAAGCAGTTGGCGGGTCAGAGCGTTCCGGCCGTCGATGTCGACTTCGAGGACACCCTGACGCTGGAGGTCGGTGGCCGGCGCATGGAGCTGATCGCGGTGCCCGGTGGGGAAACCAACGACTCGTTGGTGGTATGGCTGCCCGACGAGCGGATCTGTCTGTCTGGCAACACCTTCGGCCCGGTCTTCGGCCACATTCCCAATCTGGTCACCATGCGTGGCGACCGCTACCGCGACGCGCTGACCGCGGTGGCGTCGGTCGAGCGGGTGCGCCAGCTGCAGCCCGAACTACTGGTGACCGGACACTTCGGACCGATCGCCGGTGCCGAGCGCATCGATGCCGAGCTGACTAGGCTGCGCAACGCCATCGAGTACATCCATGACCAGACGGTGGCAGGCATGAACGCCGGCAAGGACGTTCAGACGCTGATGCGCGACATCTCGTTGCCGCCCGAGTACGACGTGGGCCAGGGCTATGGAAAAGTCGCGTGGGACGTGCGGGCCGTCTGGGAGAACTACTCGGGCTGGTTCCACCACCGCTCCACCACCGAGCTGTATCCCGTCGGTTTCGACGCCGTGAGTACCGATGTGGTCGAGTTGGCCGGCGCCGACGCACTCGTGCAGCGGGCGCGTGAACACCTCGACGCAGACCGTCCCCTGCACGCCATTCACCTGGCCGAACTGGTTTCCGCCGATCATCCGGGCGCGCGCGAGGTGCTCAGGCAAGCCCACGAAAAGCTGTTGGCCGACACCACCAATTTCTGGGAACGAGCCTGGCTCACCGAGCAGATATCGAGAAACTCATGACGGCGCGGGTCACCTTCGAGTTCACCGGGACCACGGTGTTGATCACCGGCGGCACCAGCGGGATCGGTTTTGCGACGGCGACGTTGTTCCGCGACGCCGGAGCCCAGGTCACGATCACCGGCACCAAACCGGCGGCGACGGATTACGAGGTGGATCTGTCCGGCATGGCCTACCACCGGCTCCAGGTCACCGACAACGACTCGGTGGACGCGTTGGCGCATGACTTCGACCAGATTGATGTACTGGTCAACAACGCGGGCGCGAATTTCCCAGGTGGACTTGATGAGTCAAAGCCCGACGGCTTCGAGGCATCGGTGGCGCTCAACTTGACCGGGCCGTACCGGCTGACCGTGGGCCTGTATCGCGCGTTGCGGGCGTCGACCGCGACCGGAGGCGCCAGTGTCGTCAATCTGGCGTCGATGTCCGCGCTGCGATCCGTCCCGCTGGTGCCCGGCTACGGCGCGGCGAAGGCGGGGATCGTCAACATCACCAGAAATCTCGCAGTTAGATGGGCGGGCAAGGGGATACGGGTGAATGCCGTGGCGCCGGGCGCGATCGACACACCGATGACAGCGCCCATGCATGCCGCTACCGAACTGGTGGAATCCGAGCTGGCCCACATCCCGCTGCGGCGTTTCGGATCCGTCGGCGAGATTGCACCGACGGTGGCGTTTCTGTGCACCGAGCAATGCAGCTACATCAGCGGAGCGGTCTTCGTCGTCGACGGTGCCTCTGACTGTGTGTGAGATCGCAAAGGAAGAACATGACATTCGCGCTACGGCCTGAGGACTACTATCACACCGGCATCGTCGTGCCCGACCTCGATGCCGCGATGGCCCGCCTCAGCGCGCTGGCCGGCTACGAGTGGATCAACCCGTTGACGTATACGTTGCCCTTCCGCACCGTGAACGGAAGCCGCGAACTCACCTCGACATTCGTCTACTCGCTGCAGAGCCCGCATCTGGAGCTCATCCAGCAAGTGCCCGACAGCCCGTGGACCGCGGCACCAGGCAACGCCGTCCATCACCTCGGGTACTTCACCGACGATCTCGCGGCGACCGCGCGGACGCTGGAGGCCAAGGGATTCACGTTCGAAGCCACCGCTGACACGGCACCGCCGGGTCTGGCGTTGTTCGCCTATTACATCGACGCATTCGGTACCCGCATCGAGATTGTCGACCGCGCGCTGTTTCCCGATTTTCCAGCATTCTTGCAGGCGGCGGCGCCGACCAAAGCCTGACCGGAGGTCGGACATGTTGCTGACGGTGCTGCGCTTCAACTTCGCCTCGCCGCAAGGAGATCCACGCGCACAGAGCGAACTGCTGCGTGCCGCACTCGAACTCGCGCAGTGGGGCGAGCCGCGGGGGATCACCACCGTCAGCGTCGACGAGCATCACGCGACCGGGCATGGCTGGAGCTGTAACCCGATCATGGCGGCCGGGATGTTTCTGGCCCGGACCTCGACGCTGATCGCCAGCGTCGACTGCGCCCTGGGGCCGTTGTGGAACCCGGTCCGACTCGCCGAAGACATCGCGTTGGTCGACAACATGAGCCGTGGCCGATTGCACACCACGGTGGGGCTGGGCTATCGCGCGAGCGAATATGACTCGCTCGGAGTCGATTTCGGCCGCCGCGGCCCACTGATGGACAGCCTGGTCGAGCGCGTGCTGTCGGTGTGGTCGGGGATAGGTTCGTGGACGCGGCCCCACCCGCCGCTATATGTAGGCGGCGGTTCGCGGGCCACGGCGCGACGGGCGGCGCGTTTTCGGTTGCCGCTCAGCCTGGCCGACCATCTGCCTGAGATCGCCGACTACTACCGCGAGCTGTGCACTGACGCCGGCCTGGTGCCACTGGTCATCATGCCCGGGCCGGTCAATCGCGGCATGATCTACCTCCACGAAGACCCGGATCGGGCGTGGTCGGAGCTCGGCGAACACATTCTGTGGGAGGCGGTCACGTACGGCGGATGGTCGACGGATCAGCGCTCGCTGATGCACCTGCCCGGCGTTCAGACGATCGATGAGGTCAAGGCGTCCGGGAGATACCGCTTCCTGACGCCCGACCAACTCATTACCGAAGTCCGCGACTCGACGAACTACGGCCCGATCGTGCTGCACCCGCTGGTCGGCGGCATGCCGGTCGACGAAGCGTGGAAGTCGGTTCAGTTGTTCGTCGACAAAGTCGTACCTGCACTAAGCTGACGGTACGTATCCGAAGCGCGCGCGGCGGTTTCCCGCATCGTCATAACGAGGTTCTGCTGCGAGCCTGCATTGAGGAATCAGATGAAGTTTGCATCGAATCGAGTACTTGCAGTGTCCATGAGTGCTGCAGCGCTGACAGCGGCCTTCGGCCTCGGCGTGCAGTTGAGTGACGTCACGGCCCACGTTCAGGCCGCGCCGGATTCACCGGTACACCTCAGCCCGGTGCCGCCATCGCCGCCTCCTCCGTCACCGGCTCCGGCGATGACACAAGCGCCGGGCGAGGACAACAGCTACGGACAAGGAGATGGCGGCGCAGGCGGCGGGGGCGGCGGCGGCTAGCGCTCAGTAGTCGTGGCGTGCCAGCTCGGTGTCGCCGTCGCGGTTCGGCCCGCTGATCGACACCACGGCCGGGACCATCTCGCTGGTGACCACACCGTGCTCGGCCGTCAACTCGTGCACGATGTCGAAGCTGCGCGCGATCCACTCGGGCGTGTCGATGATGATGGTGACCACCGGGACGCGTCGCGTCAGCTGAAAGAGCTTGTCGCCGTGGGGTTTATGGTCACCGTGAAACCCCCAGATGCCGCGCAGCACGGTCGCGCCGCGTGCCGTTCCGGAGTCGAGGAGTCGGTGCACCAGCGCGCGGTGGATCGGCACGCCGCCGTGGCCGGTGGCCTCGCTGGTATGCACCATCAGTTTCTGCCAGAGCGGTCGCTGACGGTCATCGGTGTCGGGCAGCCGATGTGGCCGCGCGAACAATTCGCCGCCGCGTTTGCATAGTTGCACCCGCTCGACGGTGAGCAGCGGGTTGGGTGTGGCGGCGCTGAGTTCGGCGACGGCAGCCGACACCTGCGCCGCGGTCCCGATCGAGATGATCATCAGCGGCACGTTGACGTTGCGGCCGAAGAAGTGGGCCCGGTAGCGCTCGCCGTGGGCGGTGCCGTCGACGCCCAAAAACACTGCCCCGCCGGAAAATCCGAGCCGATACAGTAGATCGCTCACCGCGCGGTATGCAGGTAGCCCGCCGATGCGCTCCTGTCGCCCCACATAGACGGTGAGTTTGACGGCGTCGCCGTTGCCGGCGTCGAGCACGTCGTGGTCGCCGACCATCCGGGCCCTTTCCAGTGTCACCAGACCGCGGCCGGTCATCGCGACAACGTCGTCGACCAGCCCGTTGATCTTCGACTCGACATCGACCGCGGCGATCGCCACCGGCGGGTCCTCGGACAAGCTCAGCGACTCGTCGGTGCGCAGCACGTGTTGTGGCCCGAAACTGGCGATGCCGCGAAGCATCACGCTGGTCGCGAGTTCCCGGGTGTCGAACAGATCGAGCATCGCGTCAGCCAAAAAGCCTGGCCGCCGGGCGTGGTCGGTGACCACCCGCTGGCGTTCGCCGAAATAGGTGGTCAGCTTCAGGCAAGGCTCGTTCACAATCGGCCTGCGATCCACTGGCCGAACAGCGCCGCGCCGATGCCCAGCACGATGCTGCCGACGATATTGGCGACGGCTTCGCGGACCTGGCGCTCTTCACTGAGCCGCTGCGTCTCCAGCATCCAGGTGGAGAACGTGGTGTAGGAGCCGACGAAGGCGGTGTCGGCGAGCAACGCGGCGTGCCGATTCAACGCCAGGCTGCCGAGCAGGCCGAGCAGCGCGGCGCCGCTGATGTTCACCGTGAGCGTGCCGAACGGAAACGACTGCGCGGCCCGCCGAGCGACCGCGCGGTCGACCAGAAATCGCAGCACCGCTCCGGCGCCGCCCGCGAGCAGCACGCCAAGCCATAGCATCAGCGCCGCTCTCCCCCGCGAGCGGGTGGGGGTACCCCCAGCCGCAGGGCGGCGAGGGGGCGTGCCCCCACCCCATCGCTACGCTCTGCATCGTCGTCGGCTGGCCGCATCAGCGCACCCGCACTCGGCGCACCACGGCGGTGGCCAGATGCATCGCGAGCAACCCGAAAAAGACGCTGGCACAGGTGTATCCGGCGGCCAGGCCGTATAGGTGATGCTCGATCATCTTGAGCGTCTCGACCTGCATCGTCGAGAAGGTGGTCAGCCCGCCGCATAGCCCGGTTCCCAATAGGGGCCGCCGATAGCTCGACAACGGCAGCCGCTCCAGCAACCGTGTGGTGAAGTAACCCAACAGGAAGGCGCCGACGACGTTGACCGTGAACGTTGACCAGGGCCAGTGCGTCGGGTCGGCGGCCATCAGGCTGCTCAGCCCGGCGCGTGCCGACGTGCCCAGCGCGCCGCCGACGAAGACGGCGGCCAACTCGCGGTAGTCGCGGGCTGCCACTGGTTTGATTCCTTTCGTTTGCCGCTGCGCTACGCAGCGTATGGCGGAACTCCAGACTTACGCAGCCCGGGGGGAGGCGCGCGCAGGCAGAATACTTAGCCATGGTGGACAATCCGCGTGCCGGTCAGTTGGCCCAGCCCGAAGACCTCGTCGATCTGCCTCATCTCGTCACGTCGTATTACTCCATCGAGCCCGATCCCGGCGACGTCGCTCAGCAGGTGGCGTTCGGCACGTCGGGCCACCGAGGGTCTGCGCTCAACGGCGCATTCAACGAGGCCCACATTCTGGCGATCACTCAGGCCATCGTCGAGTACCGTGCGGCGCAGGGCACCACCGGGCCGTTGTTCGTCGGCCGTGATACGCATGGGCTCTCCGAGCCGGCCTGGGTGTCGGCGCTGGAGGTGCTGG